>NZ_DAIOXM010000020.1:0-91006 GCF_036758025.1 Lacrimispora sp. | reverse complement strand
CGTCTGGGCAGGGAGCCTACGGTAGAGGAGATCGCCGGGGAAATCGGGGCCAGCAAGGAAGAAGTGGCCGCTTCCATTGAAGCGGGAGCAGAGGTGGAATCCTTGTACCGTTCTGTCAATAACAACGATGAAAACAGTCTTTTGCTCATTGATAAAATCGAAGAAGAAAATTCTGCCCAGGAAGACCTTTTAAACCAGATGGTGCTGCGGGAGCTTTTGACCGGGCTGGAGGATAAGGACAGGGAAATCATCATCAGGCGTTATTATTACAATGAAACCCAGAGCCAGATCGCCGCAAAGCTGGGAATTTCCCAGGTTCAGGTATCCAGATTGGAAAAAAAGATTTTAAAGCAAATGCGTGAAAAATTATAGAAAAAGAATAAAAAAAACCATATGGCTCATACTACTTATGAAAACCAGAGTAAAGGATGTGAGCACCTATGGAATCCATGAAACATAAGCTTGTGATGACGCTTCTTGTTTTAGGCCTGATTGCGGCTGCTGCCGCCATCTGGTATCTGATTGCCGTCATGCCTGACGGGGGAGGAAAAGAAGGAACTCTTGTAAGAAGCCTGCCCGGAATTGAGAGGATGGTTTCATGAGCAAGACCGTTTATTTAAATATCAGCCAGATTACAGAGGTTCATCACAAGGAGATCCAGCTAAAGGATGTGGCAGACGTTTACTGCGACGATTCTTCCGTTATGAACAAGTGCAATGCCCTGCGCATTAAAACCATTCACTCAGATAAAAACAAACGGTATATAGAGAATGCTTTGGATGTGATAAAGAAACTGATAGAAATGGACTCCACCCTTGAGATCAATAATGTGGGGGAAGTGGATTATATCATCGATTACCACAAGGCCAAAAAGCCTAACTGGGTCTGGCAGTGGATCAAGACCATTTTTGTATGTATCATCTGTTTCTGCGGAGCGGCTTTTGCCATCATGACCTTTAATAATGACGTAAACGTTACCGATGTTTTTAAGGAAATTTACCGGATCATCATGAAGCAGGAATCCAGCGGATTTACCATTTTAGAGGTTAGCTATTCCATTGGACTGGCTCTTGGAATTGTGGGATTTTTTAATCATTTCGCAAAGATCAAGATCAATACCGATCCAACACCTTTAGAGGTAGAAATGCGGCTTTACGAGGATAATGTCAGCAAGACCCTGATTCAGAATGAAGGAAGAAAGGAGTCGGATATTGATGTTTCCTAAACAAGTGCTTCTTGTTTTAATCGGGCTCAGCGCTGGCGGCATTATAGCAGCCGGCGTTTTTGCTTTCTTAGCCATCATAGGCGTATTTCCCAGGCTTATAGGAAAGACAAGGACAAACAGGCACATCCTGCTGTATGAAACCATGATCATCGTGGGAGGTGTACTGGGAAATATATGGGACATTTATGAAATCCCTCTGGGATTTGGGGGAAATCTGTTTTTGGGCGTTTACGGGACAGCCGTGGGAATCTTTGTGGGCTGCCTGGTCATGTCCCTTGCAGAAACCTTAAAGGCTCTGCCGGTCATCAGCCGCAGGCTCAATCTGGGAGTAGGACTGCAGTATATCATCCTTTCCCTGGGACTGGGA
Source organism: Lacrimispora sp. (assembly GCF_036758025.1). Taxonomy (GTDB): domain Bacteria; phylum Bacillota; class Clostridia; order Lachnospirales; family Lachnospiraceae; genus Lacrimispora. Next base: position 89,414 of record NZ_DAIOXM010000020.1, on the reverse strand, counting down.
AAACTGATTGGGTCCCTCATATTTTTTACGGAAAAATTTGGACAGTAAAGCAGAACAGAATTTACAGAATGGAGGAACATAATGGAAATAGACAAAAAAGCGTATGAAGCCTATGTAAAGCAGGTGACTCCGGTTCACAAGCGGTGGCCGGGAATGATCAAGGCATTTTTTGTAGGCGGAATCATCTGTACCATAGGTCAGATTGTCACGGTTCTGCTTATGAACACAGGGCTGGAAAAAGAAACGGCTTCAGCCTGGACCACTCTGGTTCTGATTGCAGCCAGCGTCCTGCTGACAGGATTAAATCTCTATGGGAAAATTGTTAAATTCGGAGGAGCAGGAGCATTGGTTCCCATTACCGGATTTGCCAATTCCGTGGTGGCTCCGGCAGTAGAATTCAGAGCAGAGGGCCAGGTGTTTGGTATTGGCTGTAAAATATTCACCATTGCAGGGCCGGTTATCCTGTATGGAATTTTAAGCTCCTGGTTACTTGGAATCATCGCTTATGTGTTACAGGCGTTTGGGATACTGTAGACTCATGGAAATGGAGAGAGAGAAAAATGCAGATAGGAAAAGCGAGTGTTAAATTTAAAGAGCCTCCGGTCATTGAAAGCATGGCTTCGATTGTAGGAAAAAAAGAAGGCGAAGGTCCTCTTGGAAAAATGTTTGACGTGGTGGAGCAGGATGATATGTTTGGGGCGGATACCTGGGAAAAGGCGGAAAGCGCCCTGCAAAAGCAGACTGCAGATCTGGCGATTGAAAAAGGAAACATCCGGAAAAAGGATATCCGCTATTTATTTGCCGGAGATTTGCTGGGCCAGCTCATTGCTACCTCTTTTGGAACCGTGGATCTGGAGATTCCCTTATTTGGCTTATTCGGAGCCTGCTCCACTATGGGAGAGGCCTTGAATCTGGGAGCCATGACTGTTGCGGGAGGGTATGCAGACAAGATTATGGCTATGGCCTCCAGCCATTTTGCAACAGCGGAAAAACAGTTCCGTTTTCCCCTGGGATATGGAAACCAAAGGCCCTTTTCGGCTTCCTGGACGGTGACAGGCTGCGGTGCGGTTATTCTCTCGAAGCATAGAAAAGATGGAATTGCAGCCATTACAGGCATCACCACAGGGCAGATGGTGGACATGGGCGCCAGGGATTCCATGAATATGGGAGCAGCCATGGCCCCGTCAGCCTTCCACACCATACAGAGGAATTTTGAGGATTTCCAGGTGGATGAATCCTATTATGACAAGATTATCACTGGAGATTTGGGTCAGGTAGGTCGTACCATTTTGCTGGATTTTATGAAAAATAAAGGACATGATATAGAAAAACAGTATATGGACTGCGGAATTGAGATCTTTGATTCAGAGTCCCAGGATACCCATGCAGGAGGAAGCGGCTGCGGTTGTGCGGCCTCTACCCTTTGCTCCTACATTCTTCCCAGGGTACAGGACGGGACGTGGAAACGGGTTTTGTTCGTGCCTACAGGCGCACTGCTTTCCACAGTCAGCTTCAACGAAGGAGAAACCATACCGGGCATAGCTCATGGAGTGGTTATTGAAAACCTGGGAAACCTGTAGTATGCAGAAATAGTTCTATAGGGCAAATGAAAAGAAAGGAGACTTTTATGGAATACGTGAGAGCATTTTTAGTCGGAGGGGGAATCTGCGTGCTGGTCCAGATCTTGATGGATAACACCAAGCTGATGCCCGGACGCATCATGGTTCTTCTGGTGGTAACCGGAAGCATTCTGGGCGCTTTAGGACTTTACGATCCCTTTGCAGACTGGGCGGGAGCAGGAGCAACTGTTCCCCTTCTGGGCTTTGGCAATACCCTTTGGAAAGGCGTGTGGAAGAGCATGGGAGAAGACGGGCTTTTAGGAGTTTTCAAAGGAGGATTCACCGCAAGTGCCGTTGGAGTATCAGGAGCCCTGATTTTCGGTTATCTGGGTTCTATCCTCTTTAAACCTAAAATGAAAAGTTAAAAAAGAGGGTCTGCTGTCGTCAAATAACAGCAGACCCTTTCTTTCGGTCTTTTTTAATATCCTGACCCAGGCCATTGCCCTTGGCCTGCTGAACCTGAACCCGGAGGTCCATATCCAGGCCCATACCCCGGACCGTAATCGCTGTCCGGCGAATCCGTGTCACCTCCCGGAGGAATGATGACGGAGTTGGCAGAATGGATGGTACAGTAACCAGGCATTGCAAATGCGGAATCATCGGTTGTTCCCTCTTCCCCAGGCGGAAGCACCAGGAAGATAGCTGTAGTCCGCTCCGGACAGTAAGGTGTCGGAAGCCGGTGAGATACAGAGCAGACAGTGGCACGGACGTGAATGTTGCAGACGTCTGTGGGAACCGTGCCTCTTGCAAAATATTCGGTGTATATGGCATTGCCTCTGGGATCGTTGTTACAGATTCCCGAGACAGCCAGTTTGCCTGATTTTCTGCATATATTGGCAGTTTCTATGCTGTCAGGAACGGGAAAGCCCGGATCTGACATGCCTTCGTGGACTCTGGACATGATTTTTCTCCACAATACTTTGTGGAATGAGGTTCCGCCATTTTGGCTTGTCAGCTTTTGGTTGCTGTCATAGCCCGCCCAGATTCCTGCAGTGTAATAAGGCGTATAGCCTACAAACCAGATGTCATTATTGCCGGTGGTAGTACCGCTTTTTCCTGCGTTGGACATGCCGGGAATATTGGCGGCCGTACTGGTGGAGCTGGGGCCCGAATTTCCCTGGGAAAACTTTCTGCTGCTTTCCATGGAGCCTGCCATGGCATCAGTCAGCAAAAATGCGGTGGAATCCTTTAAAACCCTGTGGGTTTCCGGCGTATTGTCGATTAAAATTTTTCCGTCATGATCCAGAATTCTGGTGAAAAATGTGGGCTTTGTATATAGCCCTCCGTTTGCAATGGTAGCATAGGCGCTGGTCAGCTCTAAGTTGGAAACGCCGTCTGTAATTCCTCCAAGTGCAAGGGCCGGATTGTAGTCCGTATCCCTTAAGGAAGTAATTCCGAAGTTTCTGGCATATTCCACCCCAAGCTGGGGCGTTACGGTTTCCATCAGGCAGCGGACGGCCACAATGTTCATGGAATAGATGATTCCGTCTCTTATGGAGGAGTAGCCCTGATATCCGGATTTATACCAGTTGGAAAAGGTTTTATTTCCGATGGTGTAAACAGAATCGTAATAAACCGTTCCCAGGGTGGCGCTGCCGGTGTCAATAGCAGGCGCAAATGCCGTTATGATCTTAAAGGTGGAGCCTGGCTGCCTCAGGGTGTTGGTGGCCCGGTTTAAGGTGAGACTGGCAGTTTTTTCGCCCCGTCCTCCGCTTATGGCTTTTACCTGACCGGTCTTCTGGTCCATGATCACGAAAGAAGCCTGAGGCTGTAAGGTCTTTTGAAGCCGTTCTCCCAGAATGGTATCCCCTTCCTGTATGATAGAGGCTTTATATCCGTTGATATCATTCTGAATCTCTTCTTCTGAATTGTATAAGCCGTCGTATCCTGAATCACCGATGTCTTTGTGATATCGCTTTAAGCTTTCCTCAGAATAATGGACTGTGTTTCCGTCCCTGTGAGTCACGGAAAGCCTGTATTCAATGGAATACTTGGCTGCTGTGTAGTTTGAGGGGTTGCCCACTTCTTCATCCACAATGGACTGAATGTGGGGGTCCTGGGTGGTGTAGATGGATAAGCCGCCGCTGTAAAGCATGTTATGGGCCTGAGTATCCGTATAGCCAAGCTGTTCCTTCATGGCCTCCTTGACCTGTTCCACCAGTTCATCTGTAAAATAACTGTAAGGGGTGGAGGTTTCCTTGGTAACGATGTCCACGTTCTGAATTCTGGAATAGACATCATCAGCCAGAGCTTCATCCTCTTCTTCGCTGGAAATATATCCCTGGTCATGCAAGTATTGAAGGATTACCTTCTGCTTGTCTGAGTTGGCCTTCTGACCGGTAATAGGGTTAAACTTGGAGGGATTTTGTGTAATGCCTGCAAGAACCGCACATTCGGATAAGGTCAGATCGGATATCTCCTTGTTAAAGTACCTTCTGGCAGCCACCTTGACTCCCAGGGAGTTATTGCCTAAGTTAATGGTATTTAAGTAATTGGTGATAATCTGTTCCTTGGACATGATTCCATCCAGCTTGACAGCCAGGAACCATTCCTGCATCTTTCTCTCCAGCCGTTCCCCAAAGCTTTTTTCCATACCGCCCCCGAAAACGCTGTTTTTAATGAGCTGCTGGGTTATGGTACTGCCTCCTCCTGCGGAGGAATCTCCTGTCAGCACGCCTCTTACAGCCCGCATGATGGAGCGGGGATCAATTCCATTGTGCTGCCAGAACCTGGAATCTTCATAGGCGACAAAAGCATTGACCAGGTTTTTTGGAAGCTCTTCATAGGTGGCTTCCTCCCTGTTGGACCCTGCAGTAACCAGAGTTTCCGTCACATTGCCCGCGCTGTCATAAACGGTTGTGGCATATTCATTGGGTACGATGGTGGCAATGTCCACCTCAGGAGCGTTGTCTATGATTCCTTTAACCATGCCGAATCCGATGCTGGCGGCCAGGATGCCGCAGAACAGAAACAGCACGAATAAGCTTTTTAAAAAAGCAAGAAAAACCTTGGCAGAATATTTCCTCGTTTTTGAATTGGCGGTCCGGAGCTTTTTTTCTACCGATTGTTTGCCATAGTTCATAAGAAACCTCCTTTACCGGATTATTATACCAAACATTGCCTTTCAATTCAACACCTACCATTTTTGCCTTTTGAAAGGCTCCCCTTCTTAAATTTTGGAGAAAAATGTAGGAAATATACATGGACTTGCCTGAGTCTGGGTTTTCCGATATAATGAAAACAATATTGATGAGGAAGAAATGAGGAAATTTATGAGAAGTTCCTATAAAATTTTATACCAGGGAGGAACAGGAGAGGTAACAGAAAAGAAATCCCGTTTCATTGCCTGTACCAGGCCTGTAAAAACAGAAGAGGAGGCCCTGGCTTTTATTGAAGAAATAAGGAAAACCTACTGGGATGCCAGGCACCACTGTTATGCCTGGGTCATAGGGAAAAAAGGGGAGCAGAAACGCTGCAGCGATGACGGAGAACCGGCCCAGACTGCAGGAAGGCCCATCCTTGATGTGCTGGAGGGAGAGGGTGTTACAGGCGTCTGTGTGGTGGTGACCAGATATTTTGGAGGAACCCTTCTTGGGACGGGAGGATTGGTAAGAGCCTATTCAGGGGCTGCCCAGGAGGGGCTTAAAGCCTCTGCAATCCTGACTGTCCAGCCGGGAGAGACATGTTCTCTTACGGTGGATTATAACGGAATCGGAAAAATCCAGTATATGCTGGCCCAGGAGGGCATTACCACCTTAAACAGTGAGTATACGGACAAGGTAGAACTGACCATTCTGGTGCCTCAGGAGAAGGCTGAGAAAATACAGACTGATGTTGCGGACATAACAGGAGGACAGGCAGAAATCGTAAAGCTGGAAGATGTGTATTATGGGCTGTTTGAGAAAGAAGTGCTTTTGTTTCCGGATTAATAAACATGTCGAAAAAACAAGAAAAAAATCTTGCAATATTAAATATAGGATGATATACTAACTAATTGTTATAATGCTGATGAAACTAAGGGCAGATATGTCCTTAGTTTTTTATGATATGGGAGCCGGTTTGGCCGGGCCATAATTGTTTAAGAGAAAGAAGAGCACAATCTATGAAGATGAAAAGAGAAGATATAAGAAATGTGGCAATCATCGCCCACGTTGATCACGGTAAAACCACTCTGGTGGATGCCCTGTTAAGGCAGAGCGGCATTTTCCGGGAGAACCAGGAAGTGATGGAGCGTGTGATGGACTCCAATGATATTGAGCGTGAGAGAGGAATTACCATCTTATCCAAGAATACAGCGGTTTATTTTGGCGATACCAAAATCAACATCATCGACACCCCAGGCCACGCAGATTTCGGCGGAGAGGTGGAACGTGTCTTAAAGATGGTAAACGGCGTTATCCTGGTAGTAGATGCCTATGAAGGAGTTATGCCCCAGACGAAATTCGTTCTCAGAAAGGCTCTGGATATGGGCTTGTCTGTCGTAACCTGTATTAACAAAATAGACCGCCCCGAAGCAAGACCGGAAGAGGTGGAAGAAGAGGTTTTAGAGCTCCTTATGGATATGGATGCCAGCGAAGAGCAGCTTGACTGCCCCTTTGTTTATGCTTCTGCCAGAAGCGGCTTTGCAATGATGGGACTTGATGACGAGGAAAAGGACATGGCTCCATTATTCCAGACTATCATTGACCACATCCCGGCACCGGAAGGCGATCCCGAAGCCTCCACTCAGCTTTTAATCAGCACCATTGACTACAATGAATACGTAGGACGAATCGGCGTAGGCAAGGTGGATAATGGAAATATCAGGGTAAACCAGGAATGTGTTATCGTAAACCATCATGAACCCGGTAAATCACGTAAGGTAAAAGTAGGAAAGCTGTACGAATATGAGGGCCTTAACAAGAGGGAGATTCAGGAAGCTTCCATCGGTTCCATTGTAGCCATTTCCGGTATTGCCGATATCCACATCGGAGATACCTTGTGTTCCGTAGATAATCCGGAAGCAATTCCATTCCAGAAAATATCAGAGCCTACCATTGCCATGAATTTCATGGTAAATGACAGCCCTCTGGCAGGACAGGAAGGAAAGTTTGTCACCTCCCGCCACTTAAGAGAGCGTCTGTTCAGAGAGCTTAACACCGATGTAAGCCTTCGTGTAGAGGAAACCGAAGCCGCAGAGTGCTTTAAGGTTTCCGGACGAGGTGAGCTCCACTTATCCGTTCTCATTGAAAACATGAGAAGAGAGGGCTTTGAATTTGCAGTCAGCAAGGCAGAGGTTCTCTATAAATTTGATGAGAGAAACCGCAAGCTGGAGCCTATGGAAATCGCTTATATCGATGTGCCGGAGGAGTTTACAGGAGCTGTTATCCAGAAGCTTACCAGCCGTAAGGGAGAGCTTCAGGGCATGAGTCCTGCAAACGGCGGCTACACCAGACTGGAATTTTCCATTCCCTCCAGAGGCTTAATCGGCTACAGAGGAGAATTCATGACCGATACAAAGGGAAATGGTATCATGAACACCGCCTTTGACGGCTATGCACCTTTTAAGGGCGAACTGTTTTACCGAAAGACGGGCTCCCTCATTGCCTATGAGTCAGGAGAATCCATCACCTACGGCTTATTCAATGCACAGGAAAGAGGAATCCTCTTTATCGGAGCTGGAGTAAAGGTATATGCCGGTATGGTCATCGGCCAGAATCCAAAGGCAGAAGACATTGAAATCAATGTCTGCAAGATGAAAAAGCTGACCAACACCCGTTCCTCAGGCGCTGATGAGGCGTTAAAGCTGACACCTCCAAAGGATATGAGCTTAGAGCAGGCTTTAGACTTTATCGACACTGACGAGCTTTTGGAGATCACTCCAATCAACCTCAGGGTCAGAAAGAAGATTTTAGACCCGACTATGAGAAAAAGGTCTTCTCTCAACAAAAAATCCCTGTCATAAATATGGCTTATGAGAAGCTGTTTTTAGCTTCTCATAAAAGGTGCTATACTTAGCACCGTCCATCCGATTATGATAACTTGTTGTCATAATATGTAATATTTAAGAGGATGCTGCTGAAAAAGCCGCTTCCTCTTTTCTTTTTGCCCTTTCACCTGCCTTGTCCTGTCGATATTTTTGGATGGTTTTTTATCATGGAAAGAGATTTTGGGACATAAATTTAATATTAGCTGTGAGGTATATTGCAGCGGCAAATAAGTGAAGGAAGAGGAGAAATACAATGTCAGAAAAAATGATTGAAAACAACAAAGTAAGCGTGATAGGAGAGATTATTTCCGGCTTCACCTTTAGCCATGAGGTATTTGGAGAAGGATTCTATATGGTGGATATTGCAGTTAATCGCTTAAGTGAACAGGCAGATGTCATACCATTAATGATTTCAGAACGTCTCATTGACGTGGATGGGGACTATAACGGTCTGACTATAGAGGCCGTAGGCCAGTTCCGGTCCTATAACCGTCATGAGGGAACGAAAAACCGCCTGGTGCTTTCGATCTTTGTAAGGGAAATTCATTTCATAGAAGAATTTACCGATTATACAAAAACCAATCAAATTTTTCTGGATGGATATATATGCAAAGCTCCCATTTACAGGAAAACTCCCCTGGGAAGGGAAATTGCAGACCTCCTTCTTGCGGTAAACCGCCCATACGGTAAATCAGATTACATACCCTGCATTGCGTGGGGAAGAAATGCCAGATATGCTTCCGGATTTTCAGTAGGGACCAGAGTTAAGGTATGGGGAAGGGTCCAAAGCAGGGAATACACCAAAAAGCTGAGTGAGACCGAGTGCGAGAAGAGAATCGCCTACGAGGTTTCCGTCAGCAAACTGGAGTGTGATGAGGTATAACCTGTCTTCCTTAAGAAAATGTTGCAAAAATATTAATTTTATGGTACGATAAGCAGGCTCTGAAGTAATACGGAAACGATCGCTTTTAAAGCTGTTATGAGGTGCAATAGGATGAATAAAGGTACGATACAGGTTATATGCGGCAAAGGGAAAGGAAAGACCACGGCGGCCCTGGGTATGGGAATCGAGGCTCTGTCCAAGAACAGAACTGTCATTATGATCCAGTTTTTAAAGGGCTGTCCAGGAAAGGGTTCCCTGGATATTTTAAAACGCCTGGAGCCGGAGATGAAGATATTCCGGTTTGAGAAATCCGATGGTCTTTTTGAAGATCTTTCTAAGGAACAGCAGGAAGAGGAGCGAATGAATATCCGCAATGGACTGAACTTTGCAAAAAAGGTTTTGTCCACCGGGGAATGCGACATTCTCATTCTGGATGAAATCCTGGGACTTCTGGACCAGAAGATTGTAGAAGCAGAGGAGCTGATCCGGCTGCTTCAGTTTAAGGTGGAGGAAATGGATGTCATTCTGACCGGGAAGGTATTTTCCAAGGAGATCGAGCCTTACGTGGATAATATCCTGGAAATCGACCATCTTAAAGTTGACAACACAAAATAATAATGTTAGTATGGTGATATAATACATAATATAAGAGTAGAGGTTGCGTTGCTTATCAGTAAGCTGTCCGATGCATCAGGTGCAGTCGAGGACAGACGAAAGGAAGAGACGCCGAAGAGTGGTATGGCCTGAGCATATTCATTCTGGGCATATGGTTAAGAGCCATGTGACTGTCATCCGTCTGGATGTTGAGCTACTTAAAGAAAGATGATATCATTAATTCTGAACTTTAAGAGCTGGCCCAGTCGCCAGCTCTGTTTTTTGGCAGATTTTTAAACAGAAAGCTAGGCGAATTCACCTTATGTATAAAAAATGAATCAGGAGGAAAAGATAATGGCAATTTTTGAAGGAGCAGGTGTGGCCCTTGTTACACCATTTAAAGAAAATGGGGAAGTGAACTATGGAAAGCTGGAAGAGCTGGTAGAGTTCCAGATTGCAGGAGGAACAGATTCCATCATTGCCTGCGGCACCACCGGAGAAGCGTCTACCATGACTCATGAAGAGCATTTGGAAGTAGTGCGGTTTGTATGCGAAGTGACCAAAAAGCGTGTTCCGGTCATTGCAGGAACCGGGTCTAATTGTACGGACACTGCCGTTTACCTTTCAAAAGAAGCTGAAAAGCACGGTGCAGACGGACTTCTTTTGGTGTCCCCTTACTATAATAAGGCCACTCAGAACGGACTGAAGGCCCATTTTAAGGCAGTTGCAGACCAGGTGAAAATTCCCATTCTTCTATATAATATACCGGGAAGAACCGGAATCAATATTGCACCGGAAACCATAGCAGACTTATGCCGCAACGTTTCCAACATTGTGGGAGTCAAGGAAGCCAGCGGAAACTTTACCGCCATAGCGGATCTGATGAATTACTCCGATGGATGTGCTGACGTTTATTCCGGCAATGACGACCAGATTGTGCCTCTTCTCTCATTGGGAGGAAAAGGCGTAATTTCCGTTCTCTCCAACATCGCTCCTGCACAGACCCACGAGATCTGTGAGGCTTATTTTAAGGGAGATGTAAAGAGAAGCGCCAGCCTTCAGATTGCAGCCATTCCTTTAATCAATGCCCTGTTCTGTGAGGTGAACCCAATTCCTGTAAAGGCAGCTTTAAACCTTATGGGTATGAACGCAGGCCCAATGCGCCTTCCTCTCACTGAGATGGAGCCTCAGAATCAGGAACGTTTAAAGAAGACTATGAAGGAATACGGAATTTTATAATTTTCAAGACGATACACATGGAGGAACACATGATTAAAATGATAATGCACGGCTGTAACGGAGCAATGGGTCAGACCATTACCCAGATAGCGGCGGAAGATGAAAACATTGCAATTGTTGCGGGAATTGACCCCAATCATACAAGACAGAATCCATATCCCGTGTTTCCGTCTTTGGAAGCCTGCGATGTAAAGGCCGATGTGATTGTGGACTTTACTTCTGCAAAGGCAGTGGATGGTCTTTTGGATTACAGCATAAGAGAGAAGGTTCCTGTGGTGTTATGCACCACAGGGCTTTCTGAAGAACAGAATGAAAGAGTACAGAAGGCAGCCGGACAAGTTGCCATCCTGCGTTCCGCCAATATGTCTCTGGGAGTCAACCTGCTGATTAAGATGGTGAAAGAGGCTGCCCAGGTTCTTGCAGGCGCAGGCTTTGACATTGAGATCGTGGAAAAACACCACAATAAAAAAGTGGATTCCCCCAGCGGGACAGCCCTTGCCCTGGCTGATTCCATCAATGAGGCCATGAACCAGGAGTATCATTACGTCTCTGACAGAAGTACAAAGATGGAAGCCAGAGATAAAAAGGAAATCGGTATTCAGTCTGTTCGTGGAGGAACCATTGTGGGAGAGCATGATGTGATTTTTGCAGGAGCCGACGAGGTGATCACCTTTAACCATACCGCTTATTCCAAGGCTATTTTTGCAAAAGGAGCCGTATCCGCAGCAAAATTTCTGGCAGAAAAAACACCGGGACTTTATACCATGAAAGACGTAGTTCAATCATAATTTCCATAATTTGCCACCATAATTCATCACTCCTTTACACATACTAACCATAGAAAATGAAAGGAGAATGTATTATGAAAAGAATAAAGTCTTATGTTATTGCCCTTTTTGTCATTATGTCAGTGGTATTGTTGACTGCATGCAATACTGCCAAAAATAACAACGGGACAAATGCAGCGGGAACTACTGCTGCAACCACCCAGACCACAGCTGCTGCTACCACAAAGGCTGATACAAAAGTTGATGAATCCGCCAGCACCGGAGTTGTAGATGATGTGGTTGAGGACGTAAAAAAAGGCGTTGACAACGTAACAGGGGAAAGCAACGGACAGCCCACTACAGAAAGCGCCACAACGGCCCGGTAATGAGGATATGAAATAAAAAAAAGAGCTTCAGGCAGATAATTGTGCCTGAAGTTTTTTTTGAATCTTTTCAGCACAATATTTGACACGGAATAAAAAAATATTGACAGAAAAAAGGATATATGAGAAAATTGTTTAAAAGTGAACTGTTCTAATGTGAACCATTAGCTCTTTGATTCTAGTCTTAATGAAAGGAAATAACTGTGGATAATGATTTTGAAATCTTATTAAACGGACAACAGTTTAAAAGGCTTTATGAGAAAATGAGCAATCTTATTACAGAAAGGTATGGATTGCATAAAATCGAAATTGAGATTTTGCTTTTTTTAAGAGGCGGGAAATACGATACGGCAAGGGATATTGCAGAGAATAAATTTTTTTCCAAGGCCCATATTTCCCAGGCAATTGAGAATTTAACAGAGTGGGGTTATATCAGAGGGCAGGCGGATGAGCAGGACCGGAGATGCATTCATTTGCATCTGACAGAAGAGGCCCAGCCTGTTTGCGAAGAATTGCTTAAGCTGCGGCAGCGGTTGGGGGATATTATGTATCAGGATATCACAGAAGAAGAGAAGGAGATTGTGTTAAAGGTAGCCAAAAAGATTGCGGGCAATATAAATAAGGAATTAGAACATTTTAAAGGTCACGCAGACGTTGAAGAGAGAAGACAGGAAGGCAGGTAGAAGTTGAATTTATATGGAACAAGATTACAGGAAAAACTTAATGAAGCCTTAAAAGCAGTGCTTCCGATTATTGGAATTGTACTATTTTTATCATTTACAATTGTACCCATATCACCCAGTATATTGATGGCATTTTTAATCGGTGCAGTACTCTTGATTATTGGAATGATGTTCTTTTCATTGGGGGCGGAGCTTTCCATGACACCCATGGGGGAAAAGGTGGGTGGAAGCCTGACCCAGACCAGGAAGCTTTGGCTTATGATTTTACTGAGTTTTATACTTGGATTCATTATTACTATTTCAGAACCCGATTTGCAGGTATTGGCGGAGCAGGTGCCGTCAATTCCCAATCTCGTACTTATACTGGCAGTCGCCTGCGGAGTTGGACTGTTTCTGGTAACTGCTTTGCTTCGTATGTTATTTAGCATATCTCTTCCGAAAATGCTTTTTGTATTTTATGCAATTGTTTTTGGATTGGCTTTTTTTGTTCCCAAGGACTTTCTTTCGGTGGCTTTTGATTCGGGAGGAGTAACGACGGGGCCTATGACCGTTCCCTTTATCATGGCATTCGGTATCGGTATTTCGGCCATTCGAAGTGATAAGCATGCGTCAGATGACAGCTTTGGATTAGTTGCACTGTGCTCAATCGGCCCCATATTAGCGGTGCTGGTTCTGGGATTGATTTACCACCCGGAAAGTTCGGAATATATACCGGAGGTTTTGCCGACAATAGATAATTCCATTGAGCTGTGGAGAATGTTTTCCCATGGAATTCCCCATTATATGATGGAGATGGCAGTTTCTTTATTTCCCATTGTATTATTTTTCGGTATCTTTCAACTTATTTCCCGGGAAATACACAAAAGGGCTTTGATTCGAATTGTGGTTGGCCTTATATATACTTATGTTGGATTATTTCTGTTTTTGACGGGTGTAAATATAGGATTTATGCCGGCTGGTAATTATTTGGGCCAAATGCTTGCATCACTTCCCTATCGATGGATCATTGTCCCAATCGGTATGCTCATTGGTTATTTTATTGTATTGGCGGAGCCGGCAGTGTTCGTACTTACGAAACAGGTGGAAGAGATTACCTCAGGCGCAATTTCTGCTAAAGCAATGGGATTAAGCCTTTCTATCGGTGTGTCAGTTTCCCTGGGGCTTGCTATGATCAGGGTGCTTACAGGAATTTCTATATTTTGGTTTATTATTCCCGGATATGCCATTGCATTATTTCTTTCCCTTTTTGTTCCTAAGATATTTACGGCCATTGCCTTTGACTCAGGAGGTGTGGCTTCCGGTCCTATGACGGCAACCTTTCTTCTGCCCTTTGCCATCGGGGCGAGTGTCAGCGTAGGAGGAAATATTGTAAGGGATGCATTTGGAGTGGTAGCAATGGTTGCTATGACACCATTGATTACAATACAGGTATTAGGTTTGGTATATAAGCTGCGGTCAGGACATTCCGGGAAGGGCGTGTCTCATATGGAACCAAAAGAAGCATTTGCATTATTGGCGGATGATGATATTATCGAATTATAGAAAAGGAGCATCCAATGAGTAAAGTATATATGATGGTGACAATTACTAACCGAAGTGTCGGCCATAAAATGCTCTCCTTTTATAAAGAGCATGAGCAGACGGTTATCATAAGCACCTTAGGAGCAGGAACTGCTAACAGTGAGGTGCTGGACTACTTTGGTCTGGAAGCAACGGAAAAGGCAGTTATGTTTTCCTTCGTAACAAATGAGAGATGGAAGTGTCTGAAAAAAGCGCTGCAGAAGGAAATGAATATCGACGTTCCCGGTACCGGCGTAGCTTTTATTATTCCTCTTTCCAGTATTGGCGGAAAGAAAGCATTGGAATTCTTAACGGAAAAGCAGCAGTTTGAAAAAGAGGAGGAAACTATATTGAAAGAAACAGAACATGAATTGCTGGTGGTCATAGCCAATCAGGGATATAGCGATAATGTAATGGATGCCGCAAGAGAAAAAGGAGCCAGCGGAGGGACAGTGATCCATGCAAAGGGCGAGGGTATGGAACGTGCGGAGAAGTTTCTTGGAGTTTCTATTGCAGCGGAGAAAGAAATTATCTTTATCGTTACAAAAGTGGAATATAAAAATGAAATCATGAAGGTGATTATGGAGAAGGCGGGGATGGAAAGCAAAGCGAAATCCATCGTATTTTCACTTCCGGTTACCAGCACTGCAGGACTTCGTTTGCAGGAAGAGGATAAGTCCGAAGAATAATCCGGAAAACAAAATGAGAAAAAAGCTTTAGGCATAGAATGGTGCTTGAAGCTTTTTTTGATATGAGATATAATGATAAAAAGGCATGTCTGCATCGCTCAAAGGCCGGCGTTACGGCCCGCACCCCTTAAATTCCATCATAATCCGGCCTGTAATGGCAGGGAGGTTCCATACTGTGACAGAAAATTACAACAGAAAGAAAAAACCATGGAGAAAGCTGCGCTGGGTCCGTGGATACAGAAAACATAGCCTGGACAGGCTCAGAAAAGGTCTTCTTTTTATGGTTCTTTTGGAGGCTGCCCTGATTCTGCCCTTTTATGGGAAAGAGCTGGCTCTTTGGTCTGAAAGGCATTTTTCAGTGGAAAAAGAAGGGTGGTTTTCCTCGGAAGAAGGCCGGGAAAACCGGAAAGCGGGAGAGACCAGGGAAAACGGATTTTCCTTAAACTGGAAGGAAGGGACCGTAAAGCTGTGGCAGAAAGTGGAGCAGGTGGTCTTGCAGGAGCCGGATTGAGAACCAGAATCCTACTTTGGTCATAAGTATTTATAATAACAAAACCAGTTGCAATCTTATTTTTAACGTATTATAATTTCTACTGAAATACCATTGTTTTATTTGAAAAACTTATAAATCCGTTGAGAAAAGGACAGGTGGAATCCATGGAGAAAAAAGAGCTGCTGTACGAGGGAAAAGCAAAGAAGGTTTACACAACCGAAGATCCGGATGTATTGATCGTTTCTTACAAAGACGATGCCACGGCATTTAACGGCTTAAAAAAGGGAACCATTGTGGGAAAAGGGGCAATTAACAACCGGATGTCCAATTTTATTTTCCGGAAGCTGGAGGAAAAAGGCATTCCTACCCATCTGATTCAGGAATTAAATGACAGGGAAACAGTGGTGAAGAAAGTGGAAATCCTTCCTCTTGAAGTCATTGTGAGAAATTATTCCGCCGGAAGCTTTGCAAAGAAAATGGGAATGGAAGAGGGCATCAAATTCTCACGCCCCACCCTTGAATTCAGCTATAAAAACGATGATTTGGGTGATCCTTTTATCAACAGCTATTATGCCCTGGCCCTGGATCTCGCCACCCAGGAAGAAATTGACACTGTGACAAAGTACGCCTTTTTGGTCAATGAGGTGCTGCAGGAATATTTTGACGGGTTGAATATTGACTTAATTGATTTTAAAATAGAATTCGGCAGATATCACGGCCAGGTCATACTGGCAGATGAGATTTCTCCTGACACCTGCAGGCTTTGGGATAAGGACACCAGAGAAAAGCTGGACAAGGACCGGTTCCGCAGGGATTTAGGCGGTACAGAGGATGCGTATGAGGAGGTATTTAGCCGCCTGGGAATCCAGTAAACATCACAGGGAAGGAAGACATCAAATGAATCATGGATTGGATTTCGATATAGAAGGAAAGCTTCGTGAGGAGTGTGGAGTATTCGGTATTTTTGACTGCGACGGCGGTGAGGTGGCTTCCACCATTTATTACGGATTATTCGCACTTCAGCACAGGGGGCAGGAAAGCTGCGGAATCGCAGTTACTGATACGGAAGGCCCCAAGGGAAGGGTAAACGCATACAAGGGAATGGGATTGTGCAACGAGGTCTTTACGCCGGAGATCATAGAAAGTCTTCGGGGCAACATCGGAGTGGGCCATGTCCGTTATTCTACTGCCGGAAGCAGTACCCGGGAAAATGCCCAGCCTCTCGTTCTCAACTATGTGAAAGGCGCTCTGGCTATGGCCCATAACGGAAATCTGGTCAATGCGCCGGAGCTGCGCAGGGAGCTGGAGTATGACGGAGCCATTTTCCAGACTACCATTGACTCCGAGGTGATCGCTTACCACATTGCCAGGGAACGGGTGAAGACCAACTCAGTGGAGGCTGCTGCAGTCAATGCCATGAAAAAGATTGTGGGAGCTTATTCCCTGGTGATCATGAGCCCAAGAAAGCTGATCGGAGCCAGAGATCCCTTTGGGTTTAAGCCTCTCTGTATTGGAAGACGGGATAATGCCTACATTTTGGCATCTGAAAGCTGTGCATTGGATACCATTGGAGCTGAGTTCATACGGGATGTGAAACCAGGAGAGATTGTCACCATTACGAAAGAAGGCATTTCTTCCGATACCACCCTTTGTCCTGAGGAAAAATCAAAGGAGGCCAGGTGTGTCTTTGAATATATCTATTTTGCAAGGCCAGACAGCGTATTTGACGGGGTCAGCGTCTATCATTCCAGGCTTTGTGCGGGAAGGGCTCTTGCAATGGATTCTCCGGTTGAGGCCGACCTTGTAGTGGGTGTGCCGGAGTCGGGTCATGGCGCGGCCCTGGGATTTTCCCTTCAGTCAGGAATCCCTTACGGAACAGCTTTTGTGAAGAATTCCTATGTGGGCAGGACATTTATACGGCCAAAGCAGAGCAGCCGGGAATCCTCTGTCAGGATTAAATTAAATGTTTTAAAAGAGGCAGTGGCCGGGAAACGGGTCATCATGATTGACGATTCCATTGTACGGGGAACCACCAGTGCAATCATCGTCAATATGCTCCGAGAAGCAGGAGCAAAGGAGGTCCATGTCCGGATCAGTGCACCTCCATTTCTCCATCCCTGCTATTTTGGCACAGACATTCCTGATAAGGACCAGCTTCTTGCACATAACCGAACGGTAGAGGAAATCCGAGAATTTCTGGGAGCCGATTCCCTGTCTTACTTAAAACTGGAGCGTCTGAGCGAGCTGGCAGAGGGACTTCCCATATGCACAGCATGTTTCAGCGGAAATTATCCGGTCGATCCTCCCAAGGAGGACATCCGGGGAGAATACACGAGATGAGAAGGTTGAAAGGGGATTGCTATGGAAGCAGTCCCGCTTTTTTCTTCCCATGAATCAAAAAATATGCTATGATAAGCAGGAAATCAAAACCAAGGAGGAATAGGGAAAGGATGACAGACAGATATCAGAGTCCGCTCTCAGAGCGTTATGCCAGCCGGGAAATGCAGTATATTTTTTCCCAGGATAAAAAGTTTAAAACCTGGAGAAAGCTGTGGATCGCACTGGCGGAAACGGAAAGAGAACTGGGCCTTCCTATTACAGAAGAACAAATCGGGGAATTAAAAGCCCATCAGGATGAGATCAATTACGATGTGGCAAGACAGAGAGAAAAAGAGGTCCGCCACGATGTAATGTCCCATGTCTATGCATACGGCGTCCAGTGTCCGGGAGCCAAGGGCATCATCCATTTAGGAGCCACCTCCTGCTATGTGGGAGATAATACAGATATTATTATTATGACAGAGGCCTTAAACTTGGTCCGCAGAAAGCTGTTAAACGTCATCAGTCTGCTGGCCGGATTCTGTGACACATATAAGGATATGCCTGCTCTGGCCTTTACCCATTTCCAGCCTGCCCAGCCCACCACTGTGGGAAAGAGAGCCACTCTTTGGCTCCACGATCTGATGATGGATCTGGAAGATCTGGATTATTTATTGAGTTCTATCCGCCTTTTAGGTTCCAAGGGAACAACAGGCACCCAGGCCAGTTTCCTGGAGCTGTTTGACGGCGATATGGACAAGGTGAGAAAAGCTGATGATATGATTGCGGAAAAAATGGGTTATCCAGGCTGCTATCCGGTTTCCGGACAGACTTATTCCAGAAAGGTGGACAGCCGGGTGGTCAATGTACTGGCAGGCATTGCCCAGAGCGCCCATAAATTTTCCAATGACATCCGCCTTTTGCAGCATTTAAAAGAGGTGGAGGAACCTTTTGAAAAGCACCAGATCGGTTCTTCTGCCATGGCTTATAAACGCAACCCAATGAGAAGTGAGCGGATGGCCTCCTTGTCCAATTATGTGATGGCAGACGTGATGAATCCCATGCTGGTATCCTCTACCCAGTGGTTTGAACGGACCCTTGACGACTCCGCCAACAAGCGTCTCAGCGTACCGGAAGGCTTTTTAGCTGTGGACGGAATTCTGGATCTTTATTTGAATGTGGTGGATGGCCTTGTGGTCTATCCTAAGGTTATCGAAAAGCATTTAATGGCAGAGCTTCCCTTTATGGCAACGGAAAATATCATGATGGACGCTGTAAAGGCAGGAGGGGACAGACAGGAGCTTCACGAAAGAATCCGGGAACTGTCCATGGAAGCCGGACGGAATGTAAAGGAAAAAGGCCTGGATAATAATTTGCTGGAGCTGATTGCGGCAGATTCCTCCTTTAACCTTTCCCTGGAGGAATTAAAGGAAAGCATGGATCCCAAAAAGTATGTGGGCTGCGCCCCGGCTCAGGTCACTGCTTATCTCGATGAAGAGGTAAAGCCCCTTCTGGAGAAAAACAGGGAGTTTCTGGGGATGAAAGCAGAGATTAACGTGTAAAGCTGTGCGGGCAGACTTTGTGTTTTTGAAAGGTCTGCCTGCCTTTTATTTTTGATGTCAGGAGGAACCATGAACGGTAATCTGGAGTATTATAAGGTATTTTACCATGTAGCCAGCCTTGGGAGCATTACCTTGGCAGCAGATAAGCTTTGCATCTCCCAGCCTGCTGTAAGCCAGACCATCAGGCAGTTGGAGCAGTCTTTGGACAGCAGGCTTTTTCTGAGAACCCCCAAGGGAGTCCGCTTAACCAGGGAAGGAGAAGTTTTTTACGATTACGTAAAAGCTGGTTTAGAGAATATCTGGAATGGGGAAACTGTACTAAAGCGGATGAGGGACTTAGATACGGGAGAGGTGCGGATCGGGGCCAGTGATATGACCCTGCAGTTTTATCTTTTGCCTTATCTGGAACAGTTTCATGAGCTCTATCCCGGTATCAAGGTAACGGTTTCCAACGGTCCGACCCCGGAAACCCTTGGTTTTTTATACCAGGGGAAAATTGATTTCGGAGTGGTCAGCACTCCCTTTGAGGCCAGGAACCAGGTGGTCAGCACCGATGTAAAGGAAATCAGGAACGTGTTCGTGGCGGGAGAAAAATTCCGTCATCTGGAGGGGAAGGTGCTGGATTATGAGATTCTTAAGGAGCTTCCCTGTATTTTCCTGGAAAAGCCTACCAGCACCAGGATATTTATGGATGATTATCTGGCTTCTCATAACGTGGTTGTGGAACCGGAATTTGAGCTGTCAACCAGCGACATGATCGTCCAGTTTGCCATGCGAAATCTGGGTGTAGGATGTGTCATGTCGGAATTTGCCCAGGCGGAGCTGGAAAAGGGAAACCTGATTGAGCTGAAGTTCCGGGAGGAAATGCCAAAGCGCCATTTTTCTCTGGTTACAGATAAAAAACTTCCTATGTCCACTGCTGGAAACAGGCTTTTAAGGCTGATGATGAATGATATAAGTGAAAATTATGAAGAATATAAATAATATTGATTTTACTTATGTTGATCTTTGCGTTATCATAAGTCAGTAAAAGTTACTTTTCACTCGAAGGAGGAACAATTAAATGGTAAGAGCAATCGTAGGAGCTAACTGGGGAGACGAAGGAAAAGGCAAGATCACAGACATGCTGGCAATGGAATCGGATATCATCATCCGCTATCAGGGAGGCAGCAATGCAGGGCATACCATCATCAACAATTACGGCAAATTTGCCCTTCACCTTCTGCCGTCAGGTGTATTCTACAATCACACCACCAGCATTATCGGAAACGGTGTGGCACTGAATATTCCCTTTCTCGTTAAGGAAATTGACGATCTGGTAAGCAAAGGAGTTCCAAAGCCCCATGTTCTGGTTTCAGACAGGGCCCAGATTCTGATGCCCTATCATATTTTATTTGACGAATATGAGGAGGAGCGCCTTGGAAAGAAATCCTTTGGCTCCACAAAATCAGGGATTGCACCATTTTATTCTGATAAATACGCTAAGATCGGCTTTCAGGTCAGCGAGTTATTTGACGATGAACTGTTAAGAGAAAAGGTTGCCAGGGTATGTGAGACGAAAAATGTCCTGATGGAGCACCTTTACCACAAACCTGCCATTGACCAGGAAGAGCTGCTTCATACTCTTCGGGAATATAGGGAAATGGTGGCTCCTTATGTGTGTGATGTGTCTGCATATCTTCACCAGGCTATAAAGGAAGGGAAAACAATTCTTTTAGAGGGTCAGCTTGGCTCCTTAAAGGACACAGATCATGGAATTTATCCCATGGTGACCTCTTCCTCCACACTGGCCGCATACGGTGCCATTGGAGCGGGCATTCCTCCTTATGAGATTAAAAATATTACGACAGTTGTGAAGGCTTATTCCAGTGCTGTAGGTGCAGGAGCATTTGTCAGCGAGATATTCGGAGAAGAAGCCGACGAGCTGAGACGCCGGGGCGGTGACGGCGGAGAATACGGTGCAACAACCGGACGCCCGAGACGTATGGGATGGTTCGATGCAGTTGCTTCCAGATACGGCTGCCGGATTCAGGGAGCTACAGAGGCTGCTCTTACAGTTCTCGATGTTCTGGGATATTTGGATGAGCTTCCTGTATGCGTGGGCTATGAGATCAACGGAAAGGTCACAAAGGATTTCCCCACAACTACAGAGCTTAATAAGGCAAAGCCGGTGTATACCGTTCTTCCGGGCTGGAAGTGTGAGATCAGGGGAATCAAGAAATATGAGGATTTGCCGGAGAATTGCAGAAATTATATTGAATTCATTGAAAAAGAGCTGGAAACTCCTATTACTATGGTATCTAATGGTCCGGGGAGAGATGAGATTATATATCGGAAATAAGGTGTTTGTAGGCATCTTGTTGGCTTTGCATTAATTATTCATTTGAAAATAAGCCAAAAAGAGAATTATTCTAAGCAGAACAGTAAGATTAAAATTTACTGTTCTGCTTATTGTTATATTTACAGAACATCAGTTCTTGTGATAAAATATTCATAGGGAACAATCGTATTACAGGGTGTATTGACCTTCCATTTTACATAAGATGGGAGGTGATGTCTATGAAACATTTTGATTTTAAAGACTTGATGTCTTTTGGAATGTTTATTTTGGCATTGCTGACTTTCATTTATTTGGTTAGCCATTAAACGTAGAAAACCACCCTGATACTTGGCCGGTAAAGGGTGGATTTCATGAATTCAATCTTATAAGGTCAACCACTTTGTGGGCGATTGTTCCTTTTTATAATTCTATTATAGTCAATTCTCTTTCCAAATTCAAGTCAATTCTATAAAATACTTAGCAACCCTAGCTAATACCCATATAATGCAAAACCTTTTTAGGATTGTCTGAAACAGTCGTTATCAGGTCCGTCAGATTGAAACA
The DNA here is from genome assembly GCF_036758025.1 of Lacrimispora sp. Taxonomy (GTDB): domain Bacteria; phylum Bacillota; class Clostridia; order Lachnospirales; family Lachnospiraceae; genus Lacrimispora. The sequence goes on along the minus strand of NZ_DAIOXM010000020.1, from coordinate 67,771 downwards.
TACTGACTGGCGGGCCTGGTAGCGGCTGTTTCCTGGTTTTAATCCTGTTTCCGGTCAGAGTCAGAGCCTTTCTCCTCCTCCTCCCCCTTCAAAAGCCGGTAAACCATTCCGCCTGCATAGAGAAAGATCGGAATGACAACGGAAGAGAAGAGGGCTGCCATGAGCCAGGTGGAAGACTGGGGGCTTTGGAGAAAGGCTGAGACGATGGCTATGACATATATTGCCAGAATGACCGCCAGTCCCAGAATTGCCAGGGGGCGTTTCCATTTCATAAAAAGGGATACCTCGCTTTCTGCTTAACAATCATGCAGCTTGTCAATAGTATAACCCACCAAAAGATGGATGGGAAGAAGGAATTTGAAAAACTGTACATTTCGTCCAAAGTGTAGTAAAATTTTTAAATAACAGGAATCAGCAGGCGGAAAGGGGTGAAAAGCCTTGAATAGAAAATGGATTGCAGCAGCAGGGGTAATTCTCAGTATGGGAGGGGCTATGACCTCCTGGGCAGAAGCAACGCCTTCCCAGGCTGAAATACAAGACTGGCAGTGGCAGGAGGATTCCTATAGCTGGAAATATGTCAACAGAGAAGGGGAATTTAAGAGAAAACGCTGGGAAAAGATTAATGGATATTGGTATTACTTTGACTCGGACGGATACATCACTACGGAATGGACCGAAATCAGGGGCATCAACTACTGCTTCCGGGAAACCGGTGAGCTGGAGCTTGGCTGGATTTACGACGAGGAAGAAGAAAAGTGGTATTATTTCAATGAGGATGGCACAGTGGGAAAGGGCTGGCACCAGGCTGAGGACGGAAACTGGTACTGGTTTTCCCATAAAGGAGAAATGGCTTCCTCCGGCTATAAAAATATATCGGGAAAGCGTTACTTTTTCTATAACGACGGCAGGCTGGCGGCAAACCGGTATGTGGGTCTTTTCTATATGGATGAAAACGGCGTGAGAAACAGGGACCATGACATCCGGATTTCCGGGAAGAAGGGTACGGATACCCTGCCTGCTGAGGTAAAGGAAGGGATTACGGAAGCTGTTAAGAATATACCGGGAGAGTGGATGAAACGGTTTATCGCCCAGGGCTGGGAGATCATTTACTATCCGGATAAAACATATTTTTCTGCCCCTATGACAGGAAACGGAACGTACTTTGTGACTCATGTGCTGGATACCAATTATAAAAAAATAAAGATATGCAGGCCGGAAGCCCTGACCGAAGCTCTGGGAGAATACATTGGCTACGCCTCCGGCTGCTACAAGGCCGGAAACCAGGATGGAATAGATCTGCTTATGGGAAAGGCATACTTAGATCAGTTTGTTTACATACCGGATTATTATTCTGATGATTTAAAGTTTTATTTCGGAAAGCTGGCAGCCGCCTATGTGGAAAGCGCTTCTGTCAGAGCTGAGATCGAGGAAGAAGCTCCGGAAATGGCCGCAATTTTAAAAAGAATCATTTACATTAAATAAAAATGGGAAGAACCGGCTTTACTCCGCCAGTTCTTCCCATAATTCATAAAGTTTCTCCAGTTTCTGTTCAATATCCCCTTTTTCCTTGCTCAGTTCCATTAATTTAGAAACGTCGGTGAAAACCTCTTCTTTTCCTAAAATTTCATCAATTTCCACGCTTCTGGACTCCAGGATGTGGATTTCATCCTCTGTCTTTTTCAGCTCATTCTGACGCTTTCTTAAGCGGGCCTGTTCCTCCTTCTGGGTTTTCCAGTCCAGCTTGGTTTCCGAAACATCCTGGTCAGGCGTTTCCTCTGAAGAAGGGGGAGCTGCATATAAGCCTGTCATCAATTCCCTTTTTTCCAGATAATAGTCATAGTTGCCGATATAATTGACCAAGGTCTGATTGGTCAGATCCAGAATCCTGGTGGCTGTCTTGTTGATGAAGTAACGGTCATGGGACACATAAAGCACAGTTCCCGTATAATTGATTAGGGCGTCCTCCAGAATCTCTTTTGAGGTAATATCCAGATGGTTGGTAGGCTCGTCCAGGATGAGAAAATTTGCTTCAGAAAGCATCAGCTTTGCCAAGGAAACACGTCCCCGCTCCCCGCCGCTTAAGTCCTTAACCCGTTTGAACACGTCGTCTCCGGTAAAGAGAAATGCGGCCAGAATGTTGCGTATCTGGGTGTTGTTCATGGCAGGATAGGTGTCCTGAAGCTCGTCAAATAAGGTCTTTTCCATATGAAGCACCTGGTGTTCCTGGTCATAGTAACCGATATGTACCTTGGAACCTAGAGTAACCTCACCCTGATCTGCCGTGTGCAGGTTGTTTAAAATCTTCAATATGGTGGTTTTTCCTGTACCGTTTCCGCCGATGATGGCGATTCGTTCCCCCCGCTTGATTTCAAAGTTCACGTTATTAAAAAGCAGATTCTGGCCGAAGGCTTTTTTCAGCCCTTTTACAGTCAGGACATCATTTCCGCTGATGATATTCGGCTCAAGGCGAATCCGCATTTCATCGTTTACTTCAGCAGGTTTTTCCAAAACCTCGATCTTATCCAGCATCTTTTCCCGGCTTTCGGCCCGCTTGATGGATTTTTCCCGGTTAAAGGATTTTAATTTGGCAATGACCTCTTCCTGGTGCTTGATTTCCTGCTGCTGGTTTAAATAAGCTTTCATTTTGGCTTCCCGGATCATGGCCCGTTTTTCACTGTAAGCGGTGTAATTTCCCTGGTATACAGCCATCAGCCCATTGTCCAGTTCCACAATCTTGGTGACTACCCGGTCCAGAAAATAGCGGTCATGAGCCACGATGATGACGCTTCCGTCGTAATTGATCAGATATCCCTCCAGCCAGGCGATGGACTCCATGTCCAGATGGTTTGTAGGCTCGTCAAGGAGAATGATATCAGGCTTTGTAAGGAGAAGCTTTCCTAAAGAAACTCTGGTTTTCTGTCCTCCCGATAAGGCGGATACAGGCTTTTTAAATTCCTCTTCCGTAAAGCCCAGACCCTTTAAAACTCCGGTCACTTCACTTTGATAGGCATAGCCGTTGATCAGCTCAAATTCATGGTTTAAGCGGCTGTAAGTGGAGAGCATGGAGTCCAGCTCTTCCCCGGACACGTGTTTCATATCCAGCTCCAGCTGCCGAAGTCTTGCTTCCATTTCCATAACAGGGCGCTTGACCTCCAACACCTCTTCATACACTGTCCGTTCTCCGGATAAATCCTGGTGCTGGGATAGATAGCCAATGGTTTTTCCCTTGGAAATCACTACCTCCCCTTCATCCTGGGGCAGTTCCCCGATGATGATTTTTAAGAGAGTGGATTTGCCTGCACCGTTGATTCCTACGATGGCAGCCTTTTCGTGATCTTCTATATGAAAGGAAGCATGCTTAATGACCTGATTGCTTCCAAATGCTTTGCTTATATTGCTGCATGAGAGTATCATGTTTTATTTCCTCCTGGGCATAATTTTCTTAAGTGGGAAACTGAAATCCCTGAATTGATGCAGGGCAACAGGACTAGTATAATATAGGTCCCTTGTTTTTTCAAGGACACAGTCGCAAAACTCGTTTGACAATATTTTATCATCAGGCTATAATATAAAGTAGACTCTAAATTTTAAAGTAGGTGAAGATGTGGCAGAAAAAGAGATTTCGAAAGCAGTGATCGTTAGGCTTCCAAGGTATTACCGGTACTTGGGAGAATTGATGGAAGACGGAGTAGAGAGGATTTCCTCCAATGAGCTGAGTGTCCGGATGAAGGTTACGGCTTCCCAGATTCGTCAGGATTTGAATAATTTCGGTGGATTCGGCCAGCAAGGCTACGGTTATAATGTGAAATACCTATACACGGAAATTGCAAATATTCTGGGAATCAACAGACAGCACAACGTTATCATCATAGGTGCAGGTAATTTGGGACAGGCTATTGCCAATTATACGAATTTTGAAAAGAGGGGCTTTCTGATCAAGGGTATGTTTGATGTGAACCCCCGCCTGATCGGCCTTGTGGTTCGGGGAGTTGAAATTCGCAGCGTGGATGATCTTGAGACCTTTGTAAAGGAAAATGAAGTCCAGATCGCAGCCCTTACCATACCCAAGACAAAGGCACCGGAGATTGCTGACCGTCTTGTATCTGCAGGGATCAAGGCCATCTGGAATTTTGCGCACACAGATTTAAATGTGCCTGAGGATGTAGTGGTGGAAAACGTCCACTTGTCGGAAAGCCTGATGCGTTTGTCCTACAGGGTATGCAGTATGCAGGACAATGAAAAAAGGGAGAATGAAGAAGAGTAAGAAAAAAGGCTGAAAAAACCTGCCGGCAGATGAAGAGGAATGACTCTTCGCTGCCGGTATTTCAATCATGAGATCCGGCTGGCTTACGCTTACCGGACGGCTGAAAGGCGGGAGAAATATGAGGTATCTGGTAACTGGGGAACAGATGAAGGAAGTGGACCGATATACCATAGAAGAAGTGGGGATTCCCTCTCTGGTGCTTATGGAACGGGCTGCCCTGGCAATTGTGCAGGAGGTTTTAAACCAGGCTGAAAAGACCGGTCGGATATGGGTCTTGTGCGGAAGCGGCAATAATGGAGCTGATGGAGTGGCAGCAGGCCGGATGCTCCATTTAAAGGGATATGAGGTTTTGGTTATACTGGCAGGCAGAAAGGATAAAGGAAGCCCGGAGTTTCTGACCCAGGTTTCCATAGCAGAGTATACAGGGGTTCCTATGACGGAATTTGCTGATTTCATTCCCGGAAGCTGTGATATTCTGGTGGATGCCCTTTTTGGAGTTGGTCTTGACCGGGATATATCAGACGTTTACCGGGAAATCATGACTGCGGTGGCCGGTTGTAAACCGGGCTTTACGGTGGCGGCGGACATTCCCTCAGGCATTCACCCCAATACCGGAAAGGTCATGGGAATGGCATTGAAAGCAGATGTGACCGTGACCTTTGGCTGGGAAAAGCTGGGAACTATGGTGTATCCGGGCAGGGAATACAGCGGCAGGGTCTGTGTGGCCGACATTGGCTTCCCCCAAGATTCCCTTCTGCGCCTTAAGCCGGAATATTTCACCTATGAGCCGGGAGATGAAAGTCTGGTTCCCGGGCGTCCGGCTTATTCCAACAAAGGGGATTTCGGAAAAGTCCTGATCGTGGCAGGCTCCCGGAACATGAGCGGGGCTGCTTATTTAAGCGCTCTGGCAGCATACCGGACAGGAGCCGGTGTGGTGAGAATTTTTACCCCTGAGGAAAACCGTGTGATTCTCCAGACCGGACTTCCGGAAGCTATCATCACTTCTTACGACACCCGGGAAGCGGAATATAAGACCGAGGATTTTAAAGAGCTGCTGAAAAAGCAGTGCGAGTGGGCCAGCGTCATTGTCTTAGGACCGGGCCTGGGTCAGGAAGCCTATGTCAGGAATCTGGTGGAAGAAGTTTTGGTCAATGCTTATGCGCCCATTGTACTGGATGCGGATGGCCTTGGTGTAATTGCGAAAAATCCGTCCTTGGCTGGTTATTTTACAGAAAATATCATCATAACTCCTCATATGGGAGAGATGGCAAGGCTGTTAGGCTGTTCAGTGGAGGATTTGCAGCAGCGGCTGATTCCTGCCGCCAGAGAATATGCTGACCGGTTTGGAATCACCTGCATATTAAAGGATGCAGTGACCATCGGAGCCTTAAAGGATCAGAGAACCTATGTAAACGGAAGCGGAAACAGCTCTATGGCAAAGGCCGGGTCAGGAGATGTGCTGACCGGAATTGTGGCCGGTCTTCTGGCTCAGGGCCTTGAGGAATCAGAGGCTGCAGCCCTTGGCATATGGCTTCATGGACGGGCCGGTGATGCGGTGAGGGAGAAGCAGGGAGATCACAGTCTTCTTGCCAGAGAGCTGACAAATATGATTTTCTAAGATAAGCAGATGAGGTAAGGATATGACAAATTCATACGGCAGAATTTATGAGACAATAAACCTTGATGCCATACAGCATAACATACAGGCTATGAAGGCGGATTTAGGCCCTGGGACAGAGGTCATGGGCGTTGTGAAAAGCGATGGATACGGCCATGGGGCAGTTCCGGTGGCAAAAGCCATTGAGCCTTATGTATGGGGGTATGGAGTAGCCACGGCAGAGGAAGGGGTAATTTTAAGAAATCACAGGATTAAAAAGCCCATTCTGATTTTAGGAACCGTTCCCCCGGCAGAATATGATATGCTGCTGGAATATGACATCATGCCCTCGATCTTCCAGATCAAAAAGGCGGAGAGCCTTTCAGCAGCAGCGGTGAGGGCCGGAAAAACTGCTTCCATACATCTCGTGGTGGATACGGGAATGAGCCGAATCGGATATCCTGTAACAGAGGAGGCGGCAGAAGAGGCTGCGAGAATATGTGCTCTGCCCGGAATCAGGGCAGAGGGACTCTTTACCCATTTTGCAAAGGCAGATGAAACGGACAAAAGACACGCCTTGATGCAGGTTGAAAAATATTTAAAATTTGTAAATATGCTTTCCCAAAGAGGAATCACCATTCCCCTGCTTCACTGCTCCAACAGCGCAGGAATCCTGGATCTGGATAATGCAGGCTTTCACATGGTCCGGGCCGGAATTGCCATGTACGGCCTTTACCCTTCTGATGAGGTATGCAGGGAAAAGGTAAGGCTGGAGCCTGCCATGGAGCTGAAAAGCTCTGTTTCCTACATAAAAAGAATCAGCCCCGGAGACTGTGTCAGCTATGGCGGGACTTTTCAGGCGGACAGGGAAATGATGATAGCCACCATTCCTGCAGGCTACGGAGACGGATATCCGAGAAATCTTTCCGGAAAAGGCGAGGTGCTCATAAGGGGAAAACGGGCCAGAATTCTGGGACGGATCTGCATGGACCAGTTTATGGTGGATGTGACGGATATCCCTGAGGCAGAAGAAGAGGATGAGGTGATTTTAATCGGACGCCAGGGAGAGGAAGAAATCACTGTGGAGGACTTGGCCCAAACCGGAGGCGGCTTCCACTATGAGATCATCTGCGGGATCGGCAAACGGGTCCCCAGGGTTTACTTACAAAGCGGTCAGGTCATAGGAACCAAGGATTATTTTGATGACTGCTATCAAGGTTTTTAAAAGAGCTGATAACAAAATCCACGTTCAGGCCATGAGCCTATGGCGAATTGGGCCTTTGCCGCATACAATAAACTATGCGGCGGAAAAACTTAAGTGAATACACGAGTCAAAGAAGGTCAATACTAGACTTAGGCATAACTTATTAGAGGAAATGAATAAGTTTGCCGTTCAATGATGAATTGACGGAGTGTGAGAATGTGATAATCAGACGTGGAGATATTTATTATGCCGATTTAAGGCCAGTTGTTGGCTCGGAGCAAGGGGGCATCCGCCCGGTCCTTATTATACAAAATGACATAGGCAACAAGCACAGCCCCACTGTAATCTGTGCGGCCATTACATCCAGAATGAATAAAGCGAAGCTGCCTACCCATGTGGAGCTGGATACAAAAAAATGTGATATGATCAAGGATTCGGTTATTTTATTGGAACAGTTACGAACGATCGACAAGCAGAGACTGAAAGAAAAGATCTGCCATATTGATGAGGAACTCCAGCAGGAAGTGAATTGTGCATTGCGGGTGAGCCTGGAACTGGATACATAGCCGCCAGGCGGATCAAACTTCCTTTCTTGACGAAACCCTGATAAAATGTTATATTTTTAGATAGTTGCATGAAAAAATACGAAAGATAATGAATAAAAGGAGTCGATTTTTAGAATGGACGATGGCAATCCGCTTTTACGCGTGATTATTTTTGTCGCTTTTATCCTGCTGGACGCAGTGTTTTATGGGTTTGGAGCAGCAATCCAAAACGTAAACACCGGTGATTTAGAACGTCAGATGGAGGAGGGGAGCGAAAAAGCCCGGAAACTGCTGCGCATTGTGAACAGACCCACCAGGTTTGTCAACACCATCCAGATTACCACGAATTTAATAGGCATGATAACCGGGGCATTTATTTTGGAACAGCCGGCGGCAAAGCTGGAAGAGATCCTGGCAAGGGGAGGCGTATTTCCCAGCCAGTTGTTTTCTTTCCTTCTTATGGTGCTGATCTGGATTGGGATGATCGTGGTGCTCATCAGCTTTGGAATCATCATTCCCAAGCGCTGTGCCGCAGAAAATCCTGAAAAGTGGGGATACCGGCTTCAGCCGGTGGTTTCCCTCATCATGATCCCTCTTCTTCCCGTGACCTGGCTGGCCAATGCGGTGGCTTACCTGTCTTTAAAACTCATGGGCGTTAAGATGGTATCAGACAGTGAAAATGTTACAGAAGAGGATATTATGTCCATGGTTAACGAAGGCCATGAGCAGGGTGTCTTAGAGGCCAGGGAAGCGGAGATGATCACCAACATCTTTGAGTTAAATGACACAGAGGCCGGAGATATCATGACCCACAGAAAGAATCTGGCAGCCTTAGACTGTGAAATGCCTCTTTTGGAGGCAGCGGACTTCATATTGAATGAGGGCCTTAATTCCCGTTATCCTGTCTATAAAAAGGATGTGGATGATATCATCGGAATCCTGCACATGAGGGATGCCCTGGTTGCTGCAAAGAATGAGGAAGACAAAAACCGAGCATTGTGTGAGATTCCGGGACTTCTCAGAGAGGCCCATTTCATTCCCGAAACCAGAAACTTAAATGACTTATTTAAGGAAATGCAGTCTGAAAAGATTCACATGGTAGTGGTTGTAGATGAATACGGCCAGACCGCAGGCGTGGTGACCATGGAAGATATTCTGGAAGAGATTGTAGGTAACATTTTAGATGAGTATGATGTGGACGAGGAATATATCGTTCCTTCTGATGACGGTTCCTTTTATATCAATGGCATGACTCTTTTGGAGGACGTGGAAAAAGCCCTGGATATTGAATTCGAGGATGAGGACTACGACTCCTATGATACCATAAACGGCCTTTTGATTTCCCGCCTGGACCGGATACCTCAGGAAGGCGAAGAAACAGAGGTTTCTATTCTCGGATACTGCTTTAAGATTCTTCAGGTGGAAAATAAAATCATTCAGACCATAAGGGCCTGGAAAGAAGAACCGGAGGAAACGGAAAGAACAGAGGAAAACCAGGAGAAGACCCCTGAAGAAGAGATGTAAGATCTGCACAGCGCCAGTGCTCCTTTGAGTTCAGGCTGCTGTGCATTTTTTTTCTTGCCAGATGAAAAGAATAGTGCTAGAATAAGAAAGATATTGATTTTTCGGAAGTAAAAAAGGATGAAATATAGAAAGAAAAGGAGTGTTGGAAACAATGTCAGGACATTCAAAGTTCGCAAATATTAAACACAAAAAAGAGAGAAATGATGCTGCAAAAGGCAAGATTTTCACTGTCATCGGAAGAGAGTTGGCGGTAGCGGTAAAAGAAGGCGGACCAGACCCTGCAAACAACAGCAAGCTCCGTGATATAATTGCAAAGGCCAAGGCTAACAACATGCCCAATGATACAATTGACAGAGGCATAAAAAAGGCTGCCGGTGATGCAGGAAGCGTCAATTATGAAACCATCACATATGAAGGCTACGGCCCTAACGGAGTTGCCATCATCGTGGATACGCTGACAGACAACAAGAACCGGACAGCAGCTAACGTAAAAAATGCCTTTACCAAGGGAGGCGGCAATGTGGGAACTCCCGGCTGCGTTTCTTTTATGTTTGATAGAAAGGGCCAGATCATCATTGACAAAGAGGAATGTGAAATGGACCCTGATGAGCTGATGATGATTTCCTTAGAAGCCGGAGCAGAGGATTTTTCTGAGGAAGAAGACAGCTTTGAAGTAATTACAGGGCCGGAAGAGTTCAGTACGGTGAGGGAAGCCCTGGAAGCAGCAGGCGTGCCTATGGCAGAAGCAGACGTCACCATGATTCCTCAGACCTGGGTGGAGCTGACCGATGAAGATTCTGTTAAGAAAATGAATAAAATCCTGGATCTGCTGGATGTTGAGGACGATGTCCAGGCTACTTATCACAACTGGGAAGAATAAAAAGTGAGGAAAGACCATGTTACGGCGGTCTTTCCTCACTTTTTGTCAATTTTCGGAAGGTTTTGACAGATTCTGTATTTTATTATATAATTAGGATAAATATTACAAAAAACCTATTAAAACAAGAAAAACATGTTGTCATGTAACGATTTTAGTAAATATAATAGGATAAGCTTTCTGTAATCTGAAACCCTGACTTCTTATATAAGGCCATGGCAGGCACATTCTGACCGGATACCTGCAGGAAAAGAGTTTCTTCCTTTCCAGTTCCGGACTGTGTAAAAAAATCGTTCAAAAGTAAGGAAAGACAGGCCCTGCCATACCCTTGGTTCCGCAAGTTCTCTGGGATTTCAAAGCCGTAAAAATAAGAACTGTTTTCCCAGGAATCCAGGTAACAGGAGCCGACAGCCTTATCTCCTGCCAAAAACACGTAATGAACCGGCTCTTCCTGAAAACTCTGTCTTTCTGATATGGAAATGGATTCAGGAATATGGCAGCCCTTTGCCAGTTCTGATCCGGAAAAATCAGAAAAGGAAAGGCTCATCATATGTTCCCGGTACCAGAAGGCAGCTCCTATGGCCTCCAGAGCAGAAATCGTATCCTGGCAGTTCTCCTGAACAGAAAAAATCAGGTCGCTGTCTCCGGTTTCCTTCAGCAACTCTTCAAAAAGCAGTGTGAAGCAGCCTTGGCGCCGATTTGGGGGAAGGGTGAAGGCGCAGCATTCCCATTCGCTGTTTTCATTAAAAAAAGCAGATAAGGCGGATAAGAGACAATCTTCGTCGTATAATAAGTAGTATACCCAGCCTTCTTCCATAGAAAATGTAAGAGAGATGGAGTCGTGGCCCTGGCAGATGTTCTGCAGAGTGAGCAAGTCATTTTTTTGTGATTCACAAAGGGCCTCTGTTCGGATTATATTCATGGCAGCTCCTGACTGATGTAATTTTTAGAAAGGGTATTTCCCTGACTAATAGTATAATACAAGAAAATATCAAATTTCAACCAAATATTTTCCATATTGCTGATTGTCTCTTTGAAGTATGGGTGATAGAATAAATACAAGTGTAGGAGTGGAGGGATTTATTTGAAAAAAAGAGAAGAAATACCGGTTTGCCATACCTGGAATATGGCGGACATTCTGCCGTCTGAGGAAGCATGGGAGAATTTGTTCCGTGAAACAGAGCAGGCGCTGTCTGGTTATAAAGAGTACGAGGGACATCTGGCGGATTCAGGCGAGATGCTTTTTTCTTGTCTGGAATTTGACGAGGAAACGTCCCTGAAAATAGAAACCCTGTTTGTATATGGAAGGCAGAAATCCGATGAAAATACGGGCAATGCCAGATACCAGGAGTTTTCCTCCAGGGCCAGAGCCCTTTCATATGAAGCGGCGGGGATGTCGTCCTTTATCGTTCCTGAAATTTTAGAAATTCCGGAAGAGACTTTATCCCGTTTGCGCAAAGATACGGAAAAGCTGAAACGCTATGACAGAACCTTTGAAATTATCTTAAAAAAGAAGGCCCATACCTTATCTGCTTCCATGGAGGCCTTGCTGGCAAAATCCATGGACGCCACCTCCGGATCGTCTGACGTTTTCAATATGTTCAACAATGCTGACGTGAAATTTCCTGAGATTCTCGATGAGAACAAGGAGCCTGTCCGTATCACTCACGGAAACTACATTGCATTGATGGAAAAGCAAAACAGAGAGGTCCGCAAATCCGCCTTTGAAGGCTTATACAGCGTTTATAAGCAGTTTGGAAATACATTGGCAGCTACCTTTGCATCTAATTTAAAACGGGCAGCTTTTTATGCCCAGGCAAGGAATTACCCTTCCGCCAGAGCCCATTCCCTTGGGGAAAATGAGATTCCGGAAGAGGTTTACGACAACCTGATACAGGCGGTTCACGAAGGCCTGCCTCTGCTTCACCAGTATGTATCCATCCGGAAAAAGGCCCTTGGCGTGGAAGAACTGCACATGTATGACCTCTATGTGCCCATGGTTTCCAGAGAAGAGCAGAAGTTCACCTTCGAAGGCGCCAAGGCCATGGTTTTGGAAGGGCTGAAACCTTTGGGAGAGGAATACTTATCCCTGCTAAGAGAGGGCTTTGAAAACCGCTGGATCGATGTATATGAAAATGAAGGAAAGCGCAGCGGGGCTTATTCCTGGGGTGTTTACGGAATCCATCCTTATGTGCTTTTGAATTTTAACGGAACCCTGGACAGTGTATTTACCCTGGCTCATGAGATGGGGCACGCCCTTCACAGTTGGTTTTCCGATAAACACCAGACCTATGTGGATGCAGCTTACAAGATTTTTGTGGCTGAGGTGGCTTCCACCTGCAATGAGGCCCTGCTCATCCGGCATCTTTTGGAGATCACCCAGGATAAGGCTGAAAGAGCTTATCTTGTGAATCACTTTATGGATAGCTTCCGGGGAACTCTGTACCGCCAGGCCATGTTTGCGGAATTTGAAGAGGAAACCCACCGCCGTCTGGGAAAAGGAGAGGTGCTTACGGCAGACCTTCTCTGCAGCATATACCGCAAACTCAATGAGGAATACTTTGGCCCGGATATGATTGTTGACCGGGAAATTGACTATGAATGGTCCAGAATCCCTCATTTTTATACGCCGTTTTATGTGTATCAGTATGCCACCGGCTTTTCGGCGGCCATTGCAATCAGCAGTAAGATTTTAGAGGGAGATGAGAAGGTGCTGGAGGGGTATTACCAGTTCTTAAGCGGTGGAAATTCCATGACTCCCATAGACCTACTAAAGCTGTGCGGCGTTGACATGTCAACGTCAAAGCCGGTGACGGATGCGCTGGCCGTATTTTCAGAGCTTTTAGAGGAGATGAACAGGCTGATTTAATCAGCCTGTAAGGTGACTTTGCCCTCAGGGCAAAGAGAGGCCCCCTGGGGGGGCGGAGTAGAGAAGGGGGGAGTTCAGGATGAATTTATATCAGATGATATTTAAAAGAAGATCGGTCAGAAAATTTAAAAAAGAACCAGTTCCGGAACAGCTTTTAAAGGATATCCTTTATTACGGCAGCCGCGTTTCCGGACTTCAGGCAGATATTCCGGTTAAGATGGAAATTGTTGAAAATCTGGATGGGCATGTTGCAGTCAAAGGATTGTGGAAGGTGGAGGCACCTTATTATCTGGTATTTTATTCCGAGGAGAAGGAAGGGTACTTAACCAACGCCGGGTATATACTGGAATTTGTCTTTTTGTATATGACGGGAAAGGGGCTTGGAACCTGTTATCTGGGAAATACAAGGCTTCCTCATACGAGTTCTCAGAATTCAGGGCTTAAACAGGTCATTGCAGTGGCTTTCGGATACCCCAAGGGCCTGCTTTACCGGGACCCGGCTACAGCAAAAAGACTTCCTTTGAAGGAACTGTGCGTGTTTAAAGAAGAAGTGTCAGAGTCTATGAAAAACATTTTAAAGGCTGTCCGCCTGGCTCCCTCAGCCATGAACACCCAGCCCTGGCGTTTTATCGTATATCATGACAAAATTTATGTGTTTTGCTGCAGAGAATTCCTGCCCTCCTCCCCCTTTGTGTCCATGAGGGAAATGAGCATCGGTATCATGCTTTCCCATTTGACTATTGCGGCAGAGGAAATGTGGATGAACATAAGACTGGAAAAAGAAGAAAGCATGGAGAAAAAGTCTTATAAAAGCGGAACATATGTGACTACGGCGTATATAAAAGAGTACAAATGAAGAAAAGCCGTTTAAAACGGCGGGGACAGAAAGAGAAGGCTTGCGGATATATATAGTCTTCTCTTTTTTCCTGCCGGCTTCTCTTTATTAACTTTATATAAAGCTTTTTATATGAAACTCTTTATGTAAAAATTTTATTTGAAAAAGCGGAGAAAAGAATTCATGAAACGGGAAGTCGATTTAAAGGAGATTTCAGACGGAAAATTATACGGAATCAATGACATGGTAAAGGCTGACTGCGGCGACTGCAAGGGGTGCTTTGCCTGCTGTCAGGGCATGGGACAATCTGTTGTCTTAGACCCTCTGGACTGCTTTCGCATAACCCAGAACCTCTCCTGTACCTTGGAGGCCCTGCTTGGATCAGAGCTGGAATTAAATGTGGTGGATGGAATTGTTCTTCCAAATCTCAGGATGAAGGGGGAGGGGGAGAAGTGCGGTTTTTTAAACCAGGAGGGGCGCTGCAGAATACATAGCTTCCGTCCGGGCATCTGTCGTTTGTTCCCATTGGGAAGGGTCTATGAGGACGAGGATTTCCGGTATTTTCTCCAGATCCACGAATGTAAAATGGAGAACAGAACCAAGGTAAAGGTGCGCAAATGGATTGATACCCCTGATCCCAAGCACTATGAAACTTTCGTGCGGGACTGGCATTTTTTCTTAAAGGGGCTGGAAAGAAAAATAGAGGAAAAAGGGGACCAGGTCTTTGCCAATCAGGTGAGTCTTTATGTGCTGAAACAGTTTTATCTGACACCCTATGACGGGAGCCAGGATTTTTACGATCAGTTTGGCAAAAGGCTTGAAGCCGCTTCCCTATTATGATAGAATTGGTAAGAATAGAAAATAATAAGAACCAGGAGAACCAAGGAGGAGACAATGATCAGGCAGTTAATTGAAAAAATTCAGGCAACAAAGGCACCGATCTGTGTAGGTTTGGACCCAATGTTAAATTATATACCGGAGCATGTGACGAAGAAAGCATTTGATGAATTTGGTGAGACATTAGAAGGAGCTGCAGAAGCTATCTGGCAGTTCAATAAAGAAATCGTGGATCATGTATATGATCTGATTCCGTCTGTAAAGCCTCAGATCGCCATGTACGAACAGTTCGGCATTGAGGGCCTGAAGGCTTACGTAAAAACTGTCAATTACTGTCAGGAAAAGGGACTTTTGGTCATTGGAGATGCAAAAAGAGGAGATATCGGCTCTACTTCAGCCGCTTATGCCATAGGACATTTAGGAAAGGTGAAGGTGGGAAGCAATACCTTCTCCGGTTTTGGTACGGAATTTCTCACGGTGAATCCATATCTGGGAACCGACGGAGTGAAACCCTTTGTGGATGTGTGCAGGGAAGAAGATAAGGGACTTTTCGTTCTTGTAAAGACCTCCAACCCCTCCAGCGGCGAATTCCAGGACAAGCTGATTGACGGAAAACCTCTGTATGAGCTGGTTGCCCAAAAGGTAGTGGAATGGGGCGCAGAGTCCATGGATGGCACCTACAGCAATGTGGGCGCAGTTGTGGGAGCTACTTATCCGGAAATGAGCCGGATTCTCAGAAAGCTTATGCCAAACACCTATTTCCTGGTTCCCGGATACGGAGCACAGGGGGGAACGGCAGAGGATTTGAAGCCATGCTTTAACGAAGACGGTCTGGGAGCCATTGTAAACTCCTCCAGAGGAATCATTGCAGCCTATAAGACAGAAGCCTATGCCCGGTTTGGCGGGGAGCATTTCGGCGAAGCCTCCAGACAGGCTGTCATCGACATGGTGGCTGATATTAACAGAGTATTATAGGAGAAAGCGCAATGGTAAAAATAAAGGAAACAGCATTGGTTGAAAGCCAGATACGGCTTGCAGACGATGTATACAGCATGTGGATTAAAACAGAAACAATCACTGCCCAGGCAGAGCCGGGACAGTTTGTTGACGTATTCCCAAAAGACGGAGCAAAGCTTTTGCCCCGACCTATCAGCATTTGTGAAACAGATAAGGAAAAGGGCCTGTTAAGGCTGGTATACCGGGTAGTTGGAGAAGGAACAGAGGAGTTCTCCCACTATAAAGCCGGTGATACGGTTGAGATCATGGGATCTCTTGGAAACGGATTTCCTTTAGAAGCAGGCAGGGAAGGAAGAAAAGCATTTTTAATCGGCGGCGGAATCGGAATTCCTCCCATGCTGGAGCTTGCAAAGCATCTGCCCTGTGAAAAACAGGTGGTGCTTGGCTACAGGGATGTCCTGTTTTTAAATGAAGAATTTCACCCCTATGGGGCTACTTACGTTGCCACAGAGGACGGAAGTGCCGGAACAAAGGGCAATGTATTAGATGCCATCCGGGAAAACGGCTTAAAGGGTGATGTGATTTTTGCCTGCGGCCCCACTCCCATGCTGAAAGCCTTAAAGGCTTATGCCCTGGAGCATGGAATTGAATGTTATCTTTCCTTAGAGGAGAAGATGGCATGCGGAATCGGTGCCTGTCTTGCCTGCGTATGCAAGACCACAGAGGTGGACGAGCATTCCATGGTCCATAACAAGCGCATCTGTAAGGATGGCCCTGTATTTAAGGCTGAGGAGGTGGAGTTTTAGATGAATACGAAAGTGAATCTGGCCGGAGTAGAGCTTAAAAACCCGGTAATGACCGCCTCCGGTACCTTTGGCTCCGGAGAAGAATACAGTGAGATGATTGATTTAAGCCGTCTGGGTGCAGTGGTTACCAAAGGTGTGGCTAACGTGCCATGGCCGGGAAACCCAACTCCCCGAATTGCAGAGACCTATGGCGGAATGCTCAATGCCATCGGACTTCAAAATCCGGGAATGGAAGTGTTTGCAAAGAGGGATATTCCTTTTTTAAAGCAGTATGATACGAAAATCATTGTAAACGTCTGCGGAAGGACCACAGAGGATTACATTGATGTGGTGGAACGTCTGGGCCAGGAACCGGTGGACATGCTGGAAATCAACATTTCCTGTCCCAATGTAAAGGAAGGCGGAATTGCTTTCGGACAGCAGTGCCAGTCTGTAGAGGAAATAACCAGAGAAGTGAAAAAACATGCAAAGCAGCCCATTATCATGAAGCTGAGTCCCAATGTGACGGATATCGGGGAAATGGCAAGGGCGGCAGAAGCAGGCGGGGCTGATGCCATTTCTCTCATCAACACCATAACAGGCATGAAAATTGACGTAAACCGCAGAACCTTTGCACTTGCCAACAAAACAGGCGGCTTGTCCGGCCCTGCTATTAAGCCCATTGCAGTCCGCATGGTTTACCAGGCAGCCCAGGCAGTGAAGATCCCCATTATTGGAATGGGCGGAATCCGCAATGCAGAAGATGCCATTGAGTTCATTCTGGCAGGAGCTACGGCTGTTTCTGTTGGAACGGTGAATTTCTGGAATCCTTATGCGGCAGAGGAAGTGGTAAGCGGCATTGAGGAGTATATGAAGAAATATCAGGTGGAAGATATCAGGGATTTAATTGGTGCGGTGAGATAGAAAGCAATAATTGCATAGAGAGGATAAGAATATGGAACAGTACAAGCAGGAATTTATAGAATTTATGGTAGAAAGCAATGTTCTGAAGTTTGGCGACTTTACATTGAAAAGCGGAAGAAAGTCCCCGTTTTTTATGAATGCAGGTTCTTATGTAACAGGAGGACAGCTTAAAAAGCTGGGAGAATACTATGCAAAGGCCATTCACGACAATTTCGGGGATGATTTTGATGTGTTATTCGGGCCGGCTTATAAGGGGATTCCCTTAAGCGTTACCACTGCCATCGCTTTCCATGAGCTGTACGGAAAGGAAATTAAGTACTGTTCAAACAGGAAAGAGGAGAAGGATCACGGCGGTGATGCGGGAATTCTTCTCGGAAGCCCTATCAAGGATGGAGACCGCGTTGTTATTATCGAAGATGTGACCACCTCCGGAAAATCCATTGAAGAGACCTTCCCCATTATTAAGGCTCAGGGAAATGTGGAGATTTTGGGCCTTATGGTTTCCTTAAACCGTATGGAAAAGGGAAAAGGAGACAAGGGAGCCTTGGATGAAATCCAGGAAAAGTATGGATTTAATGCTGCAGCCATCGTTTCCATGGCAGAAGTTATTGAACATCTGCATAACAGGGAATATGAGGGGAAGATTATCATTGATGATACAATCAAAGAAGCTATTGATGCCTATTACCAAATCTACGGCGTAAAATAAGTCCGGCTAAGAAAAAGGAGGGTTTTATATGGAAAGAGTATATAAAACAATGAGAAATGCAGGTGCTTTAAACATTGCCGCTGGTATTACCATGGTCGTGCTGGGTATTGCTGCCGGAGTCATGACAATTATTACAGGTGCGGTTTTGCTAAAGAGAAAGTCTGAAATCATTTTTTGAGCATAATTTACTTAATGAAGGTAAGGGAAGCACGGCCTGAATTTAGACATCAGCCGGACTTCCTGCCTTTTAATATATACAGACGGAGCTGCTATGATTAAAAATACAACAAAACGGCAGAAGATGGGTTGGGTAATTTTTGTGTTTTACCTGATCTTTTTGGCGTATTTTCTGTTTTTCTCCGATTATTTTGGAAGAGGGAAACATATTCAGGAAGAATACGCTTATAACCTGGTTCCATTTACAGAGATAAGGCGTTTCATTGTTTACCGCCATGTGGTCGGAACCAGGTCTTTTCTTTTGAATATTGCAGGCAATATTGTGGGATTTATGCCCTGCGGATTCTTTCTCCCTATCATCAGCCGCAGAAGCCGCATCTGGTTTAATACGGTTTTGTTAAGCTTCCTGTTCAGTTTTTGTGTGGAAACTGTACAGCTTATTTTTAAAGTGGGGAGCTTTGACGTGGATGATATTATATTGAACACCCTGGGGGGATTGCTGGGCTACATCCTGTATAAAATAGTACAGACCATAAGGATAAGGAGGAAACGACGTGCCAAAGCGTAAAAAGGTGTCTTACATCAGAAAGTCCTTTGCCAGAAGAAGCTTCTTCTCTTTGGGCCTTGCCATAGGAGCGTTGGTTCTGGGGATTTTTGGAATTGCCGGATCAGTGCTGGCAGCAGGTGAAGGCCAGCTCAACACGGCTGCAGCGGTTTTTTGCAGTCTGGTGGTTTCCTTGTTTTCTCTGGCTTATGGTTTTTTTTCTTTTCTGGAAAAGGATAAAAAATATATCCTGTCTAAAATAGGAATAGGAATCAGCGGTTTTTTGGTTCTCTTTTGGATTGTGCTGATTATTATAGGAATGAGGTAATAGAATGGATTATGGAATGATGTTTCAAGAAGAAAACGAAGTCATGAAGGAGCGTTTTGAATTGTCCATGGAGCGGATCGGGCAGATCATATCAGAAGAGACTGTGCCCCAGCCTTACCGGGATTATTTTGTCAGAACAGCTTCTTTTATTGGGATGATGGGAGAGTATCTCCGGTTTATAGAGTCCGGTGACCAGAAGCAGGCTTCTATTGAAGTTTTAAAGGAATGGAACCAAAAGCTTTATGAGGACATTCTGCCCGGAAATTACGAAAAAAGCTATGCAGATCCGGCTTATGCGGCAGCAAGGCTGGGAGAGGGATACGGACGGCTTTTCTCTTATTTATATAAGGAAATACGGGGAGATATCGTCTTTGTCCATGAAAACAGGATTAAGGATATCACCATTTTAAATGAAACCTTCATTGAAATCTATAACATGTTTGAAGAAGAAATCCCTGAGGTTTCAACAGTGAAAGAGGTGCTTTACTGGTTTGTCAGCGACTATACGGACCACACAGTTTCCTACCGGGTCCGGGAAGGGCTTGACCCCTCTCTTTCTTTTGCAACGGATATCATAAGGAATCATGATTTAAATGATCTTAGGTATCTGTATTATTTTGGGGAGTATATTTCCGATTCAGAGCTTAGGACAGCAAAGTTTTTGAATTCCCTTCCTGAGGAAAGGGTGCGCCTGATGGCCAATACCTATACGGAAGGCTATTGCAGAGGTTTTGAGGTGATGGGAAGGGACTTAAAGAAAAAGGGAGCCGTGCAGATCCGCTATGAGCTGGGCTTTGAGCGCATGGTGAAGTATGCCATAGAGAATTTTGAAGCCCTTGGACTTAAGATTATTCTCTGCCGTGCATCCGTGTGGACGGTGAATACAAATGCCGGCCGAAAGGCAGGCTACTACAGCACCTCCCCCAACCGGCAGTACGAATATGACCACCGTTATGATGAAGCCATTTATTTGAATAAAGCGTTTAAGGACCGGAAGGCTGCTGTTTTAAAAGTGGCTTATGAAACGTACAAGGAACTGGCGGCAGCCTATGCAGGCCCTGCTGTCATGGAAACCTTTGGAAAAGAGGGCTTTAAACCGGTGAACAAGCCGGAGGCCAACCGCCTGGATTTAAAGCAGGAAAAGCTGGCGGTGGAAGTGTCCAACGAAACCGCCAGAATCTTAAAGCAATTTATTCCGGGAAATGAGACCAGCTTTACCATCATCGCATTTCCGGTTCCGGAAATCGGAGAGGACTTTGAAAAAATATTTGAGGAAACAATTGCCATCAACACCCTGGATTACGAAAAATACAAGGGAATCCAGCAGTCCATCATCGATGCCCTGGACGAAGCCTCATACGTGGAAATCAGGGGAAAAGGGGAGAACCGGACCAGGCTGACTGTGGCTCTTCATCCCATCGGGAATAAGGATAAGGAAACCAATTTTGAAAACTGTGTGGCTGATGTGAATATTCCCCTTGGAGAGGTGTTCACTTCTCCAAGGCTGACAGGCACAAATGGGACCCTGGCCGTCAGTACGGTTTACATCGGGGAATTCCAGTTTAAAAATCTTATAATAACCTTTGAAAACGGTATGATCAAGGACTACGGCTGCGATAATTTTGAAACTCCGGAGGAAGGAAAGGCCTTGGTTAAGCAGATGATTCTGAAAAATCACGACACCCTTCCCATGGGCGAATTTGCCATAGGCACCAATACTACGGCCTATGCCATGGCTCAAAAGTTTGGGATTTTAGATAAGCTTCCTATTCTCATTGTGGAGAAAATGGGCCCTCATTTTGCAGTGGGCGACACCTGTTACAGCTGGGCAGAGGACAGTCCTATTTACAATTCTGACGGAAAAGAGATCATTGCAAGGGATAATGAGGTTTCCATTCTCAGAAAAGAAGATGTTTCAAAGGCTTATTTCAGCTGCCACACGGA
This sequence comes from Lacrimispora sp., assembly GCF_036758025.1. Lineage (GTDB taxonomy): Bacteria > Bacillota > Clostridia > Lachnospirales > Lachnospiraceae > Lacrimispora. The sequence continues at coordinate 46,851 of NZ_DAIOXM010000020.1, read as the reverse complement.
TATCACCATACCTTATGCAGAGCTGGATTCCATTGAGACCATCAGGCCTGACGGAAGCAGGATTTCCATCATAGAGGACGGAAGATTTGTTCTAAAAGGAACAGAAGAACTGAATCTCCCTTTGGCAGGAGTACAGGGGGCGTAAAAATCTTAAAATATTTATCGGCCTGCTTATGAAATTGGTGCTTTTGCCGATAAAATATATAATAATTAATCTTGCAAAAGAGGAACGGATATGGAGGAACTAGTGTGAAAAGTTTAAAGATTGGCAAAAGAATTGCGGCAGCATTTGGAATTGTTCTTGTATTGTTTTTAATTGTTTCTGGCATCTCTATTTTAGGGCTGAGACAGAACAATGGAAGACTGGTGGAATTTTTCAACAATGGTCACAAGGTGGCGGTGAGTGCGATGGAGATGAGGCTTGAGATTCAGGCAGCAGCCAAGAACATGGCATATGCTACTTTGAGCACTGATTTAAACGACACAGAGCAGTATATTAAATCGGCAGATTCCAATGTGGAAAACTTTATGAATGGTATCCAGTTTTTAAGGGAGAAGCATAAGGGAGATAAAGCTATTTTGGACCGGCTGGAAGGTGATGTAAAAGAACTGGAGATTTATAAGAATGAGGTATTTGAACTGGCACGGCAGAACAAGAGCCGTCAGGCTACGGAAGTGTTCTTCAGTTCTGTCAATCCGGCTCTTGCCAAGATTCGTGACAGTCTGACAGAAATCGGCAATGAGGTTGATCAGTCTACTGACGGTGATTTTAAGAACAGCCAGAGAGAAGCCGCATTTCTTCAAGTGCTGGTTGTTGTTGTTCAGATCATCGCAGTTCTGACAGCGTTGGGCTTTTCATACTTCTTAACAAAGCGTATTGTAACTCCCATAAAGGAGATTGAAAAGGCTGCTAAGGAGATGTCAGAAGGAAGTCTTCAGGTTTCCTTAAATTACCAGTCAGGAGATGAGCTTGGTGCTCTCTCTGACAGCATGCGGAATACGATTTCCAATATCAGAACCATTATTGAAGATATCTCTTACCTGACGGGAGAGATGGCGGATGGAAGATTTCAGTTTAACTCCCGCTGCCCGGAAAAATATGTCCTTGATTATGCAACCATCCTCGGTTCTCTGCGCAAGCTTCGGGACAATTTAAGTGATTCTCTCTACCGCATCAGCGAGTCCGCAGATTTGGTGGCAAACGGCTCCGACCAGGTATCCTCCGGTGCCCAGACCTTATCCCAGGGCGCTACAGAGCAGGCTTCCTCCATTCAGGAGCTGGCAGCAACCATTAATGATATTTCCAATCAGATCAATAACAATGCCCAGAGCGCTAAGGAAGCCCGTTTAAGCTCTGAGGAGACTGCCACTAATGTGACAAAGAGCAATGAGAAGATGGATGAAATGTACGCGGCTATGCTGGAAATCAGTACTAAGTCCAATGAGATCGGAAAGATCATAAAGACCATTGAGGACATCGCTTTTCAGACCAATATCCTGGCACTGAATGCAGCAGTGGAAGCTGCCCGTGCAGGGGAAGCAGGAAAAGGCTTTGCAGTGGTAGCTGATGAAGTACGCAATCTTGCCAGCAAATCAGGAGAAGCGGCCAAGAACACCACCATACTCATTGAGGAAAGCATAAGAGCCGTGGAAAATGGTGCCAGAATTACAGCAGAGACAGCAGAAGCAATGCAGGCAGTTGTGGTAGGCAGCAAGCGTATCAATACCATCATTGAATCCATTGCGTCAGCTTCCAATTTACAGGCGACTGCGGTCAATGAGGTGAGCCTTGGAATTGACCAGATATCCAGCGTTGTTCAGACTAACTCCGCAACTGCAGAGCAGAGCGCTGCAGCCAGCGAAGAACTGTCAGGACAGGCACAGATCATGAAGGGACTTTTAAGCCGTTTCAGCCTTTCCGGCACTGACGGAGGAGTAAAGACTTGCAAGTCTGCCTCCCCTTATTACGCAGCAGAGACTGAGACACCGGTTTTAGACATTGATCCATCTTATTTCGATGAACCATCTACCTTTGGCGGCGGGAAATATTGATTGATTCAGCCTCAGGTTTCCGTGATCTAAGTTTGCAGCAGAAAAATACATAACAGTTTTTAATACATGAAATGCGCTTTGATATGTTTTTTTGTCAAAGCGTATTTTTTTTGCTTTTTTACAGAGGCAGCTTCATGGAATATGATTCTTTCTTACAATGAATTTTGAGGAAATTAAATTTGAGAAAAAATGATTGACGGGTCAGAAAAAAACTAGTATTATAATTAATAAGGTGAGATTAATTAATGAGTAATATATATTAGACATACTTATTTAAAGTATTATTAACAATAATGAATTGTATAAACATATGAAAGGAAAAGGAGAATTTACTATGGCAAACGTATCAATTGTAATGGGAAGTGATTCTGATATGCCTGTTATGGCTCAGGCTGCTGAAGTTTTGGAGGCGCTGGGAGTGGATTTTGAAATCACTGTGATTTCCGCCCACAGGGAGCCTGATGTATTCTTTGAGTATGCCAGGACGGCTGAGGCAAGGGGAGTAAAGGTCATCATTGCAGGAGCTGGCAAGGCAGCCCACCTTCCCGGTATGTGTGCGGCGTTATTTCCTATGCCTGTGATCGGGGTACCTATGAAAACCTCAGATTTAGGCGGTGTGGATTCTCTTTATTCCATCGTGCAGATGCCCTCCGGCATTCCTGTTGCCACCGTTGCCATTAACGGGGGAACCAATGCGGGAATTCTGGCGGCTAAGATACTGTCTGCCAGTGATTCTGAACTTTTGGAAAAGGTAAAGAAGTACGGGGAAAATTTAAAGGACGATGTGGTGAAAAAAGCGGAAAAGCTCAATGAAATAGGATACAGGGAGTATTTATCCCAGATGAAAAAGTAAGAACAGGGGAAGCGGAGGAAGAAACATGGATTATAGAAACGCCGGAGTGGACATTGAGGCTGGTTATAAATCGGTGGAATTGATGAAAAAGCATGTGCAGGAGACTATGAGACCGGAAGTTCTTGGAGGACTGGGAGGATTTTCAGGAGCATTTTCCATGTCAGCCTTTAAGGAAATGGAAAAGCCTGTCTTGTTATCTGGAACCGACGGAGTGGGAACAAAGCTGAAGCTTGGATTTATCATGAACAAGCACCATACTGTGGGAATAGACTGTGTGGCAATGTGTGTCAATGACATCGCCTGTGCAGGCGGAGAGCCTTTATTCTTCCTGGATTACATTGCCTGCGGCAAAAATGATCCGGAGCGGATTGCTGAAATCGTCAAGGGAGTGGCAGAGGGCTGCAAGCAGGCCGGAGCCGCCTTAATCGGCGGAGAGACAGCCGAAATGCCGGGATTTTATCCAGAGGAGGAATACGATCTGGCAGGTTTTGCAGTAGGTGTGGCAGATGAAAAGAACCTGATTACCGGAGCCGGGTTAAAGGCCGGGGATGTGCTGATCGGCATGGCTTCCTCCGGTGTTCACAGCAATGGATATTCCCTGGTGCGCAAGGTATTTGATATGACAAAGGAAGGGCTTAATACTTACTACGATGAATTGGGGAAAACTCTTGGAGAAGAGCTGATGACCCCTACCAAGATTTATGTAAAGGCTTTAAAAAGCATAAAGGACAGTGGCATTGTGATCAAGGCCTGCAGCCATATTACGGGCGGCGGTTTTTATGAAAACATTCCCAGGATGCTTCCGGAGGGAATCGGTGCTGTGATTAAAAAGGACAGCTATGAAATTCCGGCAATTTTTAAGCTTTTGGCGGAAAAAGGCGGGGTTGAAGAAAAGGTGATGTATAACACTTATAACATGGGAATCGGAATGGTGCTGGCTGTTGATCCGTTGGATGAGGAGAAATCTATGGAAGCCATCCGTCAGGCAGGTGAGATTCCTTATGTGATCGGACATACAGAGTCCGGGGAGAAAGGTGTAACCTTATGTTAAAGATCGGTGTATTGGTTTCCGGAGGGGGAACCAATCTGCAGGCGGTTCTGGATGCAATTGAGAGCGGGCAGATAACGGGTGCTGAGGTAAAGGTGGTTATCAGCAACAATCAGAATGCCTATGCTCTGAAACGGGCCAAAAACCATGGAATTGACGCTTTCTGCATTTCTCCCGGTGACTTTCAGGAAAGGCAGGCATTTAATAACGCTCTTCTCGAAAAAGTGGATGAATACGGGCTGGATCTTATCGTCCTGGCTGGATTTTTGGTGACAATTCCGCCGGCCATGGTACAAAAGTACAGAAACAGGATCATCAATATTCATCCTTCCCTGATTCCGTCTTTCTGCGGAAAGGGATATTACGGACTTAAGGTTCATGAGGCAGTTCTGGAGCGGGGAGTGAAGATTACAGGCGCTACGGTTCACTACGTGGATGAGGGAACGGATACAGGCCCTATCCTTTTGCAGAAGGCAGTGGAGGTTCATGAGGGGGATACACCTGAGTCTTTGCAGAAGAGGGTCATGGAGGAAGCGGAATGGAAGATACTTCCCCAAGCGATTGCAATGATCGCAGACAGACAGGAGGAGACAGAATGAAGGTTCTCATCATAGGAGGCGGAGGGCGGGAGCATGCAATTGCCTGGAAGATTGCTCAGAGCCCGAAAGATCATCAGATATACTGTGCTCCCGGAAATGCAGGCATAGCTGAAATTGCAGAATGTGTGAATATCGGTGTGATGGATTTTGACCAACAGGCGGTTTTTGCCAGAGAAAAGGGAGTTGATCTCATCGTTGTAGGGCCTGATGACCCGTTGGTGGCCGGAGCGGTGGATGTGCTGGAGAAGGCTGGTTTTAAGGTGTTCGGCCCAAGTAAGGCGGCTGCTTTGCTGGAAGGATCCAAGTCATTTTCCAAGAATCTGATGAAAAAGTATGGAATTCCTACGGCTTCTTATGAGGTGTTTGACTCATCGGAGGCAGCTCTTGCATATCTGGAAACAGCTAAAATGCCCATTGTGTTAAAGGCGGATGGACTGGCTTTGGGAAAGGGCGTTTTGATCTGCGGCACAAGGGAAGAAGCGGTAAACGGGGTAAAAACTCTGATGGTTAATAAGCAGTTCGGCTCTGCAGGAAACCGGATTGTGGCGGAGGAATTTATGACAGGCCGTGAGGTATCGGTGCTTTCCTTTGTGGATGGAAAGACCATTAAAATCATGACTTCCGCCCAGGATCATAAACGGGCTAAGGATGGGGATCAGGGCCTTAATACAGGGGGTATGGGAACCTTTTCACCAAGTCCTTTTTACACAGAGGAAGTGGATGAATTTTGCAGAAAGTATATTTATCAGGCCACTGTGGATGCCATGAAGGCAGAGGGAAGGGAATTTAAAGGGATTATATTTTTCGGTTTAATGCTGACGGAAGCGGGGCCAAAGGTGTTGGAGTATAACGCCAGATTCGGAGACCCGGAGACTCAGGTTGTACTTCCGCGGATGAAAAATGACATTGTGGAGGTTTTTGAGGCCTGCATTGACGGCAGCTTAGACCAGATTGATCTGCAGTTTGAGGATAATGCCGCCGTTTGCGTGGTTCTGGCATCGGAAGGATATCCGGAGCATTATGAAAAAGGATATTCCATTGGCGGACTGGAAGCATTTAAGAACCGGGACGGATATTTTGCCTTTCATGCGGGAACCAGTTTGGATGACCGTGGAAATGCGGTGACTGCAGGGGGAAGAGTGCTGGGAGTGACCGCAGTGGGAGCGGACTTAAAGGAGGCCAGGGACAAGGCTTATGAAGCAGTTCAGTGGGTTTCCTTTGAGAATAAATATATGAGACTGGATATTGGCAGGGGAATTGAAGATATATAATTTTTGTGCAGCTTCCTAAAGTTCATTGGCCGGACCGATGCGGCGGACCGGCCTCTATTGACACTGTAATCTTGTTTTGCTATAATAAGTAAAATAATCAGGAAACAGGAAAAATTGAGTAAGGAAGTAGTAGTTTTGACCGAAAAAAGAGCAACATTAAAAGATGTTGCAGCGAGGTCTAAGGTTTCAATTATGACAGCTTCAAAGGTCCTGAATGGTAAGGACGGTATTTCAAAAGAAACCAGTGACAGGGTGTTAAAAGCTGCAAGAGAACTAAACTATACGCCGAATTTGCTTGCCAAGGGTCTGCGCCTGGATCAGTCAAGAACCATCGGAGTTGTCATGGCAGACGGCAGTCTGGTATCCCATCTCCGTGTTTTAAACAGCATTGTCCATGCGGCAGAAATAAAGCAATATGGAATTATCATTGGCAACAGTGTCAACGACAAAAAGAAAGAACAAAACGTAATTAAGACCATGCTGAACCAGCGTATTGCTGGTTTAATTTTGGTTGGAAGCAACTTGACAGGTGCAGCGTATGCGGAATGGCTGGAACGGCTGTATATGCCGGTGGTTCTTCTGCTCCGTGAAAGCGAGACAAAGCAGGTTACATCTGTCATTAATGATAACTATACAGGCGGTTTTGAGGTAGGAAGGCTGATGGGGCGCCTGGGCAGGAAACAGATTTTGTTTTTCGGCCTGCCAATGGACTATCAGATCGGTCATGACCGGCTGGCGGGAGCGCAGAAGGCCTTAAGCCTGGAAGGGAGTTTTATTTCTGAAGACAGGGTATACCACCTTCAGGCCAGTATTGAAGACGGCTATGAAAAGATTCATCAGTTGATCCATGAGGGCATATCCTTTGATGCAGTGATCTGCGCATCTGATCTGCTGGCAGTGGGTGTAATCCGGGCCTGCCACGAATTAGGGCTGGAGGTTCCGGGAGATGTCTGTGTATCAGGATATGACGATATTGATATTGCCAAATACATCACTCCTTCCCTGACTACCATACGGCAGCCTTTTGAGGAGATAGGCAGGAAGGGGCTGGAGCTTCTCTTGTCGCAGATAGAAGTACCTTCTGACCCGGTTCAGCGCATTATCATTCAAAGCAAGTTAATAGAGAGGCAGTCGACCTTTATCGGTAAAACAGAATAGATAAATACAGGATAGGTAAATGATGAAATTGCTGTTTTGAGTAAGTGCTTACTCAGAACAGCAATTTTTTTTGTATTGCATGGAAGGGGAAAGATAAATGTGGAATGATAGGTTAACGTTAAAATTAAATTAATTGGAAGGATATGGAAAAGTCTTTATGGCAAAGCATAATTGTTAATTTAATAACAAATATTAGGTAAAAATATATAAAAATATCAATAATAATGTTGACAAGTTAGACATTATATGATTATATTATAAATATCAAAGGAGAATCCTTAAGGTTAACGTTAAATATAAACGAGGTCAATTAATCTTTTAGGAGATTCCATGAGCTTCTTTTGCGCAAAAGAATGTTGTATGTTCAAGTGCAGGTGACTTGCCAAAACACCTGAAAAAAACGATGTGTATTTGAGAAGGAGAATAACATGAAAAAAAGATTAGCATTATTATTGGTTGGTTCTATGGTATTATCCCTGTCAGCATGCTCAGGAAGCCAGAGCAGTTCAACGGGTACTGTAAGCGGGGGAGCAGGAGAAACTACAACAGGAAGCGCAGCGCCTGCCGGGGATGCGGTAAAGCTTGGATATTTCGGACCTGAGACAGGCCCTAACTCCATGACCGGCCAGGAAGCCAGAAAAGGAGCTCAGTTAAAGGTAAAGCAGCTGAATGCAGCAGGAGGTCTGCTGGGAAAGCAGATCGATCTGGTTGTTTATGATGATAAGGGAACTCCGGAAGGTGCGGTAAAGGCGGCAACCCGGCTTGTGGAAGATGACAAGGTAAGTGCGATTGTAGGTTCCCAGCTGAGCAGCAACGTACAGGCAGCGGGAGATAAGATCGAGAAGGCCGGAATTCCATGTGTGGGCACCGGACTTGGGCCGGTCTGGCTGAAAAACGGATGGAAATACTTTTTCCGTTCTCAGGGAAACTCCGAATCCGGTGCGGCTCCTTTAAATGATGCCATGGAACAGGTTGGCGTAAAGAAACTGGCAGTTATGATCGCCCAGGATGAAGGAAGTATTTCCAGTGCAAAACTGGTGACTGACGAGGCGGCTAAAAGGGGCAAGATTGAAATTGTAACCTCTGAGGTCAGTCAGAATACGGATACGGACTGGACCGGACAGCTTTCCAAGATGATTTCTGCAAAGCCTGACGGCATTTTCCTTTCTGTACAGGTGGAGCAGGCAGGCCCTATGATTAAGCAGCTTCGCGGATTGAGATATACCGGATTTATCTTTGGAAACGAATGCCTTGGCATGCCGGATGTGCGTCTGGTGGCAGGAGATGCGGCAAATAACAGCATCTATTACGCTGTGCATGTAATCCCGGACAGCGTGGAAGAGGCAAACTCTGAAAAGGAAAAAGAATTCCTTCAGGCTTTTGTGGATGAATACGGCGCACTTCCTATCGGCGATGTGGCATACCGTGCATACGATGCAGTGACCATTATTTCCAAGGGAATTGAAGACGCAGGGTCCGTAGAGCCGACAGCTATCCGTGATGCCATCAAGCAGATCAATGGCCTGGAAGTGCTGGCAGGCACCATTGATTATACTCAGTTTGACAACGGCGAGGGCATGGTAGGAACACAGATATTTATTACAGAAAATGGACGCAACTATCTGCTGGACAAATATGTGACTGAATTTGGTGCTCCGTCCGTTAATTGACAAACCGCAAACGGCATCGGAAAGGATGAAATAATATGTTTGTAAATGTATTGATTGGAGGACTGGTACTGGGCTGTACATACGGGATGCTGGCTTTGGGTTACAGCCTGATTTACCAGGCATCCGGATATATGAATTTTACCCAGCCGGACTTGCTGATGGTTGGAGCTTTTATGGGACTTACGTTTTTTGGAAACTGGGGATGGCCTTTTGCGGTCTCCCTGGCCCTTTCCATGATTCTCATGTTTTTGCTGGGCATGGCAATGGAACGGACTTTTATCCGCACTTTAGTAAAGAAGAAAGCCAAAAATATTTACATTGTGCTGGCTACCATTGCCCTTTCCACCATCTTACAGAATGCGGCAATGCTTTTATGGGACAGCAGACAGCATTCGTTTCCTTCTATTTTCACCAAGCTTTCCCCTATTAAATTGGGAGATGCCAGTGTGCGCCTGGAAGGGATTCTGGCTATTGTGGCAGCTATTACGGCCATGGTGACGCTTCACCTGTTTTTAAATAAAACAAAGTTCGGAACAGCTATGCGGGCTTCGGCACAGAATAAAATGGCAGCAAATGTGATGGGAATTCACGTATGGAGAACCATCAGCATTACCTACGGCATTGCTGCGGCTCTGGCCTGTCTGGGAGGAATCATTGTGGCTCCCAACTTAGGAGTGTCCATGAACCTGGGAACCCAGCTTGGTATGAAAAGCTTTGCCTCTGCCGTAATCGGAGGCTATGGAAATATGTACGGCGCTATTGTAGGAGCCCTTTTAATCGGCCTGATCGAAACATTTTCCGCCGCATACATTGGTTCTCTTTACAAGGATTTCATTGTGTTTGCGCTGCTGATTCTGGCCATGATTTTTAAACCCACGGGCATTTTCAACGCAAAAGTATACGATACGTAAGGGGGAGAGCAAATGAAAAAATTATTAGAGGGAAAAAACTCTGCCCTGAAAAAGTCAGCCGTAGTCATCGCCGTCATCCTGCTTTTGGTGGTGCCCACCATGCTGAATTTCGGCATCGGTTTTTCGGCAAACAGTTATCTTATTTTTCTCATGTGTATTATCATGATATATTCCATTGCAACCTCGGGCCTTGATCTTCTCTTTGGCTATACGGGACAGATTTCCCTGGGACATGCGGGATTTTACTGCATTGGTGCATATGCCTCGGCCCTGCTGAGCCACCCCTCCTACGGGCTTGGAAAATGGCTGGGATTTACGGTCACTCCAATGGTGAGCATTTTTCTGGCAGCCCTTCTTGCCATGGGATTTGGTATTTTACTTTCCTTACCGGCAACCAGGCTGGTTCAGCACTTTCTTTCCCTGCTGACCATTGCTTTTGCACAGCTTGTATACCTGGCTGCTTCCTCATTTCCGGGCCTGACCAACGGCTTTTTGGGAATTGCAGGAATTCCATACATCAACATTTTTGGCATTGAGCTGGATAACAATTATAAGTTTTATCTGTTTTTGCTGGCTCTCATCGCCCTGATCCTGGTCATAAAGACCAACATTGTAAACTCTCGGGTGGGACGCTGCTTCATCGCTGTTCGTGAAAACCAGCTTGCGGCAAACGGCTGCGGCGTGGATATCAGAAAATACAAGATTATGGCTTTTGCCATCTCCGCATTCTTTACGGGAGTATCAGGAGCGTTGTATGCCCATCTTGTTACATTTATCAGCCCGGAAAGCTTTATGTATGCCCAGTCGGTGATCTTTCTGACCATGCTGGTATTCGGAGGAAACGGCAATCTGATCGGTCCTTTGCTGGGTGCGGTGATCATTACCTGCAGCCAGGAAATGCTGCAGGCATTCCGGGATTATCAAATGCTTATTTACGGAGGCCTGATGCTGGTTTCCATCCTCTTTCTGCCGAAAGGCTTATACGGCTTGTTCCAGTATGCCGTACACTTGTTAAAAGATGGGAGGAAGGGACATTGTTAACAGTTGAACATCTGACAATCCGGTTTGGCGGATTGGTTGCGGTAAACGATTTAAACTTCACCATAGAAGAGGGCGAGATATTCGGATTGATCGGGCCCAACGGAGCCGGAAAAACCACCTGCTTTAACATGATCAGCGGAGCCCTTGTTCCAACTTCCGGCAAGGTCATATTAAACGGGAAGGAAATCCAGGGCCGTCCTATGTTTGAGATCAACAGCCAGGGAATTGCCCGTACATACCAAAACATCAACCTGTTTAGGGAAATGACTGTTCTGGAAAATGTTATGGTGGGCAGGCAAAGCCACATGAAGGCAGGCCTTATTTCTTCTATTATAAGAACCGCTTCCCAGAGGAAGGAAGAAAAGGAAGTGGAGCAAAAAGCCAGGGAAATGCTTGAATTTGTAGGGCTGAATCACCGTTTAAGCGATGAGGCCTGCAACCTGTCCTACGGCGAACAGCGCCTTCTTGAAATTGCCCGCGCCCTGGCAAGCGACCCGGTTTTACTCCTTCTTGACGAGCCTGCGGCCGGCATGAACCCTAGTGAAAAGATGGAGCTGAAAGAACTTGTTCTGCGCATCCGCAAGAAAGGCATTACAGCCCTGGTGGTGGAACATGATATGAAGTTTGTCATGAACTTAACAGACAGGATATGTGTGCTTAATTACGGACAGGAGCTTGCACTGGGAACTCCCTTAGAGGTCCAGAGTAATCCTGCTGTTGTGGAAGCTTACTTAGGAGGTGAAAATGTTGGCTAATACTCCAATGTTAGAGATTGATCACTTGACGTATCACTATGGTGCCATAGCAGCGGTCAGAGATGTATCCCTCCAGGTAAATGAAGGGGAGATCGTGGCAGTTATCGGAAGCAACGGTGCCGGAAAGACCACCACATTGAGGGCTGTTTCCGGATTGCTTGGAAGGCTTACGGGAGGTACCATCACGTTCTGCGGAAAAAAGATTGACCGGATGGCACCTTATAAAATAACCGGAGAAGGTCTTGTGCAGGTGCTGGAAGGCCGCATGGTCTTTCCTCAGCTTACGGTAATGGAAAATCTTCAGATGGGTGCCTATTTGCGGAAGGATAAAAAAGAGGTATCAGACAGTCTGGAATACTGTTTTTCCCTGTTTCCAAGGCTGAAGGAACGGGAGCGGCAGCTGGCAGGAACCTTGTCCGGAGGCGAGCAGCAGATGCTGGCAGTAGCCAGGGCCCTGATGTCAAAGCCAAAGCTTCTGATCATGGATGAGCCTTCCATGGGGCTGGCCCCTTTGATCATCCAGGATATTTTCAGCATCATTCAAAAAATCAATAAAGACAGCACCACCATCATGGTGGTGGAACAGAATTCCAATGCAGCCCTGCGCATTGCTGACCGCGGTTATGTGCTGGCAATGGGTGAAGTGGTGTTGGAAGGAACGGCAAAGGAGCTGCTGGGCAATGAGGAAGTAAAGAAAACTTACCTCGGCATTACTTAAATACAGGAGATGTAAGGACTTGGGGGAAATAAATGAATTATTAAAACATATCAGGCTGCCTAAGATGGTACGGGTAAGGCAGAAGTTCTGTAAGGAACACCTTGATGATGCGGCAGCAGTACTGAGAAAGGAACTTATGGGCCGGGGGATTGGAGAGACAATCACCCCGGGCATGAGAATCGCTATTACCGCAGGAAGCAGGGGAATTACAGGCATTGATAAAATAACAAAGGAAATTGTGGATTTTTGCAAGGAAAAAGGGGCACTGCCTTTTATTGTCGCCGCCATGGGAAGCCATGGCGGTGCCAGCCCCAAAGGACAGCAGGAGGTCCTGGCCGGATATGGAATTACTGAGGAGCGCATGGGCTGTCCTGTTCTGTGTGATATGGAGGTTGTAAAGCTGTGTGAGCTGCCGAAGGGTTCTCCGGTGATGATTGACAAACATGCAAATGAAGCGGACGGCATTATTGTTGTCAACCGTATAAAGGCCCACACCTCTTTCCGGGGCAGATATGAAAGCGGATTGATCAAAATGATGGCAATAGGCCTTGGCAAGCAAAGAGGAGCGGAGGCCTGCCACCATCACGGATTGTACCATATGGCGGAAAACGTGGAACAATACGGCCTTGCAATCCATAAGCATGCAAAGATATTGTTCGGTGTTGCCATTGTGGAAAATGCCTACGAGGAAACTGCCCTGATACGGGCCCTTACATATGAAGAAATTCCTGAGGAGGAGCCCAGGCTTCTTGAAATTGCCAAGGAGAAAATGGCAAGGTTTTACTTTCCCGAGGCAGATATACTGGTGGTGGATGAAATCGGAAAAAATATCAGCGGAGACGGAATGGACCCCAATATTACCGGACGTTTTACCGTGGATAACATCAGGACCGGATTAAAGACCCAGCGGGTTGTGGTACTGGACATATCAGAGCAAAGCCATGGAAACGGCAATGGTTTGGGACTGGCCGATATCTCCACCATGAGGGCATTCCGGAAGTTTGACCGGGAAAAGTCCTATCCCAATGTGCTGACCAGCACCGCACTGTGCAATTGCAGGATTCCTCCTGTATTTATGAACGACAAAGAGGCCTTGCAGGCGGCAGTAAAGACGTGTACCGGAATCCAAAAGGAAAAGGTGACCATGATCCGGGTAAAAAACACCTTATTAATGGAAGAAATAGAAATATCGGAATCATTGGTTGAAAAAGCAAGGCTGATTCCTGAAATAGAAATATTGTCAGACCCCTATGAATGGAAATTTGATCAGGGGTATAATTTATTCTGAAAAGGTTAACGTTAAACCAAGAGAGAAGAGGATATTTAAGATGGAAAAAATGAAATATGTCAGGATACCTGAGCCGGGCAAGGTTCAGGTGGAAGAGATGGAAAAACCGGAAAGAAAGCCGGGAGAGGCGCTGCTGGAAATCTTATACGGCGGCATATGCGGATCAGATATGGGTACATACCGGGGAACCTTTTTATATTCCAGTTATCCCCGCATTCCGGGACATGAGTTTTCAGCCCGTGTGGTGGAAGTGGACGACAATGAGTACGGCCTTAAGCCCGGCATGATTGTAACCGGAAATCCTTATTATAACTGCGGCCATTGTTATTCCTGCAGGCGAGGTTTCGTAAATTGCTGTACAGGCAATCAGACATTGGGGGCACAGCGGGACGGAATATTCCGCCAGTATTTTTCCATGCCTGTGGAACGCATTTACGATGGCAAAGGCCTTGATGCTAAGGAGCTGGCTCTGATTGAACCATTTTGCATCAGCTACCATGCAGTAAAGAGGGGAAGCGTAAAAAAGGGCGACAGGGTTTTGGTAGTAGGGGCCGGTCCTATTGGGGTTTTGGCTGTGATGGGAGCCAAGCTGCTGGGAGCTGAGGTAGTGGTAAGTGATTTAAGCGAAGGCCGTCTGCAGATGGCAAAGGAGCTGGGAGCCGATGATGTGATCGTAACAGGCCGGGAAGATTTTGACCAGCGGGTCCAGGAACTGACAAAGGGCGACGGCTTTGATGTGTGCATCGAATGTGTGGGCCAGCCGTCTACCTTCCAGAACTGCATTGATGCAGCAGCTTTCCGCGGGCGTGTGGTGGTGGTTGGCATTGGCAAGAAAAACCTGGATTTTGCCTATTCCCGGATTCAGACAAAGGAACTGGATATCTTCGGTTCCCGGAATGCAGGAAAGGATGACTTTACAGAGCTGATTGATTATGCCATTGCCGGAAAATTTGACTTAAGCAGGCTGATCAGCAGAGTGTATGGGCTGTCATCTGCCGAACAGGCCTTTACAGAGGTAAAGGAAAATCCTGATGCCATTATGAAGGCTTTAATTGAGTTTCAATAAAAAAGAGAACAGCAGGGTGATTACAAGAAGGGATACAGCAGTGACAAAAATAAGAAAAGGGAGAAAATGAGATGAAAACAGGATTTACAATTGCAACCGAGGCGCCGGCAGCGTATCCGGCGCTGATTAAGGGAGATCCCATTGAAAATATAAAAAAGGCAGCCGCATACGGAGCCCAGAGCATTGAACTGCATCTGCCGGACCCGGCTTCTGTGGATGTGGAAGGGTTATTAAAAACATGCGAAGAAACAGGGGTTACGGTTTCGGCAATTGGAACCGGGCTTGCCACCGTGCTGCGGGGAATTTCCCTGACATCAGATGATGAAGAGGTTTGCCAAAGGGCAATCAGCACCTTATATGAATACATTGATATGGCTGCAAAGCTGAACAGCGTTGTCATTATGGGGAGCATAAGAGGGCGTGCGTCTGATCCGGGCGGATATGGGGCTTATGCTGAAAAGCTTGCAAAAAACCTGCGGATTGCCGCTGACTATGCGGCGGAAAAACAAGTGATTCTGGTAATGGAAATTATCAACCGGTATGAGCTTTTATTCTTAAATAATGCAAAGCAGGTTGCCGGTTTCTTAAAAGAGCTTGACCGGCCCAATGTGAAAATGCATCTGGACACTTTTCATATGAATATCGAGGAAACCAGTATGTCCGCCTCCATCCTTCCCTACAAAGGCTTAATCGGCCATGTTCACGCGGCTGATAATACCCGAAGCTATCCTGGCTCAGGAACCATTGACTTTAAGGAAATTGCGGTTGCTTTGCAGGCAGTGGGCTATGACGGTGCATTTTCCATGGAATGCATGGCGACTCCTGATGAAAAAACGTCCATAACAGAAGGCTTAAAGGTATTAAACGGCGCAGTAAATTATGCAAAACAGGTATGCTGAGATAACAGAGCGGAGTCGAAAAATGGCGTAAAAAGTCATTGACATAAAAGCGTTTTCATGCTACTGTATTCTACAATGGGCCATATAAATATGAAGAAAAATCTTTAAGTGGCCGCAGGGCATGGAAAGGTTCAGGAAGGCATCAACAGGATATCGGTAAGTTGCCAGTGGCAAGCCACCCGCAACCCTCAGTAGAGCTTTACAGAGTTAAATAGTGCCGGAAGACATCGAATACAGGACTTATTATACATTGTAAAAAAGCTGATATCCATTTGCGTGGATGTCAGCTTTTTATATGTCGTGGCTCAGAATATGCAGCGAAGTGATGCAATACAATGAAAATGGGAACATGAGAGAAATGCGTATCACATGTGCGCGAGAACGGAGGAAAATATGCTAGAATGTTTGCGTAAGATGAACTTGCCGGAGTATGTACGGGATATCCTGGATCATGCAAAGGGAGTCATCGTTCCAAAAACAAGAGAAGAACTGTTACTGCTGGCTATGGGCAATGATCCGGAGAACATGGAATTCCGTATTGAGTATGAGGTCGAGGGAAAAGGCAACGTACTGGAGGCCATTGCAACCAAGTGTAAAAACGGTGTTGTGGTCAACTATATGGAAGATTACATGAGAAGACGTGATCCTGACAGTTTGCTGATTTCTGATCACAAGCCCACCGACAAGCCCAGATACCAGGATGTTTATGGCGCAGATTTTGAAACCTTAAGAGGCGAGACCTTTGAGTGGCTGAAGGAACAGGAACTTATTTTCTTCCCCTTTAAATCAGGTGGACTTGAATACGGATATGATTCCATTCTCCTGGCTCCCGCAAATGCAGGCTTTTTTGCCGCAGGTCTTGGTGATCTGCAAGGCTTTTTAAATATTGACGAAATTTGTTCTGACTTTACTCCGAGAGCAATTGTATTTCTGGCTCCGCCCTTCCGCCATACTCATTTTGACGGAAAGCAGATTGTTATTCACAACCGTCTGGAAGGAGTTCATGAATTTTATGCATATAATCTTTATCCAGGCCCCAGTGCCAAAAAAGGCATTTACGGAGTTCTTCTCA
This sequence comes from Lacrimispora sp., assembly GCF_036758025.1. Taxonomy (GTDB): domain Bacteria; phylum Bacillota; class Clostridia; order Lachnospirales; family Lachnospiraceae; genus Lacrimispora. The sequence goes on along the minus strand of NZ_DAIOXM010000020.1, from coordinate 30,450 downwards.
ACATTGGAGAGGAAGAAGGCTGGGTAACTGCCCATGCGGCTACGGTAAAAGTAATCACTCCCTATGACAACGAAATCGTCATCATGCATGAAGGCGCTTCCGGAGGCGGAAAGAGTGAGATGCTGGAAGACATTCACAAAGAGATGGACGGACGTTCCCTCATAGGCAAAAATACAGTTACAGGTGAGAAAAATTATCTGGTGCTTCATGAAACCTGCGATCTGATTCCTGTCACCGATGATATGGCCTTATGCCATCCTAAGATGCAAAATGACAGCAATAAGCTGGTTGTTAAGGATGCGGAATCCGCATGGTTTTTAAGAGTGGATAACATGAAGATCTACGGTTCTTCTCCCCAGTATGAAAAACTGATGATCCATCCCAAAGAGCCTCTGGTATTCTTAAACCTGCAGGCAATGCCCGGTGCAACCTGTCTGCCCTGGGAACATACCTTAGACAGCAATGGAAAGCGCTGCCCCAATCCGCGTGCCATCTTACCCAGAAGGCTGATTGAAAAGGCCATTGACGAACCAGTGGAAGTGGATGTAAGAAGCTTCGGTGTGAGAACACCTTCCTGTACAAAGGAGAATCCTTCCTATGGAATCATGGGTATCCTTCATATTCTGCCTCCTGCACTGGCCTGGTTATGGCGTCTGGTGGCACCGAGAGGATTTAATAATCCCAGCATCATCGATTCACTGGAAATGACCAGCGAAGGTGTTGGCTCCTACTGGCCCTTTGCAACCGGTAAGATGGTCACACAGGCAAACCTGCTTCTGGATCAGATTGTCAAATCCACCAGCACCCGTTATGTCCTGATTCCCAACCAGCACATCGGCGCATATTACGTCAGCTTTATGCCTCAGTGGATTGCAAGGGAGTACATCGCCAGAAGAGGAAGCGCTAAATTCAAGCCAGAGCATCTGGTTGAAGCACGCTGCCCCCTCTTAGGCTTTGGTCTGGATTCCTTAAAGATTGACGGCCAGTATATCGGAAGAATCTTTTTAAGACCTGAGACCCAGCAGGAAGTGGGCAAGGAAGGCTACGATGCCGGAGCGAAGATACTGACAGATTTCTTCAGGCAGGAGCTTATGAAGTACAACACAGAGGAATTAGATCCGATGGGAAGAAAGATCATTCAGATGTTCCTGGATGGTGCATCCGTACAGGATTATCTGGAAATCATACCCATGAGATATTAATACCAGATTTAAAGAGGTCTGGCGGCAGTCTGCCGCCGGACCTTTTTGTCATCACGCCTTTGTCATCTTGCATACTAGTGCTTGACAGAGGTAGTCAAATCACTTATTCTAAAGTTAAAAAGAGAATCTGAAAGAGGGGTAAAATATGCGGCTGACAGAGCGGCTTTTGAAAGAAACAGGGCGGGAATATGCCCTTCGAATGTTAAAGGAGAATATCATTCACCTTGATCTGATTCCAGGAAGCATGCTGAGCGAAAATGAGCTTTCAGCGGAGATGAATCTTTCCCGGACTCCCGTAAGGGAAGCCTTGATTGAGCTGTCAAAGGTGAAGATTGTGGAAATCTATCCTCAGAAGGGAAGCGCTGTGTCCCTCATTGACTATGATATCATAGAAGAGGCCCGTTTCATGAGAAATGTTCTGGAATGTGCGGTAGTTGAACTGGCCTGCAAATCCCCGTCAAAGGAAGATTTGCTGAAGCTTCAGGAAAATGTAAGACTCCAGGAATTTTATATGGAAAACCGTTCTTCTGAAAGGCTTTTGGAGCTGGACAATGAGCTTCACCAGATGCTGTTTCACATGACCGGAAAGGATCAGGTGTATCAGCTTATGGACAGCATCACCATACATTTTGACCGCATACGCAGCATGTCTTTGGAGGCAGTTAAGGAGCTTAAGCTGGTTTCCGACCATCATGCCATTGTGGAGGCAATCGTTGCACAGGACAGTGATAAGGCCAAAACTCTTATGGAAAAGCATTTATCCAGATACAAGATTGATGAAAAAGCCTTGAGGGACAAGTATCCAGGGTATTTTAAATGATGCTTTTGTGCAATATATCTAAAAAAACAAATAATATTTATCAAAAATATTAATTGAACTACTAGTATACTAGATATATACTAGAAGGACAAAGGGTATCGCCAATATCCCCTTACACAGAGAATAGGAGGAATCTATTTATGAAATTAAATCGGTCTTGCTTAACAGACAGACAGGCCTGGGACAAGGCTTCCGTAAGGCTGCCGGAATTTGACTGGGAAAAGATGACAGAGGTTACAGAACAGTCCCCGGTATGGGTGCATTTCGGTGCGGGAAATATTTTCAGAGGATTCATCGCAGTGCTGCAGCAGCGCCTTTTAGAGGAAGGCCTTGAAAAAAGCGGTATCATAGCAGCAGATACCTTTGACTTTGATATTATTGATAAAATATACACTCCCCACGACAGCATGACCATGATGGTGGGCTTAAAGCCTGACGGAACCATGGACAGGGAGATTATTGCCAGTGTGGCAAAGGGCGTAAGGGCTGATGTGAACGATGAGAAGGAATTCGGTTCTCTGGTTCGTGCATTTGAGAATCCTTCCCTTCAGATGGCCAGCTTTACCATTACGGAAAAGGGATATGCCCTCACAAACTTTAAGGGAGAACTGTTCCCGGTAGTTGAAAAAGATATGCAGGAAGGCCCGGGAAAGGCCAGCCATGCTATGAGCATTGTAGCAGCCCTTCTGCTTAAGAGATATGAAGCAGGCCGTTTCCCTCTGGCCCTTGTCAGCATGGACAACTGCAGCCATAACGGAGAGAAGTTAAAGAGCAGTGTGGTTGCTATTGCAAAGGCCTGGGTGGAAAAAGGCTTTGCGCCGGCCGGCTTTTTAGGCTGGGTAGAGGATGAGGATCAGGTTTCCTTCCCATGGAGCATGATTGACAAGATCACTCCCCGTCCTGCAGAGGAAGTGCAGAAGGCTTTGGAAGAGGATGGAATCGAAGAAATGGCTCCCATCATCACCAGCAGAAATACTTATATTGCCCCCTTTGTCAATGCTGAAATCCCTCAGTATCTGGTGGTGGAGGACCGGTTCCCCAATGGCCGTCCTGCCCTTGAAAAAGCCGGAGTATATTTAACTGACCGTGATACGGTAAACCAGACAGAGCGCATGAAGGTAACCACCTGCTTAAATCCGCTGCACACAGCTTTGGCTGTATACGGCTGCGTCCTTGGATACAACAGCATTGCTGCGGAAATGAAGGATGAGGATTTAAAGGCTCTTGTAGAGCGAATCGGCTACCAGGAGGGAATGCCGGTGGTAACTGATCCCGGCATCTTAAGCCCGGAAGCATTTGTAAAAGAGGTTATTGAGTACCGTCTGCCCAATCCTTTTATTCCTGACACACCTCAGAGAATTGCAACAGATACCAGCCAGAAAGTGGCCATCCGCTTTGGAGAGACCATCAAGGCATATCTGGCTGATGAAGCTCTGGATGTGAACAGTCTGACAGCCATTCCTCTGGCTATTGCGGGCTGGCTCCGTTACCTTCTGGGTGTCAATGATGAAGGAACTGAAATGGAAATCAGCAGCGATCCTATGCTGGAAGCTTTAAAGGAACAGTTAAAGGGAATCAGCCTGGGAGAAGTTCCCCAGGAAAAAGGTTTTCTGAATGAAATCCTGTCAAATTCCGTTCTCTTTGGCACTGATCTGGTAAAGGCAGGTTTGTCTGAAAAAATCGAAGGCATGTTCTGCGAGATGCTGGAAGGCCCCGGAGCAGTCAGAAAGACCTTAAAGAAATATATGAAATAGTAGCCCCCCCTGGGAGGTTAATGTGACCCGGTCACGGAAAAGAAAAACTGAAACTGCTATGATAAATACTGAGAAAATCACCTGAAAAAGGAGTAGAAACAGTGATGGCAGTTCAGAAAAGTAAGAAATATGCATCAGTCCATGAGTCCCTTTGTGTGGCTTGCGGCTGCTGCATCAAGGTGTGTCCCAAGGGAGCCATAAGCGTTCCCAAGGGAATTCACGCCGTAGTGGATCTGGCAGCATGCATTGGCTGCGGTCTTTGTGCAAAGGCATGCCCTGCATCCGTAATCACAGTCAAGGCTGTGGAAAGGGAGGTGGGGACAGATGAAAAATAAGAAAAAATACTGGTACGATTATCTTTGGATTTTATCCTCCATGTATTTGATTTTAGGCTTGTTTAACATTCTGTTTGCCTGGCTGGGGCTTATTTGTTTTTTTACACCCCTCCTCATTTCCATGGTCAAAGGGAACAAGGCTTACTGCAACAAATACTGCGGAAGAGGGCAGCTCTTTGAGCTGCTGGGGAACAGGCTGAGATTGTCCAGAAAAAAGGATATACCGGGATTTATAAAAAGCCGGTGGTTCCGATATGGCTTTTTGGTATTTTTCATGGTGATGTTTGGAAATATGCTGTTTTCCACATACATGGTCTTTTCCGGAGCAAGTGGGTTAAAAGAAACAGTGAAACTGCTATGGACCTTTAACCTGCCCTGGCATTTCGCTTATAACGGGACGGCACCGGAGCCCTGGATCGCCCAGTTTGCCTTTGGTTTTTACAGCGTGATGCTGACCTCAACGGTTCTTGGCATGATTACCATGATTCTTTACAAACCCAGATCCTGGTGTGTATATTGCCCTATGGGAACCATGACTCAGGGAATTTGTCAATTAAAGAATAAATAGAGAGAATAGTTAGAGGATTTATCATAAGCTATTGATAAAAATGGCATAATATGCTATAAAGAAAGCACAGGAATTTAAAGGAGGTGAAGAGAGATGACAAAGTATGTATGTGACGCCTGCGGATATATCTATGATCCAGAGGTAGGTGATTCTGATGCTGATATCGCAGCAGGTACATCATTTGATGATTTACCTGAGGATTGGGTTTGTCCACTTTGTGGAGTTGGTAAGGACGGATTTTCCCCTGTGGAATAAGATTCCGGATGTTTCATTTGATCAAAAAACCTTCAGACAGGAGTAAGCAATTACTCTGGCTGAAGGTTTTTTGATGTGGAGAATTTACTGGCCATTAAAGCGTTCAAACAGTCTGTTTACATCAATCTGACCATATCCCCAGATATTGTTGGGATATGTATTGGCCTGGGACCGGTTTGCACCGCCGATTAACAGGCGGTTGATGTTGTTTCCCGTCATTCGGGGATAATTTTCCCTGATAATGGCCCATTCCAAAACCATGGCAATGATGCCTGCAGCGTGTGCAGCAGCAGCTCCGGTGCCTGTCGCTGTCCCGTACCGGTTTCCCGGAACAGCACAGGGAAGCTCGTAGCCTGGGGCCGCCAGATCCGGTTTAATGATGCCGATTCTGGTATATCCTCTGCCGGATTCGTTTAAGATGCTGTTGCTTAGCTGGTTATAAGCGGACACGGTCAGCTGGTGGGTAGCATTTCCGGGAGAGGTTACCGTGGTATTAGGGTTTGAATTGAGGAAAAAGGTTTCATTTGAAATGATATCTCCCGACGGAAGCCAGCAATGAAAAGAAAAAGGCTCGCTTTCCGGGTTTTGGACCCGCAGATACCAGATTCCGGGAAGGGGGTTTTGAAACCGCAGCAGGATGAGCTGATCCCCTGTTTCCTCTTCAAAGATAATGTTGTTGACATAGACAATGGTCTGGTTAAAGATGAAGCTGAATCTTCTGCACTGGCTTAAGGCGGGGAAAACCGGCTGGGTGGACTCCCTGTTGGGTGAGGACACGTCAATGGAAAGCCTTGCCGGGGCAAAGGACCATATTTCCATGGAAAACATCTTGTCATCATTTCCAACCCGTACCTCAATATCATTGTAGTAAGGCGGTGCGGTGGTGGAATTGAAATAATGCCTCTGGTCATTTCCCTCATTTCCCGCTGCAACGGAAATCCCGATTCCCGGAAGCAGGGCAAGGAAATCAATATAGGTGCTGGTGGTTCCTCTTCCGTCATGTCCTCCCTGGCTGCTGGACAAGGCTATGCATATGGCCAGAGGCCGGCCGGCCTGCTCTGAAACGGTTACAGCGTACCGGATCCCAAGGATGATATCGGATTCCTGATAGCAGAGCACATTGGGCGGAACAAAATGAATCCTCTTTGTATTTTCCTTTGCCTCCTTCAGTTTAATGATGATGTACTCCGCTTGGGGAGCAACGCCGCTGAAGGCGCCGTCTTCACTGGGGGTGCCTGCCATAATACTGGCTATGGCGGTCCCGTGGCCGTTGGTATCGGTCATGGGAACTAAGGAGTAAGGATTTTCGGAACTCAAGGCATCGTTGATCTGTTCCATGGTGTATTGCGATCCAAAGGTGAAGGTGTCGGGAATTGTGCCGGTCTGGTCGGTCTGATCCCACATGGAGAAGATGCGGGTGGTTCCGTCCTGATTCCGGAATGCCTGATGCTGATAGTCGACTCCTGTGTCTATGACGGCAACTAAGACCCCCTGGCCGAACAATGCCAGATCAGGGTTAGACTGTACTGCCGTAACCCCGGACTTTTCCAGGCTGACAGTGGAACTGAGAGTATAGAGGGTGGGGAAGCTGTGGTAAGTATGACGTCCTAAATCACAGGGATTCACGCTGCCGGCAGGAAGGTGGAGCAGGGAATTTCTGTCGTTTAAGTAGGTGATGTTGTCGCTGGTATCGTAGCTGGGAACTAAGACATTGCTGATAATCAGATCGTAGTAATTATTATCCAGTGCTTTTACCAAAATCAGTCCTCCCTGTCGAATCAGTACAAAGCATATTAATACATTTTATGCGGCAGGGAGGATATTATGATTGTTAAGACATGCCCGGTTTTGGTCCGGGTTATTGTGATATGAGCTTGGGAGCCTTTCCGGCTTTTTCCAGATATTCTATGATTCCTTTGGCATCAGCCTCGCCCAGAGCCTTGTACTGTTCTTCCGTGGACAGGAATAAGCTTAAGTCGCTGGTGTGGTTTAAATAGCCGTGTTCAATAATAAAGCCGCGGATTCCATACATCTGGGAATAGCGGGGAATGGCGTAATAGTCGGCTGTGCTTCCGTCAGGATATAAGGTTCCGTTCTGGGAATCTTTCAGAAGCAGCCCCCGGTTGTGAAGCCCCAGGGCATTTAAATGTTTTAAAATGGTGTTGGCGGCTTCCTGGGACTGACGGGCAATCTCATGGTTGTAGCGCCCGATGGCCGGAGACATGGAGCTGACTCCGTATGCATTCCGCTCTGTTCCATTGCCCGCTATGGAATCCACATGCTGGCTTACGAATAAATCTGCCTGTACAGAAGCTGCAAAAGCGGCTCTTTGATCCAGGGGGACGGTTACTTCTGCGCTGTCCTTGGTCAGATAGACCTTGTAGTTGGTATGCTGTTCCAAATACTCTTTGGTATAGCCTGCGATCTTCATGACGATCAGATCTTCGTAATAGGTGACGCCTTCGTATTCAAACCTGCATCCGGAGTAATTGCCTTCTGTTTTTCCGTGTCCCGGGTCCAGAACCACCACCATTCGCCCGCCAAGTCCAATACCTGGCCCGATTTCCGGGACAACGGTTTTGGTGATGGGAGGTGCAAAGGCAGGTCCCACTTCCTCTTCGGCCTGTGCGGCGGAAACGAAAGCACCGGAAATGAGAGCGGCCAGCAGAAGAGTTCTGCCGGAGGCCCGCAAAAGGTTTTTAAGCTGTATCATGATGAGTCCTCCTGAATTCTGACATTTTTCCATATATTATACCATTTTTTGCCGTCTTCTGTAAATGGTCTTCTTTCAATTTGTTTTTCTTTGTGATAAAATAAACGGACTGAAGGAAATGGAAAAAAGGAGACAGGATTTATGAAATATTATTTCGCCCCCATGGAGGGAATTACAGGATACGTATACCGGAATGCCCACCGCAAGTTTTTTGACCAGATCGATGTGTACATGACTCCTTTTATTGTCCCGACCCAGAACAGAAAGCTGACCTCCAGGGAGAAAAATGACATTCTGCCTGAGCACAATGAAGGGCTTTCTGTAATTCCCCAGATTCTTACCAACAAGGGAGAGGATTTTATATGGGCGGCAGAAGAGCTTAAAACGTATGGCTATGACGAGGTGAATTTGAATTTAGGATGCCCCTCCGGAACCGTGGTTTCCAAGAACAGAGGGTCCGGCTTTCTGGCTTATCCCGATGAGCTGGATCACTTTCTGGACCAGATTTTCACCGCACTGGATATGAAGATATCCATAAAGACCAGAATCGGAAAGGAAAGCCCCGAGGAATTTCAGCTGCTTCTGGAAATCTATGAAAAATATCCCCTGAAAGAGCTGATCATTCATCCCAGGGTGCAGACGGATTTTTATAAAAATCATCCGAACTGGGAGGCATTTGAAAAAGCAGTTTCAGGCAGCACCCATTCCCTGTGCTATAACGGGGATTTATTTACGTCTGAGGCCTATGACCGGTTTGTAAAGGCTTTTCCCCAGGTGGACAAGGTCATGCTGGGAAGAGGCCTGGTGGCAAATCCGGGACTGGCAGGGGAGATCAAGGACGGAAGAAAAATGGAAATGGAGCGGCTGAGGGCCTTCCATGACCAGGTATTGGCAGGATATGAACAGACCATATCGGGAGAAAGGAACGTGCTGTTTAAGATGAAAGAGTTGTGGGCTTATATGGGCCGGCTGTTTGAGGGAAATGAGAAACAGATTAAAAAAATCAAAAAATCCCAGCATTTATCCGATTACCGGGAAGCAGTGTCCCGTTTATTTTAGAATTCTTATGAAAAGAAGGAAAATTGATTACAAAAAAATACAAGAAGATGCAAAAAAATAATATTTTTAACTTGAACCTATAGTTACCATAGGATATATAATGATCCTGGTTAGAGAAAACGGCAGTTTGCCGCATTATGAACGGAGGAACAATATGGCTTCTAAATTTCTCATAAAAAATGCCAGGGCGATTGTGACCTGTGATCAATCGGATCATGTATATAAGGATACAGATATTTTGATTGAAGGTCCAAAGATTGTTGCCATTGGAAAAGGGCTTTCCAGTGAAGGGGCCCAGGTCATTGACGGAACAGGAAAGTTTGTGTATCCGGGACTGATCAATACCCATCATCATTTCTTCCAGACCTTTGTAAGAAACCTGATTACCATTGACTATCCAAATCTGACGGTTATGGACTGGATACATAAGATCTATCAGATTTTTCAGTGCATTGACAACGATGTGATTTACTATTCCACACTCACAGCTTTTACTGATCTCATTAAGCATGGATGTACCACTGCTTTTGACCATCAGTATTGCTATACAAAGAAAACCGGAAAGGAACCGGTGGACAGGCAGATGGAGGCGGCAAAGCTGCTGGGAATCCGCTATCATGCAGGACGGGGCAGTAATACTCTTCCCCAGACCCAGGGCAGTTCCATCCCGGATAACATGCTTGAAACCACCAGTGAATTTTTAAAGGACTGCGAAAGGCTGGTACGCCTTTACCACGATCCGGGTCCTTATTCCATGAGCCAGATTGTCATGGCTCCCTGCCAGCCCATTAACTGTCTTGCCGATACCTTTATTGATACGGTTCCGGCAGCCCGGGAAATGGGAGTGCGGATGCACACCCATCTGGGAGAAGGGGAAAATGAAGGAATTATAGCCCGTTACGGCAAACGGACCTTAGAGTGGTGCCGGGATATCGGCTTTATTGGAGAGGATGTCTGGTATGCCCACAACTGGGAGGTGCTTCCTGAGGAATATTCCATACTGGCTGAGACAAAGACAGGAATTTCCCATTGTCCCACACCGGCAATTCTGGGCGGCTTTCCTATTCTGGATATGAAGGCCATGCAGGAAGCAGGAGTCCTTTTAAGCCTTGGCTGCGATGGCTCTGCCACCAATGACGGTTCCAATCTTCTTGATGCACTCCGGGCAGCTTACCTCATGCAGTCCTATCACACAAAGGAACGGGGCGGCTGTGTATCTGCTTATGATATGTTAAAGATTGCCACCATAAACGGGGCAAAGACCCTGGGAAGGCCTGATCTGGGTTCCTTAGAGCCGGAAAAGGCTGCGGATTTATTTATGATTGATTCAGAGACTCTGGAACTGACAGGAGCAATTCATGACCCGAAAAACCTCCTTGGACGGGTTGGCCTGACAGGAAATGTATGGCTTACTATGATTAATGGAAATGTGGTTTATAAAGACGGCATTCTGACCGGTGTGGATGAAAAGAAACTTGCCCTTGAGGGAGAAGCAGTCTGTAATAAGGTGATCCGGGAACCAAATGAGGCTTTTCGGATGTTCTTATAAAAATTTCTATTATTTATGAAGGTGAGGAAAACGGTTTGAAGGATTTTTTATCCATAGGAGAAATGAGTTCCCTGTTTGGGCTGAATATTCAGACTTTATATTATTATGACAGCATCGGAATATTCTGCCCCAGGCAGAGGGACCCCAAAAACGGCAGGAGAAAATACGAGTTTGATCAGGTTTACGAGCTGGCTACCATTTGCTATATGCGAAAGCTAGGGTACTCCCTGGAGGAGATCACGGCCAAGCGGAAAATCCAGCATGTCCATTCGTCCCTGGAATCCTTAAGGAAGCGTTCAGAAGAGCTTCACAGGCAGTGGAAGGAGCTGTTTTCCATTGATGAAGCCATTCAAAGAAAGCTTGCCTTCATTGAGGAAGAGATGAAGGATATCCGGACCGACCAGATCACCATCCGCTACTGCCCGGAACGGACTTATATCGCCATTGGAGAAGAAGAACTGATTTACCGGCAGAATTCCTTTTACTTTTATCCCACTATTGCCTTTTATGAAGGCAGTTTAAAATATTTCGGAGCTTATTTATACCCTTCCAAAGGGCCTTTGCCGGAATTTCTGAGGCAGGATCAAATTCGCAAGATCCCGGCAGGAGATTATCTGTGCGCCTACCATCTGGGTTCCTATGATAAGGTTCCCCAGACTCTGGAACGACTGCGAAATTCCAGGCCTGATTTGAAATTGGAAGACCTTACCGTTAATTTTAATATTTTGGATCAGTTTGTGGAGAATGACAGTTCCAACTACATTACTCTGTCTCAGATCCAGATATTGGAATAAATAAACTATAAACAAAAGGAACAACAAGAGAGGAAAACGAGGATGAGAAAAATGAAAAAGTTAGCAGCACTGATTCTTACGGCTTCAATGGCAGCAGCAGCTTTGGCAGGCTGCGGGGGTAAAGCTGCAGACACAAGCGCAACAACCAGTACCACAAGTGCACCGGAGACAACGACTGAGGCTGCAAAGGCTGAGACAACAAAAGAGGCTGCTGAGACCAAAGGATTAAAGGTGGCCCTTCTGCTTTCCGGCGCGGCCAATGATATGGGCTGGTGCCAGACCGCTTATGACGGATTAAAGGTTCTGGAATCTGATTATGGCTGCGAGATTTCCTATACGGAAAATTTAACGCCTGATGACATTGAAGCTGCATTTGCGGATTATGCTGCAAACGGATACGATGTGGTGATCGGCCATGGCTATGAGTTCGGTGATCCGGCCGTAGAGGTGGCAGAGCAGTATCCGGATACTAAGTTTATTATAACGGAAGGTGAGGTTTCGGCTGAAAATGTGGCTTCCTATGTGACCAAGTGCGAAGAAGGCGGTTACATCATGGGAATGCTGGCAGCCGGATTATCCAAGAGCAATAAGGTAGGTTTTGTAGGCCCCATCCAGGGAGCATCTTTAGTAAAGATCATGAACGGCTTTGAAGACGGAGCCAAGTCTGTTAATCCAAATATCGAGGTTCAGACTGCATGGACAGGTTCCTTTACGGATACAGCCCTTGGAAAAGAAGCGGCTCAGGCCATGATTGACAACGGCGTGGATGTAATCGGACACTGTGCCAATGAGTCCGGTACAGGCGCTATCAATGCGGCAAAGGAAGCCGGAGTTTTCGCTACCGGAGATTCCTATGATCAGAACGCACTGGCTCCTCAGACTGTGGTTTCTTCTTCTGTATACCACATTCCAAATGTAATTGAAACTGCTTACCAGACCGTTGCATACGGAAACTTCGAGGGCGGAATCTACAACCTGGGCATGCAGGAAGAAGCAGTCAGCATTGCGCCTTACCACGATTTGGATTCTGAAATTCCTCAGGAGTTAAAAGACGAGATCGAGAGAACAATATCAGCCATTGCAGAAGGACAGTTTAGTGTACCCTGTGATACAAAGGTGAGATAGGGAGCAGTATTATGCCATTATTGGAGATGAAACATATCACAAAAGCATTTTCCGGTGTGTATGCCAATGAAGATGTGTGCTTATCCGTAGAACAAGGGGAGATTCATGCTCTCCTTGGAGAAAATGGAGCCGGAAAGACTACGCTGATGAACATATTGTTCGGCATTTATCAGGCCGATGGAGGAGAAATCCTCTACAAAGGAAAATCAGTCCGGTTTCATTCCCCAGCCGATGCCATTGAAAATGGCATCGGCATGGTTCATCAGCATTTTTCCCTTGTGAATAAAATGACGGTTCTTGACAACATCATCCTGGGACTGAGCAGCAGCAATGCAGTTCTGGACCGGAAAACAGCAGGGGAAGAGGTCAAAAGACTTGGGGAAAAATACGGACTTTTAGTAAACCCTGAAGACAGGATCAACGGTCTGTCTGTGGGAGAGCAGCAGAGAGTGGAAATCTTAAAGGCATTATACCGCAATGTAAATCTTCTGATTCTCGATGAGCCTACAGGAGTTTTAACCCCTCAGGAGACGGAACGATTCTTCGGTGTATTAAAGCGCCTGAAGGAAGAAGGCTACGGTATCATCATCATCACCCACCGCTTAAGTGAAATCATGGCAATCAGCGACCGGGTCACCATCCTTCGGGATGGCAGGGCGGTAAAGAATCTGGTTACAGCGGACACTACGCCGGAGGAGCTTTCTGCATTTATGATCGGCAGACCTCTTTCCCCTAAAAAGGAGGAAAGAAAAGAGCCTCTTCCCCAGACTGCGCTGGAGCTTAAGGGTGTTTCTATTTCCAAAAAGCACGGTGGAAAAAAGGTTTTGGACAGCATCAGCTTTACGGTTAAAAAAGGAGAAATACTGGGCATTGCCGGAGTGGAAGGAAACGGCCAGAAGGAGCTTGCCGAGGTGATTACGGGAATCCGCAGGCACACAGAGGGAAGCTTATCCTTTGACGGAGAGTCTCTTGACAGGCTATGTGTGCGGGAACGGTTTAACCGGGGAATATCCTATGTGTCCGATGACCGCCACAGAGACAGTCTGGTAATGGATATGACAGTTATGGAAAATCTGATTCTGCGAAACTACAACCGCCTCCCTTTTTCCAGGAACCGGCTGCTGGATTATAAAAAGGCAGAAAAACGGGCAGAGGAAGCCCTTGCAGAATACGGAATCAAAACTTCCGGAAAGAGCGGGATCAAGACTCTTGTCAGGCTCATGAGCGGAGGAAACCAGCAAAAGGTCATACTGTCCAGGGAGATATCGGAGGAGGCCAGTCTGATTGTGGCCAGCCAGCCTACCAGAGGACTGGATATGGGAGCCTCGGAATTTGTACATAACACCCTGATCCGCCAGAAGGAGCAGGGAAAGAGTGTAGTGCTGATTTCCGCCGACTTAGATGAGATCATGTCTTTAAGTGACCGGATTGCCGTGATGTTTGAAGGCAGAATCATAGGGATTCTGGGCAGAAAGGAAGCCAGTGTCAATGAAATCGGGCTTTATATGGGCGGAGTGACTGGAAAGGAGATAAGCCATGAGTAGCAGCACAAAAGCGAAAGCAGCAGAAATGGCAAAAGCAGGAGCAATTTCAATTGCCATGGCAGCTCTTCTGGTTATTTTGTCGGGAGCCGATCCCCTTGCAGCCAGCAAGATGTTCTTTAACGGGATTTTCGGCAACATCAATGGTTTTGGAGAAGTGTTTGTAAAAGCCACTCCTTTGATTCTTACCGGTCTCGGCTGTTCGGTGGCCTTTCGGACAGGCTTTTTTAATATCGGTGCAGAAGGCCAGTTTTATATGGGAGCTTTGGCATCGGCATGTGTGGCTTTGTATACGGAGGGGCTGCCGGGAATTTTTCGGATTATTCTGGCTATTCTTGCAGGTTTTTTATTCGGAGGAGTCTGGGCGCTGATTGCGGCAGCCTTAAAAGCAAAGTTTGGGATATCGGAGATCATTGTTACCATTATGCTGAACTACATTTCCATGGATATTCTGGGCATTGCAGTCCGTACTTTTCTTATGGACCCGGCGGGAAGCATTCCCCAGTCTGAAAAGATACCCCCTTCCGTCACCCTGCTTCGGTTTTTAAAACCCACCCGGGTTCATATGGGAATCTTCATAGCCCTGGCGGCTGTGTTTCTCGTATGGTTTCTTATGGAAAAGACAACGGCAGGCTATGAATTCAAGGTGGTTGGCTTTAATAAACGGGCAGCAGCCTGCAGCGGCATTTCTGTAGGAAGAAGCATTATCCTTTCCGCTGTTTTAAGCGGGGGACTGGCTGGAATCGCCGGATGTGTGGAGGTTTTAGGAGTCCAGAAAAAGCTGCTGGAAGGAATATCAGGAGGCTGCGGATATACGGCTATTTTGATCACCCTTCTGGCTTCCAATCACCCGGTTGGTGTACTGGTGGCTGCCATTCTCTTTGCAGCCCTGGAGGTAGGAGCCAATTCCATGCAGAGACAGATGGGAATTCCCTCTGCAATCGTCAACTTTCTGATCGGTTTTGTTGTGCTTCTCATTTTGGGAAGAGAGCTGCTTTCCAGGAAGAAAAAAGGGGAGGTGGGATAGTATGTTGGAGCAGATATTTACCGTTGGCTTTCTTACGGCATTTTTCTCAGCGGCTGTGCGTATGGCTGTGCCTCTTGCCTATGCCGGTCTGGGGGAGACTATTTCGGAAAAAGGCGGCATATTGAATATCGGAATGGAAGGCGTCATGCTTTCCGGAGCATTTTTCTCCTTTGCAGGCACATTTTTTTCGGGAAGCATTCTCATTGGGCTTCTCAGCGGAATGGCCGGGGGAGCTGCTGTCAGCATGATTCATGGAATATTGTCCATTAAACTGTCAAAGGATCAGTCGGTCAGCGGTATTGCCATTAATATCTTTATTATGGGTGTTACCAGCTTTCTGTATAAGCTGATGTCAGGAGGACAATCCTATCAGCAGATTGAACCTCTTTCCAGAATCAGAATCCCTGTTCTGGCTGATATTCCTTTGATCGGAAGCGCCTTGTTTCATCAGGATATTCTTACTTATCTCATGTATTTCCTGGTGCTGGCGGTGAGCTGGTTTTATAAAAGAACCAATAAAGGTCTTTCTTTTGCGGCCATCGGGGAAAATCCCCGTTCCGCAGATTCAGCCGGTATACCGGTTCATAAGTACCAGTACGTATCCATGATTTTAAACGGCGTGCTGGGAGGAATGGGAGGAGCTTACCTGGTTTTGGTCCAGGTGGGAAATTTCTCCGAAAACATGACTTCAGGCCGGGGATACATCGCATTGGCGGCGGTGATTTTAGGACGTTACGTTCCAGCCGGAATGCTGGGGGCAGCCCTTTTATTCGGCTCTGCCAATGCCCTGCAGATCCGTCTCCAGGCCATCGGTGTACCCCTTCCATCCCAGGCTTTGTCCATGCTTCCCTATTTGATCACGTTAGCTGCTTTGATGGGTTCCATTGGGAAGAATCATGCTCCGGAAGGCCTTGGAAAGCCTTATGTGAGGGGAGCCAGATAGATTCTTTCTTATCATAACAAAAGAAGAAAACAGACAGGTATCTGCCTTTGTCTCTTTTCTTCTTTTTTTATGGAGAAAGAAAAAAATGGAACATTTTGTGATTGCATGGTTGAAATAAACTATATGTTGTGGTATATTTTTACAAGCAGTATTTAATAACAGTTATTGATATTGATTATAGAAATAGGAGAATATATATGGACATCAAAGGAAACCGGGGGATTAGGGAATTTTCAGCGTATTTTCAGGAAGTGCCGGAGCTGGAGCATGTCTTGGGGGAAATTCAGAAAGAGCGGACTTCGCCCTCCTATGATCTGGGACAGCTTTTTTTGAAATTCAAATCCTTCTGCAAGGAAGAAATGAGCCTTTCCCAGCGGTTTAACGCTCTTTTACAGGCTTCCATAGAGCTGACGACCCAGGAGGCACCGGATTGGGAGTATATAGGGGCAAGGCTTTTGATGCTTCGCTTTGAAACAGATTTAAAAGCAGAGCTGGATCAGCGCCAGCTTAAGAGCTTTTATGATAAAATACGTTATTTGACAGAAGAACGGCTTTATGGAGAGTATATTCTGGAGCATTATACAAAGGAAGAAATTGACCGGTATGAGGAGTATATGGACAGGTCCAGAAATCATCTTTTCAATTATTCCGGTCTGGAACTGCTTCTTAACCGGTATGTCATCCGCAGCCGCCAAAATTCGCCTTTGGAAACACCTCAGGAAATGTACCTGGGAATTGCCATGCACCTTGCCATGAAGGAAAAGGCAGACAGGGATATGTGGGTAAAACAGTTTTATGACATGCTCAGCACTTTAAAGGTGACCATGGCAACGCCTACCCTGTCAAATGCCAGAAAGCCTTATCACCAGCTTTCTTCCTGTTTTATTGACACTGTTCCTGACAGCCTGGATGGAATTTACCGGAGCATTGACAGCTTTGCCAGAGTCAGTAAATTCGGAGGAGGAATGGGACTTTACTTTGGAAAGGTGCGGGCGGCAGGAAGCGCTATCCGCGGCTTTCAAGGTGCGGCAGGAGGCGTGATCCGCTGGATCAAACTGGCCAATGATACGGCAGTGGCTGTGGACCAGCTTGGGGTGCGCCAGGGAGCAGTTGCGGTGTATTTAGATGCCTGGCATAAGGATTTGCCGGAATTTCTGGACTTAAAGACCAACAACGGAGATGACCGGATGAAGGCTCATGATGTCTTTCCGGCAGTCTGCTACCCGGACTTATTCTGGAGACGGGCAAAAGAAAGTCTGGAGGGGGACTGGCATCTCATGTGTCCTCATGAAATTTTAACGGTAAAGGGCTGGGCTTTGGAGGACTCTTATGGGGCACAGTGGGAGGAACGTTATCTGGAATGTGTGAAGGATGACAGGATTCAGAAGCGGGTGGTTTCCATTAAGGATTTGGTCCGGCTGATCTTAAAAAGCGCAGTAGAAACAGGAACGCCCTTTGCTTTTAACCGGGATATTGTCAATGAGGCCAATCCCAATAAGCACAGCGGCATCATTTATTGCAGCAACCTCTGTACGGAAATCGCTCAGAATATGAGCGCTGTGGAGCTGGTGGACCAGCGGATGGAAACCGTTGACGGGGAAACGGTAGTTGTTACTGTCACAAAGCCGGGAGATTTTGTGGTTTGTAATTTAGCAAGTCTTTCTTTGGGTAAAATTGATGTAAGGGATAAAAAAGAACTCCAGTCCCTGACCAGGAGTGCGGTAAGGGCTCTGGACAATGTCATTGATTTAAACTTTTTCCCTGTTCCCTATGCAAAGGTCAGCAATCTCCGCTACCGGCCCATAGGCCTTGGAGTCAGCGGATATCATCACATGCTGGCAAGGAATGGGATCCCATGGGAATCTGAGGAGCATCTGGAGCTTGCGGATCAGGTGTTTGAGGCCATTAATTATGCGGCCATTGAAGCAAGCAGTGACTTTGCCGGAGAAAAGGGTGCTTATGAAAAGTTTGAAGGAAGCGACTGGCAGACAGGAGCCTATTTTGAGCAAAGGGGATATACTTCTGAGGAATGGAAGCAGCTCAGTAAAAAGGTGGCTTCCTCCGGAATGAGAAACGGCTGGCTTATAGCCATTGCCCCTACCAGCAGCACCAGCATGATAGCAGGCACTACGGCAGGGTTAGATCCCATTATGGATCGTTATTATCTGGAGGAAAAAAAGAATGGACTGGTGCCAAGGGTAGCACCCGATCTGTCTCCGGAAACCTTCTGGACCTATAAAAATGCCCATCGCATTGACCAGAAGTGGTCCATCCGTGCGGCAGGAATCCGTCAGCGTCATATCGATCAGGCTCAGAGTATGAATCTGTACATTACTAATGATTATACCTTGCGTCAGGTGCTGGGACTTTATATCCTGGCCTGGGAACAGGGTGTAAAAACCGTATATTATATCCGCTCCAGAAGCCTGGAAGTGGAAGAATGCCAGGTTTGTTCCACCTGAGAAACTTCTGGCAGTGGGAATAAAAAACAGAAGAACGGAGGAACACGAATATGGAACCACTAAAAAAGAGGCCCCTCTTTAATCCCGATGGAGAAATTGATGTAAGAGAGAGGCGGATGATCAACGGGAACACCACAAATCTTAATGATTTTAATAATATGAAATACAAATGGGTCAGTGATTGGTACCGTCAGGCCATGAATAACTTCTGGATTCCGGAGGAAATTAATTTAAGCAGGGACAGAAAGGACTATCCCCTTTTAAGCGCTTCTGAGCGGAGGGCTTATGATAAGATTCTTTCCTTTCTGGTGTTTTTGGACAGCATTCAGACTGCCAACCTGCCTGCCATCGGGGAATATGTGACCGCCAATGAAATCAACCTGTGTCTTTCCATACAGACCTTTCAGGAAGCGGTTCACAGCCAGAGCTACAGTTATATGCTGGATACTATCTGCGAACCTCAGACCAGAAACGAAGTGTTGTACCAGTGGAAAAATGATTCCAAGCTGTTAGCCCGCAACACCTTTATCGGAAATCTGTACAATGAATTCCAGAAGGACAAAAGCCCCTTTGCTTTTATGAAAACAGTGGTAGCCAATGTGATTTTGGAAGGGATTTATTTTTACAGCGGATTTATGTTCTTTTACAATTTGGGGAGAAATCACAAGATGACAGGTTCTTCCCAGGAAATCCGTTACATCAACCGTGATGAAAATACCCATCTTTGGCTGTTTTGCAATATTGTCAGGGAACTGGAAAAAGAAGAACCGGAGCTGTTTACTGAGGAACGGGTGGAAGTTTACCGCAATATGATGAAAGAAGGCTGTGAGCAGGAAATTGCCTGGGGCTGCTATGCCATCGGTGATGAGGTGCCGGGACTGACCAAGGAAATGATTACCGATTATATTAAATATCTGGGAAATTTGCGGTGTGCAAGCCTTGGCTGGGAGAGCATTTACGAAGGCCATGACAGAGAACCGGAAAACATGGCCTGGGTCAGCCAGTACAGCAATGCCAATATGATAAAAACTGATTTTTTTGAAGCCAGAAGTACAGCTTATGCAAAGAGCAGCGCTTTGATAGATGATCTGTAAGCGGTCAAAGGCCGGTCTTGACAATCGGCTTCATTCGTGCTAACATGAGGATGCTCAAAAAAAGAGCACCAGTCGGGGGCAGTACTGGTTTCGACAGGGGTCATGCAGCTGGTGAAGCTATCCGCATGCGATGCGTCAAATGGCAAAAATAAATATAAACGCTAACAATAACGAATTAGCATTAGCAGCGTAAGCTGCTTGTCGGCCTTAGAGCACTCACACTTTAAGATCCCGGCATCGACTATGTGAGAAACGTCATATGCAAAGCTTTGAGCATATGGACGTAATATGAAGCTACTGAAGCTGTCAGGGTGTTAGTTCCCGGTCAGTGGAGGGAATGTCAAAGAACTGACTATGATAGTAGAAGAACAGGGAATTGGTTTTTGGACACGGGTTCAACTCCCGTCTGCTCCATTCGAAAAGTACCGTATTTACGGTACTTTTTTTGTTTTGTGTTGCATTTCGTGTTGCATGTACTCCATAAGAGCCTTGTAGAATTCATTAGAAACGCTAGGGGTTGCTCAGTCAACGGTGGGTAAGTATATCAGGCAGATGTTGGGTGATAACAAAACGATATAACCTCCGTAAAATGGAGGGAACCGACGAGAGAGGAGTCTTGTCGGCCGTATGAAAGAAATTTACCTAAAAGCTGTTCTGCAAGGTAGAATCAGAGGTTCTTGTCCTCTGAACCGTATTCCATGCATAATTGGGAGGAGCATAGAAAGATGATATTTTCAGTGGACTGTTGCCAATATTAACGATGTTATGCCAAATGCCGGCGGGTACAAATATGGCATAATTAGCAAATGCGAGATATTGTCCGTACATTGAGAATTTATCTTCACCTAGCTGAATTAAACCTAAGCCTTCTTCTATTCGTAAAATCTGGTCGTGATCAGGGTGGGATTCCATACCAATACTCTCATGAACAGGAATGTTCATAAGAGTAACCTGTAAATGGGTTCCTGTCCATAAAGTCGAACGGAAATTATCGTTTTGCTGTGCTGCCTTGTTTAGATCAATAACAAAAGAGTCCGGTCCGTAATCATAGGGGAAGGTTGGTATATTAGCATCTTGATTTGAGTTTTCTGAATTAAACATGCAATAAGTCACCTATTATCCATTTTATACTAATATATGTGATATAAATATCACTGCTATCAAAAAATCGGGAATTTCTGAAAAAGAAGAATATGCTGCGTAACATAGATCCACCTTTTATTACCTGCACGTACCAGGAATCAGTCCGGCAATGTCTGATAGAATAAAGAGGAGCTGTTGAAAACGGTAATCCGCAGCCGGGCAGAGGTAGTGTTTTCCGGATATGTTTGTGAGCTATATGAAAGGTATTTGAAGGGCTGGGGGAAATTGCAAATGCCAACCAGGGAGCAGAATAACCACCGACGCCTGGAAACCCTTTGGCTGAATTTTGAACTAGTGGGGCAGATGAGGTTAGAATCAGAGGCGGACCAAGAAGCCGGGGCATCGACACTGATGCCTGCTAGGTAAAATTAGGATTTACTTGGGCTGCATGGAATAAATTAGCAGCCCAACATTTGATTACTGTTTTTTGTGAATTTCGTTATAAGCTTCTAAAATACCATTTTTAACAGCCCTTTTAATTATGAAATATATAAGGACAAAAATACCAACGGGTATTGCTATAACTAAAAATACGTTTAAAATGGTTAAAATTCCAAAGATTCCAATATTCATAAAAATAGCCCTCCTTCTTACTTACATCCAATTTAAGTATAACATAATTTTAAAGGAAGGCTGGATAAGAAACAAGTGGCAAAATCATTACGATTAATAAAACTGAGATTTGCTTGAGAAAATCAAAATGTTTTCTCAACTAGGTAAATTTAGTCTTCAAATATAGTTAGTCTTATCATGATTGATTAACCTCCACAATTATTATGACTGAAAAATATAAAACGACAAGTTAAATTTTCTAAAAGGAGGGATAAATTGAGAAAATCATCAAAAGAGCGCCGGGAGGAGCAGGCGCAGGTACATAGAATCACTATGGCGGAAGCGGCCAAGGCCTCAGACCTTCTCAGCGACAATGCCGCCTTATGCAAATACAAGTTTATGCCCTGATCCGAACCTTCGGACCTCTCCGGCTTGTACAGCGGCGTATCCCAGGGTGAGGAAGGAGCGGGAAAATGGGAGCTAAGAAGCTGTATGCGCTTATACCTCAAGGGCTAGTATTTCAAGTGACATAGCCGCAAACTGGCCTCATGATGAGAGTTTTACAAGTAGACCCACAAATACGGCTGTACTTTACTGCATTAAATACGAATAAGGCATTACAGCAACGGATTAACTTTAACGGCTGCCAGGTGTAACAGCTTGGAATCTCCCTTCCCCCTGAGGGAGATCCCGGTTCAACTCCGGGTGTTCCGATTGGTTTTCAGCTATATGTGCCCTCCTTTTTAAAAGTGCCTGTCGATTTTTTGTCGATGGGTGTTTTCTTTTAGATACAAATATTGAAAAAAGTCCAGATATATGGTAAAATTTGTAATAATTTATAAGGGAGGGGGTAAGAGTAATGGTAGATATAGTATTCTACGCATTAGCCGTTGTTGCGATAGGAGCAGTGGTTGTGAAAAAGCTAAAAGACAAAAAGGAGTAAAATTCTTAAGAGGCACCCACTCGGTGTCTCTTTCTCCTTTTGGGAAGTGCCTGTCGGTTTTGGCTGATAGGTGCTTTCTTTTTGTCATATTTTGGTGTATGATAGAAAGAATAGGGGGAGGAATTGTAAAAGTGGATGAACTTAGTATATTTGTTGATAAGGAATACACAGATTATCAGGACTTTAATTATAACGAATATTGTGAAGAAGTGAATTTACCCAAGTTAAAATTATGTCCTGTATGTAGTACAAATGTGTTCATGAATTTGATCTGCGAAATTAGGAATGGTGATTTTCATTATGCAATGCTTGAATGTCCTAAATGTGATGCTGTTATTGTAAAGAAATATAAGGATCAAGTAGCCCTGCTTGATTATCAATCAGGCATGAAATATAAGGACATTGCTGTAAAATACGGTGCCACCATTAATACAGTGAAGTCCTGGAAGACCAGATATCAATGGTCGAAGGATAAGAAAAAAGGTGTGCACACAAAAAGGCGGTCAGCCTGGAATTAAAAATGCCGTAGGCAATAAGGGTGGCGCTGCTCCAGAGAAGAATAAGAATGCAGTTAAGACGGGAGAGTTTGAAGCTCTCTTTTTTGATGCCCTGGAAGAGGATGAGAAACAGCTTCTCACGGTCCGGGAGCGGCGAATGCTAAAACGAATTGAAGGTCTTAAGTGTGCTGTTGCCGATCAGACGGAAGAAAAGGCTTCTGACATGACAGTGGTTAAATACAAATCCGGAACCGAAAAAGATAAGTGGACAGATTTGGTAGAGTACACAGGAGTCTTGGGCCAGATCCAGGCAGTGGAAGATGCGCTCACCCGTGTTCAGGCCAGGAAGCAGAAGGCCATTGATTCCCTGCACCGGTACGGTTTTGATGATGCCCGTCTGAAGCTGGATATTTCTCTATCTTACAGGAGTCACATTAACGCCAATAGTCGGTTTTTTTTTATTCTGCCAGTATTTGTTTGGCACATAAAACTTTATTACAGGAGATAAGTAAAGTGGAAGTGCGAGACAAGCACCTCATAATGACTCAATGGTATGCTATAATGAGTAAATGCTGGAAGCCAGACTAAAGTAAAAGGAAAAGGATTATGAAAAAAATTAAATTCAATTATCAAGTGATTTTTGCTGTAATTATTTTATTTTTATTAATGACAGCAATGGCAGTGTGCTATCAGAGATTTAAACCTGAAGTAAATCCGGATGAAAAAAAGGTTACGCTTACCGTCATTTCAAAGGATAAAGAAAAAAAAGAATATTCCATCGACACAGATGCTCAATATCTGGAACAGGTTATGGCGCAGGCAGAGGACCTGGAATATTCAGGAGAAGCAGGAAGTTACGGGCTAATGGTTGATACCATAAATGGTCAGACCGTACTTAAGGGTGATTACTGGGCATTTTATGTCAATGGCCAGTTTTGTAATTATGGGATATCACAACAGCCGGTTTATAATGGGGATGCATTTGAGATTATTTACACAACAGGAGACTGGAATGAAGATTAAGGATATGGCCGTAATTTCACTTTTGTCAGCTCTGTTACTGGTTTTACAAATTGCCTTAAATTTTCTTCCCAACATTGAACTGGTGACTCTCTTTATTATATTGTATACCCTACTTTTAGGAAAGAAAACACTTTATATTATATATATTTTTGCGGTTTTAGAGGGTATCATTTACGGTTTTGGAATTTGGTGGCTTATGTATCTGTATGTCTGGACTTTTTTATATTTTGCGGTACGGTACTTTAAGAATAATAAAAGTATCATAGTCTGGGCTTTGTTGGCTTCATTTTTTGGATTGTCATTTGGTGCATTATGTTCCATTCCCTATTTTCTGATTGGCGGAATGGAAACTGGAATCACATGGTGGATTGCAGGCATTCCCCATGATATTGTTCATGGAATCAGTAATTTTATTATTGTACTCGTTCTATTTAAACCAATGTTTCAAGTTTTACAAAAGCAAATCAATCTGGATTAATGGTGGAATTTTGTTTGTTCAGAATATTCGGCTCCCTCTTTTTTCATATCTGAATATAAGAAAAAATGGGTGATTCTGTAAAAGTCCTTTGCAAGAGACATTTTATGAAAGGAAAAGGTGCCGAAATCAGGTTATTATAAGAACTGTATATAGGCAAAATAAACAATGGTTGGTTACTTAATTGAGTCTGATGCAGAGTGTAGGAATGCAGCAATTACAGAAACGGACGGTGAGTAAGATATTTACGAAAAAACAATGTGAATTACTTGATGTTCTGGTGCAAAGTAAAGAGGTTATGAGCAGCGAGCAGATCTCCGACCGGCTTGGCCTCTCAGCCAGAACAGTACGACGTTACATTGAACTGATTAATCCTTATCTGGAACAATATAATGCTGAAATTGTATCAATGCGAGGGTATGGTTTTGTGATGCAAGGGGACATTGAAGCGGTTAAGGAGCTGTTGACCGGTTTGTCTGCTGTTGACTATGACCGGAGAGTTAAGGATATTACGGTCTATTTACTTTCTATGGAATACATTACAGTGGAAGAAATCAGTCAGGTATTATTTTATTCTGTTTCAGCTCTGAACAAATTAATATCAGAAGTCAAAACCTATTTGATGTCTTTTCATTTAAAGCTGAGGGCAAAGCCGCACTATGGTCTTTCGATTACCGGGCTGGAAACGAATATTCGTAATTTAATGATCGATTGCGGATTTACCCAAAATTATTATCAGGAAATCAGCTGCTTCCTCAAAAATATCAGCACTAGTGACTTTGTATCAATTAAAAGTACAATTATCACTTTTTTACAAAGGCATAAAATTATTATTGCTGATGATGATGTTTCCGATTTGATCATACGGACCACAGTGATTGTCTCCAGATGCCGCCAGAACCGCTTTCTTAATGAGGAAGAAGCAGTGGAGGAAAGGAATCTGCTTCGTCTGCTGATGGAAGAGGTATCGGTAAAATGCGGAGTATCAATACCTTTGTCAGAGATATCTTACCTGTCTATCTATTTTGATATACTCAATCAACGGATTGATAAGGAAGAGTTTTGGGCACAGGAGGATATCAGGGAACTGGTCAATCAGTTTCTGGAACAAATGCAGCAGATATATACCAATCTGGTGATTGAAAAAACAGTCCGGGAATCACTGGTTCTGCATTTGAGCCTGATGCTGAACCGGATTAATCATAAGCATTATATTAAGAATGGTTTGATGCAGGATATTAAAGCAAATTATATTCTGGAAATGAATTATGCCATTACCTTTGGCAGTATGATTGAAGATTATTTCAAGATTAAAATTCCGGAAGATGAATTAGGGTATCTGGCCTTGTATTTTGCTCTAAGCAGCCATGCCAATCAAAAGGTGAAGCGGGTAATTATTCTGTGCAATTACGGTGTGGCTACCTCCCAACTGATCAAGGAACAGGTGCGGGAATGCTTTCCCCAGCTTGAAGTGGTTGGAGTCTATCCTTTGTACTATCTGGAGGTTGCGATGAACCAGGAAATTGATTTAATTATTTCCACAGTCTCCATTGATCAGAGCCGGCTTAAAAAACCATTGGTTGTCATCAAACAGGTTTTGGATAACGATTCATTCAGTGAGATTAAGAAAGTAATTGAAGAGCCGGAAGAGAACATTTTGCTCCGGTATTTTAATCCCATGGCATATTTTTGCCTGAATGCGTCAACAAAAGAGGAGGCTCTTACTGAAATGGCGGAGAAAATGGTGGCACTAAAATTCTTTCAGCCTGATACCATCAGCCGGATCTATGAACGTGAAACGATCTCTTCCACAGATATCGGCAATCTGGTTGCCATTCCCCATGCGATTATTGATAACAGCATGCAGTCGGTAATTGGAATAGGAATTTTGGAAAAACCGGTGCTCTGGGATAAAGAGAAGGTTCAGGTTATCTTTATGGCAGGCATAAATAAACAGGATGCGGAAAAAAACAATATTTTCCGTTATTTATATCGGGTAATCAAGGACGTTTCCAATGTGAATCATATGATCACGGATAAAAGCTTTGATTCATTTCGAAAATTTTTTTGAAAAGGAGGAGTATTCTATGGGAGTATTGTCAAGCAGTCATATATTTTTTAACAATGAATTGAAAGAAAAAAAGGATATCATCCGGTTTTTAGCCGAGCAGTCGGTGGCCCTTGGAATATCCGGCAATGCAAAAGAAGTGTATGACGGCTTTATGGAACGGGAAGCCATGGGACCGACCGGAATAGGTGGAGGAATCGCAGTACCCCATGCCAAAACGGATTCCGTTGGTGAAGTATCTGTCCTGATTTTTAAAAGTGAGATTCCGGTCACTTGGGAATCATTTGATGACGGTCCGGTTTATTTGGCAATTGCCCTGCTGGTGCCAAAAGAAAATCCAGATAATATCCATCTTCAGATTTTGAGTACAGTAACCAGAAAACTGGTCAATGAAGAATTTAAAAAGAATTTGTTCCAGACTGGGACAGCAGATGAAATCATGGAATTATTTAAAGAATTAAATATATAAGGAGGACAAAGCAATGAGTAAAAAATTAGTAGCAGTATGTGCCTGCCCAATGGGACTGGCACACACCTTTATGGCTGCTCAGGCTCTTGAGGATGCAGCTAAGGAACTGGGATATGAGGTAAAAATAGAAACCCAGGGAGCAGACGGACTCCAGAATGAACTGACGGATCAGGATATTGCCGATGCTGATATCATCGTTCATGCAATTGCCGTTACACCCATTAACAATGAGCGCTTTGATGCTTATGAGATATTTGAGGTTGAGCTTCAGGACGTAATTAAAAATGCAAAAGGGATTATCAAAGAGATTGAAGGTATGATTTAAGTAAAGAGTAACTATAGACAGGTAAAAAGACAGGAGGAAATAAGATGGCTATCAAGAAAAGAGAAGCAATTACAACAAATTCAGAGAGCAAAACTCCGGCACCTAAGCAGCAGAGCTCATCGACGGGGAATCAGGGCAGCATCTGGAAAGAACTGCAAAAGCACATGATGACAGGTATCTCCAATATGATTCCGTTTTTGATCATGGGTGGTTTGATTCTAGCCTTTTCCCAGTTGGTTCTGTATGTGTTCCTGAATGTGGATCCATCAATGGGTGTACTGGATGCAATTAATTCCGGACAGTTTGCCGGTTTTAATTTAAGTCTGTTAAAAGCCGCTTATCTGACCGAAAGCTTTGGCGGCACCTTGTTTGGGTTTGCAATTCCTATGTTTGCCGCATTTACAGCCAACTCAATAGCCGGAAAACTGGCTTTTCCCGCCGGTTTTATCGGAGGTCTGATTGCAACCAAGCCAACTGCACTGCTTAGCCTGGTTGACGGTACATGGACGGCTGAAGCGCCGGTGGCATCTGGTTTTATCGGAGCTTTACTGATTGCATTTGCCGCCGGTTATCTGATTAAGTGGCTGAATCAGAATATTAAGATGTCACAGAACTGGCTGGCGTTTAAGACAACTTTCTTAATCCCGGTAATCGGAGCTTTATTTGTTATGCTTTGCATGAGATATTTCATTACTCCTTTGGGTGGTTTTATTAATCAGCTGATGCGTGAAGTGTTAACTTCCGCTGGTAAATCCGGTGAGGTCGTTTATGCAGTTGTTCTGTCTATGGCAACGGCCATTGACCTTGGAGGCCCCATTAATAAAGCAGCCGGATTTGTTGCCTTGCCGCTTACGACAGATCATCTGCTTCCCATCACTGCCCGCTGCATTGCAATTGTAATTCCTTCTATTGGCCTTGGGCTGGCAACCATTATTGATAAATATGTGGTTGGCAGGAGAGTCTTTGATAAACAGTTTTATCCACAGGGAAAAACGGCTATTTTTCTGGCATTTATGGGAATCTCTGAAGGGGCAATCCCGTTTGCTTTGGAACGGCCTAAAATCGCCATTCCTTCTTATATGATTGGTGCTGTTGTGGGATCTACGACAGCCGTGCTGTTGGGTGCAACCCAGTGGTTTCCGGAGTCGGCAGTATGGGTATGGCCTTTAATTACCAGATTCCCGGCCTATGCCTTCGGAATTCTTTTAGGAGCTGCTGTTACGGCACTCTTGGTGATTTTCCTGCGAAATAATGAAATTAAAAAAGGTACTTTAGTGGTTGATACAAATAATTAAGAGGAGAATACAGATGGCAAAGGTTCATATTGTAAATCATACACATTGGGACAGAGAATGGTATTTTACGACTGCCGATGCCCTGGTGCTCAGTGATAATTGTTTTACTGAGGTGCTGGATGAGCTGGAAAAGAATGGCCGGGCAATGTTTTGTCTGGACGGACAGTCTTCCATTATCGAAGAATATCTTGAGATACGTCCGGAGCGGGCGGAACAGATCAGGAAATTTGTGGAACAAGGACGGTTGTCAATCGGCCCCTGGTATACCCAGACGGATGCTTTCTTTGTCAGCGGTGAATCCATGGTCCGGAATCTGATTCTGGGGATCAGAGATTGTAAAAAGTATGGCGGATATATGAATATTGGCTATCTGCCCGATACCTTTGGCTTTAATGCCCAGTTGCCTACCATACTAAAGAACTGCGGAATTGACAGTGCCATTTTCTTCCGGGGTATTAATTTTGAAAAGCATGTCCGTTCCCCGTATTTTATCTGGAAAGGTTTGTCCGGCAAGGAGGTAATGGCCGTCAATCTGGTCAAAGGATATGGAGCAGCCGCATTTTTGGAAGACAGTGAAATCTATATTAATAATAAATTACTGCCGATTACAGAATTGATAAAGGCAAAAAGCGGACAAAATGAAATTCTGGTTCCAATTGGAGAAGACCAGCTAGACATTGTCCCTGATTTGCCGGAAAAACTGGAATCAATCAGTACAAAAACAGCGGATTCCTATGCCATCAGTTCCTATGAACAGTTTATGGCCTATCTCCGGAAGAAGGACCAATATGAGGTATATGAGGGCGAATTCAGAGAACCTTGTCTGTCAAGAGTACATAAAACCATTGGCTCTGTCCGGTATGATGTAAAGAGGATTAATTTCATTCTGGAACAGAAGCTTCTTAACCGGGTCGAGCCGTTAATGGCAATTGCCAGAGCTAACCAGATTACTGTCAGTGAAAAGCTGTTGAATAAAGCCTGGAAAAGGATGCTGGAAACCCACGCTCATGATGGCATGGGCGGATGTGTATCAGATAATGTTGCAGTCGATATTTTCCATCGTATGAAAGAAGCCGAAGAAATTGCCGATGGAATAGAAAATGTCATTACAAAACGTTTATCCGAACAGATTGCTTTAAAAAGTAATGAAATTCTGGTATTTAATACACTGCCATATGCTTATACCGGGTATAAAAAGATACAGGTTGTAGCTTCTTCTAAAAAGATCAGACTAATTGGGCATGAAGATGCCATGATTCTGGAAGCCAAATATTATCCGCCCCGGGATCATGTTCGAATTGTTGATGCTCAGGGAGAACGCTATATTACGGAACCGGCGTATTACAAGCTTACTTTATTATGTAAAATGAGTTTACCGGCCCTGGGGTATCAGGTGGTTACGTTTGAAGAAAACAGTGACTATCAGGAACATGAACTTCAGCCGGAAAACAGCAGTAGTATTGGTAATGAATTTTATACAGTCACATATAACAACCATCAGATTGATCTGGTGACTTCTTTTGGCAAACAGATAAAAGACTTTATTGTCTTTGAAGACTGTGGAAATGATGGCGACACTTATGACTTCTCACCACTGGAAGGAGACCAGCCGGTCTTGTTATCCCTTGATCTGGATCAGGTTCTGAAAACACCGGTCATGCAGCAGATGATTTTAAAGGGTCATTTCCAGCTTCCGGCCAGGCTGTCGGAACGGCTGATTCAGGATGGTGAGAAAGCGGCACTTGATATAGAATTGAAGTTGTCACTTTTACAGGATGTTAACCGCCTTGATGTGCATTGCAAAGTGGATAATCAGATATACAGTCATCGGTTGCGGGCAAAAATCAACACAGATATCCTGGCTCAGGAAACAATCGCTTCGCTGCCCTTTGGTTATATAAAAAGGCCTGTCCTGAAAGAACTTCCGGCTGATTGGCAGAAGCATTATGTGGAAATGCCAATTGATATTGAACCATATGAAAGCTCTGTCTCTGTAGAAGGCAACGGATATTATCTGACCGCATTTGCCAAAGGAATGAAAGAATATCAAATGATCGATGATAGTCTTTATCTGACCCTTTTCTCAAGTACTGGTCAGCTTGGCAAAGAAAATCTTATCTACCGGCCGGGAAGAGCTTCCGGTGATACAACAAGACAGGGACATGAAATGATTGAAACGCCAATGGCGGAATTAATTGGTGAACTGGAATTTGAATGGTCACTTCAGGCAGGAAGCGGATGCTTTGATGAATACCAGACAGCAAAAACCTGGGAAGAATACAGCTTGGAGCATATCAGCTATCAGAGCCAGACTCTGAATAAGTTTATCTTCCGTCTGGACAACAAAATCCAGCCAAGGGAACTGGTGAGAAGATCAGAACCGCAATTTTCTCTGCTGGAGATAAAAGACAGTTATCTG
>NZ_DAIOXM010000019.1:0-96110 GCF_036758025.1 Lacrimispora sp. | reverse complement strand
AGTGGGGAATTTTCTCCGCCATTTTTGGGACTTTTTTATTGACAATCACACCAGGAATAGACAACTGGGGCAAACTTCTCTAAAAATTCTCCAAAGCTTTCCACCAGAAGTGTTTCGTTGATTTCCTTGATCTTGTCATCATCAAGGCTTGTCTTTCCTCTTACATCTCCGATTAAAGTCAGAAGATTAAGCTTTTCAGGATTCATTTCAGAAAATAAGATCGTTCGGTTTGTCTGTGTAATTGTTTCCATATGCAATACTCCCTCTTTCTTAACTTTTATTCATTCGCCTTCTGTCTCTTGGTACGGACAAAAGCGTGAACATCATCTTTGCCGCAGGCACTTGATCCTGCTTTTACTGAATCATGGAAATATAATGAATTTCCAAATCATAAGCACCATCAGGAGACGTAATGGAGATAATATCCCCGAAACACACGCTGTACCTGAGGTTTTTGCACAAAATAGAGCTTCCCAGCATAATGACCGAATCTGAGGAATGGTACAGAATCATCTTCCGGTTCTCATCTGCAATTAAATAGATCCGGTCCAGTCCCATGCTGTCAGATGCCTCCGGATAATTCTTCATCAGATCTCCAATGCTGACCCGGTTATCCCTGATCTTGTATAAGGGAAATGTGAGGGGCGGAATTTCTTCTTCATTCTCCGGCTGGCTCATAAAATACCCATCCATCTTTCCCTGAAAACGGTTATTTGCCTTTTCTTCTGTAATCACTTCCAGTTCAGGCTTAGGCTTGTAAAGGATCTTCCAGAGGATTGCCCCTAAGACTGCCGCTGCCAGAACCAGAACCCACCAATAGGCTTTCCACAAAGGCACCACACTGATGGAGTATGTGTAGGAAGCCGCCGCCTCTCCATCGGAAATTTTCAAAATAAGGCTTTCATTTCCAGACCTTAAAGGCTTGATGGAAAGGATTCCCTGGTTTAAGCTGACCTCTGCCAGATCATTGGAAGACTGGTCTAATTCGTAGGAAAGACTGTCCCCATCGGAATCAGTAAAATACTCATCGAGAACAAACTGTTTTTCTTTTGTAAGGGGATTGTAATGGATACTCCCCGGAAGTCCTCCGGCTGGAGGGGTGTTGATGACCTGGATTCTCACTGTATCAAAGACACAGGATTCCATAACATCATCAAGCCTTGACTCTATGTAATAGGTTCCTGACCGGGGTATGGCGATTTCACCTTCAAGGATTCCGTTTTGAATGGATATCTCCAGTTCCTTCCTGCCCTTTTCCGACTGTCCCTCTCCGTACATTTCTATCTTTGGAGTGAAATTCTTATAAAATGCCTCGTCGGCAATGACTGCCCCGCTTTCGTCTTTAAAATAAATCCGGTAAGGAAAGGTCTGGTTTCTTGCTGCCGAACTTTCTATCTCCAGAACCGGAATTAAATTCCTGTAGCTGATCAGATAGATTTTCAGCTCCTGGTTCCTGGCTGTGCTGGTCTGTATGGTCATTTCCTTAATATCTTTTTCCACATCCCATACCTTTGCCACAGAATAATGGGTCAGATTAACCGGTTTTATCTGCTGTTCCCCGTAAAAGACTGTGGTATCTCCCACCTGCTGGGGAGAAATCATGAGAATTGCCATCTCATCGATATAGGAATCCTCCAGCTTAAGACGGAGGCTCTGGCTGCCTTCTCCGTATATGCCATTGGCAATCTCCTGGATCTGGTAAGCCATGTTGTCATGGAATATGCCGTACAGCACTTCGATCAGGGTTTCCGGCCTTTCAACCGTATAATTTTCTCCCCCTGTTCCACCGGAGATTTCCTTTAAAACCTGGCTGTTTCCTTCATACCTGCCGAAAGCCACCGTATAAACCGCCACATCTTCAGATCGGAACGTATTAAGAACATTCTTTAAGTCCTGATCAGAGCTTTCTTTGGTCCTGCCTGTGGAAGAGCCCTTTAAATCTGTTTCCCCGTCTGAAATCAGGACCACTACCCGCTTACGGCCTGTTTCCTGTCCGGTCAGCCCGTAGGCGTAGTTTAATCCAAGCCCTATGTCCGTATTGCCCTGATAACCGACAGAATCCATCAGGCCCTTCAGGGACTCCCTTTCCTCAGTGGTTCTTACAGAAACAGGCGCCGATGAAGACAGAATGTGATCATTGTAAGCCACGAATCCGATTCTGATATCAGCACTGTAGACAGTATCAATAAATGCCTTTACCATACCAATAGCCGTCCGGTCCGGATCATTGGCCGCCATGGAACCGCTGTAGTCCATAACAAAGGTAACATCCAGACCGCTCTTTTCACTTTCTATTTCCTCTCCGAAGGCACAAAAGGAAACAGAAAGAAAGAGAAAGCAAATTAATATAAATAGGGCATTCCTTATTTTTTTCACTGATTTCTTCCCCCTGTGAATTCCTATTTTTCATGTTTCACAGTATACACCATAAATCGACACAAAAATCCAAGATGTCATAAATAGCATCTTAGATGTAATTTTTAGCAACAAAAAAAGCAGTCTTTTGACTGCTTTTTCTCAAAATGTTACTGTTTTACACCCTATAAACGTTCCGATCCTCTATATTTTGTAAAATCATCTCAAGCTCCGGTTTCCTGCTTCTGCTGACCGGAAGGCAGATTCCGTTCTGTAATTCCACAAAATAAGAGGAAAACCTTGCAATATGCTGATAGTTGACCAGAAAGGATTTATGAATCCTTATAAAGTTGGCATTGATGTCCTTAAGGTCCTTTTCGATGGTCTCCAGATCCCTGTAAAGCTTGTAATTTTCTCCCGTCCAGATGATCTCTGTTACCCGGTATTTCCTTTCAAAATACATCACTTCTTTTACAGGCACCTTATAATTTTCTTTTGCAAAACGGAACCGGTAGTACTTGTCCTCTTTTCTGACATGCCTTAAAACGTGTTCAAATTCTCCGGCAAATACCTTTTCTGAAAAAGGCTTATCAATAAAACCGATGGGAGCTACCTTAAACGTTTCCTTCATATATTTCTCAAAAGAACTGACAAAAATGATCTGTACGGTCAGATCCAATTCCCTGATCTTCTGGGCTGCGGCCAGACCGTTCAGCCTTTTCATCTCAATATCCATATAAATAATGTCAAAACATTTTCCCTCATTGACGGCCTTTACAATGTCCTCTCCATCGGTATAAGTCTCGATGCAGATGTCTACTTCATGTTTGACTCCCAGCCTTTTCAGCCTCTCCTCCATCTCCCTTAACAGAAAACGGTCATCATCACAAATTCCTACCTCTAACATCCTCATTCCCCTTTTCGCTTGAATCATTTTTAACTAGGTCAATTCCCCCACACTATATACTTAACTTACAACTTTTTCAATCCACATGCCAAAATTATACACTTTAGGTTCCAAAATTTGCATTTTTCTCCAATTTTCTTAATTAAAAATTAAAAAATACCGCTGTCCGGCAGATAATCGGGACAGCGGTATTTTTATGGCTTCCTTCCCATTCCGGGAATATTCCTCACATCAATGTCAACCAGCTCCAGGCTGTCCGACACCTCATGAAGGTATAAGTCTCCGATATGGCTTCGGATCACCCGTTTTCCTCCTACATCTCCCTTTAGCATTAAAAGCTCCTCACGGTAGTCCTGGGAGAATATAGCGGGATTTCCGAACTCTCCCATGTTGCATAAGCAGCCGATTCCCTTTCCGCTGGCCTGCCAGCCTTCTGCCAGGGCCTTTATGGTAGCTGCCTTTAAGTAGGGCTGGTCGCAGACTGCAAAGCAAAGCGCAGCATCCTCACCCTCCAAAGCCTTTAAGGCCAGGTGAATAGAATGGGAAATGCCCAGACTGCTTTCCTTATTTTCCACCACCTCATACCCATGGCTTCCCATATAGTCCATAATTTCCTCATACTGGGTAACCACCAGCTTCCGGCAGAAAAAGTCCGTTGGAAGCTTTTCCACCTCTTCCACAATGTAGCGGTACATGGGCTTCCCATAAAATTCATAAAGCAGCTTATTGCCGTCAAATCTGCGGCTGTCTCCTGCCGCCAAAAGAATCAGTGCCAGCTTCATGGTTCAAGCCTCCCCTTTCCTGCTTATAAGTCTTTCAAAAAAAAGATTCCCTCTTCCGGAATCACCACCCGGTCTGGTATTTGTCCCTTTAACTCCGAAGCCCAGATGTCATTTGGAATTTTCCACCAGATTCCGTTTTCTAGAACAAGAGCCACTTCAAAAGGGTCTTCTAAGAAACGTCTTAACTTACATTTTACCACATTTTCCTGGTCCTTTTCCAGAGCTTTTCTCAAATAATGAGCCCGGATTCCAATGTGGTCTGCATCCCTGGGCACTTCCTGATTCTTTACTGCAATCTCAGCATCCCAGTCAGGCACAAAAAATCTATGGGAATCTATATACTTTATGGGAACAATGTTTTTACAGCCTGTAAGCCTTGCGGCGGATACTGTCCCGGGATTTTGAAACACTCCCTTTACACTTCCTGAAGCCGTAATATTTCCCCGGTTGATCACGTGAATGGACTCACAGAACCGGTATATCTCATCCCGGCTGTGAGTGACTAAAAGCACATCCCCCTCAAAGGTCTTTAACTCCTCCAAAAGCTCCAGCTGGAGCATTTCTTTCAGGCTATAGTCCAGAGCCGAAAAAGGCTCGTCAAGCATGAGAACAGAGGGCTTAGAAGCCATGACTCTTGCCAGGGCAGCTCTTTGCTGCTGTCCTCCCGAAAGCCTGCCCGGGTAGTGGCCTGCCAGCTCTTCAATACGGAACATATGAAGGTAAAATTCCGCCAGTTCCTTTTTTTCAGCCCTTGTTCCCTTTACTGCCATTTTGATGTTTTCCATCACTGTCATGTGAGGGAAGAGAGCGTAATTCTGGAACAGATATCCGATTTCCCTGTCCTGGATCTTTACGTTAATTCCTTTTTCCGAATCAAATAAAACCCTGTCATTTAAAACGATTCTTCCTTCATCAGGGGTGACGATGCCTGCAATGGACTTTAAGGTCATGCTCTTTCCGCATCCCGAGGAACCTAAAATTCCGGTGATTCCCCCGCTTCCCCTGGTTTCAAATTCAATGTCTAAGGTGATATCTTTTAACTTTTTAACGATTTTTACACTTAAACTCATATCTGTCTCCCCCCTTTTCCGGCAGCCGCATTCATGCCTGCCACAATGAGAAGGGAAACTGCCACAATGATTAACACATACTGCCCTGCTCCCCCCATATCACCGGCAGCCACCTCGGAATAGATGGCAAGGGGAAGGGTTCTGGTCTTTCCTGCAATGTTTCCGGCAATCATAGCCGTAGCTCCAAACTCTCCCAAGCCTCTGGCAAAGGCCAGAACTCCCCCGGAGAGAATTCCCGGCCGGGCCATGGGAAGAAGCACCCTCCAGAATATCTTACTTTCCGGTACGCCTAAGGTTCTGGCCGCATGGAGAACATTTTCATCCACCTGCTCAAAAGCTCCTCTGGCAGAACGGTACATGAGAGGGAAGGAAATCAAAACTGCCGCCAAAACCGTTGCCTGCCAGGTAAATACGATCTTATAATCAAAAAGAGCGATCAGCATTTTACCCAGAGGTCTTTTTACACCAAAGAGATAGAGCAGGAAAAATCCTGCCACCGTAGGCGGCAGGACCAGGGGAAGAGTCAGGATTCCGTCCAGAAGGTTTTTCAGTCGCTCTGACTTCAGTCCGATGACCCCTTTGGCCGCCCAGATACCGAGGAAAAATGTAAAAAAGATGGATACCACCGATGTTTTCAGCGATATCAGAACTGGAGATATGTCCACTGGCTCCGCCTCCTGTCAGTTTTTAATCAAGCTTATTCTGCTGCTGCAAATCCGCTGTCAGTAAATACCTTCATAGCTTCATCAGACTGAAGGAATTCTGCAAACTTCTGTGCCCCGTCAGGATTCTGGCTGTCCTTGATGATTCCGATTGGATAGATTGCCTTTTTAACGCTTCCTTCCGGTGCTTCTGCTACAACAACTACCTGATCTGGCTTCTGAGCTGCGTCTGTAGCATAAACAATACCTGCTTTTGCACTGCCTTCTGCCACCCAGTTCAATACTTCGGTTACATTGGTTCCGAAGCTGGTCTTTGCGGACACTTCATCCCAAAGGTTCAAATTGGTTAAAGCTTCCTTGGAGTACTGTCCTACAGGAACGCTTTCCGGATCGCCCAGAGCGATGGTTTCTGCATTCTTGATGTCTTCAAAAGCTTTATAATTGCCTTCTTCTCCTGTTGGAACGATGAACACGATCTTGTTTTCCAGGAGGTTTTTGATAGTTCCGTCTGCAATCATGCCCTTCTCATTGAGCGCATCCATCTGCTTGGTAGCTGCAGAGAAGAACAGGTCAACAGGAGCTCCTTCTTCGATCTGGGTCTGAAGCTTTCCTGAGCTGTCATAGGTTCCTTCGATGGTGATGCCGGGGAATTTCTTCTCAAACATGGGGATGAGCTGCTCTGTCAAGGATTTTTCCAGGCTGGCTGCTGCTGCAATAGTCACTGTCTGTGCTTCTGCTGCTGTTGTTTCCGGTGCGGCAGTAGTCGCTTCGGTGGTTACCTCCGCTGTTGTGGCAGAAGCTGCAGTTGTTTCTGCTGCCTTTCCGCCTCCACAGGCTGTCAGTGCCATAGCTGCAAATCCAATGAATGCCATGGTGATTGCTGTCTTCTTCATAACTTTTCTCTCCTTTTCTTCTTCAGGCTTAAGATAGCCTCTAATACTCCGCCTCCTATGGAAGCTGCTTTATCTGATACCGTGAAACAGTGATCCACATTTCCTCTTGGATCAATGTCCCCCGATTTCATTCCTTTCACTGCCTCCACCCCATCCTGGAGCAGTCCCCTTACCACTCCGTCTATCTGGGCATATATGGGATCTGAGCCGGAGTAACCGACTACAGTTCCTTTTTCCACCAAATCGCCAATGGATACCGCTCCTTTGAAGATTCCGTCAGAGACAGCGCGGATAATCCGCTCTTTGTCATAGCCCCCGATCATGCCGGGCACTCCTGTATTGGGAACAGCACCTCCCTCCCAAATGCAGCGGCCCAGGTCGTGGCCCCTTTTGGTTTCCACCACCACATGACAGTCAACTCCTGCGGTAAACCCGGGGCCAACCCCTATGACGGTTTCCCCATCGGTAATTTGGGTTCCTATATTCTTCTTTGCAATGATGGCATCTACTATAACATCCGGTTTCCAAACCTCCCGGATTTTACACTCTTCATCCACCATAACCGCTACCTGATCCCTTGCGGCTGCCTCCTGGATTTCCTTCAGGTTATGGCACAATACCCCTGTGATTTCCTCCACCGTGGCCTGTCCCTCATAGACTGCCCTGGAAAAGGCAACTGTTCTGCGCACAGTAGTGGGCACGGCAATATCCGTCATCAACAGTTCAAAACCGCAGCGGTGCAGACGGCAGCCAATGCCGCTTGCCAGGTCACCGGCTCCTTTGATCAATACCTTCATTTCAGTTCCTTGCTTTCTTTTTATTTTCTGGCACATTCTCCGCCCTTGCCTGACAAAATCTCCAGACCATGGGAAAGGGTATCCAAAATGTATTCCAGACTTTCTCTCACTGCCTTAGGACTTCCCGGCAGATTGATGATCAAAGTGGATTTTCGTATGACACTGACCGCCCGGCTTAACATGGCCCTTTTGGTCACAGTCATACTGTAAGCCCGCATAGCTTCGGCGATACCAGGTGCATTCCGGTCTGCGATGGCAAGAGTAGCCTCGGGAGTCACATCCCTGGGAGAAAAGCCTGTGCCTCCCGTAGTCAGCACCAGATCACATTTCACTTCATCGCTCAAACGCACAAGCTCTGCCTTTAAATCCTCTCCTTCGTCGGCCAAAATCTTATAGCTGACTACTTCAAAACCTGCCTGTTCCAGTATTTCCCTTATGACTGCCCCGCTTAAATCTTCCCGCTCTCCGGCAGCCCCTTTGTCACTTAATGTTACGATTCCTGCCCTGTACATATGGTGATCTCGTCTCCCTTCTTCATATGCCCTCCGTGAAGTACCCTTGCAAAGATACCGTTAGTAGGCATGATGCACTCTCCCATCTTGTGATATATCTCACAATGGCTGTGACATTCCTTTCCGATCTGGGTCACTTCCAGAAGAATGTCCTTGCATTTTAATCTGGTGCCCACCGGAAGGTGAATCAAGTCAATTCCTGCTACAATGACATTTTCCCCAAAGGCTCCGTCTCCTATTTCTGCTCCCTTGGCCTTGAATGCCTCAATGGTGTCAAAGGACAACAGGCTTACCTGACGGTGCCACTTGCCTGCATGGGCATCTCCTTCGATGCCGTGCTCTTCTATAAAAATCCCCTCGTCAACCCTTACTTTCTGAGTTCCCTTTTTTTCGCTGATACAGACAGCCATTACCTCTCCCATCTGCTTATCCTCCTATCTGATTCATATTTAAATCTGTCTTTTTATGTTCATTGTTAAAATGATGGCTTTCCGGCTTGTCCCAGATAGTATGCTCCATAAGGTGAACCAGCTCATCCTGGGAAATGCCCTCCCTTATAGGACCTTTTAGGTCCACTCCTGCAGGACTGTCCAGACAGAGCTTTAAAAAGCCGTCGGAAGTCAGCCTCACCCGGTTGCAGGTGCCGCAGAATTTGTGGTTAACGGCACTGATAAAGCCTATGCTCCCTCTTCCGTCTCCCCATGTATAATAAACAGCAGGCCCATTGCCGATCACCCTCTTGCTTTCCGTCAGTTCTCCGTAAGCCTCCGACAAAATTCCGGCCAGATCGTCATTGTTCATGGCCTTGTAATTGGCTCCCTGCCCAATGGGCATCATCTCGATAAACCGCACCGGAATCTCCTGTTCCATAGAAAAACGGGAAAAAGCCAGAACTTCTTCTTTTGTCAATTCCTCCATAACCGCGCAGTTTATCTTAACATTTAATCCAAGGGCCTTTGCGTTTTCAATTCCCTCGATCACAGTTTGAAAGCAGTCTCTTCTGGTGATTTTTGCAAACCGTTCCGGGTCCAGGGTATCCAGGCTCACATTGATGGAGGAAACTCCGGCAGCCTTCAGGGCAGCCCCTTTTTCCTTTAAAAGACATCCATTGGTGGTCATGGTGATGTCATCAATTCCCGGAATCCGGGAAAGCTGGCCGATCAGCTTTTCAATGTCTTTTCTCACCAAAGGCTCTCCGCCTGTTATCTTTACCTTGCGTATTCCCAGGAGGGCGCCTGCTTCACAGATCCTTACGATTTCCTGATAGGACAGGATTTCTTCATGATCCATAGGCACTACCCCTTCTTCGGGCATGCAATAGACGCACCGTAAATTACAACGGTCTGTAACGGATATTCTGATATAATCAATGTTTCTGTTTAAACAATCGATCATAGGCCGCTCCTTTGATCTCCCGGCTCTCTCTCATAAAGGCCGCTCTTTCCCCCGTCCTTTTTCAAAAGACAGACTCCGTCAATGACCATACCCCGGTCCATTGCCTTGCACATGTCATATATGGTCAAAAGCCCGATATTAACTCCGGTTAAGGCTTCCATCTCCACTCCGGTCTTGCCCTGGGTTTTCACCGTACATATGGCTTCCACCGCTCGTTTTTCCTCATGAAGAACGAAATCCAGGTTGCACTTTGTCAGCATCAGCAGGTGGCATAAAGGAATCAGCTCAAAGGTTCTCTTTGCTGCCATGATTCCGGCCACTCTGGCCACTCCCAGCACATCTCCCTTTTTTGCCGTCTTATTTTTAATGGCCTCAAAGACCTCTTCATTTACATAGATCATTCCATGGGCAACGGCGATCCGGTCTGTCTCCGCCTTATCTCCCACGTCCACCATGCGGGCATTGCCTTTTTCATCAAAATGTGTTAATCCGCTCATATTACCAGCCCTTTCCAAATCCGCAGTTGGGATAAGTGCATATATCACAGGAAAGACAGAGACCGCCCTTTCCAAGCTTAACCAAATCTTCCTTTGTCACCGGGTCATCGGACATGAGCCTTGGAAGAAGTAAATCAAAAATCGTCTTTTTCGAATACATGACACATCCCGGAAGTCCTGCCACCGGAATCCTCTTTCCGTCTTTTTCATAATAGGAGAGTAAAAACATGGCTCCCGGAAGAACAGGCGCACCGTAGGAAATAATCTCAGCCCCGGTGTTTCGAATGGCAAGAGGAGTCTTGTCATCAGGGTCCACGCTCATGCCTCCGCTGACCAGCACCATATCGGCTCCCTGTTCAATAAAGTCTAAAATGGCCTTTGTGGTATCCTCCGGCTTATCATCGGTAATGGTCTGTCCCATAGCCTCTCCGCCGTATTCCTTGACCTTTTTAACCAGAACCGGGCCAAAGGCATCCTTGATTCTTCCGTGGAATACCTCGCTTCCTGTGGTCACAATTCCGATTTTCTTTTCTTTATAGGGCATGATGGTAAATATCTTTTTCCCGCCGCAGATCTCTACGACCTCTTCCATCTTTTCTTTTTCTATGACAAGGGGTATGATTCTCGTTCCGCACAGCTTGTCCCCTGGCTCCACCGGAGTGTTGGGGTGTCTGGAAGCAATCATCATGTTTTCCGTACTGTTGATTTTTTCCAAAAGTCCGGTATCAATCTTTAATAATCCCCGGACCGTAGATTTCAGTTCAATCTTCCCTTCTTTTGCCTCGCTGCGCTCCATATGGTCATTGATGCA
The DNA here is from genome assembly GCF_036758025.1 of Lacrimispora sp. GTDB lineage: Bacteria > Bacillota > Clostridia > Lachnospirales > Lachnospiraceae > Lacrimispora. The sequence continues at coordinate 85,429 of NZ_DAIOXM010000019.1, read as the reverse complement.
CAGGCTGCAAAGGATCTCCGCAGCTTCATCTTCATGGTACAGGGATTCATCCTTTTCCCATACAAAAATATGTTCTTTCCCCATGGACAGCAGCACCGGAACGTCTTCTTCTGTCACTACATGGCCTTTACGGAACCGTGCATCTTTTGTAACGCCCGGAATAATCTGAGTCATGTCGTGGCAGAGAACCTGTCCCACCGCATCCACTGTTTTTATTTTCTTCATGATTCCTGTCCTTTCGTTGTTTCAAATCAATCGTATATATTATTACCCAGGTTGATGTTATGATTCTTTTGGGGATATTCTCAAATAAGAATATCCGTTTTCAAAAAAATATCAATCTTGTCTATTATATCACATTGGGAAATATTTGTGAAACACTTTTTCAGCAAAATTGTCTACTTCTTCTGCAAAAGCCAGGTATTGATCTAAAAAAGCCTCACCCTTTTCAGTCAGAACAGTGGTCCCTCCGTACTCTCCCCCTCTTCTTCCTTCCATCAGCTGAAATCCCAAGTCCTCTTCCGCCTTATGAATAATCTTCCAAGCCTTAGAATAAGCCATGTGCATTTCCTGGCAGGCGGCAGACAAAGATCCCCGTTCCCTTACAAGGGCCATCAGTCCAGACACACCAGGACCAAAATTCCTCTCTTCGTAAAACAGACGGATTCTCAGATGATATTGAAGTCTTCTCTCTTTTTCTTCTGCCATAAGCCCCTCCTTTTTATCCCTCCAGATGACCTGTTATCACACAGCATCCGGCCCACTCGTTCCCCAGAGCTTTTAAAACCTCTGCTCCGGCAGACAGCCTGCTTTCGTCATCAGCCTTATTTAAAAGAATCCGGTATTCCAGTTTTTCGGCTCCCTTTCTGGTTCCCCTTTCACTGGTAAGAATCCGGGCAGCATGGGCAGGGGTGATGACAGGGCCTTTTTCCCGGTCAAATACCTGATCTGCAAGCTCATACCGGAAGCATTTCTCCTCCCAGGTTTGTCCAAGGCAGTCCAGGCCTGCACATCCGATCACAGCATGGGTTCCCTTTAACAGAACCGGCTCTCCTTCTCTCGGTATCTTTAAAGGCAGCATCTTTGCCCCGTCAGCCTCTACTAAAAGCGCATCGCAAAGGCCTCCCAGTTTTTCCAGCTCAGAAAGTTCCATGCCCTGAAATTTTCCCTCCGGGCTGGACAGCCCTGTCACCAGAACCTGCCCTTTGCCGGCAGAAAAAAACTCTTCATGGGCTTTCATAAAATCTCTGACGGCTGACGCTGTCTCTGCTTCCACAACCAGACGTTTTTCCGGTTTCCGTATCTTGGTGCTGGTGGTGACGATCACTGTTTTTCCCTGTTCTGCCAGCTCATCAGCCAGACAAAACATGGAGGTAGTCTTTCCGCCGCCGCCAACAAAGGCGAGGACCTTATGTTCCTGCCAGGGAAGCCCTAAGGCTTCCCATAAGGAATCTTTCCGGATCATCACAGGATTTCCATCTCTGACCTCACATCCATATGCCCACTTTAATTTCATCAATATAACTCCATATAAGGCTTTCTGGGAACAAACTCACCTGTCTTTTCCAAAACCACTTTGCCGTTTTCTGCAGCCAGGCGGCCTCTTAAGAATACAAGTTCTGCTTTTCCCTTTACATCAGTTCCTTCAAAGGGGCTGTAATCCACATTTGCCACCTGATTTTCCACCGATATGGTCCACTTGGTATCAGGATTCCATACCACAATATCCCCGTCGCTTCCGGGTGCAATTGCGCCCTTCTGAGGGTAAACACCGTAAAGCTTTGCCACATTTTCAGAAAGCAGGCGGCAGAACTGCTCCAGCTTTAAATCATGCTCCAGCACTCCAAAGTTGTACATCAGGGCAGGACGGGTCTCCACTCCCGGCATTCCATTGGGAATCCTGGTAAAGTCATCTTTTCCTGCTGCCTTCTGGCTGGTGGTAAAACTGCAGTGGTCTGTTGCAATGGTCTGGATATTATCTTTTCTTATGGCATTCCACAGTCTGGTGCTGTCCGTAGTCTTTTTGATGGTAGGAGAAATCACATACTTACTGCCCTCAAAACCGGGAAGATCATAAAGGCTTTCATCCATAAGCAGATACTGGGGACAGGTTTCCAGATAGACCTCCTGGCCTCTTTCTCTGGCGTATTTGACCTCCTGATATCCTGCACCTGAACTTAAATGAACCACAATAACAGGAGTTTTCACCAGATCAGCAATTTTTAACAGCCTGCTGATGGCCTCTGCTTCCACTTCGGCCGGTCTGGTATTTTTATGTCCGCTGACTCCCAAGTTGCCCTTTGCTTTTTCTTCTTCCACCAGGGCCTGGATAATTCCCATATTTTCACAGTGAACTCCTGTAATTCCGCCCACTTCCTTTAACCGCTTCAAGACCAGATAAATCTGCTTGTCACCTAAAACCATGTCCGTATAGGTCATGTAAACCTTAAAAGAAGTAACTCCCTCTTTTACAACGGTCTCCAGTTCTTCGCTGACGGAAGGTGTCCAGTCCGATATTGCCAGATGGAAGCTGTAATCACAGGAAGCATTTCCATCTGACAGCTTATGCCAGTTTTCCAAGGCTTCATGAAGACTTTCCCCATGGTACTGGGTAGCAAAATCAATGATCATAGTGGTTCCGCCTGCCAAAGCTGCCTTTGTTCCTGTCTCAAAGTTGTCCGCGGTCACAGTTCCTGCCACATGTAAATCAAAATGTGTGTGTGCATCGATAAATCCAGGGAATAAAAGCTTTCCTGACACATCAATGACCTCTGCCTCCTGATCCTGGAGTCCCTGTTCTACCGCCTTAATCTTTCCGTCTTCCATCAATACATCTGCTTCAAAGACGCTGCTTCCCGACACTACGGTTCCACCCTTTAACAATGTCTTCATTAACACACCTGCTTTCCTTTTCCTTTTGAATCCTGAAAGGCGCAGGGAGAAAACTCTCTCCTACTGCGCCAATCACTGCTAAAACAATTGCTATTTAACCTAACAGATAATCATATTTCTTGCAGACAGTTTCCATTACCATTCCAAGTGCTTCCGGAATTACGCTGTCTTTTTCTCCAGCTTTCCAGTCGTAAATGTTTCCAAGATAACGAACCTTGCAGGAAACGCCGTCTTTATCCAGTACGGTAAAGCCCTGGTTTTTGCTGTTTTCCATATCAGCCTCATTGGCAAATAAGGTGAACTTATCCAGGTATGGAGAACTGTCATAAGGACAGAAGCTTGTACAGTTTCCGCACTCGTTACACATATAATCCACGTGTACGATCTGGTGCATATCAAGTCCTGGGATATCCAGAGCCAGGTTTGCACGGTTGGGGCATACTTCTGCACAGTTTTCACATACATTGGAACAGCCAAGACATCTTGCGCCTTCTACCTTATAATCTCTGGTTCCTTCTAAGATACCTCTCTTGTCATAAACTTCGTTTAAGTCCTTAAGGGTATCGTCAAAGTCAACGGCTGCCTTCTTGCCTAAGATAGCTTCTGCTGCCATACGGGCATCTCTCATAGCTTCTACTACAGTGCTTGGTCCGAAGAGTCCGTCACCGATTGCGAAAACGCCTGCTACACTTGTTTCCAGAGTATCATCGTTTGCCATAACTCTTCCGCGGCTTGTAAGCTCAATGCCGTTTGCCTGATAGAATTCTGCCGGAACCTGCTCACCTACTGCTGCAATCACAGTATCAGCGGGAACTTCCACGATTTCATCTGTTTCCACAATGCCTCTTCTTCCGGTAGAATCGGTATCTCCAAGCTTCATAACCTTGCAGATCAGTTTTCCGTCCTTCAGTTCCACTGGAGAAAGCAGTTCCTTAAACTCTACGCCGTCCTCTAATGCCATCTCTAATTCTTCTTCATCAGCAGGCATATAGCGTTTTGTTCTGCGGTATACCAGGTAGGAATGCTCCACACCCTCGGTTCTCTTTACGGCTCTTGCTGTATCCATCGCTGTATTACCGCCGCCGATAACCACTACGTTCTTTCCGATGTTCATCTTTCCGTCTGTTGCCTTAAACTGAGCCAGGAAATCCAGAGCATTGATGGCCTCTCCGGCTTTTAAGTTCAATACACCTGGCTTGGAAGCGCCTGCTGCAAGGATGATGTAGTCAAATCCTTCCTTCTTAAGGTCTTCTAAGCTGGTTACCTCAGTATTGTATCTTACCTCTGCGCCATAAGCCAGGCAAAGAGCTGCGTCTTTTTCAATGGCATTATCAGCAATACGGAAGCCAGGAATTACATGTTTTACCACGCCGCCCAGGGTTCCGGTCTTTTCAAAAATAGTTGCAGGCATTCCATGCTTTGTCAGGAAATAAGCTGCTGCAAGTCCAGCCGGGCCTCCGCCCACGATAGCGGTCTTTTTGCCCTTCAGCTCACCTGCCTCGATTTCTTTCATCAGGCTGTCATATCCGCCCTCTGCGCAAACCAGTTTCACACCGCGGATATTAACCGGATCTTCATAGAAGTTACGGTTACATACGCTCATACAGTTATGGGCACAGATGGTTCCGGTGATAAATGGAAGAGGATTCTTCTCTGCAATCACCTTAATGGCTTCCTCATATTTTCCTGCTCCGGAAAGCTGTAAGTAAGTGGTAATATCCTGGTTAATAGGACATCCAACCTTACAAGGTGCCACATAGCAGTCCACAAGGGGAACAGACTTGGCCATCTTTCTGTTAGGAGTAGGCTTAATGGATTTTACATGGTGAGGATCTGTAATAGCATCTGATGCCAGCTTTGCTGTCTTTTCAGGATCAACGATAGTAAATTCTACATTGCCTGCTTCCAGCTTTTCTGTCATCTGTAACAGTCTCTGGTATCCGCCTGGCTTTAACAGGGTGGTTGCCACGGTAACAGGCCAGATTCCTGCATCTACAATAGCCTTGATGTTGTGGTAGTCAGCACCGCCGGAGAAGGAAATTCTCAGCTTTCCGTCAAATTCTTTAGCAAGTCTTGCTGCCAGAGAAATGGAAAGAGGATATAAGGACTTTCCGGACATGTACATCTCTTCACTTGGAAGCTCTCCTGCTTTTACATCTACAGGGAAGGTATTTGTAATCTTTACGCCGAATGCCAGATTCTTTTCCTCACAAAGAGCCATCAAAGTCTTAAACATAGGGATAGCATCTTCATACTGTAAGTCATCAAGGAAATGGAAATCACCGAATGCCACATAGTCATATCCCATTTCATCCATGGTCTTTCTTGCAAATTCATATCCTAAAAGGGTTGGATTACATTTAATAAATGTATTCAGTCCCTTTACTTCAATCAAATAAGTAGCAATTCTCTGAATCTCCTGAGGCGGGCAGCCGTGAAGAGTAGAGAGAGTAACGGAATTGCAGATTTCAGAAGGAATGTTTTCAATATCTTCTTTTGTCACATTCTTAAAGAGATCGATGTTATTCAGAAGATACTGCTTACATGACTTAAAGATTTCTGTGTTCTTTGCATCCTTCATGGACTCAATGAAGTTATCAATCTTCGGAGATTTGATTCCTTCTAAGTCATAGCCTACGCTCATGTTGAACTGGAAGCCGTCAGCAGCTCCAAGGCCGTACTCTTTTGCAAATACAGAAAGCAGGAACCATGCCTTAATATACTCATCAAGAGCCTCCGGAACGTAAAGCTCAGTAGACCACTCGCAGTTATAGCACTCGTCATCAGCCTTGATACAAGGTTTGCTTACAGGCAGATCCTCTCCGTCTAAGATCTGAACGGTCTTAAGTTCGAAGAAACGGCTTCCTGAAAAATAAGAAGCCAGTATATTCTGTGCCAGCTGAGTATGAGGTCCTGCAGCCGGTCCTACCGGTGTCTCCAGTTTGCGTCCGAATATGCTCCGGTTGTTTTTTGCATCTGCCTTATAAGGTCTGTAAACTCCAAAAACGTTTCCGCTGGTTTCATGCTCCTTTAATGTCCAGTTCACTAACTGTTCAAAAGGCATTGGTGTCATTCTGTCTCCCATTGTTTTCCTCCTTCTTGCCCGTGTTCTTTGGGCATATAGGTATCCCCGAAAGGGTTACCTCCTGTATTGAGGCTGCCAGTGATTTTTCAGCCTGACAGCCTCAGTGAATATTCTATATTGTATATTTTTATTTTAACATATTCTGTATTACTTTTGTCAAGCCTTTATCTGGAATTGATTCTCTTTGCCAGCTCGCTCGCCGCCTGTCTGCAGTCTGCCATTACCTTCTCTTCATCAATGCCTGTGAAGATACGGTCTTTCATCAGAACTTTTCCGTTTCCTACTGTGGTTACCACGCTGCGTCCGTTCATACCGAATACGATATGTCCGTTGCAGTTGTCAGCGCTCATAGGAGTGAGAGGAATATAATCTGTAACGATTACGTCTGCTGCTGCTCCCTCTTTTAAAACGCCCAGAGGTTTCTTAAAGTAACGTCCTGCGATCTGTGCATTTCCTTCAAACAGCATCTTGGGAACCTCGCCCCAGGCTGCATTAGGATCGCATAAATGATGCTTATGAAGAACGTTTGCCACCTTATAAGACTCCAGCATGTCGTGGGTATATCCATCAGTTCCAAGGCCGGTTAAGATTCCTCTGTGAACCAGTTCCATGGTTGGCGGGCAGCCGCATGCATTGCCCATATTGGATTCCGGATTGTGAACCACCATAGTATCTGTTTCTTTAATTAATGCCATCTCGTGAGGGTTGATGTAGATGCAGTGTCCAAGAAGGGTCTTCTCTCCCAGAATGCCGCAGTCCATCAGACGGTTCACGATAGGTTTTCCATAATGCTTTAAGCAGTGGTGAAGATCTTCGATTCCCTCTGCCACGTGAATGTGGTATCCCACGCCTTCAGGCTTGTGGGCAGCTGCAAATTCCATGGTCTCATCAGAAATGGTGAACTGGGCGTGCATTCCCATCATACCTGCGATCATATCACTGTCATCTGCAAGGGCATGTTTGATAAATGCTTCATTTTCCAGTACGCCTTCCCTGGCCTTGTCCATTCCGTCACGGTCAGAAACTTCATAACAAAGACATGAGCGGACACCTGTCTCTTTGGCAGCCTCTTCGATCTTAAATAAGGAATCTGTAATGTGGCCGAAGCTGGCATGGTGGTCAAATGTGGTTGTTACACCATTTTTAATAGAATCGATATAAGTCGCCATAGCGCTTAATCTGGTATCTTCTAATGTAAGGTTTCTGTCAATGGTCCACCACAGTCCGTCTAAAATCTCCAGAAAACCGTGAGGATCGTATCCGTTGATGCTTAAGCCTCTGGCAAAGGAACTGTAAATGTGCTCATGGGCATTGATAAAGGCCGGCATAATAACTCCGCCTTTTGCATCAATAAACTCCGCATCCGGATATGCTTTCTTCACTTCCTCCAGGGTTCCCACCTTGCAGATTGTTGTTCCCTCCATTGCTACTGCACCATTTTCAAAAAATGGATTCTGAGGGTCTCTTGTGATCATTCTTCCATTACCGATAATCAGCATGTTTCCATCTCCTTTTTCTTGTTTTTTAAGATTATGAGGTAAAATTTGATTTTTCACTCAGTATACAAACCGCACATAAGCTTTTCTGATATGCCTGTACTTTATTCTGGCAATCTGCTTACACTTGTTTGCTGATTCCATACTTTTCTATACACATTACACCATAACTTTCTTTATAGGTACAGTGTATCATTTCATATACAGAAATGCAAGCAAAAAATACAAAATAAATTAGCGTACCTAAAAAATTTTTAGAAACCTCTTGAAATTTAATTTTTTTATGTTATGATGGGAGTATAAGAAATTGAGATAAGGGGGATACGGATATGGATTCAAATCTTGAATTACTGACACAGATCGCCCACGGTATTGCAGTCCATTTTGGCTACACCTGCGAGGTGGTTATCCATGACTTAAAAAAGAATGATTTAGACCGTTCCGTGGTCTATATTGAAAACGGTCATGTGAGCAACCGCCAGTTAGGAGACGGCCCCTCTGAAATCGTTTTGGAGACTTTGAAGAAACAACCGGATGTTTTAAAAGACCGGCTTTCCTATCTGACCAGAACCGATGATGGCAGGATTTTAAAATCCAGCACCATGTATATAAGAGGGAAGAATAACACCGTTGATTACATTCTGGCCATTAACTATGATATCACGGGCCTGCTTACCGTAGACAATGCCTTAAAGCCGCTTCTCTCCACTTCTGAGACAAACGGCGAATCCAGAAAGCCCAGAAAGATCACCCACAGCGTCAATGACCTGCTGGATACCCTGATCGAAGAATCTGTGGCACTGGTTGGAAAGCCGGTAGCTCTCATGAGTAAGGAAGACAAAATCACTGCGATCCAGTATTTAAACGATGCAGGGGCATTCCTGATCACCAAATCCGGCGACAAAGTATCCAATTATTTCGGCATATCCAAGTTCACCTTGTACAGCTATATGGATGCAAACAAAGAAAAGTGATCACTTCCTATTAAATAGGAAATAAAAGAAAAAGGAGAATGAGTATCATGAAACCATTTGAATGGGTTGTAAACACCATGCCAAAGACTGAGGACAAAAACCTTACTGTTATGGCTCTGGAGGAAATCAAGAAAGCCAGAACCTTCCACGAAAGCTTTCCTCAGTACAGCAAGACTCCTCTTGCAAAGCTGGACCAGATGGCTGATTACCTTGGCCTGGGTCAGATTTACTTAAAGGACGAATCCTACCGTTTCGGCTTAAATGCCTTTAAGGTACTGGGAGGTTCCTTCGCTATTGCAAAGTATATTGCACAGCAGACCGGCAAAGATGTATCTGATCTTCCTTACAGTGTTCTCACTTCTGATGCTTTAAGAGAAGAATTCGGACAGGCTACCTTCTTTACCGCTACTGACGGAAACCATGGCCGCGGCGTTGCATGGGCTGCTAATAAATTAGGACAGAAATCCGTTGTTTACATGCCAAAGGGTTCTACCCTCACCCGTTTCAACAACATCAAGGCTGAAGGCGCTACTGTTACCATCGAAGAAGTTAACTATGATGAGTGCGTTCGTATGGCTGCTGATGCTGCTTCTAAAACAAAGAACGGCGTTGTGGTACAGGATACTGCATGGGATGGCTACGAAGAGATTCCTGCCTGGATTATGCAGGGTTACGGAACCATGGCTTTAGAAGCCAACGAGCAGCTTGAAGAATACGGCTGCGACAGACCGACCCACGTATTCGTACAGGCCGGTGTAGGTTCTCTTGCAGGAGCTGTTCAGGGATACTTTGCAAACCGCTATCCTGAAAATCCTCCTAAAGTTGTTGTTGTGGAAGCTGATGTGGCTGACTGCCTCTACAAGGGTGCAAAAGCCGGCGACGGCGGAATCCGCATTGTAGACGGCGATATGCAGACCATTATGGCCGGACTTGCCTGCGGCGAGCCCAATACCATTTCCTGGGATATCTTAAAGAATCACGTAGACACCTTTGTTTCTGCTCCTGACTGGGTAGCCGCACTCGGCATGAGAATGCTGGCAGCTCCGGTAAAAGGCGATGTGTCGGTAACTTCCGGCGAATCAGGCGCTGCTCCTTTCGGAGTGTTAGCCTGCATCATGCTCTTTGATGAGTACAAGGAATTAAGAGAGCATTTAGGACTTAACAAAGATTCCAAAATCCTCCTCTTCTCTACTGAGGGAGACACCGATCCGGACCGTTACAAGGCAATTGTATGGGAAGGAAAAGAGCGCTAGGCATAATTTACTTGATGAAAGCGGGCAAGAAGCAGCTTAGATTCAGTAAATCAGATGTTCGATAAGCCAAAAGCAAGTCGAACTTCCTAAATAAATTATAAATTATTGGAGGTCAAAAAAATGGATTACAACAAAATCAAAGAAGCAGCACAGGGTTACCAGGCAGACATGACCAAGTTCCTGAGAGAAATCGTTAAGTTCCCAGGCGAGAGCTGCGATGAGAAGGCTCATATCGACCGCATCGCAGAAGAAATGAGAAAGCTGGAGTTCGACAAAGTTGAAATCGACGGCATGGGCAACGTGTTAGGTTACATGGGAACCGGCAAGACTTTAATCGGTTTTGACGCTCATATCGACACTGTTGGTATCGGCAACAAGAACAACTGGAACTTCGATCCATACGAAGGCTACGAGAACGACACTGAAATCGGCGGCCGTGGTGTATCTGACCAGTGCGGCGGTATCGTATCTGCTGTTTACGGCGCAAAGATCATGAAGGACTTAGGCCTTTTAAATGACAAGTACACTGTTTTAGTTACAGGTACTGTTCAGGAAGAAGACTGTGACGGCCTTTGCTGGGAGTACATCATCAAAGAAGGAAACGTTCGTCCTGAATTCGTAGTATCCACAGAGCCTACTGACGGCGGAATCTACCGCGGACAGAGAGGACGTATGGAAATCCGTATCGACGTTAAGGGTATCTCCTGCCACGGTTCCGCACCAGAGCGTGGTGACAACGCTATCTACAAGATGGCTGACATTCTTCAGGACGTTCGCTCTCTTAACGAGAACGACGCTGCTGATGACAAGGAAATCAAAGGCCTTGTAAAGATGCTTGACGAGAAGTACAACAAAGAGTGGAAAGAAGCTAACTTCTTAGGACGCGGTACTGTTACTGCTTCCGAAATCTTCTTCACCTCCCCAAGCCGCTGTGCAGTTGCTGACTCCTGTGCAGTATCCTTAGACCGTCGTATGACAGCTGGCGAGACATGGGAAAGCTGCTTAGATGAAATCCGCAACCTGCCTAACGTAAAGAAATACGGTGATGACGTTACTGTTTCCATGTACGAATATTCCCGTCCTTCCTATACAGGACTTACCTACCCAATCGAGTGCTACTTCCCAACATGGGTTATTCCGGAGGATCACGATGTTACCAAGGCTCTGGAAGAAGCATACAAGAACCTTTACGGTAATGAAAGAATCGGCGCAGAAGTTACTCTTGCAAAGAGAACAGCTCGTCCTCTGACAGATAAGTGGACCTTCTCCACCAACGGCGTTTCCATCATGGGCCGTAACGGAATCCCATGTATCGGTTTCGGACCTGGTGCAGAGGATCAGGCTCATGCTCCTAACGAGATCACCTGGAAGCAGGATCTGGTAACATGTGCAGCTGTATACGCAGCACTTCCTAGCGCATACTGCAAATAATTAACTTTTTTCCAGCAATCATTTTTGCCGGTGCCTGCCATTCCTTCCCCAAATCAATGGCAGGTTACGGCATAAAGGATAGATACCAATTAATTAAATTAAACAATACGAAAATCAGGAGGCTAACAAAAAATGAAAACCTTACAGGATTACATCGACAAGCTTAATTCCTTAAACTTTAAGGAAATGTACAACAATGACTTCTTCTTAACCTGGGAAAAGACAGACGACGAGCTGGAAGCTATCTGGACCGTTGCTGATGCTCTTCGTTTCATGAGAGAGAACAACATCTCCACAAAAGTATTCGAGAGCGGCCTTGGAATCTCTTTATTCCGTGACAACTCCACACGTACACGTTTCTCCTTCGCTTCCGCATGTAACTTACTTGGTCTGGAAGTTCAGGATTTAGACGAAGGCAAATCTCAGGTAGCTCACGGCGAGACTGTTCGTGAAACAGCTAACATGGTTTCTTTCATGGCTGATGTTATCGGTATCCGTGATGATATGTATATCGGCAAGGGAAATGCTTACATGCATGAGTTCATGGACGCAGTTACCCAGGGTAACAAAGACGGAATCTTAGAGCAGAGACCTTCTTTAGTAAACTTACAGTGCGATATCGATCATCCAACTCAGAGTATGTCTGACGCTCTTCACATCATCAACGAGTTCGGCGGCCTTGAGAACTTAAAGGGCAAAAAGATCGCTATGACATGGGCTTACTCTCCTTCCTACGGAAAGCCATTATCCGTTCCTCAGGGAATCATCGGCTTAATGACACGTATGGGTATGGAAGTTGTTCTGGCTCATCCAGAAGGCTACGAAGTTATGCCGGAAGTTGTTGAAGTTGCTAAGGCTAACGCTGAGAAATCCGGCGGTTCCTTCCGTATCTCCAACGATATGGCTGACGCTTTCAAAGATGCTGATATCGTATATCCAAAGAGCTGGGCTCCATTTGCAGCTATGGAAAAGAGAACTAACCTTTACGGCGAAGGCGACTCAGAGGGCATCAAGGCTCTTGAGCAGGAATTACTGGCTCAGAACGCTAACCACAAAGACTGGTGCTGTACAGAAGAATTAATGGCAACAACAAAAGAAGGCAAGGCTCTTTACATGCACTGCCTGCCAGCTGACATCAACGATGTAAGCTGCAAAGATGGTGAAGTTGTAGCTTCCGTATTCGATCGTTACCGCGATCCATTATACAAAGAAGCAAGCTACAAGCCATATGTAATCGCTGCTATGATCTTCTTAAGCAAGTTTGCTAATCCTCAGGAGACATTAAAGAAACTGGATGCTGAGAAGACACCAAGAATCTACGAGTAATTTCATATTGGGGTAATGCCCCAAATTTATGAGCTCCGTGCGCACCTGCAACCGGCCAATGGATGCAGGTGCGCTTTTATTCTCCAAAATTCCTATAAATTCCAAAAACTATCATATGATTGAGAGGAAAAAATCATGGAAAAGAAAAAAAGAATTGTTATCGCATTAGGCGGAAATGCTCTGGGAAATACTCTTCCTGAGCAGATGACAGCAGTAAAAATTACATCAAAGGCAATCGTTGACCTTATCGAAGAAGGCTGCGAAGTTGTGGTTGTTCACGGAAACGGACCTCAGGTTGGTATGATCAACAACGCTATGAGCGCTTTGACCAGAGAAGATCCCAAGCAGCCAAACACACCTCTCTCCGTTTGCGTGGCTATGAGCCAGGCTTACATTGGCTATGACTTACAGAACGCCTTAAGAGAAGAGCTGGTAAACAGAAACATCACCAACATTCCTGTAACCACCATGATCACACAGGTTCGTGTTGAGGAAAATGATCCTGCATTCAACGCACCTTCCAAGCCAATCGGCCACTTCATGACAGCCGAAGAAGCAAAGCTGGCTGAAGAGAAATACGGATACATCACAAAAGAAGACGCCGGACGCGGATACCGCCGTGTGGTAGCTTCTCCAAACCCTGCTGAAATCATCGAAATCGGCGCAATCCGCTCTCTCGTAGATTCAGGACAGCTTGTCATTGCCTGCGGCGGCGGCGGTATTCCTGTTACTCTTCAGGGAAATCACTTAAAGGGCGCAAGCGCAGTTATTGATAAAGATTTCGCAAGCGAACTGCTGGCTGAAGAGCTGGATGCAGATTTCTTAATCATCCTTACAGCAGTTGAGAAAGTAGCAATTAATTACGGTAAACCGGAAGAGAAATGGTTGGACGATATCTCTACAGACGAAGCTCGCCAGTACATCGGAGAGGGACATTTTGCTCCAGGCTCCATGCTGCCAAAGGTTCAGGCTGCAGTGAAGTTTGCAGATTCCAAAGAAGGACGCAACGCGCTCATTACTTTACTTGAAAAAGCAAAAGAAGGAATCTTAGGGAAAACCGGAACTCATATTCATAAGTAAACCGTTAACCGCTCCCTAAGGAGGAATTTTTGTAATGAAACAAACAGACACACAACAGGCTTCTATTTTTGAATTAGACGGCATTCCAAAATTTTCACATGCACTCCCCCTGGCTCTCCAGCATCTGGTAGCTATGATTGTGGGCTGTGTTACACCGCCCATTATTGTGGCAAACATTGTTGGTCTTAATCCGGCGGACAGGGTCATTTTGATCCAGGCTGCCCTGGTGGTATCCGCATTATCTACTGTGCTTCAGCTTTTCCCTATAGGAGCAAAAAACGGATTCCGCCTGGGCTCTGCCCTTCCTGTAATCATGGGCATCAGCTTCGCTTATGTGCCAAGTATGCAGGCTATTGCAGAAAGCTTTGGTATTGCGGCAATTTTAGGAGCCCAGATAGTGGGCGGTGTTGTTGCAGTGATCGTGGGACTTTCTGTTACCCAGATCCGCAAGTTTTTCCCGCCGCTCATTACCGGAACGGTTGTTTTTACCATAGGACTCTCTCTTTATCCTACAGCCATTAATTATATGGCAGGCGGTGTTTCCAGCCCCACTTATGGGTCCTGGCAGAACTGGGTCGTAGCCCTCATCACTTTAACCGTTGTGACCACTTTAAATCATTTTGGAAAAGGCTTTTATAAGCTGGCTTCCATTCTGATCGGAATTGTCGTGGGCTATATTGTTGCTCTGTTCTTCAATATGGTAGACTTTACAAACATAGGAACTGCGACTTATTTTCAGATTCCCCGGCCTCTTCATTTCGGAGTGGTATTTGAACCGTCTTCCTGTATTGCCATCGGACTTCTCTTTGCAATCAACTCAGTCCAGGCAATCGGAGATTTTACAGCTACAACCACAGGCTCCATTGACCGGGAGCCAACTGATACAGAACTTCGGGGCGGTATTGTAGGCTACGGTGTCTCCAATGTCCTGGGTGCTCTTTTAGGCGGTCTTCCAACCGCAACCTACAGCCAGAATGTAGGTATCGTAACCACTACAAAAGTAGTAAACCGTTGTATCTTTGGATTAACCGCAGCTATTTTACTGGCGGCCGGGCTGATACCTAAGTTCTCAGCTCTGCTTACCACAATTCCTCAGTGCGTTCTCGGAGGTGCTACCGTATCGGTATTTGCTTCCATCGCCATGACAGGAATGAAACTGGTAACCTCTGAAGATATGAACTACCGGAATTCCTCTATCGTTGGTCTTTCTGCTGCTCTCGGCATGGGAATTTCCCAGGCAACAGCAGCCCTCCAGACCTTTCCGGAGTGGGCAACCACCATCTTTGGACGCTCTCCGGTTGTTGTGGCAACCATTGTAGCCATATTTTTAAACATTATACTTCCTAAAGATAAGAAATAAAAACAGGAGCAAGACCACCGCAACTTTTCCGTTGCCCGGCCTTGCTCCTGTTCTTTGTAATCCCTGCCTCTGTCTCTTTAAACTTTGTTTAAGAAGGCAGTTTTCCCAATCTGCGGAGCATGGTTTTCTCCACTGCATTGATGATATTCTCATAGCCTGTGCACCGGCATAAGTGGCCGGACATCAGCTTTCTTAACTCATCTCTGGTGTATTCTTTTCCGCTCTCCAGAATTTCCACTGCCGACATAATAAAGCCAGGTGTGCAGAATCCGCACTGAACGGCTGCTTCGTCGATAAATGCCTGCTGAATGTCGGAAAGCTCTCCATTTGGCCCCATAAGATTTTCCAGGGTCTTGATCTCTTTTCCGTCGGCCCATATGGCTAAGTAGATGCAGGAGTTGAAGCACTCATGATCGATGATCACGTTACAAGCTCCGCACTCTCCAACCTCACATCCTTTTTTGACGGAGGTCAGACGGTAATCATCCCGGAGCATATCGGTCAGGGAGGCCCGGACATCTACCATTGTCTCTGTATATTTTCCATTGATGGTACATTTGACTAATTTATATTGTACTGACATCAGATCTCACCTCCTGAAAGTTTCACTGACTCTTTAAAGCAGCGGGTTGCCATTTCCACGGCAACATGCTTACGGAAGTCCTTGGAAGCACGCCAGCTGTCTCTTGGATTGATATCTGCAAGAACCTCTTTTCCAAAGTCCTCTGCCAGCTTTTCTGAAATCTGCTGTCCCTTTGCCAGTGCTTCTGCGCTTTTGGTGCGCATAGGAATAGGTCCTGCCACTCCGTAAGCGATTCTGATGTCTTCCACTGTCTTTTTATCCTCTGACAGCTTCACATTGACAGAACATCCGGTTGTAGCGATATCCATAGCATTTCTGTTGGCATACTTAATATAATGGCCTTTATAGCCCTCGTAGCTCTTCTTAGGGATAATCACCGCTGTCTGCAGCTCTCCTTCCCTGATATCCACGGTTCCCGCCTTGATATAGAACTCGCTGATGGGAATGCGGCGGATTCCTTCCGGTCCTGTCAGCTCGATCACTGCATCCCACGCAAACAATGTGGAAGCTGAATCTGCTGAGGTAACGCCGTTGCAGGTATTTCCTCCGATTGTGGCTATATTTCTTATCTGGGGTCCGCCCACCATATCCACTGCTTCTCCAAGCACGTTGATGTATTTCTGGATGATGGGGTCCTTGGTAATATGAGAGAAACTGGTAAGGGAACCGATGCGGATGGACTCTTCTTCGTCCAGGCTCACACCTCTCATTTCATCGATCATATAAATGCTGATCAATTCTTTTCCAGCTCTTTTTCCTTCTCTCATCTGTATTAAAACATCGCTTCCGCCAGCTATGATCTGGGCTTCCGGATGCTCCAAACGAAGCTTTACCGCCTCTTCTACGGTATGCGCTTCATATAATGCTTTCATGTCATACATAAAGCCTTCCTCCTTCTATCAGATCAGTCCCTCTTCTTTGAACCGTTTGAATAACTCCTGGGATGTCATGGGTATTTTGTACATCTGGACGCCTGTTGCATTTAATATGGCATTACGGATAGCCGGTGCTACCGGACAGGCCGGAGGCTCTCCCAGAGACTTTGTTCCATATGCACTGGTAGGCTCGCCATTTTCCACGAACTGGGCCTCTAAATGAGGATGATCCATGGTGGTGGACAGTTTATAATCCAGCAGGTTGTCATTTAAGGTTCTTCCTGTCTTCTCGTCGATGAGAAGCTGCTCAGAAAGGGCGTAACCGATTCCCATGCTCATTCCTCCGTGAACCTGAGCCTCTGCAAGAGCAGGGTTGATCAGAGTTCCGCAGTCATGGACATTAATAATATCCACCAGCTTCACCTTGCACATAGGAATATCTACCTCTACCTCTGCGAAACAGCAGCCAAAGGAGTAAGCATTGGACTTGATTTGATAGGTGCTCTCAGAAGTTAAGTGCTGGCTATTGGACATGCTGTAAAGGGCCTCTGTAGCCAATTCACCTAAGGTCAGCAGCTCTCTTCCGTCTGTGGTTCGTACAATCTTTCCATCCCTGATATCCAGATTAAATACTGGCATACGGGTCAACTCATGAGCATATTTTAAAACTCTCTCTTTTAGTAAAAGTGCGGTCTGCTTTATGGCAAAACCTCCCACATAGGTCTGTCTGGAGGCATAAGAGCCGGTTCCAAAAGGTGTGACATCCGTATCCTGGCAGGAAACCACATGAACCATTTCCATGGGAACTCCCAGGGTATCTGCTGCCATCTGCCCAAAGGCTGTATCAGCTCCCTGACCGATCTCTGTCTCTCCCAACTGAACCTGTATGGAACCGTCCTGGTTCATTACCATACGGCAGGAGGAGCTTTCCAAACTGATAGGCCATACTGCTGTGTTGTACCAGAACACTGCACATCCCACGCCTTTACGGACAGGGCCGGTCTGGTTTGCGTATTCCTTTATCTTGCGGTCATAATCTATATAGGCTTTTCCTTTATCCATACACTGGTTGAAGGTGTCGGAATAGTTTTCATTTTTAGAAAATGCATCCACATATCCTACGGGCATCAGGTTCTTGCGGCGGAATTCTACCGGATCCATGCCGATTGCAAGGGCAATGTCATCTGTCTGGCTTTCCACCGGGAACATGGCCTGAGGAATTCCATAGCCGCGCATAGCGCCTGCCACAGGCATGTTGGTAAATACTGTATAAGCATCACATTCCACGTTTTCACATGGATAGAGCTGAGGGAATGCACCCATGCCCTTTGCTGCGATTCCATGGCCGTGGGAAGCGTAAGCTCCCTGGTTGGAATAACACTCCAGCTTGCGGGCTGCAAAGGTTCCGTCAGGGCGCACCCAGCTGGTGATATGGCTGCGGATCGCGTGCCTTGTACGGTTGCTTACAAAGGTTTCTTCACGGGTAACGTCAAGCTTTACCAGACGTCCTCCCACTGCAGTTGAAAGGTATGCACAAAGGGGCTCATACAGGGCATCCTGCTTATTTCCGAAGCCGCCTCCTATATATGGCTTAACAATACGGACACTTCCCCATGGAATTCCAAGAGCCTGACCTACCACACGTCTGACGATATGAGGGATCTGGGTGGAAGACACTACGGTTATTTTTCCGTTTTCTGCGCTGGCAAAACAAATATGGTTTTCAATGTGGCAATGCTGAACAATCGGTGTATCATACCACTGTTCCACTTTAATTAATCCCGGCTCCTTAATAGCTTCTTCCAGGTTTCCCTTTCTGATGCTGGAATGGCCCAGAATGTTATTTGTGTATTTCTCATGAAGGAGAGGAGCTTCCTCTTTCATGGCTTCCTGAGGGTCAAGAACAAAGGGATACTCTTCGTATTCCACTTTCAGTGCACTGATGGCCTGCTTGGCAGCCACTTCATTTTCTGCTATAACTGCAGCCACATCATCGCCGTAAAAACGTACACGGTCCGTCAAAAGAAGACGATCCGCCACGTCCTGATGTGATGGGTCTGTGGACCATGGATGGCCTGCCGTCGGAAAATAATATTTAGGCACGTCAAAGCAGGTTACCACCTTAACCACTCCCGGTATCTTCTCAGCCTCTGAAGTATCAATAGATTTGACTACACCATTGGCTATGGTAGAATGATAAATCTTAGATACCAGGGCATTTTTCTCACAAAGGTCATCGGTGTATTTGGTTCTTCCCGTGACCTTGTCAAATGCGTCAACACGGGTAACACTTTTTCCGATTATCATATACACGCCTCCTAATTTTAATTCTGATGTATAAACAGCTCTTTAAAACCTTCTCTTTGAAAAACCGGCAGGGACAAAACCTTTTTAAGCGCACAAGCTTATCAAAGTGATGCCCCATAGTTTCCCCACGACCGGTTGCTCTGATTCTTAAATCAGATTTTATTTTTAAAATACCTTCACTCCCTCTGCGTATTTCCCCGTAATGTGCCTGTCATCAGACAGGTAGATAAAACGCTCCAGCCGTTCCCGCAGAGTCAGCGGCTGGGGATGACGAAGACTGCTGTCATCCAAAATCAAAGCATCAAATTCATAACCCTCTTCAAAGCTTCCCACTTTTCCAAAGAAAGAACCGCCTCCGGCTGTTCCCAGATAGAATGCCTCTTCCACGGTAAGTGGTTTTAAACTGTCATCCTGAAGTCTCCATCTCAGCTTGGAGGTCTGAATGGAATCTGCCATGGCACGGAATATGGATTCCCCGCTTCCTCCTGCCACGTCGCTTCCCAGACCTACATTCAATCCCTTCTCCAGAAATGTCCTGATTGGAGCTACTCCGGAAGATAAATTGGTATTGGAATTTGGACAGTGGGCAATATAAGTGCCTCTCGCTTTGATCAGTTCCATTTCTTCTTCTGTTAAATATACACAATGAGCCATAATAGTTTCTCCCGCTTCCCCAAGCAGGCCGAATTTATCATAAGCGTCACTGTAGGACTGTGAATCCGGGCAAAGCTCCTTTACCCACTGAATTTCTCCCTGGTTTTCCGACAAATGGGACTGAACCGGAAGCTCACGTTCCTTTCTGAGCCTTCCTAACCGTTCCATTAAGTCATCAGTACAGGAAGGAATGAACCTGGGTGTCAGAATAGGTTTTACGTTCTTATATTTCGCACTTGTTCTCTCAAGCCACTGAAGCGTATCCTGTTCTGACTGTTGTGCATCCTGTTCCCGGAGATAATCCGGAGAGTTCCGGTCCATGTTGACCTTTCCAACCATGGACTTGATTCCTGTTTCCTCCATCAGATCCATCAAAAGCTCTGTGGCCTGATTGTGGATGGTACCAAAGATACAGGCTCTTGTGGTACCGCTTTTTTTCATGGCTTCCGCAAAAATTTCATAAGCTTTTTTTGCATATTCCAAATCTTTGTACTTGGCTTCTTCCGGAAATGTATTGGTATTCAGCCAATCCAAAAGCTCCAGATCCATACCCAGACCCCTAAAAGCAAATTGGGGTGCATGGATATGCAAATCCACCAGTCCGGGAATAATCATCATATTACCGCAGTCTTTCACCGGGTAATCCTTATACTGCTCTGGAATCTCTTCAAATACTCCCGCTGACTTTCCATCCCGGCAAACCAGGAAGCCCTGTTCCACTGTCTCTAAGCTTTTCACATCCTTGCTGTAGCAAATGTTGCCCTTTAATATAAAATCTCTGCCATCAGTCATAGAATTCCTCCTCTATTTTGAAGTAATGAAATGAAATACGGCAGCCAGATTGCAACATTTTAAGCAATAAAAAAAACCACCGATATTTCTATTATTCCCAACGTATTCCTTGAAGACTGATTATTATGAATACGCGGAAACTTATAGACAACTATTACGGTAGTTTGTAGAGACGCTCAACCAATTATGAGCATATATAAGTTTCTTTATTAAATTTTAATTTTTGACACATCACAGGCCTTGTGATTTTTTACATGTTAACCATATCATATTGCACAACTATATGTCAATATGATTTTTATGTTTGTATGTTTTATACAACTCCATCACTTTTTTGCATAGTATCCGGGAAAGCGTTTCTTTGCATTTTATAGATTATTTCTATAAATATTTTTCCTTAAATTTCATATACTCCAAGGCTGTCCCATCGGAGTTTTTTCTCCTTCATCCACTGCCCGATTCCCCCCAGAGGGTCCTCTCTTTGTCCTTCGGACAGATTCACCTTCTCCTCTTCCCAGGCCACCGGCATTGACCATGCCAGGCCGCAGCCTGCAGAAATCTGTCTTGGAACCGGAATCAAGCGTCCCGGAATTTCATCCTTTTGGCACTCCGCTTCCATGGCAATGGCTTCTGCAGTGCTGCGGAAGGAAATAACGATTTTCAGCTCTTTTTTTCTCATAACCTTTCCTCACCCCCAGGGGGTCCTCTCTTTGCCCGCAGGGCAAGTTCACTTTACTGGCAATTGCAGTTGATTTTTAAGGGCCTGTATACAGCTCCCGGACGAACCGGATAAAAAGTCTTGCAGCCTTGCCTGGCTTGTGATTTTTGCTCCACACCATATATAAGTTCCGGTAAATTTCTCCTGAGCCCAGAGAAAAGCGCAGCAAAATCCCCTGCCTGACAAAATCTTCTGCAGCCGCACCGGAGAGAATGGAAATTCCCATATCCGCTCCCACCGACTTTTTAATAGCCTCCTGGTTGCTGATGGTTGCCACGGTTTCCAGACGGCTCAAATCCAGCCCCATTTCTTTTAAACAGCGCTCCGTTTCCTTTCTGGTACCGGACCCTTCCTCCCGGACGATCCAGCGTTCCTTGTAAAACTGCTCTAAGGGAAATCCAGTCTGTTCGTATTTCCTATACCGTTCAATATTAGGAGTTACCACCACCAGATGGTCCGCATAAAAAGGTTCAAATACACAGGCAGGGTCTGTTACTGAGGTTCCTGTAAAGCCGATTTCCACTTCTCCCTCCTGAACCAGCCTGACCACTTCCATGCTGTCCGCCTCCTTAAGCTCCAGTTGGTTTCCCGGATAAGTTCTGGCAAAGAGGGAAAGGATCTGAGGCAGAATATACTGCCCCGGCACAGTGGAGGCTCCAACCACAATTTTTTGGATTCCGCTCACTTCCTTCTGGGTAAAATCCCGAAGGATGTTTTTTTCCAATTGCAGCATCTTTTTGGCATTTCCGTAAAGCCGTTCTCCCTCCTGGGACAGCTCCACTTCCTTTGTAGTGCGGGCAAAGAGCCTGGCTCCCAGTTCCTTTTCCAGAGCACTGATATGGGCGCTGACCGTAGGCTGGGTCAGATAAAGCTTCCTGGCTGCAGCAGAAAAGCTCTTTGCCTCTGCCACACATATAAATGCTTCCAGTTGTTTTAAATTCATAAGCTTAACTCCCTTACTGCACATACGGCCTGCTGGATTTCTTCTTCTGTGTTATAGTGGGACATGGAAAAACGGACTGCTCCCTGTTCTGCTGTTCCCAGAGCCTGATGCATGAGAGGGGCACAGTGGGCTCCTGCCCTGGTGTATATCCCATACTCAGCAGCCAGTTCATCGGCCACTTCCCCTGAATCGTAATCCCTGATGTTAAGAGCCACCACTGGGGCGCGGGAAAAAAGCTTTTCCCCGGAAAAATCTCCGTACACCCGGATTCCCGGAATTCCCTTTACCCCTTCATAAAATTGCTTCATCAGCATCAGTTCCCGGCTGCGGATATATTCCATTCCGGTTTTCTGCAAATATTCCAAAGCGGCATGAAGCCCGGCAATTCCATGGCTGTTTAAGGTTCCGGCCTCCAAAGCCTCGGGCATGTCCTCCGGCTGGGTGGTGGAATAGCTGTGAACTCCGGTTCCTCCCACTAAAAGAGGGCGGAGGGAAACTCCTTCCCTGACGCAGATTCCTCCTGTTCCCTGAGGGCCTAAGAGGCTTTTATGTCCGGTAAAGCACAAAACATCAATTCCCACTTTTTCCATGTCAATGTCAAATACTCCTGCAGTCTGGGAGGCATCCACTACAAATAAAATTCCGTTTTGGCGGCAGATTCTTCCCAGAGTCTCCAGATCGTTCATATTGCCGGTTAAATTGGAAGCATGGGTACAGACCAGCCCTCTGGTATTCTTTCTGACTGCCTTTGAAATATCCTCATACCGGATATTTCCGTCCTGATCCGCAGGGAGAATAGTCAGCTCCATCCCTCTTGTTTCCATAAGATACAAAGGGCGCAGCACTGAATTATGTTCCATCATGGTTGTGATCACATGATCTCCCGGGTTAAACAGTCCCTGAATTGCTATGTTTAAGCTCTCCGTGGAATTGGCCGTAAAGGCCACTCTGGAAGGATCTCCCGCATGAAACAGCTCTGCCAGCATTTTGCGGGTATGAAAAATCATGCGGGAAGCATCTAGTGCTGCTCCATAAGCTCCCCTTCCGGAATTGCCCATATGAGCTATGGCATCAGCCACAGCCTTGCCCACCTCCTCCGGCTTCCGGTAAGAGGTAGCCGCATTGTCCAGATAAATCATGATCATTACCTCAGCTTTACTAATTTTTCTTCTCGTTCCACAACCCGTCCAATGACAGCCCACTCTGTTTCCATTGACGCTGCCTTAAAATCCTCTGCAATCCGCTTGGCATCCTCCGGAGAAACACTGACTAAAAGCCCGCCGGAAGTCTGTGGATCGCAGAAAATGTCCCGGAAATACTCTTCTACTTCTCCAAAGTCCACCTTGTTCTCCGTATAATACCTGTTTTTATAGGCTCCTTCCGGGATCAGTCCCATCTGGGCGAGGGAGAAAGCCTCCTTTTGAACCGGTAAATCCTTTGCAAATATTTCCAGGGTCACGTTGCTGCCCTCTGCCATCTCTGCTCCATGGCCCGCCAGGCCAAAGCCCGTCACATCGGTACATCCATGAACATCATAATGCTCAATGATCTGCTTTGCCTTCTTATTTAAAGATGTCATGACCCTGACAACCTCTTCTCTGGCTTCTTCCGAAGCCATATCCGCCTTAACTGCCGTATTAATGATTCCTGTTCCAAGTGGCTTAGTCAGAATCAGCACATCCCCCGCCTTGGCTCCGCTGTTTTTAAAAACCTTGTCCGGATGGACGAATCCTGTAACGCTGAGCCCGTACTTTGGCTCGTCATCCTGAATGGAATGACCTCCTGCCAGCACTGCTCCGGCTTCTAATACCTTGGAAGCACCGCCCTGTAAAATCCTTCCCAGTATTTCCGGATTCACGCAGTTGGGCCAGGCCACAATGTTTAAGGCAACTTTAGGCTCCCCTCCCATGGCGTAAATATCGCTTAAGGCGTTGGCTGCCGCCACCTGGCCGAACACGTAAGGATCATCCACCACCGGAGTGAAAAAATCCAGGGTCTGAATCAGGGCCACTTCATCATTTACACGGTAAATGGCTCCGTCGTCTGAGGTTTCAATTCCCACCATAAGGGCCGGGTCCTGAAATTTAGGCAGAGTTTCTAAAATCCCGGCAAGAGTTCCCGGACCGATCTTGGCGGCACAGCCTGCTGTCTTTGTCATTTGTGTAAGTCTTATTTCGCTATCTGGTATCATATCTGTCCCTCTTTTTTCTATTTATAGATATTCTCTATTACTATTTTAACACATTCATGCCTTTTGACAAGGCTGAAGTTTTATGGTGCGGATTTGGGCACTTTTTACTCAAGCCCAATTTCCTTTCCCAAGGCCATGGAATAGATGATCTTTTCCTTCACCTTTTTCCCGGTCATCTGCTCCAGGGCACGCTGATAATACTCCATCTGTACTTGGTAACGGTCCCTTAAAATCTGTTCTTGGCCTTCTCTGATGCGGTCGGTTTTATAGTCCACCAGAACCAGCTCCCCTTCCTCCTCCAGCCAGGCATCCATAATTCCCTGGACCAGAATCAGCTCGCCGGAATCTCCTACATCCATATCCCTTGCGGGAATGCCCACCACAAACTGCTGCTCCTTTTTGAGCCGGCCTTCTGCCTGGGCTGCTCCCATGCGCTGCCCCAGAGGAGAGCTTAAGAACGCGGCAAGCTGATCCGCTGACAGCAGGGAAATACTTTCCTCATCTATTTTTCCGGCCTTTAAAAAGCCCTCTAAGGCTTCCCTTACTTCCTTCCCGGTGCGGACTTTTCCAAAATCTAAAAGCTCCAGAGCCCGGTGATATGCAGTTCCCCGGAATGCGCCCCTGGTTTTCTCCTCCTGTCCTTTTTCCATTAAAAAGGCAGGAATGGTTGGAAGAAATGCGCTTTCCTCCTCATCGGTAAACTGTCCCCTCTTTTTCAGCTCAGACACGGATATCTTGGTGTATAAGCCGATGTCAGACTCATAGGGGTATTGATACGCAAAGGCTGACTTTAAATCCGCCTCAAAGGCTGAATCATAAACCTGATCCGGATCAAGAGAGAGGAGGCTTTCCTTTGTCAGCCGTTTTTCGACCTGCCGCTCCATCTCGTATCCCACCAGATTGGTCAGGGGAAGTTCCTTTACCACTAAAATTCCCGTATCAAGCCCTTCCCCGGATAAAATTCCGTCCCGGGAGTATTTTCCTGAAAGGCTCATGAGCATCCAGTCCAGATAGGAGTCAGCGGAGGAAAGTATAGTAAATGGAATCTGTCCTTCTGCCCGCAGGATTCCGTCAAACCGCTCCAGTTTTTTATCCAGGTAGCGGTCAAAGCCCGTCATAATCAATTTTTCCTTTGCCCTTGTCATGGCCACATAGAGAACCCTCAGTTCCTCTCCCATGGCGCTCAGTTCCATGCTCCGCTTTAAAACATGCTTTTTTAAGGTGGGAGCCTTTACTCTGCGCTCCAAATCCAGGTAATCGGTTCCGATTCCGAGATCAGGATCAATGAGAACTTTTCCATAGGCATCCTGCTTGTTGAACTTTTTCCCCATTCCCGCCAGAAATACCACCGGAAACTCCAGGCCCTTGCTCTTGTGAATGGTCATGACCCGGACCGTATCTCCTTCTCCTGACAGGGAAGCCTCTCCAAAGTCGGTTTCGTACTTTTTCAGGTTTTCAATGTAGCGGATAAAATGAAATAAGCCCGTATAGCTGGTTTTTTCATAGGCAGAGGCCTTTTCCACCAGCATCCGCAGATTGGCTCTTCTGGCCTCCCCTGCAGGCATGGCGGAAACATAGTCATAATATCCGGTTCCTTCATACAGATCATAAAGCAGTTCATGAATGGAAAGATAAGTCGACTTTTTCCTATAGCCTGCCAGAATGAGAGAAAAGCCTTCCAGCTTCTTAAAAAGCCCCGGATATTCTGTATCTTCCTTTTCCCTGTACTCTCCCAGATAATTCTGCCAGGCCCCGTATAAGCCCCGGTCCTGCCCCTTTTTGGCTGTCTTTTTCCAAAGAGCCATAAGATGGGCCATTTCTTCATCTGTAATACCTGCCACCGGGGATTTGAATACAGAGGCCAGAGGAATATCCTGCATGGGATTGTCAATGATGCTCAACATAGACAACACAGTCTCCACCTCTGTTGCAGTGAAATATCCCGTCTTTCTCTCCGCGTAAGCAGGGATTCCCTCATTCATCAGCACATTGACAAAGTCTTCGGACCAGCCGCTTGTGCTTCTTAACAGGATGACAATATCGCCGTAGCCTGCTCTCCGGTAGCCTCCCGTTCCCCCCAGCTTTCCATCCCATATTTTTAAGCCCGCTGCAGGGTCCGTAAGCTCCCGGATTCTGGCTGCAATGGCCTTTGCCTCCAGCTCTCTGCTGGTATAATCGGCATCCTCCCCTTCCAGCTGCTTTAGCAGATTTCCTTCTCCGTGGATCATGAGAAGCTCTGATTTTTCCTGCCCTCTTTCCTCGCAGTCCGGAAAGCTGGCTCCCGGATGAAGGGCTGTTTCCTTTGTATACCGGATATTTCCCAGGTTCCTGGTCATGATCTGGTAGAAAACCTCATTGATGCTTTCCAAGACCTCCGGCCTGCTTCGGAAATTCTGGTGCAGTTCGATTTTCTGATACTTTCCTTCTTCGGCGGAATATGTTTCATATTTTTCCAGAAATAGCTGGGGCCTTGCAAGGCGGAACTGGTAGATGCTCTGCTTTACGTCTCCCACCATAAACACATTGGGATTTCCAAACCGTTCTCTGGATATGCTGGTAATGAGAGCCTCCTGCACATCGTTGCTGTCCTGGTATTCATCCACCAGTATTTCCTCAAACTGGCGGCTCAATTCGTCAGCAGCCTCTGAGGGAACGGTCTTTCCATCTTCTCTGGTCAGCAGAACTTTCAGGGCATAATGCTCCAGATCGTTAAAGTCCACCACATTCCGTTCTTTTTTCTTTTCCTGATACCGGTTGGCATACTCCTGAGCCAGATCAAGAAGCGTACTTACTGCCTCTTTCGTTCCCCTGATGTCGGAAAGAACCTCCTGAGGGGATTCAAAACAGTATAGATCCCGAAGCTTTCCAATTGCCTTTTTCACCCTGTCCCTGATCCCTGTCGCATAAGCCTTTTTATCCGGGTCAATGTCCTTGCTGCGGATGGCAGCCAGACGGTCAAAGACAGCTTCTTTCAGCCCCTCATTTAAGGCTTCATAATCCCCTGCCCCGGAAAGGGCTTCCAGCATGCGGAAATCGTTAGTCAGCATGGGAAGATAGGCCTGGGGGCCGTTCTCCTCCTCGCAGACCTCCATGGCGCTTCCGATCTGGTCCTTTAATTCTCCAAGCTGAAGGGCCGCATCCCACATGAGGAATTTCATCCAGCCTGTATCCATAAGCTGATCCATATCACAGGCTTCCAGCTCCTGCCGGCAGCCTTCCAGCCATTCCTCCGGCCAGGGATTGCTTTGGGAAAAGGTATAGACCTGCATGATGTAATCCCCGATTCCCCGGTCTGTCTTTCCCGTGGCATACGTTTCCACAAACTGCTCAAACAAGGGATCCTGCTTTCCGTAAAACTCCTCCAGCATTTCTTCCATGACGTCGCCCCTCAAAAGGAGCATTTCCCCTTCATCTCCCACCCGGAAAGCCGGATCAATGTCCAGCTTATTATAATGCTCCCGGATCAGCCCCAGACAGAAGCTGTCAATGGTGGTGATCTGGGCATAGGGAATCATGGCTGACTGCATCTGCAGATGAGTATTGTCCGGGTTTTCCATCAGCTTTTCATCAATGGCCTTTAACACCCTCTCCCTCATCTCATCGGCAGCGGCCTTTGTAAAGGTCATGACCAGAAGCTGGTCCACACGCAGGGGCTTGTCCCCTTCTGTGACCATGCGGATGATTCTCTCCACCAAAACCGCAGTCTTTCCGCTTCCTGCCGCCGCTGATACCAGCAGATTTCTGTTTCTGCTTTCAATTACCGCCTTTTGTTCCTCAGTCCAGCGAATCGCCATGATCTTCCTCCTCTCCCTCAATAACAGGCCATATTTCTTCGGATTTAAGAGCCTTGAATTTTCGATAGCTGTATCCTCTGGTCTTTAAATCAAAGCCGCAGACGCTGTGGTAGGGGCAGTAATCGCAGGCGCTTTTCATTCCCTGCTTATAGGGAGCCACGTCAACGACCCCATCCAGAATATCCTGGCCCTCTGATTTTAATTTCTCCCGGACAAACTGGCGCAGCGCATCAAAGCGCTTTCCTCCTGCCACTGAAGATCTGGCTTCCTGGATGATTCCGTTTTTCATGGCAACAGGGATGACGTCTGATTCGGTTTCAATCTCATGGTCCAAATGGGAAATGGCATTTAAATCGCTGTTGACCAGGCCATTCATCCGAAGCTGTTTTAGCATCTGCCTGCTGATATCCTCTTCCGTCATGTCTCCTTCCCGTTCAACCACCGGGTCATTAATATTATAATAGAAGATTCCTGCCGGAACTACCGTCTTGTCGGGGCGGCGCCTTCCTTCCATTTCCAGGGCAGCATCCATATAGACCACAAGCTGCATCTGAAGACCGTAGTAAAGGGATGTTAAGTCAAAGGCAGTGCTTCCCGATTTATAATCAATGATTTTAACATAGACTGCATCCTCGTCCTCGTACAAGTCCATGCGGTCAATCCTTCCCCGCAGATGAACGGCTTCATCCTTAGATAAGGGAATCCTCATGGCATTTAAATGATCAGCCGCAGAAAAGGAGACCTCAAATCCCACCGGAGTGAAATCTCCCTTTTTTAATTGTTCCAAAAGAGCCCACACCGTCCTGTCGGTGATCCGCTCCACCTTTCCGGCCAGATAGGCATTTCTGGCAGAGCTTTTTAAAATGGTATTGCCATATTCCTCCGTCACCTCAGCCACACATTGACGAACCAAAGTCTTCCGCTCCTCTTCGGAAAGGGTTTTAAAATCCCGTCCTTCCTCCTTCATCCGGTTGAACCATAAGTCAATGGAATCGTGAAATAAGTTTCCGATGTCCATGGCTGCAAGCTGAAACTCCTGTCTCTCCATTAATTCCAGCCCGTAATTTAAGAAATGGGCGTATGCACAGGAGGCATACTGCTCCATCCTGGTCACGCTTCCGCTTATGACCGGGCCGTAAAGGGCTCTTGCCGCGATCTTTCCGATCCCTCTTTTTTCATAGGAATAAAAGGCAGCTTCCGCCAGCTTCTTCCCTTCCTTCTTATGATCTTCTGAACGGAGAAATGCCTTAAACAGCTCCAGAAACCTTCCGTCCCCTCCCGTATGTTCATATTCCCGCAGCCCTTTAACCAGACAGTCCTTGGCCTCCCTCATGGACAGAGGGACTGCCCCATCTTCCGGCACCTTTTCTGTCAGAAGGGGAAACAGCTTTTTCAGCTCTCCGATCAGGGTGGAGGGACGCAGGCTTTTTCCGCTGCTGTTCATGGCTGAATGGGATAAAATCAATTCCTGTTCCGGTTTTGTCAGGGCCAGATACAGGTAAAAACGCTGTCTTAAGCCTTCTTCGCTTGCAGTGGGGGCCAGTTCAATGGCCTGGTTTCCTAAAAATTCTCTTTCCCTGTCTGTCAGCAGGCTTTTGTTGTCCTTTTTAACGGGAACAATTCCGTCATTTACTCCCACGAAAAACAGGACCTTAACATGGTCTAACCTTGTTCTGGTGATATCACCCACCACCACCCGGTCTACGGAAGCAGGAATTAAGCCCACCTTGACCTCGGAAAACCCTGCATCCAGGATTTCCCCGTATTCCCTGGGGCTTACGTGTTCCTCTCCCAAAAGGCCGGCCAGACGGTCAAATAGGTCTATGACCAGACCGTATACCTGTCCGTACTCCCTGGCAAGGCCGAATTCTCCCATTTCCTGAAATTCCGATTCATAGGCGAGAATCTTTTCTTCTATGCCCAGCTCCATCAAAAGGGCAGTCAACCCTGCCGTCATGGACTTTACTGTGGATTCCTTGCCCCGGAACGCTTCCAGAAGGGGCTTTAAAGGGGTTATGATCTCTTCCCGGAAGGTATTTAACTCCTCCAGATTCAGGTCCTTTCCACCCCGGTACCAGCCCTCCCATAAGCTGTTCCACCGTTTGAATCCCCGGATTCCCATGGCAATGACGTAGTTTTCCATCCGGTCTGTTTTGGACGAATCTTCCTTTGAGGCCACCAGTCCGGTTCTTAGATACCGAAACACCGATTCATAGGAAAAATCCTTCTGGATCATATCAACGGCGGCCCGGATCAGCTCCACCATTGGATTTTTCAAAATGCTTTTTTTGTCATCCAAAAAATAAGGGATGCCGTTTAAGGGAAACTGGTGGGAGATTTCATTGGCATAGGTCCCCAGATCTCCGGTTATGACAGCCATATCCCGGTAACGAAGTCCCTGCTCCCGGATGCGTTCCTCCATGGAACGGACCACAAAGGCGATTTCCTCTGAGGGGCTTAAAGCCTTTATTAGCTTCACGGAGCCGGGAACAGAATCGCAGGATCTGCCTTTATACCGGTATAAATTCTGTTCCAGAAAATCCAGGGCATTTTCTCCATTACACATGCCGGAACACTCTTGTTCCAGTCCTTCCCGTTGGTAACGGACAGCCGGATGGTCTGTAAGGAAAATATCTTCATCTCTGGAGGTTTCAGCTTCCCTTGCCAGCTCATTCAGTTTCCATATCATCTGGCGGCTCATGTAAAACAGCTCCTGGGCTCCGGTTTTCCGGTTCATATTCTCCGACGGATCGATGGTTACGGTGACAATGACCTGCTTGGCATACTGCAGAAACAGCTTTAAAATCCGGTACTGAACCGGAGTA
This sequence comes from Lacrimispora sp., assembly GCF_036758025.1. Classification (GTDB taxonomy): domain Bacteria; phylum Bacillota; class Clostridia; order Lachnospirales; family Lachnospiraceae; genus Lacrimispora. Next base: position 54,850 of record NZ_DAIOXM010000019.1, on the reverse strand, counting down.
AATCCCGTGTATCCGTCTAAGGTGATGACACTGTTTTTTATCAGCTCAGACCTTGGAAGGGCACCGCATAAAACATCTAAAATCTCCTCTGTGGTGATGTACTTTTCCTTAATATAATCCTTAAACCCCTGATAAATTACGGAAATATCCAAAAGCTTCTGCTTTAACATAGGGCTTACGTGTTCCGTCATTTCCCCGTTTAACATCTCCGGTGTCACGCCGTATTGGTAAAGCTCTGACAGCATGGATTTTAACTGGGAAATAAACCCTGTTTTTGACAAGTGTTCCTTGTAAAGAATCAGTTCCCGCTTTTTGCCTGCGGCCACCTTCCGAAGCACCATGGACTTTCCCATGTCGTCAAGGACCTGGGGATTTACAATGGCAAGCTCCTCAAATATCCGGTAGGCCAGTCTCATAAAGCTTACGATATCAATATTCATGACCCCGTGATTGGGGTGAAGGGTAACGATCTCCTTTTGGGTCTGCATCGTAAACTGCTCCGGGACAATGGCAATGAACCGGGTATCCGGCTCCTCCATGGACCGTCGGATCAGCTCCGTATACAAGCGGCTGGTCTTTCCGGAACCGGAACCGCCTAATATAAATTGAAGGGACATGGCATGTTCACTCCTTTTCCCGTTTTTTCTTCTGATGAATCATAGGATGTGCTCTATATCCATTGATTCGCAAACGCATGTTCGCATCTTATTTTATCACAGATTTCCCCCGTCAACAACGAATTCTAGGAATGAAATTTCCAGCCCAATAATACATTATAACAAAACTGTACGGAGGGCTTCTTTTATGAGCTCTAAAACAAAAATCATTGTTTTACGAATGAAGGAAATCATTTACACTGCAATCTTTGTGGGCCTTGGAATTCTCCTCATCACTTTGTTTTTAGTCATGTTCCGCCCCAAGAGGGATTCTGTTCAGACCTCCGGTGATCCAGTGATCTACGTTCCGGGAGTCTATACCTCTGCTATTATGCTGAACCATCAAGAGGCAAACGTGGAAATTACCGTCGACTCCAAACAAATCACCTCGGTCACCCTGGTTCCTTTAAGCGAAACCGTAGCCACCATGTATCCGCTGATACAGCCGGCCATGAATAACTTATCAGAGCAGATCGTCAAAAACCAGTCCACCAAAAACGTCTCTTATTCCGCTGAAACCAGGTATACCTCAGGGATGCTTTTAAAGGCTGTAGACCAGGCCATTTCCAAAGCACAGGTAAGTGAATAATCGGGATTGTATTTTCCCATTTAAGACTGTATAATGATAAGGCAAAATACATAATTACCTAAAAGAGGAAGCGCCCTCCGGGCATACCATTATGCCCAGAAAGCATGGGCCAAAAGAGAAAGCACCCTCCGGGCATACCATTATGCTCAAAATACATGAGCCAAAAGAGGAAATCAAAATGAATCAGAATACAAAGACACTTGATGCCCCAGGGCATAATCAGATTACAGAGGGAGTGATATGGAAGCAGCTTCTTCTGTTTTTCTTTCCCATTTTATTCGGAACTTTTTTTCAGCAGCTTTATAACACTGCCGATGCCGTCGTGGTAGGACGGTTTGTGGGCAAGGAAGCCCTGGCAGCCGTCGGAGGCCCTACAGGAACCCTGATCAATTTGCTGATCGGAATTTTTGTCGGGCTTTCCTCAGGCGCCGGAGTGATTATTTCCCAGTTTTACGGGGCAAAAAAGGAAAGCCAGGTGAGCCTGGCCGTTCATACTGCTGCCGCCTTTTCCATTATAGGCGGTATTGTTCTGATGTTTGTGGGATTTTTTTTGGCGCCTTCTGCTTTAAGGGCCATGGGAACTCCAGACGACATCATGGATTATTCTGTTTTATATCTGCGGATTTATTTTTTAGGTGCCATTCCAAACCTTTTTTATAATATGGGAGCCGGCATCTTAAGAGCTGCCGGAAATTCCAGGCATCCACTTTATTTTTTAATCGCAAGCTGTTTTACCAACATTGTTCTGGACCTGGTGTTTGTAGTCTACTTTCACATGGGAGTTGCAGGAGCTGCCGCTGCCACCATTATCTCCCAGTTTGTCAGCGCCGTTTTAGTGGCCCGTGTGCTGGCCAGAACAAACCAGTCTTACCGGCTTAAGGTAAAAGACATAGGGATTGACCGGGAAATGTTAAAGCAGATGACCAGAATCGGCTTTCCTGCCGCCCTCCAGTCAGTGATGTACTCCTCTTCCAATGTGATCATCCAGGCTGCCGTCAATTCCCTGGGAACCGACACCATTGCTGCATGGACAGCCTATTCAAAGATTGACAGCATCTTCTGGATGATCATCAGCGCCTTTGGAATTGCAGTCACCACCTTTGTGGGACAAAACTACGGAGCAGGCAAAAAGGACAGGGTGTACAAGGGCATCCGGATCTGCATGGTCATGGGCTTTATTTCCGCCTTTGTCTTAAGCGTTTTACTGTATTACTTCGGCAGCTACATCTATTTACTGTTTACCAATGACCGGGATGTGATTGAAAAGGGAATGGAAATACTCCGCTTCCTCTCCCCCGCATTCTTTACCTATGTGTGCATTGAAATTTATTCCGGCTCCCTCAGAGGAGTAGGAGACAGCTGGATTCCCATGATCATTACAGCTCTGGGGATCTGTGGACTCCGGGTTTTCTGGATACTTGTGGCCGTTCCCATTCGCCCCGGAATCAGGACCCTGATCTTCAGCTATCCTCTGACCTGGGTTATTACCTCACTTTTATTCATCGTGTACTTCAACTGGTTCAGCCCCTTAAAACGGTTGAGGCTGCCCCGCTTGGGCCAGTAAAAATTCACTCCATGGGAGCCCTGTAAAACCTGCCGTAAAACTGCTGTGTTTTTAACATGTTTACGATGACGTTTTCATCCACTTCCAGGAACAGGGTTACCATATCGGGCACCTCATAAGAGGAAACCACTGTATGAAGGAGGTACATATCCCTTCCGCTGTATCCTCCCACTGCCTCCACACAGGAAATGCCATGGCGGAAGGTTTTTACATACTCCTTCGCCATCTCAGGCCCCTTTGTGGTGGTGATCTGAAGGGTGACCCGCTCATACCGGTGATGAAAGGTGGATATGACCATGGTGCTCACAAACTGGAATAAGATGGAATACCCGGCGTAGTCCCAGCCAAAAATAGCTCCAAAAATGGAAAGCAGAATCACGTTGCCCATAAAGACCTGAGTCCATATGGATTTCCCGGTTTTATTGGATACATACAGGGCGATGAAGTCGGTTCCTCCGGAGGAAGCATTTCCCCTGAGGGCCATGACAATGGCAAATCCATACAGCACCCCTCCGTACAGCACATTGAGTATGATATCTTCAAAAATAGGCTCAAAATGCAGGATTTTCAAAAATGCACTGGCTAAAAAAACCTGGATCAGGGAAAACATGGTGAACCGTTTGCTGATGCTTTTGCTGCAGGCCCAGGCAACGGGAAGATTTAAAAGGATCATTCCCAGGGAAGTGGAAAAATTACTTCCAAAAAGGGAAGTGATCCGGTCAATTAAAATCGCAATTCCCGTAAACCCGCCTGACAAAAGGCCAGACGGCCGTATAAATGTCTGTATGACAAACGTCTGTAAAAATGCGGCTGCCACAACAGCCACTGCTGTTATCACATTTCTGCCCCGCTTATCTCTCCTCAACTTTTTCAACATAAACTTAACTTCCTCCTTGTCACTAAGTGATAGTATATGTAATTTTTTCCTCTATATCAATACTTTTCAGAAATAAAGAATCCCGCTTGCGGGATTCTCCGCCTGCGGCGGGTCGCTTTTGCGACATCCAACCCTACTGCCGCAGTGCGATCCCCCGGAGGGTTTTTATCGCATAGGACGAACTTTCCTATGCGATAAAAAAAGGATTGCCCTTCCCCCACAGAAGGCAATCCTTTGTCACGTTCTTAAGCCGTCACATTATAAAATTTCTGCTTTCTAAAATTCACGTGTCAAAACTGTACATCTCGTGCACTTCCTTACGCTTCTCACATCGATGATAATACCATTTATTTCCTCAAAAGTCAATGTTTTTAGTGTATTTCACCAAAAATAACCTTGTATACAAGAAACATTATTGGAATTTTATATATAAAATCCCGAAAAACTCTGAACATATTTTTTATAAAAATGCACATACTATCCTTATATCTTTTCATAAGCCATAAGGAGATCATCACCATGGAATTTTCCCCAAAGTTATCGGACAATATAAAACGCCTCCATGAAAAACTGGACGTTCAATCGAATTTTGATGTGGTATACCGGGTTATACACATGGCAGGCCGGGAGGCCTGTATCTATTTTATCGACGGCTTTACAAAGGATGAGGTCTGGTTAAAAATCCTCCCCGGCTTCGCCGCCATCAAAGAAGAGGACATGCCCCCTGATGCCCATACTTTCTCAAAAAAGTATCTGCCTTACGGTGAGATCGGGCTGGTTAAGGACGAGGATCAAATGATAACCCAGCTTTTAATGGGTATATCCTGCCTGTTTATTGACGGTTACGACACCTGTATCACCGTGGACTGCCGCACCTACCCTGCCAGGGGAGTATCAGAGCCGGAAAAAGACAAGGTTCTAAGAGGCTCCAGAGACGGATTTGTGGAAACCCTGATCTTTAACACTGCCCTCATCCGCCGGAGAATCAGGGACCCAAAGCTCACCATGGAAATCATGAGCACCGGTGAAAGCTCCCACACGGATATTGCCATCTGCTATTTTAAGGGCAGGGTGGATGAAAAGCTCCTTGCCATGATTAAGGACCGCATATCAAAGCTGGAGGTAGATGCCCTGACCATGAACCAGGAAAGCCTTGCAGAGTGCCTTTATCCCCATAAATGGTTCAATCCCTTTCCCAAGTTTAAGTTTTCCGAGCGCCCGGACACGGCTGCAGCTTCGATTTTAGAGGGAAATATCATCATCCTGGTGGACAGCTCTCCTGCTGCCATGATACTTCCCTCGTCTGTATTTGACATCATTGAAGAAGCTGATGACTATTATTTCCCTCCTGTTACAGGCACTTACCTGCGCCTTTCCAGGCTGATCATTTCCATACTGACCCTGTTTATGACACCTTTATGGCTGCTTCTCATGCAGAATCCGGAGATCATTCCCTCCTGGCTCCAATTTACCAAGATGACGGAGGCCCCCCAGGTTCCTTTGATTTTCCAGCTTTTGATTCTGGAGTTTGCCATTGACGGCTTGAGGCTTGCCGCGGTTACCACTCCCAGCATGCTGACCACTCCTCTGAGCGTTATCGCCGGTATTGTACTGGGAGAATATTCAGTAAAATCCGGCTGGTTCAGCAGTGAAACCATGCTTTATATGGCCTTTGTGACCATTGCAAACTACTCCCAGTCCAGCTTTGAACTGGGCTATGCCTTTAAATTCATGAGAATGATCATGCTGATCACAACAGCCCTGTTCAATTACTGGGGTTTTGCGGGAGGTGTCTTGCTTTCTCTTGGCGCCATTGTATTTAACAAGACCATTGCCGGAAAGAGCTATATCTATCCCTTGATCCCCTTCCATTTTTCAGAACTGAAAAAGCGGTTTTTCCGGGGACGGCTTCCTCATAAGAAGAAATAACTTCCTTGATTTCTTTCCTCTCCTATAATACAATAAAGGGCGAGGAGGATTGCCATGAACATCGTTATCATTGACGGACAGGGCGGAAAAATGGGACAATCCGTCATTGTCCAGCTTAAAAAGTCTCATCCCGAGCTTTTCATCACTGCCGTAGGAACCAATTCCATCGCCACCTCTGCCATGTTAAAGGCAGGAGCCGATGCAGGGGCTACCGGCCAAAATCCGGTTATTGTTGCGAGCCGTCAGGCGGATGTGATCATCGGCCCTATAGGAATCGTCATTGCAGACTCTCTTCTGGGAGAAATCACACCGGCCATGTCAGAGGCCATAGGGAAAAGCTCTGCGTATAAAATACTGATTCCGGTAAATAAATGCAACCATCACGTAGTGGGCTGCGAAAGTCTGAATTTAACAGAGGCCATTAGCCTTGTAATCAAAAAGGTGGAGGATCTTTTATGATCTCCACCTGCTTTTATTTTATAAGAAACTTTTATTCATCAACGCTGTAGTTAGGCGCTTCTTTTGTGATATGAATATCATGGGGATGGCTTTCCTTTAAGGAAGCTGCCGTGATCTTCACAAATCTTCCGTTTTCCTGCAGCTCTTTAATGGTCTGTGTTCCGCAGTATCCCATTCCGGACCGCAGGCCTCCCAGCATCTGGAATACGGTATCCTCTACCATTCCCTTATAGGCCACACGGCCCTCTACCCCTTCGGGAACCAGCTTTTTGGCATCAGCCTGGAAATACCGGTCCTTGCTTCCGTTTTCCATGGCTGCAATAGAACCCATGCCGCGGTATACCTTGTATTTTCTTCCCTGGTACAATTCAAATGTTCCCGGGCTTTCGTCGCATCCGGCAAACATGCTTCCCATCATACATACGCTTCCGCCGGCTGCAATGGCCTTTGTCAGATCACCGGAGTACTTGATTCCGCCGTCGGCAATGATAGGCACTCCATATTCCTTGGCTACAGCGTAGCAGTCCATAACTGCGGTAATCTGGGGAACGCCGATCCCGGCTACCACACGGGTGGTACAGATGGAACCAGGTCCGATTCCCACCTTCACTGCATCGGCTCCGGCCTCAATCAATGCCTTTGTGGCCTCTCCTGTAGCTACGTTTCCTGCAATGACCTGAAGCTCCGGATAAGCTTCCTTGATCAGCTTTACGCAGTGAATAACATTTTCAGAATGACCATGAGCAGAGTCTAAAACCACCACATCTACCTTGGACCCTACCAAAGCTCCTACCCGTTCCAGCACGTTGGCTGTAATTCCCACGGCAGCGCCGCACAACAGCCTTCCCTGGTTATCCTTAGCGGAAATTGGATATTTGATCTGCTTTTCGATGTCCTTAATGGTAATCAGACCCTTTAAATTAAAGTCGTCATCTACAATAGGAAGCTTTTCCACTCTTGCCTTGCCAAGAATCTTCTTGGCCTCCATCAGAGTAATTCCTTCTTTGGCTGTTACCAGGTTTTCAGAGGTCATGGATTCCTTGATCTTGCGGCTGAAGTCCTCTTCAAATTTCAAATCCCGGTTGGTGATGATACCCACCAGTTTTTTTCCTTCTGTAATGGGAACTCCTGAAATGCGGAACTTGCTCATAAGATCATTGGCATCCTTTAAGGTATGCTCCGGGGAGAGAAAAAATGGGTCTGTGATAACACCGTTCTCAGACCTTTTGACCTTATCAACCTCCTCTGCCTGCTGATCAATGGACATGTTCTTATGGATAATGCCGATTCCTCCCTGTCTCGCCATGGCAATGGCCATGCGGTGTTCCGTCACCGTATCCATTCCTGCGCTCATAAGGGGGATATTCAGCTTAATCGTTTTGGTAAGACTGGTTGTTAAATCAACCTGATTCGGGACCACTTCTGAATAGGCCGGAACCAGGAGCACATCATCAAAAGTAATGCCGTCGCCAATAATTGTACCCATTAATTTAATCTCTCCTTTTCTTTACGATTTGTACGGTTGCTAAGTATTCTTGCCTGCTTATTAGTTACATAGTTTAACAAATTTTATAAAGGTTGTCAACGGACAAAAACTTAATTAATTGTTTACTTGTTTTTGACTCTGTGGTATCATAAAACCATCATATCAAATATCTTTTTAAATTCTTTTTTCAGCTTCAGAAATTTCTTTTTTGTCATTTTTTATTCCATTTTAAAATTATCTTCCAAGTCTTCCTCTCTATCCCGTTCTTGCAACAGAATCCTTAAAATGATATAATTCTGATATAAGGTATGTTTGCTGCAATGCTCTGAGGGAGATATTTTCCGGCAGGACATTGCTGACTGGCTTTTCCTGCTGTTTATACAAATACCCTGCAGCAGGAGGCACGAATGATTAAAATGAAAACTGATTGGAACTCCCTGGGAATATCCAATGACTTTATTTTTGGAAAGGTCATGACAGATCCGGCGCTGTGCATGGAGCTTTTGCAGAAAATACTTCCGGAATTAAATATTTCCAGCATTCAATACCCGGAACTTCAAAAAAGCATCCGCCTGGATAAAGATGCCCGCAGCATAAGACTGGATGTTTATGTAATCGGAGATAACAGCACAGTGTATAACATTGAAATGCAGACAATCGACACAAAAGAACTTCCCAAAAGAACAAGGTACTACCAGTCCATCATTGATTTGCAGTTAATTGATAAAGGAGAGACATATACAAAATTAAATAACAGCTATATCATTTTTATCTGCCCATTTGACTTATTCGGTAAAAACAGGCACATTTATACATTTGAATATATTTGTAAGGAAGATAACTACATACATTTGCAAGACGGAACAACCAGGATTTTTTTGAATGCTGACGGCAATACCGGTAACATCAGTGAAGGGCTGAAAGCTTTTCTCGACCTTGTGGCCGGGAGACCGGTCAGTGATCCCTTTGGAAAAAAGCTGGAAGATGCCGTAAAAGAGGCAAAAAAGAACAGAGAATGGAGGCATGAATATATGACATTACTAATGCGTGATATGGAAAATATAGAAAAGGGCATGGAAAAGGGTATAGAACAGGGAATGGAACAGGAGCGCAGAAAAATAATCATGAAAATGCTCAGCCAGGAATTTCCGGTAGAGCAGATTATGGCTGTCTGCGATGCATCAAGAGATGAAATAGAAGTCTGCCGGAAAAATCTGTCTTCTTTTTCAGAACTCAACCAAAATCCTTTATAAAATAAAATAAAAAAATCAGGAGGCAGGCAGTCCATTCAAACCGCTTGTCTCCTGATTTCTATTATATTCCCTGAATCACCTTCCGCGGCGCTGTCATTCTCATACAGCGAAGCAGCTTTTCATCGGGCTCAAATATGATTTTGGTCCGTTCTCCGCCGGACTGGCTGATCAGGGTATAAGTCTTTACTCCCGGCATATGGGAAGAAAAATCCAGTACTTTTATATTTCCTGTCTCGTGATCTCTGGCCTCTGTGGAACCTGTAGGCGCAACAATCTGGATATCATTCATGGAACCTTCCCAGGCTTTCTTTCTCTTACTCTTGCCGTAAATCCGGTCAACGGAAAGGCTGTTGGTCACATAAAGATATTCAAATTCCACCTCGCTGTTGCGGAATACAAAGTAGGTTCCTGCAATAGCCGCAAAGAGAATTACCACTCCAAAGACTCCCAAAAGCGGAGTGATGGAAAGGAAAAATGCGATTACACATAGAACTCCCATTGCGATTTTTAACAGCATAGTATAGGCTGGGGATTTGCGTTTTACAAGACATTCTGCATACATTTCATTCATATGGTACTGGGTCCTTTCCTCTTTGGTGCCTGACATTTCCGGGAGTCCGCAGTGCAGATTTCCTGCAGTGCAGTAAGTCCGCAGTGCAGCGGGTAAAGCCTGCGGCTCTACCCGCTGTCGGGCATTCGCCCTATGAAACAAGACATAAACAAGTTTTCTTATGTGCAAGCACAACGAAAATTTGTTCACGTCCTGTTTCGCACTGCTCATTGCTTACATCATATCCATTCCGCCCGGTGCAGGCATTGCTGGTGATTTTTCTTTAATATTAGCAACAACGGACTCAGTTGTCAATAGGGTAGAAGCAACGCTGGTTGCATTCTGAAGTGCGCTTCTGGTTACCTTAGTAGGATCCAGAATACCTGCTTCAACCATATCTACATATTCTTCCTTGTATGCGTCAAAACCAGTTCCAACCTTGGATTCTTTCACCTTATTGATGATAACGCTGCCTTCCAGACCTGCGTTGGCAACAATGTGGTATAACGGAGACTCCAGAGCCTTTAAGATGATCTTTCCTCCGGTTTTCTCATCGCCTTCCAGTTCACTTACAACATGTTCAATCTGAGTAATCGCATGAATATAAGCAGAACCGCCGCCTGCGATTACACCTTCCTCCACTGCTGCTCTTGCTGCAGATAAAGCATCTTCCATACGAAGCTTTGCTTCCTTCATCTCAGTTTCTGTTGCAGCACCTACACGGATTACTGCTACGCCGCCGGATAATTTTGCAAGTCTTTCCTGTAATTTCTCTCTGTCAAAGTCAGAAGTGGTTTCCTCGATCTGACTCTTGATCTGGCCGATTCTGGCGTTGATGGCATCTTTGTCGCCGTTGCCGTCTACGATGACTGTATTTTCCTTCTGAACCTTAACGGATTTTGCACGTCCTAACATATCCAGGGTAGCGCTCTTAAGATCATAGCCCAATTCGTCGGAAATTACGGTACCGCCTGTTAAAACTGCGATATCCTGAAGCATCTCTTTTCTTCTGTCGCCGTAGCCAGGTGCCTTTACACCTACTACATTGAAGGTTCCTCTTAATTTATTTACAATCAGGGTTGTCAGTGCTTCGCCTTCTACGTCTTCTGCAATGATGAGAAGTCTTGCGCCGGACTGAACCACCTGCTCTAACAATGGAAGGATCTCCTGAATGTTGGAAATCTTCTTATCTGTAATCAGGATGTACGGATCATCTAAGTTAGCTTCCATCTTCTCCATGTCAGTACACATATAAGCGGAAACATAACCTCTGTCAAACTGCATACCTTCTACCAGGTCCAGCTCTGTCTTCATGGTCTTAGACTCTTCAATAGTAATAACGCCGTTGTTAGAAACCTTTTCCATAGCGTCAGCTACCATCTCGCCTACTTCATCATCTGCTGCGGAAATAGCTGCAACTCTTGCAATAGAAGCTTTTCCCTTAATGGGCTCGCTCATCTTTGCAATAGCCTCTATGGCTGCTTCTGTCGCTTTCTTCATACCCTTTCTTAAAACGATTGGGTTTGCGCCAGCTGCCAGGTTCTTCATGCCTTCGTTGATCATAGCCTGAGCCAGAACAGTTGCAGTTGTAGTACCGTCACCTGCCACATCATTGGTCTTTGTGGCAACTTCTTTTACTAACTGAGCTCCCATATTTTCAAATGCATCTTCTAATTCAATTTCCTTTGCAATGGTCACACCGTCATTGGTGATTAAAGGTGAGCCAAAGGATTTATCCAAAACAACGTTTCTTCCCTTGGGTCCCAAGGTCACACGAACAGTATCTGCTAACTGATTTACTCCGGACTCCAGTGCTTTTCTGGCGTCCACGCCATATTTAATCTGCTTTGCCATGTTTCATTCCTCCAGTTTTCGTCTAAAAATATTAGTTTTAATATAATTATTTAGGACCTCCGATGAGAATAATGGTGCAAAAATCATCTTACAAGCAAGCTTGACACTGATTTTAACCCCATTATTCCGCCGTACTGAACAGTTACGTTCAAATTCTGATTGCCCGGTTATTCAATTACCGCTAAAATGTCATTCTGCTTTACGATTACAAATTTCTCATCGTCTTCCCCGGTTTCAATCTCTGTTCCGGAATATTTGGAGAAGATTACCTTATCGCCCACTTTTACCTGCATGGAGACTTCTTTTCCGTCTACCAGACCGCCAGGTCCTACTGCGATGACTTCCGCCTGCTGTGGTTTTTCCTTTGCCTGACCTGGCAGGACAATTCCTGACTTGGTTGTTTCTTCAGCAACCAGCGGTTTTAAAACGACTTTGTCAAATAATGGAACTAATTTCATTGCAATTCCTCCTCATAGACATTTGATTATTTTCTTTCTTCAGGTTCACCTAAAGAAGTTTTATTTTATTTACATACTAAGTTATATCACTCATTATTAGCACTGTCAAGAGTTGAGTGCTAACTTTATATATTTTTTACATTTTTCCCATATTTAAGGATTTTTGTCCTCATCTACATAGTTTATAGAAATTTTCTTATTATATACCTTTATTTTTTCTTTTGGAAGTATTACAATATTAAACAGAGTAAATCGCCTTTCAGGCGTATCATTATGCCCAAAAGGAAAGGAGTGTTTTAAATGGCAAAAAAAGGTAATGGTTTTGGGAAATTTGTAGCACTTGCAACGATAGCAGGCGCTGCCGCTGCCGGCATCTCTTACTTTACAAAATACAAATCCTTTCACAAGGAACTGGAAGAAAACTTCCATGACTTTGAAGATGACGACGATGACATTACCAAAATTGACAGCACCATGAACCGCAATTACGTTTCCTTACATGCCAATAAGGACGAATTTAAGATCGCAGCCTCTGATACGGCAGAAGCAGCCAGAGATGCGGCTAATGCGGCAAGAAACATGGTAAAGGATGCGGCAGGCATTGTTACCGATACGGTAAAGGAAGCAGCTTCTGCCATGAAATTTACTGCAAAGGATAAGTTTGACTCTGCTAAAGGACAGGCAAAAGCGGCTTTAGACCAGGAGGACATGACTGAAGACGGAGGCCTGGATTACGCTGCCGGAGCAGCAGATTATCTGGCTGATAAGGCAGTAGACGCAGCAGACGTTATAGAAGATGCTGTTGAGGATGCTGCTGACACCGTAAAAGAAACGGCTGAAGATGTAGTTGATCAGGCAAAAGATACAGCAGAGGATGCTGGAAAAGCTCTGAAAAACCTGGCCGAAGAAACCACCACCATTGTGGAAGATATTATGGAATAACTCCCTTAAGACAGGAGACAAACCGCCGGAACTCAACTGGTTCCGACGGTTTTTTATTTTCTGTCACAAATTACTTTTCATAAAGGAATTCTTCCGGTAAGGCCACCTTGAAATCAACTGCCAGATCGCGGAAGTTTTCTGCGGTTATGGTCTGAAGCTTATCAGGGCGGATTGAGAGCACCTTAACAAGGATTTCAGCAGACTTTTCCACCGTATGCATCAGGCCGAAGGTCAGGTCAAAATCCTCTCCTGAAGCAAACAGGCCGTGATGGGCCCAGATGGCTGCATCGTATTTTTTCATCAGTTCGCTGGTTGCCACCGCAATATCCCGTCCCCCCGGAACCATCCAGCCTACCACTCCAATACCGGAGGGAAATACAACCGGACACTCCGTAGCCATTTCCCATAATTTTCTGGTAAATACCTTGTCTTCTAATGGAAGCACAAAAGTGAGGGCAATGATATTAGTGGGATGGGCATGGTAAATCACCCTGTGTCTTCCATCTGTGGCCTCTTTTTTCACTTCATGGTTCATGAGATGGGAAGGAAGCTCGCTGGTGGGGCGGCCGCCATTTACCAGTCCCCAGCAGATTCTGTATTGTTCCCCTGTTTCATCGATTTCAATGATACACGTATTGGCTTTGGGATCCAGGATCACATTGCGGAAATACTTCCCGCTTCCGGTCACCATAAAATACTCTCCGGCCAATCCCTTTACTGCAGTGCCAATGGGCTGCCAGGGTTTTTCCTTTGTCAGCTCCTCTTTTATCTCTTCCACTTCTGACGGCTTGATCCGGTAGCTTAAGTTGCCTCCGTTTCTCTCATGCCAGTTCTGGCGAAATCCGTCGTCACATAAGCGGATAAAGCCTTTTACAAATTCAGCATCTAAAATTTTCATATTCTTCCTCCTTATTTCCGGTTAACCAGCACTTCTTTTTCATAGGCACGGACTTCTTCAAACCAGTCCTCTTTTGCGGGAACTCCATTGATTTCACAGAAATAATTCCACACATCGCCTATGGGGTAAAGCTTCATCTCCTCCTGAACCATCATCTGCTCGGTGAAATTGCGCTCCTCCTGCAATTTTGCCAGCCTTTCATTGGGAAGAAGGAGGGCATTTAGCAGAGCCTTCTGCATGTTGCGCATTCCCACGATCCAGGCGCTTAAACGGTTGATTCCTGCGTCAAAGAAGTCCAGGGCCAGAAGAACACGGCCAGCGTCTCCCCGTACGATTTCCTTGGCAATCTCCTTCGTTTCATCGTCAAACAATACCACATGGTCACTGTCCCAGCGCACAGGCCTTGTAACGTGAAGGGCCACTTTGTCAAAGAACAGGAGCATGGAAGAAATCTTGTCAGATACTGCTTCTGTGGGATGATAATGTCCGCTGTCCAGCAGGCAGAGAATATCATTTTTAGAAGCATAATTCATATAAAACTCATGGGAACCTACGGTATAACTTTCCATGCCGATTCCAAACACCTTAGATTCCACTGCCACATATACCTTGCTCTTGTCATAATCCATAGAAAGAATCTGATCAAGAGAATCCTTAAGCCTTGCTCTTGGAGCCGTCCTGTCGGCAGGGATATCCTTCAGTCCGTCGGGAATCCATATATTCATGGTACAGGGAGTTCCCTGTTCCTCTGCAAGATACTGGGAAATACGGATACATGCCTTTACATGGTCAATCCAGAAGCTGCGGATTTCAGGATCCTGGCTTGATAAAGTGGCATTCTCGGCCTTTGGATGAGAAAACAATGTAGGGTTAAAATCAATGCCAATGCCCCTCTCCTTGGCAAACGCCACCCATTTTGCAAAATGCTTTGGCTCCAGCTTATCCCTGTCAGCCCATTCTCCTTCTTCAAAAATAGCGTAACTGGCATGAAGGTTAATCCTGTGCTTTCCCGGAATCAGGCTCAGAGCCTTATCCATATCTGCCATCAGCTCCCCCGGATTCCTGGCCCGCCCCGGATAATTGCCGGTTGCCTGGATTCCGCCGGATAAAGCGCCTTCCCGGTCAAATCCATTTACATCATCACCCTGCCAGCAATGCATGGAAATGGGGATTCTTTTTAAGGCTTCCACCGCTGCATCCACATCAATACCTGCTCCCTGATACATTTCTTTTGCCGCCTCATACCGTTCTTTTATTGTCATGATCGTTTCTCCTTCTATATAATTTGATTTAATCCAAGTGAAACACAGGTTTTAATCCGACGGAAACCGGGCTGTTGTCAGGGTTGGTTTCCATAATATCTGCCATAAAGTCCCACCATTTCCGGTTAATAGCCGTATCCGCCGATGCAGCCCATTTCTCCTCATCTTCAATTTCTATGTAGCCGTAAAGGACATTTGTTTCTTCATCCAGGAAAATAGAATAGTTATGGCCGCCGCATTGATGAATCATCTCTTTCATTTCAGGCCATAGCAGGTTGTGCCTCTTTTCATATTCCTGAGCCATTCCTTCATTTAAATACATTTTAAATGATTTCCGTATCATAAAAATCCCTCTCCCTTCCTATCACTGGTGATCCGGCTTGTATTCTGTTATGGCAAAAGAACGGTAAACCCTTTCTCTTGCTGATTTTAAATCCTTAAATTCTCCTGCTGCCAGCATCTGGGCCAGCAGATTACCGATGGCAGTGGCTTCTCCAGGCCCCGCATAGACAGTCCGCCCTGTGCGGTTTGCTGTTAACTGATTTAAATACTCTGCATTGGAGCCGCCTCCCACCACATGAATGGAGGAGTAATGCTTTCCTGTAATGGCTTCCAGTTCCTCAACTGTGTCCCTGTAGCAGGCAGCAAGGCTGTTGTAAATGACAGCCGCCACTTCCCCTGCCGTCTCAGGCACCTGCATTCCGGACCTTCGGCAAAAATCCTGCACTGCTTTCACCATGCTCTCCGGTGCCAGAAATGTACTGTCATTGCAGTCTACTATAGAAGCAATAGTTTCCTTTGAAGCCATCTGACACAGCCCGGCAAAGGAGTAATTCTGCCCTTCAGATGCCAATTCCTTCCTTACGGACTGGATCATCCAAAGCCCCATAATATTCTTTAAATACCGGAACCGGAAATCGTAGCCGCCCTCATTGGTAAAGTTAGCTTCCATGCTTTCCACAGAACAATCCGCCTTGCCCAGTTCTGTTCCCATAAGAGACCAGGTTCCTGAGCTTATGTAAAGAATGTCTTCCAAGGAATCTCCGCTGCCCTCCTCCATTGGAACTGCCATAACAGCGGAACCGGTATCATGAGTGGCCGGAAGAACCACTTGGCAGTTAAATTCCAATTCCGCTTCTATTTCCGGCTTCAATGTTCCCACTAAAGTTCCCGGCATGGAAAGCTGATGAAAAAGCCTTTCCGGAAAGCCCAGTTTCTCAATCAATTCGTAATCCCAGTTTCCTGTTTCCGGGTTCACTAATTGGGTGGTGGTTGCATTGGTATACTCCTGCCTCTTTAACCCTGTCAGAAGATAATGAAAATAGTCAGGAATCATAAGGAAGGAAGCCGCCTTTTCCATATATTCCGGTCTTTCTTCCTTTACAGCCGTAAGCTGATAAATGGTGTTAAAAATCTGCTTCTGGATTCCAGTTTTCTTATATAAGTCCTTCAAAGAAATGATCTCATATACCTTATCATCCATTCCCTTTGTCCTGTCGTCCCGATATCCCACCGCATTTCCCAGCAGCCGGTTTTCCTCATCCAAAAGAACAAAATCCACTGCCCAGGTATCAATTCCCATGGTAACAGGAATTTTCCCAAGTTTTTTACACTGCTTCATGCCCTCTTTTATTTCCGCAAATAAGGACTCCATATCCCAGCACAAATGTCCGTCTTTGAGTTTCATGCCATTGTCAAACCGGTAAATCTCCTCAAAGACTATCTTTCCTTCTTTTAAAGAACCCAGGATATGACGTCCGCTGGAGGCACCGATATCTATGGCAAGATAGTACTTTTCCATATAAACCACTCTCCATTCCTCTTTTCTTTCCCGCCACCCTATTGGGACATGCAGAAATACCCAAAGGATGTTTCTGTTTCTATCATAACGGATATGGAGACAAAAAATAAGGACGCAGTTTAATTAAAACTGCGTCCTTATTTGCACGGCTTCCTAAGCCACATAAATCTTATTTATTCCGCTTTCGATGAAATCAGCAATTCCTTTAAATCCATAATTGACATCTCATGCTCGTCCAATATTGATGATACTTCTTTAAATTCTTCCAGCTTCATTTTATCCTGAATGGTTTTTTCTTTTTCGTTTAAAGTAACAAGGCAGTTTTTATACTGCTGAATGGATTCCTGCACCTCTTTTAACTCTTCCTGAAGCTTTTCAAGCGGTGTTTTTCTTACTCCTCTTGGCATAATGGTCCTCTCCTTTATAAAAATTTTTATATCAGCCATATATTACCAAGTATATGTAATATTCCCTTTGTTTATTACTTTATAACTTCTGTTTCTATAAAATTTCGGATAAACTTTTTCGTAAAATTCTTGGGTTTTAAGGATTTTCAAATTCTTTCTTAACCCTTTACTCCCGTATGTGCCACTCCTTCAATGAATTGCTTCTGGAAGATAAAAAACAGAATAACCATTGGAATAACCGCCAGAACAGATCCTGCCATCTGGGCCGGATAATCATTAATATACTGCCCTTGCAGCGTGGAAAGAGCAGGAGCCAGAGTCATTTTAGAAGTTGTGGTATTGACGATCATGGGCCACATAAAATCATTCCAGGCAAACTTAGCTGTAAAAATAACAAGGGCCACAATTCCCGGTTTAATCAGAGGAACCATAATCTTAACGAGAATCTGGAATCTGCCGCAGCCGTCAAGAATGGCCGCTTCTTCCAGCTCATCAGGCAGGGATAAGAAAAACTGCCGCATCATAAAGGTTCCGAAGGAACTGAATAAATTAGGCAGGAAAAGGGCAAACAGAGTATCTAAAAGGCCCATTTTCTGTATAATAAGATACTGAGGCACCAGAAAGATCTGCCCTGGCACCATCAGGATAGAAAGAACCAGCAGAAACAATGCATCTCTTCCCGGAAACTTAATTCTGGCAAAGGAATAAGCTGCCAGAGTACAGATTATGACTTGTCCCCCAACTGTTACAAGGGTAGAAAAAATGGTGTTCATATAAATCTTCCCAAAGGGAAGTGCGGTTACAACAGAATAATAGGAATCTGTAACCAGTCGCTGAGGCAGAATCGTAGGCGGAATGGCCATTGATTCTCCCTTTGTTTTAAACGAAGTGAAGATCATCCAAAGAAAGGGAAACACGGTAATACCGATTCCTGCAATCAGAATCAGATGGATCAATAGCTTTTTACGGCTGCTCACGTTCTTCATCCGGCTTCTCCTCCTTTAGTCGTAATTAACCCATTTTTTCTGCCCTAACATCTGGAACAGTGTCACCAGCATGATAATAGAAAAGATTAAAATGGATATGGCTGCTGCATAACCCTTATGACCGTAATCAAAGGCATTGCTGTAAAATATCATAACCAGTGTCTGGGTGCTTTTAAAGGCCATATTCTTTTTTCCAATCATCATATATATGGTATCAAAGACCTGAAAACCGCTGATGACAGAAGTGATTAAAACGAAAAATATCGTTGGAGACAGCATGGGAACGGTGATCTTAAAAAACTGACAGATACCGCTTGCCCCGTCTACCGACGCAGCTTCATAATAAGACCTGGATATCCCCTGCATACCTGCCAGGAGAATGATCATATTATAGCCTACGGTCCCCCATATTCCAACGATCATAACCATAAATATGGCGGTTCTGGGGTCAGTAATCCAACCGTGTGCCGGAAGCCCCAAAAGCTTTATTGCTGCATTTAAAAGACCATACTGTTCATTGTAAATCCATCTCCAGACCACTGCCACCGCAGCCGACATGGTCACAGATGGCAGGAAATAAATGGTCCGGTAAAAAGAAGTTCCCCTGATTTTCGTATTAAGCAGGGCCGCTACAAACAGGGACAGCATAAGACCCACAGGCACAGTAATTCCAACATAAAGAAATGTATTGCCAAGTGCTCCCCACACTTCTTTATCGTGATACATTTCTATGTAATTATCAAGACCGCAAAAAGTAGCTACATTGAATTTATTCACATCATTAAAGCTGAACCAGAAGTTCTGAATGAACGGAATAATGTAAAACATAAAGATTCCGGTCAGCAGAGGGGCGATAAATAAATACCCCTCTATCCATTCCCTCCATTGCCGCTTTGCTATTTTCTTTTTTGTGGTACCCTGCATATTTTACACCTACTTATTATTTTTTTGCCAGCACTTCATCCGCGGCAGCCTTGAGCTCTGCACATGCATCCACCAGGGGCCTGCTGCCGGAATAGGCCGCCTTTAAAGCTTCTTCTTCCAGATCGTAAATTTCCGCAGAGGACTTGCATACAGGAAGAGGATTGGCTTTATCAGAATGATTGGTGTAAGCAGCCAGGTTTAAATCCTTGTTGGATTCAGTGAAGTATCCCTGGGCGTCGTTGCGGGCAGAAATAACAACTCCGCTTTCTCCCTGA
Organism: Lacrimispora sp.; assembly: GCF_036758025.1. Taxonomy (GTDB): domain Bacteria; phylum Bacillota; class Clostridia; order Lachnospirales; family Lachnospiraceae; genus Lacrimispora. Next base: position 35,680 of record NZ_DAIOXM010000019.1, on the reverse strand, counting down.
ATCTTCATGGCTTCTTCACTTCCCATCCACAATGCAAAATCTGCTGCTGCATCCTTGTTTTTACTTCCTGAAAATACTGAATAGCCCAGCCCGTTTATGATATTTGGCTCAACTCCATTAAATTCCGGAAACTCCACCAGATCAATTTTGGTGTTAATCACTTCATTTCCCATATACTCCGGGGTCATATAAGAACCGGCTAACACCATGGCAAGCTGTCCGCCTCCAAACATGGCATCAGCATTTGTTTCTGACAAAGAAGCTGCTGAAGGGGAGTAACCTTCTCCGATCAGATCAATCCAGCACTGGATTCCTTCCTGCGTCTTGGGATCTGCATAGCCGGTTTCCGTTTTGTCTTCATTTAAAATCCAGCCGCCGTTTGCATATACCGTAGGATAATACCAGGTCTGGAAATCAATCGGGCAGGCAAAGGGATACACGCCGTCATCAAGCCCTGCTTCTTTAAGCTCTTTGCAGGTGCTTACCAGGTCTTCAAAGGTCCAGTCATCAGTAGGATAAGCCACTCCTGCCTTATCAAAGATTTCCTTGTTATACCATAGGGCATTGGTATCAAAATCCTTTGGTATTGCAATCTGCTTATCATCAAAATTATAAGCGCTTACAAGAGACTGAGGAAAATTTTTCTCTAAATCTAAATCGGATTTTTCCAGGTATTCATTTAAATCCAGCAAAATGCCTCCATCATAATAATCTTCTGCATGGAGCACGTTCAGCCAGAACACATCCGGTGCTGTTCCTCCTGTTGCAGAAGCCTCCAGCTTGGTCCAGTATTCACCGCCCTTATAGCGGGTCAGCTGAATTTCCACCTTCACATTCTCATGATTTTTTTCATAAGCCTGTATCATGCTTTCCATAACAGGACGCTGTTTCTCATCCCAGATTCCAAGGCTGAGGGTCACAGGACCTCCCTTTGAGGCTTGTCCGCCTGTACTGCTGCATGCTGCAAGGCTGGCTGCGGCCATGGCAAGTACCAGGCCTGATGCCAATGTTTTGATCACACTTCTTTTCTTCATAACTGTTCTCTCCTTTTTATTTGAATTTTAAGCTTAACGGACATCCTTTAAATAAACAGGCTTTCCGCCAAGAATTCTGGACTGTTCTGAAGCCAAAGCTACAAAATGGCTCTCAAGGGATTGCTCCAAAGTGGTCATGGTACGGTCTGGCTCTCTCCCTTCCCTGATCATATCAATAAATTCTTCCACCAGCCGCTTATCTCCCCCGGCATGTCCGGAAAAATCATCGGATAACTTGGAAACATCAATGACTTCTTTTTCTTTTCCAAAAGGTCTTACAGTGATAAGATTGGAATGGAGACTGGCCTCAATCTCTCCCTTTGTTCCCATAAACTTTGTATAGCGGGAGTTTTCTTCCGTAAATCCAGTCATGGTAAAACTGATGGTAGAGCCGTCTGTCATGTTTAAATTCACCACCTGATGATCCACTACATTGTTATCACAATGATAGACACATCTTCCGTAAGGGCCTGTCTTTACAGCCTCCACAACGGTTTCTTCCGTAGGGTGAAGGGTCAGTACATCACATGGCCAGTGGGTCTTTCCATGGGCAACACCGGTGGCTTCATTGGTTATGTAAATTTTCTCCGCATCAAAAGGACATTCTTCTTTCACACTGCATCCATCGAGGCAGCGCTTTGCAGCACCTTTTGGAGCTTTTTCTTCTTTAAACAGATAAGTGCCTCCAAAAGAAGTGACAGACTCACACGTTTTTTTGGTGAGCCATAATAAAAGGTCCATGTCATGACAGCATTTTTGAAGAATCATAGGGCTGGTTATATCTGAATTTCTCCAGTTTCCTCTTACAAAGCTATGGGCCTGGTGCCAATAACCTACGTTTTCAATCCCCATAACAGTGACCACGTCGCCGATCACTCCGGAATCAATCACTTCCTTTACTTTCGTGTAAAAAGGCGTATAGCGCAGCACATGGCAGATTACTACTTTCCGGCCCAGCTTATTGGCTGCTTTTAAAAGATCTCTGCACTCATCAATGTCCGGGGAAACAGGCTTTTCCAGCAGCAGGTCGTACCCCTTCTCAAGAGCCGGAATCGCATGGCCCACATGCTGCCTGTCCTGGGTTGTAATAAACATCACATCTGCAAGACGTTCCTGTTTCAACATTTCCTCCGCACTGTTAAAACACATTTCTTCCGGTATTCCATACTCCTTTGCCACTTCTTCCACCTTTGCCCTGTCAATATCTGCAATGGCGGTAACTTCCATCTTTTCCGGAAACAGCTTTGCAACAGGGGCGTAAGCATCCTTTCCCCTGCTCCCAAGGCCTGCAAGGGCAACTTTAATCTTTTCCATGATATCCTCCATTTTTAAGTGTTTAAGATTCTTTTACTATTATATAATGAACCCTGAGGATATGCTTATACTATTGTCCGGACTCCTTGGCAGATTCCTCATTTTTTATGCTATTATGCACAAAATCATTCATAGAGTCTAGGCTCTTTGGGTCAACTTTAACAGGTTCTTATTGCCAGCTTTTCTTTTTTATGTTACCCTAAAAGCCAAAGGAGGTATTCCCATGGCATATTGCAGCACAGCCCTGAATAAAGAATTTGAAATCCATGAGATCATAACAATCCATTATTTTGAGTATATGAAAGATTTTGTATTTTCCGGGGAATCCCATGACTTCTGGGAATTTCTTTATGTGGATAAAGGGGAAATCATTGTACAGGCAGACCAGTCCATTTACTATTTAAAAGCCGGGGATATTATTTTCCATAAACCAAATGAATTTCATGCCTTAAAGGCGTCGGGAAACAAGGCTCCCAACCTGGTAGCAGTCTCCTTTCGCTGTCATTCCAAAAGCATGAAGTTTTTTGAAGGGAAAACCTGTTCCTTGGATCAGGAAGAGCGTTTCCTTATTTCCAGAATGATTGCAGAGGCAAAATCAGCATTTTCCACTCCCCTTCACATTCCCTCCATTGAAAAGGTGGAGCTTGTCCAGCAGCCGCCCTTTGGAGCGCCTCAGCTTATCCTTTTATATTTACAAATCTTTTTAATTTACATAAAACGAAACCATTTTAAAGCAGATGAGGGCTCCATTGACTCCATGCCAACGGAACATAAGGCTCTTTCTTCCAATTCCAGCCACTTAGAACAGATTATCCAGTTTATGGAGTATCACATCTGTGAACATCTTTCTATAAAAGCTATATGCGATGAGTTTTCCATAAGCCGCTCCACCCTTCACTCTCTGTTTCACAGAGAAAAAAATTGCGGAGCCATTGATTATTTTAACTTAATGAAGGTTGAGCGTTCCAAGGAAATTATGAGGGATGGGAACATGAACTTTACAGAGATTGCGCATTTTCTCTCCTACAGCTCCCTTCAATACTTTTCCAGACAGTTTAAAAAGACAACAGGTATGTCTCCTTTGGAATATTTTAGTTCCGTTAAAAAGTATTCCAATGAAGTCACAAATACCAGCAAAAAGAGAATGGGAATCGCTCCATAGCAAAGAAAAGCGTAAAGTCCTTTGACTTTACGCTTTTCTTTGTATACAACATTTATTATTTTACCTGCGGGCTATGAAATCCCTTTGGTCCTCAGTTTATTGTCATGTCTTCTGATATATAAATCCTGAATTTCCTGTTTTGCCTTAATGTCACTGGTAAGGTGGATGGCTTCATCGAGCTTACGGTTTAAATCTAAATGGCCTTCGGCAATTACCATAATATTATGGCTGATTTCATTTTCCAGTGTCAACTCAATCACGGATACTTTTCGTTTTAATTCTGATACGTCAGCTTTGAGTCCCTGCACGTCCGATTTAACTTCCTGCATGTCAGTTTTAAGTCCCTGCACGTCCGCTTTAACTTCCTGCATATCAGCCTGAATACCAGTTACTGCCTGCAATAAAAGATCTATTTTTTCACTTTCAGTCATATTCATCCCTCCCATTCATGAAAATATTATACCACACTCCATAAGCAAAGTCATCCCTTATCTCACCTCTTTTCACCCCTCCCTAAGAAGCCGAATCCCTGTATTCCTTAGGAGAAATTCCATAGTAATTCCGAAAAATCCGGTGAAAATAACTGGTATTGTCATACCCCACTGCAATGGAAATATCAGTCACCGTCAGCCTGGTATTCAAAAGGAGAAAAGAAGCCTGATTTAACCGTTTAATCTGCAGAAGATCTTTATAGGTCCTGCCAGTCAGCCGCTTAATGGCCCGGCTCAGCCAATAAATATTATATCCCAAAATCCCGGCAAGCTCTGTCAGCTCCCCTTCCCTGTAATTTTCATCGATAAAAGCCAGAACCTGAAAAATCAGCTTCTGTTCAAAGCTTTCGGAAGAATGGCTGATCTTATCCGTATAATGCATGAGCTGGAGAAACAACAGCCCCATAGTAACTTGATTGATGCTCCTTTTATTAGGCTGGTCACTGAGCAGGGTCCACACCATATTTTCCACCAGATTCTGCACCGGCAAAGCCTCTGCCACCTTAAAATGAAGATAGCTGGCATAGCGGGGATCAAAACAAAGACAGCCTACCAGAAAATCTCTCAGCAGGTTTTCTTCCTCCCCCATCATTTCAAAGGCAGTATCAAAAAACTCAGGAAGAATAATAAAATTTACCGCAATATCCTCCTCCCTTGCCGGGAGAATTTCCTGGGTGGCATGCTGGTTTAAAAACAGCAGCTCTCCGCTTTTTAAAACCACCTTTTCCCCGTCAATGATATGAGTCGTCTGCCCTTTGCACATATAAGTCACTTCAATATAATTATGCTTATGCTTTGGGAAATGAACAAACCGGGTATGAGGCCTTATGGAAATCAGCTTCCCATGGTCCAGCATTTTTTTGCTGTCAATGACCAGCTCCTGCCCTTCCGTATATCTCTTTCGGTCAATTTCAGTCCGCCCGCCCAATATTTCCCGTTCTTCGTCTGTAATGACGCCCAAACGGTCTATGATTTCCTGATTCACCCCTTAAAAGCCTCCCGCCTTCCAGTTCTCATATACAATCAGATTTTTCCACCGGCTCTCTCCCATAGCACTTTCGCTTAAGGTATAAGCATGAACCTCGTCTCCCTCTGCCATCAGCCTATAGACAACAGCTCCGGAACTGTCCGTCTCCTTAATCCACTTATCATCGGGAACAATTACCCCGCCAGTCACTTCAAACTGCCAGGTTGTCTCTTCTCCTGCCGCATTGATGCTGGTGTAGGTAACTCCCCCCTCCATCAAATCCTCCTGGTATGTTCCCTTCTTTATATTCATCTTGGTAACGTCCTCTGTCACCCCGTCGTAATAATTATAACCGCTCTCTCCCTCTCCCGTCATCTTTCCCTGATCCCAGGTTCCACGGGAATAATCATAACGCTTCCCCTCTTCCAGCTCCAAAACCTGAAGAGCCGTACAGGCTCCTTGAGGACTGCCTCCTGCAAAATCCCCGTAAAAAACCGTGGAAGCCTTTATAAATACCAGTCCTTTTCCATCAGAAACCTCTGCCTTCATAGCCGTTCCGTCATACATGCAGGGAAATTCCTTCCATGGTATTTCATAGCTGTTTAAAGTTCTGGCGGCTCCCTCTAGATCCCCCCGGTCCATCTGCTCTGTCAGCTGATCCAGAAATTCCTTTTGCTCCGGAGTAAGGGAAATCTCCGCCGCTGCCTCCTCAGAAGCCTCAGATAAGGCCTCTTTGGCTGTCAAAGCTGCAAAATTCTCTGTCTGACTCTCTCTTCTCTGAGCCGCTTTCTCATTTTTTACACTTCCCGCAGCACCCAAAGCAAGCAATAAAACAGTGATCAGCCCAATGGCTGCCATAGTCCGTTTTCTTTCCTTCACAAAATCCCTCCTTTCCCCAGGGGGCCTCCCTTTGACCTATGCCAAGTTCACCTTCTCCCCAGGGGGCTTTCTCTTTGTCCCTCGGACAAATTCACCTTGTCTCATAAGCCCCAGGCCAGCTTCAAAAGCTCCAGCCCTTCCCTTATCTCCTTTTCCGTAAGGCTTGCAAATCCAAGAACGACGGTGGACGGGTAGGTATTATGCTCTTCATGGATAAAATATCCCGACATACCATAAACTCTGACTCCTGCCTGCTCCGCTTTTGTAATCAGCATTTGTTCAGATCTTTCCCTTTTGTCAGTCAAAAGCAGGTGAAGTCCTGCATATTCTCCTCTAATGGTAAAATCGCCTTCAAAGGACTTAAGTCCGGCAGTGAGAACGTCATGCTTGGCCTTGTAAACCGATCTCATCCGGTTTAAATGGCGCTCATAATGGCCCTCTGACATGAACTGGTAAAGGATATTCTGGTCAATGCGGGATACGGTGGAGGCATAAAAGCTGACCCGTTCCCGGTAAATATCAAGAAGGGGCCCCGGCAAAACCATATAGCTTACACGGATGGCAGGGGCAATGGATTTGGAAAAAGTTCCGCAGTAAATGACCCGTTCTCTCCCATCTAATCCCTGAAGGGCAGGAATGGGCTTTCCTTTATAGCGGAATTCACTGTCGTAATCGTCCTCAATCAAATACCGTCCCTCTTTTTCATAGGTCCACGCCAGAAGCTCCTGCCTCCGCTTCACAGGCATAACGATTCCCGTGGGGTACTGGTGGGAAGGCATCACATAGGCGATATCAGCCCCGCTTTTCTCCAAAAGCTCCACCGACATTCCCCACCGGTCCATGGAAACCGGGACCACCCGGTATTTTAAGCTGTCAAATACCCGGTAAGCCTGCTTGTAGGTGGGATTTTCCATGGCAATGACCTGCCCCGTGCCTAGAATCTGGGACAGAAGCATCAACAGGTATTCGCTTCCCGCTCCTACGATGATCTGCTCTGCCTGACAATTTACCCCTCTGGCAGAATGAAGATAGACCCGGATGGCTTCCCTGAGGCTTTGTTCCCCCTGAGGGTCTCCTGTTGCAAACATTTCTTTATTATCGTCTACAAGAGTATTTTTTGATATCTTTCTCCAGGTGTTAAAGGGAAATGCCTCCAGATCGATTCCTCTTGGAGAAAAATCCACTTTCCACTGGGCCGAGTCCGCCTTTTTCCCGCCAAAAGCAGGACCTGCCGGGGAAGATATCCCCACTCCCTGAACCTGTCCGGTGTGAACCAGCCCGTCAATGGTGCAGACATAATAGCCCTTACAGGGAATGGATTCAATGTACCCTTCCGAAAGAAGCTGTTCATAAGCCATCTGAGTGGTGCTGCGGCTCACCTTTAAATGATCAGCCAGCAGACGGGTGGAAGGAAGGCGGGTGGAAGGCCTTATGCCTCCCTTTTTGATCTCCTCTTTGATATAGCTGTAAATCTGGCTGTAATAGGGCCAGCCCGGACAGTTTTTTAAGGGTATCATAAGCTCCATGGGAAAAGACCTCCTTTTCCACCCCATAAGGCGGAATATAGGGAAATGCCGCACGTCCTTTTGTCCCAGCCATGCAGCATTTCTTCTTTTAACAAGCCTTGGCCTGCTACGGTTATTTTGTTATTTTAAATGAACTCTTTAAGGACACAATCCGGTTAAATACCAGATGCTCCGGCTTGCTGTCCTTGCAGTCAATACAGAAAAAGCCGTTTCTGACGAACTGGAAGCTGTCATAAGCCTTTGCATTTTCAAGACCCGGCTCTACATAGCAGTCCTTTAAGATGATCAGGGAATTTGGATTTAAGTTTAAGCTTCCGTCTTCGTTAAGCTTTCCTTTTTCCTCATCCACAATATTTTCATATAAGCGGCATTCTGCCTGCACTGCGGTGGAAGCAGCCACCCAGTGAATGGTTCCCTTAACTTTTCTTCCTTCAAAGCCGGAACCGCTCTTTGTCTCAGGATCATAAGTGCAGTGAACCACAGTCACATTGCCGTTCTCATCTTTTTCACAGCCTGTACAGGTTACGAAATAGGCATTCATCAGACGGACTTCATTGCCAGGGAAGAGGCGGAAATACTTTTTAACAGGCTCTTCCATAAAGTCTTCCCTTTCAATATAAAGCTCTTTTCCAAAGGGAACATTTCTCTCTCCCAGCTCCGGATTTTCCAGGTTGTTGGCAACGTCCAGGTACTCTATGGTATCTTCCGGGTAATTGTCGATCACCAGCTTAATGGGATCTAAAATAGCCATGATTCTGGGCTTTTTCAGCTTTAAATCTTCCCGGATACAGTATTCCAGCATGGCATAATCCACAGAGCTGTTGGCCTTGGATACGCCTACCAGATTGACAAACATGCGCAGGGCTTCCGGGGTATAGCCTCTTCTTCTCAAGGCTGCAATGGAAACCAGGCGGGGATCATCCCAGCCGTCTACAATATTGTCCTCCACCAGCTTTTTGATATAGCGCTTTCCAGTTACCACATTGGTGAGGTAAAGCTTGGCAAACTCGATCTGGCGGGGAGGATTTTCAAATTCACATTCATTTACCACCCACTCATACAGAGGTCTGTGATCCTCAAATTCCAGAGTACAGATGGAATGGGTGATCTTCTCAATAGCATCCTCAATGGGATGGGCAAAATCATACATGGGATAAATGCACCACTGGTCCCCGGTATTGTGATGGGTCATATGAGCCACCCGGTAAATGACCGGGTCACGCATGTTGATGTTAGGAGATGCCATATCAATTTTAGCCCGAAGAACTCTTTCCCCGTCTTTATATTTGCCTTCTTTCATTTCCTCAAACAGCTTTAAGTTTTCTTCCACACTGCGGTTTCTGTAAGGACTTTCCTTTCCCGGAGTCTTAAAATCTCCCCTGTACTCCCGGATTTCTTCCGCAGTCAGATCACAGACAAATGCCTTTTCTTTCTTAATCAAAAGAACAGCACAGTCATACATGGTCTGGAAATAATCAGACGCAAAGAAAAGGCGGTCCTCAAAATCAGCACCCAGCCACTTTACATCTTCCATAATGGATTCCACAAATTCTGTCTTCTCTTTTGTCGGATTTGTATCGTCAAAACGGAGGTTGAACTTTCCGCCGTACTTTTGAGCAAGACCGTAGTTAAGCAAAATGGACTTTGCATGTCCGATATGCAGATAGCCGTTTGGCTCGGGTGGAAACCGGGTCTGCACGTGATCGTAAACGCCTTCTGCAAGGTCCTTATCTATCTCCTGTTCAATAAAGTTTTTGGAAATTACTTCCTCTTTGATGTCTTCCATCTCTCTTCCTCCATGTAAGTCATTCCAATAATAGGGCTGCATTGCCTGCAGTCCATCCGATTATGATGACAGCTTTTTATATTCATAATAAGCTATCATACCATATTTCAGCTGTTTCGAAAAGGGGTAAATGTCTCATCCTTGCGCCGGTCCGGCATTTTTCTGCAGTAAAAACGGCGCAGCATTTAAGCTGCACCGCATTCATTTTGTATAACCGGTCTCTTTTCTATCTTCTTGCACCATCCCAGATGCTTTTATGTTCCTCATACTGTTCATTGATCCAGTCTACCACCTGGCCCAGCCCTTCATCGGAAAAAGGAAAGACAACTCTGGTCTTCTTTTCTTCCTCTGTCGCCTCATAGCAGTAAGGTCCGGGATAAACCACTGCCTCCAGGCCGTCTTCTGCCTTTGCCACCCGGTAACGCATTCCCTTCCGGCTTCCGGTATAGGCTTCTCTCTTAAAAAATTGAAGGGGTACAAACTTTTCTTTTACCAGCATCCTTCATTCCTCCCATTCATCAGCGCCGCACTCCCGGCCCTACTTCATTTTTTCCGGAACCACTGGAAACACCCGGCCCTTTTTCCTTATTTTCAGGAGAAGAAGCGCTTGTGGAAGGCTCTGTCTCAGGAGCCTTGGTCACTGCTTCTGTAGTCGGTACAGGCGCAGTAGTTGGGGCGCTTGTGGTGGGCTTGGGAGCCTCAGTCGTAGGTGCTGTCGTCCCTTGTGTTGGTTTTGTTTCAGCAGGCTTTGTCTCTTCCGGCTTTGTGGTTCCGCCTGAAGCCGCCTTTGACTCTGTTCCCGGTAGGTGATAGCATAAAACCGGAACTCCTGAAGCTATATTTTCAAAGATGATCTTTGCCGATGCCGGAGGCAGGTTAACGCAGCCATGGGAACCGCTGGTCTTAAAAATAGTTCCCCCGAAGCTGTTGCGCCATGAAGCATCGTGAAAGCCGATATTTCCGTTAAAGGGCATCCAGTAAGACACCGGGGTTCTGTAATCCTCCCCCTTTAAGGTGGCATTCCGCTCTTTATAAGTAATGGAATATACACCGGCAGGAGTGGACCAGCCCTTTGACTCATTGCCGGATACAAAATCTGTTTTTACCACCAGCTTTCCTTCCTTGTAGAAAAATAACTGCTGGGCAGTCAGGTTGACTTCCACATAAGTATTGCCGTAATCCGTTTCTCCGTGGCTGGCTCCCTTCTGCCTGTAAATCGGCTCTCTCACCTGGCTCTGTCCGGAACGGATAAGCTGTGCCAGCTCATCTGCCTCAGCACTCTGGTCAATCCTCCAGCCGTAAACGCCGCCTGTAATTCTGACGGACTGGCCGTAGGAGGTCTTTAAGGTTTTTGCCTTGTTATATGTATCCCGTTTAGATGCCAGCCCCTTTACATAAGAAGCCACTGCTCCGCTGTCTAAATACGCCTTTCCATCCTCTCCCGTTTTGATCCACTGGGAAATGGTATCGCCGTTTAAAACCGTTTTTTCTCCTCCGAAATTGTAGGTTATGGTAGTGCCTGCATACTGATTCATAGTCTGCACCCGGCTGACCAGATCCGGATCATCGGTGGGAACGTGAGGGCGCACATAAGCCTCCGCCTCCTCTAAGGAAAGCTCCGGCTTTAAGTCCAAAACAGCCTGGGAAATAACGGACAACGCCTTATCCCGGTCAAGCTGGTTTCCTTCCTTTGCCGCCACAATGGCATATCCCGTTCCCGGCTTATAGTCGGATATGTATGCGCTTTCAGGCTTTTCTATCCGTTCCTCCTGAAAAAAGGCCAGACGGTCAATGACTTCCTGAAATTTATCCTGATCATACTGGATCATGGTGTCTATGTCAAAGGTCTGAGGCGTTTTCCGGTGCTGAAACCACTGGTTGGGCTCCTGCTCTGACAAAATTGCCTCCAGCCTTCCGTCAAAAACAGGTTCCAGGCCAATGTCGCTTCCCTTCACCTGCTCCTCATTTCCCCCTCTTCCCCTGATTGATAAAACGTAACTGCGGGCTTCCCTGGAGATCAGCTCCTTTACCTCTTCTACAGATTTTTTTGATGCATCCATGCCATTGATGGTTGTATTGGGAAAAAATACGGTTTCATATTGTTTTCCGATCTGTATGTATACCAGCGTTCCAATCAATGCCGCCGCAGCTACAGTGATGCCGGACACAGCTGCCCATCCTTTTAAGCCAAATGTTTTTTTCTTTCTGCTGCGCGGTTCTCTTTTTTCCATCTATTTCCTACCTCTTTGCTATACTTTTCATAATCACTGATTATTATAACTTATATATGCGAAATATGTCTAAATATTTATGGTATATTTCTTGACTTTTTTATTACGATTTGCATCACCGATGAGCCATGCAGAAATATTAGTCTAAACAGTACGTGTGAGCTCGCTCACTAAGCACTGTTTAAACTAATATTTCTATAGGGCGAACGCCCGACATGAATAATTTGGCGGCCAGTACCTCAGCCTCCAAAAATATACTCCATCCGCCAAATTATGAATGTGCATGGCGGACTTATTTCCAACAAAAGATTTCATACAGTTACTCCTGTCTTCATAAGATATGGTAAAGAATAATGTAGAAGGTAGAAGGTTTCTATGACACGTTATGCCTCCATATACGGAATAGTCAGTTCCGTTACACCGTTAAGGACCTCCCATGACAATGCCAGATGCTCTCTGATGCTTTCCATGATGAGCCAGAGCCTGGGCCAGGTCAATTTGATCGTCACTTCCCAGACCTACGTTCTGGAGCAGCATACTTTTATATCTGGTGATTCCATCATAGCCATTTATGACACAATGGCTCCCGTTCCTCTCATTTATCCTCCCCAGTTTACAGCCATCGCCCTGGTTCGGGATACGGATGGACGTCAGGCCATGCTTGATTACTTTGACGAAAATCTAGTGAGCTCGGACAACACCCTGAAGCTGAGTCTGACCAATAACTATGATACGCAGATACTCCTTTCCAACGGACAGATCTTTTTCTACCCGCCATCAAATCACTATCTTCTGGTCCTTTACATGTTTACTACACGAAGCATCCCGGCTATTACCACCCCTTCAAAGGTGATTGTGTTCTGCTCTCCTGAACAAACGCCTTAAAAGAAATGACAGGAAAAACCGCAGAAGGAACAGTATTCTGCGGTTTTCACATTGTCCTGTATTTATTTCAACTGAATCAGCGGAATATCCTACTGGTTTTTCTCCACTTTGGAGTAAAGAAGCACTCCTCCAATGGTAATAACCCCGCCTATAACCTGTAAAAGAACCGGAATTTCCCCAAAGAGAAAGGCAGCAAACAAAGCGGCCACAGCCGGTTCACAAAGTTTGGAAGCAGACACAAAGGAAGGGGACAAGTATTTTAAGCACCAACTGAAAATGCTGTGTCCAAGCAAGGTGGAAAACACGGCCAGCAAAAGCCCTACAAGCACAGAGCGGACTCCATACCCGGTAAATGGGATTCCTGCTGCCGCAGCAGAAACACAAAGGGTCAGAGCACAGAACACGTAAACAAAATATGTATAAGAGGTGGTTGACATTCCCTTGCGCACCTCACGCCCAATCAGGGTATATATGGCTGAAAACACGGCGGCGGCCAGAGCCAGCCCATCCCCATATAAGTTATCTCCTCCGGCAGAGTAATCGGAAAAGGCAATAAGCAGGCTTCCAAGAACCGTGATTGCAATGCTGAAAATAGCACCACGTCCCATCTTTCCTTTTAAAAACAGGACAAATCCCAGGGCCACCCAGATCACCTCGGTGCAGACAATGGCGGTGGAGCTTGCCACAGAGGTCTGATTTAAGGATTCAAACCAGGCCACAAAATGAAAGGCCAGAAACATACCGCTGACCCCGCATAAAACAATGGTCTTCTTATCTGTTTGCTTCATTTCCTTCCGCACTTCCCTGCTTCCAAATACCAAGGGAGACATAATGCCAACCGTCCACAAAATGCGGTAAGCTGCCGTCACCACGGAGGGGGCATCGGAATATTTTACAAAAATTGCAGAGACAGAGATTCCTATCACTCCAATGATAATCATAATCATGGGATGCTTTTCAAGAACTTTCACTTTTCTTCTCCTTTGTTGTCCATTATCGTTCTTTTTTTAAGGCACTCTCATGATTATATCATTACTTCCTGTATTGTCAAAGGATTCCTGATCTTTAAATCCCCTTATTATAATCATAAGAAAATCCGCAAAGCCTGCTGCTGTTTTGCGGATTTTTTATGATCTGTCTTATTTGCATCCGGAGCTTTTTATCAGTCCTCCAGATACATGTGCATGGGAGATGTCATATACTGAACATTTTCCAGCTTTTCAACCGTTACAAACCCTGCCGGAGCGTTGAGTATGGTTGGGATGCGGTTTACCACTGTAGCACAGGTATGCTCAACCGTAGCCGGTTTCCGGACGAAGAAGGTTACATCCGGTTCTCCAATGATTTTCCAGTCACACATATCTCCATCTTCCGGGCCATAGACCTTTCCAATGCACTGTGTTTCAATGACCGGTCCCTGGAAGGTTTCCGTGGTTACAACCGCACTCATGCCGATGCAGTTACCCTTGGAAATGGTGGCTCCTAAGGTGGCGGAATATAAGTCGCTGTCATAGAAGTAAGGTACACATTTTTGAGTTTGGGATTTGATGGTCCATCCCATCTTATTGCACAGGGCCTCATTGGAATTCCACACATAGGAAGGCTCCAAAGTGGTGGGATGGGCAATCTTTTCTTCAAATTCTTCAGGAGTCATTCCTGCACCGTGAGCCTCAGCAAGGGCCAGGCCGTAGTCTTCCACATTGTAGCTGACTGCGCCCTCGATCTTGTCAATCCGGTGTACGCCGCCTGCCACGGAGCCGATCATATTGATCCAGTAAATGTCCTGCATTCCGGAACCGACGATGGTACAGCCGTTTTCCTTTGCAAGACGGTCTAAGCGGTTGGTAATAGAAGAAGCTGTCGTCCATGGGTAAATGGCTTCTTCACAGGTTGTCACCACATTGATTCCTCTGGAAACGCATTTCTCAAAATGAGGGTAAACATCATCCATAAAGCTGAATAGGGTCACAACGGCGATATCCGCATCGCATTCATCCAGAACTGCATCTGCATCGCTTCGGATGGTGACGCCGATTTTAAATCCAAGGCCGGCAAATTCACCTACATCCATTCCTACCACCTCAGGATTTACATCAATGGCACCTACGATTTCCGCACCCTTTTCATACAGGTATCTTAAAATGTACTTGGCCATCTTTCCGCATCCATACTGCACCACACGAATCTTTTCGTAATTCATCATAATAACTGTCATCCTTTCTATTCATAAAAAAATTTATTGGGAAACGGTTGTTGATGTCTTCAGTATAAAGGTTATAGGCGGTATGAGGTCAATGGAGCAAAATCACCAAAAATCAGGACATCCGGACCGGCACCTGCAAACGCAGAAACATCCCCCTCTCCCTATAGTCAAAGGGCATTTCTACAATGACTTCACAGATATAATCCCCTGTCACCCTGTACCGGTTTTCTTCTATGGCTGCCAGCAGCCGGTCTATATATTCTTTTTCCTTGGAAAAGCGGTCACAGTAAATGCAGAGATAAGAGGCTGCGGGTATGACTGTAATCAGCTCTTCATCCACATAATCCTGATCCACAAATACGAATATCTCCGTGGAAAACAAATTTCGTTTCATAAAGTTATCCTGTTTCAGAATTGTCCCCGCATTTGCAAAGTAAAAGGAAGATATGCTGCGGGCGGTCATATCCTCTTTCAGGCTCCGCAAAAGGCGTTCATATTCATCAATTTCATAATCATAGAAGTTTGTTTTCGTCTTTTTCACGTACATCTGCCGTTTTGGTATGTATTCTAAGACTATGGCCCCATCAGGCGGAGCCGCCTCATAGCGCTCATAGCTGTCAAGGGTTCGTTCTATGGCCCGTTTTTGCAGATTAAGCTCCACAATCTTCTGGTCTATGGCATCCCGATTTTCCCGAAGAAGCTGCCTGACCCGGCCCATATCCCATTTCTTCATATGAATCCGGATTTCTTTTAGAGGCATCCCAAGAGCCTTCATGTACCGGATCATGTCAAGCTGGGCGCTCTGGCGAATGTCATAATAGCGGTATCCGGTCTTCTCATCCCGGTACACCGGAGAAAACAAACCCTCCCGGTCATAAAGCCGCAGGGTCTGTTCTGATATATGATTGATCTTAGCCATTTCTCCAATTGTCATTTTTTTAACATCTATATTTGCCATTTTTATCATATCAATCAATCCTCATCACAAATAACACGTTATTTTAACTTTATTATACAAAATAAACTTGATACTTACAATAAGGTTTCTGATACTTATTTAACGAAATTCCCATAAAAAATATGCGGACTTATGAGAAAGCCCGCATCAATTCCAAATCATTATCCTTCCAGATATTTTAAAATCTCTCTTTTATACTCCATGAATTCCGTTGAAACGGAAAAGTCCTTTCCCCTTGGCCTTGGCTCCTTTATGATGATCTCTTTGGTGATCTTTCCAGGCGCTCCGGTCAGTAGACAGATTCGATCTGATAATAGAATGGCCTCATCAATGTCATGAGTGACAAACAAAGTGGATAGCCTGATTTCCTCCATCACCTTTAAATACCATTCGTGCATCCTGGCCTTTGTCAGCATATCCAGGGCAGAAAAGGGCTCATCCAAAAGGGCGATGCTGCCGGAAAACAAGTATGTTCTCAAAAGAGCCGCCCTCTGTCTCATTCCTCCGGACAACTGGGAGGGGTACTGCTTCTCAGTTCCCTCCAGGCCGAATCTCTCAAAATAAGCCCCTGCCTTTTCCCTGGCTTCCTTTTTCTTCATCCCCTTAATAATCAGCGGAAGAGCCACGTTATCCACAATTGTCCGGTAAGGCAGAAGAAGGTCCTTTTGAAGCATGTAGCTGACAAGCCCCGGTTTTCCCGTAATATCTTGTCCATCCAGATATACATGGCCCTCATCCGGCAGGCTGATTCCTGCCAGAATGTGAAACAGAGTAGTCTTTCCTCCTCCGCTGACCCCTAAGAGGGACACCAGTTCCCCCTCTAAAAGCTCTAAGGAAACTTCTTTTATAATGGTTCTTCCATCAAAGGACTTGGTTATGCCCTCTGCCTTCAAATGTGCCATGGTATTCTCCTGATCGTTTTATTGGGGCAGATAATCGTTGGTAAAGCCTGTATTTTCAGGAATTTCTTCTGAAAGACCCTTCTCATTGAGCCAGCCGTAAAAACGGTTCCAGCGTTCCGGGTCCATATAGCCCCACACATCCACGTCTGCCTTATACTGGTCTGCCAAGTATTTCTGGCTGGCCATTACCAACTCTTCTTCCAGCTCCGGGGCCGCTTTTAAAAGAATCTTTCCTGCTTCCTCCGGATCATTTACAGCATCCTCATATCCCTGGCTCAGTGCACTTAAAAATGCTCTGGCTGTCTCCGGGTCCTGCTTTAAAAACTCATTTCCCGCTATGACCACAGGGGTGTAATAATCAAAAACAGGATTGATGTCAGCAAAGGCAAAGTAATCGGTTGAAAGGTTCTCCACTTCCATCTTCACCCCTGCCCAGGCGTAAAAAATCCAGATAGCATCTACACTTTTTGACTGAAGGGCGGAAACCTCATCAGTTACTGTGCTGGGAATGAGCTGAACCTTGGAGAAATCGCCTCCGGCGGCTGTCATAACGTCCTCAACCATAGCCTTTTCCACCGGCAAATCCCAGGTGGCATATTTTTTCCCTTCCAGACCCTTAGGAGAGTCCATGCCTTCTCCCTCTCTGGAAATAATCCCTGAGGTATTGTGCTGGATCACTGCCGCCACCGCTGTAATGGGCAGGGCTGCATCTCCTGTCAAAGCCGGAGCCATACTGTCCTGAAAGGAAATGCCGAACTGGGCCTTTCCTGATGCCACCAGCACCTCAGCTCCGTCTTCCGGCGGCTGAACGATCTCCACTTCAAGACCTGCCTCTTTAAAATACCCCTTTTCCTGGGCAACGTAAAGCCCTGTGTGATTGGTATTGGGAGTCCAGTCCAGAACAAATGTGATCTTTTTTAAATCCTGTGTTTCCTCTGCCCCACCGCTTGTTTCAGCGGAAGCTGTGCTGCCTGCCTCACTGGAAGCAATACTTCCAGCCTGGCTGCTGCCCGTCTGACTGCTTCCGCCGCCGCAAGCTGTTAAAGCCGCCGCTGCTATGGCTGCAGCTAATATTGCAAAACTTCTCTTTTTCATAATATCCTCTTTCTTGCCCAAGTTTTTTGGGCATAATGGTATGCTCTTGGGCTTAATGGTATAGCTTCCTCTATCTCACTCACGTTCCCAAGGCATACATTTCCTTGAGAGCAATTCCACGCCCTTCATAAGCAAAAGGCTGATCACTGATATGAGAAAAATAACCGCAAACATCCGGTCAAATGCAAATGCCTTCTTCACCCTGGTCATATAAACTCCAAGTCCTCCAAAGCCTCCCAGCCATTCGGAAATAACCGCTCCCACCACTGCATAAGAAGCCGATATCCGCAGACTTGCAAAAAACTGTCCCATGGCGCCCGGCAGCTTAATATAGCGGAAGATCTGCACCCTTCCCGCTCCCATTGCCTTAAGAAGGTTTACGGCATCCGGGTCTGCGGCCTTAAAACCGGTAAGCAGCCCCACTGTAATGGGGAAAAAGGTGGTTATGACAATCAGGATAACCTTTGGCGTCATTTCATAGCCAAACCACAAAACCAGCAGCGGTGCAATGGCTACAGTAGGAACGGTCTGGGACAGGACAATTAAAGGATAAAAAGCCTTATAAAGCCCGTCAAAATGATCCATGACCACAGCCATTCCAAACCCTACCGCCACCCCCAGAAAAAGCCCTGTAAAAGCCTCTGTAAGAGTGATCCTGGCATGTCCCGCTAACGCGGGAAATTCCTTTATAAAGGCTTTTCCCACACTAACAGGAGAAGGAAGCAGAAAAGGGTCCACCAGGCCAAAGGATGTTACGGCCTGCCATAAAACCAGAATCAGTACAATGGCAGACCAGGACCACATCCTATTGGTGATGCTTTGTAACTTTCTTTTCAATGGTGAGCACATCTCCTTCCGGCTTGTAGGTCACCTTAATATAAGCGGCAACAGAAGGCGCACCTGCCCGGATAGCGATATGCTGGCACTCCTTCACAATATCCATCAGTTCATCATAATCGCCTTCAATAGCCGTTTCAAAAGGCCCTACATAATAATTAAGTCCTGTGCTTTTAATATAGTCTATTACCTCATCAACAATACGGATTAAATCTTCATCATTTTTTGCCTCAGGCAAAGTCTGGATTGCTACGCTTGCATTCATAATTTTCTCCTTTTCTTGTATTAAAAAACCCGCCGGATATACTGGCGGGTAAACAGGCGAGCCTGAAAGTTTCCTACGCTGGCATTATCCAGATCAGGTTACAGGGTTTAAAACAAAAGTGTTTTATCTCAGCCGGACTATCTTCCAGCGCCCCTTTTCAATTGTCACAGCAAGTATACAACAAGAACACGGGAATGTCAATCCTGCGGCCATGCCTAATCCAGCAGATTCTGCATACTGGCAAGACTAATCCCCAAAGTAGATGTGTTATGAAGAAGAGCCGAAATCGAAGGAGTTATCATTCCTCCAACTCCCAGCAGGATCAGACCCGTATTAAAGCCCACAATATTCCTGTAATTCTTATGAATCCTCTTCATCAGGCTGTCGCTCAGCAGTTTTAAAGTAACAATTTCATAAAGATTGTCCGCAGCAATGGTAATGTCCGCAATCTCTCTGGCAATTTCAGCACCGTCGCTGATTGCAATTCCCACATCAGCCGCAGAAAGGGCGGGAGAATCGTTGATTCCGTCTCCTATCATAATAACCACATTGCCTGATGCCTTTTCCTTTTCTACAAAACGTGCCTTTTCCTCAGGCAGCACCTCAGAATAATATTCGTCAACGCCCACCTTTGCCGCAACAGCAGCGGCAGTCCGCTCACTGTCTCCGGTCATCATGACCACCTTGCGGATTCCGGCCTTTTTTAAGGAATTCACTACTGCGGCAGCTTCCTCCCGAAGAGGATCTTCCACACAGATGACAGCAGAAAGCTTCTGGTCCATAGCCAGATAGAGATGAGAACAGTCATCGGGCAGATTTTCAAACTGCTGACGGTGCTGTTCATCCACCGTACACTTCTCATCTTCAAAGACAAAATGATAGCTTCCGATGACCACCTTTCTGCCGTTTATAAAGGAAGCAATGCCATGAGCCACAATGTATTCCACCTTGGAATGCATCTCCTCGTGCTCAAGCCCCCGCTCCTTGGCAGCATTTACCACTGCCTTTGCCATGGAGTGAGGGAAATGCTCCTCCAGGCAGGCCGCGATCCGAAGCATTTCATCCGGATTTTCTTCCCCGAAAACCACTACTTCTTTCATGGTGGGCCTGGCCTTTGTTAAGGTTCCGGTCTTGTCAAAGACAATGGTTCCAGCCTCTGCTACTGCTTCCAGATACTTTCCTCCCTTGACGGAAATATGGTACATGCTGGCCTCTCTGATAGCAGAAAGCACCGAAATAGGCATAGCAAGCTTTAAGGCACAGGAAAAGTCCACCATCAGCACAGACAAAGCCCGTGTGACATTTCTCGTAAGAAGCCAGGTAAGTCCTGTTCCTGCAAGAGTATAGGGCACCAGCCTGTCAGCCAGACGGCCGGCCCGGCCCTCTACGGCGGATTTAAGCTTTTCCGATTCCTCAATCATGGTAACGATTTTTTCAAATCTGGTGGAACCGGACACTTCCTTCACGTCAATGACCAGTCCGCCTTCCTCTATTACAGTTCCTGCATACACGTATCCGTCGGTTTCCTTCCTCACCGGAAGGGATTCTCCGGTCATGGAGGATTGGTTGATCATGGCTTCTCCGGAAGCCACAATTCCGTCAAACGGGATAACATTTCCCACATGAACCACAACCTTGTCTCCGGGCACAATAGAAGAAGCCTCTACCAGCACCTCCTGACCATCGGCAAGGAGCCATACCCGGCTGATGTTTAAGGACATGCTTCTGGCTAAATCGCCCACTGATTTCTTATGGGTCCATTCCTCTAAAAGCTCTCCGATTCCAAGCAAAAACATGACAGAGCCTGCTGTCCCCATTTCTCCCCGCACCACGGAGACGCCAATGGCAACAGCATCTAAAACTGACACTTCAAGCTTGCCCTTTAAAAGACTTTTAAGCCCTCTCCAGATATATTTTGCTGATCTGATTCCAATGAGAACGCTTCCCAGAGGCGCAGGAAGAAGATACTTTCCCACGGTCCGCATGACCACTCTCTTCACCAGCTTTTCCTGGTAACTGGCATTGAGCTCCCGGCCGGAATGTTCAATGACACCTGACGGCACATTGACGGATTCATACCGGAAACGGCGCAAAGCAGCAATGACCTCGTCCCTGTCTCCCACATAGCAGACAGAGGCATCGGCAGTTCGCTCGTAAACCTTCACGCCGGTAACATGTTTCAGGCAATGAAGGTAATACAACAGGGTATCTGCCTCTCTGCAGGTCATCCGGGGCTGATCAAAATGAACCCGCAGCCTTCCCGGTATTTCATGTTTAATGATAAATTTCACTTTTATTTTCCTCTGTATTTATTCCTCGCTGTTTCCGCTTCCACAGCATTCTTCTGTCTCACAGACAGTTTCCTTTGCTTCTCTTTTTTCATTGATCTGCTTTGCCTCTGCAAGGATGTCCTCTGCATTCTCCTGAACTGTGGTAGCTGTTTTCATCACACAGTCCTTGGCTCTTAAAGCGGCTGCAGTACAGTTTGTATAAACCTTCTTGGCATCTCTTCCTGAGAGGATCTTAACTCCTGCAGTTCCAAAGAGCACACCTCCTAAAAAGATACCTGCTTTTTGAAGCTTACAAATATTCCACATCACTTAAATCCTCCTTCGTATATTCAAATTTTTATTTCTTTCTATTTTCATCATAGCAGTCATATTTACGGTTCGTCAAATATAACCCTGATTATTGATAAATTTTATCGATTTTACAATTAAATTTTCGGTTAAAAAGGGCCAGCGTCATATCGCTGGCCCAAAGTTTAAGAACAATCTACGCTCTCACATTGACAAGGTTTTACGGTAATGGAGGAAATCTTCTGATCATTTAAATAGCCGCATGCAGCAAGACCGGCCTTAACAACGGAGTTCCAGTTTTTTGCGGACAAGTGATAGGTAGTCGCATCGTCGAGGACAACCGTACACGCATCCTCCATGGAACAATTTTCTGAATAAGCGATCTTATACATATTTTTCCGGCTGATTGCACCGATTTCTTCCAGGGTATTGACCAGCCGGTAAACCGTAGCCGCACCAATGCTTCCATCGGTTTTTGATGCCTTGTAGTAGATTTCCTTGCAGCTGGAGCATTCGTGCTCCAGTATGATATCCAGCAGCACAAGGCGCTGCTTGGTGATCCTGCAGCCTTTTTCCTTCAGCCTCTCAATAATAAGTTCTTTCTGCATTTTCGTCCTGTGATAGTTTCTGGAGTCGGGCAACTTTCTCCCCTCCTTCACTTTATTCCGACTTTCCACCTGTGCACCTCTGCTTACCGTTATTTTTCATCCATCTTTTCTCAGTGGCAGTGACCGCCGCATTGGCCGCAATCGCTTCCGCAATGAAGGGATTTCCCCTTCTTTTTATCTCTGATCATGCTTCTCACAACAAGCCCCACCAGGCCTGCCACAACAGCTAAAACAACTAATGTTCCCATATGCGGTGCCTCCTTTCCGCGTTTCCCTTAAATCTATATTTCAGTTACCTGGCGTTTGCCGTACTCCTTAAGGAAACCTTTGAATCCTTTCCTTCATTTGACGGTCTTACCAGCAGATAAACAAAGCCTGCGACCAGAGCAAAAGCAACAACTGTGAAGAATCCGAACGCTCCTGTTGTCACCAGATTGCCGATCTGGTAAATGCAAAGAGATGCAACATAAGCGAGAATTGTCTGATATCCAACAGCAAACCAGAACCATCTGGTGTTATTCATTTCCCTCTTAATGGCACCCATAGCTGCAAAACAGGGAGCACAAAGTAAATTAAATACCAGGAAGGAATAAGCTGCCAGTGAAGTCATATTTCCGGAGAGGGTTCCCCATATTTCAGAGCCATCCTCTGCCACTTCTGCAAAGCCATAAAGAATACCAAAAGTACCAACTACGTTTTCCTTAGCTACAAGACCGGTAATGGCAGCCACTGCTGATCTCCAGTCTCCCCAGCCAAGAGGTGCAAACACCCAGCTCATAGAGCTTCCAATAGCAGCCAGAATGCTGCGGTCAAGTTCTATATCCTCCAGCATGCGGAACTCGCCGTCCACCCAGCCGAAGAAAGAAGTAAACCATACAACAATGGTTGATAACAAGATGATGGTTCCGGCCTTCTTAATGAAGGACCAGCCACGCTCCCACATGCTGCGCAGAACATTTTCAACAGTAGGCATATGGTATGACGGAAGCTCCATAACAAAGGGAGCCGGTTCTCCTGCAAACATCTTTGTTTTCTTTAAGATGATGCCGGAGCAGATAATAGCTGCAATTCCCACAAAGTAAGCACTGGGAGCCACCCAGGCTGCGCCGCCGAACAATGCGCCTGCAATCAGGGCAATGATAGGAAGCTTTGCGCCGCAGGGAATAAAGGTTGTTGTCATAATGGTCATCTTGCGGTCACGCTCATTTTCAATGGTACGGGAAGCCATAACTCCGGGAACGCCGCATCCGGTTCCGATCAGCATGGGAATGAAGGACTTACCGGAAAGACCAAATTTACGGAAGATACGGTCCATAATAAAGGCAACTCTGGCCATGTAACCGCAGCTTTCTAAAAACGCAAGGAAAATGAAAAGCACTAACATCTGAGGCACAAATCCAAGAACAGCACCAACACCGGCTACGATTCCGTCAAGAATCAGACCCTGGAGCCAGTCTGCACAGCCTACGGCAACTAAAATGCCTTCTACTACTACAGGTACGCCGGGAACTTCCAGTCCAAAGAAGCTGAAGCCTTCGCCAAACAACCCGTCGTTGGCCCAGTCCGTAGCCCAGGTTCCTACAGTTGTAACAGAAACATAGTAAACAATAAACATAACTGCAGCAAAGATAGGCAGAGCCAGGAACCGGTTTGTTACGATCCGGTCGATCTTGTCAGATGTGGTCAGCTTCTCTTCCTTGCCGCGGGTGTAGCATTCCTTTATAATGGAGGAAATATACATGTAACGCTCATTGGTAATGATACTTTCTGTATCGTCATCCATCTCTTCCTCAATCCGGCTGATTTCTTCTGATACATCAGGTACCTGCTTCATCTGGGACTGAATCTTGCTGTCTCTTTCTAAAAGCTTGATGGCGAAGAAACGTTTCTGTTCCTGGGGAATCTCTGAACCCAGTTTATCTTCAATAGCATCAAGAACGCTTTCCACCTCAGAAGAAAATTTATGTACCGGAACTGCATTGCTCTTCTGGTTTGCCAGAGCCACTGCCTTTTCAGCAGCCTTCTGGATTCCGGTTCCCTTTAATGCGGAAATCTCCACCACTTCGCAGCCTAACTTCTGGCTCAATTTGCTGATATGTATCTTGTCCCCGTTCTTATCTACAAGATCCATCATGTTCACTGCCATGACTACCGGGATTCCAAGCTCCATAAGCTGGGTGGACAAATATAAGTTACGCTCAATGTTGGTTCCATCTACGATATTCAAAATCGCATCCGGTCTCTCTCCGATCAGATAATTTCTGGCTACCACTTCCTCCAGAGTATATGGAGAAAGAGAATAAATACCCGGAAGGTCCATGATGATTACATCTTTATGGCCTTTCAGCTTTCCTTCTTTTTTCTCAACCGTTACGCCTGGCCAGTTTCCAACAAACTGGTTGGAACCAGTCAGCGCATTAAACAGAGTCGTCTTTCCGCAGTTTGGATTGCCTGCTAATGCGATCTTAATTGACATATCTTTTACCTCTTTCTGCTGTCAGCACTTGATTTATCAAAGATTAGTTTATTCTAACTATTATGTAAAAAAAATTACTCTACAATGATCATTTCCGCATCCGCTTTCCGAAGGGATAATTCATATCCTCTTACGGTAACTTCCACCGGATCACCGAGAGGCGCAACTTTTCTTACGAAAACATCTACGCCCTTTGTAATTCCCATATCCATAATTCTTCTTCTTACAGGACCTTCACCGGTAAGTTTCACCACCTTGGCTGTCTTTCCGATGCCCACTTCTTTTAATGTCATGATCTTTTTTTCCTCCTCTATCCTACCAGAATTTTATTCGCCATATCCTTGCCAATGGCCACTCTGGAGTCTTTCACATTCACAATCATGTTACCGCCTATTTCAGATACAACGGTAACCACTCCGCCGGTTACAAAGCCGAGGTTTTCCAAGAAACGTCGTGTTTCTTCCTTGCCTCCTATTTTGCGGATTATATTGGGCTCTCCTGCTTTCATCATTGTTAAAGGCATCATTAATCCCCCTTCTTTCACAGTCTGTTTTCACTATTGATTATCATTCCCAACTCCTAAAAGTTAGTATATTCTAACCATAGTCAGTTGTCAAGATTAAATTTTATATTTTTTTCATTTTTTACTCTTAAGTTTTATATTTGATGTTCCGGCTTTCCTATGGTATACTTATTTTATTATCTGAAACGAGGTGAAGCTTGCATGCAAACAAACGAATCATCAGAAAACTATCTGGAAACCATACTGATTCTGAGTAAGACCCTGCCGGTGGTGCGTTCCGTGGACGTAGCTGAAGAAATGGGCTTTAAAAAATCAAGTGTCAGCGTAGCCATGAAACATCTTCGCGAAAGAAATCATATTACGGTTACAAAAGAAGGATTTATCTATTTGACAGAAGAAGGAAAGAAAATTGCCGAAATGATTTACGAGCGGCATGAGATGCTTTCCGACTGGCTGGTCAGGCTGGGCGTCAGCAAGGAAGTTGCTGACAGGGATGCCTGCAAAATGGAACACGTGATCAGCAAAGAAAGCTTTGAGGCCATAAAAGGGCAGATCAAATAAGAAAAAAGCCATGCCGCAGGGCATTGATACATGCCTGTGATATGGCTTTTTTCTTATTTTACCAGATCTTTACCCGCTTGGAAGGCGGAAGGTACATGCCATCTTCTTCCCCTATTTCCGGATAAGCCTTGTAAAATGCGTCTGTAGCGCTTAACACTGCATTGACTCTCACTTTAGCCGGAGCATGGACATCGGTATTAAGCCTTTGTATCATGCTCTCCGGCGTATATTTGGCAGCCCATATGGTAGCGTATTGGGCAAAAAGAAGTTTTAAGCTGTCCGGGTCATCTCCTATAATAGAAGTAACACTGCTTATGGAGCCTAAATCTGCAATATTCTCATTTAAAGTCTGGGCACCGTTTACCCGGCGTCCTTCGTATCCATCCTGGCCGTCATAATAGGCTGCCACACGGTCTGCCAGTTCTTTGAACCTGGCTCTGTCCTCCTCCGTCCACCAGACGTGGTAATTTCCCTTTTCATCGTAAAGAGAACCGGAAGAATCGAAAGCATGGCTCACCTCATGGGCAATGACCATTCCGATGCCTCCTAAGTTTGATGCATGATCTGCCTCAGGATCATAAAAAGGTGGCTGGAGAATGGCCGCCGGGAATACGATTTCATTGCCGCTTGGATTGTAATAGGCATTTACGGTTTGGGGAGTCATCTGCCATTCTGATTTATCCACCGGCTTAAGCACCTTTTCTCTTTCCACCTTGCGCTTGGCCCTGACGAGAGAAAGGGCATTATCAATAAGAGTTCCTCCCTCATCCGGTGAAATAACCAAAGCCTGTCCATAATCATCAGGCCATTGATCCGGATACCCGATCTTCATGGTCATGTGATCCAGCTTTTTTATGGCTGCCGCCTTTGTCTCTTCTCCCATCCAGTCAAGAGCCAGAATCTGCTTTCTATAAGCTTCTAATATCTGATAAACCATGGCCTCGATATCATGCTTATCCTCTTCAGTAAAAGTCTTTTCTGTATAAAGCCTGCCGAACTCAAAGCCAAGAAGGCCCTGAACCATTTCGCTTGCCAGCTTTTCATCCGTCTTTTTCTCTTTAATTCCCTTTTGCCTGCGGTTCCATTCCAGATAAGTGTCTCTGATTTCAGGAGTCAGATAAGGAGCAAAGTCCTGAAGCAGGCAAAACACAGAGTAGTTTTTCAAAAGAGGAAGGGAATCTTCGTTTAAATACTGTCCTATCTTCTGCATCTGCTCCTGCTGAGTCACAATAACAGCGGAAACCTCTCCAATGCCTGCTGCAGTAAGGAATCCATCCATTTCCCCGCCTGGAAACAGGCTCTTAATCATTTCCATGGAATAAGGATTGTAAATGATTTCCGGATTATTCCGTTCCTTCAGAGGCAGAGCGCTGGCTGCAAGATCCCTTTGCAATCCTAATATACCGGAAGCTGCCTGAGCCGCCTCTTCTCTGCCAAGCCCGGAAAGCTCCATCATCCTTCCAATATAAGCCTCATACTCTTTTATGAGAGCCGCCTGGGCTTCATCCTCCAAGGTTTCTTTTCCAGGACCTAAATCAGCTCCGTCCACATATAGCGCATATTTTCCCGAATCGCTCATATCCTCAAACCATTGGAGCACCACAAGGCTTCCTACTCCCAAATCAGAATAAACGGTTCCAAGACTTTCCAGATACTCCTTAATATTGGATGCGTTCTGTATCCGGTCCATATACTCCTTTAATTCCCCAAATCCGGCCTTTCTCCTGCCTTCCATATCCATGGCAGCCCCATACATATCCCCGATCTTTTGTTCCAGAGAACCTTCTTTCGCCTCCTTCCTGTTTTCCACGGCCTCAGTGAGAACTTCATGAAGAACCTGGTAAGCCTCCCTGTCCAGCTTGTAGAAATAGCTCCAGCTATTGGAATCCTCCGGAATTTTGGTTTCCTTCAAAATATCCTGATTTACGTACCCATAATAATCATCTTCCAGCCGAATTCCGTTTTTCTCCCCCTGGACATTGACGGGCCAGGCCAGGGTTTCCTCCTGTTTGGTTTCCGGTTTTTTCCCGCATCCAGCCAGTCCAAAGACGGTCAGCAATGCATAAAGCAGCAAAACCCCTTTCACTTTCACGTTTCTCATATTTCCGTTTCTCCTGTTCTGTACTTTTTTGAAACGAAAAAAGGAAGCGGATACTTCCGCTTCCTCATTTGTTCTATCTTTTATTATGCTTATTCTTCGTCAGAATATGCAGATTCATTCTCTTGTTCGTCCTGTGCCTGAAGAGCCTTGATGCTTAAGCTGATCTTTCTGTCGTCTTCATTGAAGTCAACGATTCTGGCTTCTACTTCCTGGCCGATGCTTAACACATCAGATGGCTTCTCTACGTGATCTCTGGAAATCTGAGATACGTGAAGCAGTGCATCTACTCCTGGCTCCAGCTCAACGAATGCGCCGAAATCAGTCATACGTGCTACTCTTCCGCTTACCACATTACCTGCAGCATATTTTACGGAAGCATCCTTCCACGGATTTGTCTCAGGGAACTTTAAGCTTAAAGCAATCTTGTCGCCGTTAATGTCCTTAATCAGAACATTTACTTTCTCGCCGGCCTTGAAAGCTTTCTTCGGGCTCTCTACTCTGCCCCAGCTCATTTCTGAAATATGAAGTAAACCATCGGCTCCGCCAAGGTCGATGAACGCACCGAAATCGGTTACATTCTTAATGGTACCTTCTACAACATCGCCTGCATGGATCTTTTCAAATAATTCTTTCTGAAGCTCGGCTCTCTTAGCAACCATAAGCTGCTTTCTGTCACCGATGATTCTTCTTCTTCTGGGATTGAATTCTGTAATGATGAATTCAATTTCCTTATCTGCATACTTGGATAAATCTTTCTCATAAGTATCAGATACAAGGCTGGCAGGAATGAAGACTCTTGCGCCTTCTACAACCACGCTTAAACCACCGTCAAGTACCTGCACAACTTTTGCAGTGAGTACTTCGTGGTTTTCAAATGCTTCTTCCAGTCTCTTATTGCCTCTGTCTGCTGCCAATCTCTTGTAGGAAAGGGCAACCTGGCCTTCGCCATCGTTTACCTTGATGACCTTGGCTTCCATCTCTTCTCCAACCTGTACTACGGTAGTGAGATCTAAGTTCTGGTCATCCGTGTACTCGTTACGCGGGATGATGCCGTCAGACTTGTAACCTATATTCAAGACGATTTCATCTTCTTTTACGTCGATGACTTTACCAGTGACGATCTCTCCTGTACGTATAGTTTTTAATGATTCCTCTAACATTTGTTCAAAACTTAACTCTGACATTAGTATGAACCTCCTCGATAATATAATTCGGGGTTGAGGCCCCGGCTGTAATACCTACGCTGCGCACAGAATTTCCACAATCAGGATCTAAATCACCTAGTGTCTGGATATAGTAAGTGTTCTTACACTCCCTTCGGCATATATCGTACAGCTTCTGGGTATTGGAACTGCTTTTTCCGCCAATGACAATCATGGCATCCACTTCTGAAGCTATCCGCTTTGCTTCCACTTGTCTTTCCTGTGTTGCATTGCAAATCGTATTTAAAACAAGTATATCATAACTCGTTTCCGAAATTTTTTCAACTAAATCTTGAAATTTATTGTAATTAAATGTCGTCTGTGATACAATACACAGCTTTTCACCCTCCAAAAGGGGTAAAGAAAGGGCTTGTTCCAGGGTTTCTATCACTAAAGTATTGTCATTTCCCCAGCCTTTAATACCTTGTACCTCGGGATGATTTTCATTGCCGACGATGATGAGCCGTCTTCCCGCCTGATTTTGCTCCACGGCGATCCGGTGGATCTTTTTCACGAAAGGACAGGTTGCATCTACGATCTCAATGCCCTTCTCCTCCATGATTTCATAAACCCGCTTTCCTACTCCATGGGATCGGATAACCACCACTGCATCGTGAATCTTTTCCAGCTCCTCCTCGGAATGAATGACTTTTACTCCCTTTTCCTCTAAGTCCCGGACCACTTCCTCGTTGTGGATAATAGGGCCATAGGTATAGATGGGCTTATTGTCATTTCTCTTTAATTGCTCATAAACCTGGTCCACCGCCCGCTTGACTCCAAAACAGAAGCCTGCGGTTTTGGCTACGATCACTTCCATAGGCCGCCCTCCTTCCCTGTCTTCTCGCAAAACAGCTCCAGAATCCGGTCTACGGTTTCTTCAATGGTGATATGGGAGGTATCCAAAAGAACGGCATCCTCTGCCTGACAGAGAGGTGAATGTTCCCGGTTCATATCCCGTCTGTCCCTCTCTATGATGTCAGCTTCGATGTCCTCCAGGCTGCACGTCTCTCCCTTGGCCTCCATCTCCTTATACCGGCGCATTGCCCGCACCCGGCTGTCGGCTGTCATGTAAATTTTCAAATCCGCATCAGGCAGGACACAGGTTCCGATGTCCCTGCCATCCATGATGATGTTTTCTTTTAAAGCCAGCTCCCGCTGAAGCTCCACCAGCTTTTCCCGGACCGGCATGTAAACAGAGACTGCCGATGCCATGGCGCTGACCTGGGGGGTGCGGATGAGTTGGGAAACATTTTCCCCGTTTAAAAGAACCTGCTGGACGCCATCCACGTAAGAAATGGTCACATTGGCTCCCAGGGCCGCCTGGGAAACAGCTTTTTCATCCTCCGGAGAAATCCCGTTTCTCAAAAAATGCAGGGCCATGGCACGGTACATAGCTCCCGTATCCACATAAACAAAATGAAGCTTTTCTGCGGCAGACCTGGCAATGGTGCTCTTTCCTGCTCCTGCAGGTCCGTCAATTGCTATATTATAAACCTTTGTCATCTTACGTTGTTCTCCTCTCCGGCAGCTTTGCCTGCCGCCCATCCTGTGGACCAGGCGATCTGCAAGTTAAAGCCTCCTGTCACTGCATCCAGATCCAGCACTTCTCCTGCAAAATAAAGGCCGGGAACCAGCTTGGATTCCATGGTAGAGGGATTTACCTCCTTCACAGATACGCCTCCCTGAGTGATTACCGCTTCATTATAGCCTCTCAGGGACGTAAGGGTCACGGTGAAGTTCTTGGTTACGCGTATCAGATTCTGCCGTTCTTCCTTTGTTATTTCATTGACCTTTTTTTCAGGCGGAATACCGCTTAAATCGATGATAACAGGCACTAGCTTGGAAGGATATAAGTTGTTTAAGGCATTTTTAAACTGCTTGTTCACAGCCTCCTCAAAATCCCTTAAAATCCTGGCGTCAAGCTGCTCGGCCGAAAGGGCGGGCTTTAAATCAATGGAAAGGGTCAGTGCCCCTTTTTTCAGTTCCTTTGCCCCATAACTGCTGGCGCTTAAAAGGACCGGGCCGCTGACTCCATAGTGGGTAAACAGCATTTCCCCAAACTCCTTATAAATCACCTTTTTTCCCTTTAAGATGGACGCTTCCACATTCCGCAGGGACAAGCCCTGCAGCTCCTTGACCCAGGGCTCCTCTGCCACAAAGGGAACGAGGGCCGGGGAAAGGGAGGTGACCTTGTGGCCGGCCTGCTTTGCCAGCTCATAGCCGTCTCCTGTGGAACCGGTGAGCTGATAGGATAAGCCTCCGCAGGCCACGATCACCTGATCTGCGTATACCTTTGTCTTTTTGGTTCCTTCTTTTATCACCAGTCCCTTAAGGACGCCTTCTTCCATTAAAAGGGCTTCTGCCTCCGATCTGTAATGAACAGAAACTCCAAGGTCAGAAAGACTTTTTGCCAAAGCCTTGATCACATCGGAAGACCTGTCGGAGACCGGAAATACCCTGTTTCCCCGCTCTGTCTTTAAGTGACAGCCAAGCTCTTCCAAAAGATTCATCATATCAAAATTGGTAAAGCCGTAAAAGCTGCTGTATAAAAACTTGGCATTGGTCACCACGTTTCCGAACAGCTCCTCAACATCACAGGCATTGGTCACGTTGCACCGTCCCTTTCCTGTGATGAAGATTTTCTTTCCCAGCTTTTCATTTTTCTCAAAAATATGGACGGTGCTGCCTGCTTTGGCTGCTGCTATTCCAGCCAGCATCCCTGCAGCACCACCGCCCACGATTAAAACCGTATTCATGCATCTTCCTCTTTCTTGCTTTGTTCGCTGCTTTTCTACTTTACACGAAAAAGAGGAAAAATACAAGCAATCATAAATTTTTCTTTTTTTCCTTTACCTTGGCTTCCAAGGCCTCCACCACAGTCTTTAGCACCTTGACTCTGGCGTAATACTTGCAGTTTCCTTCCACCACTACCCAGGGCGCACAGGCGGTGGAGGTTCGCACCAGCATTTCATCCACTGCCGCCTCATACTCATCCCATTTTTCCCGGTTTCTCCAGTCCTCTTCTGTGATCTTCCACTGCTTGGCTGGATTTTCCTGACGGGCTATAAACCGTTTTTCCTGTTCATCCTTATCAATGTGAAGCCAGAATTTAATGACAACCGCTCCTGCATTTGCCATGTGGGCCTCCATCTCATTGATTTCCTGGTAGGCATGTCTCCACTCCTGCTCCCTGCAAAAGCCCTCGATCCTCTCCACCAAAACCCTGCCGTACCAGGTTCGGTCAAAAATGGCGATGTGGCCTGCCTTTGGCACGTTGTTCCAGAAGCGCCACAGATAATGGTGTACCCGCTCTAAGTCATTGGGGGCTGCCGTTGGGTGGACTTTGTAGCCTCTTGGGTCCAGATGGCCGGTCAGGCGTCTGATAGCCCCTCCCTTTCCGGCGGCATCCCAGCCCTCAAAGCCCAGAACCACCGGAATCCTTAAGCGGTATATCTGGCTGTGAAGAAACTCCAGCTGTTCCTCAAGACGGTCTATTTCCTTCTTATATTCTTCCTTTGTCAGGGTCTTTGTCAAATCCACGCCGGAAAGGACCTTATTGGGAAACTTTCCGGAGGGTAGGACCGTATCTGCCTTCCCCTTTTCTCCCTGAAGACGGCGTTTTCTCAGCGCCTCCTCCAGACAGTCCGCAACCCTTGTCATGATTTTTACAGAGCAGTAATCCTTGTCTGTAGCTTCGATAATGGTCCAGGGGGCATAGTCCATGTCCGTCCGTTCCAGCATTTCCCCGCAGATCCCAATATACCGGTCATATTCCTTATTTCTGCGCCAGTCGTCCTTTGTGACCCGCCAGCTTGTTTCCCTAGAGCTTTCCAGCTTTTTAAACCGCTTCTTCTGCTCGTCCTTTGAAATATAGAGAAACAGCTTGATGATAACCGTTCCCCCATCAGTCAACTGCCGTTCAAAGGACTGGATGTCGTGGAAGGCTCCTTCCAAATCTGAATCAGGAAGCCGGCCGGCAAACCGTTCCGCCGTCACCTGGCGGTACCAGCTTCGGTCAAAGACAGAGATTCTGCCGTCAGCCGGAGTTTTGGTCCAGAAACGCCATAAAAACGGGCGCATCTGTTCCTCTTCTGTTGATTTACTGTTAGCGTATACATCAAAACCCCTGGGGTCTAAGGCCTGAATCAGGCGGTTGATCTGGGTTCCCTTTCCGGAAGCGCCAAGCCCTTCAAACACCGCCATAACGGGAATCCCGGCTTCCTTGCATTCCCTCTGCAAGAGCCCAAGCCTCACCGCCTGTTCTTCCCTTATCTTTTTACAGGTTTCCTTATCCAGCTTTTCTGATAAATCAATTTTCTCCAGCATAAACCGCCCTCCTTCTTCAACAACAGTTAAGCTTCCATTTTTTCAAATACCCTGGCGACCTCAGGCATGACCTGGCTGATCTTTATCATCTGGGGACATTCCTCTTCGCAGTGATGGCAGGACATGCATTCCTCTGCCCTGACAGAGAGAGCCTGATACCCTGACCTGGCCTCTTTTTCCTTATGGGCCGCAGTCATGTTGTAATAGGAAAATATCTCCGGTATTTCAAGGCCAAAGGGACACGGCACGCAGTAACGGCAGCCGGTGCAGCCCACCAAAGCCATGGAATCAAATACTTCCTTTGCCTCTTTATAAATCTGCCCTTCTTCCTTTGTAACCATTCCCGCATAGCTGCGGTCAGCATAGGTAAGGTTGTCCTCAAGCTGCTGTTCGTCGCTCATTCCGCTTAAAAGAAGGCTCACCTCAGGCTGATCCCAAAGGAAGTCAAGGGCATATTCTACCGGGGACTTATCCTCAGGAAATACCTTTTTCACATGGTCTGCCGGATTTGCCAGCCTTCCTCCAAGAAGAGGCTCCATAACCACCACTGCCAGCCCACGTTCAGCCGCGGCCTTCATCCCCTTTGCTCCTGCCTGATGCTCCAAGTCTACGTAATTGTACTGAATCTGGCAGAAATCCCATCCATCATAATAATCTAGGATATCCTGAAATACGTCATATGAATCATGGAAGGAAAATCCAATATACTTTATTTTCCCTTCTTCTCTGGCTTTTTCCATGGCCTTTATCAGCTCAAGCTTTTTCACCTTCTCCTCAAACCGTTCCCGGCTTAAGGCGTGAAGCAAATAAAAATCAACATGATCTGTCTGCAGCTTTTCCAGCTGTTCCTGCAAAACAGTGTCAAAATCCTCCGGCTTTTCCAGCTTCCACACGGGACATTTGGTGGCCAGATACGTTTTTTCCCTGTACCCATCCTTTAAGGCATTGCCCACAATCTTCTCGCTCTCTCCCTGGTGGTAGGGGTATGCCGTATCAACGTAATTCACTCCCTGGTCAATGGCATGACGGATCATGGCCACGGCCCGCTTTTCATCCACACGTTCCTCGTCAAGGAGAGGGAGTCTCATGGCTCCGAACCCAAGGGCTGACACTTTAATTCCTGTTTTTCCAAAATCCCTGTATTTCATGATGATCCTCCATTTTATTTATTTTAACCTTATTGTACCATAATTTTCCAGCAGACCAAAGTGATTTTTCCCATGGTGTATCCGGAAACTGCTTGTCATAATTTGCATGCTCTATGTCTCCGGGTAATAAACCACCATGCTTAAGCGGCATATCTCCTCTCCAGGGTTGTGGTACCGGTGAGGGCAGTCCGCCCGGAAACGAATGGCACCGCCTTCTCCTGTTCTTAAAATTTCTCCTGCCGCCTCCACCTCCAGCTCTCCGGAATAGATCATGAGAAATTCCTGGGTGTTTTCGGGATGAGGCTCTGCCTGCAAAACGCTTCCAGGGTCTAACTCGATGTTAAGCATATCAAACCGCCTTCTGCTGTCATAGAGAAAGACCGGATAATTACGGTAATGTCCCTCATCCTCCAGAAGGGGCTGGACCATTCCCTTGTGAATCACCTCATGCTCTGCTTCGGGACGGCTCACCAGCTCTGTAAAGGGAACCTTAAACCCATTTGCAATCTTCCAGACCGTAGATATAGTAGGATTTACATCCCCTCTTTCGATCTGACCCAGCAT
Organism: Lacrimispora sp.; assembly: GCF_036758025.1. Taxonomy (GTDB): domain Bacteria; phylum Bacillota; class Clostridia; order Lachnospirales; family Lachnospiraceae; genus Lacrimispora. The sequence goes on along the minus strand of NZ_DAIOXM010000019.1, from coordinate 1,057 downwards.
GCTTTTACTGACACCTGAGACTTTTGCCGCCATGTCCAGGCTCATCTTTCTCTGCTCTCTCAGCCTTTTTAAATTTTCCGCAACAATTGAATTGATAAAATCCAAAATAAATTCCTCCCAGCCATTGACATTATAATGCACAAATTGTATATTATATTAAACAGTTTAATATACTGCTCATTTCGTATATTATACCACATCTCAAAAAGGAGGAAAAGACAATTTATGAATTTTGCAGCATTTTTTTCTTACATATTTTTAACGGCATTTACCCCGGGGCCAAATAACATTATGTCCATGTCCATTGCAGGCAAATACGGCTTTTGGAAGGGGCTTCGGTTTAATGTGGGGGTCTTTTTGGGATTTCTCTCCGTCATGACCGGATGTGCGGTTTTTACCCGCTTTTTATACCGCTTCATCCCTATTTTAGAACCTGTTATGGTCTATGCAGGAGCCGCATACATCCTGTGGCTGGCCTGGACGGTATGGAGGGATGCCCCTCATTCGGAAAGTTCCGGGCGCATAGAGACCAACAGCGTATTAAACGGCATGATCCTGCAGTTTATCAATGTAAAGGTGATTCTCTACGGCCTGACAGCCATGACCACCTTTATCCTTCCCTATTACAGGAGCATTCCTGCCCTTATAGTTTTCATCCTCATCCTCTCTCTCATGGGACTGGTTGGAACCTGCTGCTGGGCCTTGTTCGGGGCTGCCTTTAACCGCTTTTTTTCCAGCCATAGAAAGCTTTTAAATCTGGGTATGGCAATTTTTCTGGTATACTGTGCTATATCTCTTGTGGCGGAGAGGTTTTAGTCCTTTAATTAAAAAAGCAGAAGCCCCAGAGATCTAAAAAGGTCCCTGGGGCTTCTGCTTTTTCAGTTAAATAAATGCATTTCAAAAATTAATTATTTCCCATTTTCGTGAAGCAAAAAGGAATACCCATGCTGCCGCCAACGATATCACACCATCGCTTATCTAACAGTAAAAATGGATCTCCTCTTCCAAGAAGAATCTTTTCCATTCAGAACAGATTAGGAAAAACTGAGCTGAAATA
>NZ_DAIOXM010000018.1:15706-99066 GCF_036758025.1 Lacrimispora sp. | reverse complement strand
TCAATCCGGCAGTATTAAGAAGCATCCGCCACGTGATCGAATGCGGACGCAAGGAGGGAATCATGGTAGGCATGTGCGGAGAAGCGGCCAGTGATCCTATGCTTATTCCTTTGCTGCTGGCCTTTGGCTTGAATGAATTCAGCATGAGCGCCTCTGCCATCTTAAATGCCAGAAAGCTGATCACCGGCTACAGCACCAGAGAGCTTCAGGCAGTGGCTGACAAGGCCATGTCCTTTGCAACAACCAAAGAAGTGGAAGATTATATGAAGGAATTTATCCGCCGTTCATAATTCTTCCTTATGTATCAGTATGAAAGGTGCAGCGTCCGCAAAAAAGCGGCCGCTGCCCTTATTTACCAAAGGGGTATTTTACAATGAGCGTTTATCTGATCAGCTATGCAGCGTCTTTTTTATTTGCAAGAGCAGGATTTTACTGGCTGTCCGGTATTGTTCTGATGCTGGCGGCTCTTTTCCTCTACTGGAGGGATTACAAAAAGACCGGGAATATCATTCATCTGCGGGGACTGTTTTCCCTGTTCTGGGTGGGAGGGGAAGGCATTGCCTGTTTAAAGCTTTCAGAGCTTTCTTCTGACTGGAGCATTATTACATGGCTCTGTTTTCTTGTGGCATTTCTGGGTTTTTGGTCAGCTTTTGAATTTCTCACGAAGCTGCAGGGGGAGCCGGGAGGCCAGCGTTCCAGCTGGTTCAGCTTTAAGGGGTTTGAAAGACCTCTTTTTCTATCCATGGTTATTGTTACGGGCCTGTCACTTGGGGCTTTTATTTTTGAAGCTGCTGTTTTGGGATTTATTCCCTTTTTTACCAGGGGAGTGCCTCACGCCTATTCCTCCTTTCACATCACCGGGGTTCATTATTTTACTGTATCCTGTGTGTTGGTTCCGCCTCTGGCTGTACTTTATTTCAGCATTGAGCAGGGGAGAAACGGCCTGCGCATGATTCTGACCGTGATCATGGTTTTAATTGCCTGTGCCATTCCCATTCTCTGCGTATCCCGGTTCCAGTTGATTCTGGCTGTAGGGCTGGCTGTTCTGGCCTACATTGCCATGGAGCACCGGCTGAATATCATCTACGCGGCAGGCCTTGGTCTGGGGATGATTGCCATTTACGGAATACTCACTGTGGCAAGAGGCCATGATGTGGCTTATTTAAACGGCATTTTTGAAATGAAGAACAGCCGTATGCCCATATTTATCACCCAGCCCTATATGTATATTGCCAATAACTATGACAATTTCAATTGTCTGGTGGAATGGCTTCCTTCCCATACCTTTGGGCTTCGGATGCTCTTTCCTCTATGGGCTCTTACAGGGCTTAAGTTTTTGGTTCCCTCCCTTGTGGATTTTCCCATCTATGTAACAAAAGAGGAACTGACTACAGTGACCCTGTTTTACGATTCCTTTTATGATTTTCATATTATAGGGGTGCTTTTATTTGGAGCCATTTTAGGCGCGGCGGCTTTCTTTCTCATGAGATTGGTAAAAGGAGCCCGCAATCCTATTATCTACTTATTTTACGCCCAGTTTGCCATATACATGATCCTTTCCTTTTTCACCACATGGTTCAGCAATCCGGCCACCTGGTTTTACTTCGGAGCCACGGCCGCCTTGTATTTGTTCTGCTCCTGGAAGAATAACGGAAGACGGGGATAGATATGCTCATAAAAAGCTGCAAAGCAACCGGATAAACGGCTGTTTTGCAGCTTTTTTACTGTGATTATGACTCCGGCGTCTTTGGAGCCTCTTCTTTTTCCTTTGAAACAGCTTGGGAGGGCTTTTGGTTTTTCCTGCGTCTGCGACGGAGGAGAACGATGACTCCCGCCAAAGCCAGGACAGGCAGCCAGAAGGGAATGGTAGTGATCAAAACTACCACAAAGCTGACCGCTCCGTTTTTGAATGTCCGTAGGTTATCTTCCAGACCTTTTTTGATACGGGTTCCGGCTGAATCCTGAGAGGTAGGAGAAAAGATGGTAACTTCTCTGATGTACAGGGAAACCGTACTGTAATCCACTTGATTATCGTAGAGCCTGAGCTGAGACTCCATGGACTCCAGTTGATAGCGTATTTCCGACAAGCGCTGCTGGATGGTGATGACCGTGTCCACTGACTCAGCTTTTTCAAGGAATTCCCACATCTTTTCCTGTTCGATTTCCAGGGATTTCTTCTTGCTCTCCAAGTCACTGTACTGGAGGGTCACATCCTGGGTTGACTCGGATCTGTTTGTCACATTTGTATTTGATTCCACAGCGGTTAAAAAGCCGTCCACCTGATTTACCGGAATCCGGGCGGTGATGCTGGCATATCTGGGCCCCGGGTTTCCGGAGGAATACAGGCTGTTTCCGCCCATATCCGACTGTTCTATGTATCCGCCCAGCTCCTGAACCTTGGTTTCCAGCCCTGAGACCAGAGTGTCAAAGTTATCGGTCTCCAGGTTTAAACTCACGTTTCGTATCAGTTTTCTCCCGGCAGGAAGAACAGGCTTGCTTTCCTCTCCCATAGCCTGCGAGGCTGGGGAAAAGACTTCTGCCTCTGCTGCTGCTGCCTCTGTATTTCCTGAAACACTTCTGTCTGCCATTCCGTACTCTGCCGGCACAGCCTGTGAACGGGCAGAAGATTTGCCTGCACAGCCGCCCAGCAGGAGAACTGCCAGAAGCAGGAAAATGGCTTTTAAACTTCTTTTTTTCATAAAATCCCTCCTCTCTATTTCCAGAAAAATAGTATGAAATCAGTATATCATGGCCCTTGGGCCATTTCAATAAATGGGCAAAAAACTTAAGAAAAGTTTATAGATTTGTGTGACTTTTACGGCTGGAATAGGAATATTGTAGAGTAGGGGAAAGGGGGCTTTTTTATGAATATCGTCTTAGAAAAATATCACGGACTGGGAAATGATTATCTTATTTTTGATCCCAACAAAAATGAACTGGAGCTTACAAAAGACAGGGTCCGGCTGATCTGTGACCGGAATTTCGGAGTAGGGTCTGACGGACTTTTGGAAGGGCCTGTGCTAAAGGAGGATAAGCCTAAGGTCAGGATCTTTAATCCCGACGGAAGTGAAGCGGCGTCAGGGGGAAACGGGGTCAGGATTTTTGGGAAATATTTAAAGGATGCAGGCTATGTGCAGAAAAACAGCTTTACAGTCAGCACTTTAAGCGGATTGCAGACCATCCGGTATTTAAATGAAGAGGGAACCAGAATCAAAACCTCCATGGGCAGACTCAGTTTTTACAGCGATGAGATCCCGGTGACAGGGCCCAGAAGAGAGGTGCTTAACGAGACTATGGTGTTTGGAAGCATTCCTTACCGGGTCACCTGTGTGTCCATGGGAAATCCCCACTGTGTTATATGGTTAAATGACATATCAAAAGACCTGGCCTGCCGGATCGGAAAGCACAGCGAAGCAGCGGATTATTTTCCGGAAAAGGTCAATACAGAGCTTTTAAGAGTGGTGGACAGGACCAACATTGAGATCGAAATTTATGAAAGAGGGGCCGGGTATATTCTGGCTTCCGGAACCAGCGGATGTGCGGCGGCAGGGGCTGCTTTCCGGATGGGGCTTACAGATCCCAACATGTATGTCCACATGCCCGGAGGCACTTTAGAGGTAGAGATTGAAGAGAGCGGAGAGGTTTTGATGACAGGGGCAGTTGGATATGTAGGCAGATTTATCCTTTCCCATGAAATGACGGAGCAGCTTCGCACAACGTAATGAAAGTCTCCCGCCCGGAGCATCAGGTAAATCTTCCCAGTGAATGTGTTGACGAAAATAGCGTTTTCATACTATAATATTACAATAATTCAGTTGATGCGTAGTTAATGCAGTGCAGGAGAGGCGGGAGTTTATGAATCGTATGTCGGCTGAAAGCGGAGAGGCTGGTATTTACATCGTTGATCAGAATTACAGGATCATCTATCTGAATGATATGGCAAGGTCCTATTATCCAAATTTGAAAGCAGGAATGCACTGTTATGAAGCGGGTGAGGGCTCTGCCCCCTGCCCTTGTCCCGGAAAGGATTCCGGGCACATGATCTATTACAATACATCATCTGAGCTTTGGATGGATGTGTCCTCCGGAGAAATCGAGTGGCCTGGCTATGATCGGTGCAGGCTCATTATGTTTCGCCCGGTGAGTGAAAAAAATAAAAATTTGTTTTATTATCTGACTGACAATACGGTCTATGATGAACTTCTTGAATTAAATATTTCAGCAAATACCTATCGGATGCTCTCTTTTCAAAAGGATAAATACATTCTTCCCGAAATGGATGGAGGGCTGGATCTTTTGGTGGCCCGTTCCTCGGATTCCCTGATTCATCCCGAGGACCGGGAGGCTTTTTTGAAGTTCTGGGACTCCTCCACTGTTCTGGAGCGTCTTCATTCCAATGGAAGAATCTTAAGGGGAGAGTTCCGGAAAAAGCTGGTAAACGGAAGCTATGGCTGGGTCTGCATGATCTTCGTCCTGTTCCGGTGCGGAGAGTGTGAGGATGCCATTATCATGTGCTACGTCCAGGATATCAGCCGGAGGAAGGCGGAAGAAGAGGAGGAACAGCGCAAGTTCCGGGAAAAGCGCGAAGAAACCGACTTTATGACAGGGCTTTTCCGCTACGGTCCCTTCTTTGAGAAAGCGGAACAGATGTTGAAGCGGAAGGCGGGCACTGTTCATTTTATGGTGGCAATTGATATTGAGCATTTTAAGTTTTTCAACGAGTGGTATGGAGAAGAAGAGGGAGACAGGTTCCTAATAAAGATCGGAAACCACTTAAAGGAAATGGAACAGGCCTATGATACGGTGGCCGGATACATGGGCGGAGATGATTTTGTTGTAATCCTTCCTGCAGACAGCTCATTATTGGACAGCCTGGAGGAAGGGCTTAACGGATATGTCAGGGAGTACGGCGGAAATGCAGGTTTTCGTCCTGCTTTTGGAATCTATCTCATTGAGGATTTGAGTCTTCCTGTCAGCATGATGTATGACAGGGCTTCTATTGCATTAAACTCTATTAAGGGGAAATACACCCAGCGCATCGGCTGGTTTGATCCCGGCATGAAGCAGAAGATGCAAAACGACCAGGTTCTTCTGTCGGAAATTCAGAGAGCTCTTGAAAAAAAGGAATTCATTTTCCATGTTCAGCCCCAGTGCGATATGCTGACAGGGAGAATTGTGGGGCTGGAGTCTTTGGTCAGATGGCAGCATCCGGTGAGGGGACTTGTTTTACCGGGGGATTTCATTCCTCTTCTGGAGCAGAACGGCTTTATCACTTATCTGGATGTCTACATCTGGGAGATGGTATGCCAGCTTTTAAACCGCTGGAAAAGAGAGGGAAGGCGGCTGATCCCTATTTCCGTCAATGTATCCCGCATGGATATCCGTGCCATTGATATTGTTTCTAAATTCCGGGAACTGGTGGACCAGTACAAAATTAATCCTAAATTTCTGGAAATAGAGATTACAGAAAGCGCTTATGCAGAGGATTATGACTTGCTCCGGAATGCGGTGGAGAATTTGAGGAAGGCGGGCTTTCCGGTGTTTATGGACGATTTCGGAAGCGGCTATTCCTCTCTCAATATGCTGAAGGATGTGAATGTGGATGTCTTGAAAATCGACACCAAGTTCCTGGATATGAATGAAAACAGCCGGACCCGTGGAATGGGAATTTTAGAGACCATTGTCAGAATGGCAAGGGTCATGCAGCTGAAAGTCATTGCAGAAGGAGTGGAACAAAAGAGCCAGGTTGACTTTCTGATTAATACGGGCTGTATTTACGGTCAGGGATATTACTATTATAAGCCCATGGCTGTGGAGGAGGCAGAACAGCTTTTGCTGAAGGATCATTATGTGGACTATGGAGGAATCCGGGCCCGCCAGACCCAGCTTAAGCTGGAGGATTTATTTAATGAGAATATTACCAGCGAGGTCATGATGAACAATCTGCTGGGTGCTATTGCCCTTTATGAGGTTTACGATGATCTTTGCGAAGTCCTTTGGGCCAATGAGGAGTATTACCGCATTACCGGGGATAATTTCATGGAAACAGAGGAGCGCAGGCGTTTTATATTAAATAAAATCTACAAAGACGATGCGGACCGGATGCTGAATCTCTTTGAACTGGCTTATAAGGACCCGGTTAGCGGGGCGGAAGGAGTTCTGCGGCGCTGCCGTTTGGACGGCTCCCTTATGTGGGTCCAGTTAAGGGTGTTCTTTTTAAGGGAACAGGATGGACGCCGCCTTTATTACGGTTCTGTCCGGGATTTTACAGAGCAGGTGGAACAGCGCCGGAGGCTGGAGGATTCCCAGAAGATATTGACAGGCATTGTAAAGATGACGGGAGAGAACATTTCCCTGGAAGATATAGCCAGAGAAGGCTACAAGGCAGTCAGCAATATATTTACCCAGGTGATTCCGGGCGGACTCCTTGGCATCTATTGTGAAAAAGGATTTCCCCTCTACTTTGCCAATAAAGAAGTGCTCCGCCTTCTGGAGTATGATTCCTATGAGGTGTTTGCAGAGGATATTGAAGGAAAAGTCGGAAATATCCTCCATCCTGAGGATATGAAGGTGATACAGGAGAATATTTCCCGCTTCAGTTCTCCGGGAATGGAGTATACCCTGCAGCACCGCCTGAGAAAACGGGATGGAAGCTGGCTTTGGCTGAAGACGAGAGGGCGGGTTCTCCGGGTGGAAAACGGCCGCACCGTTATTATAAACTCCTGTATGGATATTACGGATACCGTGAAGCGATAAACGGAAGAGGCGTACCGTCTCCTCCATATATAGAAAGGATAAAATCATGATAGCAGACAAGATGAGACCTCTTTTAGAAAACAATTCTGCCATCCGTGCCATGTTTGAAGAAGGAAAGAAGATGGCAGCTCTGTATGGCCCTGAAAATGTCTATGATTTCAGCTTGGGAAACCCCAATGTTCCGGCTCCGGCTGCGGTCAGCCAGGCCATTTTAGACATTATAAAGGAGGAAGACCCAACCCTGGTTCATGGGTATATGAGCAATGCAGGCTTTGCAGATGTGCGGGAAGCCATTGCCGGGTCCTTAAACAGGCGGTTTGGAACTCATTTTCGTCTGGAAAACATACTGATGACCGTTGGAGCTGCCAGCGGCATGAATGTCATACTGAAAACCATTCTGGACCCAGGAGATGAAGTGGTGGTATTTGCCCCTTATTTCATGGAATACGGCTCTTATGTGAGAAATTATGATGGGGTGCTTGTGGCAGTTCCCCCAAATACAGATACTTTTCAGCCGGATTTGGCGGAGTTTGAGAAACGGATTACTGAAAAGACAAAGGCTGTGATCATCAATACACCTAATAATCCTACCGGTGTCATCTATTCTTCGGAAACTCTCCGACAGATTGCAGAGATTATGGAGAAAAAAGAAAAGGAGCTGGGGACTTCCATTGTGCTGATTTCTGACGAGCCCTACAGGGAGCTGGCCTATGACGGGGCAGAGGTTCCTTATGTGACTCCCTTTTACCACAACACCATGGTCTGCTATTCCTACAGCAAATCCTTATCCCTGCCGGGAGAGAGAATCGGATATCTGGTGATTCCCGATGAGCTGGAGGATTCCTCCAAGGTTCTGGCGGCAGCGGCCATTGCAAACCGCATTTTAGGCTGTGTCAATGCGCCTTCCCTTATGCAGAGGGTCATTATGCGCTGCGTGGATGAGCAGGCTAATCTGGAGGCTTATGATAAGAACCGGCAGCTTCTTTACAGCAGCCTTACGGAATATGGGTTTGACTGTGTGAAACCGGAAGGGGCTTTTTACTTGTTTGTAAAGGCTCCGGAGGCGGATGATAAGGCATTCTGCCAGGTCTGCAAGGAGCACAGGGTGCTTGTGGTGCCCGGAACCTCCTTTGGGTGTCCCGGCTATGTGAGGATCGCTTACTGCGTTTCCTATGAGCAGATTCAGCGGGCTTTGCCTGCCTTTGAAAAAATTGCAAAGGAGTACAGCTTATGAGACCATGGGAAGCAAATATCCGCCGGGTAGCTCCTTACGTACCGGGAGAGCAGCCAAAGGGAACGGATTTAGTGAAACTCAATACCAATGAAAACCCCTATCCTCCGGCTCCGGGGGTGAGGGAAGCTCTGGCCCGGATGGACTGGGAACAGCTTCGTAAATACCCGGACCCGGCCGCATCGGTTCTTACCAAGGCTCTTTCTGAATATTATCAGGTAGGGGAAGATCAGGTTTTCCCCGGCGTAGGCTCTGACGATGTGATTGCCATGGCTTTTATGACCTTTTTTAACTCTGAAAAGCCGGTGCTGTTTCCTGATATCAGCTATTCCTTTTATCAGGTTTGGGCTGATTTGTTTAAGGTTCCTTATGAAACTCCTGCACTTGATAAAGATTTTTGCATCTGCAAGGAAGATTATTACAGGGAAAACGGGGGAATCATATTCCCAAATCCCAATGCTCCTACAGGCGTTTTAATGCCTCTTCATGAGATTGAGGACATTATAGCCCATAATCAGGAGTCTGTGGTGATCATTGATGAGGCTTATATTGACTTTGGCGGAGAAAGTGCCTTAAAGCTGGTGGAAAAGTATGAAAATCTGCTGGTGGTTCAGACTTTCAGCAAATCCCGTTCCATGGCAGGGATGAGAATCGGATACGCCATCGGCCACCGGGATCTGATTAAGGCATTAAATGATGTGAAATACTCCTATAATTCCTATACCATGAATGCACCCTCCCTGGCTTTAGGGGTGGAAGCGGTGTTAGATGATAAGTATTTTAAGGAAACCCTTCATAAGATCGTGGATACGAGAGAACGGGCTAAGGATAGGCTTAAGGAACTGGGATTTTCATTTCCTGATTCCATGGCAAACTTTATTTTCGCCTCTCATAAAGACCGGAAAGCAGAGGAGATTTATCTGGCTCTCCGGGAAAATAACATCTTTGTCCGTTATTTTAAGAAACCGGGACTGGACAATCATCTGCGCATTTCCATCGGCACAGATGAAGAGATGGAAAAGCTCTACAGCTTTTTGAAAGAAATTCTTTAGATTTTATTCCTTTGCGGGAAATACTTTCCAGTAGTATAATAAGGGCAGGTGATGCAAATGGAACATATGAAAAAATATTTCAGGCTTATACTCAATATTGTTATTCCGGTTCTGGGGTTTTATTTGATCTGCGTCTGGGGGCCCAGGTTTTTGAGCTTCTTCCTGCCCTTTGTCATTGGCTGGATCATTTCAGTCATTGCCAACCCCCTTGTGCGTTTCCTGGAGAGCCGGCTTAGGATTGTGAGAAAGCACAGCTCTGTTTTGATTGTGGTGTCCGTTCTTGCCCTCATTATTGCCGGATTATACTTTCTGATTTCCAAGCTGATTACAGAGGCGGCCGGGTTTGCGGCAGACTTGCCCAGGTATTATGAAACCGCATGGGCAGGAGGACAGGAGCTGCTTTTAAAGCTGGAAGGAATTTTGCAGTTTCTTCCCCAGGGAGTCCAGGATTCCATGGACCGGTTTTTCACCCATATGGGCGAATACTTAAATGTGCTGGTGCAAAAGATCGCTTCTCCCACGGTCATGGCAGCCGGAAATGTGGTAAAAGGGATTCCGGCGGCACTGGTTTACACCATTGTGACCATCTTTTCCTCCTATCTTTTTATTGTGGACAGAGATAAGGTTATGGGGATACTCCACCGGTATATGCCGGAGGGAGGAAGCAGGTATTACCGCCATTTGAAAAAAGACGTAAGGCACCTCATAGGCGGGTATTTTCTGGCCCAGTTTAAGATCATGTTTATCGTGGCAGTAGTTCTGGCAATTGGGTTTTTGGTGCTGGGAGTTGATTATGCCCTGCTTCTGGCAGTTCTCATCGCTGTGCTGGACTTTCTGCCCATTTTGGGAACTGGAACCATTCTCATACCCTGGGCACTGCTCCGCCTTGTCTCAGGCCAGTATGCCTTTGGCTTCGGCCTTGTTGCCATTTACGTTCTCACTCTGGTCTTAAGGCAGATCATTCAGCCCAAGATCGTGGGAGATACCATGGGGCTTGATCCTTTTATGACTCTGCTTTTTTTGTACCTGGGATTTAAAATCAGCGGAATTGCCGGAATGATTCTGGCTGTACCCGTTGGAATGCTGTTTATTAACTTATATGAATTCGGTGCCTTTGATTCCCTTATCGGCAGCGTGAAGATTCTGTTTCACGATATCAACGAATTCCGCAGGAGAAAGGATTAAAAGATGAGAGATAAAACCAGATTGAAACTCAGCGCATGTGCGTGTCTGACCGCAGGAATTATGGCCCTGTCTTTGATCGCGGCGCCTGTTACCGGTTATTCGGCCCAGCCCTGGGAACTGGAAAACGGCCAGTTTGTAGATGCGTCAGGAATTCCCATTGCCGGAGCTTTACAAAAGGGAATTACAGTGACCAAGTACCAGAACCGCCAGAGCGAGAAAAACGGAGGCATTGACTGGGATAAGGTGGCAAAATCAGGAGTATCCTTTGCCATGGTGCGCATCGGTTATTTTAATGACATGGACCCTTATTATTCCATGAACATGACCGGCGCGGCAGCCAAGGGGATTAAAACAGGAGTGTTTTTCTATACCCAGGCCCTTGACACCCAGACGGCAGTGGAAGAGGCCAGATATGTGCTTCGTATGGTGAAGGATTACGCTGTTTCCTATCCAATTGCCTATGATGTGGAATCCCAACATTTGCTGGATAATAACTTGTCAAAGCAGCAGATTACGGATAATATCAATGCATTCTGCAAGACCATCACAGAGGCAGGCTACCGGCCTGTTGTCTATGCCAACAACGAATGGCTGACCAACCACATTGATATGAGCCAGGTTCCTTACGACGTCTGGTATGCCAGATACGGAACCATCAACAATTACCAGAACCGTACCATCTGGCAGTGTACGGACCAGGGACGGGTAGACGGCATTGACGGAAATGTGACCATAGAATTTTCCTTTGCAGATTACAACTCCCTTATTCCGTCAGAAGGCTGGAAGGTGATTGATGGAAACTGGTATTATACGAAAAATTATGTAAAACAGACCGGCTGGGTTCAGGTAGGAGATATCTGGTATTATCTGGATTCCAATGGCATTATGGTTCACAGTACCACTATGAGTATTGACGGGGTTTCTTATACCTTTGATACCAGCGGGGCCATGGTGCAGTAACCAGCTGAATGAGGCTTAAATGACAGAGAATAATTTAGATACAGACCAAATAAGAGGACTGGTATGGAGGCTGGCAATTCCCTCCATGCTGGCCCAGTTTGTAAGCGTTTTTTACAGCATCGTAGACCGGATGTACATAGGAAATATTGCCGGAACCGGTGAGATTGCATTGGCAGGAGTGGGAATCTGCGGTCCTATTGTGACTATGGTTTCTTCTGTTGCTTTTTTAGTGGGTGTGGGAGGCTCTCCCTTAATGAGCATCCGCATGGGGGAGAAAAACCATCGGGCAGCCAGCCAGATCCTTGCCAACTGCTTTTTGCTTTTAACGGTTTTAGCCGCGGTGATCACTGTTTTTTCCCTTATGATAAAAGATAAGCTTTTGATGTGGTTTGGGGCAAGCGAAGCCACGTTTTCCTATGCCAATGAATACATTACCATCTGCCTCCTGGGAACTGTGTTTGCCCTGCTGGCTACCGGGATGAACCAGTTTATTATCTGCCAGGGGTTTGCAAAGGTGGGGATGAAGTCCGTTATTTTAGGGGCCGTATGCAATATTGTGCTGGACCCCATATTCATGTTTGTCTTTGGCCTGGGGGTAAGGGGAGCTGCAATTGCCACCGTATTATCCCAGATGGCTTCCTGTACCTATGTGCTTCGGTTTTTATTTGGAGACAAGCCCCCTATCCGGATTACCTTTGGTCATTACGACTGGCAGATTATGAGGCGGGTCCTGATTCTGGGCTTAAGCCCTTTTCTCATCATTGCTTTTGACAATGTTCTGATTATCGCTTTAAACATGATCATTCAGCGTTACGGCGGAGAAAGCCAGGGGGATAAGCTTCTTACCTGTATGACCATTGTGCAGAGCTTTATGCTGATGGTCACCATGCCCCTTGGAGGAATTACGGGAGGAACCCAGACCATACTGGGTTATAATTTCGGGGCGGGAAGACCGGACCGGATTAAAAAGGCAGCAGGCCATATTGCGGGCCTGGCTCTTATATTCACCACTATTATGTTTATTCTGGCTCATACGGTGCCTCAGTATTTTGTCCGTATTTTTATCCGTAATGAAGCTTATGTGGAGCTGACGGTGTGGGCTATTAAGGTTTATACCATGGGAATCATTCCCCTGGCCCTCCAGTATACAGTTGTAGATGGCTTTGTGGGAATGGGAGCCGCTAAAGTGGCAATCTCCCTTTCCATGTTCCGGAAGGCCGTCTTTTTAGTGGGGGCAGCTCTTATCCCAATCTGGTTTGGGGTGGAACAGATCTTTTATATTGAACCGGTTTCGGATTTTGTCAGTGTCTTAGTGTCATTGACGGTCACATTCCTGGTATTTGACCGGGTAGTGGTCAAAAAAACGGCGGATTGATTTTAATGCCCCATGGGTGCAGCCTTTAAGCTCTTTGCAATGAGAGCAGAGGCTGCACCTTTTTTGTTTTGATGATAAAAGAACTCAATAAAACCTCTTGACAATTTATGAAAAAATGATAACATAATCATATGAACAATCATTCATATGACGATAACAAAGATAAGGAGGAATTTAATGGGAGAAGAGACTTTAAAAAATATTCCCAGAGGTGAAGTTGACCAATGTGAGCTTATATATGTCCATGAAGATGTTGTGGGCCAGGTGTTAAAGGCAATGCCAAAAGAGGAGGAGCTTTTTGATCTGGCAGATTTTTTCAAGGTATTCGGGGATACCACCAGAATAAAGATCCTTTACGTCCTCAGCCGTTCAGAAATGTGTGTGTGTGATATTGCCAGCCTGCTCCAGATGAGCCAGTCGGCTATTTCCCACCAGCTTCGTGTGCTGAAACAGATGAGGCTGGTGAAGTTCCGCAGGGAAGGAAAGACTGTATTTTATTCCCTTGCAGACGGCCACATTGAGACTATACTGGCTCAGGGCATGGAGCACATTGAAGAGTGATAAAAACTATGACAAAAAACGAGACAGATGAAAAGGAGAGTCAATTATGAAAAAAATTGTTAAATTAGAGGGTTTATGCTGCGCCAACTGTGCGGCTAAAATTGAAGAAGAGGTAAAGAAGCTTGACGGTGTGGAAAGTGCTTCCTTAAGCTTTATGACTCAGAGGCTGGTTTTGGAAGTGGAAGACGGAAAATCTGATGGCATTATGGAAGCTGCAAAAAAGATATCATTTAAGATCGAACCAGAAGCAGAATTCAAGGTTCTTCGGTAGGAGATGAAGCAGCTATGACGAAGAAGCAGAAAAAGATGATCACCAGGCTGGCGGTCGGCGCTCCGGTTTTTATATTAGGATTGCTTGTGGAAGGAAAGGTGTCCTGGTACTGGCTTCCCTTTGCAGTTTCTTATTTGCTGGTAGGCTATGACATTCCCTTAAGGGCTTTGAGAAACCTGCGTCACGGCCAGTTATTTGATGAAAATTTCCTCATGTCCCTGGCAACCTTCGGAGCCATCGGCATCGGGGCATTGGAAGAAGCCGTAGGAGTTATGCTGTTTTATCAGATTGGTGAATTCTTTAATGACTATGCGGTGAACCGGTCGAGAAAATCCATTACAGAGCTGATGGATATTAACCCGGAATACGCCAATCTCTTAAGGGATGGAAAAGAAGAAAAGGTAGATCCTTATGAGGTTTCCATCGGGGATATGATCGTGATAAAGCCAGGGGAAAAGGTTCCTCTTGACGGAGTGGTGGTTAAGGGAGCAGGAAGCCTTGATACCAGGGCTTTAACCGGAGAATCCATGCCTGCAGAGGTTAAGGAAGGATCTGAGGTGATCAGCGGTTCCATTAACTTAAACGGTGTTCTGGAGGTTCAGGTAACCAGCCTGTTTGACGATTCCACAGTTGCAAAGATCCTGGAACTGGTGGAGAATGCCAGCTCCAGAAAGGCAAAGGCCGAAAACTTCATTACAAAGTTTGCGAGAGTCTATACCCCGGTGGTAGTAATCCTGGCGGCCTTGCTGGCAGTGATTCCTCCCCTTTTGCTGGGAGGGGGCTGGGGAGTCTGGATTTACCGTGCCTGCAGCTTTTTGGTTGTTTCCTGTCCCTGCGCTCTGGTAATTTCCGTTCCTTTAAGCTTTTTCGGCGGTCTTGGAGCAGCCTCCAGACACGGTATTTTGATGAAAGGCAGCAATTACTTAGAAGCAATGGCTTCTTTGGAAACAGTTGTTTTTGATAAAACCGGAACGCTGACCAACGGCAAATTTAAAGTGACGGAAACAGATCCGGCAGAGGGTACGGAGGAAGAACTGTTAAAGCTGGCAGCTTACGGGGAATTTCATTCCAACCATCCCATTGCTTTGTCGGTAAAAGAAGCTTATGGAAAGGCTGTGGATGAGTCCAAAATCGGCCTGGCAGAAGAGATTGCCGGATACGGCATCAGGGCTGAAATAGAGGATGGCGGAAGGACCAGAAACTTGTTCATCGGCAATGCAAGGCTTATGGAGCAGAGAAATATTGAGATTTTTGAAAAGGGCATTGCAGCGGGAACCACTTTATATCTGGCTGACGGAGAAACTTATCTGGGTTCTATTACCATTTCCGATACCATTCGGGAAGATGTGCCCAAGGCTTTAAAGGGCTTAAAGGATTCCGGAGTCAAAAGGCTTGTTATGCTGACCGGAGATAAGCCGGAGGTAGGAAGAGCCGTAGGAGAAGCAATTGGTATTGATGAGGTTCACGGCGGACTTCTACCCGGCGACAAGGTTGGAAAAGTGGAAGAACTGCTGGCGAAAAAGCGGGAAGGTTCTACTTTGGCCTTTGTGGGAGACGGAATCAACGATGCTCCTGTTTTGTCCAGGTCTGATGTGGGCATTGCCATGGGCGGAATCGGATCAGGTGCTGCGGTGGAAGCGGCAGACGTGGTTATCATGACTGATGAGCCGTCAAAGCTGGTGGATGCCATACGGATAGCCAGGAAGACCATTGGCATCGTAAAGCAGAATATTGTGTTCGCCATAGGCATCAAGGTTTTGGTTCTCTTTTTGTCAGCATTTGGGTTTGCAAACATGTGGACTGCTGTATTTTCAGACGTAGGAGTGTCGGTTCTGGCTATTTTAAATGCCGTGCGGGCTTTAAAATATGAAAATTACAAATAAAAATACATTGACAAACTTTTTTTAAGCTGTTATATTTTACACATATACGGGGTGGTGCGAAGATGGTCCATTGTTGAGAGACAGTTTTCGCATACCCTTTTTTGTATTATAAAGAAGCATCATGATAATGAAGCACCCTGCGGGTGTACCATGATGCCCAGAAAACTTGGGTAGTAATAAGGAAGCACCCTACGGGTATACCATGATGCCCAGAATGCGTGGGCAATGATAACGAAGCACCCTGCGGGTATACCATGATGCCCAGAAAACTTGGGCAGTAATAAGGAAAGGAAGGCGTATTATGAGCAAATATAGCAAAGAAGATATATTGCGTATTGTGGAAGAGGAGGATGTGGAGTTTATCCGGCTTCAGTTTACTGATATTTTTGGCATGCTGAAAAACGTTGCCATTACGAAAAATATGCTTGGAAAGGCCCTTGACAACCGCTGCATGTTTGACGGCTCTTCCATTGAAGGTTTTGTCAGAAATGAAGAAGCAGATATGTATCTTCATCCTGATTTTGATACCTTTGAACTTTTCCCCTGGCGTCCCCAGCAGGGAAAGGTGGCCCGGTTGATGTGCGATGTCCACTGTCCGGATCAGACACCTTTTATGGGAGATCCCAGGTTTGTGCTGAAAAAGGTGCTGAAAAAGGCCAGAGACATGGGCTTTGTATTTCATGCAGGCCCGGAATGTGAATTTTTCCTTTTCCACACCGATGAGGAAGGCCAGCCCACCACCAATACTCACGAGATGGCCAGCTATTTTGACGTGGCTCCCATTGATCAGGCGGAAAATGTGCGCAGGGATATGATTATGACCCTGGAGGACATGGGCTTTATGATCGAGTCCTCCCATCATGAAATCGCACCGGGCCAGCATGAGATTGATTTCCAGTACACAGAAGGGCTGGCAACAGCGGATCAGATCATGACCTTTAAGATGGCGGTAAAAACCATTGCAAAGCGCCACGGCCTTCACGCCACCTTTATGCCCAAACCCAAGGCAGGAGTCAATGGTTCCGGAATGCATTTAAACATGTCCTTATCGGATTTAAAGGGTAAAAACATGTTTGAGGATTCCAACGGTAAGCTTGGCTTAAGTAAGGTGGCATACCAGTTTATAGCCGGAATTCTTTATCATATGGAAGAAATGGCAATTATGACCAATCCCTTGGTCAACTCCTATAAACGGCTCATTCCCGGCTACGATGCACCTATTTACATTGCATGGTCTGCCAAGGGAAACAGAAGTTCGGTCATCCGCATTCCTTCTTCCAGGGGGGAAAGCACCAGGATTGAGCTTCGTTGCCCCGATGCCTCTGTCAATCCCTACCTGGCTCTGGCGGTCTGCCTGGCAGCAGGCCTTGACGGAATCGAAAAGGAAATGTCTGCTCCGGAAAGTGTTGACGATAATATCTTTGTTATGTCTGCCGACGAAATCCAGAAAAGGAGCATCAGACAGCTTCCGGAAACTCTTGGAGAAGCCATTGATGCGTTCCGGGAGGCTGAATTTATGAAAGAAGTACTGGGCGAGCATATCTACACCAAGTATCTGGAGGCCAAGGAATCGGAATGGCGTCAGTTCCGGGCCCAGGTGACGGACTGGGAAGTAGAAGAATACCTGTATAAGTATTAGGATTTCTGATTCCCATGGGGTTATCTGGAGGTGAGAGTGTTTGACCAATGTGATAGTGGCATTTTCCAAAGCGGAAGATGCGAAAAATATTAAAAATATTCTTATGAAAAACGGCTTTTCCGTGTCAGCGGTCTGCACCTCCGGCGCTCAGGCGGTCAACAGTGCCGATGAGCTGGGCAGCGGAATCGTGGTCTGCGGATGCAGGTTTGCGGATATGGTGTATCAGGATATTTACGATTGCCTTCCCAAAGGGATGGGGATGCTTTTGGTGGCTTCTCCCAGCCAGTGGAGCGGCAGAGCTCCTGACGATGTGGTCTGCTTAGGGCTGCCTCTGAAGGTTCAGGACCTTGTAAGTACATTGGAAATGATGATGGAAACCATGGCCCGGAGAAGAAAGAAGCTGAAAAGCCAGCCAAAGGAACGGAGTAAGGAAGAACAGGATATGATCAAGCAGGCCAAAGAACTGTTGATGGAACGAAATCACATGTCTGAGACAGAGGCCCACCGCTATATCCAAAAATGCAGTATGGACAGCGGAAACAATCTGGTGGAAACTGCCCAGATGATCATGAGCCTGATTAATATTTAGCTATGGAGGCAAAGAATGAAATTTACAAAGATGCAGGGCACTGGAAATGACTATGTGTATATAAACTGCTTTGAAGAAACCGTGGAAAATCCGGCAGAGCTTTCTAAAAAGGTCAGTGACCGCCATTTCGGAATCGGCTCCGACGGGCTTATTCTCATTTGCCCGTCAGAAACTGCGGATTTCCGCATGAGGATGTTCAATGCCGACGGTTCAGAAAGCCAGATGTGCGGAAATGGAATCCGGTGTGTGGGAAAATACGTGTACGATCACGGCATGGCAGGGAAAACAGAGTTTGATGTGGAGACAGGAGCCGGGATCAAGCATTTGAAAATTACGGAAGAAGATGGAAAGGCTGTGATGATCACTGTGGACATGGGCGTGCCGGAGATTACCAGCCAGGTGCCGGAGCCTATCTGTATCGATGGAACAGATTATGAATTCATCGGCATTTCCATGGGAAACCCTCATGCCATCTATTTTATGGAGGGCATTGACGGTCTGAATCTGGAAGCCATTGGCCCTGCTTTTGAACATCATGCCCGTTTTCCAGAGCGCACCAATTCAGAGTTTATTGAAGTAAAGAGTAAAAGCTATATCCGCATGAGGGTGTGGGAGCGAGGAAGCGGAGAAACCTGGGCCTGCGGAACCGGAGCCACGGCCAGCGTGGTGGCTTCAGCCTTAAGCGGGCGGACCTTCAACAAGGCGGAAGTGGAATTAAAGGGCGGTAACTTGACTATTGAATGGGACAGGGAAGGAAGCGGCCATGTGTTTATGACCGGGCCTGCTGTCCAGGTGTTTGAAGGGGAATTTGACGAAAGAAGTCTTTAAAATAACGGAGGAACCTATGGTTAAAATCAACGAAAATTACTTAAAACTGCCGGGAAGTTATCTCTTCTCCACCATTGCAAAAAAAGTAAGTGCTTACACAGAAAAGAACCCGGATAAAAAACTGATCCGTCTGGGAATCGGAGATGTGACCCAGCCCATTGCCCCGGCAATTATTGAAGCCCTTCACAGTGCAGTGGAGGAGATGGGAAGTGCGGATACCTTTCACGGCTATGCGCCTGATCTGGGCTATGGATTTTTGAGAGAGTTAATTGCAAAAGAGGATTATAGTTCCAGAGGCTGCCCAATATCGGCAGATGAGATCTTTGTTTCCGACGGAGCCAAGAGCGACTGCGGAAATATCCAGGAGATTTTCGACGAGAACTGTAAAATTGCAGTCTGCGACCCGGTATATCCTGTTTATGTGGATTCCAATGTCATGGCGGGCAGAACCGGGGAATATGATGAGAAAACCGGAAAGTGGAGCAATGTGATCTACATGCCTTGTACCGCTGAAAATGATTTTGTTCCCTGTCTTCCTGAGGAAGTGCCGGATTTGATTTATTTATGTGTTCCTAATAACCCTACGGGAACCACTCTCACCAGGGATCAGTTAAAGGTATGGGTGGACTATGCCAATGAAAACGGTGCTGTGATTCTTTATGATGCTGCTTATGAGGCATACATCAGCCAGGACGATGTTCCTCATTCTATTTTTGAGATTGAGGGAGCAGAAACCTGTGCTATTGAGTTCCGTTCTTTTTCTAAAAATGCAGGCTTTACGGGAGTCCGCTTAGGGTTTACAGTAGTCCCTAAGGCTCTTGTAAGGGGCGGAGTATCTCTTCATTCCCTGTGGGCCAGACGCCATGGAACTAAGTTTAACGGAGCTCCTTATATTATCCAGAAGGCGGGGACGGCCGTTTACTCGGCAGAAGGAAAAGCCCAGTTAAAGGAACAGGTGACTTATTACATGAGAAACGCAGAAGTTATTTACGATGGATTAAAAGAGGCGGGATGCCAGGTTTTCGGCGGTGTCAATGCTCCTTATATCTGGTTAAAGGTACCTGCCGGAATGACCTCCTGGGAATTCTTTGATTACCTGCTGGAAGAATCCAGTGTAGTGGGAACTCCAGGAAGTGGATTTGGCCCCAGCGGAGAGGGATACTTCCGTCTGACAGCCTTTGGAACCTATGAAAATACGGTGGAAGCCATTGAACGAATGAAGAAGTGCCTTCCTTCCTTATATAAATAGAGGTTGACAAATCTTCTGGAATTCGTTATGATTATTTTCGTAAAAAAAATAATAATGAGCTTAACTTGTAAGAACAAAAGCGTTCGGTACCCTGATGGTACTGGCGCTTTTTTTATTTGAAGGGCAGAGGAGAAGGGAGTTTTTCTTTCCCGCCTCTCCCCCATGAAGGAGGAGAATATGGACGATATTGATAAGAAAATAGTGCGGATCCTACAGAAAAATGCCAGGGCATCTTTAAAGAACATAGCGGATAATACCTTTCTCTCTTCTCCTGCTGTATCATCCAGAATTGAAAAGCTGGAGAGGGAGAAGGTCATCACCGGATACCATGCTTCCGTTGATCCGGTGAAGCTGGGGTATCACATCATTGCCTTTGTGAGCCTGGAGGTTTCTCCCATGGATAAGATCCAGTTTTATGAACATATGAAGTCCGTTCCTAATGTGCTGGAGTGCAACTGTGTGACAGGAGATTACTCCATGCTGATTAAAGTGGCCTTTCCAAGCACCATGGAACTGGATGTTTTCATCGGAAGACTCCAGAAATACGGAAAGACCAGCACCCAGATCGTATTTTCCGCTCCAGTGGAGCCAAGAGGCGTGGATGTGATGGCGGAAATGGGAGAAAAAGAATAAATCCGGCCTGAAAAATGGTACGGAGGGTACTGCTTTTACATACTTTATAGAATAGAGGTATGTGAAAGGAGTTTTTCTTTTGGAAGAGAGAAAGATCGTAGTAATAGATGCGGGTCACGGCGGCGCAGACCCGGGTGCAACTTATAACGGGCGGAAGGAAAAAGATGATAACTTAAATCTTGCACTGGCTGTGGGGCAGATCCTTACAGACAACGGAGTTGACGTCAGATATACCAGAATTGACGATACCTACAATACCCCTCTTGAAAAGGCTATGATGGCAAATAATTCGGAGGGAGACCTTCTTGTATCCATACACCGTAATGCAATGCCTGTTCCAGGCTCCGGTTCCGGGGTGTTGACTCTTGTTTTTGAAGATGATGGAGACCCGGCCGCATTTGCAAAGAACATAGGGGAGGCGTTAAGTCAGACCGGATTTACCAACCTGGGCACTGTGGAGCGTTCCGGACTGGTAATTCTCAAGCGGACAAATATTCCGTCGGTTCTGGTAGAAGTCGGTTTTATTGACAATGAAGAGGATAACAATTTATTTGACCAGAATTTCCAGGAAATCGCTGAAGCCCTGGCCCGGGGAATTTTAAATACATTCCAGGGTCAGCCGGAGGAGGAAACAGAATATTACCAGGTACAGACAGGTGCTTACAGGGTTCGGCCTCTGGCTGAGAAGCAGATGGATACTTTAAAATCTCAGGGATTTCCAGCCTTTATCGTTCTTGAGGATGGACTTTACAAGGTCCGTGTGGGAGCATTCCGCAATCTGGATAATGCAGTCCGCATGGAGCAGTCCCTTAAGCAGTGCGGATACAACACATTTTTGGTGAGAAAACCGGCGGTATATTGAAAATCAAATGCCCCTGATGCTGGCTTTTTAAGAAAGGCCTTGCACCCGGGGCATTTTTTTGTGTCCGGCGGAGCAGGCTTTTTCCTTTATGGCTTGACAGAATGGATTGAAGTATCGTAATGTTTATAAAGAGATAACAAAAAAGGAGGCAGAAATGATTAAGGCAGTTATTTTTGACATGGATGGAGTTATCATTGACAGCGAGGGCGTTTACCTGGAACACCAACTGGAATTTGCCAGGACAAAAAATCCGGATGTGAAGCTGGAACAGCTGTTTCCTATGGTGGGAGCCACGAAACAGGAGTGCTGGGAAATCCTGGAAGGGGTGGTAAACAACGGACAATCCTGGGAGGAGCTTCGTGAAGAGTTCCGGGAAAAGGATATTTACAGCCAGATGGACTACAGAAAGATTTTCAGGCCAGAGGTAAGGACAACTCTTATGGAGTTAAAAGAGAGGGGATACCGGCTGGCTCTGGCTTCCTCCACAAGGCTTCCGGTGGTGGAACGGGTTCTGGAGGAAAATGAGATCCGGCATTATTTTGAGGCAGTTGTCAGCGGCGGCCAGTTTAAGAGAAGCAAACCTGATCCGGAAATCTACCTGCACACTGCAGGACTGCTGAATGTTGATCCAAAAGAGTGTCTGGCAGTGGAGGATTCTACAGTGGGAATCCTGGCTGCTTACAAGGCCGGCATGAAGGTTGCGGCACTCATAGATGAACGGTATGGCTTTGATCAGAGCCTGGCGGATTATAAGTTACAGCGGGTGAAAGATGTGTTAGAAGAGGTGGAGAAGGCATAAGCTGTGATATACATATTGAATCAGGAGGAATTGATTGAAGTATATCAATGAGCTTTTAAAAGGGCTGATCATTGGCGCGGCAAACATACTTCCGGGAATCAGCGGAGGGGTGCTGGCTATTTCCATGGGAGTGTACGATAAGATCATCCATGCAGTGAACCGTCTGTTTAAGGAGCCGGTGAAAAGCTTCCGGATTCTCCTTCCTTATGGAATCGGGGCTTTGGTTGGAATTGTGTTTCTCTCCCTGGCCTTTGAATATCTTTTTTATACATATCCCCTTCAGACGAAAATGGCATTTCTGGGAATGATCGGCGGAGGACTTCCTTCCCTGTTCAGGAAAGGGTTTCCAAAAGGCGGAAAAGGAAAAATGGCGGGTCTGGTGACCGCATGCCTGACCTGCGGGGCAGTGATACTATTTACCTTTGCTGCTGAAAGGATGATTACCGGCAGTCAGGGCAAAGCGGAAATGGCCTCTGGAGCTGCCTGGCTTTCTTCGGGGACTTACTGGGTTCCTGTTTTATTCCTGATCGGCATAATTGGGGCAGCTACCATGGTAATTCCGGGAATCAGCGGTTCCATGATTATGATGATGCTGGGATTTTACGAGCCCATTCTCCAGACTAATAATGCCTGTATACGGGCTTTATCTGTCCTTGATTTTAACAGCCTTTTTACCAATGGAATCGTGATGGTTCCATACTATGCCGGTCTTGGTGCAGGGATATTTTTATTTGCAAGGATAGTGGAAGGGCTTTTAAGCTGCCATGAACAGAGGATGTACCAGGTTATTATGGGGCTGGTTTTTTCTTCACCTTTTGTCGTATTGTGGGATGTGACATGGAACAGTGTGATGACTCACCAGATACTGGCGGGCATTTCTTTGAGCCTTCTTGGATATGTCTGTGCTGTAGGACTGGGCGGGGAAGGATAAATAAAAAGCCGCTAAAGGCCAATGATAACGGCCCTTAGCGGTTTTTTCTATTGGGGTAATGATTAAACCTAAGAATACTCCGCAATCCTGGTAATTCCCACATAGATATGGGAAATCCGGTACCAGGTGGCAAAATCGATCACTCCGGTGGCCGGGAGTCCAAAGATGGTCTGAAACTCGCGGACTGCCTCTGCTGTTGCAGGGCCGAAGATTCCGTCGGCAGTGATCCGTGGGATGGCCGTATAAACACCGGCAATGGTACTGAGCTGATCCTGAACCTGCTGGACCTTTTCTCCGCTGGAGCCTAAGGTCAGATTGTAGCCGGGCCAGGAGGAAGGAACGCCGGCAATCTGCTCCGCCGTGTTGATGTACATGTTGCTTCCGTAGAAATACCGGAGAATTTCAATGGCAGTATATCCCTGTTCACCCAGATTCTTGCTTCCCCACTGCGTCATCCAGTTTGGACACTGAACCCGGTTTCCGTCACAGTATTGGGTAAGTATGGGCTGCCTTACGCCTGGGCGGGATAAATAGCTGTTAAAAATTTCATCCACAACCTGGGCAATGCTTTCATAAATATTCCGTCCATGGATCCACTTATGATCAAAAGCAGTGGATGAAGTGATGGTAAAATTATAGCCCTGATTCCTGTACCATTCCGTATAAACCCGGTTTAAGGTAAAGCTCATAATAGCCAGAACATTGGCAATAATAGTCTCCCTGGGCCAGGTTGCATAGATTTCACTGGAGGCCACGTTTTTGATGTAATCCCGGTAGGGAACATAATAATTGGTGGCTGTGGGATCAGTGGGAACTCCGTCATGGACAATGACGGTCTGGGGAACCACAACCTGGCTTAATACGATTTCTCCGGTTTCTGCCACAGGTTTTATTTCGTCTTCCGCAATTTTGGGAGGGTAGTCTCCATAAAGTGTGTGGTCCGGGATGACAATGGGAACGTCAGGAGAAACTGCATCTGCAACGGGAATCATGCGCACCGGCTGAAGTGCCAGAGTTTCGGCCAGAATTTCCGTTCCAGAAACTTCAACCGGCTCAAAGCCCTGGGCGCGGATCAGGAGAGAATATTCCGAATAAGGCTGAATAAGGCCCGGCGATAAGCTTAAGTCAATGGGTGGTGCAGACAAACTTACATTTTCCGTTTGTCCTGATACGTTTGTGGTAACCTGTTCCAGAATGCTTTGCGGTTCTCCTTTATAAGAAATGGATATTTCTGCGCCCTGTATGGGAAAATTGCTTTCTGCAGAAACCACATCTACCTGAAGAAGCCCTGTAGAAGAATTTTGCTGTGCGGCCAGTGTCTTGCAGCGAATCATAAAATGCCCCTTGTTTGAGATAATTATTATAAATATATTAAAGGGCTGTAGGAATGATTACAAAAGCCCTGCAGGATGGAAAATTATCCTGCAGGGAGCTTTTAGAAAAAGGAGTTTTTTGGTTCATGAAACATGGATTCTACATAGTTTCTCATTTCCTCGCGGCTTTCAATGGATCTGGCGCCGTTGACGATTCTGTTCCGTTCCGGTTCGGTCAGCCCTGCAAAACGGGTCAGAATGTCGGAATGCTGTGCCAGCTCCATGGTAAAACCAATGGGCAGTTCGCTGTTATCAATCATCATCATCACCTCTTTCATAGTCTGCTCCAATGATTCCAAAAGTATGCGTCAAAAGAAAATGCCAGTCTATTTTTGAATAATTATTCATTGTATTTAGTAAAATGGCTTAAAAATACATAGGATATGCATAAAAATATAGTAAAATAAATCTGCAGAAAATAGTTGAAAAATCTTCCGGGATCATGTATAATCTATTCAATTTGGGCAGACTTAAGCAGACTCAAAAACCATACACTCAGAGAAAGGATGGATTTTGCGTATGAAAGCTTTTTTGATACTAGAAGACGGAACTGTTTTTACAGGGACCAGTATTGGTTCACCCCGGGAAGTAATCAGTGAAATCGTATTCAATACTTCCATGACCGGTTATTTAGAAGTCCTCACCGACCCCTCCTATGCGGGGCAGGCTGTTGTGATGACTTATCCCCTGATCGGTAATTACGGCATTTGTTATGAAGATATGGAGTCATTTAAACCATGGCCGGAAGGCTTTCTTGTCAGAGAATTATCTAGAATTCCCAGCAATTTCAGAAGCGGGGATACCATTCAGCATTTCTTAGAAGTATATGACATTCCAGGTATCAGCGGTATTGATACAAGAACCCTAACAAAAATTTTAAGAGAAAAAGGTACTATGAACGGCATGATTACAACCAATGAAGGTTTTGATCTTGACGAAGTCATTGAACGTATGAAAAAATATTCTGTTGAAGGGGTTGTAAAAGCCACTACCTGCAAGGAAATCCATGTCCTTCCGGGAGAAGGGAAAAAGGTGGCCCTTCTGGATCTTGGAGCCAAGAAAAACATTGCCCGTTCCCTGCAGGAACGAGGCTGCCAGGTGACCGTGTATCCTGCATATACAAAAGCGGAGGAAATTCTTTCTTCAAACCCTGACGGCATCATGCTTTCCAACGGCCCCGGCGATCCTAAGGAGTGTAAGGAAATCATTGAAGAAATTAAGAAGCTGTATGAATCCGGTGTTCCCATTTTTGCCATCTGCCTGGGACACCAGCTTATGGCCCTGGCCACGGGAGCCGATACCCACAAGCTGAAATACGGCCACAGGGGAGGCAACCACCCGGTAAAGGATTTGGAAACAGGGCGGGTGTACATATCCTCCCAAAACCATGGATATGTAGTGGATATGGATACCGTTGATCCGGCTGTTGCAGAGGCCGCATTTATAAATGTCAATGACGGGACCAATGAGGGCTTAAAATACAAAGGCAAAAACATATTTACCGTTCAGTACCACCCCGAAGCCTGTCCCGGCCCTCAGGATTCCAGTTACTTATTTGACCGTTTTTTGAAAATGATGGAGGTAGACGATCATGCCCAGAAATCATGATATAAAAAAGGTGCTGGTCCTTGGTTCAGGGCCTATCATCATCGGACAGGCAGCAGAATTTGACTATGCAGGAACCCAGGCCTGCCGTTCTCTGAAAGAAGAGGGAATTGAAGTCGTTCTCTTAAATTCCAATCCGGCCACCATTATGACGGATAAGGACATTGCGGACAAGGTATACATTGAACCGTTAACTCTGGAAACAGTGGAACAGCTGATCTTAAAGGAAAGACCGGACAGCGTCCTGCCCACCTTAGGCGGCCAGGCAGGCTTAAACCTTGCCATGGAGCTGGAGGATGCCGGATTCTTAAAAGAGCATAACGTAAGGCTTATCGGAACAACCGCCCTCACCATTAAAAAGGCGGAAGACCGGGAAATGTTTAAAAACACCATGGAAAAGATCGGGGAGCCTGTAGCCCCTTCCGACATTGTGGAATGTGTGGAGGACGGTTTGCGGGTTGCCCGGGAAATCGGATATCCGGTGGTTCTCCGCCCAGCTTACACTTTGGGAGGTTCCGGCGGAGGAATAGCCACAGACCCAGCCAAGTGCCGTGAAATCCTGGAAAACGGCCTCCGGCTTTCCCGGGTGGGGCAGGTTCTGGTGGAACGGTGCATCGCAGGCTGGAAGGAAATCGAATACGAGGTTATGCGGGACGGCGCAGGAAATGTGATCACCGTATGCAACATGGAAAATTTAGATCCGGTTGGTGTCCATACGGGAGACAGTATTGTGGTGGCCCCTTCCCAGACCTTGGGAGATAAGGAATACCAGATGCTTCGAACCTCTGCCCTTAAGATCATCAGCGAACTGGAAATCACCGGAGGCTGCAACGTCCAGTATGCCCTTCACCCGGAAAGCTTTGAATACTGCGTCATTGAAGTAAATCCCCGTGTCAGCCGTTCCTCGGCTCTGGCTTCCAAGGCCACAGGCTATCCAATCGCCAAGGTTGCGGCCAAAATCGCCCTGGGATACCATTTGGACGAGATCAGAAACGGGGTCACAAAGAAAACCTATGCCAGCTTTGAACCTATGCTGGATTACTGCGTGGTCAAGATGCCCCGCCTTCCCTTTGACAAATTTTTAAGTGCCAAGCGGACCCTTGGAACCCAGATGAAGGCCACGGGAGAAGTTATGAGTATATGTCCCAGCTTTGAAGGCGGACTGATGAAAGCGATCCGCTCTCTGGAACAGCATGTGGACAGCCTGATGTCCTATGATTTTACGGGACTTTCCGACTATGAACTGACTCAGACACTCCATCTGGTGGATGACAGAAGGATATGGGTCATTGCAGAGGCTTTGCGCCGGGGATTTGCCTACGAGACCATTCACGAAATTACAAAGATTGATTTTTGGTTTATCGATAAGCTGGCAATTCTGGTGGAAATGGAAGCAGAGCTGAAAAAAGGCCCTCTCACAGTTGAATTGTTAAAAGAAGCAAAAAGGCTGGAATTCCCGGATACGGTTATTTCCAGGCTGACCGGGATTCCTTCAGAGGAAATCCACCGTATGAGAAAGGAAAACAGCATTCTTGCAGCCTTTAAGATGGTGGATACCTGCGCAGCCGAATTTGCCGCTGAAACGCCTTACTATTACTCCTGCTTTGGAAGTGAAAATGAGGCAGAAAAAACTTCCGGGAAAAAGAAGGTATTGGTTCTTGGATCCGGCCCCATCCGCATTGGACAGGGAATTGAATTTGACTTCTGCTCGGTTCACAGCACATGGAGCTTCCGGAAGGAAGGCTATGAGACCATTATTGTCAATAACAATCCGGAAACAGTGAGCACAGATTTTGATATTGCGGATAAGCTGTACTTTGAACCTCTGACCCCGGAAGATGTGGAAAGCATTGTGGACATGGAAAAGCCGGACGGGGCAGTGGTTCAGTTCGGCGGCCAGACTGCCATTAAGCTGACGGAGGCCCTGATGAAGATGGGAGTTCTTATTCTGGGAACAGCGGCAGAGGATGTGGATGCGGCAGAAGACAGGGAGCTGTTTGATAAGATTTTAGAGGAATGCCGGATTCCAAGGCCCGCAGGACAGACCGTGTTTACGGCAGAAGAAGCCAAGAAAGCGGCCCGCGCCTTAGGCTATCCGGTGCTGGTAAGGCCCTCCTACGTGCTGGGAGGACAGGGCATGCAGATCGCCATATCGGATCAGGATGTAGATGAATTCATAGGAATCATCAATCAGATCGCCCAGGAACACCCCATTCTTGTGGATAAGTACATTGTGGGCAAGGAAATCGAGGTGGATGCAGTTTGTGACGGGGAAGACATTCTGATTCCGGGAATTATGGAGCATATTGAACGGGCAGGCGTCCACTCCGGTGACAGCATTTCCGTATATCCGGCTCAAAGCATAAGCCAAAAGACAAAGGATATTCTGGTGGAGTACACCAGGAGGCTGGCAAAAGCCCTTCATGTCAAGGGACTGATCAACATTCAGTTTATTGTCAGCGGGGAAGATGTATATGTAATAGAAGTAAATCCCCGCTCCTCCAGAACCGTTCCCTATATCAGCAAGGTGACCGGAATTCCCATTGTGCCCCTGGCAACCAAAGTCATCTGCGGACACTCCATTAAGGAACTGGGCTATGAGCCGGGGCTTCAGCCTGAGGCAGAGCATATTGCCATCAAGATGCCTGTATTCTCCTTTGAAAAAATCAGGGGAGCTGACGTAAGCCTGGGGCCGGAAATGAAGTCCACCGGGGAGTGTCTGGGAATTGCAAAGACCTTTAACGAGGCCCTTTACAAAGCATTTGCAGGTGCAGGAGTCCGACTGCCAAAGCATAAGAATATGATCATAACCGTAAGGGATTCCGATAAGGAAGAGGTGGTTGACATTGCCAGAAGGTTTCAGGCCCAGGGCTATAAGATATTCTCCACCTCAGGTACGGCAAAGGTGTTAAATAAACATGGGGTCAAAGCCCTGCAGGTGCGCAAGCTGGAACAGGAATCCCCCAACCTGCTGGATTTGATCCTGGGTCATGAAATTGATCTGATCATCGATACACCCCCTCAGGGAGCGGACAGAAGCAGGGACGGATTTGTAATCCGGAGAAATGCCATAGAAACCGGAGTGACCGTACTGACCTCTCTGGATACGGCTGCCGCCCTGGTGGCCAGCATGGAAAATAAGTCAAAGGCAATGACCTTGATCGACATTGCCAAGGTAAAAAGCCTGTAAAGGAGTGGAAGATTTATGGTATTTTACATTAACAAACAGGCGGTGGAAATCAAAGCCAGGTTTGAAAACGCGCCCCTCACCTCAGCCAACGAGGTGTGTTCGGCCCTTGGAATGCTTTATAAGATTTACAATCTTCCTTTTCCCGGGAAAAGAGAAATGGTGAGTGAGATGAAAGCGGATTTTTTTGCCGCTGCCGGAGGAGTGCCTGCACCTTCTGCATTTGCCGCCAAAATTACAACCCTTCTTGACGGATACTATAAGGATGAGCCGGTGAAGGATGAGGTTTATGATTTGATGAAATACTGCTATGAGGAACAATAAGGAGCAGTGCGGATAAAAAAATAAGTCAGATTCATCAAAAAGGACCGGGCCCTGTTTTTTCGGGGCTCCGGTTCTTTTAAACTTACGTGTTACATTGGCTTTTTAACAAACTGCTTGTCAAATTCAGGATTAAAATAATAAAAGTTCTTGGAATCCAGGTTGGATTTGATTTTTTCCATAGCCTCTCCAAACCGCTGGAAATGAACTACTTCCCTTGCCCGGAGAAACTTTAAAGGTTCCCGCACATCGGGATTTGTGATAATACGAATCAGGTTGTCATAGGTGGTTCTTGCCTTTTGTTCTGCCGCAAGGTCTTCGGTTAAGTCTGCAATGGCATCTCCCTTGGACTGGAATTCACAGGCGTTAAAGGGAACTCCTGCCGCAGCCGTAGGCCAGAGCGCACTGGTATGATCCACGTAATAAGCGTCAAAACCGGCTGTTTTAGCCTGTTCTGTAGTCAGATTTTTCGTAAGCTGGTATACGATAGCACAGATCATCTCAAGATGTCCCAGCTCTTCCGTTCCAATATCCGTTAAAAGTCCTCCCACTTCCTTGCATGGCATGGAATACCTTTGGGAAAGATACCGCATAGAGGCAGACAATTCCCCGTCAGGTCCGCCGAACTGGGTGATAATCAGGGAAGCTGTTTTCGGGCAGGTTTCCTTGATGTTGACAGGAAACTGCAGTCTTTTTTCATAATTCCACATTATACAGCACCTCCTTCCCACGGCATAGGGCCGTCACACCAGGTAAAATGCTTTTGTCCCCCATAATTGGTATGAGAGGCAGTCTTGTTGTTGGAATCTGGGCAGACACAGTCCATGGTAAGAGGTTCAAAATTCTCTCCATAGGTTTTTAACAACTGTTTTCTCTGCATCATGGCCTGCTGAAAGGCAGACAATGCGTTTTCATCCAGAGGATGAGTGTCTAAATAAAGGGTTAAATCATTGACTGTAAAGCTGATTTCTGTAATTTGCTTTAAAAGAGTTTTTTGATCTGCCATTATTGTTCACCTCCCGAAGCAAAGAAAGGAAAATTAAGGCCCGGAAAAATAGTTCCGTGCTTTAAGGCTGTTGCAGGGTCATAAGGCTGCTCCCAGGGCTGGATCGGAACAGAGCAAATGGCCAAAGGCGACGGAGATGGAGGAGACAAAGGGGCAGTGTTTTCTTTTGGTACTGAATTCATAATAATACTCCTTTCAGTGGTTGGCAGGGCTTTCTTTTTTTATTATGGTTAGAATAGTTTAAAATATATTGTAAAAATTCTCCCAGTCTGACCAGTCAGCGATATTGTAATAAATGGAAAAATGAAATATAATAAGTGGGCAGGCAATGATCCTGACAAAAGGTGGAAAAAAACAAAGACGGGAGAACAGAACGTTGAGTGACAAGAAATTTGCAGTATTGATTGATTCGGATAATATTTCCGCAAAGTATATTACGTGTATTCTGGATGAGATGACCCGGTACGGAGTGATTACCTACAAAAGAATTTATGGAGACTGGACCAGTGCCCAGATGGGTAAATGGAAGATGGAACTGCTGGAGAATTCCATTACTCCCATTCAGCAGTTTTCCAATACTGTGGGAAAGAATGCAACGGATTCCGCGTTGATCATTGATGCTATGGATTTGCTTTATACGGACAATGTGGACGGGTTCTGCATTGTGTCCAGTGACAGCGATTTCACCCGGTTAGCCAGCAGACTTCGGGAGTCAGGAAAAGAAGTCATTGGAATGGGAGAGGAAAAGACACCCAAATCCTTCCGTGCCGCCTGTACGGTATTCACCAATTTAGAGCTTCTTCTTGACCAGGAAGAAGACGGAACCAGAGGCGGAGCCATTGGAAAAGATGTGATTGAGCAGGATATCACTTCTATTATATTGGAAAATGACGACAAAAACAAATCCACCGGGCTGGGAGAAATCGGCAACCGTCTTGTGAAAAAATATTCCGACTTTGATGTGCGTAATTACGGCTACAGCTCCCTGTCCAAGTTTTTAGAGGAAATGGATGGCTTTGAGCTGAGAAAGTCCAAGAATGTGGTGACCGTCCTCGTGAAGGACAACCGCACCAAAAAGCAGGAGCTTGACGATTATGCCATCAAGCTGGTAAAAGACTCCGGAAAAAACGGCATGGAGCTGGCTGCCCTTGGAAACGGTATTCACCGGAAGTTTGCGGATTTTAAGGTCAAGGATTACGGATATTCTACATTTTTCAAATTTGTCAACAGCATTGGGCAACTGGAGGTACGGGAAAACAAGAACAACAGCAAGACCGTATATCTGAAGCAAAATTTGTAAAACCTATTTGAAAGGGACGTATTTTCCCCTTGAATCGCAGGGCGTTTCCTCCCGAGCAAGGGGAAAATACGGCAGAAACCGACGGAAAATCAAGGCTTTACAAGAAAGAAGAAAAAAAGGAAAAAAATTGACAAAAAAATGTTGACAATTAAAACAATTCATATTATACTAGTGAAGCAGTCGAGAGCGAGACCAAAACAAAGGAAAAGCAATCGTACAAGCACTGGGATCTTAGCTCAGCTGGGAGAGCATCTGCCTTACAAGCAGAGGGTCAC
This sequence comes from Lacrimispora sp., assembly GCF_036758025.1. Taxonomy (GTDB): domain Bacteria; phylum Bacillota; class Clostridia; order Lachnospirales; family Lachnospiraceae; genus Lacrimispora. Next base: position 67,195 of record NZ_DAIOXM010000018.1, on the reverse strand, counting down.
AGGTTCGAGCCCTGTAGGTCCCACTGATAAACAATTTGTTTATCGCAATTAAATATATGGCGGAATAGCTCAGTTGGCCAGAGCACACGGTTCATACCCGTGGTGTCGAGAGTTCAAATCTCCCTTCCGCTACTTATTGGAAGACTTCACAATCGTTTGGTTGTGAAGTCTTTTTTTATGCAATTGGCCTAAAAAGCCGTGAAAAGCGATTTTTCCATAATTTTTATATTCATTTTTTATCTTTTATGATATACTAGCAGATAGTAAAAAGCGGAGGGATTCCATGTACTATTTTATTGTAAACCCCAATTCGCGCCGCGGACGGGGAGAGAGCATTTGGAAGAAGCTGGAAGAAACTCTCAGGACTTATGGTGTGGATTATCAGGTGTTTCTTACGGAAAAACCGGGAGATGCAAAGGGATTTGCCAAGACACTGACAGAAGGGTGCAGGGATTCGACCATTATCGTTGCAGTAGGCGGAGACGGAACGGTCAATGAGGTTCTAGACGGGCTTTGTTTCTGCGGTTCCATTACATTGGGATACGTTCCGGCAGGGTCAGGCAACGATCTGGCAAGAAGTTTAAAGCTTCCTAAAAATCCAGTCAAGTGTTTAAAGAAAATTTTGCATCCGGAACATTATAAAATTATGGATTACGGCGTTCTCACCTATGGAGAGGATGAGGTATTCCACCGCCGTTTTGCAGTCAGTGCGGGAATCGGAATGGATGGGGCTGTCTGTCACAGCCTTCTCAACTTTAAGGCCAAAAGCCGGTTTTTAAAGCTTCCTGCAGGAAAGTTCACTTACCTTTTTGCAGGAGTGATACAGCTTATTAAGGCCAGGCCATCCAAGGGCTATATTCTCTTAAACGGCGTCCGGAAGGTGGAGTTTAACCATGCTTATTTTATATCCGCACATATCCACCCTTATGAGGGCGGAGGCTTTAAATTTGCCCCTGATGCGGATTATGAGGATGGTCTGCTGTCCATCTGTATTATGAATACAAGGAAAAAGGGGAATCTGGTCCAGGTGCTGTTAAGCGCTCTTTTAGGGAGAAAATCTTTGAATAAAGGAGCCAGATTTTACACTTGCCGGGAAGCAGTGATCCATATGGAACAGCCCATGGCAGTGCATGTGGATGGAGAAAGCTGTTTTTGTCAAAGCGATGTGCAGCTTCGGTGTATTGGTAAAAGGCTGCATATGATTGTATAAAAAGAAATACCCTGCGGGTATACCATTATGCCCAGAAAACGTGGGCAGCAATAAAGAAACACCCTGCGGGTATACCATTATGCCCAGGAAGCATGGGCAGCAATAAAGAAACACCCTGCGGGTATACCACTATGCCCAAAAAACGTGGGCAGCAATAAAGAAAGGAAAGATTATGAGAATCGGACAGGGATACGATGTGCATAAATTGGTGGAAGGAAGGGATTTGATCCTGGGAGGCGTAACCATTCCTTATGAAAAGGGACTTTTGGGCCATTCCGATGCCGATGTACTGGTCCATGCGGTCATGGATGCTCTTTTAGGAGCTGCGGCATTGGGCGACATTGGAAAACATTTTCCTGACACAGACCCTCAGTATAAAGGAGTATCCAGCATTGAGCTTTTAAAGCAGGTAGGCGTGCTTTTGGAGGACAGCGGTTATGTGATCGAGAATATTGACGCAACGGTCATAGCCCAGAAGCCCAAGCTTTTGCCCTACCGTGCTGATATGGTGAAAAATATTGCAGATGCCTTGAATCTGCCTGAGGATAAGGTGAATGTAAAGGCCACCACAGAAGAGGGGCTGGGCTTTACGGGAAAGGGAGAAGGAATTTCCTCCCAGGCAATTACCCTGCTCACCTCAATAAAGGATTACTGCTTTGATGATAAAATCATGTCGTCCGGCTGCGAAGGCTGCGGCGGATGCGGCAGAAGATAAAGATAGGCTGTAAGAAGCACCCTGCGGGTATACCATTATGCCCAGAAAGCGCGGGCAATAAATAAGGAAAGGAGATATTATGAAAATTTTTAATACATTATCCAGACAAAAAGAGGAGTTCATCCCCCTGGAACCTGGGAAGGTGAAGATGTATGTCTGCGGACCGACTGTATACAATTTTATCCATATCGGAAACGCCAGACCTATTATCGTGTTTGATACGGTAAGAAGGTATTTCGAATATAGAGGTTTTGAGGTTAATTTTGTGTCGAATTTTACCGATATAGATGATAAGATCATTAAAAAAGCTATGGAAGAAGGCGTTGAGGCTGAAATTATTTCCAGGCGTTATATTGAAGAGTGCAAAAAGGACATGGAAGGCCTGAATGTAAAACCGGCCACCAGCACTCCTCTGGCTACAGAGGAGATAGACGGTATGCTGATCATGATTCAGGAACTGATCAGAGCCGGTCATGCCTATGCCGCCAAGGATGGAACCGTATATTTCCGCACAAAATCCTTTGAAGAATACGGAAAGCTGTCACACAAGAACCTGGAAGACTTACAGTCCGGTTTCCGTGAGATTAAAGTGACCGGAGAAGAGGGAAAGGAAGATCCAGCGGATTTTGTCCTCTGGAAGCCTAAAAAAGAGGGAGAGCCTTACTGGGAGTCTCCCTGGTGTGACGGAAGACCGGGCTGGCACATCGAATGCTCCGTTATGTCAAAGAAATACCTTGGGGAGCAGATCGATATTCATGCAGGCGGAGAGGATCTTATTTTCCCTCATCATGAAAATGAGATCGCCCAAAGCGAGGCAGCCAATGGCAAAGACTTTGCAAAATATTGGATGCACAATGGATTTTTAAACATCGATAATAAAAAGATGTCCAAATCTCTGGGCAATTTCTTTACAGTAAGGGAAATCGGCGAAAAGTATGACCTTCAGATTCTGCGCTTTTTCATGCTCAGTGCCCATTACAGAAGTCCGCTGAATTTCAGCGCCGATTTAATGGAATCCTCAAAAAATGGTCTTGAACGGATTTTAAATGCTTTTGATAAATTGAGAAGCCTGGAGGCTTCTGCGAAAACAGAGAAATTCCGTGACTGCGAGAGCAGGGAAGCAGCAGAAGAGCTGGTTTCCAAATATGAAGCTGCCATGGATGACGACTTTAATACGGCAGATGCCATTTCAGCCATTTTCGAACTGGTAAAGCTGAGCAATTCCACGACAAATGAAGAGAGCTCCAGGGAATATGTGGTCTATCTAAGAGAGACTATGGAGAGGCTTTGCGGTGTTCTGGGCCTTCTTACGGAAAAGAAGGAAGAGATTCTGGATGAGGAAATCGAAGCCATGATCGAAGCCAGACAGCAGGCCAGAAAAGATAAGAACTTCGCCCTTGCCGATGAAATACGCGGAAAGCTTTTAGAGAAGGGAATTGTTTTAGAGGATACCAGGGAAGGCGTGAAATGGAAGAGAGCATAATGTCACTGCCTGAGTTTTCCGGTTTTTTTAAGGATACCTTAAGGCTTAAAGAAGTGGATATAAAAAGCTATTCCCCACTGGCTCTGGCCTATATCGGGGATGCTGTCTATGAGGTGATCATCCGGACCAAGGTGATGAATCACGGAAGCACCCAGGTAAACCACATGCATAAAAGCAGTGCCAGGCTGGTAAATGCCAAGGCCCAGGCGGATATTGTCCGCAAGCTTCTGGAGGAAGAGGAACTGACTCCCGAAGAAGTGGCGGTCTACAAGCGGGGGCGCAACGCCAAATCCGCAACCACGGCAAAGCATGCCACCATGGTTGATTACCGTACAGCCACAGGCTTTGAAGCCCTGTGCGGATACCTGTATTTAAACGGCAGTTTTACCCGTCTGACCGAACTGGTGGGCAAGGGACTTGAGAAAATAGGAGAACTGGAATGATAGAGGAATTTACGATAGAGGGAAGGAATGCGGTACTGGAAGCATTCCGTTCCGGAAAAACCATTGATAAGCTTTACGTGCAAAAAGGCGTTCAGGACGGTCCCATTCAGTCCATTGTCAGGGAAGCAAAAAAGAGTGATACCATCATTAACTTTGTGGAACGGGAACGTCTGGACCAGATGTCTGAGGAAGGCCATCACCAGGGAGTAATCGCCCATGCAGCGGCCTATGAATACGCAACTGTGGAGGATATGTTAAAAGCAGCCGAAGAAAAGGGGGAACCGCCTTTTCTCATTCTCCTTGACGGCATTGAAGACCCTCACAATTTAGGTGCAATTATCCGTACCGCCAATCTGGCAGGGGCTCATGGAGTGATCATCCCAAAGCGCCGGGCAGTGGGGCTTACGGCTACGGTTGCAAAAACCTCTGCCGGAGCACTGAATTACACTCCCGTTGCCAAGGTTACCAACTTAACTGCAACCATGGAAGAATTAAAGGAAAAGGGCATGTGGTTTGTCTGTGCCGATATGGGCGGAGAACTGATGTATAAGCTCAACTTAAAGGGTTCCATCGGCTTGGTAATCGGAAGTGAGGGAAGCGGCGCGGGAAGGCTTGTAAAGGAAACCTGCGACATGGTGGCCTCCATACCCATGAAGGGCGATATTGACTCCCTCAATGCTTCTGTCGCAGCAGGCGTTCTGGCATATGAGATCGTAAGGCAGCGTTTAGCATAAGATAAAGAAGGAGGAAAAGACTATGAAAAAAGATAATGCGATTATTGCCGCGGTTTTTACAGCAGTGTTGCTTTCTATGGGAGGCTTTGCATCAATTGGCCGCACACCGGCAGCCAATGCCCCAAGTGAAAGCATTGAATGGAAAACTGTGGTGACGATTGAAGATGAGGCGGTGCCCCTTTACTCCAAGCCTGCAGGGAGCAATGTAAGATCTCCCAAGGCCTCCGGCACCGTTACCTACAGCAATAATTCTGTAACCGTGGATGCCTCCAATACCAGCCAGGGATATGTGATGGTAAACTATACCGGCGGTTCTTCTAAAATAAAGGTTCAGGTAATAAAAAGCGGAGGAGAGACCTATAATTATGATCTCAACGCCAGATCAGCCTATGAAGTATTTCCTTTGACAGAAGGAAACGGAAAATATACGGTGCGTGTGCTGGAGCAGGTACAGGGAAACCAGTACGCTGTAAAATCCAGCAATGACATCAATGTTACTCTTGTTAATGAATTTGAGCCTTTCCTCTATCCCAACCAGTATGTGAACTTTTCTGCAGGAAGTGAAGTGGTAAAGAAGGGAGCAGAGGTTTCGGCTTCTGCAGCAGATGCAATCGGTGTTGTAACCAATGTATACAACTATGTCACAAAGAACTTTACCTATGATACGGCCCTTGCTAATTCCGTTCAGGTAGGATATCTGCCCAACGTGGATGATGTACTGGCAAAGAAAAAAGGAATCTGTTTTGACTATGCCGCAGTGATGACGGCTATGCTCCGCTCCCAGGATATTCCCACAAAGCTTGTGGTAGGGTATACGGGAAGTATTTACCACGCCTGGGTCAATGTGTATATTGAAGGCCAGGGCTGGGTGGATAACATCATTTACTTTGACGGCTACAACTGGAAACTCATGGACCCGACCTTTGCCTCTACAGGAGGGCAGGACCCGTCTATTCAGGAATATATTAACAACAGCGCTAACTATCAGGCAAAATACTCATATTAATCTCCCGGTTGGGTGAAAAAACAAAAGAAAAAAGAATTTAATAAGAAAAAGGAGAACTGACATATGGCAATGGAAGGGAAAAAGCAATATTCCTCCAGGGAACTTTCTGCTTTCTGCCTCCAGATTTCGATTCTTCTTCATGCAGCAATCCCTCTTGACGAGGGATTGTCTGTTATGGCGGAGGATTCAGCCTGGGAGGAGGAAAAAAAGTTTCTTTTGCAGATGGCAGAAGAAGCGGAACTGGGAGTTCCTTTTTCAAAGGTGCTGGAGCAGACGGGAGCTTATCCTCCTTATGTGGTCCGTATGGCAAAACTGGGAGAAGAAACAGGAACCCTGGATGAAATTATGGAATCCTTAGCCGGATATTATGAAAAAGAACATGTTCTCATGAAAAATATAAAGAATGCGGTCACTTATCCTGTTATGATGATTTTCATGCTTCTGGTGGTCTTGTTCGTGCTGTTTACCAGGGTAATGCCTGTATTTGAAAATGTTTACGAACAATTGGGGGCAGAGATGTCTCCTGTTTCTGTTGCTGCCACAAGGATGGGAGGAGCCTTCTGCGGAGCTGCTTTGGTTTTAGGTGTTCTTCTGGCAGCCGTATCCGCCTTTCTTTGGTTTCTGGGCCGGATGGGAAAACAGTTTCCCATTGCCCAGCGTCTGATCCAGTGGATCAAAAAGAGAAGCAGGATTGCCCTTGCAGTGGCAAACCGCCGTTTCACCTCTGTACTGGCCCTGACCCTTCACAGTGGGCTTGCCCTTGAAAAGGGAATGGAGCTGGCAGGGGAGCTGGTGGAAAATAAGACAGTGGAAGAGAAGATAAAGACCTGTTCAGAGGAGCTGGAAGCAGGCTCTGATTATTACAGTGCTATGAAAAACACCGGCCTGTTTAAAGGCTTTTATGCCCAGATGATCAAGGTGGGAACCAGAAGCGGCAGACTGGACCGTGTGATGGAGGAAATTTCCAAAAGCTACGAAGAAGAGGCGGATTTAGCTATTGAGCATATGGTCAGCCGGTTTGAACCCACCATTGTGGCTGTTCTGGCTGTGGCCGTGGGACTGATCCTTCTTTCCGTCATGCTGCCTCTTATGGGCGTGTTATCGGCAATCGGATAGGAGGGGGAGAGATGAGGAAATGGAAACAGGTATTTAAAGACCTTAAGGTCTATCTGATCTCTCTGCCTGTATTTATCTGCGTGATCGCTCTTTTTGTGTCCGGAATTATGTCTTTTTCAAAAAATGCGGGCGTAAGGGGAGCTGAAACCCTCAGGGATGCCATACGCAGGGCTTCGGTCCAGTGTTATGCCATTGAGGGAAGGTATCCGCCCAGCGTGGAATATCTGGAGGAACATTATGGAATACAGATTGACAGGAACCGGTATGATGTGTTTTACAGCGGTTTTGCTTCCAATTTTATGCCGGATATTACCGTCAATCTGCGTGAATAATAACCGGGAGGTGGAAGTATGAGAGGTCAGGAAAACCAGAGAGGACGGCTGACCGGAGTTCTCTTTACCATCCTTTTGTTCCTGGTATTTGTACTTTGCGCCTTGTTTTCCGTTCTCATCGGAGGCAAGGTTTATGAAAATATCAATGCCAGGGCAGAGGATACCTACCGGGGTGATGTGGCTTTGAGCTATATCGCCAACAAGGTGAGACAGGGCGATGAAGCAGGAAGGGTATTCCTTTCGGAGGATAAGGGAGTGACGGTCCTTAAGCTGGAACAGAGCATAGGGGATTCGGTATATGTAACTGATATTTACTACCAGGATGGAAGGCTGTGGGAGCTGTTTACCGATGCCCAGAGCGGACTTTCCGTAGGCGATGGAAATGAAATACTGGAATGCAGTGAGGTTTCCATGGAAATGAGGGTTGGGCTTCTTCATATTAAAACAGAGGGAAAAGGCGGAGGAGATTTATGGCTTTCCCTCAGAAGCGGAGGAAAGGCCCATGAATAGAAATCACCAGTCAGGCGTATTTATGATGGAAATGATCGCTGTGGTCCTGTTCTTTATCGTCTGCGCCGCCATTTGCATTCAGACCTTTGCAAAGGCGGATTCCATGAGCCGCAGGGCCTCAGATTTAAACCAGGGAGTCCTAATTGCCCAAAGCATTGCCGAGGTATGGAAGGCTGAGGGAGAAGAGGGACTTGAGAACCGGTTTGAAGCAGGCGGGGCCGGTCAAAACGGGGAAGCCTACATCATGGGCTTTGACAAGGACGGAGTTCCCTGCAAGCCGGAGGATGGGGCTTTTCAGGCGAAGGCCAGATTTCCTGCGGTTGGGCAGGCAGAAGTGACTGTGAGCCGGAATGGGAAAGAGGTGTACAGCCTTTTGGTTTACAGGCAGGAAATAAAGGAATGAGGGAGGTAAAACCATGGCAAAGCAGGAAACAGGAAACAGGCCGGGCATTGGCAGTCCTTCTCTTATTTTAATATTTATTGTCATGTGCCTTGTGACCTTTGGGATGCTTTCCTTAAGCACTGCCAAAAGCGAATGGGACTTAGCGGAGCGCAATGCCGCTTCCGTAACGGAATATTACCGCGCGGACCGGGAGGGAGAGGAATTCTACCGTCTGGTGTCAGAGGCGGCAAAAGAGGCCAGACAGGAAGGCGCTGACATTAACGAGGTAAGACGGCTTCTTGGACAGAAGCTGGGAGAATATTACATCCCCGAAAGAGGTGCGGCAATGACCCAGATTGCCATGGACCGGTCCCAGGCTCTTTTGATTGAAGTGTTTCCTTCCTTAAAGGAGGGTCAGGCTCCGGTTATATCCCAGTGGAAGGTGATTCAGACAGAGGATTTTGAAATCTATGATTCCATGCCGGTATGGACCGGCGGGGAAGGGGAAGAGTAGAAAGAGTAGGAGATTTAGTATGAATGTAGTGGATTTATTAAACTCTGCTGTGGCCCAGAATGCTTCTGATATATTTCTGGTGCCCGGCATGCCGTTTTCATGTAAGATAGGAAGCCGGATTGTTTATCAAAATGAAGAAAAGCTGTTTCCCGAGCAGATGGAAGAACTGATCACCCAGCTTTATGAGGTGGCAGGAAACCGGAGCATGCAAAGGGTGCGGGAACGGGGAGATGATGATTTTTCCTTTGCACTTCCCGGAATCTCCAGATTCCGTTCCAGCGTATTCCGCCAGAGAGGTTCCCTGGCAGCCGTAATCCGGGTGGTGACCTTTACCCTGCCCGATTACAGTGCCCTTCACGTACCGGAAAGTGTCATGGACATTGCCAGGATGACAAAGGGCTTTGTGCTGGTCACCGGACCTGCAGGAAGCGGAAAGAGCACCACCCTGGCTTGTATCATTGATAAAATAAACAATACCCGCAATGCCCATGTCATCACCTTAGAAGACCCTTTGGAGTATCTGCACAAGCATAAGCAGAGCGTGGTGACCCAGAGAGAGATCACAACGGATACGGAAAGCTATGTGAGCGGCTTAAGGGCGGCTCTGCGGCAGGCTCCTGATGTGATTCTGGTAGGAGAAATGAGGGATTATGAGACCATTCAGATTGCCATGACGGCGGCTGAGACGGGACATCTGGTCATTTCCACCCTCCATACGGTAGGAGCGGCCAACACCATTGACCGAATCATTGACAGCTTTCCTCCCAACCAGCAGCAGCAGGTCCGGATGCAGCTTTCCATGGTGGTTCAGGCAGTGGTTTCCCAGCAGTTGATTCCCACCTTGGACGGAGGCGTTTATCCGGCTTTTGAAATCTTGTTTTTTAACAATGCTATCCGGAACATGATCCGGGAGGCGAAGACCCATCAGATTGATTCTGTTATTGCAACCGGACAGTCGGAAGGAATGGTATCCATGGATTCCAGCCTGTTAGCCCTGTATAAGGAAGGGAAGATCACCAGAGAAAGCGCTGTGATCTATGCCGGCAACGGTGAGCTGATGGAAAAGAAAATAGAACGTATGTCATAGTATCCCTGAGTTTGCATTTGAGGCAGCTTCACAGTCTGCCCCAGGATAAGGAGAGTGGTTTGATGGCGAGAACAGATAATAGAAAGGTTGCTTTAGTGGGTACAGGCATGGTGGGAATGAGTTATGCTTATTCCATGCTGAACCAAAGCACCTGTGACGAGCTTGTTTTAATCGATATCGACCGGAAGAGGGCAGAGGGAGAGGCCATGGACTTAAATCATGGGCTGGCCTTCTCCTCCTCTCATATGAAGATTTACGCAGGAGAATACCGGGATTGCTCGGATGCGGATATTGTGGTGATCTGTGCGGGAGTGGCCCAGAAGCAGGGAGAGACAAGGCTTGACTTATTAAAGCGCAATGCTTCCGTATTTCAGTCCATTGTCCGGCCGGTAACAGAATCGGGTTTTAACGGAATATTTCTGGTAGCCACCAATCCGGTGGACATCATGACCAGGATCACTTATACCCTGTCCGGCTTTAATCCTAAAAGGGTTCTTGGAAGCGGCACGGCTCTGGACACTGCCAGACTCCGCTATCTGCTGGGAGAGTCTTTGCAGGTTGACCCGAGAAATGTCCATGCCTATGTAATGGGAGAACACGGAGACAGTGAATTTGTTCCCTGGAGCCAGGCCATGGTGGCAACAAAACCCATCCTTTCTCTTTGTGTGGAAGGCGGGCAGGAGGAGCCGGTCTGCCGGGAAGGGCTAAAGGGCATTGAAGAAGAGGTCAGGGGAGCGGCTTACCGGATTATTGAGGCAAAGCAGGCTACCTACTACGGAATCGGAATGGCTCTCACCAGAATTACCAGAGCCATTCTTGGAGATGAAAACAGCGTTTTAACGGTATCGGCCATGCTTCGGGGAGAGTACGGGCAGTCTGAGGTCTACGCCGGAGTTCCCTGTATCATCAATAAGAACGGAGTACAGAGAGTGCTTCCCCTGTCCCTGACAGAGGAAGAGATGGAGCAGTTTAATAAAACGTGCAGCACTCTTCGGGAAAGCTTTGAAGGCATACTGTAAGAGAAACATGGTGGGGAGAGGAAGCGGATGGGAGGCAGTGGTTTTCCGTCCGCCTTCTTCTTAAGAGGGCATGAGACTGGTTTTCAAGGGCATATCATTTGAAGTTTTTGCTATTTTGTACACATTAGTAAAAAAACAAAAATAATGTTGACAAAGACATATTCCCATGCTATGATATACAAGGTTCGAACAGGGAACCAAAAAAAGATGCTGATGTGGCACAGGTGGTAGCGCACCTCATTGGTAGTGAGGAGGTCACGGGTCCGAGTCCCGTCATCAGCTCTGTAACAAACGGGAAGTCTTAGGTGAAGAGACTTCCCGTTTTTCGTTGGATTAACTCCCGGTCAGCTCTTAAAGAAAAAAGCCGGGGAGGACCGGAATTTCGTATAAAAAGGACGATAAGGAGGTACAGTGGTTTGGGAAATAAGAAAAAGAAACCAAAAAACCCGTGGTCTGTTTTTTTTCGGCCTATTAAAGTGATCATTTTCGCATTTCTTGGGGCAATGGTTTTGGGCTGCTTAATCGGCGGCGCCGTATTTTTGAAGTATCAGGAGGAAATTATAGCCTGCAAGGAAAAGGCTGACTCCATCATACGCAATACCACCAAAACGGATTTTTCCCAGCCTGTGGATACCAGGATCTATGATTCAGGAGGCAGTCTGATCGGAACCATTAATTCAGGCCATTATGAATACGTTCCTATAGGAGAGATCAGCCAGAATCTGCAGGATGCCTACGTTTCCCAGGAGGACAAGCGTTTTTATAAGCATCATGGAATTGACTACATCAGTCTTGCCCGTGCAGGCCTTAAGCTTGTGAAGAACAAGGGAGAAATCACTCAGGGAGGAAGCACCATCACCCAGCAGGTGATTAAAAACACCTATTTAACCCAGGAACAAACCTTCCGGAGAAAGCTGACGGAATTTTTTGCAGCGCCCCGGATGGAGGAAAAATACAGCAAGGATGAGATTCTGGAATTTTACTGCAATACCAACTTTTATGCCAACCGGTGCTACGGGGTGGCAGAGGCCAGCCGGTATTATTTTGATAAAGAGGTAAAGGACTTAAGCCTTTGGGAAGCAGCCACTCTGGTGGGAATCAGCAACAATCCATCCAGATACGATCCTGTGGCCCGCCCGGAGAATGCAAAGGAAAAGCGGAATCAGATTCTGGACAACATGGCCCGGAATGAATTTATCACAGAAGAGGAGCGGGACTATGCAAAGGCCCAGGACCTCACTGTATTACAGGTTTATGAGCCTGGAACAAAGGAAAATTACCAGACCAGCTATGCTATTTACAGTGCGGCCCTGGAGCTGATGAAAAACGACGGATTCGTATTCCAGTATGTGTTTGAGAACAAAGAAGATTATGATTCCTACAGGGAACAGTATCAGGAGCTCTACCAATCCAAAAGCGATATGATCCGAAACGGCGGGTTTGAGATACATACCAGCCTGGAAACAGAGATACAGAATTCTCTCCAGAACGTCCTTGACAAACGACTGGAGGGCTTTAAGGACCTGCAGGAAAACGGCAAGTTCGCCCTCCAGGGGGCGGCAGTGTGCGTTGACAACCAGACCGGATATGTGGTGGCTATTGTGGGCGGAAGAGGAACCGATGACGAGTACAACCGGGGATTTTTAAGCAAACGCCAGCCCGGTTCTACCATAAAGCCATTGATTGACTATGCGCCTGCTTTTGAGACCGGATATTATTACCCCTCCAGACTGGTCAATGACCATTTGTTTGACAAGGGACCGAAAAACAGCGGTGGCCAGTATTTCGGCAGCATTTCCGTCCGGGAAGCATTAAACCGAAGTCTGAACACCGTAGCCTGGCAGGTGCTGGCCGATATCGGAGTCAATACGGGAATCCGGTATCTGGGGAAAATGGACTTTGTCGGCTTAAGCTATCTGGATAACGGAAATAACAGCATGAGTATTGGAGGCTTTACAGAAGGCGCCAGAGTGGTAGATATGGCGAAAGGCTATTCTGTCCTTGCCAACAACGGAATGCTCAGCAGCAACACCTGCATTACAGGCATAACCAGCCAGTATGACGGGGAGGTATACAAGGGCAACCAGGGCGATGACAGAATCTTTACGGAGGATACCGCCTATATGATCACCGATGTGCTCAAAGGAACCATGGATCAGCCTTACGGAACAGGCAGCGGCCTGGGAATCGGCGTTCCGGCTGCCGGAAAGACGGGAACCACAAACGACAATAAGGACACCTGGTTCTGCGGCTATACCAAGTATTACACCACTGCCGTGTGGGTAGGCTATGACACACCAAAGGCCATGCCCGGAGTTTACGGAAAGACGTATTCCGGAAGGATCTGGCAGGATTTTATGGCGGAAATAAACAGCTCCCTTCCCGCCAGAGACTGGGATATGCCGGCCACGGTTTCTCTCTGGAACGTGGATTCTACAGGAGAGAAGACCACTGCGGAAACAGGAAGAAAGGATTTGTTTTCTTCTGTAGCAGAGGCGGCGGCCAGGTCTGATGCCGGACGCTGGAAGCTTTTTGAAGAGAAGAGAAATGCCCAGATCCAGGCTCAAAAGGAACAGGAGGCCGTTCAGGCTCTCCAGCAGGCCCTTGCAGATATTCAGGCTGTTATAGGGGAGTTAAATGCCCTGGAGTACCGTGACAGCACCACAGATGAAAAGATTGCAAGAGCAAACACCCTCCTGCAGAATCTGGCTGCTACGGAATATTACGAGAGTTTAAAGCCCCAGGTTGACGAAGCCGTCAAACGGGCATTGTCCTTGCCAAAGCAGGATGATTCCGGCCACAACCCTCAGGAAATCGGGCCTGGAATTCCCACCGCTCCAAGAGAAACGGCTCCCAGAGAGACTGTTCCAAGAGAAACAGATCCCAGGGAGACTTGGGCACCGTCTTTTCCGGGAGACTGGGATTATGAAGACGACTGGGATTATGAGGAAGACTGGGACCCCGGCATGGGACCGGGGGATTACGAACCCGGTGCAGAGGCGGCAGGTCCCGGAATGGGATAAAGATTTCCTGTAAATGATTGTTTTTTACAGTGGTTCGTTATATAATGAAATTCGATTTGGCTCTGACGGGCCGGTTAACCAATATACCAGCATAAATTCAGGAGTGAGTTTAAGATGAATAAAATAAGAACAAGATACGCCCCCAGCCCTACAGGGCGTATGCACGTGGGAAACTTGAGAACAGCGTTGTATGCATATTTAATTGCAAAGCATGAGGGCGGCGATTTCCTTCTGCGTATTGAGGACACAGACCAGGAGCGCTACGTAGAAGGTGCTGTTGAGATTATCTACAGAACCCTGGAAAAGACGGGCCTGATCCATGACGAAGGTCCGGATAAAGACGGAGGAGTGGGCCCTTACGTCCAGAGCGAACGTCAGGCTTCCGGCACTTATCTGGAATATGCCAAAAGCCTGGTGGAAAAGGGCGAGGCTTATTACTGCTTCTGCACCCAGGCAAGGCTGGACTCCTTAAAGAGGACAGTAGAAGGCCAGGAGATCATGAGCTATGACAAGCACTGCCTTCACCTTTCTGAAAAAGAGGTAAAAGCCAATTTAGAGGCTGGAATGCCTTACGTCATCCGCCAGAACAATCCCACTGAGGGAACCACAACCTTCCATGACGAAATTTACGGAGATATTTCCGTGGATAATTCTGAGCTGGATGATATGGTGCTCATCAAATCCGACGGATACCCCACCTATAACTTTGCCAACGTGGTGGATGACCATCTGATGGGAATTACCCATGTAGTAAGAGGAAATGAGTACTTATCCTCTTCTCCTAAGTACAACCGCCTTTATGAGGCTTTCGGCTGGGAGGTTCCGGTATACGTTCACTGCCCCCTCATCACCAATGAAGAGCATAAGAAACTGAGCAAGAGAAGCGGACACTCCTCCTATGAGGATTTAATTGAACAGGGCTTTATTACTGAGGCCGTAGTCAATTATGTGGCCCTTTTAGGCTGGTCCCCAGTGGACAACCAGGAGATATTCTCTTTAGAGGAGCTGATCAGGGATTTCGATTACCGCAACATCAGCAAATCTCCGGCTGTTTTCGATGTGGTCAAATTAAAATGGATGAACAGCGAATATATGAAGGCAATGGATTTTGACCGCTTTTATGAGCTGGCAGAGCCTTACTTAAAGGCTGTTATCAAAAAGGATCTGGACTTGAGAAAGGTTGCGTCCATGGTCAAGACCAGAATTGAAGTATTCCCGGATATTGCGGAGCATATTGATTTCTTTGAAACCCTGCCGGAATACGATCCATCCATGTATACCAACAAGAAGATGAAAACCAACAGCGAGACTTCTCTGGCCCTTTTAAAAGAGATTCTTCCTATACTGGAAGCCCAGGAGGATTACAGCAATGAGGCTCTTTACGAGGCGCTGTCAAAATATGTGGCACAAAAGGAGTGCAAGACCGGCTTTGTTATGTGGCCTGTCAGGACTGCAGTGTCTGGAAAGCAGATGACTCCTGCCGGAGCTACGGAGATCATGGAAGTCCTTGGAAAAGAAGAGTCCCTGGAACGAATCAGAAAGGGAATCCTTCTTTTAGAAGAGGCTTAAGAATAAGGATTTAAACAGAAGCAGGGGCCTGGATTCAACCAAGCCCCTGCTTTTTAGACATACCACGATGCCCAGGCCATGGGCAGGAAAGAGGACGCCATGAAGGAAGAAGTTACCTATGAGGGAGCCCAGAAGGAAGCCATTCTCCACCACAAGGGCCCAATGCTGGTTCTGGCAGGGCCGGGCTCCGGAAAGACCTTTACCATAACCCACCGGATATGCCGGCTGACGGGAAGCTATGGCGTGGACCCTTCTGAAATTCTGGTCATCACCTTTACCAGGGCTGCGGCCAGGGAGATGCAGGAGCGTTTTGAAGCTCTGTCAGGAGAAGGGAGGTCACGGGTTAGTTTCGGAACCTTTCATTCCATCTTTTTCAGGATTTTAAAGTATGCCTACCGGTACGACGCCGGAAGCATTGTCAGAGATGAGCAGAAGATCCGGTACATAAAAGAAGAGATGGATAATTGCCGGATGGAGGTAGAGGATGAAGCGGAATTTGTGACCTCCATTCTTTCGGAAATCAGTTCGGTAAAAGGGGAAATGATCAGCCTGGACCACTATTATTCCAAAAATTGTTCAGAAGAAATGTTCAAGCAGCTCTATATGGGCTATGAGGACAGGCTGCGCAGGGCCAATCTCATCGACTTTGACGATATGCTGGTCATGTGCCATGAGCTGTTTACCCAGAGAAAGGATATTTTACAGGCGTGGCAGAAAAAATACCGCTATATTCTGGTAGATGAGTTTCAGGACATTAACCGGGTTCAGTACGAGGTGATCCGAATGCTGGCTGCCCCCGAAGACAATCTTTTTATTGTAGGAGACGACGACCAGTCCATTTACCGGTTCCGGGGAGCAAAACCAGAAATTATGCTGGGATTTGAGAAGGATTATCCCCAGGCAAAACGGGTTCTTCTGGACATTAATTTCAGAAGTACAAAGGAAGTTGTGGAAGCGGCGGGAAAGCTGATCCGGCATAATGAAATGCGTTTTCCGAAGAAAATTGTCACAAAAAAGGGACATGGGAAGCCGGTGGTCACCAGAGTATGGCAGGACCCTCAGGAGGAGACTTTAGAGATTGTCCGGGAAATCATGACCTATGAAAAGGCCGGATTTGCCTGGGAGGATATGGCTGTCTTATACCGGACCAATCTGGGCCCAAGGCTTTTGATTGAAAAGTTTATGGAATACAACATCCCTTTTTCCATGAGGGATTCCCTTCCCAACTTATACGACCACTGGATTGCTAAAAATATCATTTCTTATATTAATGCTGCAGCAGGAGACTTGTCCAGGGCCAATGTCCTTTCTATCATAAACCGTCCCAACCGGTATATCAGCCGGGATGCTTTAGAGCTCAGTCAGGTAAACTGGGAGTCAGTCAAATCCTTTTACCAGGACAAGGGCTGGATGGTGGAGCGGATTGAGCAGCTGGAGTATGATTTGAGGATGGTAAAAAACATGGCTCCGGTGGCTGCCGTAAACTACATCAGGAAAGCCATGGGCTATGACGATTACATCAGGGAATATGCCCAGTACCGGAGGATGAAACCGGAGGAGCTGTTGGAAATCCTGGATCAGCTTCAGGAAAGCGGGGCCGGTTACGCCTCCTTCCAAGAGTGGTTTAACCATATGGAGGACTACGGCAGGGAGTTAAAGGCCCAGGTCCAATCCGGAGAATCAAGCCCTGAAGGTGTGGCCTTTATGACCATGCACAGCTCCAAGGGGCTGGAATACCGGATTATTTATATCATAGATGCCAACGAAGGAGTCACTCCCCATCACAAGGCGGTTCTTCCTGCTGATTTGGAGGAGGAAAGGCGGATGTTTTATGTGGCAATGACGAGAGCCAAGGAACGGCTTCATGTCAATTACGTCCGGGAACGGTACGGAAAAAAACAGGAGGTTTCCCGGTTTGTCAGAGAATATTTAGGGAGGGAATAGACTATGTCTGTATATGAGGGAGGAAATTTGATGAAGTCCTGTATTCACATTTACTGCGGAGACGGAAAAGGAAAGACCACTGCAGCCATAGGGCTGGCAGTGCGGGCAGCGGGCAGCGGGAAAAAGGTTCTGGTCACCCGGTTTTTAAAGACTGACCACTCCGGTGAGGTGAACAGCTTAAAAGCCCTGCCGGAAATAGAAGTCACCCCCTGTGAACGAAGCTTTGGTTTTTTCACCAATATGACCGAGGATCAAAAGAAAGAAGCAAAATCCTATTATTCCGGGCTTTTAGAAACCACCTTAATGAAGGCTGGAGAGGAGGGCTTTGATCTTTTAGTCCTGGATGAGATTATGGCAGTCTGCAATTACGGCCTTGTAGAGGAAAGACAGGTTCTTGATTTTTTAAAGAGCCGCCCTGAAAAGCTGGAAGTGGTTCTGACAGGAAGGAATCCTTCGGAAAGTCTTTTAGACGAAGCGGACTATGTATCTGAAGTCAGAAAGGTAAAACACCCATATGACAAAGGCATAAAAGCCAGGAAGGGAATTGAATATTAAGGCGAAATCCCTTGATTTTTGACGAATTGTCTGATAGAGTGAAAGCAGGTGCAAATCAGGCACCGGGATAACAAATTTTAAAGAAAAAAAGAGAGGTATCAGGATGGCACAGGAACCTAATTTAGAACGCGATGATATGGAACCCCAGGAGGAAATGACCGTTACTCTGACTTTAGATGACGGAAAAGAACTGGAGTGCGTGGTACTTACCATTTTTACCGCAGGTGAGAGAGATTACATTGCTCTGCTTCCCACCAATGGCCCTGAAGCAGAAGAAGGAGAGGTTTATCTGTACCGCTACTCTGAGAGCGAAGACGGACAGCCAAATCTTGAAAATATCGAAGATGATGATGAGTATGAGATCGTTGCAGAGGCCTTTGATGAATTACTGGATGAAGCGGAATACGATGAGCTGGTAGGCGAAGAGGAAGAGTAAATACCCCGGCATAACCCGCCGGATGGAGGAAAACCGGGACAGGCCCTTTTAAAGGCAGGTCCCGGTTTTAATAAAAGAGAGCGGACTTTTAAGCCCTGCTAATCATAGAACGAGAAATGGAAGCATATAGACCAAATATTGAAATCTATAAATTATGCATTCTATATACTACTATTATTCTATCTATGAGAAGTGAGGTAGGTCCATATGGATAACGAGGCGGTACTTAGGAAAATCGAAGAAATCAACCAAAGCAGAAACTGGTCTATGTATAAATTGTCAAAGGAAAGCGGAATCGCTCAGTCCACATTGTCCAGCCTGTTTGGCAGGAGAGCTAATATAAGCCTTCCCAAGCTGTTTCGGATCTGTGAGGCTTTTGGCCTGAAAGTGTCGGATTTCTTTGCTCTTCTGGAAGAGGATTCCGGATCTGGGTCCTCCTGTTCCCATGATTATGAAATCATGGAGATGATACAAAAGTCATCGACCCTGTCTGAACACGACAGACGTCTTCTGCGCACCATCATTATTGTGATGGAACAGCTAGAAAAGGAACAGCTGGAAAAGAAACAACTTGAAAAGGATAGTTAGGAAAAGGAGAAGCTCAAAATGGAAAAAATTGTAGATGCAAGAGGTTTAATGTGTCCCCAGCCGGTTATAAAAGCCAAGGCAGCACTAAAGGATATGTCGGAAGGGACCTTGAAGATACTTGTAGACAACGAGATCGCAGTGCAGAACGTAATGAAGCTGGGAAATTATTCAGGACTTTCCCCCTCCTCGGAGAAAAAGGCGGACAAGGAGTTTGAAATCCTGTTTCACGTAAACGGCGAGGCACCGGATTTAACAAAGACCCAGGAGGAAGAAGCCTGTGCTCCTGAGAGCCGGAGAAAGGGGCTTGTGGCAGTGTTGGCCTCTGACCAGATGGGAAGCGGAAATGAAGAACTGGGCCGCCTTCTCATGAAGGGCTTTGTCTATGCCATGACCCAGCTGGAAGAGCTTCCTGAGACTATCCTGCTCTATAACGGAGGGGCAAAATTGTCTGTGGAAGGCTCACAGTCACTGGAGGATTTAAAGAGCCTGGAGGCCCTTGGAGTGGAAATCCTGACCTGCGGAACCTGCTTGAATTACTATGAACTGGGTGATAAACTCCGGGTAGGTTCTGTTACAAATATGTATGAAATTGTAGAAAAGCTGGCGGCAGCAGGTACGGTAATCAGGCCTTAAAAGGCCTGTACCTGCCTGAAAACCATGGTTTTTATTGACAAAACTTATTTTTCGTTCTATAATTCACTCAGCTAATTTTTGACATCAATGGCAGACCAGATTTGTACCTGTTAATGAAAACAGTTTTATTTGTTTGAGGAGGAGAATTATGGAAAGCAATAAAAGTGCGGAAAAGAAGACGGTAAAAACTGAGGAAGTCAAGGAAGCTGTAAGCACCGCAGAAAAGAAAAAAGCGGCACCTTCCAGAACCCGGAAAGCCCCTGAGACCCAGGAGGCAAAGAAGGAAACCGCTCCTAAAAAGGAGACGGAAAAGAAGGCGGCTGCACCCAGAAAAACAGCGGCAAAAAAAGCAGAACCAAAAGCGGAGTTCTTTATTGAATACGCCGGAAGGCAGATTTCAGGAAAAGAGATTCTGGAAGCTGCCAAAAAGGACTATTTATCAAAGAATAAGGATACTGCTGTGAAGACCCTTGAACTGTACATAAAGCCTGAGGAACATACCGCTTACTACACGGTAAACGGAGAAGGCTCCGACGAATACAAGGTAGAGCTGTAGGATTCAGAGTGAATAAGTGCCCGAAAGAATGCTTTTCTTCCGGGTGCTTTTCCATTTTGCCCCTCGCGGCATTCGCCAAATCCAGGAATGCAAGCATTCCTGCACATGGCTCATTGCTCGCGGGAATAAAACATTTGAGGAATGACAATGATTCAATTACCACATGAATTTCAGGAAAAAATAATGGATAGGTGTCCGGTGAGAGCATTTTACATTTTATAAAAGAGAAGAGAGGTCAGAACCATGTTTGATCAGAATATGTATGAAGCAATAGAAGAGGAATTTGAGAAAAACCGGATTTCAGAGGATGTGGAAGAGGTTCTTCTGGATTTGGCAGAATCCCTTGCAGATCAGGGAATTATGGATAAAGAAGTCCATTTCACGCAATCCTATGGAAAGACCCAGTTAGACGTCTGGGGAATCTGTTCTGAGGAGGAGGGAGAAGTCAATGTCTTTATTAAACGGGTCAGGATCGGAAAAAAAGAGTTTGAAATCGAGGATTACTTTCTCTAAATTTGAATATTCTCCAAAGGAGCTTTTTGCTGACCTTTTATGGGACTTGGCAGGGGCGGTTTTCTTCAATATCGGAATCTATAATTTTGCAGTCAATGCGGAGTTCGCACCTGTGGGAATCTCAGGAGTGGCCCTGATCCTGCGCTATTTGTTCGGTCTTCCCATGGGAATCACCAGCATGGTTTTAAATATTCCCATTATTTTAGTCAGCTACCGGCTTCTTGGAAGGCGTTTTCTCCTTCGCTCCGTCAAAAGCATGGTGATTTTTGCCCTTGTTCTGGATTATGTGGTTCCCCTTCTGCCGGTTTACAGCGGAAATCCTTTGTACGCTTCCGCGTGTACGGGAATTTTCTCAGGCCTGGGGCTTACCATGGTATATCTGCGGAATTGTTCCACAGGCGGTACGGACTTCCTGGTCATGGCAATTCGGAAGCTGATTCCCCATCTGACTATAGGACAGATATCTCTGGTGGTGGATGCCGTCGTAATCCTGGCCGGAGGGCTGGTATTTAAAAACCTGGATGCGGTCATCCTTGGCCTTCTTTCCTCCATTGTGACAACTATGGCAATTGATAAAATCATGTACGGTCTGGGTGCCGGAAAACTGGTATTTGTGGTCACTTCAAAGGAAGAAGAGGTGGCTAAAGGCATAGAGGAGACTACTGGAAGGGGAAGCACTTTTCTCAAGGGCAGGGGCTCTTACTCTCTGGAGGAAAAGCATGTTGTCATGTGCGCCTGCAACAACAGTCAGGTAGTTCCCATCCGCCGTACCATTCATGAGATAGATCCGGGTGCATTTTTGATCATAACCGATTCTAATGAGGTTTACGGAGAAGGGTTTAAGGCCATTGACGGCCACTTTATGTGATTATTCCTGTAAATGCTTTCCCTTTCCGGAGGCGTGGTCCACAATGGTGTCCTTTTTTAAGAAGCTGGCCCTCTTTACGCTGTCGGTGCCGAATTTGCTGCGGATATGATCCACAGCTTTTTCCATTTCTTTTATTCTGCGGGAGTGATCCGATTCAAAAAGGCTCAATTGCACGCAGCCCTCGTCAGAAATCTTGGTGGCACGTATGCCCATCAGGCGCAGAGGAGTTCGGTTCCAGAACTCCTTTAAAAGCTTACAGGAATTTTCATATATGACCGCAGTGGAATCTGTGGGATTGTTTAAGGTCATCTGATGGGACTGGGTGTTAAAATCCCAGTCCTTTATTTCTACGCAGACGCAGTCGCAAACCACGTGATCCATGCGGAGCCTGGCTCCCACGGTTTCGCTCAAGGACAGAAGAACCTGGCAGGCCGTGTCAAAGTCGTCGATGTCCCGGGAAAGGGTGATGCTGTTTCCATAGCCCTTGTTAAGAGGCTCCCGTTCTCCTACCGGGGAATTGTCGATTCCGCAGGCATAGTCGTGGATCAGGGCGGCATACTTTTCTCCTAAAATGGGCTTTAGATGGCTGACAGGAAAGGCAGCCAGCTGCCCGATGGTGTGGATTCCTATGCCTTCCAGCTTTTTCTGGGCCGAGCGCCCTACGAAAAACAGCTCCCGGATGGGCAGGGGCCACATCTTTTCCGGGATGTCCTGGGGAAACAAGGTGTGGCAGAGGTTGGGCTTTTTAAAGTCAGAGGCCATTTTAGCCAGCAGCTTGTTGGGGGCAATGCCGATATTTACTGTAAATTTCAGTTCACGTTCCACCCGTTCCCGTATCTGCTCCGCAACCTCCAGGGGAGGGCCGAAGAGGTGTATGGTGGAGGACATGTCAAGAAATGCCTCGTCAATGCTGAATTTCTCAATATCAGGTGTGTAATCAGACAAAAGCTTCATCAGCCGGGCAGAATATTTCTGGTATATGTCAAAACGGGCGGGAACCGTGGTCAGGGAAGGACATTTGCGCAGAGCCTGAACCAACGGTTCTCCTGTGGTGATTCCGTATTTTTTTGCAGGAGTAGACTTTGCCAGGACAATGCCGTGTCTGGAGGCAGCGTCACCGCCTACTGCTGACGGGATGGTGCGCAGATCCAGGGCAGACGGGTCTTCCTCCAGCCGTTCTACAGACTCCCAGCTTAAATAGGCAGAATTTACATCTATGTGAAAGATCAGGGGCTTTGGAGACATGTCTGTCTCTCCTTTCCTTTTCTTTCTATTATACCGAAAATACGTTCGAAAAGCAAATGGTAAGTGTTGAGGACGGGCATCTTCTTGCATGATGCTGATTTTATCCCCATTATTCTCGCCCTACTGAATTGTTACAGGGAATAATTGAAAAAACAGGCTCATAGGATAAAATAAAGTCACGCAGGAGCTTTTTATGAGGTATGCCATAGGAATGCTGCTGGCAGCGGTCATTCTTTTCCTGTTTCCCCTTTCCGGAAACAGGGCATTTGGTCAGGAGCCTAAAAGCCAGACGGCCCAGACAAAGGATGAATTAAAGCTCTACGCCCAGTCAGCCGTTTTAATGGATGGGGTTACGGGCCGGATTTTATATGGGAAAAATGAAGACCAGATCCGCCCCATGGCCAGCACCACCAAGATCATGACCTGTATTATCGCCCTGGAGTACGGAAATCTGGAAGACAAGGTAACAGCCAGCCAGAATGCGGCAGCCCAGCCTAAGGTTCATTTGGGAGTCCGCAAAGGGGAGACATTTCTTCTGAAGGATCTGCTCTACAGCCTGATGCTGGAATCCCACAATGATTCTGCCATGATGATTGCAGAGCATGTCGGCGGAAGCAGGGAAGGCTTTGCCGAGCTGATGAACCAAAAGGCCAGGGATTTGGGATGCAGGGATACATATTTTATCACACCCAACGGCCTGGATGCCAGCGAAGAAAAAGATGGCCAGGTCAGAACCCATTCCACCACAGCGGCAGATTTGGCCCGCATCATGAATTACTGCATCGGCCAGTCCCCCAAGAAAAAGGAATTCCTGGAGATCACCGGAACTCAAAGTTATTTCTTTCATGACCAGGAAAGAAAGCGCTCCTTTTCATGCACCAACCACAATGCGCTTTTGTCCATGATGAGCGGAGCATTTTCCGGAAAAACAGGCTTTACAGGAGGAGCCGGGTATACTTATGTAGGCTCTGTTTCAGATGAAGGAAGGACGTATACCATCGCCCTTTTAGGCTGTGGCTGGCCTCCTCATAAAACCTATAAGTGGTCTGATGCCAGAATGCTTCTGCAATACGGAATGGACCGTTTTCACTACAGGGAAGTGTACAAAGAGCCTTCTCTGCCGGATATCCAGGTGAAGGGCGGCATTGCCTCTTCCGGCCGTTTGGAGGACCCGGTATTGGTTTCCTGCACTCTGGGGGAAGAGGAAAAAAGCTTAAAGCTTCTTCTGGCCGATGAGGAAAAAGTGACGGTTCATTCCCAGATTGAAAAAGAGCTGACAGCTCCTGTATACCAGGGTCAGGCGGTGGGTACCATAATATACAGGCTGAACGGGGAAGCAGTAAAAACGTATCCGGTTTATGCTGCGGGAGAAGTAAAGCGTCTGACCCTTCCCTGGTGCGTGAAACGCATTTTGAGCCGCTATCTGATCATGGACGGACCGGGAGAAATTCTGCCCTCTGTCTGATGCTAAAATACAAAAGAAAATAGAATTGTGCAAAAACGCAGTACATGGTATAGTAACATTGTTTGCCAATTGCATGAAAGGAAGATACAAAAGCATGAATATGAAAAAAATAGCAGCAGTGCTTGCAGGAAACACGGTTTATGCCCTGGCCGTATCCCTTTTTATCCTGCCGGGAGGGCTGATTACAGGAGGCACCACAGGACTTGCCATGGCGGCCCGCCATCAGTTCGGCATTCCGGTGGCTGCCTTTGTAGGTGTCTTTAATATTCTGATGTTTATTTCAGGAGCCCTGGTTTTGGGAAAGGGCTTTGCTTTTACCACCATGATCAGCACCTTTTATTATCCCTTCATATTAGGGATATTTGAAAACCTGCTGGGCCGGACAGCCATAACAGGAGATCCCATGCTGGGCACCGTATTTTCCGGCCTTTTGCTGGGAGCCGGAATCGGAATGGTAATCCGGGTGGGGGCATCCACCGGAGGGATGGACATTCCTCCTCTCATATTAAATAAGAAGTGGAACCTTCCCGTTTCCGTGACCATGTCTGTATTTGACTGTATGATTCTGCTTTTGCAGATGATGTTTTCCAATAAGGAGCAGATCCTTTACGGAATCCTTCTGGTGCTGTTATACACCATGGTCCTTGACAAGGTGCTGTTAATCGGGCAGAATCAGATGCAGGTAAAGATCATAAGCGAACAGTACGAAGCTATTAACCGGGCCATTCAGGTGGAGATGGACCGGGGAACCACTCTTTTGGCCGGAGAAGGCGGGCATTTGAGAAAACCGTCCTTTACCGTTCTTACGGTGGTGTCGGGAAGGCAGCTTTCCAGGCTCAATGATTTAGTTATGGGAATCGACCCCAGTGCCTTTATGATCATCAACCAGGTCAATGAGGTCCGGGGCAGGGGATTTACCCTTCACAAAGTGAATTTGCCCGAAGGGCAAAGAGATATCTGCCTGGGGGATAAGGAATACAAGTGACAGGCGAAACACCGGATTCTTACAGAAAAGTGACTAAGGTTTACGGTTTTTGAAACCCTATTGACTTGGCGGCTTTTCAAATGCTATACTGTGGCCGAACCGGTAAATGGACACAGGGAGGAACCAGAAGATGTTCAGGAAAAAAATCATTTATATTTGTTTCGCCATTGCGGCTGCGGTGCTCTTTTCTGCCGGCTGCGGCGCTCCTTCTTTAAAAGGGGCGGAGGCAGAAACTGGGGCCGCCGTGATGAAAAAAGCAGTGACAGAGGAAAATAAAGAAGATAAAAGTGAGGCTACGGCCGCCAAAGAGACCGATATGGGAGAGGCCGGGCCGGGAGAAGAAGCAGAGACTGAACGGGAGGAAGAGAGGCCGGATAAAAAGATAGAGGCCTTTGCCGAAACAGTTCAGGAGGCAGTGTCGGACCGGGACTTAGAAGCCCTGGGAGACTTGCTCTTTTACCCATGTGTATTTATAACGGGAGATGAAGAAACCATCATCCTTGAGAAAAAAGAGGATCTGCTGAAGCAGAATCCCGATATGGTATTCGGAGACGATCTTATGGTTTCCGTGGCTAACGTGGATACAGCCACTTTAAAGGCCGGTGACGAGGGAGTGGTTTTAGGAGAGGGAACCTCCGGCATCACCTTCCAGGAAAAACCAGGTATTGGCTTAAGAATTACAGAAATAAGAGAATAATTTTGGCATATTAAAATGGCAGGAGCTGTGTATTTAGAAAAAGACACGGTTTTCTGCTGTTTTTTGGTTTAAAGTCTTGAAATCTGGTCAAATTAATTATACAATTAAAAGTATGGAAAAATAGCGCTGTTTCCCCTAAATCCGACGGAAACAGACCGTTCCTTAATAAATTTTAAGGTTCCTTTTTTGGGGGGTTAAGATTCCCCCTGTAAAATATTCCTGAATAAATATAAAAGGGAGGATTGCAAAATGAGTCATTCAATACAAACGCCGGCAAGGGACAGAATCAGCACTTTGCTTGATGAGAACAGCTTTGTTGAAGTTGGCGGCTATGTTACCGCAAGGAGTACGGACTTTAATATGGCGGAAAAAGAAACTCCTGCTGACGGTGTCATCACCGGCTACGGAACCATCGGAGGCTGCCTTGTTTATGTATACAGCCAGGATGCAACAGTTCTGGGCGGTTCCATAGGTGAGATGCATGCAAAAAAAATCACAAAGCTTTATTCCATGGCAATGAAGATGGGAGCTCCTGTCATCGGTTTGATTGATTGTGCAGGCTTAAGGCTTCAGGAGGCAACCGATGCCTTAAATGGCTTTGGAGAGGTTTATATGAGTCAGACTCTGGCCTCTGGTGTAATTCCTCAGATTGCAGCAATATTCGGAACCTGCGGCGGCGGTATGGCCGTATCCGCAGCAATGGCTGACTTCACCTTTATGGAAACAGGGAGAGGAAAATTATTTGTCAATTCTCCCAATGCCATCCATGAAAATAGTGTTGAAATATGCAATACCGCTTCCGCAGATTTCCAGAGCAAGGAAACAGGAGTGGTGGATTTCACAGGAGAAGAAGGAGATATCATAAGCGGTATCAGAACCCTCATTTCCATTCTTCCGGCCAACAGGGAAGATGACATGTCATACGGCGAGTGCAATGACGACTTAAACCGTACGTGTTCGGATCTGGAAAACTATATTGGAGATACTGCCATCGCTTTGGCAAGGATTTCCGATAACCAGTTCTTCCTGGAGACAAAAAAGGAATACATTCCTTCTATGGTGACAGGATTTATCCGTTTAAACGGAGTGACTGTAGGATGTGTTGCCAACAGAACCGAAAGTTATGACGCAAGCGGTATAAAGACCGGAGAATACGAGGCGCTTTTAAGCCCGAAGGCATGTGAAAAGGCTGCGGAATTTGTTCATTTCTGCGATGCATTTGACATTCCTCTCCTCACTCTGGTAAATGTAAAGGGATACCAGGCGACAAAGTGCGTGGAGAAACGGATTGCAAAGGCGGCTGCAAAGCTGACTTATGCATTTGCTGATGCAACAGTTCCCAAGGTAACAGTGGTAATCGGACAGGCATTTGGAACCGCATATCTGACCATGAACAGCAAGTCCATTGGTGCAGATGTGGTTTACGCATGGCCGTCAGCTTCCATCGGAACTATGGAGCCTGCAGAAGCTGCTAAAATCATGTATTCCGATGAAATTGGAAAATCAGAAGATGCCAAAGCCCTGATCAATGATAAGGCAGAAGATTACAAAACACTTCAGTCCAGCGCTGTTTCTGCGGCCAGAAGAGGATATGTAGATGATATTATAGAAGCAAGTGAAACAAGACCCCGCGTCGTTGCTGCATTTGAGATGTTATTCACAAAGAGAGAGGATCGTCCGGCAAAAAAACGTGGCACGATTTAAAAAAAGAGGTGACAGGTATATGAAACGGAATCTAAAACGAATTGTACTGGGTCTTATTATGATGCTCTGCCTCTTTTCACTGTCCGGATGCGGTAAGACTGCGGCTGAGTTCCCTACAGGACTGGCTGTGCTGGTGGGTGTGGGCGTGATTGCATTCATTATCATCCGGCTTCAGGGAAATGGATCAGACGAACCGGCTGTCAGGGAAACTGCTCCTGCACCGGCAGCGCCCGCAGTTTTGGCTCCTGCACCCCGTGAAGAAGAGGAGCTTTTGGATGATCTGGAACTTATGGCAGTGATTACTGCGATTATTATGGCATCTACGGAAGATCAGCCCAGCGGCCTGGTTGTCCGTTCTATCAAACGGGCCCCGGCAGGAAACTGGAGAAAATCTTAATCAATCAGGAGGATTAATATCATGAAAAATTATAGAATTACAGTAAATGGAAAAGTTTATGACATAACAGTAGAAGAGGGCGCATTTGCAGGAACTCCTGCACCGGCAGCATTTGCTCCGGCGGCACCGGCTCCTCAGGCAGCAACTCCTGCACCGGCGGCAGCTCCTGCTCCAGCAGCAGCCCCGGCTCCGGCAGCAGCTCCTTCCGGCGCACAGGGCTCCGTAACTGTATCAGCACCTATGCCGGGCAAGATTCTCGGAGTTAAGGCAAGTGTGGGACAGGCAGTGAAAAAGGGAGACGTTCTCCTGGTTCTGGAAGCCATGAAGATGGAAAATGAAATCGTATCTCCTTCCGACGGAACAGTTGCCAGCATCAATGTATCAAATGGCGATTCCGTAGACAGCGGCGCAACATTGGCAACATTGAACTAAGGCAGCGGGCCCAATCCTCATAAAGCGGATTGCGGTGAAATGACAATAATCAGGAGGTAAGACAATGGCAGAAATAGAGAAAAAGCCGGTTAAGATTGTAGAGACAGCCCTTCGTGACGGTCACCAGTCTTTGCTTGCAACGAGAATGACAACCCAGCAGATGCTTCCCATCATCGAAAAGATGGACAAGGTGGGTTATCATGCAGTGGAATGCTGGGGCGGTGCAACCTTTGATTCCTGCTTGAGGTTTTTGAAGGAAGATCCATGGGAAAGACTGAGAAAGTTAAAAGATGGATTTAAGAATACAAAGCTTCAGATGCTGCTCCGCGGACAGAATCTTCTGGGCTATAATCACTATGCAGATGATGTAGTGGAATACTTTGTGCAGAAATCCGTGGCAAACGGCATTGATATTATCCGTATCTTTGACTGTTTAAACGATTTCCGCAACATCAAGACAGCCGTTGAAGCCTGTAAAAAGGAAAAAGGCCATGCTCAAGTGGCTTTAGGCTACACCTTAGGTGATGCTTATACCTTAGAGTACTGGAAAGACCTTGCAGTCAAGGCAGAAGAGATGGGAGCTGATTCCATCTGTATCAAGGACATGGCGGGACTGTTAACCCCTTATAAGGCAGAGGAAATGGTCCACATGTTAAAGGATACTGTAAAGCTTCCTATAGAGCTCCATACCCATTACACTTCCGGAGTCGGTTCCATGACTTATTTAAAGGGAGTGGAGGCTGGATGCGATATTATCGATACCGCCATTTCTCCTCTGGCCCTTGGCACCAGCCAGCCGGCTACTGAGGTTATGGTGGAAACCTTAAAGGGAACTGCTTACGACACCGGACTTGACCAGGAACTTTTGTCTGAAGTAAGCGATTACTTCCAGCCTATAAGAGACGAGGCTTTAACCAGCGGACGTTTAAATCCCAAGGTGCTGGGCGTCAATATCAAGACTCTTTTATACCAGGTTCCCGGAGGCATGCTGTCAAACCTTGTAAACCAGTTAAAGGAAGCAGGCCAGGAAGACAAATACAGGGAAGTTCTGGAGGAAATCCCCAGAGTGAGAAAGGATTTCGGAGAGCTGCCTCTGGTTACTCCATCCTCTCAGATCGTGGGTACTCAGGCTGTTTTAAATGTAATCAGCGGAGAACGCTACAAGATGGTTCCAAAGGAATCCAAGAAGATCTTAATGGGCGAATTCGGTCAGACTGTAAAGCCCTTTGATCCGGAAGTACAGAAGAAAATCATCAAAGACGAAACACCTATTACCTGCCGTCCCGCTGATTTGATTTCACCCCAGCTTCCTCAGTTTGAGAAGGAATGCGCACAGTGGAAGCAGCAGGATGAAGATGTGTTGTCCTATGCCCTGTTCCCGGCCATTGCCAAAGAATACTTTGAGTACAGGGCCGCACAGCAGACCGGCGTGGACTCTGCTGCAGCAGATAAGGAAAATAAGGCTTATCCGGTATAACTGACCGTACCTTTGATTCCAGGGAGGCAGTGTATGGAAGAATATGTAACATTGGAAGAGATGCTCTGCTTCCGTGAAGAAAAGGTGAGAATTCAGGAAGAACTGAGAGACAGGCATCCAGGGGAGGCCGTAGTGGCTCTGGGAATGAATATTCCTGGACCTAAAAAGACCTCCCCTCATATCCTTCTGGCTTTTGAAGAAGGAGAGAAGACCCTTGACCGGCTGTTTCCGGAAAAAGGGCTGGAAGTATCGGAAGAGACTGAAATAAAGGAAAAGGCAGGATATTTGCGGTTTTATTCCGTAAAGTGTCCTGATGCACTATTTATAAAGAGCCTGATGATTCAGGTTGAAGAATCTCATCCTTTGGGAAGGCTGTTCGATATTGATGTATATGATGCAGATGGAAGAGGAATCGGCAGAGGCGCTCTTGGAGCTTCTCCCCGTAAATGTTTAATCTGCGGACAGGATGCAAAAGTATGCGGACGGAGCCGGAGCCACGGCTTAGAAGAGCTTTGTGAGCATGTGGAGAATATGATACGGTTGTGGTTAAAGGAAGAGACAGATTGAGTATGTCTCTTCCTTAATGAATTTTAAGGTTCTGTTCTCTTCTGTTTAAGAATCTTAGGATAAAATAAAATTATATAAATAAGAGGGAGGCGTGAGGCAAAATGGAGATTAAGAAACCAGCCATGGCTGGAACGTTAGAGTCCAGCGATTGTCAGGTAACTGTTGAACCTGGAAACGGCAAAATTAATTTTGCACTGGAAAGCGCAGTAATCAACCAGTTTGGAAACAGTATCCGCAAAGTAGTTATGGAAACCCTTGAGAAATTTGGAGTTGACGATGTCAACATTTCCGTAGTGGACAAGGGAGCTTTGGACTGTACCATTAAGGCACGTGTGGAAGGTGCTTTATCCCGGTCTACAGACCAGTTTGAGAATGTTCTTTGGGGAGGTGAAAAGCGATGAATCCGAATAAGAAACGGCTCAGAAGAACGATGATGTTTTTAAATGCACAGAAACCGGGTCTTATTAAAGATCCATACATCTATAAGCCCGATTCCATTATGCTGGACTTAGAGGATGCAGTTGCTGAAAACCAGAAGGATGCTGCCAGATTTTCTCTGTACCACGCTCTTCAGGAGATTGATTACAGAGGCTGCGAAAGGGTAGTCCGCATCAACGGACTGGACACCTCTTACTGGAAAGAGGATATCCGCTGTGCAGTGGCAGGCGGCTGTGATGCCATCCGTCTTCCCAAGACAGAAAGCGCTGCCGATATTGTTGCAGTAGAACAGGAAGTCAAGGCGGCAGAAGCTGATTTTAACATTCCTGAGGGAAGAACTCTGCTGATGGCAGCCATTGAATCCGCAAGAGGAGTGATGAACGTTCTGGAAATCTGCGAATCTTCCGAGCGTCTGTTTGGAATCGCTCTTTCCGGCGGAGATTATACCAAGGACCTTCAGACTTATATCACAGGTACCGGAGTTGAGCTGATGGGAGCCAGACAAAATATGATCATCGCAGCCAGAGCTGCAGGCGTTCAGTGTTTTGACACGGTTTTCACAGATCTTGAAAACATGGAAGGCTTCCGTAAGGAAGTGGAGACCATTCACTTAATGGGCTTTGATGGAAAGTCCATTGTAAATCCAAGGCAGATTCCCGTTGTTCACGAAATCTTTACACCAACCCAGAAGGATATTATCTTCGCAGAAAAGGTAGTAAGGGAAATCGATGAGAAAAAGGCGCAGGGAATCGGTGTATTTACCGTAGATGGGAAGATGATCGACATTGCATTCTATGACGGGGCTAAGAGAACCATTGACCTGGCTAAGGCCTCCGGCGTATATAAAGGAGATTTGTGATATGATTAATGCAGTAGGGAGAGAAATTCCGGAAGAGATCTTAAAGGAAACAGGAAAAGAACCTTTTATGGGAGTTCATCATTTTGATGGACATGAATATAAAAAAAGCAGCCCGGTAACAAAGGCTGTAGCCAATTCCAACGGAAGCAAAATTGTGGACAGCATTCGTGAGAGTTTGATAAAGTGCGGAATCAAGGACGGTATGGTCCTGGGCTTCCACCACCATTTCCGCGAGGGTGACTATGTGGTAAACATGGTAATGAAAGAAGTTCATGACATGGGAATCAAGGACATCACCATTTGCGCCAGCTCCCTTGGAAAAGCTCATGACCCGTTGATTGATTACATTGAAGATGGAACCATTATCGGAATTCAGTCCTCAGGTGTAAGAGGAAAGATTGGAAAAGCTATTTCAGAAGGCAAATTAAAGAAGCTTACAATCATGCGTTCTCACGGCGGCAGAGTTCGCGCCATTGAATCAGGAGAAGTAAAGATTGATATTTCATTTATCGGTGCTCCTACCTGTGATGATTATGGTAACTGCCGTGGTGTAGGCGGAAAGTCTGATTGCGGCGTACTTTCTTACGCAGTCGTAGATTCCGAGTATGCTGATAAAGTAGTTGCAATTACTGACTGCTTAGTTCCATTCCCCAACTATCCTGCCCAGATTTCCATGACAAAGGTGGATTATGTGGTAGTGGTTGATGAAATTGGAAACCCGGCAAAGATTGCAACAGGAGCGGCCAAGCCTACCACAGACCTGCGCAGACTTTTGATGGCAGATTACTGTACCCAGTTCGTAGTAAATACTCCTTATTTTAAGGACGGTTTTTCTTATCAGACCGGTGTAGGCGGAGCCTCCATTGCTTCTACGATTTCTCTTGCTAAGATTATGGAAGAGAAGAATATCCGCATGGGATTTGGTGTCGGAGGACTTACAAAGCCTATGTGTGACTTGTTGAAAAATGGCCAGGTAGATGCACTGATGGATACCCAGGACTTTGACCTTGATGCAGTAAAATCAGTGGGCAGTCCGGGACATTACCCCATCACTGCAGGAGAATACGCCAATCCATTTAACAAGGGAGCAGTTGTCAACAAACTGGATTTCGTAATCCTTGCAACTCTGGAAGTGGATGTGAACTTTAACTGTAACGTGGTTGTAGGTTCTGACGGCATGGTTACTGGAGCTCAGGGCGGACATCCGGACACAGCAGCAGGTGCTAAGTGTACCATTATCCTCACTCCTCTTATTCAGGGAAGGATTCCGGCTGTGTGTACCAATGTTACAACGGTTACAACTCCAGGAGAGGCCGTTGACGTTGTAATTACAGATTACGGCGTAGCCATCAACCCCAGAAGACAGGATCTGATGGAATACGCAAAGAATATGGACCTGCCCTTTAAGACCATTGAAGAGCTGAGAGATATTGCATACTCCATCGTTGGAGAACCGGAGCCGGTTCAGTTTGACGATAAGATTGTCGGTATCATTGAAGGCCGCGACGGAACCATTATGGACGTGGTTCGCAAGATAAAACCATTTGAGTTTTCAGAGGAATAAGATATGATGAGCCATTTACAGCCGAATCCGGAGACGGTGATGGAAGAAACGGCTGTCCGGATCGGCAATATGGCTTATGAGGCTTTGCTGGAGGAGGTGTATGCCTCCCCCAAGCCGGGCCTGGTGGATTTATATTCCACAGGAGCCCATAAAGATATGGATGTTTCCACCTTTGAGAAGAGTGCGGCGGCTTTAAGGCCGTATTTTTCGTCTATGGCATTGGAAGGGCTGATCTTTTCCGGTGCTCCCGGACAGCTTTTTCAGCAAATCCGGCGGATCGGGATTTCAGCCGAAAAGGCTATGTATGAAGCTACGGAGGGAGTCAATACCCACAAAGGAATGATTTTCCACATGGGAATACTCAGTGCAGCCGCAGGGGCCTGTATCAGGACCGGTAAGGGACTGACTCTTGAAGACCTGATCAGGATGGAGCAGTCCATGGTGAGAGAAACTCTGATCAAAGAAGTGGAAAGCATGCAGGAATTTACCAGTCATGGTGAGAAAAATCTGGAGAAATACGGAACCCTCGGTGCCAGGGGAGAGGCCATAAGCGGCTATGAATCAGTGCGGAATATCTCTCTTCCTCTTCTGATGAAACGGCTTAGTGAGGGAAAGGACTGGAATTTAATCAAGCTGGAAGCTCTGTTTTTGCTCATGAGCCAGGTGGATGATTCCAACATCCTTGCAAGACATAATCCCCAGGTTCTTTCTGAAGTCAGAGCTATGGCAGGAGAATTTCTAAAAACCACGGGAGTTTACAGCGAAAGCAGCATAGAAGTATTAAAACGTATGGATGGAGAATTCATCAGGAGAAATATCAGTGCCGGAGGATGTGCGGATCTTTTGGCTGTGACTATATTTATGGCACAGCTTATCCGTAATTATGAATAGAAAAAGGCCAGAGGCCTAAGGGATAAACCGGTATCCCAAGCCCCTGACCGTAACAATATGGGCCGGCTTTTGCCGGTCTTCTTCTATTTTTCCCCGCAGTCGGTTTATATACACCATAATGGCGTTATCGTCTACGGCAATGTTGTCCCCCCAGACATGCTCATAAATCATATCTTTTGTAAATACCTGGTTCGGATGTCTTATAAACAACAGCATCAGACTGCTTTCCTTTGAGGAAAGGACGATTTCCTCCCCATTTTTATAAAATCTCATGGAGGAAACACTGAACGTAAAGGGGCCGGATTCCAATGTGTCCGAAGTGTTTAAGATCTGATTTTTATTGCGGCGGATCAAGGCTTTTACCTTGGCACCCAGTACTAAGGGGCGGAAAGGCTTTGTAATGTAGTCATCAGCTCCGAGAGAGAGTCCGTAAAGGGAATCGTAATCCTCATTTCTCCCGCTTACGATCATGACCGGAGTTTGGATGCCCTGGCTCCGCAGCCGTTTGATGACCTCAAAGCCTTCCATATCACCTAACATGACATCAAGAAGAATCAGGTCATAGGAATGGTTTTTCAGATGATTCAATGCGGCAAGGCCGCTGTCTGCCACAGTGGTTTCCAAGTTATTGCTGTGCATGACCTTTTCCAATAACTTGCATACTGCGGGATCATCGTCTACGATTAGTATTTTATCAGGCATATAATCCTCCAAATGAATATTTCAGTAGAATCTTGTTGAAACAGCGCTGATATTATTATAATATTAAGAGGAAGACAAGTCAATGAGGAAAGGCAAACAAGGGGCAGATTTATGGACGGCAGGAAAGACAGTAAAAAATATACGGTTGTATTTCTATCTGGAATCGCGGCAGCCATGCTGATTATTTTTTCTTATCTGGTATTCAGCACCTGGGAAGAATATAAAGAGGCGATTATTGATAATCAGAAAAAGCAGATGCTTTTGACCACCCAGAGCATGGGGGAAAATTTAAAGGCATTTATTGAAGGGTATCAGGCGGATTTAAATTCTCTTTATGCAATAGAGGAAGAAAATTTTAAAAAGACAGGACAGAAGGACTGGAAGGTTTTGGAGGAGTACGTCAAATATCACAACCGGTTCGTCTATGATGTGCTTTTAGAGGACAAGGATGGAAATCACTTAAAGAGCATTAATGGATATGGAGTGACAGACACCTATTCCATTACAGAAATCGACTCCCAGACCAGCTTTCGTCAGTGCAAGCTGGAGAATGGAGAGATGTACCTCCTCCTGAGAAAGGCGATTCCGGAAGACAAGTTCATTTCTGTCGTAATAAATGAACGGAATTATTATCAGTCCCTGGTTTCTCATATCCGTCTGGGCACCAATGGTTATATTGTCATAAAGGACTCTGACGGCATTATACTGGCTCACCCCCAGGAAAGCCAGTGGGGAATTGACGTTATTTCCGGAAGAAAGGAAATGTTTCCGGGCACAGACTTAACCAGTCTGGAAGAGATGATCGAAAAACAGAATAAGGGAGAGTCAGGCGTTTCAGAATACTATTCCTATTGGTGGGCAGAACCGGGAGTTCCTGAGGTTAAAAAGATAAGTGCTTATTCTCCTGCCATTATAGGAGATGGATTTCTGGTGGTCAGTGCTGTCATTGATTACAACGACATTTACATCCCGGTGGCAACGGGATTTTTCAAGCTGGGTCTGGTGTTTTTCGGAATTGTGGCAGTAGTTCTGGGAATGGTATTTTACATCAAGCAGTTATGGATGCAGAAAAAAGAGGATACAGAGGAAATTGCCTATTTATGGGAGCTGAATAAGATTTTAGAGGAGATGCACCAGAGTGAGGAGACCATTGCCCACCGGCAGAGACTGCAGGTTATGGGAACCATGACAGGCGGCATTGCCCATGAATTTAACAATCTTCTGACCCCTATTATGGGCTATGCCCAGCTTTTGATGAGTGATCTGCCTGAGGATTCGGAGCATTATGATAATGCTTTGGAAATTTATGAGGCGTCTGCCAAGGCAAAGGAGATCATTCAGCAGATTTCTTCCCTCAGCAGGAAGAATATGGAGACAGCCTTTAAGGATATCAATGCTGCAAAGGTGCTGCGCAGGGCCATAAAGATGGTAAGCTCTGTCTGCCCATCTAACGTCTCTATAGAGGATGAAATCTTTTTTACCGATGAAAGCTTTTTAGGAAATGAGACCCAGATGAACCAGGTGATTTTAAATATCTGTGTCAATGCCATTCACGCCGTAGGCCATAAAGAAGGCAGTATTATAATAGAAGGAAGAAAGGTGGAGTCAGAGGAGTTAAAAAAATATAAGGTCACCTCTGTTTCGGAAGAATGGAAGTATTATCTGCAGATTGATATCCGGGATGACGGAGAGGGCATGAGTGAGGAGGTGCTGGAACAGATTTTTGACCCGTTTTTTACTACAAAGAAAAATGGATCTGGTACAGGACTTGGACTTTCTTTGGTGGAGCAGATCATCCATTCCCACAAGGGCTATATTTTTGCAGAGAGCAGCCGTGGAAAAGGCAGTGTCTTTCATATTTTCCTTCCGGCCAATGAGCAGAAGGAACAGGAGGGGCATAAGCTGGGAAGCGGTGACGATACAAGTGTCCTGAGGATTATGATTGTGGATGACAATCCAAAGATATTAAGGCTTTTGGAGCGGAATTTTAACAAGCAGAATGTCATTCTTTTGCCCTGTATGGACTTTGAAGAGGCCAGAAGAGTGCTGAAGGAGCAGGACGCAGATGCCATTGTCACGGATCAGTATGTTTCGGGAAAGAGCGGTGCTGACTTCTGCATGTCCTTAAAAGGGCAGTATCCGGAAATTATCTACATTATTATGGCGGACCGGGTCACCAAGGAGATTGTGGAGGCGAAGCGGAGAAGGATTATTGATGATTATATTGATAAACCGGTCTCTGATACAGCAATATTAAAAGTTGTTAAAAACTGCATAGAACGGGCATAATACAAAGGAAAGGCACAAAATGGATATGAATAAAACAGAAATATTTTAGAAACCTTAAAGAATTTTAAGTATTATTTTATTAGTTTTTAAGAATGTGCCTGTATGATAAACCTATAAAAAAATAAATCTCATTAAAAGGGGGATCATTTTTATGATTACTTTACTAGCATGGGCAATGATTATTGTATTCCTTATACTCGTCATGGCCAAAAAGTTACACCCGTTTACGGCATTGATCAGTGTGCCGTTAGTGTTTTCTTTAGTCGGTGTTTTTACCGGAGTAATGAGAACACCAATTGCAGCATACTTATCAAATCCTGATAAGGATGTTGTAGTAGCACCTGAATCCTTATCTATTTTGGATCAGATCATCGCACTGGGCAAGATGTCACAGGATGGATTGGTAAGCAGTGCTAAAACTGCATTTATGCTGCTTTTTGCCATTCTTTTCTTCTCCATCATGCTGAATGCCGGACTTTTTGACCCGGTTGTAAACACTGTTATCAAAATCGCCGGCGGCGATCCAGTGAAGGTACTTGTTGGAACAGCTATCGTAGCAGCAGCAGTTTCCTTAAACGGAGACGGAACAACCACAACGTTGATCTGCTGTACCGCATTTATCCCGATTTACAAAAAGCTGAACTTAAAGATGCTTTATCTGGGAACCTTGGTTGTTTTGATGAATACAATCATGAACCTGCTTCCATGGGGAGGCCCGACAGCTCGTGCTATGGCAGTTATGAATGTAGAAGGCGGTCCTGTTCTCGCTGCTCTTGCTCCTGGTATGGTTGCAGCAGTTGTGTACATGTTGGGTGTAGCATTTTATCTGGGCCTTAAGGAAAGAAAACGTGTAGGTATTCAGACGTTCTCCCAGGCTGATATCGAGAGTGCTACTAAATCCGATCCTGAGGTAGAAGCACTTAAGAGACCAAAGCTCATTTGGTTCAACGCAATTTTAACAATTGGTACTGTAGCAATTTTGGTTATGGATAAAGTTCCTTCTAACTTCCTTTTCCTGGTTGCATTTGTTATTGGTCTTATGGTAAACTACAAGAAGATCAAAGATCAGAAGAACCGTATTCAGGACAATGCAGGTGATGCACTTCAGGTTGTTATCCTGGTTATCGCTGCAGGTATGTTTTCCGGATTATTCGGAAAGACCGGTATGAGTGATGCCCTTGCACAGAGTATTATTGCTGTACTTCCTACTTCCCTTGGAAGATGGTGGGGTCTGGTAACTGCTATCGTTTCCGCACCAGGTACATTCTTCTTATCAAACGATGCTTACTATTATGGAATTCTTCCCGTATTTGCAGAAGCTGGAAGGGGATTTGGCTATACAGATTTAAACATGGCAGTTGCTTCCCTTCTTGGTCAGGCATACCATTTGCTCAGCCCACTTGTAGCATTCATTTACCTGCTGTTAAACTTAACAGGTCTGGAAATGGGCGAGTGGCAGAAGGAATCTGCAAAATGGGCAACCGGAATTTTCATCATCTTCGTTATTGTTTCTGCAATAACAGGAGCGTGCCCGTTATTTATCTAAATGCTGTTATAAGAATATCATGAAAGCCTGCTCCTTTATGGACGGTGCTGACATAAGCACTTTTTATGAGAAGCTGGGATATGCCTTTCGGGGTAAAAGACAGCTTCTCATAAACCGTATCATAGGTACAAGCTTCTTATTTTCATGGCTTTTAAGGCGGCACTTTTTATTTAACCTATTACCATAGGCAGATTGAGATTGGAGACAACATATGAGTATTTTATTAGACGGCATACTATCATTTACATGGCAGCAAGCAGTTATGATGCTGATCGGCTGCGCTTTAATGTATTTGGGTATTAAAAAAGAGTACGAACCGACTCTTCTCGTTCCCATGGGACTGGGTACAATTTTAGTAAACTTCCCGATGTCCGGTATTATTACACAGGCCAGCACAGGAGTAGAGGGACCCTTCAACGTATTGTTTGATGCGGGTATCGATACAGAGCTGTTTCCCCTTCTGATTTTCATTGGAATCGGAGCTATGATCGACTTTGGCCCCCTTCTGCAGAATCCATTTATGATGCTGTTTGGTGCGGCTGCCCAGTTCGGTATTTTCGGTACCGTTCTCATTGTAGTAATGTTTACAGACCTGGCTCTTCCGGAGGCGGCTTCCATAGGAATTATAGCAGCAGCAGACGGTCCTACCAGTATCTTCGTTGCCGGCCAGTTGGCGAAAAACTTGTTGGGCCCCATCACTGTGGCGGCATATTCGTATATGTCTCTGGTTCCTATCATTCAGCCACCTGTTATTAAGGCGCTTACCACCAAAAAAGAACGCCAGATCCACATGAAATATGAGCCTAAGTCTGTTTCAAAGACAGCTAAGATTCTGTTCCCTCTGGCAATCACCTTCGTTGCAGGCTTTGTAGCACCTATGTCCCTGCCTCTGATCGGTTTCTTGATGTTCGGTAATCTGCTGCGTGAGTGCGGCGTATTGGACCGTTTAAGTGCAACCGCTCAGAATGAACTGGTAAACATTATCAGTATTTTGCTGGGTCTTACTATTTCCGTAAAGATGACAGCAGATGAATTCTTAAACTTAAAAACATTGATGATCATTGCTTTTGGTCTTTTGGGCTTTGTTTTCGACACGGCAGGCGGTGTACTGTTTGCAAAACTGCTTAACTTATTCCGCAAGGAGAAGATCAATCCCATGGTTGGTGCAGCAGGAATTTCTGCATTCCCCATGAGCAGCCGTGTAATCCAGAAGATGGCGACAGCAGAAGATCCTCAGAACTTTATTCTCATGCATGCAGCTGGAGCCAATGTATCCGGACAGATCGCATCGGTAGTTGCAGGCGGATTGCTGCTTTCCTTCTTCATGTAAGTGTAAAAGGATTATTTCTATAACTATAAATTTGCGTTGCCTCTTGCAGGCAGGATGGAGGAAAAGATGTCAGAGATCATGGTGCAGGCATTAGAATTGCTGGGCTTAGGCATGGG
Source organism: Lacrimispora sp. (assembly GCF_036758025.1). GTDB lineage: Bacteria > Bacillota > Clostridia > Lachnospirales > Lachnospiraceae > Lacrimispora. The sequence goes on along the minus strand of NZ_DAIOXM010000018.1, from coordinate 27,255 downwards.
CGGTATTTTTATCGTAATGTTTTTGCTCTATGGTATTTCACAGCTTCTTTTAAAGCTGACTGCTCCTAAGAAAGAAGATTAACAGGAGCACAATTAAATCCTAAAAATAAAATTAATTCAGGAGAAGCGTTGGAAGTAAATTCCGGCGCTTTTCCTATTGTCCGGGGAGAAAGTCTGTTTCAAAATTTTAAAGATTTTCTTACAAATATATCCATTTGTGCCAACTTTGTCCGATGTGGTTGACACATGGTATAATTTGTCATTATAATATGTAGAGAAGTTTGGTTTGCCTTTTGGTTCACCTGACATCTGATCAGTATGGAAAATTAAAATACAAGAGGACATATTTGGGAGAAACAGATGAAAAAGTATAAAAAAGCTCGTAAGATGGCCCTGATTCTGGCCAGTGTCCTGGTGCTGGATTCTTACATGGGAATGGTTTCGCCATACATAGATGGATATGCTTATACGGAGAAGGCGGCAGCGGTCAATGCGACTTCGCTGAATGTGAGGAGCGGACCGGGCACCTCTTATTCCATTGTTACAAAACTGACCAATGGAGCATCGGTTACGGTAATTGATGAGAAGAATGCATCGGACGGAGCGCTGTGGTACCAGATCCGGGTCACCGGTTCAGGAGGACAGGCGGTGACAGGCTATGTTTCTAAAAGCTATCTCCGGTTTCCGGCAGCCTATACCAGCAATGCGGATTTTGAATCTAAGCTTACGGCAGAAGGCTTTCCGGAAAGCTATAAGGTCCGGCTTCGGGAGCTCCATGCCCTTTATCCGGGCTGGGTGTTCAAGGCCCAGCATACCAACTTAGACTGGAATGCGGCAATTAAGGAGCAGAGCAAGGTGGGAAAGAACCTGGTTCACACCAGCAGCCTTTCTTCCTGGAAGTCTACAGAAAGCGGCGCCTATAACTGGGATACCAGCAGCTGGATCGGTTATGACGGCAGCTCCTGGGTAACTGCTTCAGAGGATATTGTAAAATATTATATGGACCCCAGAAACTTTTTAGATGAAACCAATGTATTTCAGTTTCTGACCCATACATATGACGGAAATAAACAGACAGCGGCAGGGCTGGAAACTATGGTAAAGGGTAGCTTCCTATCCGGCCAGTCTTCTGTTGGAGCTTCTTCCGGCAGCGGCTCTCCCGGCAGTAATTCAGAAGGCAGCTCCGGCGGCTCAGGGCCTGTAAGCCCTGCAGGCCCGGGAGAGGCCATAGGACCTGGTGAGACGGGAGGCTCCGGCAATGTCAGCCTGGAAGGGCCTCAGGCTTCCATCAGCCTTAATAAGCCTGATATTCTCATGGTATATGGCCCCGGGGCAAACTTACCCGGACCTTCCTCCCCAGGCACATCAGGAGGCTCAGGAACAACAGGAACAACAGGAACCGTTACGGGAAGCAGCTCTTATGTGAGCATGATCATGAATGCGGCTGCCCAGTCCGGAGTGAATCCTTATGTTCTGGCTGCTATGATCATTCAGGAGCAGGGTTCCTCAGGTGCGGGAAAAAGCGTGTCGGGCTCAGAATCCGGATACGAGGGATATTATAACTTTTTTAATATTGAAGCATACCAGTCCGGAACCATGAGTGCCGTACAGAGAGGCTTGTGGTGGGCTTCCCAGGCAGGCAGCTATAACAGGCCGTGGAATTCTCCCGAAAGCTCTATTTTAGGAGGAGCCTTTTATTATGGCAATAATTATGTAAAAGTTGGGCAGGATACATTTTATCTGAAGAAATTTAATGTCCAGGGTGCCAATATTCACAAGCACCAGTATATGACCAATGTTCAGGGAGCCGCCTCTGAGGGAGCTGTCTTTTCAAAGGCCTACAACAGCGACATGAAAAAAACAGCCCTTGAATTTAAGATTCCGGTTTATAACAATATGCCGGACAATGCCTGCAGCCAGCCTACAGGTACCGGAAGTCCGAATAATAAGCTGTCAGGCTTAAGCGTGTCGGGCTTGTCCCTGACGCCTTCCTTCAGCCGGGATACCATGGAGTACAACCTGATTGTGGACCCGTCTGTAACGAATATCACCGTAAACGCGTCACCTCTTGATTCCGGCGCCTCGGTAGGCGGAGCAGGAAATATTACGCTTCAAAGCGGTAATAATGACATAAAAATTGCAATAACTGCGCAAAATGGAACTGTAAGGGAATATGTGCTTCATGTGGTGCGTCAAAACGGCGGTCCCACTTCATCACCGGCAGCATCTGACGGAAGTTCCCCCGGAAATACCTCAGGAAGCACGTCTGGAAATACAACCGGAAATACATCCGGCAATACTTCCTCGGGCGGCTCTTCGGCTGGACCTGGAGGCAGTATAGGTCCGGGAGTATCGAAGCCTTCCACCGGAGCCTCAGAGGGAACACCTGGGGGAAGCAATGTGACCATAGCTCCTGACGGCTCTTCAGGCATGTCTTCCCATACATCAGGATCAGCGGCAGTTATCGGCCAGGGGCCGGGATCTGCCCAGGTGACGGATCAGATGACAGTCTCCCGCCAGCCCCAGCCGGAGCAGACAGCAGCAGCCGGGACTTCTTCCCCTCAGCCTTCTTCCGGCGGAGCCGGTGATATCAATGGAGACGGGAAGATCAACAGTCTGGATGTTCTGAAGCTGCAGCGTTTTCTCCTTGGCCTGGAAACTTTGACGGCAGGAGGACAAAAATCAGCCGATCTAAACGGAGACGGTAAGGTGAATTCCCAGGATATTTTGCTTCTTCAGAAGAAAGTCCTTGGGCTTTGATGTTTAGGATAGAAGAGGAAGCGCCTTTCGGGCAGAGAAGAGGAAAGATGAACAAGAAACTGAAAAAACTGATAGCCAGCCTGATGCTGGCCTGTATGATTGCGGCGGCAGGCGGTCCTTTTGGACAGATGGTGTCCTGGGCGGCAGATGCTAAAATAGCTTTTTCCGATCCGTCGGTCATGGTAGGCAATGAAGTGACTGTAACCATGAAGGTGACCAGCGATACTGCCCTGGGAACAGCGGAGATCATGCTGTCTTATGATCCCAATGTTTTGGAGTTTGTCAGCGGCACCAGTGCCAACGGAGGCGCAGGAGCCATTAAGGTTTTGGGGACCATGGAGTCCGCAGATCAGAAGGCATTTAACTTTCAACTGAAATTCAAAACCCTGCAGGCAGGAAACGCTCAAATTAACGTGACCTCCCAGGAAATTTACGATATCAATTCCCAGGCCATTTCCGTAAGCAAGCAGGGAAACTCCACGGTCAAGGTCACATCCCCGGCTACCTATTCAAAGGATGCCAGTTTGAAATCATTGAAAATATCTCCCGGAACCCTGAGTCCGGAATTTTCTCCTGAGGTAGAAAGCTACACAGCCCAGGTAGATGGGAACACAGCAGATCTGGTAGTCAATGCAGTGGCAGCCAATGCGGGAGCCCGTGTGGCCCTCCAGGGAGAAAAGGGCTTAAAGGGCGGAGAAAACCAGGTAATTGTAAAGGTGACGGCAGAAGACGGACAAACAGTCCGCAATTATACTATTCAGGTTACAAAGGGAGACGGCGAAACTGCGGCTTCTGAAACCGATGGCTCCGGTGAAACGGTTGAGGCTTCCTTTGGAGAAGCGACAGCCGTGATTGACGGAACCGTATACAACGTGGCCGCCTCCTTTGAAGAAGCTTCCCTTCCGGAGGGCTTTGAAGCAGGAACTTACCAGTACAAGGGCAATGAGGTTATGGCCGGACGTGGGCTGGAAAAAGAACTTCTTCTGCTTTACTTAGAGGATTCGGAAGGAAACGGCGGATTCTATATCTATAACGAGGGAGCCGATTCCTGGTCCAGGTTTGTACAGGTGGAAACAACCTCAAAGGCCATTGTCATTATCCCCATAGATGAAGAAGCAGCCATGCCCGAAGGTTTCCAGGAGCGTCCGGTGGATATTGACGGCGTTCGGGTAACCGGCTGGGTTGCAGTTACGGAAGCAGAGCCTCAGTACTGCCTCTTCTACGCTATGAACTGGAACGGGGAGAAGTACTTCTACCGCTATGACCTTTCAGAAAAAACAATTCAGAGGTACTTTGCTTCCGGCGTGTCCTATGAAAAGCATATGGAGCTGGCAAATACCTACGATTCACTGGTCAAGGATTACCGCATACAATTTTACATTCTCATCGGTGTGGGTCTGGTGGCATTGATTCTGTTTGCCGTTCTCGTTATGATGATGAAAAAAGGAAACGGGCCCGGATCAGGACTGCCGGATAAGAACAGGGTGAGACCGGATGATGACGGGGAATTCAGAGATGAAAACTTCCGTGAGGAGCGAAGGGATGCACCTCCTTCCAGAATCAGAAGGTACACCAGGGAAGAGTTTGAAAACACGCCATCAGAGGATCTGGGAGAGTCTAAAAATATGATATCAGAGGACCTGAGAGAGTTTGAGAGCACATCCTCAGAGGACCGGAGGGGATTTGAAAGCACACGTTCAGAAGAACAGCCGGAAATCAGGCGAAAAGCTGAAGACGAAGCTGAGGCGGATATAGACGATGACGAGTTCCTTCAGGAAGTCAGCCTGGAGGAAATGGAGCAGGATCTGCCGTCTTACGAAATAGAAGAAGACGATGATTTTGAATTCATTGATCTGGACGAAGAAGAATAGATATGAAAAGACAGCAGATGAAACGGTTCCGGGGGGAAATCCCCGGAACCGTTCTGCATAAGGTGAAAATTATTCCATTGAAAAAGCCGGTTATATGTGCTATTATGTGTATAACAGATATAACGAAAGACGGTGAGAAGATGATATTAAAAATTGATTTTAACAGTGACGAGGCCATTTACATCCAGCTTCGGAACCAGATAATCATAGGAATCGCCAGGTCAAGTATACGGGAGGGTGACTCTTTACCTTCCGTGCGCCAAATGGCCGACAACATAGGTGTTAATATGCATACGGTAAATAAGGCGTACTCTGTGCTGAAGCAAGAAGGATTTGTCAAGCTGGACCGCCGCAAAGGAGCCGTTGTGTCCCTTGATGTGGATAAAATCCAGGTTCTTGATGAGATGAGCAAGGACCTAAGCGTTGTGCTGGCAAGAGGCGTCTGTAAAAACGTTTCATGCGAGGAGGTCCATCAACTGGTTGATGAGATATTCCAGTCATTTTTAAAAGGCCAGAGGGAAGAGTGATCCCTGGATTGGAGGTTCAATATGTTGTGCGAGAGATGTAAGATGCGGGAAGCAAATATTCAATATACAGAAGTGGTAAACGGCGTAAAAAAGGAGCATCATTTTTGCGCCCAGTGTGCAAAGGAAATGGATTTCGGAGTGTATGCGGCTATCTTTGACGGGGATTTTCCCCTGGGAAAGCTGCTGTCCGGCTTGCTTGGAATCGAGGATACCAGCCAGGGCCCGGATAAGCTGAACCAGATCCAGTGTCCCTCCTGCGGCACCAGCTACGAGGAGTTTGTAAAAGACAGCAGGTTTGGCTGCAAGGACTGCTACAGCGTGTTTGGTCCCCTTATGGAGGACAGCTTAAAGCAGCTTCAAGGAAATTTAATCCACACAGGAAAGACCCCGGAGCACCAGAGCCAGGATCCGGTAAAGGCCGGAATCGGAGAAGAGAAAGAGCAGGATTTAATCTATCAGTGGGATGCAAAGCTGAAGGAAGCTCTCCGTTCCGAGGATTATGAAACAGCCGCGGTATGCCGTGACAGGATAAGAGAACTGAAAAAAGGAGATGAGACCGATGCTTAAATGGTTTGAACAGACAGACAGCGGCCGGCCCGGAATTATAAGCAGCCGTGTCCGTCTGGCCAGGAACTGGCAGGAATATAAATTTCCTGCAAAGCTTGAAGACAAGGAGAGCACAGAGATGGTCCGCCGCCTGGAGTTCGGGTTAAGGGGCCTTGGTGAAGACTTTGGCAGGCATTTTGACTTTGCCATGCTGGGCGACATGGAGGACAGGGATAAAAAGGCCCTGCGTGAAAGACGGATCTTAAATTCTGCGGCTGCTTCCATCAAGAAGCCCTCCGGAATTTTTCTCTCCGATAATGAGGATACGGGCATTGTGTTAAACTGCGACGACCACATCAGGATTCAGCTTCTTGGAGCCGGACTTCATTTAGAAGAACTTTGGGAACGGGCCAGCCAGATTGACGATTATATCAATGAGCGGTTTGAATATGCATTTGATGAACGGTACGGCTACCTCACTTCCTTTCCCACCAATGTGGGAACCGGCCTCAGGGCCTCGGTGGTGATCCATCTGCCCATGCTGTCCCAGGGAAAGAAATTCCAGGGACTGATTGGAGATATGAGCCGTTTTGGGGCTGCCATCAAGGGTGTTTACGGGGAAGGAGAAGAGAACTTCGGTTCTCTTTATGAGGTATCCAACCAAAAGACCCTAGGCCGGACAGAGCGGGAGATCATAGACACTGTATCAAAGGCAGCCATACAATTGACCAATCAGGAGATTCAGGTGAGAAAAATGTTTCTCCAGAGCCACAGGCTTGAAAGGGAGGATGAAATTTACAAATCCTATGGAGTGTTGAAATACGCCAGAAGGCTTACCTCCAGGGATGCCATGATTTTCTTATCTCAGATCATGGCGGGACTTTCCGATGGACTGATTCATACAGAGGAGGAATTTTCCGTATACCGCCTGATGCTTGGAATCCAGCCGGCCAATCTCCAGAAGATTTCAGACCGGCCCTTGAGCAAGGAAGAACTTGACGGAGCCAGGGCGGACTTTATCCGAAAGGAACTGCCGGAATTAAATTAACAGGAGGATTTTATTTATGATAGATCGATTTACTACAAAGGCCAGAACGGCTGTCAATCTGGCCGTAAAAGCAGCAGAACGTCTGGGACACAGCTATATTGGCACCGAGCATCTGCTTATCGGGCTGCTGGAAGAAGGCACCGGAGTGGCAGCCAGAGTTTTGGAAGAAAACGGAGTAAAGGAAGAAAAGGTATTGAGCCTGATCAGCCAGCTCATCGCCCCGGATCAGCCTGTCAGGCTTTTCGAAGACGGAGGATATACGCCGGGAGCCAGGAGAGTTCTGGAAAACAGCTACCGGGAGGCTGTCCGGTTTAAAGCCAATTTAATCGGCACCGAGCATTTACTGGTTTCCATTATCAAGGACAATGACTGCGTTGCCTCCAGACTGTTAAATACCATAGGAGTCAGCATACAAAAGCTTTACATTGACGTACTGTCAGCCATGGGAGAGGATGCCCCGGCCAATAAGGAGGAGATTATCAAGGCTCCTAAGGCAAAGGGAAATACCCCTACTCTTGACAGCTACAGCAGGGATTTGACCCAGCTTGCTGCCCAGGGAAAGCTGGACCCGGTGATCGGAAGGGAACCGGAGATTGAGCGTTTGATCCAGATTTTAAGCAGAAGAACCAAAAACAACCCCTGCCTTATTGGAGAGCCGGGAGTCGGCAAGACCGCAGTGGTAGAGGGTCTGGCTCAGATGATTACAGACGGAGATGTGCCGGAAACCATTGCAGATAAAAGGCTTTTGACCTTGGATTTGTCCGGTATGGTGGCAGGTTCCAAGTACAGGGGAGAATTTGAAGAGCGGATCAAGAAGGTGATTGCCGAGGTAATCCAGGATGGAGAGGTCCTGCTGTTCATCGATGAAATTCATACCATCATCGGCGCAGGAGGAGCGGAGGGAGCGATTGACGCTTCTAATATCTTAAAGCCCTCTCTTGCAAGAGGGGAGCTGCAGTTAATCGGTGCTACCACCATTGAGGAGTACCGCAAGTACATTGAAAAGGATTCTGCCCTGGAGAGGCGTTTCCAGCCTATTACGGTTGAGGAGCCTTCTGAAGAGGCTGCCATCGGTATCTTAAGAGGCTTAAAGGGCAGATATGAGGATCACCATAAGGTGACCATTACAGACGATGCTTTAAAGGCAGCCGTAAAGCTGGCAGCCCGGTATATCAATGACCGCTTCCTTCCGGATAAGGCCATTGACGTCATCGATGAAGCTTCCTCCAAAGTCCGGCTGACCGCATTTGTGGAGCCTGGGGAGATCAAGGAACTGGAAGCCGAAATCGAGCAGATGGAGGATCAGAAAGAAGCCGCCATCAAGGCAGAAGCCTATGAAAAGGCAGGATTGATCAAAAAGAAACAGGAAAAGAAGCGGGAAAAGATTGCTAAAATCCGTGAAAAGTGGCAGAAAGATAAAACTTCAAAAACCCTGGTTGTGGATGAGGGAGAAATTGCAGATGTAATCTCAGCCTGGACTAAGATCCCGGTGAAGAAACTGGAGGAAGGAGAGAGCGAAAGGCTCAGAAATCTGGAAAACATTCTTCATGAGCGTGTTATCGGCCAGGAGGAAGCAGTTACTGCCGTGGCTAAGGCCATCCGCAGAGGCCGGGTCGGCTTAAAGGACCCCAAGCGCCCCATCGGCTCCTTCCTGTTCTTAGGACCTACGGGTGTGGGAAAGACCGAGCTTTCCAAGGCTCTTTCTGAATCCATGTTCGGCACGGAAAATGCCCTGATCCGGGTGGATATGTCGGAATATATGGAAAAGCACAGCGTTTCCAAAATCATCGGTTCTCCGCCAGGATATGTAGGCTATGACGAGGGAGGCCAGCTCAGCGAAAAAGTCAGGAGAAATCCTTATTCCGTAATCCTTTTTGATGAGATTGAAAAGGCTCACCCCGATGTGTTCAATATTCTGCTGCAGGTTCTGGATGACGGACATATTACCGATGCCCAGGGAAGAAAGATTGATTTTAAAAATACCATCATCATCATGACTTCCAATGCGGGAGCCCAGAACATCATCTCTCCCAAGCGTTTGGGCTTTGGTGCGGCGGCAGATGAAAAAGCGGACTACAAGATTATGAAGGACCGGGTTATGGAAGAGGTAAAACGCCTGTTCAAACCGGAATTCATTAACCGTATTGATGAGATCATTGTATTCCATCCGCTTAACAAGGTTCATATGAAGGATATTGTTACCATTATGGTGAAAGACATTATGAAGAGAACATCAGAGCAGATGAACATTACTTTGGAAATTGAAGAGGATGCCAAAGAATACCTGATCAACAAGGGCTATGATGAAAAGTACGGGGCAAGGCCCTTAAGACGTACCATTCAGAACAGTCTGGAAGATAAGCTGGCCGAGGAGATTTTAAGCGGAACAGTGAAAAACGGGGATAAAGTGGTGGTTACAGCGGCAGAAGACGGACTTAAATTTTCTGTCAGGGAGCTGGTGAAATAGCTAGCCATTTCCTGTCGATTCGTGTATAATGATTACAAGCCGGCGCATTTATTCAATGCGCCAGGTATAAACTGAATATAATTAAGGGATAAGTAAACAAAATACTAGGAGGGCAAACCGATGCCGGTGATTGAAGAATTAATCCGCACAGAGGAAGACGGAACTATCAGTTTTGGTAATTACAAATTGGGAACAAAATCAAAATTACAGGATTTTGAGCATAAGGGTGATTTGTATAAAGTCAAAACATTTTATGAGATAACAAAGCTGGAGCGTAACGGAATGTTCGTATACGAGTCCGTGCCGGGAACTTCTGTTGAAAACTTTGCCGTTTCCAATGACGGAGTGGATTTTAAAGTGGAAAGCGACAAGGATGCCCAGTTGACCATTCAGCTGGCAGAGGATACTTTATATGAAGTATATGTGGATGAATCGGCTGTAGGAAGCATGAGAACCAACATGAGCGGGAAGCTGTCCGCCAGCGTGGAATTGAATGAGGGAACGCCGGTAGCAGTAAAGATAAGAAGAAGATAATAAGACAAAAAGCTGGGTCTGGCTCTTTAAGGAGAGTCCGGACCCTGTTTTTCTTAAATTATATGGGAGGAAATTCATATGGCAAAGGCGAGGACAACCGCATTTTTCTGTAAGGAATGCGGGTATGAATCTGCAAAATGGCTGGGCCAGTGTCCGGCCTGCAAGGAGTGGAATACCCTTGTGGAGGAGCCGGTGGGCAAAAAAGAATCCGGAGCCAGAAGGGGAATCGGAAGCAGCGCCGCAAGTCCGGGAATCTCCGTAAAAATAAAGCCTTCCAGGCTTTCGGAAATCAAGCTGGATGAGCAGGACCGGATGAAAACAGGATACGAAGAACTGGACCGGGTTCTGGGAGGAGGAGTTGTAAAGGGCTCTTTAATTCTGGTGGGAGGAGATCCCGGTATCGGAAAATCCACTCTGCTTTTACAGGTGTGCCGTAATCTGGCGGCCGGCGGGCAGAAGGTGCTTTACATATCAGGAGAGGAGTCCTTAAAGCAGATCAAGCTTCGGGCAAACCGGATCGGAGAGGTGACGGGAGAGCTTTTATTCCTCTGTGAAACCAGCCTGGAACTGATTGAACGGGCCATTGAAGAGGAAAAACCGGATGTAGTCATCATTGATTCCATTCAAACCATGTTCCGGGAGGAGATTTCCTCTGCTCCCGGAAGTGTCAGCCAGGTAAGGGAATCCACCGGAATCCTGCTTCAGATTGCCAAAGGTTCGGGAATTGCTGTTTTTATCGTAGGCCATGTGACCAAGGAAGGTGTGGTGGCAGGTCCCAGAGTGCTGGAGCATATGGTGGACACGGTTCTGTATTTTGAAGGAGAACGGAGTGCTGCTTACCGGATCATACGGGGAGTGAAAAACCGCTTTGGCTCCACCAATGAGATCGGTGTCTTTGAGATGGTGGAAAGCGGACTTTCTGAGGTAAAAAATCCTTCTGAATATATGTTAAGCGGAAGGCCTGAAGGGGCTTCCGGAGCTGTGGTAGCCTGTTCCATGGAGGGCACAAGGCCCATGCTTTTGGAGGTTCAGGCCCTGATTACGCCTACTGCCTTTGGAATGCCAAGGCGTACTGCCGCAGGAACGGATTACAACAGGGTTAATCTTTTGATGGCTGTTTTGGAGAAGCGGTGCCATTATGACCTGTCTCATTTTGACGCCTATGTAAATATTACAGGGGGCTTGCGGATGAATGAGCCTGCCCTGGATCTGGCAATTGCCATGGCTATTGTTTCCAGCATGAAGGACCGGGCCGTGGACTCTAAAACCATTATTTTCGGAGAGATAGGCTTGTCGGGAGAGGTACGGGCCGTATCCATGGCCCAGCAGAGAGTCAATGAGGCAAAAAAGCTGGGGTTTGAAACCTGCGTCCTGCCGGAGATTTCCCTGGAAAAGATGGGAAAAACAGAGGGCATACGGCTGATTGGAGTCGGCAATGTACGGGAGGCGATTGCAAGGGTAATCGGATAAGAATTAACCCATGGGAAGCAATATAATCAGAGAATAGATGTGATTTGGAGAAGAAAAATAAATAAGCCCGCCTTCCGGCGGGCTTATTTACTGCTTCAGAGGCATATCGCTGGATGGTGCGTAAATTTATAAAGAGCCGTGTATTCACAGCCGGAAATATTTATGTAATTGTTTGTAATATATTGTTATGAGCAAGTAGTGCGGGCATATAATAGAATCAATAAGATTATTGGGGGAAGCCATGAGTATACATGTAGTTCAACCTGGCGATACGATCAATTCAATAGCAGATTATTACAATATTCCCGTTAACAGACTAATATTAG
>NZ_DAIOXM010000018.1:0-15696 GCF_036758025.1 Lacrimispora sp. | reverse complement strand
TCCTGACAATTTAGCAATTGGTCAAACCATTGTGATTGTTCAACCGGAAACACTCTATATCGTCCAGACCGGTGATACTTTGCAAAGTATAGCAGAGCATTATAATGTTTCAACAATGGAATTATTGAGAAATAATCCCTATCTTTCCGATAGAGAAATGCTGTATGTAGGTGAAACCATAGTAATCAAATATCAAACCGATAAAACAAGAGAAATTGCCACTATTGGTTATACCTTCTCCTACATAGAAAAATCTGTTTTAATAAAAACTCTTCCCTTTTTAACTTATCTGACCATTTTCAACTATAGAGCTACAAGTGAAGGAGAAATTATCTCCAGATACGACGACACGGAACTTATCCAGTTGGCTAAAACTTACGGTGCTGCACCCATGATGCTTGTTTCCACTATGTCGGAAGAAGGAATCGTCAACCCTGAAGTGACTTATAATATTTTAAATAATCCTTCCGTGCAAATCAGCCTGATCGAAAACGCTCTTAATATAATGAGAATGAAAGGGTTTTACGGTATTAATATATATACCGAAAACATTACTTCTGAAACCATAAACAGCATTGCGGAATATTTGCAAAGAGCCTCTGTGATATTCCATGCTGAGGGTTACACGATCATGATTACCATATCACCGGCTACGGATACGGATGATTCTGATGTTGGCTTTGAAAAAATAGATTATTCAACGTTATCTAAGTTTGTAGATGCGGTCATATTTGCTTCCTATGACTGGGCAAGGACTTATGGTTATCCAAGCGCAATTTATCCGGTTAATATTTTAAGAGATTTGTTAGATTATATGGTTCATACGATTCCTCCTGAAAAAAATTTTTTAGGAATCACTTCGTTAGGTTATGACTGGGCCCTTCCCTATGTTCCCGGTGCCACAGAAGCTACTGCAATAACCTATAATAATGCGGTACAAATAGCAGCAGAAAACGGTGTACCAATACTATTTAATGAACCGGCACAGTCAGCTTACTTCTACTATATGGATAGTGATCAGGTTATGCATATAGTATGGATTAAAGATGCAAGAAGCTTTGATGCGCGGGCAAGCCTGGTGGCAGAATATAATTTCCAGGGACTATCTATATGGACTATTATGAGATTTGAAGCTCAAATGTGGTTTATTATAAATACTCGGTTTTATATAGAGAGACTCTTGGGGATTGACTAAGCAGTCAATAGAAAACGGAAGTGTACTTCCGTACTATTCAATAGGACAATCTGTATTCAAAGAAAAAAATAAAAAAGCCTCAAAACCTTGACTTTATCAAGAATTTTGAGACTTCAGAGAGCAGGGGAAGAGGGGCTCGAACCCCCATTTACGGTTTTGGAGACCGTTGCTCTACCATTGAACTATTCCCCTATGGCGTAATAATATTTGTCCTCACCTGAGCACCTAGAAAGTATAGCATATAAGGTTTTAAATTGCAACAGTTTTTTGAAAAAAATAAAAAACTTATTTAGTTGTTATCGAACACATGTTTATGGTATAATAAATGCAATGAGCGGGATTTTGGTGCCCCATACCCGTATTTTTGGCGTTTTCTATAAAAATGACGGAGTAAAACTGTGAAATTGAATTAGAGCCAAAAGAATAATTGAGAATGATTCCCTAAATAAAACGGTTCCCGGCAAAAAAATGCTTAACCACCGGGCATAAATCGGGTAGAAATAACATGTTCTGCACAAAATCAGCAATAAAATTCGGCCAAAAGCATAATTTGACAAATGGTGTCAAAGATGATATAAGTATAGAGACTTTTTAATTTGATCATTAAAAAAGGAGTTTGACTATGAAAGAATTTAAAATTATGCTGCCAACTGTTGCTGATGCGAAAGAGTTTGTTGCTGTTGCTTCTAAATGTAACTTTGACATAGACGTGTTTTACAATAGAGTAACCATTGATGCAAAGTCTATATTAGGAGTATTGAGCTTGGATTTAACCAAGGTTCTGACCGTTGAGTTCAGCGGTGATAATGCAGAATTTGAGGAATTGCTGAGAGGAAAGTCTCCAAGCAAGTATTCAGCAGCATAAAAGCAGCGCAGAAAAAAAGGGAATTGTACGCCGGATGGCCTGCAGTTTCCTTTTTTTATTTCCGCCAGGTATTTGACTTGCAGGCTGAGGATCCGGGGTAAATAGAAAAAGGAGGAGCCGGAGTGGAGAACGAAGAGAAAAAGATTCTGAAAATATCGGTTAGGAATCTGGTTGAATTTGTGCTGCGTTCCGGTGATCTGGACAACCGGCGGACTAAGGGAGCCGAAAAGACAGCCATGCAGGAAGGAAGCCGCATACACCGGAAGATTCAGCGGCGTATGGGAGCGGACTATAAGGCAGAGGTGCCTTTAAAGCACAAGGTGGAAGAGGACCGGTTTCAGATTTTGGTGGAGGGCCGGGCCGATGGAATTATAGAAAAGCCGGAGGGAATCACCATTGATGAGATCAAAGGCATTTACATGGACTTATCCTATTTAAAAGAGCCTGTCGCCGTACATCTGGCCCAGGCAATGTGCTATGGGTATTTTTATTGCTTTGACCATCAGTTAAGTGGGGCAGTCATACAGATGACCTATTGCAACATAGAGACAGAGGAAATCCGCCGCTTTCAGGTGGAAAAGTCCTTTGAGGAATTGGAAATCTGGTTTCAGGGACTGATTCATGAGTATATGAAGTGGGCAAGGTATTTATATCACCATGGACTGCGCAGGGATGAATCCATAAAGGAGCTCTCTTTTCCTTACCCTTACCGAAAAGGGCAAAAGGAGCTGGTGGTGGCTGTGTACCGCAGCATTGCCAGAAAGAGAAATCTGTTTATCCAGGCGCCCACCGGTATTGGAAAGACCCTTTCCACCGTTTATCCCGCCGTAAAAGCCATGGGAGAAGGCTTTGGGGACAAGCTGTTTTATCTGACTGCCAAGACCATAACCAGAGGAGTTGCGGAGGAAGCCTTTGATATTTTAAGAGAACAAGGCCTGTATATGAAGGCTGTCACCATAACGGCCAAGGATAAGCTGTGCTTTCTGGAAAAACCGGAGTGCAATCCTGATGCCTGCCCCTATGCCAAAGGCCATTTTGACCGGGTGGGAGACGGGGTTTATGATATTCTCCACAAGGAATGGAGCATCACCAGGGAAACAGTCTTGCGCTATGCAGAACAGCATCAGGTGTGTCCCTTTGAATTCTGTCTGGATATCAGCAACTGGGTGGATGCCATTATCTGTGATTACAATTATGTGTTTGATCCAAACATCAGACTGAAACGGTATTTTTCCGAAGGGGTTTCCGGGGATTATCTCTTCCTGGTGGATGAGGCTCATAACCTGGTGCCCAGAGCCAGGGAGATGTACAGCACCACCATATATAAAGAAGACTTTCTTCTTATTAAAAAGCTGACAGCCTCCATGGACCAGAAGCTTTCTAAACTTCTGGACCGGTGCAATAAAGAACTTCTGTCCATGAAGCGGGAATGCGAAAGCTTTCAGCTTCTGGAGAATATCCAGTTTTTTATGACCGGAATCCTGTCCCTTTTTGGGGAAATGGAAAAGTTCATGGAGATCAATGAAGAGTTTCCGGACCGGGATCTGGTTCTGGATTTTTATTTCAGCTTGAGGGATCTCATTAATATTTATGACCGTTTGGATGAAAACTACCGGATCTATATAGAGCTTTTGGCTGACGGACGCTTTATGCTCCGGCTGTTCTGCGTCAATCCGGCTAAGAATTTAAGGGAATGCCTGGACAAGGGAAATGGCACGGTCTTCTTTTCCGCCACTCTGCTGCCGGTCCGGTATTACAAAGAGCTGTTAAGCGGAAATCAGGAGGAGTATGCAGTTTATGCCCAGTCCCCCTTTGACGGAAAAAAGAGGCTTCTCATGGTGGCCTCTGACGTGAGCAGCCGCTATACCAGAAGAAATGGCCGGGAATATCAGAAGGTGGTGTCTTATATCCGGGCAATCGTATCCGCCCATAAGGGAAATTATATGGTATTCCTGCCCTCTTATCAGTATCTGAAGGAAGTGGAAGCTTTGCTGGAGAGGACGGAGAAACTGGAATTTACCTTCCTGTCTCAGGCCTCCCATATGAGCGAGCAGGAGAGGGAAGAATTTTTAAAGGAATTTTCCGAGGAACGGGAGGACTCTTTTGCAGCTTTGTGTGTGATGGGAGGAGTATTTTCCGAGGGGATAGATTTAAAGGAAGGGAGACTGATCGGAGCCATTATCGTGGGAACGGGGCTTCCTATGGTCTGCACGGAACAGGAAATACTGAAGGGATACTTTGATGATAAGGGGCAGCAGGGGTTTGACTATGCCTATCAATATCCTGGCATGAATAAGGTCATGCAGGCAGCGGGGCGGGTTATCCGGACGGTCCGGGATGAAGGAATTATCGCCCTTTTGGATGAACGGTTCTTAAAACCGGATTATCAGGCTCTCTTTCCAAGGGAATGGGACGAATATTATCAGGTGAAGCTAAAGAATGCGGGAGAAGTGGTCCGGGACTTTTGGGAAGGCCGATCAGCGGAAGGCCGGTAATCCGGCCGGTTCATGGAATTACAGCATATCCATGAACTGCCGGGAAGCCTGGGAAACGGGAATGTTTTCATTATAAGCCACCACCATCTGACGGGTAGGCAGTTTTTCCGACAGTTTTACCTGGAATAAGTCCCTGTCATTTTCCGGAATACAGAAGTCCGGAACAAATGCGATTCCCAAGCCGATACGGGCCAGATCGATGAGAAGATCGTTGCTGCTCAGTTCGATTTCCGGCACCAGATCAAGCTGTTCCTTCTGGAACATATGATGAAGAAACTCGCTGGTGGTGCTTTTCCGCTCCAACATGAGAATGGGATAGGTCTGAAGCTTTTGAAGGGTGACAACCTGGTCTTTTAAAGGAAAATACTCTTCATTGGCTACGAACACATCGGAAAATTCATTGATGACCCGGATGTTCTGGGAGCTTTGCAGGCCGGAGTTGGGATAATTGGTGATGATG
Source organism: Lacrimispora sp. (assembly GCF_036758025.1). Taxonomy (GTDB): domain Bacteria; phylum Bacillota; class Clostridia; order Lachnospirales; family Lachnospiraceae; genus Lacrimispora. The sequence goes on along the minus strand of NZ_DAIOXM010000018.1, from coordinate 10,681 downwards.
AAATCCACCTGGCCGTTTTCTAAAAGCTGGGCGCATTTTATGGAGGTCTGGTTGGTGACCTTGATGTGGACGTTGGGGTAAGCTTTGTGGAACTGGTTTAAATAGGGAACCAGATAGTAGCGGCATATGGTATCGCTGGCTCCGATGCGGAGCTGGCCCCCGTTTAAGGTGTTAGCTTCTAAAAGCTGGTTTTCTCCCTTTTGAATCAGATTGATGGCCGGTTCAATGTGTTTTAGAAGAATTTCCCCTTCCGGTGTGAGCTGGACCTTTTTGGTGCTTCTGATAAACAGGGTCTGGTTTAATTTTTTTTCCAGCACCTTAATGGACTGGCTGACTGCTGACTGAGAGATGAAAAGCTGTTTGGAAGCCTCTGAAAAACTTAAGGTAGCTGCTACATGATAAAAAACTTTGTATAGTTCAAAATTAATATCCATGATTTGTTCTCCATAGTATCATTAAATTTTCTTATAAATTAGAGTTATTTTATCACGAAATTGATTGATTTGCAAAGGGATTTGACAAATTTCCTGGGGTACGGTATAGTAACGTGCACAGGAATCAGGACGTAAAAAGAGAAGGAGAAAAGGCATGCATGATGATTTTTACCAGATGTATCTGGAAGAGATGGAAAGTATCACACCCTGTACCGGGGAAGAGAAGGCAGTCCTGTTAAAGCAGGCCGGGACAGGAAGCAAAGAGGCAAAAAAAAGGCTTGTGGAAGGGCTGCTGGGAACTGCCCTGGAGTATGCCAGGGAATATCAGGATAAGGGTGTGCTTTTGACGGATCTGGTTCAGGAGGCCAATATGGCTCTTCTCATAGCAGTGGAAGAATATTCCGGTACCTCAGAGGCGGCGGAATTTGACTTGTTTGTAGAAAAGAAAATCCGTGAGGCCCTGGCATTAGCGGTAGAGGAAGAGGAGTCGGCAGACAGAACCGAAGAGGAACTGACGGCCAGGGTCAACGTGCTCCAGACCGTATCCCAGGCCCTTGCAGATGAACTGGGCCGGGAGGCCACAGTGGAAGAGCTGGCGGAAAAGATGAAGATGACCGTGGAAGAAATTAAGGGAATCATGAAAATAGCTATGGATGCCATGAGCATGAATGCTGAAAATGCGGATATAGAAGCATTATCCGGAATCGAAGGTCTTGAGATTCTTGAGGATGAGCAGTACGGGGATTACAGCACAGAAGATTAGGAGAGTTAAGATGAAGATATACTTGATACGCCACGGACAGACAGACTGGAACATCCAGGGAAAGATTCAGGGAACACATGACATCCCATTAAATGACACTGGCCGCAGACAGGCCGGGCAGTTGGCAGAGGGAATGGATTCCCGTCTTGTATCCCATATATTTTCCAGCCCTTTATCCCGGGCTATGGAAACGGCAAAGGAGATCAGCAAGAGGCAGGGCGTGGAAATCGGCCTTCTTCCCCAGCTGAAAGAGGTGGAGTTCGGAAAATGGGAGGGTCTGACCTGGGAGGAAATCCAGGAGAGATATCCCAAGGAGTTTGCCCACTGGCAGATCAATCCCGCTGTAGCCGCCCCTCCGGGAGGCGAAACAAGGGCTGAAATCATAAGCCGCTGCAAATGGTCTATCAATGAGATTTTAAGGGTAACAGGCGGAAGGGAAGATGCTGCCGTAGTATCTCATGGGGCTACGGTGGCTTATCTGGTTTCCTGCATGGTGTCAGACCAGGACGAGGAAACCATAATTCCCGGAAATGCCAGCATTACAACCATTTATTACAACCCTCTTACAGAGGACTTTCGGCTGATGGAAAACAATGATACCTCTCACCTTTCACATTAAAAGGGAGAGGTAATGGCTGCTTAATCAAACAAGGTTTCTACCAGGATTTTCAGCATGGAAGGAGCGGTACGGATGCAGAGATGATCGCTTCCCTGACATCGCAGTGAGGTCTTCATAAGCTCTTCTTTCGAAGCAGAGCTGTCGAAGATGGTGACCATGTTGGCACAGGATTCCACAATGGAATTAAGCTGTCCTGCTTTTTCGAGAAATAAGTTGATGTGCTCCTCTAAAAGCTGCAGGGACACCTCCAGGCCCGGTGTCTGCCCATCAATTTTAAAATGGGCGTTTTCAAATGAATATTTTTGTGATAATTCGTCAATCTGCTGTTGGATATTCATAAAGTGACTTGCTCCTTTTGTAAAAATTCTTTACTACTATATTGTAAAACCGGAAAACTTTCAAGTGATTTTTGTAAAAAAATTACGAAACTTTGCAGAATTAATTTTTATGGAAAAGTATGGAAAAATTCTCTGAAAAAGCTTGAAATATTAATGGTTGTAATTAATAACATAAGATATATTAATTTTTCTTATTGATATGCTTTGTGGTATGATGGTTAAAGACGAATAAAAGGAATTTTTGGCAAAGAGAAGGCCCCCTGGGGCAAGGAGGAAACGATGAGTGTAAGAAGAGTTTATGTGGAGAAAAAGGCGGCTTATGCCGTAAGAGCCGGAGAGTTGAAAGAAGAAATAGAAGGCTGTCTGGGGATTGACGGTCTGACCGGTGTAAGGGTGCTGATCCGCTATGACATGGAAAACCTGTCCGATGAAGTTTATGGACAGGCTCTTATCTCAGTTTTTTCAGAGCCGCCTTTGGATGAGGTTTATGAAGAGGACTTTCCGGGAAAGGAAGGAAGTCTGGTATTTTCCGTGGAATATCTCCCCGGACAGTTTGACCAGAGGGCGGATTCTGCTGAACAATGCATCAAGCTGCTAAAGGAAGAGGAGGAGCCTGTAATCCGGTCCGCAGTCACCTATGTGATTTCCGGAACCCTTACCTTAAGCCAGATTTCCGACATCAAAGGTTTCTGCATTAATCCGGTGGATTCCAGGGAGGCGTCTGAAGAAAAATCGGAGACTCTTTCTGCAGTATTTGAAACTCCGGATGATGTACTTATTCTCCATGGATTTCAGGATTTTTCGGAAGAGGAATTGAAGGAATTATACGATTCCCTTCATTTAGCCATGACCTTTCAGGATTTTCTTCATATACAGAATTATTTTAAAAACCAGGAACAGCGGGACCCGTCCATGACGGAAATCCGGGTGCTGGATACTTACTGGTCCGACCATTGCCGTCACACCACATTTCAGACGGAATTGAAGGACATCACCTTTTTAGAGGGGGCTTATCAAAAGCCTATGGAAGACACCTACCGTCAATACCTTGCTCACCGGGAGGAGCTGGGAAGGGACAGGGACGGAAAGTTTGTCTGCCTTATGGATCTGGCTCTCCTGGCAATGAAAAAGCTGCGTAAGGAAGGAAAGCTGGAGGATCTGGAGGTTTCTGAGGAAATCAATGCCTGCAGCATTGTTGTGCCTGTAATAAGGGACGGGAAAGAAGAGGAATGGCTTGTGAATTTCAAGAATGAAACCCATAACCATCCTACGGAAATAGAACCCTTTGGAGGGGCTGCCACCTGTCTTGGCGGAGCTATCCGGGACCCCCTTTCCGGGCGGACTTATGTTTACCAGGCCATGCGGGTGACGGGAGCGGCAGACCCTACGGTGCCTTTGAGCCAGACTTTAAAGGGAAAGCTGCCTCAGAGAAAGATCGTGACAGGGGCTGCAAGAGGCTACAGCTCCTATGGAAACCAAATCGGTCTGGCAACCGGACTTGTAAGAGAGGTTTACCACCCCGGATATGTGGCAAAGAGAATGGAGATCGGAGCTGTTATCGGTGCGGCCCCCAGAAAGAATGTCATCCGGGAAACTTCAGACCCGGGCGATATTATCATTTTGCTGGGAGGACGGACTGGACGGGATGGCTGTGGCGGTGCCACCGGCTCCTCCAAGGTTCATACGGAAGATTCCATTGAAACCTGCGGGGCTGAGGTCCAGAAGGGGAATCCGCCTGTAGAGCGGAAGATTCAGCGTCTGTTCCGCAGGGAAGAGGTCAGCAGACTCATAAAGAAGTGCAATGATTTTGGTGCAGGCGGCGTGTCCGTTGCCATCGGAGAACTGGCTGACGGACTGGAAATTGATCTGGATAAGGTTCCGAAAAAGTATGCAGGGCTTGACGGCACGGAAATTGCCATTTCCGAATCCCAGGAGCGTATGGCAGTTGTGGTCAGCAGGTCGGATGCAGAGCAGTTTCTTGCTTATGCTGCACAGGAGAATTTGGAGGCAGTTCCGGTGGCAGAGGTGAAGTCAGAGCCAAGGCTGGTTATGAAGTGGCGTGGAAAGACCATTGTGGATATCAGCAGGGCATTTCTGGACACTAACGGAGCCCATCAGGAGGCATCTGTTGTGGTGGAAGTTCCGGAACAGGAAGGAAGTGTTTTTGTCAGAAAGGAAATTCCGGATGTGAAGGAAGCCTGGCTGGCTCTGCTTTCTGACTTAAATGTTTGCTCCCAGAGAGGGTTGGGAGAGATGTTTGACGGCTCCATAGGAGCAGGAAGCGTGTTCATGCCTTTTGGAGGGAAATATCAGCTCACCCCGGCTCAGACTATGGTTGCAAAGCTTCCCGTGCTAAAGGGAGAGTCCAAAACCGTCACCATGATGAGCTATGGCTTTGATCCGTATTTGTCCAGCTGGAGCCCTTATCACGGTGCTGTCTATGGAACAGTAACTTCTGTGGCAAAGATCGTGGCAGCAGGCGGCGATTACAGGAAGATCCGCTTTACCTTCCAGGAGTACTTTAAGCGAATGACGGAAGATCCGGTCCGCTGGGGCCAGCCCTTTGCAGCCCTTCTTGGAGCTTATCATGTCCAGATGGGATTTGGCCTTCCTTCCATCGGAGGAAAGGACAGCATGTCCGGAACTTTTCAGGATATGGATGTACCGCCTACTTTCGTTTCCTTTGCAGTGGATGTGGCAGAGGCAGATCACGTTATCACTCCGGAATTGAAACGGGCAGGAAGTAAAATTGCCGTATTTCGTATGGAGCGGGATTCTTACGATCTGCCGGTATATGCTCAGGCTATGGAGGGCTATGGAAAGCTGCATGAGGATATTCTGGCGGGACGGATTATCTCTGCCTATGCAGTGGAAGGCGGAGGAATGTGCGAAGCAGTCAGCAAAATGGCCTTTGGCAATAAAATGGGCGTAAGGATTGAGCATGATGTGGATGCAAGGGATTTCTTCGGTGCAGGCTGGGGAGATATTGTGTGCGAGGTGCCTGACGGAAAAGTGGGCGAGCTGGCAATTTCCTACCGCATCATTGGACAGGTGACTGACGGAGGGGTATTCGAATATGGAAAAATGTCCATTTCCATGGATGAAGCCCTTGAATCATGGAGCAGAACATTGGAAGACGTATTTCCCACTGAGGCAGGGGATCAAAAAACAATTGTAGAGGAAGCCATTTATCGGGCAGAGTATATTTATGTCTGCAGGAATAAGGTGGCAAAGCCCAGGGTGTTCATCCCTGTCCTTCCCGGTACAAACTGCGAATACGACAGTGTAAGAGCTTTTGAAGAGGCTGGAGCTGATCCGGTGACAAAGGTATTTAAAAATTTAAGCCCGGGGGATATCAGGGAATCAGTCAGTGCTTACTGCAGGGAAATATCCAGAGCCCAGATCGTCATGTTTCCAGGGGGATTTTCAGCAGGAGATGAGCCGGACGGCTCTGCCAAATTCTTTGCAGCTCTGTTTCGCAGTGAGGCGGTAAAGGCGGAGATTGAAAAGCTGCTCCATGAAAGGGACGGACTGATGCTGGGAATCTGCAACGGATTTCAGGCTCTCATAAAGGTGGGTCTGCTGACAGAAGGAAGGATCAGGCAGCAGAAGGCGGATTCTCCTGCTTTGGCTGTAAACACCATAGGCCGTCACGTTTCCAGAATGGTTTATACAAAGGTGGTCAGCAATCAGTCCCCATGGCTTTCAGAGGCTCGGTTGGGAGCTGTTTACTGCAATCCGGTTTCCCATGGGGAAGGGCGTTTTTCCGCCAATGAGGAATGGATCAGGAAGCTGGTCTTAAATGGTCAGGTGGCAACCCAGTATGTAGATGACCAGGGCCGTCCAACAATGGAAGAACCCTGGAATCCCAACGGCTCCTGTCTGGCTATCGAAGGAATTACAAGCCCTGACGGCCGGATCTTTGGTAAGATGGCCCATTCGGAAAGAAAGGGACAGAATGTTGCCATGAATATATACGGTGAGCAGGATATGAAGATATTTGAATCTGGAGTGAATTATTTTAAATGATTTTATGATACAGAAAATCAAAAAAATTTGCTTACTAGAAGATAAAAATATGAAAGTGCAGGGCCCAGGGGCTTCTGCACTTTTTCTCTTCCCCGGAATGCCGGAAATGAAAAAGTCTGCAAAACACAAAAAGGTGTTGACATATATGATGTTATATATTATTATATACAGAACAAATATAACATTATATAACAACATTGTATGGAGGATTAATGATGAAACAAGAGCACAAGGAACAGATTGGCAGAGCAGTGGAGGCAGTAGCCTCTAAGGGACGGATCAACCACTTTTATTTTGTGGCTTGCGGCGGTTCCCAGGCATTTATGATGCCGGCACAGTATCTCTTTGACAGGGAATTGGAAACACCGTCCAGCGTTTACAGCTCTAATGAATTTGTACATAGAGCGCCCAGGGCATTGGGTCCGGATTCAGTGGTGATCACCTGCTCCCATTCCGGCAGCACTCCGGAGACAGTAAAGGCGACAGAGGTGGCAAGAGAGAAGGGAGCGACCACCATCGCATTGTCCAATCTGGTGGATTCTCCCCTGTGGAAGGCAGCGGAATATCCCCTTCACTATGACTGGGGCAAAGAGGCGGATGCCAGTGATTTGAATAAAGGAATTCTTTACCGCCTTATTTTCAGCATTTTAAATGCAGTCAGCCCAAGTGAAAAGTTCCGGAAGGGAATGGACGGAGTTGAAAATTTAAACGGTATAATTGAAAAGGCAAAGGCAAAATATGCCGATACCTTAAAGGAGTGGGGCAGACAGTATAAGAGAGAAGAACTGATCTACACCATGGGAAGCGGTGCCAGCTATGGAGAGGCTTATTCTTTTGCAATCTGTCTGCTGATGGAAATGCAGTGGATTCATTCCAATTCCATTCACTCAGGAGAATATTTCCACGGGCCGTTTGAAGTGACAGACTTTGATGTTCCATTTATCATCATCAAGGGCCTTGGAGCTACCAGACCGTTGGATGAAAGAGCTTATGATTTCTGCCGGAAGTATTCTGACAAAATTATGCTGGTTGACGAGGCAGACTTTGACATGACAGGAATTGACGAAGAGGTTCAGGAGTATTTTGCCCCCCTTCTTGCAGGAGCAGTGCTGCGTTCCCTGGCAGATGAGTTTGCATATCAGAGAGGACATGAGTTAAACGTCCGCCGTTATATGTGGAGAATGGAATATTAATATTTAAAAAATGAGGAGGAAGCCGGATGAAAAAAAACTATAAGAGGGTATTCACGTTATTATTAACCGCTGCCATGGGCCTGTCCTTGACTGCCTGCGGAGGCGGAAGCACCAGTACAGGTACAGAGACTGGTTCCGGTACAAAGGCGGAGTCAGGAAAAGATGAGGGAGACAAGGTGGTGATCCGCTTTTTCCACCGCTGGCCCAATGACCCCAAAAACTCCATGTTTCAGGAGCTGGTAAAGGAATACATGGCTGAAAATCCCAATGTGGATATCCAGATGGATTCTATTATCAACGACCAATATAAAGAAAAGATCCGTATGGTGGTATCCACCGATGAAATTCCTGATATGTTTTCCTCCTGGTCCGGTACATTTGCAAAAGAGATGATTGCTTCCGGTAATGTGATGGAGCTGAACCAGGTATATGACGAGGACAAAGAATGGTCCTCCCAGATCGCGGGAGCCAGCGTAGATGGATTTACATTTGACGGAACTGCTTATGCAATCCCATGGTCCCAGGATGGAAAGGTATTTTATTACAATAAGAAGATCTTTGCAGATAATAACCTGGAGATTCCAAAGACTTGGAATGAGTTCATCACTGTGCTGGATTCCTTAAAGGCAGCAGGCTATGAAACTCCCATTGTGGAAGGGTTATCCGACAACTGGGCAGTTCTCCACTATCTTGGAACCATGAACCAGAGAATGCTGGATGCAGAGGTTCTTGCAAAGGATTATAAGGCGGAAACCGGAGAGTTTACCGATCCGGCTTATGTGGAAGTCTTAAAAAAGTGGCAGCAGCTCACTTCCTATATGGGAGAAACCAGCGTTGCCATTGACCATGAGACGGCCAGAAATACATACTTTGCTGCTGGAGAAGCTCCTATTATGTACCTTCAATTTGCTGAGATCCCCATGCTGGAAAAGGTCATACCGGAGGACTTTGAATATGGATTTTTCAATTTCCCGTCCTTTGAAGAGGGAAAGGGTGATCCTGACGGTCTGACAGGCGCTCCGGAGGGCTTTATGATCAGCAACAAGGCAAAGAACCCGGAAGAGTGCGTGAAGTTCTTAAAATGGCTTGTGAGCAAAAAGGGCGGAGAGGCCCTGACCACAAAGGCTGGAGATATTTCCAGCGTGGCAGGTGCGGTAGATGAGACCAATGCACTTCCCTCTCAGTTGGAGGCCATGGATATTATAAAATCTGCTTCCACTCTGGTACCCTGGTTTGACAATGCCTGTGATCCTTCCATCTATACCGTATACGGACAGGGAGCACAAGCCATTGCGGCAGGGGATGAAACTCCGGAAAGCGTTATGGAACAGGTAAAAGAGGCCGCCGCCGGCTTGCGTAAATAAAAATATTTTAGATAAGAGGCCGAAACCGGCCTCTTATCTAAAATAGAAAGGGATGAGATGGTGCCATTTTGAAAAGAGAGAAAAAAAGAAATTTACAGGCATTGGCCTTTGTATTGCCAGGGCTTTTGATTCTTGGTTTTTTCGTGTATTATCCATTGTTTATGAACATTGTATACAGCTTTCAGTCTTTTACCCTGTCTGATACTGCCAGGAAATGGGCGGGACTTTCCAATTACCAGCATCTTTTGTCGGATAAGATCATTCTGGTAAGCCTTAGAAACAATATTCTTTATGCGGTCATATCCATTGTGTTCCAGGTGGGACTTGGCCTTGTTATTGCAGCCGTGCTGGAAGATGCGGCATTTAAAAAAGTATCTCCTGCCCTGCGCAGCATTTATTTCATCCCTACCATCATTTCCATGACAGTGGTGTGCCTGCTGTTTGATTTTGTCTACAATCCTCAGATGGGACTCCTTAACAGCTTCCTGGAGCTGGTGGGACTGGGGGATCTCACCCGCATATGGCTGGGAAGCAAAAAGACGGCAATGTATTCGGTGATCGCAGTATCCCAGTGGCAGAGTGTGGGATATATTGTTATGCTGTTTATTGTGGCGATTCAGAAGATTCCTGACGACTTATATGAGGCGGCCAAGGTGGATGGGGCAGGAAAACTGACCCGCTTCTTTTATATCACCGTTCCCCAGGTGCAGCAGATGTTCTTTGTGACCATGATCCTTACGGTGGTAGGCGCCTTTACGGTATTTAATGAGCCTTATATTCTGACGGGAGGCGGCCCCGGTACGGCTACCATGGTGTTATCTCTCCATATGTACCAGACCGGATTTGTCAAGAACAATATGGGATATGCCTCCACCATTGCCATGCTGATCTTTGTGATTACCGCAGTTTTATCATCGGTGCAGTTCTTTGCATATGGAACGGATAAGGAGGGCAGAGCATGAACATACGAGAAAAAAAGAAAAGAATATACGGTCCGGGTGAGATTTTCTGGTTTGCATTTCTGGTTCTGCTTGCAGCCCTGATTTTGTATCCCATGTTCTGGATACTCATGTCCTCCTTTAAGGATTACAACGGCATATACGGGGATGTATGGGGATTTCCGGATATCTGGCATATAGAAAATTATAAGGTGGCCTGGAACAGGGGAATTTCCCAGTACTTTGTCAACAGCGGAATCGTTACTTTATGTACACTGGCAGGAGTTGTCTTTGTATCCACCTTTGCTGCCTTTGGCATCTGCCAGATCAAGGGGAAGATGGGAAATATCCTTTTTCTCTTTTGTATGGGCGGACTTTTGCTGTCTCCCCAGGTGTGTCTTCTGCCTCTTTTTATGCTGTTAAAATCCCTGGGGATCAAAAACACCCTTTTTGCCATGATACTTCCCTATATTGCATTCCGCCTTCCTGTGTCCATTATGCTGATCCGGTCCTTTTTTGTAGGAATTTCAAAGGAAATGGAGGAAGCAGCCACCATTGACGGGGCAACCCTGATGCAGATTTACAGAAATATCTATCTGCCCCTTTCCAAGCCCATTATCTCGACCGTGATCATTATGACGGCATACTATGCGTGGAATGAGTTCGTTTTTGCCACTATTTTTGTGGACAGCTCAAAGCTGAGGACCATACCTGTGGGCCTTATGACCTTCCGGGACGGGCTTATGACGGAGTGGGGTGTCGTTTTGGCGGGCATGGTAATTTCCTGCCTTCCCATTATTGTTTTATTTTTGGTGATGCAGAAAAGTTTTATAAGAGGAATGACTGCCGGTGCAGTGAAAGGATGAGAACATGAAGCTGATTGCAATAGGTGATAATGTAACGGACTGTTACATGGATGAAAAGGTTTATTACCCAGGCGGAAATGCCGTCAACGTGGCGGTGAACTGCAAGAAAAACGGAGCGGAAAAGGTCCATTACATCG
>NZ_DAIOXM010000017.1:0-108974 GCF_036758025.1 Lacrimispora sp. | reverse complement strand
GGCAGTTCATCATAATCTTTCCCCTTTTGCAGGAATTCGCTGTCTATCATGGAATGATAGAATCTTGTCCGTCTCCCGTGATCCAGGGTGTCTCTTTTTTGTATCTCAATGTTATAAATTTTCCCATTGCTGTCCTCTGCCAGCACATCAAGGATTGCCCCGTGGGATGTGATTTTTGATATGGTATATTGGGTTCTAACCTCCCGGACCATTAAATCATCAATTCCCATCAGGATACGCAGTACATATTGGCAGGTTTCTTCATCCTGAAGGGCTACCGACATGAACGTATTGCTCAATAAATTAAGCTTCTGCAATGCGGCAATTCTCCCTTCTCTGGAGCTGATTAAATTGGTGTCACGGTTCATCCATTCTCCTTTTCTTCATAACCCAAAAGGAGAATTTGCCTTCTTAAATTTATTATAGCGTAAGAAAGATTTCCAATCAAGTTATTCTTCTGTCATCTGGTGTATAGGCTGCATTTTTATTTCATGGGTAATAAAGTGGCTGAATAGCCAGAATAATAAGAAAATATAAAGATATTATTTTCCTTTGCATTATACCAAAAAAAATGAAATTGTTCCATAGTATATTTGAAAATAAAATAAGCCTCATTTTAATATTTCATTTATATTTTTTCGTCAATAATAATATAGAAAAAATCCAGGATTTCGTGGTATGATATGGACTATAGCAGCAGATGACTGCTATTTTACAGGAGGAAATTATGCTATCCATATTACTTGTCATCATTTACATATCCTTTATCAGCCTTGGCCTTCCGGATGCATTGCTGGGGTCAGCCTGGCCGTCCATGTACCGCCAGCTTAATGTCCCTTTATCCTATGCAGGAGTTGTTTCCACCATCATCATAGGAGGCACGGTTATCTCCAGCTTAAACAGTGACCGCCTCATCCGGAAATTTGGCACCGGAAAGGTAACGGCTGTCAGCGTGGCAATGACGGCCATAGCCTTGTGGGGCTTTTCGATTTCCGGTTCTTTTTTAATTCTGTGTTTTTGGGCCATCCCTTACGGCCTTGGAGCAGGTTCGGTGGATGCTGCTTTAAATAATTTTGTGGCCCTCCATTACAAGGCAAGGCATATGAGCTGGCTTCACTGTTTCTGGGGCGTGGGAGCCACCCTTGGGCCTTATATTATGGGATATTTTCTTACAGGCGGAATGCCCTGGTCCATGGGCTACCGTTCCATTTCCTTTATCCAGATCATCCTGGCTGCCATGCTGATGATTTCCCTTCCCCTCTGGAAGAAAAGTCCTGAGCAGAGGCAGGAAGAAACCAAAGATGGCGGGCATTTAACCATAAAGGAAATCCTGAAAATGAAAGGCGCAAAGCCCATTCTTACCGCTTTCTTCTGCTACTGTGCTCTGGAGGCCACCGCAGGTCTGTGGAGCAGTAGTTATATGGTAATGGAAAAAGGGATTTCACCGGAATCTGCGGCAAAGTGGGCCTCTCTGTTTTACTTTGGAATTACCTTTGGCCGGTTTTTAAATGGTTTTGCCGCCATAAAGCTGTCCAACAAAGAGATGATCCGAATAGGACAGGGAGTCATACTTCTTGGGATTTTCACCATCCTTCTGGGAAGGGGAAGCGGGTTTTTAGGGGCCGGTTTTATCCTGGTTGGAATGGGATGCGGTCCAATATACCCCTGTATGCTTCACGAAACCCCAAAGAATTTCGGCAAGGAACTGTCCCAGGCCATTATGGGAATCCAGATGGCATGTGCCTATGTAGGGGCTGCCCTCATGCCCCTTTTCATGGGGGTTCTGGCAGAATATGTGTCCATTAAGCTGTATCCCTTTTATCTGCTGGCCTTTGCCGCAGTTCTCGTCGGAACAGTAGAACGGGTGAACCGGAACGCAAAGACCATTTGAGCATAGTTGGAGGACCTGCCTATGAATCAGACTTCAATCAACATTACTCTTAACAGCATTAAAAACATAAAACCCCATACCCACAGCGGCCTGGAGTGCATATTGCTGCTCAGGGGAAGGCTTCAGGTGGAAATCAACGGCGACCTTTATAATATGCTTCCAGATGATATTATACTGATCAACCACAGGGACATCCATGCCTGCCGCGGGGAATACAACAATCTTGCCATTATGCTGTATATAGACGAAGAGTTTTTGAAGGAAGAGTGCGGGGAGGTATTGAAAAGCTCATTTTGCTGCAATTCCATCCTGCAGCCGGATTTTGATAAACTCCATGAAATTAAGCGTCTGCTTACACAAATGCTTCTGGTACAGGTGAAAAATGAAAAGGGAGCTAATCTGGAAGTTTATGCCTTGCTGTTCCGCTTTTTAGTGACCTTGATGCAGCGGTTTCAGGTGGAAGGAGAGCGGGCTTTGCCGGAGCAAATCCAAGGCAAGGAGTCTATAAGCAGAATTTTAGATTATATCCAGCGCAACTATGCCTCCACCATTACCCTGACTGATGCAGCCGGACAGCTATATATGTCTCCTCAGTACTTTTCCAAATACTTTAAAAGCAAGATGGGAATAAGCTTTTTACAGTATTTAAACCAAGTGCGTCTGGAGCATGCTGTGGTGAGCCTCATTGGCAGCAGCAAGCCCGTCATTAAAATTGCCATGGAACATGGGTTTGCCAATGCCAAGGCATTTTCTGCCGCCTTTCAGAAGCAGTATGGAAAGGCTCCCGGAGAATACCGGAAACTCCATGCCCAAGCTTCCGAAGACAAGAAAAATGAAATTGAAGAGATCACTTCCAATATCCAGGATAACCTGCTGGAACTGGTCAAATATATGAAAGAACATGATATGCACCAGGATATGCCTACATACTCGCCGGATACGGTGGAACTGGATTTATCAAAAGAAACGGGACAGCCCTTAAGAAAACCTGAAAAGATGATCGGAGCAGGCCGTATCACGGATGTGCTCCAGTCCGAACTGATGGAACAGCTTGCAGAAGCCGGCAGGCAGCTTCACTTTGAGTTTATCTATTTTGAGGACTTTGATTTAGAAGAAGTGGAGGTGAAACAGGAGGCAGTTTATCAAAATTATATCTGTCATGAGTACATTCACCAGATAGAGAAGCTTCAAATGATTCCCTATGTGCAAATTGATATTTCACGCCAGATGGATCGCTATAAAGGCTGTTTAACAGCTTATGAAAAACGGCTGTCCTGCTTTGCCGATGTGCTGCGGTCCCATAATTCCCGCCGTGCCACAGGAAAGTGGAGGTTTGAAATTGCCTGTAAAAACCCGGACCATCTGCAGCCTTTTGGCCGGTTTTATCATTGGTTTTTGGGGCTTCTCAGGGAAAAAGGCATTGATGCGCATGTGGGTATTTTAATTCCTGACTGGGCCCTGCTTCCTGAAAAAGAAGGACGGCAGAAATTCTTCGGCACAGTAAAGGAGTTTCAGAATGCCCCGGAATTTGCCGGGTTTCACGGATATCCCAGGCCCTTTACGGAACAGGATAATGAAAGAACGAAACAACAGCTAAAATACTTCTGCGTCCACCGGTTGGAAATGATTCAGGCTTTATTTACAGAATACGGCCTTTTTGTTCCTCCTCTTTATATGACAAGATGGAATACGCTGACAGGCAGCGGTTCAGCAGAAGCAGGTGCTTTTTTCCGGTCCGCCCTGATTTTTGACAATCTTCTTCAGCTTCGGGGCAAGGTGGAGGCGGTGGGGTTTCCTGCCAGCACCTACCACACCCAGAGAATAGAGGGGATTTATGATTTCGGTATCCTGGGGTTGTTTTGGGTGAAAAAGGTCAGGCGTCCTGTGTATTTTGTATTGGAGGCGCTGAACCGGCTAAAGGGCCAGATGGTATTTTGCGGCGACAGTATTATGGTAACCAGAGAAGGAATGGATGAGTTTTGTATTGCGGTTTACCACCCCTACTATATGAATCCCCTTTATTCTGTGGATTTCTATTTCGTTGAGCATGAAATTCATCAGATTACCATTTTGCTTCAAGGGCTCCAGTCCGGGACTTACCGCATGAAACAGTTTGTTTTTGACCAGGGAAGCGCAGGTGTATTTGGCCGCTGGTTAGGAGTGGGGATGCCGGACCTTAATGATCCGGAGGTGATTGACTATCTGGAGCATGCCATATATCCGGAGTGCTATTTCTGGAATCAGGAAATCACAGGCAGTTATTCCCTTCGTACAAATCTCACCTTTAACGGGCTGGTGCTTTACACCATTAAAAAACAATAAAAACCTTATCAGGTTAAAAAATCACCTCACTTTTTTAACCTGATTTTTAGAAAGTAAAAAACAAATATGAAAATGCCCTGCATTATATACAAAAATATATTTATTTTTGAAAATATTTTGTGTAATATATCCTCATGAGACGATCGCCCATTGAACAAAAAGGAGGATATGTATGAAGGATTATTTAAACATTGCCAATGGTGGTGTCGTATTTCTGCTTTGCGGAATCGTCATCGCATTTGTTCTGGTCCAGTCTGTTATTTTCATGCGAAAGGCATGGGCCAGGGGAGTAGAGCTTGGGATGGAAAGGGCAGCCTTGAAAAAGGTTATGGTCAACAGCTGCGTAGTATCCATTTTGCCAAGTCTGCCAATCCTGATTATTTTGCTGCTGCTTATGCCTACTCTTGGGCGGTATTTTCCCTGGCTGCGCCTTAGTGTGGTTGGTTCCGGCGTGTATGAGAATATGGAGGCAGATGTTACTGCAAAGGCATTTGGTTTTACCGGAATTGCTGACCCTGACTTTTCCTTTGAAGCATTTGTGGGTGCTATGTGGGTTATGACCATTGGTATTATATGGGGACCGTTGTATACGGCCTTTGGCTCCAAGCTGATTCAGAAGGGAATTAAGGTTTTAAAGGGCAAACAGGAGAAGAAATTCCAGGCTATTTTTGCTTCCATGTTCATTGCGCTCCTTTGTGTCTTTTCCGGCCCTTATCTTTCCGCTCCTTTCCGGGTAGGAGCCACAGGTGCCGTTGGACTTGTGCCCCTGCTGGTGCTGCTGGTTTCCATGGCATTTAATACAATTTTAGAGGTTCTGGCAAAGAAAAGCAATATCAAGGCTCTGTCGGAATTCTGCTTCCCCATCAGCCTTGTACTGGGCATGGTTTCTGCAATTGTATTCAGCCAATTACTTAAATAAAGGAGGAAGGACCCATGAAACAAAACGATTATTACAGCTCCATCCATAGATTAGGCCGCTGGTCCACTCTTGCCGGTATTGCACTGATGTTTATGGTACCCATGGTGACAACCCTTGTTTACGGTGTTAAGCTGAATATTCCGGTCATAACAGCTGCTGCCATACAGCTTTGTATCGTGTTTATTCCTACTCAGCTTACGGAGGTTATTTCTTTTTCTCCGATACTGGGAGCAGGGGGAACATATCTTTCTTTCATAACGGGGAATGTTATGAATATGAAACTTCCTGCTGCCGCAGCAGGCCATCGCCTGATGAATGTGGAGCCTCACAGTGATGAGGGAGAGGTTGTTTCTGTTCTTGCCATCGGCATGTCCTCCATCACCACTACCATAATCATCTTTGCGGGTATGTTCATATTTACGCCTTTTATCCATTATTTAAGCAATCCTGTGCTGCAGCCCGGATTCAGCAGTGTTATGCCTGCATTGCTGGGAACCATGCTGCTTCCCCACCTGCGCAAGAACTTTCCTCTGGCAGTTACACCGCTTATTATCAGCACTGCGGCGGGAGTGATCTTTGCTTCCACTTATGGTCAGGTTCAGGGTTATCTGCTTTTATTTACTATGATTATTTCCGTCTTAGCAGCCATTGCCATCAGCAGCAGGGCCGCAAAATAAATGTTTATCATAAAAATCGATCTGGAAAGGAGACTGCATGAACGCCAAGGAACGAATTATAGAACTAATTGAACAAAAAGAGGAACTGTTCACAAGCATTTCCGATGGAATATGGGAGTTTGCGGAAACCCGGTTTGCCCTGAAAAAATCTGCTGATCTTTTGTGCGATGCCATAGAAAAAGAGGGGTTTCAGGTGACCAGGGACATTGCAGGGATGAAGGATGCTTTTATTGCTGAATACGGCAGCGGCAGTCCGGTTATCGGAATACTTGCGGAATACGATGCGTTAAACAATATGAGCCAGCAATGTGATGTTGCAGAACCGCTGCCCATTAAGGCAGGAGAAAGCGGCCACGGCTGCGGCCATCATCTTTTAGGCGCCGGCGCCTTTGCAGGTGCGGCAGGTATTAAGGACTATATGAAGGAAACAGGCATGACCGGCACCATCCGCCTGTTTGGCTGTCCTGCGGAGGAAAGCGGCTATGGAAAGGCTTTTATGGCCAGAGACGGGGTCTTTGAGGGGACGGATGCAGCTCTTACCTGGCACCCTATGGACTCCACAGGGATGTGGGATTTCAGTTCCTTAGCTGTATTTCAGACTTATTTCCGGTTTAAAGGCCGTGCAGCTCATGCGGCGGCGGCACCGGAACACGGACGAAGCGCTTTGGATGCTGCAGAGCTGATGAACATTGGTGTGAATTTCTTAAGGGAGCACATCATTGACGAAGGACGGATTCATTATGCATTTACCGATGTGGGCGGCACCTCTGCCAATGTTGTGCAGCCTACGGCAGAGCTTTATTACTTTGTCCGTGCACCTAAAGCAGAGCAGGCAAGGGAGATTTATGACAGGGTGGTAAGGATTGCAAAGGGCGCGGCCATGATGACGGATACAGAGGTTGAAATTGATTTTGACTCCGCCTGTGCCAGCTATATGGTAAACCGGGAGCTGGGCAAAGTCATGTATGAAAATTTAAAGCAGGTTACTCCTCTTTCCTATACGGAGGAAGAAATGGAATATGCCAGAAAGTTTTTTGACCAGCTTCCGGAGAGCACCAAAAACCAGATTGCAAGAAAGATCAGCGGATTCCTTCCTGATGCAGATCAGGATACCATTGATCAAGAGGCCCAAAGCCCCATTAACCGTCTGGTTGCCCCTCTCACATTCCCATCTAAGCCCATGAGCGGTTCTACAGACGTGGGAGATGTGAGCTGGACCATTCCCACTGCCACGGCAGTACTGACGACGGCTCCTAACGGAACTCCCGCCCATTCCTGGCAATGGGTTGCAACAGGCAAATCAACCATGGCCCATAAGGGAATGATGGCTGCCGGAAAGGTCATCGCCATGACGGCCCTTGATCTTTTGGAAAATCCGGAGATTATAAGAAAAGCCAAAGAAGAGCATAATAGGAATCTGGGCGGCAAGCCTTTTGTAAGTGCCATCCCGCCAGAAATATCTCCTCGTTAAGCTTTTTATGCGGTCCGTAAAATCGGACCGCATATTGTGCGTTATTATGAACATTCTATTTTTAGAAGGAGGCTTATGCCTATGAAATTAATCAGTGCATTTGATGTGATCGGCCCCAACATGATCGGGCCTTCCAGCTCCCACACAGCCGGAGCCCTGCGCATTGCGGAGTTGGCCCGGAAGCTGTTAAAGGGAGAGCCGGTTTCTGCCCGGTTTATTCTCTATGGATCCTTTGCCCATACTTATAGAGGCCACGGTACGGACAGAGCATTGGCGGCGGGAATTATGGGATTTCAGGCTGACGATGAACGGATTCCTAATTCTCTTAAGATTGCAAAGGAGAGAAGAGTGGATATTTCCTTTGAAATCAACACAGAGGAGGCCGATGTCCATCCCAACACCGTTGACATTGACGTGACCACCGACAGGGACGAGCATATGGTGATCCGGGGGATTTCCACCGGAGGAGGCAGAGCAGAGCTTAGCGCCATTGACGGAGTCAGCATCAGGCTTTCCGGAGAGTACAGCACCATTCTTGTAAAACAGTTGGATACCCAGGGAGTCATTACCCACATTGCAGGCTGTTTAAGCGAAAATAACATTAACATTGCCTTCATGCATTTATACAGAGAGGAAAAGGGCAGAAATGCCTATACAATCATTGAGGCAGATGAAACCATTTCAGAAAGCGTTGTCCATCAGATCGAAGAGCATCCGTCTATTTTCAGCGCCATTTTGATTGAATAAGGGAGGAAACTTTATGGATTTTCGTTCAGGAAATGAACTGCTGAAGCTTTGTAAGGAACAGGGGCTTCCTATATCTGAGATCATGCTGCGCCGGGAGGAAGAGGAACTGGGAGTGAAGCGGGAGGACGCTATGGCCCGCATGACCCATTCCTGGCAGATTATGAAACGGGCTGTAAGAAAGGCCATCGAAGAGCCGGTAAAGTCCATGGGAGGCCTGATCGGGGGAGAGGCCTCCAGAATGAATGCCAGACGGCTGGAAGGCCATTCCATATGCGGCACCGTCACTTCTAAGGCCATTGCCTATGCCATGGGTGTTTTGGAGGTCAATGCCTCCATGGGACTGATTGTGGCGGCACCCACGGCAGGGTCTTCGGGAATCATTCCGGGAGTTTTTACAGCTCTCCAGGAGGAATTTGGCTTTTCCGATGAGCAGATGGTACAGGCCCTGTTTCATACGGCGGCAGTGGGATATTTGATCATGCGAAATGCCACAGTGGCAGGGGCACAGGGAGGCTGTCAGGCAGAGGTGGGATCGTCTGCCGCCATGGCTGCCTCAGCAGTATCGGAGCTGATGGGAGGTTCCCCGGAGCAGTGTCTGGGAGCGGCCTCCATTGCCATCACCAATCTTATGGGACTGGTTTGTGACCCTATCGCAGGATTGGTGGAAGCGCCCTGCCAGAACCGCAATGCCGTTGGAGCGGCCAATGCTCTGGTATGTGCGGAAATTGTCTTAAGCGGCACCAGGTCAGTGGTTCCGTTTGATGAGATTTTAGAGGCATCCTACCGGGTGGGACTGCGGATGCCCATGGAGCTTCGGGAAACAGCATTGGGGGGAGCGGCGGCCACGCCTACGGCCTGCGAGCTCTGCAAGGGGATATTGAAAGACTAGAAAACTTTTTAATAATAGTAATTGTTTTTATTTTAACAATGTGTTATAATGCATATGAAAACAATGAACAGGATAAAACCTGCAGGCTCTTATGATACAGAGGAGGTTTTTTTATGGAACGTATTGTGGTAATCGGCGCAAATCACGCCGGAACAGCAGCAATTAATACGATTTTAGATAATTATAAAGATAAAGAAGTGGTTATATTTGATTCCAACAACAACATCAGTTTCTTAGGCTGCGGAATGGCTCTGTGGATCGGAAACCAGATTTCATCCGCTGACGGTTTATTTTACTGCAGCAAAGAAATCTTTGAGCAAAAAGGCGCAAGGGTTTATATGGAAACAAAGGTGGAATCCATTGATTATGACAACAAGATTGTCCGTGCACAAGGCAAGGACGGGCAGACTTATGAGCAGGTATATGACAAGCTGATTCTCGCAACAGGCTCCCTGCCCATTTCTCCAAACATCGAAGGGAAGGAACTGGAAAACGTTCAGTTTGTAAAGCTGTACCAGAATGCCAAGGACGTTATTGACAAACTTCATCAGGATTCCATTCAGGATGTGGCAGTTGTGGGAGCAGGATACATCGGTGTGGAGCTGGCAGAAGCCTTCCGCCGCGTGGGAAAAAATGTTACATTAATTGACAACGTGAACACCTGCCTATCAGGCTACTATGACCAGGAATTTTCCGATATTATGTCGAAAAACCTGGAAGACCACGGCATCCGTCTGGCTTACGGCGAAACCGTAACGAAGATAGAAGGAAACGGCAGGGTGGAAAAGGTAATTACCGATAAGCATGAATACAAGGCGGATATGGTGATTCTGGGAGTTGGGTTTAAGCCCAACAGCTGTCTTGGAAAAGACCGGCTGGAGCTGTTTGAAAACGGAGCCTATCTGGTGGATAAACGCCAGCAGACCAGCAATCCCGATGTATATGCCATCGGCGACTGTGCTACTGTATTCGACAATTCCATTCAAAAGACCAGCTATATCGCACTGGCTACTAATGCGGTCCGTTCCGGAATTGTGGCAGCTCACAATGCCTGCGGCACTTCGATTGAATCCATCGGTGTTCAGGGTTCGAATGGAATCTGCATCTGGAATCTGAAGATGGTTTCCACAGGTATTACTTACACCAAGGCAAAAGCCCTGGGCTATGATGCGGCTGTGACCGATTATGAGGATACCCAGAAGCCGGCCTTTATTGAGCATGACAACTACAAGGTGAAAATCAGAATCGTTTATGACAAGACGACCCGTGTAATTCTGGGTGCTCAGATGTGTTCTGAGTATGATATTTCCATGGCGATTCATCTGTTCTCCCTTGCAATCCAGGAACAGGTTACCATAGACAGGCTGAAATTGACGGATATTTTATTTCTGCCTCATTTTAATAAACCTTATAATTACTTTACAATGGCGGCTCTTGGAGCAGAATAAACAGCAGAATTCAGAAAGAACCAGGTATATAGAAATATGTACCCGGTTCTTTTTTTGTTTATGGAAAACAGGGATGAGGGAAGGAGAGTTGGTGAAAATGAATAAAAATAAAAAGAAAATAAAAAATATATTGACAGGAACAACCAACTGATATAAGATTAGGAACATAAATAAACATTAGAATGAACATAAACAAACAAAACATTTCCGGACATAAGCATTTTCCAACCGGAAATCATAGGGAGAAGGGAGAGGGAGTATGCCTCAATGTGTTGTGGTAGCAGATGATTTAACAGGGGCTAATGCCACTGGGGTTCTGCTGAAGAAGATGAATTACCGGACCTACACTGCGATGAATTCGGAACGCATCAATCTGTCGCTGTTTGACCAGTGCGATTGTGTTATGTATCCTACGGACAGCCGGGGGCTGGATAGCACGGCAGCCTACAACCGGGTTTTTAATGTCACCAATCTGCTGAAAAATGAGGAAGTGATTGTCTATTCCAAGCGGATTGACAGCACGCTGCGGGGGAATGTAGGAAGCGAGACCGATGCGCTCTTAGATGCCCTGGGACCTGAGTACATAGCTATCTGTGCCCCCTGTTTTCCTGCCTCCGGCAGAATTGTGATCGGCGGATATATGATGGTCAAAGGCCTTCCCCTCCATAAGACGGAAGCGGCCTTAGACCCCAAGAACCCGGTTACCAGCTCCGTTGTTTCAGAAATCTTTGAACAGCAGACCAAGTACAAGGTGGGAAGCATTGAGATGAACGGGATGATGGAAGGAAAACATGCTCTGGCGGACCGGATGAAGGCCCTTGCAGACAGCGGATGCAGAATCATCGTCCTGGATTGTGTGACCCAGGAGGACCTGGACTTGATTGCGGATGCGGCCATTACCAGCAAGCTGAAATTTGCGGCGGTGGATCCGGGAGTATTTACGGCCACCATTGCCAGAAAGCTGATCGTTCCCCCAACCAGAGAGAGGAAAAATAAGATTCTGGCCGTGGTGGGAAGCGTAAATCCAGTGACAAAAAAGCAGATGGAAGAACTGTGGCTGACCCAGCGTACAGCCCATAATGTTTTCGTGGAGACAGCCAGATTCTTAGAGAGTGAAGAAAGCCGGGAGGATGAGATTAAAAAGGTTTCAGAAGCCGTGCTGAAGGCCAGCAGTGCCTACGATATCCTGACAGTTACGGGAGACGGAATTTATCCTGAAAACCGGATTGACTTTGAAGAGTACAAGGCAGGTTATGAAGGCGGCATAGATGAAATGACGGGAATCATATGTGATTCCTTTGCAGAAATCGCCCGCCGGATTTTTGCGGAAAACAGCAGCTTTAAAGGGATTTACAGCAGCGGAGGGGACATTACAGTGGCTATATGCAGGAAATTTAATACTGCCGGTTTATGCCTGCTTGATGAAGTACTTCCCCTTGCAGCTTACGGAACATTTTTAAAGGGAGACTTTGAAGGTGTGTCCATCATCACAAAGGGTGGTATGGTAGGAGAATCTGATGCTGCCAACCGGTGTATCACTTATTTAAAAGAAAAATTATTTATGTAAATAAAAGGAGGAAATAATTTATGAGCAAACCGTTAATTGTTATACCAATGGGAGACCCGGCAGGTATTGGACCGGAAATTGTGGCAAAGGCTCTGGCAGAGCCGAAGGTTTTTGAGGCGGCTGAATGCGTCATCATAGGAGATAAAAAGGTGATGGAGCAGGCCATTGAAATTACGGGTGTGGATTTAAAGGTCGAGACAATCAAGGAGCCGGAGGAAGGGAAGTTCGAAGCGGGAATCCTAAACCTCATTGACTTAGATAACATTGACATGGATCAGTTTGCATTCGGTAAGGTCAGCGGAATGTGCGGCAAGGCGGCTTATGATTACATAGCGGAAAGCATCAGACTGGCAAATGAGGGGAGAGCCGATGCGGTGGCTACCACTCCCATCAACAAAGAAGCTTTAAAGGCAGGAGAAATCAATTTCATCGGCCATACGGAAATATTCAGCGCACTGACTGATACGGAGGACCCTCTTACCATGTTTGAGACAAACGGGCTGAGAGTATTTTTCCTCACAAGGCACGTTTCTTTAAGAAAAATGCTGGATTTGATCACCAAGGACAGGATCAAGGATTATGTGAAGCGGTGTCTGGAAGCTTTAAGGCGCCTGGGCGTGGAGGGAGGAACCATGGCCATTGCCGGGCTCAATCCCCATTGCGGCGAGCATGGACTGTTTGGAGATGAGGAGGTAAATGAGATCACTCCGGCAGTTTTGGAGCTGCAGGCAGAGGGGTATCCGGTGACAGGCCCTATTGGGGCGGACTCCGTGTTCCATCAGGCGGCCCAGGGACGGTATAACAGTGTTCTTTCCCTGTACCACGACCAGGGGCACATTGCGACCAAGACTCTGGACTTTGACCGGACCATTTCCATTACCAACGGAATGCCCATACTCCGGACCTCGGTAGACCATGGAACAGCGTTTGATATTGCAGGTAAAGGAGAGGCTTCTGCGGTAAGTATGATTGAAGCCATTTTACTTGCGGCAAAATATTCTCCCTGCTTTAAACAGGCATAGCGGGGCAATAAATTAAGAGGAGGGTTTCTTTATGGTAGGAGGACTTAGCGGCGAAAGAATGATGATTGCTTTGGGTATCGGAATTGTGATTTTAGTATTTCTGGTGCTGAAGACCAAGATTCATGCATTTTTGGCTCTGATTATGGCGGCTGTTATCATTGGGGTGGTAGGAGGCATGCCATTAGTAAACATCAAGCTGGAGGACGGAAAGACCTTTGGAATTATCAATTCCATTACAACGGGCTTCGGGGGAACCCTTGGAAGCATTGGTATTATTATTGGCTTTGGTGTTATGATGGGTCAGATATTTGAACGGACCGGAGCAGCAAAGCGAATGGCTCAGACATTTTTGAAGCTTTTTGGGAAAAAGAGGGAAGAGGAAGCTTTGGCTCTTACGGGATTTCTGGTTTCCATTCCAATTTTCTGTGACTCCGGATTCGTGATTCTGGCCCCTATTGCAAAGGCTATTTCAAGGGTGACGAAAAAATCCGTGATTTCCCTGGGCGCGGCTTTGGCAGCAGGACTTGTTATCACTCATACCATGGTGCCCCCTACTCCCGGCCCCCTGGGTGTTTGCGGAATCTTCGGAGTGGATGTAGGAAAATTTATTCTTTATGGCATTGTAATCGCTATTCCCATGGCAGTAGCTTGTACGATTTATGCCAGATGGGTAGGAAAAAGGATTTACCAGATTCCCGATGAAAAGGAAGGATTTATCCGTATGCCCTACCAGGAGCCGGATTACTCCCAGGACTTTTCCATTGGTTCTGAGAATCTGCCCTCTGCATTTGAATCTTTTGCACCTTTATTTCTTCCGATTATTTTAATTCTCATCAGCACTGTTTCCAGCGCTGCGGGAAAGACAACCGGCTTTATGGAGATTTTCCAATTCTTAGGATCCCCTATTGTGGCTGTGGGTATCGGCCTTGTGCTGGCAATCTTTACCCTGGGAAGAAATTTAACCAGAGAAGAAGCTATTAAGGAAATGGAGCTTGGAATGGCATCTGCCGGAATCATCATGCTGGTGACAGGAGGAGGCGGAGCTTTAGGCCAGGTTATTAAAGACAGCGGGCTTGGGACCTATATGGCGGAGGCTCTTGCAGGCACTGCAATTCCCATTGTAGTACTTCCCTTTATTATTTCAACTGCCATGCGCTTTATCCAGGGCTCAGGCACAGTTGCCATGACAACGGCGGCCAGCATTTCGGCTCCCATTATCCTGGCTGCAGGAGTGAATCCGATTCTGGGAGCATTGGCCTGCTGTACCGGCTCTCTGTTTTTCAGCTATTTTAATGACAGCTATTTCTGGGTGGTAAACCGGACCTTGGGAGTGGGAGAAGTAAAAGATCAGATCATGACTTATTCCATCACCTCTACCATTGCCTGGGCTGTGGGATTTGTTGAAGTTTTGATATTGAGTATTTTCCTTTAATCATTTATGATATAGACAAGGGATTTTATCCAGTGCATGGTGTTCCCTGCCGCCTGTCCGGCGGCGGGGATTTTTGCGTTTTGAAATCCATAACAGGAGGAGAAGGTACATGATGATGGCGGAAAGGCAGATTAAGATTCTGAACATGATACAGGAGGATGGCAGTGTTCAGGTGGAGGAACTGGCAGAAAAACTTGGCGTAAGTCCCATGACCATCCGCAGGGACTTGGAAAAGCTTCAAAATGACGGGCTGATTGAACGCTGCCATGGAGGGGCGGTCAGCAAGACTGAGGTGGCTTATGCGGAAAAAAGCGTAAAAAACCGGGATCAGAAAGAGGGGATTGCGGATAAATGCATGGATTTTGTCCGGGAGGGAACCTGTATTTATCTGGATGCGGGAACCACCACCTATGAGATTGCAAGAAATATTATGGATATGGAAAATATGACGGTTGTGACCAATGACCTTGAAATTGCCCTTTTGATGAAAAACGGCAAGGCAGAGCTTTTTGTGTGCGGAGGCTATGTCCAAAAGTCAACAGGAAGTATTTTAGGCTATCATGCCACCCGTATGCTGGAGGATTTCCGGTTTGATGTGGGCTTCTTTGGAGCGGCAGCCATAAGCAGGGAATTTCATGTGCTGACTCCCTCCATTGATAAGGCATTTTTAAAACGGCAGCTTGTGAGCCAGTGCCAGCAGTCTTTTCTGGCAGTTGACGAGTCAAAATTCAACCGTCAGGGAATGAACCGGATCAACCATTTATCTGACTATACGGGAATTATAACGGATTATGAATTTAGGGAGCCGGAAAAGTCTGTTTTAAGAAAGCAGGCAGTCCGTATTATTTCTGCTGCAGGGAAAAAGTCTTAAATTGACATTCACAAAAAAGAAGTGCTAAAATAATGCTAACCGGTTTTTTCAGGACCAGAAATAATAAAGGCAGGAGAATAAGACCATGGCAAAAATAGGAATCATAGGAATCGGAAATATGGGAGGGGCCATATTAAAAGGGCTGCTTAAGGAGTATAAAAAGGAAGATATTATCTTTACCGATGTCAATTTGGACAAGTGCAGACAGATTACAGAGCAGACCGGAGTGCCTCACGCAGAAAACAATTCTGAGTGTGCAGACCAGGCAAAATACGTTGTGCTGGCTGTAAAACCTCAGTATTTCTCTCCGGTGCTGGCTGATATCAGGGATGTGGTGACAAAAAATCATGTGGTCATTTCCATTGCCCCGGGAATCACCACGGACCAATTGAAGGAGAAGCTGGGAGAGGAAATTCGTGTGGTCCGGGCCATGCCCAATACTCCGGCTCTTCTTGGAGAGGGAATGACGGGAGTCTGTTTTTCTGAAAAGGATTTTTCCCGGGAGGAGAAGCAGGCCATTGAGAGCATTTTCCTTTCCCTCGGTAAGATGCGGATTGTAGAGGAACGGCTGATGAATGCGGTAGTCTGCGTCAGCGGAAGCTCTCCTGCCTATGTTTATATGTTCATTGAAGCTCTGGCAGACAGCGCCGTAAAGTATGGGCTGCCCAGGGATGCTGCCTATGAGATGGCTGCCCAGACCGTTCTCGGCAGTGCGAAAATGGTTCTGGAGACAGGAACCCATCCGGGAGCCTTAAAGGATCAGGTCTGCTCTCCCGGAGGAACTACCATTGCAGCAGTGTCTGCTTTGGAGGAACACGGCTTTCGCAATGCGGTCATAAAGGCGGCTGACGCCTGCTTTGCAAAATGTGAAAAAATATAATCCCACATAACGGAGGTAAGGAAAAAATGGAACAGCAGCCTGTAAAACGCCTGGAAAGAACCTTAAAATACCAGGGGACAATTTTAAAAATATACGAGGATACGGTAGATGCAAACGGCCATCTGGCCCACTGGGATTTCATCCATCACAATGGAGCTGCAGCCGTGGTTCCGGTGACAAAAGACGGAAAGCTGCTGATGGTGCGCCAGTACCGCAATGCTCTGGACCGCTATACCCTGGAGGTTCCGGCGGGGGCTTTAGACCATCCCGATGAGCCGAAAATCGACTGTGCCCACAGGGAGCTGGAAGAGGAAACAGGCTATAAAACGGATAAGGAAAAGCTGGAATATTTAATCACCATTAATACCACCGTGGCCTTTTGCGATGAAGCCATCGATGTATTTGTGGCAAGGGAGCTGGAGCCCTCCAGGCAGAATCTGGACGAGGATGAATACATTGAAGTGGAAGAGTGGGAAGTAAAGGATTTAGAGGAAATGATATACCGGGGAGAGATTACCGATGGAAAGACCATTGCTTCTGTCCTGGCCTATGCCCGCAAGTACGGCGTGAAATAAGAGGGGCTGTCTGTAATACGGCTCCATAGCAGAATAAATGTCCCTTTACAGGCATATATTTATGGAAACACAGGCTGTGAAACGGCCTGTTGTGAGAAAACCTGTAAGGGGATTTTTATATGGCTGAGGTATTGGAACAATTAAAATTTCGGCCCGAGGGAAGTCCGGGGCCGTTGGAGAACCGGGCCTGGGACCGTTATATCCTCTGTTTTTTGGCCGGGCTTGTGGCCGGAACTGCGGCGGCAAACTTCTGGTATCCCACCTTTATGGAGGAGGCGGGGTATTATCTGGCTCTTTTGGAGGGACAGGTGAGTTTAAAACAGGAGGAGCGTTTGGGACTGTTCGGACAGGTTTTTAAACAGAGGGCGGCAGAGGTCTGGATTGCCTGGCTTATGGGACTGACCGTTTACGGCGCTTTTCTCTTCTGTCTTTTGACGGCAGGGATGGGCTTTTCCATGGGATTTATTCTTTCGGTTATAACCATTCAAAAGGGGCTTATGGGGCTTCCTGTTTTTCTCATGTCATTGATGCCCCAGGGACTTCTCTACCTTCCCCTTTGGGGAATCCTTCTCTTCTGGGGAGTGCAAAAGGGAAGACGGTTCCGGATACCGGCTTTTTTGCTGCTTTTGCTCCTGGCAGCCTTAGGAAGTGCCTGTGAAGCCTGGTTAAATCCGATTTTTTTGAAATTTGTTCTTTAAAATATTTCCCTTTGTTTTACCATATCTTGCGGAAAAAACCAATTCCTTTCCTATATCTTGTACTGACTGTAAAAAATGGCTTTAAAATGGTTACAATGTAAAAAAAATGTGTTTGATTTTATCGAAAATAGTATATATAATGTTAGGAAGAAGTCTTGTTTTAGGGCATTTTTAAACAGTCAGGTTAGGGGATAAGGCAATGTTAGGAGAGATAGACCATTTTATCATTTATTTGAGGGAGATCAGAAAAACATCGAAGAATACGGAGGTATCTTATCAAAGAGATTTGATGCAGATGGCCTCCTTTTTAAGACAGCAGGGAATTGAGACTGTGGACAAGGTGACGAAGACCAGTCTGAATTCCTATATCCTGTACCTGGAAAGAGAAGGAAAAGCCTCCACCACTATTTCACGGAGCCTGGCTTCCATGAAGGCGTTTTTTCATTATCAGTGGGGAGAGGGAAATATACCAAAAGATCCGGCGGAGCTTTTAAAGGCCCCTAAGGTAGAAAAAAAGGCACCTACCATTTTAACGGTGGAGGAAGTGAACTGCCTGCTGAGCCAGCCAAACGGGGACTCCCCCAAGGAGCTTCGGGACAGGGCTATGCTGGAGCTTCTTTATGCCACCGGGATACGGGTATCGGAAATCATCCACCTGAAAAAAGAGGATGTGAACCTGACCGTAGGCTATATTACCTGCAAGGACGAACAAAAGGAGCGTATGGTTCCCTTTGGAAAGGTGGCAAAGCTGGCACTTTCCGCTTATATGGAACGGGGACGGGGATACCTTCTCCGGGATATGGACTCCCAGTGGCTTTTTACCAACTGCAACGGACTGCCCATGAGCCGCCAGGGCTTTTGGAAGATTATAAAATTTTACGGAGATAAGGCAGGGATAGAGGCGGATATTACGCCCCATACACTGCGCCATTCTTTTGCAGCACATCTGCTCCATGGCGGAGCTGATATCCGCGCAGTACAGGCCATGATGGGACATTCTGATATGTCCTCCACCCAGCTTTATATGAACTGCACCAGAGGAGAATCTGTGCGCCGTGCTTATACGGGGGCGCATCCAAGAAGATAAATAAAAGACAGTGTAAGGGCCTTCCGGGTTGAATGTGCGGGGGGCTTTTATTTTTTTCTTAAAAAATGTCCTTATTAAAAAACAACATTTGCCTGAAAGAAATCTTTGAGTTATAATAGAGAGGTTGAGAAATTTCAAGTTGGTTAAAAATAAAACAATACGAGGTATAAAGGATGAAGC
This sequence comes from Lacrimispora sp., assembly GCF_036758025.1. GTDB lineage: Bacteria > Bacillota > Clostridia > Lachnospirales > Lachnospiraceae > Lacrimispora. The sequence continues at coordinate 90,298 of NZ_DAIOXM010000017.1, read as the reverse complement.
GATTAGAGGACTATGTTACAAGCATTCCGGATTTCCCGGAGGAGGGAATTATTTTTCGGGATGTGACCACCATACTGGAGGATGCAGACGGACTTGCCCTGGCAGTGGATGGCATAAGAAACATGCTTGACGGAGTGGAGTACGACACAGTTGTGGGACCGGAGTCAAGAGGTTTTATCTTTGGCGTTCCCGTGGCTTATGCAGAGCATAAAAGTTTTGTTCCTGTCAGGAAAAAAGGGAAGCTTCCAAGGGAAGTGGTATCTGCGGACTATGAACTGGAGTATGGAACAGCCACCGTTGAGCTCCACAAGGATTCCATCAAACCAGGACAGAAGGTGGTTATCATCGATGACCTGATCGCTACAGGCGGAACCATAGAAGCCATTATCAAGCTGGTCGAAGAGCTTGGAGGAGAAGTGGTGAAAATCTGCTTTATCATGGAACTGGCCGGATTAAACGGAGCAGAAAAGCTGGCCGGATATGACGTGGAATCCCTGATCGTATACGAAGGAAAATAATCTGAAAAAAGCCTGAAAACGGGGAAAATACAGGGTTTGTTCGATATATTTTTGTCATAATTTATTTTTTTTTATACATTGGTGCAGCCTATTGATTTTACTATTTTGAGTATGATATGATGTGAAATATGTAAACTTATTGTATACAAAATGCGGTTAAAATAGTCGTTCTCCGGAAATGAAATCCGGCGGCCAATAAAAAGAAGAGAGGAAAATAAATTATGGGAGTTCATGTAATCGATGAAGCAAACAGATGTTTAAACTGCAAAAAGCCCTTGTGCCGTCAAGGCTGCCCCATCAATACCCCCATTCCCCAGATGATTCAGGCGTTTAAAGGAGGGGATTTAAACGCAGCAGGAGACATGGTATTTGAAAACAATCCCCTGTCCATTGTCTGTTCCCTCGTCTGCAATCACGAAAAGCAGTGTGAAGGCCATTGTATCCTGGGTAAAAAAGGACAGCCGGTTCATATCAGCAGTATAGAAAACTATATTTCCGATACTATTTTCGATAAAATGAAAATCGAATGCAAGCCGAAAAACGGAAAGAAAGTGGCGGTAATCGGTGCGGGACCTGCGGGAATTACCATCGCATTTCTTCTGACCAAGGAAGGCTACAGCGTGACGATTTTTGATTCCAAGGACAAGCTGGGAGGCGTTTTACAGTACGGAATCCCGGAATTCCGCCTGCCCAAGACAATTTTAGAAAGATACAAAAAGAAGCTTTTGGAAATCGGTGTGAAGATCCGTCCCAACACTGCCATTGGAACTGCTTTGGAAATCAAGGACCTGATCCGGGACGGATATAAGAGCATATTCATCGGAACCGGTGTCTGGAGGCCTAAGACCCTGGGCGTTAAGGGGGAATCCCTGGGAAATGTCCACTATGCCATTGACTATCTGGCAAATCCCGATGCCTACGACCTTGGAGAGACGGTAGCCATCATCGGAATGGGAAATTCCGCCATGGATGTGGCGAGAACTGCCATCCGCCATGGGGCCAGGAAGGTAACTCTTTATGCCAGAGGCCTTCACAGCAATGCCAGTGACCACGAAACCAACTATGCGAAAATTGACGGAGCTGATTTCCAGTTCGGAAAGCAGATCATAGAAATTAACGATGACGGCCCTGTATTTGAGAATCTGATCTATGATGATGAAGAAAATCATATTGGAAATGAGGAAGAGCTGGAGCAGGTTCATGCAGACTCCACCATCATTTCCATCAGCCAGGGACCAAAGAGCAAGCTGGTGAATACCACAGAGGGCTTAAAAGCCGGAAGCAACGGCCTTTTGGTAACCGATGAAAGAGGCCAGACTACCATTCCCGGTATCTTTGCTTCCGGAGATGTGGTGTTAGGAGCCAGAACTGTGGTGGAAGCTGTTGCTTACTCCAAAAAAGTGGCGGAAGCCATGGATGAATATATGAAATCATTAGAAGAGTGATAAGATTGATAAGGTTGAAAGAAAAACATCTTTCAACCTTGAATTTATGATTCAGCTGGATATGCAAGCATATCCGCTTGATTTATTTAGGAGACAAAATGAATAATGGTAATCTCATAAATCTCCAGGGGATGCTGTTTCTCCTGGTGGCGGCAGGTGTTATTCTCAGGAAAAAAGATATTTTGCCGGAGGGAGCAAAGGCCATTCTTACGGATCTGGTCATTTACTTAATCCTTCCCTGCAATATCATCAGTTCCTTTTTGATCGAATTTAATATGGATATCTTAAAAGGATTTGCTGTCATTCTTGGGATCGCATCCTTAATCCAGGTTGGCTGCCTTGTGCTGGCAAAGGTCCTCTATAACGGAGAACCGGCCCGTAGAAAAAAGGTGCTCCAATACGGAACAGTCTGCTCCAATGCCGGATTTATGGGGAACCCCATTGCAGAAGGGGTCTACGGGCCTGAAGGGCTTATGTATGCCTCCATCTTCCTGGTGCCTCAGAGAATCGTCATGTGGTCTGCCGGAGTCTCCTACTTTACAGACAGCCCGGATAGGAAGACAGTGGTGAAAAAGGTTCTGATTCATCCCTGTATCGTAGCAGTTTACATCGGGGTGCTGCTTATGGTCACCCAGCTTCCACTGCCCGGATTCCTTGAAAACACCATCCGGAGCATCGGAAGCTGCACTACTACGGTGTCCATGGTCTTAATCGGAACCATACTGGCAGAGGTGGCTCCGGGAAGTTTCCTGGACCGGGGAATCATCAAGTATACATTTTTTCGTCTGTTTTTGATTCCCCTTCTGGTTTATGCCGCTTGTCGCCTGTTCCATGTGGACCCTCTTCTTTCCGGAATTTCTGTTCTCCTAACCGGAATGCCTGCAGGAAGCACCACCGCCATACTGGCGGCAAAATACGACGGCGATTACATATTTGCCACAAAGTGTGTGGTGGTAACCACCCTTTTATCTTTAGTGACCATTCCCCTTTGGTGTTTGGTTCTGTAAGAAATGAAAATCAATGCAAAAAGCGGCATTCCGGTCTTTTAAAAGCCCGGGATGCTGTTTTTGTTTCTTTCCTTCTTATAATATGGTAGAATACTTTCATAAAGCTTAATGCAGGTTATTTCATATGATATTTGTAAAGGGGAGGGACAACTATGAAACCATTGGAAACAGACCTTCATCTGCATTTGGATGGCTCCTTGTCCGCGGAAGTGGTAAAGGAACTTGCAGGGCAGATTGGATATGATTTAGAAGGCCAGGATATTAAGAAACTTATTTCCGTAGGGGAGAATTGTGAAAGCCTGGTGGATTACTTAAAGTGCTTTGACTTACCTGGGCGGCTGCTGCAGACAGAAGAGGCCCTGGAGCTGGCAGCCAGGGATTTGACACAGCGGCTGGCAGCACAGGGGCTTATTCTGGCTGAAATCCGCTTTGCACCTCAGCTTCATATGAAAAAAGGGCTGACAGGGCAGCAAGTGTTGGAAGCGGTCATAAGAGGGGTGAACCAGGGGCTTGGAAATTCCCCCATGAAAGCCGGACTGCTCCTCTGCGCCATGGTCAACGGACCGGACAGAGACAATGAGGAAACTTTTGATCTGGCAGCTTCTTATCTTGGAAAAGGGGTTGTAGGTGTGGATATTGCAGGGCCGGAAGGGCTGATTCCCATGTCTCATTTTGAACAGCTTTTTAAAGGTGCCGATAGAAAGGGAATTCCCTTTACCATTCATGCAGGAGAGACGGGCAGTTTTGAAAATATCATAAAAGCAGTCCACTATGGAGCCAAAAGAATCGGACACGGCTGTGCAGCCATTCAGTCAGAGGCGTGTATGGACCTTTTAAAAAAGGAAAACATTACCTTAGAGATGTGCGTGGTCAGCAATCTCCAGACCAAAGCGGTTCCATCTATCAAGGAGCATCCCTTAAAAGCTTTTTATGACAGGGGAATCCGGGTCACATACAATACGGATAACATGACGGTTTCAGATACTTCTTTGGAAAAAGAAGCAGAATTGATTCAAAGGCATATGGGCTTTTTGCAGTTGGATTTGGTTCAGATGAACCGGTATGCCCTGGAAGGGGCTTTTCTGGAAAAAGCAGAAAAAGAAAAAATAATTGCATTTTTCGACAAATCTAATTATAATGAATCATAACTATGTTTAAAAGCAGGCAATAATCAGGATTGTTACAAAAAGGTGGCGGCATATGGCAGAGAATCCAATAATGGAAAAAAATATCCCGGAAGATTTCGGTAGAGAGAATCTGGAGAATTTAATAGGAATAGACCGGGAGGGTCCGGCTGATTTCACCAGCCCGGAATCGCTTTATCAGGAGTTGGTAGAAACCATAAGAAGATATCATCCTTCTGATGATATTTCCATGATAGAAAAAGCGTATCGCATTGCGGATGAAGCACATAAGGATCAAAGGCGCAAGTCAGGAGAACCTTATATCATTCATCCTCTTTGTGTTGCCATTATTCTGGCCGATTTAGAGATGGATAAGGAAACCATTGCCGCCGGAATCCTTCACGACGTGGTGGAAGACACCATTATGTCTCTTGATGAGCTGAAAGCAGAATTCGGAGGAGAGGTAGCTCTCTTAGTGGACGGCGTTACCAAGCTGACCCAGATATCCTGGTCCATGGATAAGATGGAAATTCAGGCTGAAAACTTGAGAAAGATGTTTTTAGCCATGGCAAAAGACATCCGTGTTATCATCATCAAGCTGTCGGACCGCCTTCACAACATGCGGACCTTACAGTACATGAAGCCGGAAAAACAGAAGGAAAAGGCCAGGGAGACCATGGAAATCTATGCTCCCATTGCCAACCGTCTGGGTATTTCAAAAATTAAGATCGAGCTGGATGACTTGTCTTTAAAATATTTAGAGCCTGATGTGTATTTTGATCTGGCGGAAAAGATATCTTTGAAGAAGGATGCCAGGGAAATCTTTGTAAAAAGCATTGTCGATGAGGTCCATGACCATTTAAAGACGGCAGGAATTGAAGCCAGGGTAGATGGCCGGGTCAAGCATTTTTTCAGCATTTATAAGAAGATGGTAAACCAGAACAAGACTCTGGATCAGATATACGATTTATTTGCGGTGAGAATCATTGTAGACAGCGTCAAGGACTGTTATGGAGCTCTTGGAGTGATTCATGAGATGTATAAGCCCATTCCGGGCCGTTTTAAGGATTACATCGCCATGCCCAAACCCAACATGTACCAGTCCCTTCACACCACCTTAATCGGAAGCAACGGGCAGCCATTTGAAATCCAGATCCGAACCTATGAGATGCACCGGACTGCGGAATACGGAATTGCCGCCCACTGGAAATATAAGGAAAGCGGAAGCGGACAGGTGGCAGAGGGCAAGGAAGAAGAGAAGTTAAGCTGGCTGCGCCAGATTCTGGAGTGGCAGAAGGACATGTCCGATAACAAGGAATTCCTAAACGTGGTCAAGGGCGATTTAGATATGTTCTCTGACAGTGTTTATTGCTTTACTCCTTCCGGAGACGTGAAGAACCTGCCAAGCGGCTCCACTCCCATTGACTTTGCCTACTCCATTCACAGTGCCGTGGGAAATAAGATGGTAGGTGCCAGGGTAAACGGCCAGCTTGTGACCATTAACTATGTGATCCAAAATGGCGACCAGGTGGAGATCATCACCTCCCAGAACAGCCGGGGGCCCAGCCGGGACTGGCTGAATATTGTAAAGAGCACCCAGGCCAAGACCAAGATCGGACAGTGGTTTAAGACAGAGCTGAAGGAGGATAACATCCTCAGAGGCCGGGAAATGGTAGAGCGTTACTGCAAGACCAAGGGAATCATCTTTTCCGATATTAATAAACCGGAATACCAGAATAAGGTCATGAAGCGCTATGCCTTCCGGGATTGGGAATCCGTCCTTGCTTCCATCGGACACGGTGGTTTAAAGGAAGGCCAGGTCATCAACAAGATGGTGGATGAGCGGAACAAGAAGCTTAAGAAAGAAGTGACCGACACCAGCATTTTAAATGACATTGAAGACATGAACAGCAAGCTTCCGGTGAAGAAACGTTCCAGCAGCGGAATTGTGGTAAAAGGGATTCACGATCTGGCGGTCCGTTTTTCCAGATGCTGCAGCCCGGTACCGGGAGATGAGATTGTAGGATTTGTGACGAGAGGCCGGGGAATTTCCATCCACAGAACGGATTGTGTCAATATATTAGCTTTGCCGGAGGATGAGAGAAACCGTATGATTGACGCAGAGTGGCAGGAGCCTGAGGGAAATAATGCCAAGGAGCGGTATTCTACGGAAATCAATATATTTGCAAAAAACAGGATCGGCATGTTTGTAGATATTTCCAAGGTGTTTTCAGAGAGGCAAATCGATATCACTTCTATGAATTCCAGAACCAACAAGCAGGGCAATGCCACCATTACCATGACCTTTGATATTCATGGGGTGGAGGAGCTTGGAAAGCTGATCGATAAGCTGAGACAGATTGAAGGCGTCATAGACATTGAGAGGACTGCGGGATAACGCAGTTCTCTTGCATGAGAAAGGCAGGAATATGAGCGATTTCAGAATCAAGACCTACCCCGTAGGGCAGATCGGAACCAACTGTTATATTTTATACCGGGAAGGAACAGGAAAAGCAGTAATTGCCGATCCGGGAGACAATGGAGCATATATTCTGAATATGTGCCGGGAACTTTCCCTGACTCCTGAGGCTATTTTGCTGACTCATGGTCATTTTGACCATATCCTTGCAGTAGAGGATATCAGAAGAGCATTTCCCGAAATAAAGGTGTATGGAGGAGATGAGGAAAAAGATCTTTTTACTAATTCTTCTCTGAATTTGTCTTCCGGCTTTGGCTCGGCCTGTGTGGTGCCGGATGTGGAATATGTAAAGGATGGAGAAATGTTATCTCTTGCAGGAATTTCCTTTGAGGTGCTGTTTACGCCGGGGCATACGTGTGGTTCGGTCTGTTATTTGATCCGGGAAGAAGAGGTTCTTATAAGCGGAGATACCTTGTTTCAGGAATCTTTGGGCAGAACTGACTTTCCTACAGGGAACCAGAATCAGATTGTTAAATCCATAAGAGAAAAGCTGTTTACGCTGCCGGAGGATACCCTTGTATATCCGGGACATGGAGATAAGACCACTGTGGGACATGAAAAGGTGTATAACCCGGTGGCATTACACTACAAGGGATAGGAAGAACAAGATGATAGGAATGATATTGGATGACCAATCCTTTGAGCAGGATATCAGAGAGCTTTTAATGGCATTTTATCCGGGAGAAAGCTTTACCCGTGAAGAAATGCCGGGGGAAGGGCAGAGCCTTCTAATCCGCGGCAAGACCGGGGAAGCTTCCTTTGAACTGACTGTTCAGGATATTGAAAAAGGGATTGTAAAATCCTCAGTGACGGAAGCTGATTTTTCAGACCGTTTTGAGACGAAAAACAGGATTAAACGGATGCTTTATAATATGCTGCGGGAAATTACAGGCATAGAGCTTCCCTGGGGGACTTTAACAGGAATCCGTCCTACGAAAATTGCTATGACGAAACTTTTGGAGGGCTGGGAAGAAGAGAAGGTCCGCAGTTATATGAAAGATACTTATTTCTCCGGTGACCAAAAGATTGATTTGAGTTTGGAAATTGCAAAACGGGAAATGGATTTGTTGTCTTCCATTGATTATGAAAACGGCTATAGTCTGTATGTGGGCATTCCATTTTGTCCAACTACCTGCTTATATTGTTCTTTTACATCCTTTCCCATTGGACTTTGGGAGAAACGGATGGAGCAGTATTTGGAAGCCCTTTTTATAGAAATGGATTATGTGGCGGGAAAAATGGCGGGCAGGCCTTTGGATACGGTTTACATCGGAGGGGGTACGCCTACCTCCCTTTCTGCCGCTCATTTGGAGCAGCTTATAATTAGATTGAAAAAGACCTTTGATTTTTCCGGGGTAAAGGAATTTACGGTGGAGGCTGGGAGGCCGGACAGTATTACAGAGGAAAAGCTTCAGGTTTTAAAAGATCATGGGGTGACCCGTATTTCTATTAATCCTCAGACTATGAAGCAGGAAACTTTGGATTTGATTGGCCGGAGGCATACGGTGGATATGGTGAAGGACTGCTTTTTTATGGCTCGGTCTATGGGGTTTGATAATATCAATATGGACTTGATTGTGGGGCTGCCGGAGGAGGATGTGGGGGATGTGATCCGTACTATGGAGGAGATACAGGCCTTGGATCCGGATGGTATTACGGTTCATTCTCTTGCTATTAAAAGGGCTGCACGACTTAATATGTTTAAGGAGCGGTATGGGGATTTAAAGATTGCCAATACGCCTGAAATGATTGAGGTGACAGCAGATTATGCTAGAAAAATGGGGCAGGAACCTTACTACCTTTATCGTCAGAAAAATATGGCGGGGAATTTTGAAAATGTGGGTTATGCACGTCCTGGGAAGGCTTGTATTTATAATGTTTTGATTATGGAAGAAAAGCAGACTATCATTGCCTGTGGGGCTGGTACTACTACTAAGGTGGTATTTCCTTTGGAAAACCGTCTGGAACGGGTGGAAAATGTTAAGGATGTAGAACAGTATGTGAGTAGAATTGGGGAAATGTTGGAGAGGAAAGAAAAATTGCTGGCAACTTTGGATTCTTAAGATTGGATTTGAGTGGGATGGAGTCGGGGGTAACGGAAGCAGGTAAAGCCACCAAAAACAGGCTCCGATGCAGTGGCAAGTCGCCTTTATTTTGGTGGCTTTACCTGCTTCCTGTTTTTTGGCATTTCCTGGGTTTGGGTGTTAATTTTGTGGTTAGCTGTTAATTATATAGGAATGGAGAAAATGAAATGGCGTTAAAAAAGAAACCGGTTACGGGAATGAAGGATATTCTTCCTGCAGAAATGCAGATACGGGAATATGTGATGGAGCAGATACGGGAAACTTATGGCAGCTTTGGATTTCATTCCATTGAAACTCCTTGCGTGGAACATATCGAAAACTTGAGCAGCAAGCAGGGCGGGGATAATGAAAAGCTGATTTTTAAGATTATGAAGCGGGGAGAAAAGCTGAATTTGGAAACAGCCCAGTCGGAGGGTGATTTGACTGACAGTGGTCTGCGTTATGATTTGACTGTTCCTTTATCCAGATATTATTCTAATAATGCAGCAATGCTTACCTCTCCTTTTAAAGCTCTTCAGATGGGGAGTGTATGGAGAGCGGACCGTCCTCAAAAGGGGCGTTTTCGGCAGTTTGTTCAGTGTGATATCGATATTCTGGGGGATCCTACCCGGCTTGCGGAAATTGAATTGATTCTGGCAACCACTACATTGCTTGGTAAAATCGGTTTCAAGGGTTATTCCATAAGAATTAACGACAGGAATATCTTAAAGGGAATGGCGGCTTACTGCGGTTTTCCGGAGGAATCCTATGACCAGGTATTTATTATTCTGGATAAAATGGACAAGATTGGTACTGACGGTGTTGCAAAAGAACTGGCAGAGGCCGGTTATGATGAAGAAAAGATCAGCAAATACTTAAGCCTTTTTGAAAACGTGACCCCGGATGCAGCAGGCGTGCGGAGCCTTGGTGAGTTATTGAAAGATGCCATGGACCAGTCTCAGGCAGAGAATCTGGCATCAATTATAGATAGTGTTACTGAGATTTCTACCAGTCAGTTCAACATTGTATTTGATCCTACTCTGGTAAGAGGGATGTCTTATTATACAGGAACTATTTTTGAGATTCATGTGGATGGGTTTCCGGGGTCTGTTGGCGGCGGTGGTCGTTACGATAAGATGATTGGGAAGTTTACAGGGATGGATACCCCTGCCTGTGGTTTTTCTGTTGGATTTGAGCGGATTATCACCATTCTTATGGATGAAGGTTTTACTGTTCCTGGAAAAGAGGAAAAGATGGTATTTCTCATTGAAAAAGGTGCCGGCGCTGAAGTGATGAACAAAGCCATTCAAGAGGCAATGGAACTGCGGGCCAAAGGAGAGGTTGTCTTAGTTTCTCAGATGAACAAGAATAAGAAGTTTCAGAAGGAAAGCCTTCAAAAGGAAGGCTATACCCAGTTTAAAGAATTTTATAAAGATTAATGCTAAAAAAGACATTAGGAGGAAGTTATGGCAGAGTCAATGTTGGGAATAAAGAGATCCCATAGATGTACGGAGGTTAGGACAGCCAATACAGGCGGAGAAGTCACAGTTATGGGCTGGGTACAAAAGAGCAGGAACAAGGGAGGTATTATCTTTGTGGATTTGAGGGACCGCTCTGGAATTTTGCAGATCATATTTGAAGAAAGTGACTGCGGAGCAGAGAACTTTGCAAAGGCAGAAAAGCTGAGAAGCGAATTTGTTATTGCAGTTACCGGAACCGTGGAAAATCGTGCGGGAAATATTAATGAAAACATGGCTACGGGTGCTATTGAGGTTCGTGCAAAAGGCTTAAGGATTCTTTCTGAATCAGATACACCTCCATTTCCTATTGAGGAAAACAGCAAGACAAAAGAAGAACTGAGATTAAAATACCGCTATCTGGATTTGAGAAGACCGGATATTCAGAGAAATATTATGGTGAGAAGCCAGGTTGCTATTTTGACCAGGGCATTTTTGGCGGAAGAAGGGTTTTTGGAGATTGAAACACCTACTTTGATTAAGAGTACGCCGGAAGGTGCCAGAGATTATCTGGTTCCCAGCCGTGTTCATCCGGGTTCCTTTTATGCTCTTCCTCAGTCTCCTCAGCTCTTTAAGCAGCTGCTTATGTGCTCTGGATATGATCGCTACTTCCAGCTTGCAAGATGCTACCGTGATGAGGACTTGAGAGCTGACAGACAGCCGGAGTTTACCCAGATCGATATGGAGCTGTCTTTTGTGGATGTGGAAGACGTTCTGGAGGTTAATGAAAGGCTGCTGAAAAAGTTATTTAAGGAAATCTGCAATTATGATATCCAGCTTCCTATTCAGAGAATGACCTGGAGAGAGGCTATGGACCGTTTTGGTTCCGATAAGCCTGATCTGCGTTTTGGAATGGAGCTAAAAAATGTTTCTGATATTGTGAAGGATACAGAGTTTGCTGTATTTAAGGGCGCTCTGGAAAGCGGCGGTTCTGTGCGTGGTATCAATGCAAAAGGGCAGGGGGCTATGCCTCGTAAGAAGATTGATGCCCTTGTGGAGTATGCGAAGGGCTTTGGAGCGAAAGGCCTTGCTTATCTGGCAATCAATGAGGATGGAACCTATAAATGCTCCTTCTCGAAATTCATGTCAGAAGAAGAGCTTCACAAGCTGGCAGATGCCATGGAAGGAACGGCTGGCGACCTTTTGTTGTTTGCAGCGGATAAGGACAGCGTAGTCTTTGATGTTCTGGGCAATTTGAGGCTGGAGCTAGCAAGACAGCTTGATCTTTTGAAAAAGGATGAGTTTAAATTCCTGTGGGTGACAGAGTTCCCGCTTTTAGAGTACTCCGAGGACCAGGACCGTTTCACTGCTGTTCACCACCCATTTACTGCGCCTATGGACGAGGACTGGGCTTTGATCGACAGCGATCCGGGTGCAATCAGGGCCAAGGCATACGATATGGTTTTAAACGGGACAGAGCTTGGCGGCGGTTCTGTGCGTATACACCAGAGCGACATTCAGTCCAGGATGTTTGAGGTTCTTGGATTTACCAAGGAACAGGCTCAGGAGCAGTTCGGCTTCCTGTTAGATGCCTTCCGTTTCGGGGTTCCGCCTCATGCCGGCCTTGCTTACGGCTTAGACCGTATTGTAATGCTGATGGTAGGTGCTGATAGCATCCGCGATGTTATGGCATTTCCGAAGGTGAAGGATGCCTCCTGTCTGATGTCAGAGGCACCGGCTCCCGTGGATCCCAAGCAGCTTGTGGATCTGGGAATAGAAATCAGTGAAGAAGTGAACAGCGATCAATAATGAATCAGTGAGGGATACCCCTCTGCCAAGAGCATAGCTTGAGGTGGAGGGGTGTTTTTTGTTTGTGATTATGGATTATTATGTCGAAAAATGACTAATAAAAAGGGGGATTAGCTTTCAAATATTCAAAAATGTTATATTATTTTATATAATTATCTGATATAATAGGGGGAGCTTATATTTTATCAAAAGGAGGTTTCAAGCAATGAACAGAAGCAAGAAAAAAAGGTTCCTGTCACTATGGCTGGCCCTGGTTATGGTCATATCCCTGACCACAGGCATGTCCTTTTCTTCCCTGGCGGCGGATCAGGATATCGTGGTTCTCTATACCAACGATGTCCACTGCGGGATTGATGACAACATAGGATATGCCGGACTGTCTCTCTATAAGAAGGAGATGCAGGCCCAGACCCCTTATGTGACGCTGATTGATGCGGGTGATGCTATCCAGGGGGCACCCATCGGAACCTTGTCAGACGGAGGGTATTTGATCGACATTATGAACCAGGTGGGCTTTGATTTCGCTGTGCCGGGAAACCATGAGTACGATTATGGAATGCCCCGTTTTCTGGAATTGGCAGGAAAGTTGAACTGCGGCTACTATTCCAGCAATTTTATGGATTTGAGGACCGGTGCTCCCGTATTTGAAGCTTATAAGATATTTACATACGGTGATACCAAGGTTGCATTCGTAGGTGCCACCACTCCCGAAAGCTTTACCAAATCCACACCAGCCTATTTTCAGGATGAAAATGGGAATTACATTTACGGATTCTGTGAAGATGAAAGCGGACAAAAGCTTTACGACCGGATTCAGGAATCTGTAAACAGTGCAAAGGCAGAGGGTGCCGATTATGTGGTTTTAGTAGGCCATTTGGGTGAAAATGGGACAACGGACCGCTGGACCTCTGACAGTGTGATCAAAAATACTACTGGAATCGATATACTCATTGACGGCCATTCCCATGAGGAATATGAAAAGTACGTGAAAAATAAGGATGGACGTGATGTGCTTCTTACCCAGGCTGGAACAAAACTGAAGAATATCGGAAAATTGACTCTGCGCACAGACGGAACCATTACCAGCGAATTGGTTTCCCAGGTTCCTCCGGGAGCAGGAACCAGTGTTTATACGGTAAAATCCGGAGATACTTTAAGCCGGATTGCAAAGAGGGAGCTGGGCTCTTATAACCGTTGGGAAGAAATTTACGCAGCAAACAGAGACAAGATCAGGAATCCGGATATGCTGACAGTGGGTACTCAGCTTGTACTTCCGGGAAAAAGCACTGTCAATGCTGACGGAAAAGCCATTGATTATGATACGGACAGGTTCATAAAAGCGATTCAGGCTCAGTACAATGAAACCTTAAAGGTTGTAATCGGACATTCAGATGTGGAGCTGACCATCAATGATCCTGCCACCGGAAACCGGGCAGTCAGAAGTGCAGAGACAAACCTCGGCGATCTGTGTGCCGATGCATACCGTTTTGTCCTTGGTGCGGATATTGGCCTTACCAATGGCGGTGGTGTGAGAGCCGGCATAAAGGCGGGAGATATTACTTATAACGATACTCTTACAGTATTTCCGTTTGGAAATATGGGGTGTGTGGTAGAAGCAACAGGACAGCAGATTAAGGATGCCCTGGAGATGGCTTCCTCCAATTATCCCAAAGAGAGCGGAGGATTTTTGCAGGTATCCGGTCTTACTTATACCATTGACGGTTCAAAGATTTCCAATGTGCAGGTAGACGAAAAAGGCAACTTTGTAAAAGTGAACGGAGCATACCGGGTATCTGATATCATGGTAGGCGGCGCGCCTCTTGATGTGAATAAAACTTATACTGTGGCCTCCCATAACTACATGTTAAAATCCGCCGGAGACGGCATGACCATGTTTAAGGGAAGCAAAGTGACCAGGGATGAGGTTATGACTGACGTGGATATTCTTTCTGCTTATATCCGCAGCAATTTAGGCGGTAATGTGGGTTCTGATTATGCTAATCCGGCAGGTCAGGGAAGAATTACTGTTAAATAAATGTAAATGAAAGACAGCCTGTTCCGTAAGGGGGCAGGCTGTTTTGGTGGTTTCTTTTGGCGGAAAGTGGTATACTGAAAGGAAGAAACGATCAGAAATAAAAGATTAGGAGATTGATATTATGCTGTTAAAGACCCCTGAAACCCGTTTTGAGGAAATATACCGGATTTATGAGGACTCATTTCCTGATGTTGAGCGCCGAACCAGAGAAGGGCAGAAAAAGGTTTTCAGTGATCCATGTTATAGAATCCGGGTTGTGGAGGAAGAAGGAGAGATTCTTGCTTTTCTGGGATATTGGGAGCTTTCAGCCTGTGTTTTCCTGGAGCACTTGGCAACCACTGAAGCATGCAGGGGGAAGGGATACGGGAAACAACTGGTGGAAGAGGTTGTTTTAGAAAGTTCAAAGCCGGTGTTTCTGGAAATAGAGCCTGTTACAGAAGAAGATCCCATGACAGGACGCCGGGCGGGCTTTTATGAAAGGATAGGATTTCATTTGAATTTCTTTTACTATGAACAAATGCCTTTAAAAGCCGGGGACATGCCAACTCCGCTGCAGATTATGAGTTATGGGAAGGCAGTGACGGAGGAGGAGTTTAAGGCGTATAAGGAAGAGATTTACCAGGTGGTGTATGGTGTGGAAAATATATAGGGGAAGCTTGTAAGTTGTAATTTGGAATGATATGATATTTTTATTAAAAACGTTAAAGGCGGGAATCAACCCATTAATTTAAATGAGAAGGGAGAATGGCATATGTTGAAACAAGAGATGATTTCTACATTAATTTCCCAGATACCAGAAGATAAACTGGATTCAGTGCTGGATTTTATAAGATTTGTACTGTATGAGAATGCGGAGGCCAGCAGTGCATTATTAAGTGAGTCTCTTCTTGCAAAAGATTGACTTTCACAAGAAGAGGAGGCAGCGTGGCGAAATCTTAAAATCAAGGAATTTTTAAAGCAGGAGATGTGATCGTACTGCCTTTTCCTTTCGGTGATTTAAGCGCAGCAAAGAAAAGGCCGGCGTTAATTTTAGCTGATTTAAAAGGTGATGATTTTATTGTTGTACAAATCACTTCCAGTATGAAGATGGATGAATATTCTGTTTCCATCTGCGATGAAGACTTCATTGAAGGAAGTTTGAAACAAAATAGTAATGTGCGCCCCAATAAAATTTTTACTTTAGAAAAGAATCTTATACTATATAAGATCGGACGTCTGTCCTATGACAAAATATCAGAGGTAATGTCAGCGATTTTTAAAATGTTTGAAAATGGAAATTAAAATCTATACGAAGCTCAGACAAGGGTATAAGAATAAACACTTATATCCTTTTTGCTTGCCCGAATAACTGATTTCTCACGGAACAAGCCGCAGACTGCATATACTAATAGTAGCGTAATACCCAGAGGGCACGATGTAAAATTGGTTGAGTAAGATGAGTAAAAAGGAGTTAATAAAGTGAGCCGATATAAAATTTGTGTATATGCCATCAGTAAAAATGAAGAACAGTTTGTGGACCGCTGGATGGACGCCGTGTCAGTTGCCGATGCCGTCATTGTGACGGACACAGGCTCAACGGACGGGACTGTTGAAAAGCTCCGGGAAAGAGGAGCCATTGTTTATGAAGAAACCATATCTCCCTGGCGGTTTGACACAGCCAGAAATGTGGCATTGAGCCATGTACCGGAAGATGCGGACATCTGCGTTTCCAATGATTTAGATGAAGTATTTGAGCCTGGCTGGAGAGAGAAACTGGAGGCCGCCTGGAAACCGGGTCATACCCGGGCAAGCTATTTATTTGCCTTTACCTGTAATCCTGACGGGACGCCAAAGAAACAGTTTCCTATGGAAAAAATCCATATCCGGCACGGATACCGCTGGGTTCATCCTGTCCATGAGGTTTTAGAATATACAGGGGAAGCCCCTCAGAATAAAGTGTGGGTGGAAGGACTCAGGCTGAACCATTATCCTGATCTATCAAAGCCCAGAAGCCAGTATCTGCCCCTATTGGAATTATCCGTAGAGGAAAATCCCCTGGATGACAGGGCTGTGTTCTGGCTTGGAAGAGAATATATGTACTACAGAAAGTTTGATGAAGCTATTCAAACCCTGAAAAAGCATTTATCCCTACCCACTGCAAAATGGGATGAGGAGCGGAGCGCCTCCATGCGTTTCCTGGCCCAAAGTTATGAAGAAAAAGAAAACTTAAAAGAGGCGAGAGCATGGCGTTACCGGGCCCTGGCAGAATGCCAGTATGTGCGTGAACCTTACCTGGCTTTGGCAAAGTCGGGATATAAGGAAAAGAACTGGCCCCTGGTCTATGCAATGGTGGAAAAAGGTCTTTCCATCACCCAGAGCACAGGAAGCTATCTGGTAGAACCGGAAAGCTGGGGATATGCCCTCTATGATTATGGCGCCCTCAGTACCTATGAGCTTGGACTCTATGAAAAAGCGAGGGATTATGCCAAAGAGGCTTTAAAGCTGGAGCCGGATAATAAAAGGCTTCAGGGCAATTTAAAGTTTATCGAAGAGAAAGTCAGTCAGCGGGTCAAAGGGGAGGAAGACTCATGAGTCGCTTAAAAATATGCGTTTATGCCATTTGCAAAAATGAGGTTCATTTTGTGGACCAGTGGATGGATTCCATGAGCGAAGCGGATCTGATTGTGGTCACGGATACAGGCTCTGATGACGGCACAGTAGAACGTCTGAGAGAACGGGGAGCCGTTGTCTACGTGGATGTGGTTAAACCGTGGAGGTTTGACGTGGCCAGGAATATTTCCCTGGACCACGTTCCCGAGGATGCAGATATATGCGTGTCCACGGACTTAGACGAGCGGTTTGAGCCGGGGTGGAGGAAGAACCTGGAAGAAGCCTGGCTGAATCATAAATCAATTATAAATGGGCCTTCGGCAAAACATGGAAGATATCTTTATAATTGGAGTTTAAAACCAGACGGAACCCCAGACGTGCAGTTTTATTATTTTAAAGCCCATGAGCGGAACGGTTTCCGCTGGAAATGTCCGATTCATGAGCACGTCCAGTATGTAGGCGACCTGCCTCTTGAAATCATATACATCGAAGGTATGGTTCTCAACCATTATCCGGATTTTTCCAAGTCCAGAGGTTCCTATCTGCCTCTTTTGGAGCTGGCAGTAAAGGAAGACCCGGATGATGAGCGGATGCGGTATTATCTGGGAAGAGAGTATATGTATAAAAAGCAATGGGAACAATGCGTTGGCGCCCTGGAAGAATACTTGAATCTGCCCTCTGCTCAGTGGCGTGATGAGCGGTGCGCCGCCATGCGCTGGATTGCAACTTCTTGCTTCCATCTGGGGAAAATAGAAGATGCTTATGGATGGTATTATAAAGCGATTGCAGAAATGCCGGAGCTCCGTGATCCTTATGTGGAATTTTCAGACATGTGCTACAAATTAAAGGACTGGTCCATGACGTATTTTCTGGGAAAAGAAGCTTTAAATATCAAAGAAAAATCCCGGACCTTTGTCAACATGGGATATTCCTGGGATTATACATTAGATGACCTTTGTGCCATTTCTTCTTATTATCTGGGCATGAGAGAGGAAGCCTTAAGTCATGCAAAGAAGGCCCTTGAATATGATCCGGATAATGAGCGTTTGAAAAATAATATGGATTTAATCGCAGCCTCTGGGGAATAATTCCTCAGAGGCAAAATAAGATGTTGAATTAAAAACTGCCCTGTGGTAGGATGAAGATGGTCAGTTATTTCAAAAGTATAAAGAAGGAGGTTTTTATTCATGGATATTCGATATTCTGCAAATCAGAAAGATTTCAGAAGATACACAACAGAAGAAACCAGAAATGAATTTTTAATTGAAAACTTATACATTGCCAATGAGGTAGTCGCTGTTTATTCTCACGTAGACCGTATGGTTACATTAGGCTGTATGCCTACCACAGAGACTGTTTCCATTGACAAGGGAATCGATATATGGAAGAACTTTGGGACAAGCTATTTCCTTGAGAGAAGAGAAGTCGGAATTTTTAATATCGGCGGCCCTGGAAAGATCGTAGCTGACGGAGAAGAATTCAAGATGGGCAATAAAGATTGCTTGTATATCACCAAAGGCACAAAGGAAGTTCTGTTCTCCAGTGACGATTCCTCCAATCCGGCTAAGTTCTACATGGTAAGTGCTCCGGCTCACAAGGAATGTAAGACAACCTTTATCCCAATTGAAAAGGCAGCTAAGAAGCCTTTGGGTGCTATGGAGACTTCCAATAAACGTGTCATCAACCAGTTCATCCATCCGGACGTGCTGGAAACCTGCCAGCTTTCCATGGGCCTTACTGTCCTGGACCCAGGCAGCGTATGGAACACCATGCCGTCACATACTCATGAGAGACGTATGGAGATCTATATGTATTTTGAGATTCCTGAGAACAATGTGGTATTCCACATGATGGGCGAAGGAAAGGAAACAAGACATATTGTGATGCAGAATGAGCAGGCTGTTATCAGCCCCTCCTGGAGTATTCACTCAGGTGCAGGTACAAGCAACTATACTTTCATCTGGGCAATGGGCGGAGAGAACCAGGCATTCGATGATATGGATACCATTCCTACTACGGAATTGAGATAGTGTTGTAATTGAAGAAGCAGATGCAGTCCTTTGGGCGCATCTGCTTTTTTCGTTATGTGAAATCTCTGTGAAAATGTGGATATCTGCATGACTATTTGGTAAAATAGAGTCCATAAATATAAGGTGAATTTGTTTGTAGGGAAAAAGATGGTTCTCTAAGGGTAAGGTGAATTTTCCTGTAGGGCAACGAGAAGACTCCCTGGAGAGCAAGGTGAATCTGTCTGCAGGGTAACGAGAGTATTCCCTAAGAAGTTTGGTAAAAACAGAGTATGATTTCAGGAGGCTATTATGGAAGCATTAAAAATATTAGTAGTGGACGATGAAGCCAGAATGAGAAAACTGGTAAAGGATTTTTTGAGCGTAAAAGGATTTTCGGTAATAGAGGCGGCAAATGGAGAGGAAGCAGTGGATATATTTTTTGAACAAAAGGACATTGTTCTGATCATTTTGGATGTAATGATGCCTAAAATGGATGGCTGGGAGACCTGCAAAACCATCCGCCAATATTCCCAGGTTCCCATCATCATGCTGACGGCCAGGGGAGAGGAGCGGGATGAGCTTCAGGGTTTTGAGCTGGGAGTGGACGAATACATTACCAAGCCTTTCAGCCCAAAGATTCTGGCGGCCCGGGTGGATGCCATATTGAGGCGCAGCAAGGCAGTGACTTCTGATGATTTGGAGGTAGGAGGAATCTGCATGGACAGGGCGGCCCATCAGGTCACCATTGACGGGAAAAACATTGATTTGAGCTATAAGGAGTTTGAACTTTTGGCTTACTTTCTGGAAAACCAGGGAATTGCCCTGTCCAGAGAGAAGATTTTAAACCATGTCTGGAATTACGATTATTTCGGCGATGCCCGGACCATTGACACCCATGTGAAGAAGCTGAGAAGCAAAATGGGAGATAAGGGAGACTACATCAAAACGATCTGGGGCATGGGGTATAAATTTGAGGTGAAGGAATGAAACACTCCATTAAAGCACGTTTTGCCGTGATTTTTGTTTGCCTTATGGCATTTGTCCTCATTTCTACCTGGTGTATCAATACTTGGTTTCTGGAAAGTTTTTATACCAGAGATAAGGTGAAGATCATGGGAAAGGCCTATGCCTCCATCGACAGGTTGGTGGAAGAGGCAAATGACAGCGGGGAAAATATTATATCATATTACATGGACTCCTATGACCCGGATATGAAAAATGAAGGGGCTCCCCAGAAGATGTTCCGGGCCTTAGGGGAAAAGTACAATTTAATGATGGTGCTGATTGACAGCACCACTGACGAAGTTCTCTTCCCTTCAAACGGGGACAGGCAGTTTTTGAAAAACAGAGTGGAGGCATATATTTTCGGGAGAAATATGCCTGATGCCAGCATTTTGAAAAGATATGACAATTATATTGTGCAGAAGACCTATGACAGGCGTTCCGATTCCTATTATCTGGAAAGCTGGGGGTATTTTTCTGATAATAAGACCATATTTTTGCTGTCCATTCCTCTTGCAAGTATACGGGATAGTGTGAGCCTTTCCAACCGGTTTCTGGCTTATGTGGGGGTGGCGGCGCTGGTTGTGGGTAGTTTTTTCATTTATCTGGTCACAAGAAGGATCACATCCCCGATTCTCCAGCTTGCGAATTTATCTGAAAAGATGTCTTCTTTGGATTTTGACGCCAAGTATACGGGTCAGGAAGAGGATGAGATCGGAGTGCTGGGGAACGGTATGAATAAGTTGTCGGATACATTGAAGGAAACCATTGGGCAGTTGAAGCGGGATATTGAAGAAAAGAATAAAATCGATGAGATGCGGAGGGATTTTATTGCCAATGTTTCTCATGAGTTGAAGACTCCCATTGCTTTGATTCAGGGGTATGCGGAAGGGTTGACTGAAGGTATGGCTGAGGACCCGGAAAGCAGGGATTATTATTGTGAAGTGATTATGGATGAAGCCGGAAAGATGAACCAGATGGTCCGTCAGCTTTTGAATCTTACAGCTCTTGAGTTTGGAAACGATACTCTTCAGGCTGAAGCTTTTGATCTGACGGAATTGATTCAGGGAGTGGTGAATTCTGCAAAAATTCTTATTCAGCAGAGTGAGGCTGAGGTGGTGTTTGTAAATAATGGGCCTATTGCTGTGTATGCGGATGAATTTAAAATAGAAGAGGTGGTTACTAATTATTTGAACAATGCGCTGAACCATTTGGATGGGGAGAGAAAGATTGTTATTACTGCGGAGGAAAATGGAGAGGAAGCGTTGGTGACTGTGTTTAATACTGGGCAGAATATACCGGAAGAGGATCTGCCTAAGTTGTGGTCCAAGTTTTTTAAGGTGGATAAGGCTCATACGAGAGAGTATGGGGGGAGCGGTATTGGGCTTTCTATTGTGAAGGCTATTATGGATTCTCACCGGAAGGGGTGCGGGGTCAGGAATGTCCAGGGTGGAGTAGAATTTTGGTTTACCTTGGATTGTTATAAGGAAAGTTTATAAGGGGTTATTTTAGTGATTGAAGTAACCGATATAATAGTATCGGGATGGATCAGGAGTTCTGATCAGGTGTATTCCGTGAAAGGAGAGTGGAATTATGGATATTGGTGCAATGAGTATAGATATGAGTCTTGCAAGGGTTCAGCAGAGTGCAGGTCTCAGTGTGGCAAAGAAGGCCATGGACTCTCAGGAAATTGCGGCAGCTGGGCTGCTTAAGATGGTAGAAGCAGCGATTCCGGAGCAGGTGCCTGTGGATGGGATTGGGCAGATTGTGGATGTGAGAGGCTGAAAATAAAAAATATTTAAAAATATTTAAAAAAGGGCTTATCTTTTGTTCTGACCAATACGATAATACACATGAAAGGAAGTTACGCTTCCTAAGACACAAGTGTCAAAACATGGAATCGTTAATTCGGCTGGTACCCCGCAGGATTCCATCAACATGATTTACTTATTTTTCCTGAAAAGGGAAAACATACTACACAGGGAAAAGGAATTCCCTGAAACACATTCAAGGAGGAAATATCTATGAGAATTCAACACAATATCGCAGCATTAAATGCTCACAGACAGTTAGGAAGCAACAATACAGCAGTAGGCAAGAGCCTTGAGAAATTATCTTCTGGTTTCAGAGTAAACCGTGCAGGTGATGACGCAGCTGGTCTTGCTATTTCCGAGAAGATGAGAGCACAGATCACAAGCCTTGAGACAGCTCAGAAGAATGCTAATGACGGTATCTCTTTAATTCAGACAGCGGAAGGTGCTATGACAGAAGTTCACTCCATGTTAAATCGTATGGTAGAACTGGGAATGCAGTCTGCAAACGGAATTTATGATAATACTGTTGACCGTGCAGCTTTGAACGATGAGTTTACTCAGTTGAAGAATGAAATCGATCGTATTGCTAATACTACAACATTCAATGGTACTAAGCTTTTAGATGGTACAAGTACTAATGTCAGCCTTCAGATTGGTGACAGTATTAATAGTAACAACTCATTGACAGTAGCACTTGATAGTATTTTAACAACTGATCTGAATATAAATACTTCATCTGTTGACAGTGTAGCTAATGCTAAGTTAGCTGTTGATGCTGTTAAGACTGCTATTAACACAGTTTCTTCTACCCGTGGTGCCCTGGGTGCACAGCAGAATCGTCTGGAGCATACAGTTAACAACTTGGGAGTAACTACTGAGAACATGACTGCTGCTGAAAGCCGTATCCGTGACGTTGACATGGCAAAAGAGATGATGGCTTACACCAAGAATAATATTCTGGTTCAGTCATCCCAGGCTATGCTTGCACAGGCTAATCAGCTTCCACAGGGTGTATTACAGTTACTGCAGTAATTACGCTGGATTTTAATTTATAATCCCCCGGAACGGTGATTTCCGGGGGTTTTTTATCATATTTAGGAGGAATTTTGTATGAAGCCTTCCGTTCGCCTGTCCCAATGTATGATTGTGAAAAACGAAGAGAAGAACATTCGCCAAGCACTTAGCTGGGGGAAGGGAGTTTTATTTGAACAGATTGTGGTAGATACTGGCTCTACAGACAAAACAGTGGAAATAGCAAAAGAAATGGGGGCCAAGGTCTACAATTTCTCTTGGATTGATGATTTTTCTGCTGCGAAAAACTTTGCTATTCAACAAGCAAAGGGTAATTGGATTGCATTTCTGGATGCAGATGAATATTTTTTGCCAGAAGATGCCAAAAAGCTGCTTCCATCATTGGAGTATTTGGAAAGGACTACCAATTCCTCCTCACTTCCCCATATGATTAAGCTTGCCTGGATACATCTTGATGATTCCGGAAAGCAGATGGCTGTGGGAGTTCAGTACCGTATTTTTCGGAATGATCCAAAGCTTCGCTATCGCGGAAGAATTCATGAATACCTTGCTTTAACCGATGGCAGTAAGCTGTATTCCTGTGATGCTACAGATACCCTTGCCATTTTTCATACTGGTTATGCTAGTGAGGAATTTGCTAAAAAAAAGAAGAGTGACCGGAATATCTTCATGGTGCAGAGGGAACTGGAGGAAGATCCGAAAAACTACATGATGTGGGGGTATCTAGGGGATTCTCTTCTTGCAGCTCAAAGGCTGGAAGAAGCAGAGGAGGCTTATGAGCGCGCTACAGAAGATCCAAATGCTAATATAGAAATAGAGAGGAAGAATTATTGCTTTGCTAATTGGCTTAAAGTAAAGTGCATAAGAGAAGTTGATAGTGATGAAGACTTTATGGTTGTTTATCAGAGAGCTAAAAGTTACGGTTGTAATACCCCTGATGTGGATTACATGACAGGTCGGTGGTTTTATAACAAGGGAGATGAGGAGAAGGCAAGATATTATTTTGAGCAGGCCCTTCATTTGTTAGATATATATAAAGGGAATGATACTCTTAACATATCAGCTGATCTCGCTTCCGTATACCATAAGCTTTTTACCTTTTATGCGAGAGAAAATCGGTATTCTGACATGGTAAGATATGGAGTCCTTGCTCTTCGGGCAGAGCCTTACCAGCCTTCTGTTTTAAAAGAAATCTTGGTTCTTTTAAAGCGGGAGCCAGGAGAAGAGAAAACAGCTAATGCTACCTTTAGCTTTTTATCGAAGCTTTATGATCTTTCTTCTTTTAAGAATAAAGTTTTTTTAATTAAAATATCGGAACAGGTTCCATTCCCGGCACTGGAAGAGACAATCTATCATCTATTATCGGTTGAAGAACGAAAATTTGTTGCTGAGGCTGGGGATATCTTCTAGCCTTGGTTTTTTGTTTTGTTATGCAGTAGAATTTAAAACGAGACATGATAACTGATGAGCCTTATGAAATATAAATAGGAGTAAAGAGATGGCAAAGGTATTAATATTTGCGGGGGGTACAGGCAAGAGAATGAATTCATACTCTAAGCCGAAGCAATTTTTAGAGATGCATGGAAAGCCCATTATTATCTATACATTAGAACATTTTGAGTATCATGAGGAAATCGATGGAATTGTAGTAGTGTGTATTAAGGAATGGATAGAAGAATTAAAGGGCTTATTGAATCGATATGGTATTACAAAGATTCTAAACATTGTGCCTGGCGGTGATACAGGGCATGATTCTATTTATTGCGGCCTTGAGGCAATGAGAGAGTATTGTTTAAAAGATGATATTGTGCTGATACACGATGGAGTAAGACCGTTGATAAACGAAGAATTGATCAGTAATAATATTGAAGCTGTAAAAAAACATGGCAATGCTATTACATCTGAGCCAGTTCGTGAAAGTGTAGTACGTTGTGTGGCTGGAAGCAGCATTATAGATGTACCCCCTCGGGATCAAATGTTTGTAGCGAAAGCGCCACAATCCTTTCGCTTTGGGGACATACTGAAGCTATATGAGATGGCGCAAGATGATGGATTGAAAACAATTGACTCTTCTCATTTATGTAGCTTGTATAATGTACGGATGCATATGGTTATGAGTACAAAAAACAATATTAAGATCACGGAACCGGCAGATTTTTATATATACAGAGCAATATACGAAGCCATGGAAAATCAGCAGATATTTGGGGTCTAGTATATGCATAGGAATAATTGCGATGAAAAAATATAAGAAAAAAGAGATTCTGGATATAATTGGCGTATTAAAAGACACGAATGAAAATATTAGAAAAAAGGGTAATGGAGTTACTCAAGAGGATATTATTGATATACTCTCACAATGTCAGGAAACTGCCATTGTTCTGGGAAATTATTTTGAAACATTCGGTAAAATAACAGTATCCCTGATAAAAGTTCTGGAGAATTATTGTGAAGATATTTATCAGATGAGCATTGAATTATCCGATGACTGCCAATTCCAGAAGCTATCGAAAAAGATAAAAAAGCAGCTAATCCAATTATATAATAAGGTCAGGGATGAATTTTCTGATGACAAAAAAGAAATAGTGTTTTTACCATATAAAGCATCTATGTGGGATTCCTTTGAAAGTGTTTGGAAAGCAGCTGATGAAGACGAAAGCTGTGAAGTATATGTAATCCCCATACCATATTTTGATAAAAATATCGATGGAACTTTGGGGCGTATGCATTATGAGGGAAATGCGTATCCTGAATATGTGCCTATTACGTCATGGGAGGATTATTTGATTGAGGAGAGAAAACCGGATGTAATCTATATCCATAATCCTTATGATAATAATAATATAATAACCACTGTACATCCTGCTTTTTACGCAAAGAAATTAAAAAATTACACAGATATGCTTGTTTATATCCCTTACTTCGTCTGCGCAGGAGATACTATACAGAAACATTTTTGTGTACTTCCGGGAACGTTATATGCAGATAAGGTGATTGTCCAATCGGAAACAATTAGAAAAACCTATGTGGAAGAATTACATAAATTTGAACGAAACAATAATTGTAAAAATGTATATGGAAATATAGAACAAAAAATATTGGCTTTAGGAAGCCCTAAATATGATAAATTGTTAAATACAAAAAAAGAAAGCTTAGATATTCCTGAAGAATGGAAATATATCATCTATAGTAGTGATGGAACAAAAAAGAAAGTCATTCTGTACAATACGAGCATCGCTGTATTCTTGGAAAAAAGTGATGAAATTATTGCAAAGATAAAAAATATAATAAATCTGTTTAAAGACAGACAAGGTGAATTTGTATTGCTGTGGCGTCCCCATCCTCTGATGCCGGCAACTCTTCAGTCTATGAGACCCCATTTGTGGAATGAGTATAGCGGCATTGTCTCTAGTTATAAATCAGAGGGATGGGGGATTTTTGATGAGAGCGGTGATGTGGATAGGGCAATTATCATAAGTGATGCTTATTATGGAGATGGAGGATCCTTGTTTGCGCTGTATGAAAAGACAGGAAAACTTATGATGGTTCAGAATGCAGAATTTTTAGGCTGATCAATGAATTGTGAGGTGAAAGAATCATGAAAGAAACTTTTATAAACTCTGATGTTGTTTGCAAGATAATGGCTAGAAATATGATAAAAGATGAAATGGAAGAGGAATTTATTATCCGAACAAAGAAAAGATACCTTGATGTTTGTGAAAAAATATGTAGAAAGTATGGTGCATATGAAAAAGCAGTTGGAGAACTTTGCTTTGAAATGCCTGAGAAACGGATGATGATATCTGGATACTGTGATGTATGCCAGGAAGAAAGCCAATTTGAACTGGACTACATGTTTTCTGAACTTGTAGGTGGTTTTAAGAAAAAAAGTCCGGTTTATAGAGAACGGCTGGTGTGTTCTAAATGTAAATTAAACAATCGGATGAGATATTTGATTGGTGTGATGAAAAGAATGTACTTAAGCGGAAAGAGTGCATATATGTATGAATATGTGACACAGTCATATAAAGAAATAAAAAAGTTTATTCCGGATTTGGTAGGGAGTGAGTATCTTGGGGATTATGAGAGCGGATCATATATTGATGGAATATTGCATGAAGATGCGATGAATTTAAGCTTTGAATCGGAGATGTTTGATTTTGTTTTGTCGCAGGATGTATTTGAACATGTTTCTGATTATGATAAGGCATTTCGTGAAATGTTCAGGGTAATGAAGCCGGATGGAAAGGCTGTAATTACTGTCCCATTTGCGACTTTCAATGATGAGGTAGAAAAAAGGGCAGAAATTATAAATGGAGAATTGGTATACCATAAAGAACCTATGTACCATGGAAATCCTTTATCAAAAGAGGGGGCTCTTGTATATAACATCTTTTCCTGGGACTTACTTGATACATTGAAAGCTGTAGGGTTTAAGGATGTGTATATAGTAGCATACTACAGTATATTAAAGGCGAATTATGGTATTCTTCCATTTTACATTATTGCAGAAAAGTGAGAGTTGTGTATGAAACTGGATTGGACTGTTGTGATATACGAACAAAAAGAATATCCTTTGGGAAAAGATACAATTGTTCTTATTGATAGCTTGTATAAATGTTGTAAAAGTATTTATATTTTTTCGTCTCATAAATTGGCAGAAGATATTGGCGATTTATTGCGGGATTTTGATAATGTAAAGTTTATTGAGGTAAATAATGATGTTTCTTTATGGAAAGAATCGGCAAGATATTTAACTGGATCTAAAAATATTGATACTCAAGAAATATTATATGTTGATACCTCTTTTTTTGGTCCGGTTTATAGTCTGGAAAATATGTTTACGACAATGTCCGAACAGAGCTTTGATTATTGGGGATTAATTTATAGATATGAGTATAAAGATGAATATGGAAAGTTGGTTCCAAGGAAACTGGAGAATGCTTTTATTTTTATATCAGAAACTATTATAAAGAACCATGAGTTTCAGAAAATGCTTGAAGATGAAAAAAATGAAAGTGAAACCTTAACCGAATATTTACAAAGTACACAATTTCTTGGAGGAGCATACTTAAATCCAATAAAGTTTATAGCTAAAAGACCGGAAGATAATTTTGATCTATTGAAATATGCGCCCTTTTATTTGTTGAAATATTATGAATGCCCGGTCCTTAGTAAGAGCGTTTTTCGGGATATTAAATCGGAAATGTTAATGTTTAATTTAGGGAACCAAACCTCAGATGCAGTAAGCTACATTTCTGAAAAGACAAATTATGATGCAGGGCTTATATGGGAATACATTATTGAAAATTGCAATATGTCGGTAATAAGACGGAATCTGAATCTAGATTATATCCTTAGCGGTGAACATGTCGATGTCGACAGAAACTTATACTCTCAATGCGCAATAGCAATGCATATTTATTATGAGGATTTGATATCCGAATGTTTGGAATACATTAGTGTCATTCCAACTGAAATGTACCTTGTGATATCGGTTGCAAATCAAGAGGCTTACAATACTTTATTTACAGCTCTTAGACAGTATAGGGATAACTTTGATATTATATATTCAAGTAATATCGGACGTGATTGGGGAGCCCTTTTATTGGATTTATGGAGATATGTAAAAGGCTATAAATATATTTGCTATCTTCATGATAAGAAAACCACAGGTGGAGTTGGATACCCTATGGTAGGATATTCATTCATGCATTATGCATGGTCAAGTCTTATTAAGAATAAAGCAGTAATTAATCAAATAATAACGTTATTTATTAAAAATAGATTTTTAGGAATTCTTACACCTGATATTCCGTACCACAGCGGATATGTGAGGCTATTAGGTGATTCGTGGACCATATGCTATGATAAAACATGGGAATTGGCGAAAGAATTTGGCGCTGAAAGATATATGGATGAAGAACAACAGCCGTTTGCTCTTTCAAGTTGTTTTTGGTTTCGGAAAGAAGCGCTTCAAAATTTAATGAATAAACCTGTCAATAAAGATGCATTCCCTAAAGAACCTATGGATACTGATGGGACCTTTAATCATGCATTAGAAAGAATTATAATATATATTGCACAAAGAAATGGTTTTTATTCCGCAACGGTCTTAAATGAAGAAACTGCAAGAAATAATCTTATAAACTATCAATATCTTTTGTCAAAATCCATAGAGGGTTCCCTGAAAGTATTTGGCATGCAATCTATTATGAATTTATTCGGTGGTCAAAATGTTTGGAGCCGATTTGAAGTTATAAAGTTTATTATGGATAATCAAAGGGTCTGTATTTATGGGCAGGGAAATAATGGGAAGTATGTTTCTGATTTTTTAGAAAACCAAAAGCTCCATTATGAATATTTCTTGGTAAGTGATGGATATACGATTAAAAGAAGCTTTCTGAAACATGATGCTTATTATCTTAGTGAAAAGGTGTCTGATAAAGAGGAAATTGGCGTGATTGTTGCTGTAGATATGAAATACAGAGCGGATGTACTGGAACAATTAAAGCGCATTGGATGGAAAAAAATATTTGTTGCAAACTGATGAGGAGGCTGTCAAGTATGGCTGAAAGTAATTGCCTGATTAAAAAGTTTAGAGAAAACTTTTGCCGATACAAAGAAGAACCAATAGTTGTATATGGGATTAGTCCAAGTACAAAAGAGATATTAGATAATTGTAGAGAATTTAAAATCTTTGGATTATTAGATGGATATCAGAAACACGGCAGAATTTATGATTATAATATCGTTTGCGAAGAAGATTTGATAAAAAACGGTATAAAAAATATAGTTGTTATAGCTAGGGCCAGTTCTGTTAAAATAATATATAATAGAATTAAAGGATTCTGCAAAAAAAATAATATAAATTTGTATGATATAAACGGAACTAATTTGATAGAAAAATTCGAAATAAGAATAATCGACGATGATTACAAGAAGAAATCTTATGAGGAATTGTTGGGAGAAATCGACAGGCATGATGTGATCAGTTTTGACATTTTTGATACAATCCTTATGCGGAAAGTATTGTATCCCATGGATGTATTTGAAATTTTAGCAAGAAAAGTTAATGATGAGTATGGTCTGGATTTTGTTAAGGAGAGAGTAAGAGCAGAACGGGAACTGCTTTCTGGGGAATATCCCTCTTTGCAGAAAATTTACGAGAGATTTATGCATAACACTGCTTTGTCTTATGAGTCGGTAATCAAACTAATGGAACTTGAATTTGATATTGAGAAAAAGGTCATTGTTCCAAGATATCGGATGATAGAAGCTTATAAGTTTGCAATATCAAAAGGCAAAAGAGTGTTTTTTGTTTCAGATATGTATTTATCAAGAGAGCATATAAAAGTGCTTTTGGACAATAATAGCATTAACGAATATGAGGATATAATTGTATCCAGTGAATATGGGAGGACAAAGTGCAACGGCTTGTTCTGTATCTTGAAGGATGCGATAAAAGATAATTCTTGTTTACATATTGGTGATAACTATGAAGCTGATGTTATAAATCCTCCGTTATTTGGTATTGATTCCTACGAAGTGAAAAAAGCAAGTGAAATGATGGCATTCTCAAGTTATTATGAGTTAGAATATTTTTATGAAAAATATGATAACAGGGTATTAATTGGATTGTTCGTTGCTGAAATATTTAATGATCCTTTTGCTTTTCAAAAAGACTCTGGAAAGGTAAGTTTGAAGGATGTCAGAAGGTTTTCTCGAATATTTATAGCACCGATTGTAACTAAATATTTATTCTGGCTTAAAGACAATATGAAAAAAGAAAGTATAGATTTTGATAAAATATTGTTTTTGGCAAGAGATGGTTATCTGATTGAAAAGATGTACCAAATGTTATGTGAAAAATCCGATGATCAAATGCCTGATGCCTGTTATTTTTTAACCTCCAGAACCCCTTGTATTGTTAGTGAAATCTATAATGAAAATGACATAGAAAGGGTTCTCGGCTTGGGTTATGACGGAAAACCAGAAGATTTATTGAGATACCGTTTTCTGCTGGTTAATGATGAAATTCAAGTTTACCATAAAGGTATGGAATCACATGAGTACGTTATGGCACATAAAAGTCTGATTTTACAAAGAGCAGAGGAGGTGAGAACCGGATATAAAATATATGCTAAGAAACAGGGGATAGTAAGTGGAAAGAAAGTAGCAGTATTTGATTTGGCGGCATCAGGAACCTGCCAGTCGGCACTTGAGCGGTTGTTTGAAATTGAAACATTCGGCTATTATTTTGTGCACATAAAGGATAATAGAAATATAAATATAAGATCTTTATTTTCAATATCCACATGGTTTGAAAAAGAAGCTTTTATTTGTGAATCGTATATATTGCTTGAAAATATATTAACCTCTACCCAACCCACTTTACTATCTTTTTCTGCCAATGGAGAGCCAACCTATGCAGAAGAAAATAGAACTATCAATCAACGAAACGATTTGGATTTAATGCATCAAAGTATCATGGATTTTTTTGAAGAATATCTCGCACTGTATGATGATTGCCAGGCTGATATAAAGGTGACTGATAAGATGTTGAGCTTTATACAAAATAAATACACAGATTTGTCAGGAATCCCGATTATAAATGGAAGACTTAATGATGAATTTTATAATCGTTCCTATGAATTTAGAGATTTTTTAGAATAGAGGAAAGCAGCATGTGAAGGGGGAAAATGTATGGAGGAAATAAAAAAAGTTTTATTAGTTTCCCATGAAATGGAATATGGTGGTTCATTGTGGTGCTTGTTGAATGTAGCAAAGATTTTGCAGAAAAAAGATTATCTCGTTGAGTTGTGGAGCTATAAGGATGGCTCTTTTTGTGCAGAATTTGTAAAACTGGGTATTCATCCGGAGATTATCAATAGATTTGATTTTTTGGAAAAAGAATCCGAATATCAAGAGAAATCCCTTATCTATGAATTGATTATTTGCAATACGATTTTAACTTGTGATTTAGGGGATTTGCTAAGCGATGTCAGGCCCGTTCTTTTTTATGTGCATGAGGCTGAATTAATTGCTGATGTTATACAGGATATAAGAAAGAGAAAAGCCATAATGCGTGCTGGTACTGTATATGTGGTGAGTGAATATGCTAGAGAATGTTTAAAGAGATTGTGCGGAAAAGACTCTAAAATCATTTATAACGGTGTGAGGGATGAGTTTGAAGAATATCGTTCTATTAAAAAGAAATCATATACAGATAAAAAGATTCGTTTTTTGATCTTAGGAATGGTGCAGCCCAGAAAAGGATTTGATATTGCACTGGAGGCTTATTCCAATCTTAAAAATGAAGATAGGCTTGAGACGGAGTTTCACATAGCGGGAGGAGTGCCGGAATGGGAGCAAGATTACTGGCAAGAGTTGAAAGATAGATACTTTTCTGAGAGTAACATTTGCTATCATGGTGAACTAACTAATCGAAGCAAGATTTATAAACTCATTCGGCAAAGTGATGTTCTGGTTGTACCTTCCAGAGATGAACCATGTTCGTTAGTGGTCCTGGAGGCGGCCATGTTGGAGACTCCTGCAATTATCAGTCAAAATGTGGGCGCTTCCTATATCACTCTTCCGGAGGGAGGGTGGATTACCCAGACAGGGGATGCCGGAGATTTGGAAGAAGCTATGCGAAAAGTTATTGAGCGGCCGGAAATGCTGGAGAAAGCAGGAGAAAGGGCACGCTGTAGCTATTTGGAATATGCCACAAGTGAGAGGTATGAAAAACAGATAATTGCAGCAGTTTTTGAGACTATTGATCTGTTTTATGCAGATGAAATGGCGCATAAGCAAGAGTCGATATGGGCGAGAAGAGAAGAGCGTCTAAGTGAAAATTCGAAGGAATTACAGAGGCTTTCAAACCGGCTTGAGGAAGTGTATAAACACATGCAACAGATGGGGCAGGTACACCGCAAGATGGATCATCTTATTCGTGAATTAATAGAATTGAAATCTTGGGAATTTCCCTTTGAAAAGATTCAGAAGAATAAAAAAATTGTTCTGTATGGAGCCGGAGATATGGGACAGGATTATTACAGACAGATTCAGACTTCCGGTTATTGTGAAGTTGTTTTATGGGTAGATGGCCAATATAAAGAGTTTGAAAATACCAACTATCATGTTACCAGCCCTGAGGAAGTTTTGAAGATAAATTTTGACTATGTGATGATAGCCATTCGGAATGAGAATGCTTTTATATCTGTTCATACAATGTTAAGAGAGTGGGGAATTAACGAGGAAAAGATTATACACTAATTCGTGTGGGAGAAAAAAGATGAATTGGATGATAAAAAATTTTGCTTTTTTGAATTTTGCGGAGCATGATAATTGTCTTTGGGTATCAGCATTAGGATACAATGGCCTTTTCTGTATTCCTTTAGACACTATGAAGCCGCGCTTTATAGGCGAATTTCCAGGAGAAGATTTAAATGCTAGAAATATACATAGAAGCGCAGTCATAAGCGGGGAAAAGGTGATTTTTGCCCCTTTTTTTGGAAATAGAATCGGAGAATATGATATTGAAACTGGAGAGTTTACAGAGCATACGGGAATAGGGAAAGATATGTCAAAAGCAAAATTTGAAACATCGGTTTGTGTAAATGACACTATTTATTTTATACCTCAATATTACCCGGATATTCTATCTTATGATTGCAGAAGAAAGAAAGTTGCTGAAATCAAAGGCTGGAAGGAACTGCTCACTAAAGAGGAAGCAATGCAAGAGGGGATTGCATTTGGATTAACAGCAGACATTTATAATGATAAATTATATCTGCCATCCAGAAAAACCAATGGAATTATGCTGTTGGATATTAATACAGGACATATGACCATAAGACGAATAGGCCCATCTCATATGCGTTATCTGACTGCCAAAATTGTAGGGAAGCAGTGCTGGATTCTTCCTGCTTGCCAGGAAGAACAAATTAATGTTTGGGACTTGGAAACGAATGAAATAGCCACCATATCTGAATTCCCAAAAGGATTTTCAAGTGAATCCATTCCATTTATAAGCATCAATAATTGTGGTAGGAATATGCTGGCTTTTTCTCATATGGCGAATATGTCGGTATTAATAGATAAATGTAATTTTACAGTGAGAGAATATAAAGAATTATCTCAAGTAGATATAAAGAAAGAAAAAAATGGCTGGGGAGGGAATTATTACTTTGCAAAAGAGCTGGGGAATCATCACCTCCTTTCTGTTTCCAAATATGATAATGCAGTTTTGGTGATTGATGTTGAAACGTTGGAGGTTACAAGGCAGATACTAAAAAGTGAGATAGCAGAAATAATGCTTGTGAAAAGGATGTTTGAACAAGAACATCGGGGAATGAATAAAGTTGTTCCTATTCTTCGGGAAGGAGAAGAGGTGGATTTGCTAGACTTCCTCGCAGTTGTTAAAAATGATTCTATTTTAAAAAATAATATTTATACGCATCTGGCAGAGAAAAATTATGGTTCAGAAATTCACAATAATAGTAAGCAGTGGTTGAAAGGTGAAAAAAATGAAGGCTGTAAAACCAATTTTGAGTAGCAAGTTTAATCTTTCACAACTCAATGACAAGGTTTCATATATGTCAGAATTTAACCTTTGCAATGATGGGGAAAGACCATTCCCTATATTGTTTGAAAGGAAAGAAAATTGTTGTGGATGTACTGCTTGCTATTCAGTTTGCCCTGTTTGGGCTATTTCCATGACACCTGATGAAGAGGGTTTTTTATATCCGCAAATTAATAATGAGAAGTGCAATCGTTGTTACCAGTGTCTTAATGTTTGTGCTTTTAAGGCGGATCAGCGAAATAAAGGATATTTAGTGTAAAAGAGACGGAGGTGCGTGATGATGGAGGTAGCGGTGTATGCAGAGTATTTCAGGAGACATCTTCAACGCTCATTGCGATGGTTAGTTGGAGGAGGGCTATATGGCAGATAATTCTCATCAATTTGATATGCCGTTAGTATTCGCCGTAAAACATAAAGAGTTAGCTATACGAATGTCTTCCCGCTCTGGAGGTGTTTTTACAGCTTTATCCGACTATGTACTGGAGGAAGATGGAGTCGTCTATGGGTGTATTTTGTCTGACGATTTTAAGGCTGTTCATGTTCGTGCTGAGAATGCGAACGAAAGAAACCGTATGCGAGGTTCCAAATATATCCAGAGTGATTTGAGAGATGTTTTTAAGGCTGTAAAAGCTGATCTGGAGTGCGGAAGGAAGGTTCTTTTTTCTGGAACCTCTTGTCAGGTGGCTGGATTAAGAAGTTTCATTCAGAAGTACTATGAAGGTTTATTCTGTACGGATATTCTTTGTCATGGAGTTCCTAGTCCAAAGGTTTGGGAAGAGTATCTTGCATGGCAGGAAAAAAAAAATAGTGGGAAATGTACTGCTGTCGATTTCCGCAATAAAGCGGAACACGGGTGGGAAGCTCATATAGAAACTCTGACATTTATTAACAGGAAGAAAGTACATAGCGAGGTGTTTAAAACGTTATTTTATGGACATGCAATCTTACGGCCATCTTGTTATAAGTGCCCATATAAAAACGTGATTCATCCTGGAGACATCACAATTGCTGATTATTGGGGAATTGACAAGGCTAAACCTGGATTTAATGACAATAAAGGGGTTTCTCTTGTTTTGATAAACAATAACCTTGGAGAATCTGTATTTAAGGCGGTCAAAGGAAATATTGATTATAAGGAATGCAGTATAGAAGATAGTATGCAACCAGTATTAGTAAAGCCTTTTGATGAGCCAGTGGAGAGAGTACATTTTTGGAGTGATTTCTACAAAAAAGATTTTGAATATGTTTCTAAAAAATATGGTGGATATGGTTTAGAAAATAATAATGAAAAACAGAAAGCTGAGATACTTTCTCCGGATTTTTTTGTTTTTCCCTATGAAAAAGTGAAATCTGGAAAACGAATTTGCATCTATGGTGCAGGAAATGTAGGGGAAAATTATTACGTACAGCTTAACCAGAACAGAGATTATCAAATTACAGGCTGGTTTGATAGTAATTATAAAAAATACAGTTCTATAGGCTTTCCTATTCTTTCGGCAGACCAAATAGATGAAAATGATTTTGATTATATTATAATTGCTGTAAGGAACAAGACTGCTGCTGAAGAAATAAGAGCAATAATAAGCCAGAAAGGTATTTCGGATGAAAAAATCATCTGGGACATTATAGTAGACAAGTAAGAAGGGAAGGGTCATGAGAAAAAGATATGCTATTTTTGGCGCTGGAAATTATGGAAATCATGCATTATGGTATCTCAGTGCGGAGCGTACAGTTTGTTTTGTGGATAATGATGTAAGTAAAATAGGAAACAGGTATCATGGAAAATTGGTCGTTTCCCTTGATGAATATAAAGAGTATTATAGAGATGCGGTTATGGTGATTGCATGTGAAAAGTATGAGGAAATTGCACTGCAATTAAAAAAAGAAGGAATTAAAGTTTCTTACATCTTTGAAAGAGATCGTCCATGGGGGAATTTGATCCCTTGGACAAAAAACGGGAATTTAAAGGCGGTCAATGAGAATACATGGCGAGCCCATGATATAGGTTTAGTTGGGATATACAGTGAGTATAGCTATGGTGCCGAAATTACTTATTTTGCATTGTATTCCTTTTTAAAAAAACAGGGTTATCGGGTTCTGATGATACAGCATCCTATGGATTCCCCTCATATACCTGCAGGAATCCCCCGACTGTTTAACGAAAATCCTTATGATCCCCAAGATTTGTCTGCCTTGATTGATAAAAGAGAAAACATGACAGATGTAAATTTATATGCAGAAACTTTTATCTTGGGTTCTGATCAGATGTGGAATTGTGAAATTTCGAAATTATTTAATGAAATTGGGCTTTTATATTTTATAAGAGATGAAAAGAAAAAAGTCGCATATTCAACTTCTTTTGGAACAGAAGAATGGGATGGAAGTTTAGAGGATGAGATAAAATACTCTCAATTTTTAAAAAGATTTGATCGTATTTCTGTACGTGAGAATAGCGGTATTGCAATATGCAAAAAATGGGGTATTGATACAGAGGTAAATATTGATCCCGTTTTCCTATGTGATTTTAAAGTATATTGGGATATGGCGAATTCTTCAGAAAAGAAAAATAAGGGTGTTTACCTTGCAAGCTATGTTCTTTATGACACATCGGAAAAAACGGGTTTGTTAACTCATATTAAGGAGCATTTAAAATGGTCAGAAGAAAAAATTGCCGGTATTGATGCTTATAAGGAAGGTTATTACAGCGTTAGTTCTATCGAAGAGTGGCTCTGTTTAATTGCTGAAAGTAGTTTTGTCTTTACAGATTCTTTCCATGGTGCATGTATGGCTATTATATTTAAAAAGCCGTTTGTCATTATGAGAAGTTCAGAAGCGGATAAACGGACTACAAGAGTACAGTCCTTATTAGGAAGATTGGGATTGTCAGAGCGGTTTGTTTCTGACGTGAATGAAATGATAACTCGAAATTTATTGCAAAATGAAATTGATTACCAAAAAGTACATGACTTGATTGAACAGGACAGGATTAAAGCTAGGAAGTGGATACAAACGGCCTTGGGCTAAGAACGGCAAAGGAGGTAGCCAGATGAGTACTTTTTTAATTACCGGTGCCACTGGATATATTGGAAGAATGATAACAAGACGATTGCTGGAACAGAATCATGATGTGACAGTTATCGTTCGGAATAAAAATAAACTGTGTGATTTTATGAAATATAGTGTACAAATTATTGAGGCAGATTTAGTGAACTTAGAAGCAGTTTGTCAGATTTCCGGTGATTATGAATATTTAATTCACTGTGCGGCAGCCACTCAATCCTCTTATATGATGTCTAATCCTGTGGAAGTTGCAGGATCTATTGTAAATGGAACTCAAAACGTTCTTACATTAGCAGTAAGATGTCATGCTCAGAGTATGGTTTATTTATCTTCTATGGAAGTATATGGGCAAATTGATTGTTCAGAAGGGAAAAAAGTGACTGAGGAAGAACTTGGAAGTGTTGACATATCGAAAATTCGCAGTTGCTATCCCATGGCAAAGCGTATGGCAGAGAACTTTTGCCATATATATCATCATGAATATGGCGTTCCGGTAAAAATTGCAAGGCTAGCACAGACCTTTGGCAGAGGAGTCCGGGAGGAGGATAACCGAATATTTGCTCAGTTTGCACGTTCGGTAAGGGAAAATAAAGATATTATATTACACACACAAGGAAATTCCGTGGGAAATTACTGTGATACTGATGATGCAGTGGATGCAATTTTATTTCTTTTAGAAAATGGAAAATCTTCAGAAGCGTATAATATTGTTAACGAAGCAAATACGATGACAATACGTGAAATGGCAGAAATGGTTACCGATAAGATTGCGAATGGGGAAATAGGCGTGACTTATAATATTCCGAAAGATAATCAATATGGATATGCGGCGGAAACAGGATTACGATTATCTGGTTCTAAAATGAAGAAATTAGGTTGGGAAGCTAAAACTGGTCTTGAAGAAATGTACCGGAAAATGATTGGGAATTGGTTTTGATTTATCAATAAAAAAGTCTGGAGTATCCTATTGTACAAACTCCTGAATTTTTTACTTTTTCAACTGCTAAATTTGGGTTTATATTATAAAACTAGAAAATATACAATAAAAATTAAAAGTATTTAAAAATTAGAATATAGTATATTTAATGGAGCTTGTTTTATAACAATATAACCATAGTGCCTAATCCTCTGAAGGCGTTAAATTCCGCACTTCAGGGGGTTTTTGTTTTAAATACAAACATACTTTGTTCCTATGGATTATCATGTTTTTACATTCCCCTCCTTTTTTTTCTGCATTTTCAAAGAAATTCTGACAAAATTCGACTTAACCCCTTATTCTTTCTTGACAATATCTGTAATAAAATGTAGAATATAGTAAGAAAAATTACAGAAAAACTTAAAAATTGGAAAACGTTGTTGAAATTTAACTGTAATGAATCGATTTCAGCGGTAAAGTATGGCTTCCAAATTTCTACAAAAGGAATGAAAGTGAGGGGCAATGTCTATGAATGGAATATTTGGAAACAGCATTTCTATGGCAGAGAAAGCATTAGGCCACCTGTGGTCAAGGCAGCAGGTAACCTTGAATAATATTGCAAATGTAGAGACTCCCGGGTATAAGGCCCGTTACGTCACATTTGAAGACGAATTCCGCAGGCGTCTGCAGACCGGCAGACAGGGCGCGGGTACATCAAGAGATATGGGGAACATCATAAACAGTTCCAGGTATTTCATCCATGACACAAAGAATGAATCAGCCAGAATGGATGGAAATAATGTTAACCTGGATGTGGAAAACGTGGAGCTGGCAAGAACAAATCTTCAATACCAGTATCAATTGAATGCCTTAAACAGTGAAGTGAGCAGACTTCGTACAGTGATTAAAAGTTAAGTCGGGAGGTAGATAAGATGGCACAGATGTTTATAACGCCGATTATTCCCATGGAGTCAATTGGTTCCATAGGAAGTGAAAAGAAGGTGACAGCCGGACGGGATGGAAGTCCGGATTTCCGTGATATATTCAAAGAAGCGATTCAAAATGTAAAGAGTACAGATGAAGATTTGATGGTACAGGAATATTTGCTGTCAACAGGCCAGATTGATGATCCTCATACTGTTCCTGCAGCCGCAGCAAAAGCCCAGTTATCTGCAGAATTTCTCGCATCTCTTCGGACTAAGGCACTGGAA
Source organism: Lacrimispora sp. (assembly GCF_036758025.1). Taxonomy (GTDB): domain Bacteria; phylum Bacillota; class Clostridia; order Lachnospirales; family Lachnospiraceae; genus Lacrimispora. The sequence continues at coordinate 51,141 of NZ_DAIOXM010000017.1, read as the reverse complement.
GCCTACAATGAGATTATTAGAATCGGTATTTAACCATAGATAACGGGGCGGACAGATGTGATGGAAAAAATTAAGGAACTTTTAGGAAAACTGAGCAGTAAAGTTAAGAAAATCATTATTGCCGGCGTTTTAGGCGCGGCGGTTGTAGTAGGAGCTATTGTTATAGCACTGTCGATGAAGGAAAAGCCTTATGAGGTCATGTTTACCGGAGTTGGCAGTGAAGAAGCCAAACAGATTATTGGAAAATTGCAGGAAGACGGAATCGCTTATCAGTACACAGATGGAGATATACTGGTGCCTGCAGAAGAGATGGATACCACTAAAGCCAAGATGGTTTCAGAAGGGTATCCTAAAAGTGGTTTTACATACGATGTATTCAGAAATAATGTAAACTTGATGACTACGGATTCTGACCGCCGGACCTTCAAACTTTATGATCTGGAAACCAGAATCGGTTCTACTATCAAAATTCTGGATGGTGTAAAAGAAGCATATGTCACCATAGCCCTGGGAGAGACTTCCAAATATGCGTTGTCTGATGAAACGAAGCAGGAAGCGAGCGCCCAGGCTGTTGTAGTTATGAAAGATGGAGGGTCTCCCACGGAAGAGCAGGCCAAATCCATCCAGCTTCTTATATCCAGAAGCATACCCGGAATGGTCATTGACAACGTTTCCGTATTTGACGGAAACGGGCGTGAGGTCTCTGTTACTTCCGAAAATGAGGACATTGCCAGTGGAAAGATCGGGGAAGAGATCACCAAGACGATTGAAGATCAGATTTCTGCAAAGGTTATGAATGTCCTGGGACCAGTGTATGGAAACGGCAATGTGCGCGTATCTGTAAAAGGCACGGTTAACATGGAGAAGCTGATTCGGGAGAGCATTGTTTACAATACACCCGAAAAGATTGACGAAAATGACAAAACAGGTCTCACTTCCGAGGAGTCCATTTTCAGGGAGTATTCCGGAAGCGGAGAGAATGCTTCCGGTGTAGCCGGCTCAGAGGCAAATGCAGACATCCCTCAGTACAATGCAGGGGGAACTGACGGAGAAAATGCCTACGGTTCCAGCAGTTTGACCAGAAAGTATCTTTTGAATCAGATCAAGGAGCAGGGACAGATTAATCCGGGTACTTTGGAGAATCTGACTGTTTCAGTAGTAATAAACGGAAACGGATTTGGAAGTCTTACAATTGATGATATACGGGATTTGGCTGGAAATGCAGCAGGAATCGCATTGGATGAACGGGCGGAGAAAATAACTGCCGTAGCTGCTCCTTTCTATACTATAGAAGTACCACAGGAACCAGAAGAACCGGTGGAAACGGGGACAGGCGGTTTGCTAATTAACCGTTGGATTCTCATTGCAGCCTTGGCTGGAGTGATCCTCCTTCTTTTGATTGTTATTCTGGTTATCAGGATCAGAAGAAAGAGACGGGCCCGCTTGGAGGCTATGGATATAAGCCAGGAAGATGTTCCGGAATTGGCGGCGACCAAGGAAAAAGAAATCGCGATTCTGGAACCGGAAGAAGACAGAGGGGCAGAGCTGCGCCACAGTGTGCGTGAGTTTGCAGAGATGAATCCTGAGATATCGGCTCAGCTTCTGAAAACATGGCTGAATGGAGGCGGTAATAATGGCGACTAGTCTTAGGCCTGAACAAAAAGCGGCAACAGTGATTGTCTCCTTGGGAGTGGAAAAGGCTTCCAAGATATACAAATACTTAACTGAAGATGAAATTGAAAAATTAACACTGGAAGTGGCAAAGCTTGGACATGTGGAATCTGAGCTGACGGAAAACACTTTGGATGAATTTTATAAGACCTGCTTAACTCAGAAGGTTGTTACTGACGGAGGTCTGGAATACGCCAGAACTGTTCTGGAAAAGGCATTTGGTGAAAGTACGGCTAACAGCCTTCTTCAGAAGGTTACCCAGTCCCTGAAATCCAGGTCCTTTGGATTTATCCGGAAAAGCGATGTAAAGAACCTGCTTTCCGTTCTCCAGCATGAAAGGTCCCAGATTATTGCTTTGGTGCTTTCCTATACCAATGAAGAGATGACTGCTCAGATTATTTCAGAGCTTGCTCCCGAAAAGCGCATGCAGGTAGTGGAATCCATTGCAAGAATGGAAAGTGCTTCTCCTGAAGCCATTAAAATCGTGGAAGAGGAAATTAAGAAGAGATTCTCCGGTATCCTCACCACCGATTACACCAGCGTGGGCGGTATTGATTACATAGCAAATGTAATGAACCACATAGACAGAAGCAACGAAAAGCTTATCTTCGACGAATTGGGCAGAAAGGATGCGGAGCTGGCAGATACCATCCGCAAAAAGATGTTCGTATTCGAGGATATCATCACCATGGACGACCGCTCTATTCAGCGTTTCATCCGGGAGTGCGATATGCGGGATATGGTTTATGCGCTTAAAAACGCTAATGAACAGATCACGAGCGTTATTTTCTCCAATATGTCAGCCCGTATGAAGGACAGCATTCAGTCCGATATGGAAGTTACGGTTAATGTACGTCTGAAGGATGTGGAAGAGGCTCAGCAGAGGATTGTTGGCATCATCAGACGTCTGGAGGAAGAAGGCGAGCTGATCATCAGCAAGGGCGGAAAGGATGATGTCATTGTCTAATATTATTAAGGGCACGCACCTTGAGGACCACGTTCTGGAATTTGGATTTACCAGGGAATTTAAAGATATTGTTGTAAAGGAAAAGGAGCAGCCGGAGGAAGATCAGGAGGTAGAGGAAGTCCAGCCGTCAGGCGGGTATTTCCAGACTGATGAGCTATACGAGGAGGCTTTACAGAAGGTGCAGGTAATTCTGGACCAGGCAATGAAAGATGCGGAAGAAATTCGTGACCGGGCCGCAGAGGAAGGCCGTCAGGCCGGATACGATGCAGGATATGAGGAGGGATTCCGAAAAGCCTATGAGGTACATCAGGAAGTTCTCAAATTCCGCCAGGACGAATTTGTGGAAGCAATGAAAAAAAGTATTGAAAGTGTTACGGAAGAAAAAGAAAAGATTCTGGACAAATATATTGATGACTTGAAAAAGGTCACTCTGACCATTGCGGAAAAGGTGATCCAGACCAGCTTAAAATCCAGCGGAGAGGTCATTAAACGAATGATTGTGGCTGCTGCAGGGAAGCTGAAGAAAACCCAATGGGCAAAGATTTATGTATCCCAGGAGGATGCAGGAATGATCATACAGGGAGATGTGGGCTTGCTCAGCGAACTTGCCCACATTTCCGGAAATATCAAGATCATTGCCATGGACAATGCAGAGGATGGCACCTGTATCATTGAACTTCCGGGAGAAATTATTGACGTCAGCGTCAATACCCAGTTGGAAAATATCAAAGGAATACTCAATAACGCGAGACTGTAACGGGAGGGACCTGCATGTTTAAAGAATTACCGGATCTTATCATGAAGACTGAGACCATCGATCACATCGGGAAAATTGAAAACATTGTAGGGATGTCCATGGAAGCCTCTGGCGGTAGGGCCAGCATCGGAGATATTGCCTACATCTATAACGAAGACAGGCAGGAACAGATTCCGGTAGAGGTAGTGGGTTTTAAGGACGACAAAATACAGCTCATGGCTTATGAGAATATGAACGGCATTGCAGCGGGCAGCTTTGTCCGCAACACAAAGCGCCGTTTGAAGATACCGGTAGGGGATTTTTTAAGAGGCAGGATCATTGATGCAAAAGGCGAACCCATGGATGGAAAGGGTGCTTTTGAATCTCCCCGGTATTATTATGTAGAAAATCCTTATATCAATCCTATGACCCGTCCTCCCATTACGGACAAGCTGGAATTCGGAGTTAAGGCCATTGACGGCTTAAATACCATTGGAAAAGGACAGCGTATTGGAATCTTTGCGGGCAGCGGTGTTGGAAAGAGTACCCTGCTTGGAATGATTGCCAGGAATGTAAAGGCAGATATCAATGTCGTAGCTCTCGTAGGAGAGCGAGGACGAGAGGTGCGGGAGTTCATAGAAAAGGACTTGGGGCCGGAAGGAATGAAACGTTCTGTTCTGGTGGTGGCGACTTCCGACCAGCCGGCCATGCTTCGTATGAAGTGTCCCCTGGTAGCAACTACCATCGCCGAATATTTTAAAAACCAGGGCAAGGATGTATTGCTTATGATGGATTCCCTGACCCGTTTTGCCATGGCCCAAAGAGAGATTGGGCTGGCAATCGGAGAACCTCCGGTTGCCAGAGGCTATACGCCCTCCATTTATGCGGAGTTTCCCAAGCTGCTGGAACGAAGCGGCAATTTTGGAGAAGGTTCCATTACCGGGATATATACGGTTCTGGTGGAAGGCGACGACACCAATGAGCCTATTGCCGATACGGTAAGAGGTATTGTGGATGGCCATATTGTTTTAAGCCGGAAGCTGGCTAATGCAAACCATTTCCCGGCCATTGACATAAGCGCCAGCATTTCCCGTCTGATGACCAATATCGTTTCCGATGAACACCGGAAAATGGCTTCTGAAGTCCGGGATATTTTGAGCCTTTATGAGAAAAATGAAGATCTTATTTCCATCGGTGCCTATAAAAGCGGCACCAATCCCAGGCTTGATATGGCAATATCTAAAATTGACAAGATAAATCAGTTCTTATGCCAGGGAATACAGGAAAGCGACAGTTACGAAGAGGTTTTACAAAAACTGAAAAGAATTTTAGCATAGATTTGAAAAGGAGGGCGGAACATGAAAAAATTCAATTTTCCACTTGATACGGTGTTGAATTACAAAGATCAGGTTTTGGATAATTTAAAAAATGAACACGCCCAGATTGTGGCTAAAGTAGTCAGCCAGGAAAAAAAGATTGAGGAATTATCCGACCAGAGAAGAAGTGCCTGTGTCCGCTTCCAGGAGGAGACACAGAACGGCATCGCGATTAATGTGATGCGGGAATATGAGACTTATATTGCTTTTATGCAGCAGAAGATTCTTGCAGAACAGGGAGTTCTTCAGCGGCTGAAGAAAAAAGAGGAGCAAAAGCGCAGTGAGGTTGTGGAGGCCAGAAAAGAAGTGGTTTCCATTGAAAAGCTGAAGGAAAAAAAGCTTTTGCAGTATAACAAAGAGGTGTTGCGCAGTGAGGAACTGTTCATTGAAGAATTTGTTTCTAACACCACCTCAGTCCAGGCGAGCAGGTAATCCTGCCGGAACAGGCTTCCGGCAGTTACCATAGAAATCAAGTGCCGTATGGCATGAAAGAAAGGAGTGAGAAAATGACAGAAGTAAAAAACAGCAGTGTGGACTTGCTGTCCAGACAGATGACCGGTACCAGAAAAAAGGATGAAAAGGCAGTTGACGGTTTTTCGGATTTTAAGGCCATGCTGAAAGGCAGCAACCAGAAGAAGGACAGCAAAAGTCCGGGATCAAAGGAAGATGCAGAAGATGTTATGGTTTCTTCAGAAGCGGTAGCTTCCGTTGCAGCAGCTGGAATGACAGAGATTCAGGCTTCGGACAATGAGGCTTTCAAAACCGGAGAAGAACTGATGAATGGGTTTGTAGAAGCCGTTGGAACAGAAGAGATTCCTGTAACTGCACTTGGAGAAGACAGAAATATCCGGGCAATGGATTCCTTCCGGGCCTTGGATCAGTTCCGCCTTCAGAAGCTGACGGAGAGCGGTGTGGGAATGGAAGGCTTAAACGAAGAAGCCCAGATCCTGCAGTCGGGAGATTTAACAAAAGTACCTCAGCCCCTTTTTGCAGAGCAGAATAATCCATCTGAGAAAACGGAATCAGCAGTATGGAGTTCTTCCATACAAAATTCTGAAACATCTGGTTCTGTCGAATCGGAGAAAGGTATTTTTCAGAATAAGTCTTTTACAGGGACGGCGGAGGAAGTTTTAAATCCGGCAGAAAAGGAACAGCTGGCGATCATTCATAAGGGTGATGTTCAGGAAAAGAAATCATCAGAAGAGGAAAACCAAAATGATGCTTTGGCAGGACTTGGAGAAAGACCTTACCAGCCTGTAAGTACCCAGGAACACCGGCCTGAAAAGATTGAGGAGATTCCTGTTTCTGTAAATGCAGAAAATACAGAGGAACTGGAAGCAAAGCTGTCGGAACAGATATTAAGACAGATGCGCGGAGGGAAAGGTGAATTGGATATTCAGTTGGAACCTCATAATCTGGGTAAGATTCGGATTAAAATTTCCTATGAAGATAACCAGATCAGCGTTTCCTTGATGTGTACGGAGAATAAAACCCTAAAGCTTTTGTCCCAGTCAGCAGGTGACTTAGGAGCAATTCTGGAATCCAACCTGGAGCGTCCGTTCCAGATTCAGGTGGACAAGCAAGAGACTGATTATTTGAATCAGCAACAGGATCAGAGTCAAAGACAGGAACAACGTGAGCAGCATCAGGGAAGGCAGCAGGAAGGAAACCGCGAGGACTTTATCCAGAAACTGAGGCTTGGGATTTTTGAAATGAATGGCGTTAGTGAAGAAGGCGCTGGTTACAGATAAGGAGAGATACAATGTCAAATGTAAACGGAGTGAGTTATTATAATTCTCTGGGAGCGCTTGCAAACAGTACTACGACAGCCAGTAACAGTGAACTGTCAACAGAAGGCTTTTTCAGACTTCTGGCAGCACAGTTGCAGAATCAGGATATGTCAAACCCCATGGATAACTCTGAGATGATGACTCAGATGACCCAGATTGCCATGATGCAGGCCATGAGTAATTTCTCTACTGCAATGAATGATTTTGCTCAGGTTAATACCATCAATTATGGAACTTCCATGATGGGAAAAGAAGTTATGCTGGCAGTTCAGGATAAAAACGGATCAGTAAAAAAGATCACTGGAACTGTGACCAGAGTAGATATTTTCGGAGGCACCCCCACTCTTTACATCAATGATGATGATAAGACGGGTTATCCGGTTGCCAATATTATGTCTGTCTATGAAAAAGGACATACACCGCCGGAGGATTTAGGTGACCCAGAAGATCCTGATAAGGTGGATGGCGTTGAAGATCCCAATAAAGATACAGATGAAACCGAGGATCCTGAGGATGCAGATGGAGTAGAAGATCCAACAGATGATTAAGAGGATTCAGAAACCGATATGGATAAGGATAGTGCAGGTGATGATGAATAATGCTAGGCAAGATAAACCAGAATGAGGAACTAAGGCAGCTAAAGCTGCGAAGTGCAGGTGCTGCGGCAGCGCAGAAGCCAGCCGTAAGCTTCAACGAGGTGCTTCAAAGCAGGATCGGACAAACACAAGGGCTTCAATTTTCCCGTCATGCCGCAGAACGGGCAGGGCAACGCGGAATTGAGATGTCGGATTCTTTTTTAAAGGATCTCCAGTCGGCAGTGGAAAAAGCCCGATCCAAAGGAGCAAAGGATGTGGTGATTATCAGTGACAGAGGTGCGTTCATTGTTAATGTGCCTAACAACACGGTAGTGACGACTATGTCCGGTAATGAAATGAAAGAAAATATTTTCACAAATATCGACAGTGCCGTTTTATTATAGCTGGACCATTTATGGGGGCTTTTCCTGTATGTCCGACTGACAGCAGGATGACGGCATCTAAAAAAGAAGGGAAGTAAAATTATGGTCAGATCAATGTTCGCTGGTGTGGCAGGTCTTAGAACACACCAGTCAAAAATGGATGTTATTGGTAATAATATAGCTAACGTAAATACCTGGGGATTTAAATCCGGAAGTATGTCCTTTAAGGATACCATGTATCAGAATACCTCCTCAGGTTCAAAGGGAAGCACTGCTGCGGGCAGCTATGGCGGCAGCAATGCCAATCAGGTAGGATACGGTGTAACCACGGGAAGCATTTCCTATGACTTCTCTATGGGAAGCCCGTCTCCGTCCTCCAGAAGCTTGGATTGTATGATTGACGGAAGCGGTTTCTTTATTGTTGGCCCTATGATTAACGGTGAGGCACTCCCTCTAGAGGGTGAAACCACTGTTGCAGAAAGCGGCTTATTCCTTTCCAGAGTTGGAAAATTTGATGTGGACAATCAGGGTTATTTGGTTGATGATTCAGGTAATTATGTGTATGGTTTTACGTTAAATGACGATGGAACCTATAATACTGCAGCTTTGGCTCCTTTGAGAATTCCGACTAACGCTGAGATGGATGATTTGAACAGCGGAAAGCTGACGGAAGGTATAGCCGAAGCGCAGAAAAAATTAGATGAGGCCATGGCGGCTCTGAACTCTCTGAATGCATCTTTAGGAGTGGCAAAACAGGAGTTTATGGCTGCAAGGCAGGCGTATGAAGGTTCGTCTACTCCAGCTCCTGGAACTGGAAAGGCAAGAGAGGTTACCATGGGTACAGCTCCCCTCGATTACACTGGGCCTCTTTCCGGATTGGATGACTGGCTGAAGAATGATGTGAAAAAGGCGATGGATGACGCTTATGACGTATGGGTGACAACTTCTAATCCTGCTAACAAAACAGCCTATGATAATGCAAGGCTGTATTATGACCAGATGAATTATGCGGCAATTAGAGAAAAAGCAACACTAAATGCTCCAGCTGCCCTCAATGAATATACTCCTGCAGAATTAGATACTCTATGGACTGATTTTGCGTCTGCCTCCAATGCGTATACTACTGCAGACCCTGCGAGCGTAGGTTATGCCGCCCTTAAGACAGCTTTTGAAGAAAAAAAGGCAGCTCTGGAAGCCGTACAAGCAAAGTTATTGAAAGTTGAACCGGACTCTTTGCAGGGACAGAATAATTCTAAGGAATTAGAAGTGAAAAAAGCGGATGCAAAAGTCACACTGGCTAAAACAACCGTGACGAATGCTGAGAACGCTTTGAAGGCTGCCAATGATGCGGCGGGAAGCAGGACGGAAAGCAGTTCCCAGTCTAGCAGTGATTCACCTGCAAAGATGACAAATTATAAGATACAAAAGGATGGTTCTGTAGTTGGAACCTCGGAAGACGGAAGTTCTACCGTTATCATCGGTAAAATCGCCTTAGCCGGAGTGCAGAATACCAGCGGTTTGGAAAAAACTACAGGCTACTACTACGTTCCAGGTGCCAACGCCGGCAACATCGGTGTTTATGAAGCTGGAGGTCCCCAGGGCGAAATCATGGGTAATTACCTTGAAATGGCAAAAGTAGACCTTGCAACAGAGATGACAGACATGATTACCACTCAGAGAGGCTTCCAGGCCAACTCAAAAATCATTACAGTTACAGATCAGATGCTTGAAGAGCTGGTTAATATCAAGAGGTAATATCTTATATGATTCATAGAGGCGGTATCAACCGCCTCTATGATAAGAAGAGGAGCATAGCCATGATTCATCTTACAAGGTTGAATAATGAAGAATTTGTGATTAACTGCAAGCAGATTGAACGAATCGAATCCATACCGGAGTCCAATATCGTTTTAGTCAGCGGAAAGCACTATGTGGTAAAAGAAAGCGTAGAGGAAATCATCGATCGTGTGATTGAATTTCATGCTGAAATACAGGCTCGTGTGCAGAAGAAAAATGGTTAGTCCAGGCCCGGCCTGGAATATAGGAGGTTATTTATGGATCTATCATTGATCATTGGCTGGGTAGCGGGGCTTGGCTTGATTGTTTATGGAATCGGCATGGATAAGCTGATAAACTTTGTGGACATACCCAGCGTTCTTATTACCGGAGGAGGCACGATAGCAGCATTGATTGCCAGCTTTCCATTAAAAACTCTGGCTCAGATCCCCAAACACATCGGAATTATGGTCAGTACGAAGCGGTATAATTCAGCTGCAGTCATTGATACTCTTGTAGATATGGCAAAGACAGCCAGAAAGAAAGGCCTCCTGGTTTTGGAGGAACAGGCCAGCGGCATTAAGGATCCTTTCCTGAAACAGAGCGTTATGCTGATCGTGGATGCCATGGATGCGGAGAAGATCAGGGAGATGCTGGAAAGTGAAGTGTCAGCCATGATGGACCGCCATGAGCAGGATGTCAGCATTTATGACAAAGGATCGGGAGTTGCGCCTGGCTTCGGTATGATTGGTACTCTGGTAGGATTGGTTAATATGTTAAAAAGCATGGATATGTCAGGCAATGGGGCAAACACCCTTGGAGCAGATATGTCTGTGGCTTTGATCACTACCTTTTATGGCTGCGTTATGGCTCATTTGTTCTTTGCTCCTATGGCGAAAAAGCTTCGTATCCGCAATGAAGAAGAAGTTTTATATAAACAGATTATCATTGAAGGTGTTCTGTCCATTCAGGCGGGGGACAATCCGAAATATCTGGAAGAAAAGCTGTTATCCTATCTGTCGCAGGGACAGCAGGGGAAAATTGCAAAGAAAAATTCAGTCAAAGAGGCAAGCGGAAGTGACGCTTAACCTGAAGGGAAAAGAAGGACGCCTTGCAGACATGCTGTTATGCTCAGGGAAAATAGGAAAACAGGTGGTTGTATGATAAAGAAAAATAGGCAGCCGGAGGAATCCGGAAGTTGGATGGATACATATGGAGACATGGTTACATTACTGCTGTGTTTCTTCGTTCTCCTTTACTCCATGTCCTCCATGGACCAGACCAAGTGGAAAAAACTGGTACAGAGCTTTAATCCGTCGGCTTTAGAAAAACTGGAGGATCAGATTGATGAAGCCTCAGAGACGGCTGAACAGCAGGAGATTCAGGACTTTGATGAACTGTATTTGTCTCTGAAGCAGGTGGTTGAGGAAAGAGGTATGCAGGATTCGGTGGAAATTACCCGCGGAGACGGCTTCACTTTTATTTCATTTCGTGATAAAGTATTTTTTGACGGAGACAGTTCTGTTCTCCGGCAGGAGGGCAAGGAAGTTTTGGAACAGTTTGCCGCTTCCATGCAGCAGGTGGAGCCTTCCATAAAGGAAGTGCAGGTATTGGGACATACCTCCCAGGGAGACCCTAACAGACCTAATAATGTCCGTAACGACAGAATGCTTTCAGCTCAGCGTGCTGCTGAGGTGGTCATTTACCTTCAGAGCAGAAGTGCTGTTTCACCGGATAAACTGGTGGGAACCAGCTATGGCCAGTTCCGGCCGATTGCTCCTTTTGATTCAGAGGAGGGGAGGGCACGAAACCGCCGCGTGGAGATACTGATAACCAAGAATGATGCGGTAGAGAAGTCTTTGGAGGAGTATTACGACCAGATATATCAGAATTATCAGGACGCACTAGGCAATTAAAAAATGAAGCGGAGTGAAACAAATGGCTGAAGTATTATCCCAAAGTCAAATTGATGCGCTGCTCAATTCCCTTCAGGGGGGAGATGAGCCAAGTCAGGATATTGACAAAAAGGACAGTGAAGTAAAATACCGAAAATATGATTTTTACAGCCCGAAGAAATTTACAAAAGACAGGCTTAAAGTTTTAAACAGTATATTTGATAATTATTCCAGAATTGCAGGTTCTCAGATCAACAGCCTGTTCAGGACCTCCAGTGAATTGTCGGTCACTACAGTAGAAGAGCAGAGATACTATGAGTTCAGCAATGCTCTCAGCGACAATGATGTTCTTACTCTTGTCAACGTGAGCCTGCCGGATCATTCCAAGAATCCGCCTCTTCTGATTAATGCCAGTATGCCGCTGATGCTGAGTCTGATTGACCGGATGCTGGGAGGTTTAGGAGCAGAAACCAATGTTGACCTGACCTATACCTATACAGAAATTGAGATGGCCTTATACCGCAGAGTGATCCAATACATCATTGGACCTTTAAAGGATTCCTGGTCAAACTATATTAGTCTGGATTTTGAACTGGAAAGGCTTGAAGGAAATCCCGGCATGTTTCAGGAAATCGGTGTGGATGAGACCATCGTGATTGTTGTCATTGATGTGCAAATGGAGGGCTGCTCCGGAAGGTTTAGCCTTTGTATTCCGGGAAATCTCCTTATGAACATATACAGTATCATGGATAAGAGAAGAGCCAGTGCCATGGGCGAAGAGGAAAACAGCCAGGATATCAAGATGGAAATATTAAACAACATCAAATCATCTGACTTGTTGGTTCGTGCCCAGATGGGAGACTCTGTCATTACCCTTGACGATGTTTATAATCTTCATGTGGGAGATGTTATCAATCTCGGAACACCCAAGGATTCTGACATCAAGCTGTATGTGGATGACCAGCCATGGTTTAAGGGCCAGTTAGGCGTTCATAAACGGAATGTGGCAATCCGGGTGGAAGACCTTGTTGAAAAAGGAAATTACCAGGCCAGTGAAAATTGAGCCAGGGATTATATAAAGAATTAAGGATAATAGAAGGAGATGTATGAAAATGGCTAAAATATTATTAGTAGATGATGCCGCATTTATGAGAATGATGATCAAGGACACCCTGTCTAAAAATGGATATACCGATTTGTATGAGGCATCTGACGGAGCCCAGGCTGTACAAATGTTTTCTGAAATCAATCCGGATCTGGTAATCATGGATATTACCATGCCTAATATGGATGGACTGGAAGCATTGAAGGCCATCAAGGCAAAGGCTCCGGGAGCTGCGGTTGTTATGTGCTCTGCTATGGGGCAGGAAAGCATGGTAATTGAGGCGATCAAGTCCGGTGCAAAGGACTTTATTGTTAAACCGTTTAAGCCTGACAGAATTCTTAAAACAGTTACAGGTATTATCGGTTAACTTACCGAAGAGGAGGGGACAAATGTCATTTTTAAGTTCCATGAACATTAGTGCGTCAGGAATGACCGCACAGCGTCTCCGGTTGGACATTGCATCGGAGAATATTGCCAACATTGATACAACCAGAACGGAAGCGGGCGGACCTTACCAGAGAAAAATGGTCGTGCTCCAATCCAAAAATGAGAATAATTTCCGGAGAATTTTGATGAATGCAGCCGGTGTAAGCAGACAGCAGAGTGTAGGCGGCGTCAGGGTTTCACAGATCGTACAAGACCCCAGTCCCTTTAAACCCGTTTATAATCCGGAGCATCCGGATGCGGATGAAAACGGCTATGTGCAGATGCCTAATGTGGATTTGATAAAGGAAACAGTAGACAGTATGTCTGCATACCGGTCCTACGAGGCCAACGTAACAGCGTTTAATGCCATAAAGACGATGGCCTCCAAGGCATTGGAAATTGGGAAATAAGGCATGGCTTGGCATAGAGGGCTAAATGAGTATAAAGGGAGAAAAGTTGTATGGATTCAAAGAATTTTAGCGCATTTGAAATTGATGCAATAGGGGAAATACTAAATATAAGCCTTGGTGCCTCGGCAACTGCAGTATCTACCATGCTCAATGCCAGAGTTGATATTACCACACCGGTGGTGAGGGTATTGTCAAAGGATGAATTTGAAATTTCAAACCTGGAACCGGCAGTAGGGGTGGAAATTACATATATTGCAGGACTCAGCGGAAGCAATATCATGCTTTTGAAAAGGCATGATGTAAAAGTGATTGTAGATATGCTGATGGGAATGGAAACACCAGAGGAAGAATTTGAATTAAATGAACTGAACATCAGTGCAATCTGTGAAGTAATGAACCAGATGATGGGAGCATCTGCCACGGCCCTGTCTGAGTTTTTAGGAAAGACGGTTAATATTTCAACTCCAAGCTCCTTTGAAATTGCCAATGTAAATGATTTCAAAGAAAAGTATTATAACAACGAAGAATCCATGGTTGTGGTCGGATTTACATTAAAGATTGCGGACCAGTTGGAAAGTGAATTTATTAATGTGATGACTCCGAGTCTTGCAAAAGAGCTTGTCAGGGGATTCCTGCCTGAAGAATTGATGGCAGAAGAAACGGTTTCAGAGCCTCAGCCGGCAATACAGCAATCGGCAGCACCTGAGCCGGAAACAGCAGCACCATCTTCAGGCGGCATGATGACCCAAGAAGAGATTGAAAGACTGCTGGCAGGAGGATTTGGGGATGAAGAGCCTGTAAACCAGGAACCGGCTGCATACGTAGAACCAGAGGCAGAATGGAGTACTGGAGCAGACCAGGCGGCAGCAACCGGCCAGGCAGCAATGCCATCCACAACCGGAATAGACCAGGCAGTACTCTATATGGGCGGGGCCGGTCAGACAGCAATACCACAGATGACTGGAGGCGATCAGATGGCAATGCAGCAGATGATGGGTCAGATTCAGATGCAGCAGCAGATGATGAGTCAGATGCAGCAGATGATATCCCAGATGCAGAAGGAGCAGGAACATGCGAAAGCCGCTGCGTCTCAGGAGCCCAAGACCATAAATGTGAAGCCTATTCCTCAGAACAGTTTAAAAGAAGGAAGCACCGATTTTGAGGAGCAGGAAGAAAACCGTGAACTGATCATGGGAGTTCCGCTTGAGGTATCCGTAGAAATCGGAAGAACCAGAAAGCTGGTAAAGGAAATCCTTGAATTTACCAAGGGCTCTCTTGTAATTCTGGACAAGCTGGCTGGAGAGCAGGTTGATTTATTTGTAAATGGCCGCTGTATTGCCAAGGGTGATGTAGTGGTGGTTGATGATAACTTTGGTATCCGTATTACAGAGATTATCAGGAAGAATGCGGAATAGAGAGGAAGTGGCTGCATTTGAACAGTGTGATTAGTCTGATTTCAGCGTTGATTCTTACGGTTTTGATCCTGTATCTGAGCTATATATTTACCAAAAGTCTTGGAAAAGGGATAGGGATGAAACGGGGAGGAACCTGTATGCAGATGCTGGACAGGCTCCCTCTTGGTCAGGATAAGTCAGTTGCGATTGTCCGTGCAGGAAGCCACTATTATCTGATTGGCATTGCATCTTCTCAGATCACCCTTCTGGCGGAGCTTACAGAGGAGGATATCCCCAAGGAAGCTCTTGAGGGAACCTCTTTTCCCGGAGCAGAAGGATATGAAAGCTTTAAAAAGATATTAAAGAAATATACGGACAGAAACAGGGATGATGTATAAGGAGGAACAGAATGAATACAGATGCCTTGATTAATATTAATGGCGGCCGGGTGCCAACTCTGGAAGTTCTCCTTATGATGACAATTATTTCCCTGCTGCCATCCATTCTGGTGATGATGACCTCCTTTACGAGGATCATCATTGTCCTGTCTTTTACCAGAAATGCTCTTGGTGTTCAGCAGAGCCCGCCCAATATGGTGCTGGTTGGAATTGCATTATTCCTGACACTTTTTATCATGGACCCGGTAATCAAAGATGTTAACACCAACGCTTACCAGCCTTACATCAGAGAGGAAATAACTCAGAGAGAGGCCCTGGACCGGGCTGCAGTCCCTATGAAACGGTTTATGCTGAAACAGACGGAGACTGCCACTTTAAACTTATTTGTTGATTTATCCAATACTGACAGTCCGGAGAATGTTGAGGAACTCCCCATGACAGTGGTGATTCCTTCTTTTATGACTTCAGAACTGAAGCGGGCATTTACGGCAGGATTTATGATCTTTCTGCCATTCTTGCTGGTGGATATTATTGTATCCAGTACCCTGATGTCCATGGGTATGGTTATGCTTCCGCCAGCCATGATTTCCCTTCCATTTAAGCTTCTGCTCTTTGTAACAGTCAATGGCTGGGAGCTTCTGTTCACCAATTTGGTGAACAGCTTTCATTACTGACAGGAGGATTAGAATATGACAGAAACCGCTGTAAACGGTCTGCTTTATGAATTATTTGGGACAGTGGTCAAGCTGGCCGGTCCAGTGCTGATTGTCAGCATGATCGTGGGTATTGTTATTTCCATTATTCAGGCAGCTACCCAGATCCACGAACAGACCATTACCTTTGTTCCAAAGCTGATCGTCATAGGTCTGATGCTTCTGATGATGGGAGACCAGATGATGACAACGCTCAGTGATTTTACAGTAAATATTTTCAATTCCATGCTGGGATAAAAGGAAAGGAAGATTCAGATGCCGGAAATAGGACAGATGATGCTGTTTTCCCTTATTTTTATGAGGATGTCAGGATTTATTCTGCTGAATCCTATCTGGGGCAGAAGAAATATTCCGGCACAGGTAAAGGGCGGCATGATTATGGTATTTACCCTGCTCATTTACTCTTTTTCTTCGGCTCAGGTGCCGGAGCCTGTGAATTCCATTGAATTTGCGGTGCTTCTTTTAAAAGAGTTTGCCGTTGGATTTGCCATTGGTTTTGTCATGGAGTTATTTATTATGGTCATCGTCTTTGCAGGAAGCATTATAGACTATCAGATGGGCCTGTCCATGGCAATGATTTACGATCCTCAGACTAATGCCCAGATTGCCGTTACAGGAACCATTTACCATGCCTATTTCATGCTTCTGTTTTTTGCAGTGGATGGCCATCTGGCCTTGTTTAAGATTCTCATAAAGGCTGCCGAGGCAATTCCTTACGGTCAGGCGGCATTGGGATCTCAGGCGGCATGGGCTATGGTGGAAATTTTTATTCAATGCACGGTCATGGCGATTAAGTTTTCATTTCCCCTGATTGCCATTGAATTTTTGACAGAAATTGCAGTGGGGGTATTAATGAAAATAATTCCCCAGATCAATGTGTTTGTGGTGAATATACAGACGAAACTGGTGCTGGGTTTCTTTATGCTGGTTTTCCTGTTTTCTCCCATGACGGATTATGTAAGCGGCCTGATCAGCCAGATGCTTCTGACCATTGAGGATATAATCAGGCTCTTATAATGCAAAGGATGTGATGAACGGGAATGCCGGATCCTTCAAAAACCGAAAAAGCCACACCGAAAAAACGGAATGATGAACGAAAAAAAGGAAACGTTCCGCTCAGCAAGGATGTGGTTATGATAGCTTCTCTTCTCGGAAGCTTTATAATGCTGAGAATGTTGTTTCCCTTCATGTACAGAGCCATGCGGGATTATATGATAAAATATTTAAGCCTGGCTCCAGTGGCGGAAAATCTGTCTGATTATACCACCGGGATTTTCCTGGATACCATGTTGGCAGTTGCAAAGGCGGCCCTTCCCATCCTTTTGACAAGCATTGCATTGGCGGTGATAGGAACAGGAGTACAAACAAGGTTTTTATTTTCAAAAAGCAAGTTGGCCCCTAAACTCAGCAATTTAAATCCCATTCAGGGGATTCAAAAGATGCTGTCTTTAAAAAATGTCATAGAGCTTTTGAAAAACATGGTGAAAATTACCATTTTAGGAATCATTCTTTATCAGGTCATAAAAGCGGATTTAATACCAGTGTCAAGAACCATTGATATGGATTTAAAAAGTTCGGCAGTGTATGTGCTGAGTGCGATTATGGACATGATCTTCCGGGTTTCCATGGTATTTCTGGCGGTTGCCGGATTTGACTTTTTCTATACACGGTGGGATTATGACCGCCAGATTAAAATGTCAAAGCAGGAATTAAAGGAAGAGTTTAAGCAGACCGAAGGAAATCCTGAAATCAAGGGACGTATCCGAAGTCTTCAAAGAGAACGGGCCCGCTCCAGAATGATGCAGTCAGTCCCTGAGGCAGACGTTATTATTCGTAACCCTACCCATTATGCGGTTGCTCTACGGTATGATATAGAGAAAGATATTGCCCCTGTTCTGGTAGCCAAAGGCCAGGATGAGTTGGCGTTAAGGATTGTAGCTCTGGGTGAGAAACACGGAGTACATGTGATTGAAAACAAACCTTTGGCAAGGGGGATATATGCCGGCACCCAGGTGGGAGCTGCGATTCCTTCAGAATATTACGGTATGGTCGCTGAAATTCTGGTACATGTATACCAGCTGAATAACAAGATCATAGAATGAGGAAACCATGCCAGAGAAACTGAAAGAAACGGTGTAAAAGAATGAAGACATTACTGAAAAATTCTGTAGTAGTATTTGTCATTATGATCGTACTTCTATTGATTATTCCATTGCCTCCGTTTTTTATGGATGTAATGATTATTATAAATATTGCCCTTTCCATGATTATCCTGCTGATAACCATGAACATAAAGGAGCCTTTGGAATTTTCCATCTTCCCTGCCCTGCTTTTGGTGACGACCCTGTTTCGATTGGGATTAAACGTATCCTCTACAAGAAACATTCTGTCAAACCAGGGGTCTTCCGGTCAGGTGATCAAGGCTTTCGGTGACTTCGTTCTGCAGGGAAATGTGGTTGTCGGTTTTATTATATTCCTTATTATTGTTTTAGTAAACTTCCTGGTTATTACGAAAGGTACGGAACGTGTATCAGAGGTTGCAGCCAGATTTACCCTGGACGCTATGCCTGGTAAACAGATGGCGATTGATGCGGACTTAAGCTCCGGCCTGATTAACGAGCAGGAAGCAAAGATGAGAAGGTACAAGGTTCAGAAGGAAGCGGACTTTTACGGAGCCATGGATGGTGCTACCAAGTTTGTAAAGGGAGATGCCATCATGTCCCTGATCACCACTGCCATTAACTTTATCGGCGGTGCAATTATCGGTATGGTGCAGTCAAACCTGGAATTTGGCGAAGTAATGTCCATTTATTCCATTGCAACAGTAGGTGACGGACTTGTTTCCCAGGTTCCCGCACTGTTAATTGCAACTGCTACCGGTATGGTGGTGACCAGAGCCGTATCAGAAGGCACCTTGAATGAAGATGTATCGGGTCAGTTCATGGCTCAGCCGAGAGCGATTATGCTCACTGGTGTTGTTATGATGGTGCTGATGCTGGTACCTGGAATGCCCAAGGTTCAGCTTGCAGTTATGGCGGTGATTCTTATTGCCGCAGGCTATCAGCTGGGTCAGAAAGTCCGTTTATCTGCTATCGGTCCCCAGGAACTGGCTGCCACCATGGCAATGGCTGAAGAAGCGCCGGAGATCGGTGCCAATGAAGAAGCCTACTACCGTGACGTGAACAATGTCTATGCCCTCATCAATGTTGAACCCATTGAGATGGAATTCGGTTACAGCCTGATCCCTCTGATCGATGAGAGCAGCGGAGGCAAGATGATCAACCGGATCGTCATTTTCAGAAGACAGTATGCTCAGGACATGGGACTTGTCATTCCTTCCGTCAGACTGAGGGACAGTTCCAGTTTAAATACCAATCAATATGTTATAAAGATCAGAGGGGAAGAGGTAGCCAGAGGAGAAATCCTGGTAGATTATTATCTGGCTTTAGAGCCCCCGGGCCTTTCCGGCGAGGTAGACGGAATTGAAACCGTGGAGCCGGCTTACGGAATTCCAAGTAAGTGGATCAGGCCTGAAAACAAGGAGATGGCGGAAATTTACGGTTACACCGTTATTGATCCTCTCTCCGTTATGCTGACCCATTTATCTGAGACCATCAGGCAGCACTCTTTTGAGCTGTTAGGACGCCAGGAGGTTATGCAGCTCCTGGAAAATGTGAGGAAGCAAACACCGGAGCTGGTGGATGAACTGATGCCGGGACAGCTCACTTACGGCGGCCTCCAGAAGATTCTTATTAATCTTCTGAAAGAAGGTGTTCCCATCAAAGATATGGAAACGATTCTGGGTACCATAGCAGATTCGATTCCTACCACCAGGGATATGGATATGATTACAGAAAATATCCGAATCTCTTTAAAGAGAACTATCACCAGAATGTTCTGCGAAGGCGGACAGATGAAGGTGCTCACCCTGGATGCGGAACTGGAGAAAAATATTATCAGCAGTATGGCAAAAGGAGAACAAGGCATCTATCTGGCTCTCAGTCCGGATGTGATGCAGTCTGTGATCGGACAGATGGGGGAACAGATGAAAAAATTTGCGGATCTGGAACAAAAGCCGGTGATTCTCACCAGCCAGGTAGTCAGACTGTATTTCTACCGTTTAGTAGAACAGTTCTATCCCAATGTATATGTCCTTTCCTTTAATGAGATTGCAAATAATATTCAGATCCAGGCAATCGGAAATATTACCCTTTGACCGTTCTTTGTGTCAGAAAGGCAGTGTTAGTCGAAATGGAACAGGATTTAAGCCAATATACCAATGAAGAGCTATTAATTAAATATAAGCATACAAAAGATATCACGATTAAGCATGAACTGGTGATGCGGTATATGAACATGGTGAGAAGTATATCCATTCAGATGCGTGATGTCTACTTAAGCTTTGCCCAGGTGGAGGATATCGTCAATGAAGGGGTGCTGACCATTATGAACGGCATTGAAAAGTTTGACCCTGACTTGAATGTAAAATTCGAAACCTATATTTCCAAGCGGATTCGCGGAATGATCATTGATATGGCGAGAAAGCAGGACTGGATTCCCAGAAGCGTAAGGAAAAATGCAAAAGAGATGGACAATGCTGTCACAGAACTATGCAACCGCTTAGGCCGGTTTCCCACTCCGCAGGAAACTGCGGATCACATGAATATAAGTCTGGAAAAGTACCAGGAAACCCTTGGCAAGTCCAATGTTTACAGCGTCCTTTCCTTAGACATGGTTCTGGAGGCGGGAAGTGACAATAAAAAGATGGTGCAGCTTCCCTCTATAAATGAAGATGACCAGCCTGAAGACCATTATCTGCAGGAAGAGTTTAAAGAGGTTCTGGTTTCTGCCATAAATAATTTAAAAGAAAACGAACAAAAGGTTATTTCACTGTACTATATGGACGAATTAAATATGAAGGAGATTGCACATGTCATGAGCGTTAGCGAGCCCAGAATCTCACAGATTCACTCCAATGCGATTCAAAAGCTCAGGCTGCATCTGACTAATTTCATAGATGGGAAGTAGGAAGGGAGAAAAGATATGTTTCATGGATTTTACAATCTGGCTTCAGGAATTCTGTATCAGACCAGGAACTTAAATGTAATCGGAAACAATATGGTCAACAGCGGAACAGCGGGCTTTAAACCTGACCGTATGGTCAGCACCACCTTCCGGGATGAGATGTTATACCGCACCGGAAACCGTGATAAAGACAATGCTGCTCAGTTAGGGGCCGTATCCATGATACGTGCTTCCAGAAGCACCGTGACCAGCCATGATCAGGGAGCAGTGGAGGAGACCGGAGGAAACTTAGACTTTGCCCTGACAAAACCAGGGTTCTTTGCCGTTCGGGATTTTGCAGGAAACCAGGTTTATACCAGAAACGGTTCTTTTACCATTGATGACGAAGGATACCTTTCCATTCCCTCATTAGGAAGGGTTCTTGGAGAAGATGGAAACCCCATTGAGCTTTCTTCCGATCACATTACTGTGGATAAAGACGGCAATATTTACGAGGTCCCTATCAAGGGGCTTGGAGCCGGGGAAGACGGAGAGACCAGCGAGGAGCAGGAGCCGGTTCTTCTGGGTAAAATCAGAGTTGTGGACTTTGCCGATTACAGCCAGCTAGTAAAGGGCGATAACGGCTCCTTTACCACTGCAGCGGAAGGAACAGCAGCAGACGGTGGAATTATGTGGAAGGCATTGGAACGATCCAATATCAATCCCATTGAAGAGATGACGCAGATGATTACAAGCCAGAGAGCCTCCCAGAGTGCGGCTCAGGTGCTTCGGATATATGACCAGCTCATGAGCAAGGTTTCCAATGACATAGGAAGAGTATAGGGGGAAGAGTAAGATGAACCAGTCTTTTTATATCGGCGCTTTAGGCGCCTTAAGTAATCAGGCAAAGCTGAACGTGGTGTCCAGCAATATTGCCAATGTGAATACATCGGGCTTTAAGCCTCAGTACAGCGTGTTTTCCGACCTGATTTATTCCCAGACAAGGAGTACAGAGGGGGGAGATGCGGCTAAAACAGGCAGCGGAGTCAGAATGGACTATACAAAAACCGATATGACTGATATGCCCTACAGGGAAACCGGCCTTGAATATGACCATGCCATAGCAGGGGAAGGCTTTTTTATGCTGAGAGATCCTGCCACAGGAGACATTACATATTCAAGGGACGGACGCTTCCAGCTTTCCCAGTTAGAGGACCAGTTTTATCTGGTAAACACTTCCGGAAAAAGAGTCCTGAACATGGATCAGGAGGAGATTTCCTATGATGTCAAGCCTGCCGTTTACCCTGGACAGGAGGACGAAATAGAGGAAGAAGAGGAAGAGGAGCTTGAAGAAGGCGCCCACGATCCCAAGGCCATAGGCATATATACCTTTATAAGAAGAGATGGAATCGAAAGCGTAGGAAATAACGAATTTGCTGTGACCGAAAAAAACGGAGCACCTATTCTCCTTGAACAGGCAAAGGTGATAAAAGGTGCCATGGAGGTGTCGGGCACAGACTTTGCAAAAGAAATGACTAAAATGATGGAAGCCCAGAGAGCCTATTCCTACTCTCTCAGAATGGTACAGACCTCTGAAGAGGTGGAGGCCACCATCAACACACTTCGTCAGGGATAGGTGACCACATAGGAAGGAGATCGGTGTCATGAAGATAACACGCTACGATGAAATGAATGGATTGGGGTTAGATCTGATCCGTGAGATAGGCAGCATAGGAACTGGTAATTCAGCTACGGCTCTATCCTCCATGCTGGGGAAGACTGTGCGGATGACGCTTCCCAACGTGCAGATTCTTGGCTACAATGATGCCATTAAGTTTCTCGGAGATCCTGAGGAAATTGTGGCTGCCATACTGGTAAAGATGTCAGGAGAGATCAACGGACTGATGCTTTTTATCCTGAAGCTGGATTTTATCAATGAGGTCTTATCCAGCCTGATGCAGCAAAAAATTGAAGACTATTATCAACTGAATGTTCTGGAAACCTCCGCCCTGGAGGAGGTCGGAAATATTATCATATCTTCTTACGTCAATGCAATGTCCACTCTCAGCGATGTGACCATCAACTTATCTGTCCCGGATACAGCGGTGAACATGCTGGGTGGAATCTTAAGTGTGCCTATGGTGGAGTTTGGCTATCAAACAGATAAGATGATGATGATCAGCGGCCAGTTTATTATAGGTGGGAACGTGCTTCACAGTGACCTTCTGATGATGCCGGAAATTCAGTCACTGAACTTTTTAATGGAAAAGCTGGGGATAAGTAATGGATAAAAAGCTGACGGTTGGAATCGCAGATATGAAGTTCGCGCGGCAGGAGGGAGTTCTGATCACTTATGCTCTCGGTTCCTGTGTTGGGATCAGCTTGTACGACCCCATGATTAAGCTGGGAGCTTTGGTCCATATCATGCTTCCTGAGGTATATGGTGTAGGAGACGGAAACATATTTAAATACGCCGATACCGGACTGGCTGAGACCCTCCGGAAAATAGAAATCATGGGAGCCAGAAAGGCCAGGCTGATTGCCAAGATTGCCGGGGGAGCCAAGATGTTCGAACTGCAGGGAAACAGCACCCTTGGCAACATCGGAGCCCGCAATGTTGTCAGTGTAAGACATATTCTCCATTCACAGGGAATCCGTCTTGCGGCTTCCGATGTGGGAGAAAATTACGCCAGGACCATGTCTTTTGATGTGAGTACGGGAAGAGTCAGGATCAGAACCTACGGCAGAGCGGAAATTGATTTATAAATATTATGAATCGGAAGAAATATGCCGATATTTCAGTAAGCAGATGTTTTTGCTGATTATATTGGGACAAAGGAGAAGAACTATGGCAGAAACAGATATTTTGTTAGAATCAGGAACCAATGAGATTGAAATAATGGAATTTACGATTTACGGTGAATTATACGGTATTAATGTGGCCAAAGTCCGGGAAATCATGATGTCAGATAAGGTGAAGCCCATTCCTCATGCTCATCCTTCTGTAGAGGGGATTTTTAAACCCAGAGATATTCTTCTCACGGTCATTGACCTTCCTCACTATTTAACCGGAAGTGCAACAGAACAGCAGCCAAAGGACTTATTCATTGTTACCAATTTTAATAAGCTGCACATTGCTTTCCGTGTACACAGCGTTGTGGGCATCAGCCGCATCTCCTGGAAGGATATTCAGAAGCCGGATGATACCATCAGCCGTGGAGAAGAAGGCGTGGCAACCGGCATTGCCCAGTGCGGAAAGGATTTAGTAACTATTCTGGATTTTGAAAAAATCGTGGCAGAGATAGCTCCGGAGACAGGAATCCAGTTAGATGAAATATCCAGACTTGGTCAAAGGGAAAGAATTGACAGTCCCATTCTGATTGCCGAAGACTCCATTCTTTTGACAAAGATGATTGAAGCTTCTCTCAAAAAGGCAGGCTATGAAAACCTGACTTTTAAAAACAACGGTCAGGAAGCGTGGGATTATTTAAACGAGATCAGAAATGATTCAGATTTTGCTGATAAGGTGAGTTTGATTATTACGGATATTGAGATGCCGGAAATGGATGGACACCACCTGACAAAGCTGGTGAAGGAGGATAAGCAATTAAAGCACATCCCCCTTGTTATCTTCTCTTCCATGATCAATCAGGAATTAATGATTAAAGGCAAACAGCTGGGTGCAAACGAACAGCTGTCAAAACCGGAAATCGGACATCTGGTGGAAGTAATTGATCATTTGCTTGAAAGGAGGTAGAAAATGGACAGATATGTCACCCGGCAGCCCATTAAGGCACTGAAGGAGGACAAAATTATCGGCTATGAGGTACTATTCCAGAAGGATTATGATTCCCTCTACAGCAGCTCCGATGTGGCAGCAGCAGATACCATTGCAGGCTTCCTGATGCAGAACACGGAGAGAATTTTTCAAGATAAACTGACATTTGTAACTTTCACTCCTTCTTTGCTGTTCAGAAATACACCGAAGATTTTTGACAAAGATAAGCTGGTTATCCAGATTGAAGATCATGTGATGATCCATCCATTATCTCCTACAATCATTAAAAAATACCGTACTGAAGGCTACATATTTGCTATCAATGATTTTCAGTTTTCTCCAAAATATTTTACCATGCTGGACTTTGTCACATACATAAAGGTAGATGTAAGCAACAAACATGAGGGAAGAGAGCGTGTTTCCTTAAATAACCTTATCAATACCATGAAAGGCTTTGATAAGAAGTGCATTGCAACCGGAGTTAATACCAAAGAGGATTACGAGCTGGCTATGGAAGTCGGTGCAGATTTTGCAGAAGGCAGCTATGTGGCAGAGGCCATGGCCAATAAGGTAAATCGTATGGAATTCCTGGAAGGAAACTTCTTCCAGCTTGTTGTGGAAGTCTCAAAAGATGAGCCGGACATTCAGCAGATAGAAGAAATCGTAAGCCATGATGCGGCATTAAGCTATGCTCTTCTTAAGATTGTAAATTCTGCTTATTTTGCCCTTCGCAGACGGGTATCCTCTATTCGCCAGGCTTTGGTGACCATGGGTATCAGTCAGTTGAAGCAGTGGGTATATCTCTTAAGCTTTAACAATGACTTTGAAAAGGATGAGGCCCTCGAGGCTATGATGAAGCTGTCCTTCCTCAGGGCTAATTATGCCATGGCTCTTTCCGAGCATGTGGAGGATCTGCCCATTATCCGGTCAGAGGTTTATATGATGGGAATGTTTTCCACTCTGCAGTTCATGATTGATGCACCATTGGAGGAAATACTGGAAGAGGTTCCGGTAGCCCAGGAAATCAAGGATGCCTTAATCAAACGTGAGGGAGTTTGCGGAGACCTTTACAGACTCATTCTCAGCTACGAGAATGCGGATTGGAAGGAAGTAAAGCTTCTTTCCGATAAGTTAGGCATTCCGTCCGGTTTGCTGGCACAGACCTATATGGATTGTGTTGAAACCGTAAACGAAATATGGAATGGAATTATAAGCAGCAGTGCATATCAGGAAGCGGAAGCAATCATGCATGAAACCCACACCTAATGGTGTGGGTTTTCTTTTACAACAGAGCATGCCTTGGTCAATTCCACCACCACCTGCTGGGTGAAGCGGGAGGAATAAAAATTCAAAAGCGGAGACACAGAATCCCGGTCCACAACAATGTATTTGGGAGGCAGATGAGACAGGGATAATGCCGTCACATCAGCGGTGCAGTGATCGCAGAGGCACACTTCGAAGTCTTTCATGTATTGTGGAGCTGCATTCTTGACGATATATTCCATGACGTTTAAGTATTGGAAGGAAGGAACCGGCGGTTTTTCGGGAGCCTTTTCCTCAGGAATTACCTCTTTGGATACTTCTTTCTCAGGGGTAACCTCTTTTGAGATTTTTTTCTCAGGTTCTACTGCAGAGGCATCCACGGCAACTTCAGCCGCCTCTGCCTCTTCCAGTTGCTCTTTAATCAGCTCCGCCACTGGATCGGGTGCTGAAGAAGACATATCGATGATGGAAATAGGTGTTGGTGCGGATGAGGGCTGATTCATGCTGGCCAGCCCTTTAATAGCTTCTGCGGAATCAGAAGTTTGTCTGGCAGCCAGATTTTCTTTGGCAGCCTCCTCCTTTGGGGATTCAGAATCATCCCCGGCTAACAGATTCATAACATGAGCAGTTTTACTGCTTTTTCTGGCCATAATTTAATACTCCTTGCATTATCAATTTTTTCGCTGCCTAATCAATTCCAGCACTTCCTCAACTAATTCCCTGTAGTCACGGGCGGGATTAGACCGGGGAGCATAATCCAGAAGGTTTTCTCCCTGGGCAGGAGCTTCCGCCACACTGACACTGGACCGGATATGGGCATTAAACACTGTGGAATCAATCTGAGCAGCAATTTTTTGAGCCATTTCCTTTACTTCCTGGGAAAGGAGGGTTCTGGGATTGTATTTATTAAGCAGTATGCCAAGTACTACCAGTTCCGGATTAACGGAAGAACGGACGGTATTGATGGTATCTTTAATCTGGGATACTCCCATCAGGCTTAAGATTTCGGGCACCATAGGGATGATTAAGTAATCAGAGGCTGCGTATGCATTTATGGTAAGGATGTTTAGTGCAGGGGGGGTGTCGATAATGATATAATCGTAATATCCTGCTACCGTGGAGAGAAGGTTTTTCAGCATGCATTCTCTCTGCTTGCCTGTAAATTCCAGCTCCGCACCGCTTAATAGGATGTTGGAGGAAATCACATCACAGCGCTTTACAGAGCGGATTGCCTCCTGCAAGGTGGCGGTTCCCTTTAGGACCTCATAAATGGTTGCTCCTGATTCAATCTGCAGTCCAAGGCTGAACCCCAGGTTCCCCTGAGGGTCCAAATCTACAGCCAGAACTCTTTTATTATTCATAGCCAGGCCGCAGGCAAGAGAGCAGGAAGTAGTGGTTTTGCCTACGCCGCCTTTTTGATTTGTAATTGCAATTACAGTTGACAACTTCTATTCCTCCATTCGTAAAATGAGATAATACTATTATCTTTAGTATACAATATGTCGATAAATAAGTATAGCAAAAACAAGAAAAAAAGCGAATTTTGGAGAATAAAATCGTCTGTATGTTTAGAAAGGAGTTTTAATATGGCATCAGTATATAATAGTGTGACCAGCGGCAGCTTATCTTCTTCCATCAAAGGCTTCGGCGGTCTCGCCAGTGGCTTGGACAGAGACAGTCTGATTGAAGGAATGACAGCCGCAACAAGGGCAAAAATAGCAAAACAACAAAAGAGTAAGCAGACTCTTCAGTGGAAACAGGATGCTTATCGTTCCATTAGTTCAAAATTGATTGAGTTTTCGAGAAAATATACTTCCTATATGAGTCCAGAAACCAATATTTCCAGTCCGTCTTTTTGGTCTAAAAGCAATGTGACACCAGTCGGAACCAACAGTAAATATGTTCAGGTAACAGGAAGCCCTAAGACTTCTGAATCTGTTTCTGTTGTGGGGGTAAAACAACTGGCCTCTAAAGCTTCGGTAGTCTCTGAAGAGAATGTCAGCACCAGAAAATTGGAAACTGGCTCCATCGACGTAAATGGGGAATGGGCAGTAAACAATTTAGAAGGAGAGAGTTTAAGCTTCAAGATTGGAGATAAAGCCTTTAGTGTCCGTTTGGGAAGCGGTGACTATTCCACTGGACAGGGAGTTCAGGATGCAATTAATGAAGCCTTAAGAGGGGTTGTAGTAGGAGAAAAGACACTTGCTGATTATGTCGAGGCAAATGTTACAGGTGATATAACTACAAAGGTAGATGAGAACAACTATGAAAATCCTGGTTATACCCTGGATTTTAAGGCTACAGCCCTTGGCGATGAACATACCATCCGTTTGGTTGGAGGAAGCAGAGCGGCATTAGAGGCCCTTGGTGCTGATGCAGAAAAATTGAAAGATGAAAAGTTAGATTATGGAGTTGTTGGCACTGGAATTGCCAGTAAGATGGAGCCTCAAGAACTCTATAGGCATGAGACTTTCGAAGATCGTATAAATGGAAAGGAGATGACCTTTTCATACAATGGCGTTACAAAAACCATAAAGCTGGCTTATGGAGGAGATACCGGAATCGCAGATTTAAATGCTCTGAAGGATGATATTAAAACAAAGTTGGCAAAAGAATTCGGGACAGGAAGAATTGAGGTAAAGGTAGGTGCTGGTAATAAGCTGGAATTTTCCACTGTGAAACCCGATGGAACTCCGGATTCATCTTCTGACTTGATTCTTACTTCTGCTGACAGTGGCGTAATCGGAAAAGGCGGTGCTATAGATGTCGTTGCCGGAGAAGGAAACCGTCTGAGAATGGAAGCCACTTTTAAAGAGTTTTCGCAGAAGAAAGGTATGACAGTACCAGCGGATGAGAACACTCCACTTAACATCAATATCAACGGAAAAGACATTGAGGGCCTTACATATAAAAGTACTATGAGTGAAATTATTGCAGCAATTAATAGCTCTGATGCAGGTGTAACTGTGACTTATATGAGAAATGCTGACCGTTTTTCCATTGTGTCAAAGGAAGAGGGCGCATCTGGCAGCATTGAGATTGATGGCAGAGCCGATAATAAAACGCTCTTTGGTGATTTGGCTGGAAAACTGGTAGGAGACGATAAAGTATTGGGACAAGATGCTG
Source organism: Lacrimispora sp. (assembly GCF_036758025.1). Classification (GTDB taxonomy): domain Bacteria; phylum Bacillota; class Clostridia; order Lachnospirales; family Lachnospiraceae; genus Lacrimispora. The sequence continues at coordinate 22,355 of NZ_DAIOXM010000017.1, read as the reverse complement.
TCATCAGCGTAAAGTACGGTGATTCTCAAGCAGTAGAGATGACCCGTGGATCCAACTCTTTCGATCTGGATGGTTTAACTGTCACTGTAAATGGAACCTTTGGAACTTATGGAACAGACGGTAATATCATAGAAAAAAGTGAGGATGCTGTCACTTTCAGTTCAAAGGTAGATTCTGATAAGATTGTAAAAGCAGTTTCTGATATGATCAAGGACTTTAATTCCATAGTTAAGCTGGTCAATGATGAGGTTTCTACCAAACCGAACAGGAAATACGAGCCTTTGACAGATGAACAAAAAGAAGAGATGAAAGACACGCAAATTGAAAAGTGGGAAGAAGAGGCAAAGAAGGGAATGTTATTCGGTGATCCTGAATTAAGAAGCCTATCTGATGCTCTGCGTTCTGCTTTTAGAGTCTATGGGGATGATGCGGCACTTCTGGAAAGCATTGGAATTACTAAAAGTACCAATTATTCAGATAATGGAGCTTTGGTATTCAATGAAGAGAAGTTCAGGGCAGGTCTTGAAACTTCTGGATCAAAGATACAGGAGCTGTTTACCAAAAAAACAGATGCTACAGGAAACGAAGATGGGCTTGCGTCTCGCTTGCTGAAGGTTACTGATCAGTATGCCTCTACTACGGGTGCGGTAAAGGGAAGCCTAATTGAAAAAGCAGGTTCTACTTATGCGCCTACCAGTATCCTTACCAATGCTCTTAAAAAGTCCATGGATGAAGTCGACAAATTTGTTGAACGTCTTCAGGCTCAGCTTAAGGTAGAGACAGACCGGTATGTAAAGCAATTTACATCTTTAGAGACAGTAATCGCACAGATGAATTCCCAAAGCAGCTGGTTGCAGGGCGCTTTGGGCGGTTGATAAAGGATTGGCGGTGTATACAATATGAATTCTTATGGTTATCAGAATTATAAAACACAGGCGGTAAATACCATGACTTCCGGAGAGATGCTTGGTCTTCTATATGATGAGGTTTTAAAGCGCTTGACCAGAGCGGAGCTTGCCCTGGAAAAAAAAGATTATGAGCTTTTTGACCAGTCTATGCGACGTTCTGTTGAGATTGTTCATTATTTAAGAAATACCTTAAACTTTGACTTTGAAATTAGCAATGAGCTGAATCGCATGTATGATTTTTTTCTGTATGAATTCAGCAGGATCAGTGCAGGGAGAAATGTAAAGGTTATTTCAGAAGTTAGACCTTTAATTGTAGAATTGAGAGATGCTTTTAAAGAGGCACAGAGATTAAGCAGTTAAAAAACAGGGCCGGAGAGAAATCTTTCTCTCCGGCTATTTAAAATTTTTCTATAAATTAAGGAGGGTAATCATGGAAAAGGCTATGATGATTGAGATTCTGAAGGAAATGCAGATAAAATACAATTGCATTACTGAAATAGAGCGTATTACTCGAGAAATGGGAGATTCTCTGTCTCGTAATGATCGGGAATTAGTCCAAATGCTGTTGGGAATGCGCCAGGAGGAGATGGACAAGGCCGATGTAAGTACCAGCAATGTAGATTGTCTCATAGTTGCCCTGCGGCCGGAGGAAGTCTCCAAGATAAGGACTTGGCTGAAAGGAAGCACTGATGTTAATCCTGACACTCCTGAAGCACAAATGCTGGTGGAAAAAGGGAAGAATATTCATCTGGCATTAAAACGTACCATCGAATTGGATCGCCATATAAGCCTGCGGCTGTCTGGAAAAGATTCTTATTATCATTAGTCAGCGGGCCCTATCATCCAAAGAGGGCCTCCGTCTGATGCCCTATAATTCAATTCCTTTAATATAACAGATGGATCCCACTCCATCTGTGAGTTATTATATTCATTTACATCAGCAATTTTAATCATTCCATTCTCTGTAAAATGGGTGAGAATAATGAAATGCCCATTTTGGGTAAAGTGTCCCTTTTTCATAAGGGCCACAATCAAATGTCCAGATTTTAATGCATTCTCCAGCCCCTGCACCGTATAGTCTTTAAGAGGAGTTGCATTTAGACCATAAGCCAGTGCGCTGTCCAGAATCAGCCGGTGATAAGACCCCTGACCAGGAGCCCAGGACTTATTTGCTGCAGCCCACTGTGCCATATCAGGAGGCAGCACCTGATTCCCCGTAAAACTTGTGACCACCATAGCCATGACCGTGGGGCCGCAGCCATAAGTGGAGAGAGGATCCTTTCCTCCATAGAGGAAGTTTCCCCATCTGGTATCAGACTGATTGTAGTAAGTAAGAGGGCCGCATGCGCTGTCCAGCATAAGGTCATACCGGCCTTCCTGAGGAAAATCAGCCGATAAAGAGACAGGGTTCTCGTCTTGGGCAAAATTTGAGATAATGGCAGTGTTTTCCTGGCTGCCCTGACCAAGAGGCGAGGAGGCTATAAAGGGGACTCCCGTCAAAAATAGAGTCCGAAGGAAGATATAATGGATGGTGTTCAATGCTTTCACCTTTTCTGTAATCGTGATATTGGTTTCATTTACATATTATTTATCGAACAGTTACATGTTAAAGTTAAGATTGTCTAAAAAAAACCGATATATAATATGAATGGAAATTTATGTTACAGTGAATAACATACTGCTGGCAGGAAATTTCTTATAGATTAAGGGTGGAATAATGAATGAGTAAAGGATATGAAGAGCGGTACTTAATGACACTACTGTCATCGGTCATGAATCAAAAGGAACCACCGGCTCCCTTGAGATATTTAAACTGGGAAAAATTGTTCCGGATTGCTGATTATCATCGTGTGGCACATGTTGTCTATTATGGAATTATGGGCTTAGACGAAGAGATTCCGCAGCCGGTCCGTCAGCACTTTTTTGATAAATATTTAGAATCTGTTCATCGGATTGAGCGTCTTAATTCAGCAGAAAGACAGATCCAGACTATTTTTGAAAGAAGGGAAATTAATTGTTTTTTTCTAAATTATTCAGATATAGTCAAATGTTATCCTATTGAAGAAATGTGCTGTAGGGAATCTGTTGAGATCGGTTTGAAAAGAAAGGATGCTCTGGCGGTTAAGGCTTTCTTTCGTGAAGCAGATTTTGAAGAGAAGTATACGGAAGTACACGGAGAATTATATTACAAGATTCCCGGAAACAGAGTTTTATGCTTTAATCAAACTATGTTTTTCAGCAAATCCATGCAGAGGTTTTACATAAATTTGTTTCGTGCACTGCCGAATAAAAATGGATTTAATCATATCAGAGAGATGAATCCCACTGAAATGTACTTGTTTTTCATTTGTCGGCTGACCGATTCTTATGCCAGGGGAGATATCAGTCTGAACCAGATTATAGATTTTTGGGTATTTTATAAGACCTACGGAGAGATCTTTACATGGCCCTACATTTATGAACAGTTAAAAAAGCTTAAAATAGCAGAGTTTGCGGAACATTTGGAATATCTCATCCTTCGCTGGTTGGGGACTGGAGTAGGAATTGAAAATATGGAAATATATGATGCCATGGAGTCCTATGTTTTCAGTAAAGGTTCGGAGGGGCGGGAAATCAGCGCACAGTTACTTCCCTTGATTACAAAGGTTGCAGATTGCTATGCCAGGGATCGAAGGGCAGAAGAATTAAAGCGGTTGGTAAACTGGCTGTTCCCAGACCGATCCTATATGGAAACCATATATCCGGCATTGGAGAAGTCCAGTATACTTTTACCTCTTTTCTGGACACTTCGTCTTGGGAGGTATGGAATAAGGGTGGCAGTTAATGGAATGGAAAAGGGGTTTCTGACCTTTAAGAAAGGGGTTCATCGGCTCTTTAAAAGGAGAAATCAGGAATCAGAAGAGATAGGTCAACAAGAGGAAGACGGGGAAACGGAAGAATTGAATCATGAAAAAGAAACAGCGGATATACCCAAATAATATCAGGTATCTCCGCTGTTTTTTTTGTTCATGAAATCCTTGATCATGGAGAGAGAGCCTTCGCTTAAAGGAGTAGAAGCAGCCTCCTGGTTTGCAGAAACGGCTTCCAAAAGCTCGGTGCGAAGTATAGAAACCTCCTTTGGTGCATCAATAGCCAGCTTTACCCAGTCATTTCCTATATCAAGAACTTTGATAGAAATATTGTTGCCAATAGTAAGGGATTGGTCTTTTTTTCTTTGAAGAATCAGCATACTAATCCCCCTTTTTTATGAAGTCCCTGAGTGGATGGCGGAAACGGTAGAGGGGATTATCCAAAATAATTTGTCTGGCTTCGCGGTTTTTAGTATTTACCGCAATAGGAGCCTTTAAATTTACCGTACTGTTTTCCATTGGATTGTGAATAACACTGATAACGTAATAGGAAATATCATCTTCTCTGCCTTCAGTCTTTAGATGCCTTTTATCCTCATGAGATAGTCCTGGCTCATATTTTTCAAAAAACTGAAATGGATTCATAAGGATAAAGGAAACATTTGAGTCATCTAAAGACTGCAGGCAGATTAAGGCATCACTGTTCTCCTGGAATGCCAGAGGAACATAATTTTTTAGGTCGGCAAAGCCAAACAGTCCATCAGAAAAATGAATAAACTCTTCTTCTGAACAGGAGATCTTGCCAAAGTACTGCGTGTTGATTTCCATTGTAAATACCTCCGGGGTACAGGATTAAGCGAGAACATCCATTGAAGTATGATTAAATAAATTAGCGGCACTGGGAGGAACATAAAGGGGTTTTCCGATGTATTCAATATTTACATCAGGCATTTGAGTAATGGACATCTCGATGCTTCCTGGTATGAATTCGAAATTCCCGTTTAATACTTTTATATCGAAGCTTAATTTATCCATCTGATATTGCATGGAAAGATCTGGGTCAGACCATTCAATATCAGGGCCTGTAGTGGGGATAAATCGTAATCCGAATTCTCCTGTAGGCTGCTGGGCCCTTTGGCTGAATATTTGATTGAGGGCATTAGGAATTTTGGGATCTAACAACATGGCACTCTCCTTTGCATATGCAGCCGTGGCGTCTAAGGCAGCAGCTTTTCCTTTGTCAGCCGCCTGCCTCACACTTTCTGTTGTAGTAGGACAAACTGAATTACGTGCATTGTACGTATCTAAGCGTACTTTGATAGGGTGGTTTTCCATGGTCATGCCGCCCCTGTCTCTGTTCATCGTAACATCAGATTTAGAACTTGAATATTCCAGCCTCGCTTTTTGAATTTTCATTTCATATTCCATGGGTATGGTTGTAATTCTAAGCAATGCTTCCATTTAACACACCTCCGATCAAAGTTATTTCATGAAATCAATAAAAGATGGAGATAAAATACTAGTTCCTACTTTGAGTGCGGCATTGTAGGCATATTGATTCCACATATAATCAGTAATAGCTTCCGCAGTATCGATTCCTTCCACCTCCAGCATCTGTTCCTGAAGAGAAATATCATTATTTTCCAAACGATCTTTTGTGGTGCTTAAAAATTCTGATTTAACCCCCAGATTAGTAACTTCATTTAATACATTCGTTCCTAAGGATTTAAACTTCTCTACCATCTTTCCGTATTTATCTACATCAAATGGGGTCTTTTCCAATTCATCTGCCAGCTGTCCTGCCAGGATAATCGCGTTGTTGCTAAAGCCTTCGGTATCCACTCCGAAACCAATCGCCTTGATTCCTGGAAGTGAAACGTCAAAAGCACTGGAAGGCACCACATTGCCGATTCCATCGAGGGAAAGGCCCATACCTAAATCCACATAAAGGGAGTCATCTTTGGCTAACTTCGTGAGTTTATCATATTCGGGATGAACTGCCTCTAAATTCACATCAATTCCCCGATAAGTAAGCTTGGACCCGTCCTCAGACAGCACAAAAGGCGGATTCTTTCCGTCAGATCCCGCAAATAAAAAGGTATCTTCATAGGTGGAGTTGAGACTTAATGTCATTGATTGCTGAAACTGGCGGATAGCAGTGGCAAAGGTTTTCCGCTCTTCCGGCTGTTGCTTGTCACCGCTCATAGCCTGTAAATTATAATCCCCACTGATGGTTTTAATGGCATTCAGTACCTGCATGAGAGCATCTTCCTGACCATCCTGGCGGGACTGAATATCTTGCAGTGTATCCAGGTTATCCAGATTCTTATAATACTTTCGATGAAGCTGAGAGGCACGGGCTGCGGATGCAGGGTTTTCAGCAACCTTGTTAAAACTTCTCTGGGTCATAACACGATTTCTGGAGCTATTTAAGTTGTCTACAGATCTGCTTAAGTTACTTTTATAGTTCCGTATTAGTGCATTCGTCGTAATTCTCATTGGAAACCTCCTGTCTTTTTTGTTTAGCGTCCTACGATGCCGGTATTATTGATTAGTGTATTCAATGCCTCGTCAAGGGTTGTCATCAGACGGGCAGCAGCAGAAAAGGATCTCTGGTACTGCATCAGACTAATGCCTTCTTCATCTAAGGAAACACCTGATACAGAGTCTTTGCTGTCTGATGTTTGTGCAAGCACGGCTATGTGGTTGGTGAGAACAGCACTGTTGGAAGAACTGTCAATACCCTGGGTGTTTTCCAGATTTGAATAGCACTGGAAGAAGTTTCCTGTATAGTAAGGAATATCTCCTGCAGTATGTTCATATTTGAATACCCGTTCATCGGTCAGGGCTTTCAGCATTTTAAGTATATTATCATTGGCAGAGGTTCCTGCCCCTTTTTCTTGAGAAGAAATAATGTAAATGGTATTGTTCATCCAGTCATCGGATATCTTAATATTAGAAGCAGTAAAGGTAGTGTCTCCATCAGAGGTCCGGAATAAATCGAAGTTTCTGAGGTTAGATGGGTTTGCTTCGTAAACGAGAGCTACATTATTCACTCCATCATGTTCCTTGAAACTGCTTATAGATGCACTACCCAAATCGGTTGTGCCGGTCCATGTCAATTTTTTTCCCGACAACGTCCAGGTACCCGTATCTGAAATGGTATTTACTGTCATGCTATTATTCGGTGAGGTATTCAGGGAAGTGAGCAGAGTATTCATGCTATCTTCCATAGTTGATCCAATCGCTATCTCATTTGGACCGGATGGTGTATTTTTAAAAGTAAATGTGGTTCCATTAATTTTAATGGTCTCCCCATCTGAAAAGTTTCCGGAAGTCTCTGAGAAATCTACGCTGAAGACCGCAAAATTACTGTCATTTTTTGATACACTCCCTCCTTTGGGCGGAGGATTTACACTTGTATAAGGCCGCATGCCCCCGTTCAAATCATTGAACGTCTTTGCAAATACCTGAACAAAGGTCTCAAAGGCTTTTTCATAATAACCAATACCTCTGAAATCGGTAGAAGGACTGTCCAATTCTCCAGATTTATTTAAAGCATCTACAGTTCCTTTTAAGGAACCTTCTCTTAAATAATCAGAAAGATCTTCGGTTTTTAAAGCACTTACATCTGAGCCCATGGGAAAATCACTGGCTGGAATCAAAAAGATAGAAACTTTTCCATTTGGTTCGTTGTCTGCTCCTTTATTTCGTTCCAAGATGACCGAAGCATAGTTCTCACCGTGCTCTCCACCAGTGAGATTATAGGTCATGCCATTGCCAGCTCTGAATTTCACTTCCGGGTATTCGAATTTAACATCTTTAGAAACATATACATCCTTATATGTTACAGAGATCGGAAGATAGCCGGCCAATTCATCAAGCTTATTATTTCTTTCATCAAGAAGTTCCAGAGAGGGATTGCCCTGTACCTGGCTCTTCCAAATGGCATCATTTAACTTGCCGATGTCGGAAAGAAGATTATTGACAACAGGAATATCCGTACTCTCCAAGCCGCTGATGGTTTCCTCTCTGACTGTTTTTAAGTCAGCTGATTTCTGGTGTATGTAGTCCACAATTACCTGAAATCGAGAACGGACGATGCTGTCAAACTCCCTGCTGTTTGCATTGGAGGAGAGCTTGTCCAAGCTGCTGCTTAAATCGCTGAGAGCCTGTTTTAGAGCTGCCTTATCTGTTTCATCAAAGATATTAGCCAACTGATCTAAAGTAGCCTGTTTAGCATCAGCAGTCCCCACCTTGGCAATCTGGTTGCGGAACTGGACATCGAGAAAAGGATCTCTGATCTGTGAAATACCCGTAATTTCAACACCATAACCGATTTTGGAACTGGCAGCCGTGCTCATAGAATCGCCGCCACGTGTATTAAAGCTTACCAAATCCACTCTCTGTCTCGTGTAGCCTTTTGTATTAATATTTGCTATATTTTGTCCGGTTACATCAATAGCCCGCTGACTGGCTGCCATGGCCAGGTGTGCGGTAGTAAAACCGGCAAAGGTAGAACGTGTCATAGTAGTCCCTCCCACTTCGCTTTATCTGGAGCCACTTCATTCTGGGAACTTTGAATGGCCTTATTTATCATGTGTAGATTTATCTCAATCATAGTACGTGCGCTGTCACTTATATCCTGGAACAGCTTGACCTGATAGGAGAGCCGGTCAAACAGTTCTTTCAGGCGGTTATGTCCGTCTTCCGGCACCTCCGAAAGAATCTGCTGAAAGGTATATCCTTTAAAGCCAAGCCGTTCCTGGCATTGTTCCCGCTTCTTGTCAAGACCTCTCAGCTTTAATATGGCGGCCTGTTCCTGATTCATACAGTCTTCCACATAAGTGACACGGTTCTTTTTAGCGGCCTCCAGTTTTACCTGCTCAATTTCAGTCAGCTTCTGAAATAACTGGATCAGTTCTTCAATTACAGCGATAAATTCATTCATTGGAATCCGCTCCTTTGTATAAAAGAATCCTTTCGGCGATCTTATTGGCATCTACCTGATAGGTTCCGTTTTCAATCCTCTGCTTTAAAAGGTCCAGCTTTTCCTCCGAAGGGGTTTGTCTGATTTCGTTCATAAGTACATTTTTGAGGGTTGAGGCAAATTTAGAATCCCTTGCTTCCGGAGAAGCAAAGCGGATAGTAATTTCATCGTAATTGTTTTTTCCGGATTCAGAAGGGCTGATTTCATTCTGATTTTGTCGTGTCATGGAGGTATTATACAGCGTATTGAGATAGTTCGTAGAGATACGCATTTTTTACTCCTTTCTAAGAGACTTGGAAATGCTGCTGTTTTTTGATTACATTTATAATATCGTCAATTTAAACGAAATATTAACTTTACGCAATGGAATTTATTAAATTATAGTGAACTTAAATGCTTCATCAATACTCCTGCAATGCCTGAACAGGAAACCTGCCTGGTCACAGCCCCAATATTGTAGGCTACCATAGGCATTCCGTAAACAACGCAGCTTTCCGCATCCTGTCCGATGGTAAATGCTCCCTTTTTTCTCATGCTGAGAAGTCCGCTTGCTCCATCCCTGCCCATTCCGGTCATAATAATTCCAACGGAAGAGGCCCCGGCGGTATCGGCAACAGACTGGAACAGCACATCCACAGAGGGACGGTGCCCGCTTACCTTTTCTCCTGAATAGCAGTTTACTGTGTAACGGCTTCCTGTTTTAACCACCTTCATCTGAAGGTCGCCTGGGGCGATGAGAACCTGTCCCCTTTCAATAGCATCTCCGCTTTTGGCTTCTTTTACGCTCATGGCGCAGAGGCGGTTTAAGCGGTCTGCATACATTTTGGTAAAGCCTTCCGGCATGTGCTGGGTCACAACAATTCCAGGAGTGTCCGCAGGGAGCTCCTTAAGGACTTGCAGCGTGGCTTCTGTTCCGCCCGTAGAAGCGCCTATAGCGATGATGGTATTGCTGGCGTTCAGGCTGAAAGCTGCTTTCCCCATTGGAACTCTCACGGCTTCCTTAGGAGCCGGAGAAGCCGCGGGAACTTTGATAACAGCCCGGGAGGCGATAAAAATCTTACTGATTAACGTATTTAAAAATGTGCCGGCAGAATTGCTGCTGGACATGTCAGGCTTTCTGACAAAATCCACGGCGCCTGCAGAGAGGGCCTCAAACACGTTTAAATTGAGAGAAGAAACCAAAATAACCGGAACGGGATATTTTGGAAGAAGTTTTTTCACGAATTCTATGCCATTGACCCTGGGCATTTCCACATCCAGGGTGACTACGTCCGGCTTTAACGCAGGAATCTTGCGTTCAGCGTCGAATGCGTCAACTGCATATCCGATTACTTCTATGTTGGGATTTTTAGAGAGATTATCGATCAATACCTTGCGAAACAGCAGGGAATCATCTACTATGAAAACCCGAATTTTATTCATCATAATTTATTCCTCCTGTTATTAAGCCGAAGGCGAATCCAAATTCCTTTCAGCAATCCGTGTAATATAAAATCCATTTACTGAAGCGTATAGCTTTGGCAACAGTAAATAGATTTTATATTACGCAGATCATTCTTTTCGATAGGTGGCCGGCATCAAATACCGGTAAGCGGTCTTTTCTTTGTTGATTGTTTCGGAATGTCCGATGAGTAAGTATCCTCCCGGAGCAGTTGCATCGTAAAAACGCTGGATCAAACCATCTTTGGTGTTCTGGTCAAAATAAATCATGACATTTCTGCAGAAAATCACATCAAATTTCAGCCGGAACCGGATGGGGTCCATCAGGTTAAAGGTTTGAAAAATGACATTTGATTTGATTGCTGGGGAAACGGAGTACAAGTTCTGTTCCTTGGTTTTGACAAAGTATTTGGCTCTCCACTCAGGAGAAAGGTTTTTTAAGGATTCCCCGTCATACACTGCTTCCTTTGCAGCCTTTAAGGCGTTCTGAGAAATATCCGTAGCCAGCACCCTGGTGTCCCAGAGGGCGGCTTGCGCCCCCAGGGCCTCCTTGGTGATCATGGAAATAGTATAAGGCTCTTCGCCGGAAGAGCAGCCGGCGCTCCAGATACTTAAGACCTTGTTCTTTTTAGTACTTAATAAATAAGGAAGAATAGTATCACGAAAGAACTTAAAATGCGCTTCCTCCCGCATGAAATATGTGTAGTTTGTGGTAAGCTTGTTAAGCATTATTTCCAGATCAGCCGGATTCTTTGATGATAGAATGTGATCCACATAGTCGGTAAAGGAAGTAAATCCCATGGCTGTGATGGTATTTGACAATCTTCCCATAATAAGCTGCATCTTTTTAGACAGGTCGATACCGTAATTCTTTTTTACGAAGTCTACCAGCCGTATGAAATCCTGCTGCGAAATTGTTAACATAAAATAGCCGTCCTTTATGAGTTGTTGACTAAGGTTTCACAGTCCAGAAGAAGGACCACGTGATTATCCGGCATGGATATCATACCGCTGACCAGTTCCTCCCGGTTACTGGCAGGAACCGGTGAGATTCTGGAATAGTCGATGTCAAGAACCTGTTCCACGGAATCCACAATAATTCCTAAAAATACAGAATCCACGTTCAGGACGATGATACAGCTCGAACTGGTGTATTCGATGTCCGGTTTGCCAAGCCTTGAACGGATATCCATGATGGGAACGATCTGTCCTCTTAAGTTGATGATTCCCTTGACATAGCCCGGTACCATGGGCATGGCTGTGATGGTATGGTTGGTAATGATTTCAATAATATAATTAGTGCTTACGCCAAATGTTAAGTTATCTGTGCGGAACGTTAAATAGCGCTCTGTGGTCTCTGTCCGGCCGGAAGTAAAATCTTCGGCTGTAGCTGTATTTTCTGCTGGCATTTGTATTCCTCCAATTTCAATTAATAATACTGGTTGTGTGATGCGGCATACAGATTCAAAACATCTAATATAATGCTGATATTGCCGTCACCCAGAATGGTACAGCCGCTGATGCCCGAATCCTTGATATTGAAGCTGTTTAAGAATACCGGAAGGGGCTTTACAACAACCTGCTGCTCGCCTAAAAGGTCATCTACAAAGAGACAGTAAGATTTGTCGCCGGATTCCACCCAAACCAGGATTCCGTCTTCAATGCTTGTAACTTCCGTCTCAATATTGTAAAGCCTGTGAATGCGGACGATGGGATAGAACTGGTTCATGCACTTGACAATCTCATTGCCTTCTGTATCGTAAATTACGTCCTCATTCTTCACCTTAAAGGACTGGCGGATGTTTGCAATCGGAATGGTAAAGACTGATTTTCCAACAGAAATCTCCATACCGTCCACAATGGCCATGGTGAGAGGGATTTTTAAAGTAGTGCACATTCCCTTACCCAATTCACTGGTAATACTTATGGTGCCTCCGATGTTTTCCACGTTCTTCTTAACTACGTCCATGCCAACTCCCCGGCCGGAGAATTCAGTGACCACTTCATTGGTGGAAAAGCCTGGGGCAAGAAGAAGGGCCAGAATTTCTTTCTGGGTGTATTCGCTTTCCGACTTGGTGAGAATGCCGTTTCTCTTTGCTTTTGCAAGAATTCCTGCAGGATCGGCCCCCCGTCCGTCATCGCTGATGGTGATAATTACTTCATTGGTCGTATGGCTTGCAGAGAGGGTCAGCTCTCCCTGAGGATCTTTTCCTGCGGCAATACGTTCTTCCGCTGTTTCTTCTATTCCATGATCCATGGAGTTGCGGACAATGTGCATGATAGGATCACCGATACTGTCCACAATGGACTTGTCCACTTCTGTATTTTCACCGATAATGGTCAGACGTACGTCTTTTTTAAGCTTCTGCTTCATATCCCGGACGATTCGGTTCATCTTCTGGAATACGCCGGATACAGGCACCATGCGCAGGGACATAACAATATCCTGCAGATCATCGGTCAGCTTACGAAGCTGCCGGGTGGCCTTTAAAAAGCTGTCAAGATTTTTTAAGTTCTGAATCTCAGGAGAAGAGGTCACCATGGATTCTGTAATGACGATTTCACCTACGATGGCAACCAGGTTATCCAGTTTTGCCAGATTTACGCTGATTAAGTTCTGCTTGCTGGGCATTTGGTGACCGTTGTTTGCAGCAGGTGAGACTGCCGCCGCGGAACTTTCCCTGACAGCCGGAGCAGAGGCTGACGGAGTACTTTTCTTTTCTGAAACAGGAGCCGCCTTGGTCCGTGGGTTTTCAATCAGCTCGTAGGAACGGATGTTATTTAAATTGTTGATCTGTGATATGGCTGAATCCGCTTCCTCCCGTGTCTGGAAGGTGAGGAAAAAGCCTTTTTCGATGATGATGCCGCAGCTTAAGCTGTTTGTCTCCACGTCGCTGGGATAAAAGTTAAACTCCAGCCCGGATTCTTTTAAGGAGCTGATCAGCATAAAAGCCCGGAGATTTTCCATTCCGCATCCCTCATCAAAGAAGATACGCAGGAAGAAAGCAGCCGGGTCATCAGGGCACTCTGCCAGGTCAATACGGATCTCTTCCAGAGTGGCGGCAGAAGCAAGGGATGCCAAGTCAGAAGCCTGCTGGGAAGTTTCCTGCACCTTGACAGCTTCAGAAGGTTTTTCTTCTTTGCCGGCAGAATGGTTCTCCTTGCTGATTTTTTTCAGAAAGCTATTAATTTCCTGGGTCAGATTGTCGACATTATCACTAAGCGGCTTGTTATTTTCAACCTTTGAAACCTCAGCACGAAGCATATCCGTAGAACGGAACATCAGGTCAAAAAGAATGCTTTTGTGAGAACTGTCCAGAGAGTCCAGACCGTTTTCACGGATGAAAAAGAATAAATCTTCAATGTGATGGGCGATCTGCATTAAAGAAGAGAATTCCATCATTGCAGAGGAACCTTTGACAGTGTGCATGATACGAAAGATTTCATTCACATCATCCACTGTAAAATCGCCTGCTTTTTCGGCTTCTATCAGGAGTTCATCTAATTGCTCCAGTAGGGAATTGGTTTCAAAGAGATACATATCAAGCATATTATCCATGCCATTATCCATAATATCTACACCGCCTTGTCTAGTTTAGTATATATATGTTTATCGGTATGGCTGACTAAAAGATAATAGTAAATTCAGTATCCTTTTGAAAAATATATGAATCAGCAGTTAAATGGAGGCATATTATGGCAGATATTTTAAAAGTAACCACCCCTCTTTCGGGTTACGATAATACAACGATCAAGACCCCGCCCCAGGCCGGTCAGGGGACCCAGATCCAGAATCCCATTGACCCCACCAGGGTCATGCGGGGGGACAACAGGACTGATGCCGGAAGAAACGGGGAGCAGCAGCTTGCCTTCCGGTATGGTTCCAATTTTGGTGCATTTCTCAGTATGGTAAAAAGCATGCCGGATATGTCGGCTATATTTACCGATATTTTTTTTCAGGGAGAAGAGATGCTGACAGGCGGAGTCATGGGAGATGATGCCGCACAGCAGATTGCTTCTTTTTTTGAGGCGGCACAGATGGAAGGGGAAGAGATCTTTCCTTTTTTAAAAGAACAGGCGGAATCATCGGTCCGTTTCAGCGGAGGCATCTTTGACAGGCTGCGGGGTGCTATGGCAGAGACTAATTCCATAGACTTAAAAGCAGAAATTTTAGATTTTATTAAGAAATTTAACGATATGTCTTCCGGAAAGCACCTACTTCATGATATATTTAATACCATAAAGGATATGGAGGCATATGTTTTCAGACAGACCAGGGAGGAGATTGACGCTCTGCTGCAGGAGTTGGATATGGCAGCACCCCAGGGAGAGACTGGGGAAAACAGTGCCCTTTTAAAGGAAAAGATTCTTCCCTTCTTTGCACGCTATGTGGCAAACAGCCACGATATGGGCGCCATAAGGGACAAGATATCCCTTTTGACCATTCTCATGGCCAGATATGAGAACGGCAGCAGGCAGGAGGTTTTACAGTCATTTTCCAGGCTTGCAGGCTATCAGGGCTTCCGGAAGTTCTTCGGTGACATGACGACAGAACAGTTTGACCAGATGCTGGATCAGGTGGACATGGATAAGGCTGCCGGAAAAAACCAGTGGGCGGATAAGTTTGTGGATTTTTTAAGGACAGGCATAAGCGGAGGAACAGGGCTTGAGAACAAGCAGGCATTTCAGAGCATGCTCCAGTCCATGGTCTTAAATGAGAGCGTCTATATGCCCCTTTTGCATCTGGCATTTCCGGTGGAGATAGACGGCCGGAAAATGTTTTCGGAAATGTGGATTGATCCTGATGAGTCAGGCAGCAGCACCCAGGCAGGTGTAAGGCACACCGCCAGGCTCTTCGTGAAATTCGATATCAGGGATCTGGGACAGTTTAAGCTGATCCTGCTTTATGGGAATCAAGCGGCCTCTCTCCAGCTTTTTTATCCGGAAAAGCTGCAAAAATCAGAAGCAGGCATTCAAAAGGGAATTAAAGCCATTCTTGAACGGCATCATTTCCGGGCAGAGAATGTTTATCTCCAGGCAGGAGGCGGACCCTCCTCTCCTCTGGAAGTGTTTCCTAAAATCCAGGAAAGGATGAGTTCAGTCGATGTCAGAATTTAAAAATACACTGAATAAAAAAGCGGTAGCTTTAAAATATGATGAGGCAAAGAATTCGGCGCCTGTGATTGTGGCTTCCGGAATGGGGTACATGGCCGAGAAAATCGTAGAAACAGCCAATGAAAACGGCGTTCCCGTTTACGAGGACAACTCCCTCGCAACTCTTTTGACCCAGCTTGAACTTGGGAGTCAGATACCGGATGAACTGTATCAGGCCATCGTGGATATCTATGTCTACTTTTTAAATTATGCGCCCGGTACGCCGGCAGAGCCAAAAGAAGCCGAACCGGAGGAAACAGTGGAAGATACGGAAGAAGAACCAATAAGAGAAGAAATGGTGGAGTAGAATGATGTTTAATGAATGTGAAAAAGCGTGTATTTATTCTTTAAATGGAGTTTTCCTTGCAGAAGTGAGAGTGGTGGATGCCCATAGTGACAGCATTGGCCTCATATTTGAGGAAGAGGATATGGATAAGGTGAACATAGACAGCGTAGTTGTGTTTTATGACGGAATACAGGGCCTTGTCACATGCAAATGCAGCTTATCTGCAAGGGTGAAGATCACTGGAGAAGAAGTAGGGGAAATTGGCAGTGCCATTTATAAGGTTCCATGTCGTATTGATGAAATGATGGGAACGGAACAGAGAAGACGGGACTTAAAGGTTAAGGTTTCTCTTCCTATTATAATGGAAATTGCAGACCCAGATGGAATGGTAATCCAGGTAAATGCCAAAATAAAGGATGTCAGCGCAGGCGGAATTGGATTTGAATCAAAACATCAATTGATGGTAGATCAGATCTATTCATTTCTTTTTGATACGGATACAGGCTGCACAAGGCTGAAGGGCCAGGTGCTGTGGGCTGAAAGTCTGTCCAAAGTAGAGGAGGAGCCATATTTCCGGTATGGAAGCCGTTTTTTTGATATGACCACCTACCAGGAATCTCTGGTACGGAAGTTCACCTTCCAGGAGCAGCTTAAAAGAAGAAAGACCCTGTAACACTTCTTTTTTTCATTGTGTTTTTACCATATTATAGTATTACAAATTTGACTAATTCCATTTTTAATGTTAGTATTTTGTAAGCATGGAAAGAAAACCGTAAGATTGAGAATTGGTTTTTTATGGTAAAATAGTAATTACAACACTATATAAAGGAGTGATTACATGAAAATCAAAAAGAGAGTTTCGGCAGCAAGCCTGATTCTGGCTGTTTGCCTGGCCCTCGTTCCCGGTAAGGCAATGGCATCCGAGTCCATCAATTCAGTCAGCATTAAGGTGGGACTGAATATCGAGGCAGGAGACCGTTTGCCGGATATCCAGATTGATAAAACAGATGGGGAAGCCTATGTGACATCAGGAGGAAAGCAGTATAAGGTCATTGATGCGGAATGGGTCACATCCACTTCAAAGAATATGACCATTGGTGAGGAACCGAGGATGAGTGTCACCCTCACTCCTTCTGACGAATACGATGCTTACTTTAAATCTTCTTATGAGGCCTCCAAAATTAAAGTCAATGGCGGTTCCTATGTCAGTGCCAGAAGAAACGGAAGCGATCTGGTGGTGACTTTAAGGGTCAAAGCCATTAAAGGACTGTATGCGGAGCCTGAGGATGTGGGCTGGAAAGACACAAGGCTTGGACATGCTGTATGGGAAAAGGGAGATAATACTTCGGGAGCCTATGAACTGTGGCTGTATCGTGGAAAATCTGTCATTTTGAAAAAAGAGCAGGTAAAGGCCACTACATATAACTTCTATCCGTACATGACGGAGGAGGGCACTTATTATTTTAAAATCCGTTCCGTTCCTTATAAACAGGATGAGTTAAAGAACGGAAAGAAAAGCGGCTGGGTGGAGTCCGATGAACTGGTGATCAGAGACCGGGATGTATCGGATGGAACCGGAAAAGAGGCCGACAGACTTCCTGGAGTTCCGGCAGATGCACAGGCTAAGGAAGGCTGGGAGCAGCAGTCCGGCATCTGGTATTACCGGTATGGAGACGGAACTGTCCATGCTGATTCCTGGCTGGTCCTTGACGGAGTCTGGTACCGGTTTGACCGGGAAGGAAAGATGGTGACCGGTTGGTTCTTATCAGGCGGAGATATTTATTACATGGATTCCCAGGGAGCCATGGTTAAAGGCTGGAATAAAATCGGCGACACATGGTATTACTTTTATCCGGATAATGGGTATGCAGCTCCTATGGGCGCGGCAGCCACCGGATGGCAGGTGATAGACGGCTATTATTACTGCTTTACAGCCCAGGGAGCCATGCAGAAGGGCTGGCTTAATGAAGCCGGAAGATGGTATTATCTCAATACGCTGCAGGGCAGCTTAGAGGGAGCCATGTTAAAGGGGTGGATTGTCCGCAACGAACAGACTTATTATACAGATGAAGACGGAGTGATGGTGACAGGCTGGCAGAGGATCGACGGATTTTGGCGCTATTTCAATCAGGATGGAACCATGGCTGTCAACCGGGTTATTGACGGTTTCCCTGTCAATGAAGATGGAGTATGGGTGCAATGAAAAAAATCGAGATGAGAAAACTGGAAACCTTTTTTTTAGCAGCGGCAATCCTGGTTCTGGCAATTCTTGTGCCAGTCAGGGTCTATGGCGCTGAATCAGTGGTAATCCGCAGTGTAAATCTTACATTTACCAGTGAATTCGGCGATCAGGAAATTCTGATGCCGGAAATTAAGACAACAGTTTCAGGTGCGTCCGTCGGAGACGTGGTCTGGAAACGGGATCTGGAAAAATGGAAGGCAGGCAAGAATGAAAGGGTCAGCGTTTTCCTTACATCGGAGAACATGGTATTTGCCGATTCCTACAACCGCTCCGAGTGCAAGATCACAGGAGCCAAATTTGTCTCTGCCAAGGCCGTGGATAACAATACTCTTGAAATAAAGGTGGATTATGTCCCGGTGGTAAAGTTAGGCAATACTGCCGCTGCCGGCTGGAGTGACAGCAATAAGACAAAGGCTGTCTGGAAAAAGGTGGAGTTTGCAACCGGCTATCAGGTGTCTCTTTATGCCGATGACAAGCTGAAAAAACGAATTTCAGTAGGAACCTATATGGCGGACCTTTCTGAATATATGGACAAAAATGCAGTTTATTACTATGAAGTCAAAGCCATTGGCTTTACCTCCGAAGACCGCAAGTATATGAAGGAGGGAGATTACATTACATCAAGTGATGTAATCATGGAATATGACGGGGACACGGCAGGCACCTGGAAGGGAGACACCTACAAGCAGGAAGACGGAGGAGTTCCCACAAATAGCTGGAAGCAGATTTTAAATGACTGGTATTATTTTGACGGAAATGGAATTCGCCAGACTGGCTGGCTTTTGTCAGGCCAGAGGTGGTATTACTTAAATCCCGGTGATGGAAAGCTGACTACAGGCTGGCAGTTTATAAATGGAAAGTGGTATTACTTAAACCCGGCAGGCGGGGAAATGCTGACAAGCTGGATACAGCCTCAGCCGGGAGTATGGTATTATCTGTATGACGATGGAAGCATGGCCAGCAGCACTAACGTGGGAAGCTATTGGGTGGATGCTTCCGGCAGATGGATTCCTTAAAGTGGGAATTGTTGAATTTAGGAGGATTGTGTTTTGACAACCATAGACCAGTTAAAATTGTCTGCTTTTGCAAAGGTTGATGCAGGGCAGAAAGAGCATAAGGTGACGGCTTCCAAAGGAAGTTTTAAGCAGGCGTTGAAATCAGCTTTAAAGGTTCCGGAAAATTTAAATGAGATGTTTTCAGAGGCTTCAAGAAAATACGGGATTTCTGAAAAGCTTTTAAAGGCAGTTGCCAAGGCGGAGTCAAATTTTAACCCTTCTGCCACCTCAAAAGCAGGAGCAGCAGGAGTGATGCAGTTGATGCCATCTACTGCCAGATCTTTGGGAGTGTCTGACCCTTATGATGCCCGGAGCAATATTATGGGAGGCGCTAAATACTTAAGGGAAAATCTGGACCGCTATAACGGGAATGTTGAATTTGCCCTGGCGGCATATAACGCAGGTCCCAACAATGTGCAGAAATACGGCGGCATTCCTCCCTTTAAGGAAACCAGAGAGTATGTTGCCAAAATCATGAATTATATGGGAGAGGGAGAAGCTGCATTAAGTGCTCCTTCATACAGCCGGTCAGAGCCGGTCAGTTTTATGAATGCTTTTTCAACCGGTTTTTCTCCCCAGGAGGTCCTCTCTTTGCCTTACGGGCAAATTCACCTTACAGATGAATCGATTGGTGACCAGACATGGGATAAATCGGATTATCTCTATTTCATTGAGTTGATGAAAATGCGGATGCAGATGGCTTCTGCCGGAATTGGCGGTCAGTCGTCTGAGGAAGATGATCTAACGTCTGGGTCCATGTTTTTCTAAGAATTAAAAATGACTGCTGCAAAATAAAGTTTTATTTGCAGCAGTCATTTTTTATAAATAACATACCTACCTCGGAAGAGTATCACATACCTTAAGCAAAGCAGATATAAAATAAGATTTCTTTATAGGTTTAAATACAAAGGGGATAGACGGCCCCAGAGATTTTACCATTTCAAGTGTTTGATTATAGACCAGGGAACTGATGATAATGATTCTTGCGTCGGGATAGCGTTCTAATAAGCGCCGGGAAGTTTCGATTCCGTCAATGCCCGGCATGATGATATCCATGGTAACAATATCAGGTTTTTCCCTTTCATAAGCTTCCAAAGCTTCTTCACCGCTCCGGTACTGGCCGATCACATCGAAGTCTGTTCCTGTCAGTAACTGTTCGATCTCACTACGCGTTACGATTGAATCATCAACAATCATAATTTTTCTTTTCATAAAACGTCCCTCCTCTAATTACTTCCAATAACAATCTCGCCTTCATTATTTTTGTAAATCAAGCTTTTGGAATATTCCTCCTGAATTAAAAGGACGGAAGCACCCATTCGAATGCGAACCACTGGAAGGAGCTGCTGGCATTGAATCAATCCTGTCTGAACCGCAGTATCCGCGGCGATTTCTTCTAAACGATTGTTAATTCCCTGCTCCCTGATATTTAAATATTCCTCTGCCTGTTTCAGACGTTCCAATAATTGTTCTTTGTCCGCTCGCTGGGAGTTTTCCAGATAATTAATATTTTTCTTTACTTCAGACATATTATAGTGGAGCTGTTCCAATTCTCTGGTCAGCTTTTCTGATTCTTCCACGCTTTTCGGAATGTTGGCAATGACCAGTTCCGTAATCAGCCTTCGAACCTTGGAGCCGATTATACGGGCATTGATATTGCTGGCGGCCAGAAGAGTTCCTCCTATGATAGCTCCCATACCTGAGGTCACCACAATGTCCTGGCCGCATTTCACCTTGGAGTTAATAATGCTTTCTGCATATACGTTTCCGCCGGCTGATACAGTGCAATGTTCCAGATACCGGCATTTTATATGAGATTCAGAGGTCAGTACCCCTTTTCCATTTCCTGACATGCCGCTGGCAATGGTAATAGGACCGCCGGCTGTAATAACGGCACCTTCCACAGATCCCCGGATGTCAATACTTCCGGTGGCTTTTATGGAAAAACCGTTTCTGACATCTCCGCTGATGAAAATATCTCCGTCATAGTCCAGGTTTCCGGTACTGTTGTCGATGTTGCCGTTGATCTTAAGAATAGGGTCCACATGAAATTTGCCGTTTGCAAATGTGACATGGCCTGTTTTCTGGGAAATCAGAAGAGTTCCTTCTTTATTAAGTACTGTATTGCGTCCGACAGGTACGGGGAATTCAGTTCCTTTGATGGTACAGGGATAGGGAATTCCTGTTACGGTGATACCGTTTTGACCCGGTACAGCCCTGGTGATTTCGCATATTGCCTCTCCCTCTTTTATGGATTGGATATTATTCAGGTGCTTATAATCTACAGAGCCTTTTTCATCCTCTTCGAATTCAAGGTGGAGAACCCGCTTATAACGATCATTGATGGAACCGTCAACTCCGTTACGGGCCAGTGTTCCCTTTGCAACCAGTACAGACTGATCATAAATAAGGTCATTTGCAATTGATTGGAAAGCGTCCTCCAGAATGCCGGTTTTCACACGATTTTGTGAAAGGACTGCCCTTAAATCCTTTTCACTTATGTCCCGTCCATTGTTGAATGGGGGTATAACATATATCCATGCTGCCATGCCATCCTTTGAAATATAAAGATGGGGCTGAGCATCCCTGGGAGTTGGTTCAGTGCCTTCCCCTTCCTGGGAAACAGAAGCGGTACGCTTAAAGACATTTGAAAGGGAACTGGTTTTTGTTGTGAACTGACTGCATTCGATGTTTAATACATCTTCATTAATGCGGATAAGAAGCGGATCATCGGAAGGTTCCCATATAGATGGGGAGGAGACCGCCGGTTCATCGTCTTTAAGAGGTGTTGCTGAAGAACTTGTCTGATCGTTCCCGCCAATGGGTGTCTCTTCAAAAGTTTCTTTAACAGCCTCCTCCAGTGAAACGGCAGAAGAATTTTGGGCTTCCTCCGAATCTTGGGAGGAGCGTTTTGCATTTTGAAAAAGGCCGAATAATCCTTTTCTGTTTTTTTCTTTCATTATTTTCTCCCCTAACGTAATATAATGTCAGTTTTTCTTTTGAATGAACAGGCGAAAGGGCAATACTGGATTCCTGTTCTGTTTTCAGTAATAATTGTTTTGTATGTAATGCCTGATTTTTATGTTCTCTTATTTATTATATCGACATAAGGCAGGAAAAATATAACATAAGAGCTGCTTTTGGTTACTAAAATAAATAAAAAGATTACAGAAATAAAAACAGGTTACCAGAGTGATGAAATGCAAGTGAGAAAATATCCAAAGCTTTGTCATTTACAGTTCCTTCTTTTTGTATTTGCAGGCAGAATTGAATTGAATGATTTTTATGTCCGTGAAGGAGTTTTCAGCTTTAATATAATGCTCATGATATGATAATTATGGGATTTGAAAATAATGTAAAAATAATGTAAAATAAATGTTGACATTTGTCTCCTCCTTTGTTATGATATAACTCGCCGCTGAAAACGGCGG
>NZ_DAIOXM010000016.1:66211-112907 GCF_036758025.1 Lacrimispora sp. | reverse complement strand
CAAGTATACCGTATACAGTGGAAAATGTCACCACCTCCACATGAATCCCTCCTGCCCAGTGAGAGGTGAACTTCTGGATTCTGTTCACCGCTTCATCCATGACAGGTTCTAAAATTCCATATTTCTTTAACACTCTGACGCCCTCATCCATGGTGTTTGCCGTGAGGATATTATGTTTCAATTCTTCATCCTCTTGTCCGCTGTTTTTCAGCAGAGAAGAAGTAATGTCCCACAATATTTCCATTCTACGGTCCCCATATTTGGAATGGGTGTTGAACACGCCTCCTGCCACCTTAATCAGTTTTCCGATGTGCCCCACAAATAAAATCCGGTCAAAGCCTTCTTTCGCCGCCATTTCCAATGCCTTCCCGATGAAATTGCTGCAGGTCACTCCGCTTTCCATGGAAAGTCCCAAAGATTCTTTTATAAAAGCTTCCCCGTAATTTCCCGGAGTCAGTATCACCTGCTTAATGCCTGCCACGGCTTTCATGTGCAGTTCCAGACGTATGGTGGCAGTCAGAGCCTCTTCGCTCATTGGCTTTACGATTCCGGTGGTTCCGAGAACCGACAGTCCGCCTTCGATTCCCAGCTTTGGATTAAAGGTCTTTTCCGCCAGTTTCCTTCCCTCCGGTATCCAGATACATATTTTTAAAGGGCCTTCATAACCGGCTTCTCTCCTGGCCTCCTCCACTCCCTGAAATATCATGGAACGGGGGACCGGATTAATGGCGGGCATGCCGACAGGGCAGGAAAGCCCTGGCTTTGTCACCAGCCCTATCCCTTCTCCTGACGTTAAAAAAAGCGGGCTGACCCCCGCCTCCTCTCCATACCAGCTATAATATTTCTTTGTTTCCCCGTCCTCTTGTTCCCTTCCATATTCCACGGAAGCAAAGATCAGAGCCTGGTTGGTCACATCCGGATCATCTCCGGCATCTTTTTTAACAGCACATGAGACCATTTTCCTGTTTTTGACAACGTGAAAAAGGGGCAGATGGGCTTCTGTCCCTTTTGGTGTCATGAGCTTCATATGTTCCAGTTCCCCACCCGTAAGCAGCATAACTGCTGCTGCCTTGGCCGCCGCTGCGGCGCAGGTTCCGGTGGTGAATCCGCTTCTCAATTTGTTTTCTTCCATCTCATTCCATCTCTCCTGCCCCGTTTTCCAGGCATAACAGATATTGATAAGGTGCTTCTTCCTTCGTTTTGTATTATAAAAGATTTTTGCTGATGACGCAAGGCATTTCCTGTTTTTGCCTATTGCTCCTCTTGCTTTTGTAAATCGTTCTGCTTCAATTCCCGTTTTCTTTTGGTGATCAGCCCTCCGATCCTCCCGCTTTCCTTGGCAGTCAGACTTCGCCAGCCTTCCTTTACCACCTTATCGCTAAGTCCAAGCTCTGTAGCGATTTCAAACTTAAGTACATCCTCAGGTTTCATGTTATGAGGATCAAAGGGCTCATTTTTCTTTCCTTTTGGCATATATCAATATCTCCTTTCACAAATCTAAAGAGAGTATGCCCGCTGCAAAAGGAAATAAACATTTATCCCAATCTTCTGGGAATAATAACTGCTGCTATAATGTAGGCTATGATTCCCGCACCGCCTGTGCAGGTCAGCACCGCCCACAGCAAACGGATCAGTGTCGGATCCACGTTGAAATATTCTGCAATTCCTCCGCATACTCCGCAAAGCATTTTATCTGTATCGGAGCGGTATAATTTTTTCTGATTGTCTTCCATTTTTATTTCTCCTTCCTTGTTATGATTCCTTTATAAAATCCACCTGGATACTGCCTGTGCTGCATTCCAAATTCATGGTTTTTCCAGCACTGTTATCCGTCCTTTTTCTGTCTCTTAAACCTGCTATGCTTTCTCCTGCAAGATTTACCTCTCCTACATTGCATTCAATATCATAGTTATAATCTTCTTTTTCTCCCACCAGCTCCATCCGGATGCTGCCGGCCTTGCATTCCCCGTAAATATTTCCGTCAACTCTTCCTGCAAATTCCACACTGCCTGCACTGCTTTCCACTTCAAGGGTTCCTGCTTTTGCCTGCCCTATTTTTATAACACCTGCTTTTGTATCAAGCCTGAGCCTGTCGGCAGAAAGGGATTCCACCGTTATAACAGATGCCACATTCTTCCAGCCCGAAAATCCCCTGGAATGAGATGATTCCAAAGTCACTTCAGAAAAATGGTAGTCTTCAGGTACCTGGATGGTGAGCAATTGACCGGAATCTGCCTCTAATTCCAGCTTCCCATCTTCCTCCTCCCAGTCCCAGTCAAGCTTATACCGGTTGCAAAACACCTTAATCTCATCACCGGAAGGAGCCTTTACAAACACGACTTTTCCTGAATTTGCAGTCACTTCCAGTTCCTTTACCCCGGAAAATGAGCCGATTTCTTCTCCTTCCCACTCCATATCCGTAAACTCCAGCTCATCCAAAACAGCATCTGAGATTTCTCTCTTCCACTCAAGAGCATGTTCAGGCACCAGATCTATTAAGTTTCCGCCTAAAGCTGCGGCCGAGATTGATGCAGCTCCTCCTATGATCATGCAGACAACTCCTGCAATTAAACAATTTCGAACAAATCTTCTCATAAACGGCCCCTCCTTCTGTGAAATAACCGGCTGATGGCATCAGTACAGCTTCGAATCAGGAAAGGCAGAAATCTTCCATAAAAGGCGGCACTGAAAGCCAGAGCCAGAAGACCAAGGCCAAGAAACAGTATCCCCAATCCCAAAAGCAGCATTCCGCTTAAAGGCTGGATAAACATGGAAACAATTCCAGCTACTGCCATAGCCACTCCTCCCAGGAGAAAGGCGAAGGTTGCGGCTCCTACTCCCACCACTGCTGCCAGAAGAATTCCAAAAAGACCGCTTACTATTCCAACGATACCGCCTCCTATTCCCAAAAGCGCAGGGGAAGCCACGACAATCAGGACAATCCATAAAATCAGTCTTACAGTCCTATTCCTCTCCGGTGATATACCTCCCTTTGAAGGTCCTCTGCCGGACTCTTTTTCATATTCTCTTTGGTAATCAGAAGCTTCCGGAAGATCGTAGCGCTTTGCCATTTGATAATTAGGATCTTTAAACCGCTCATCCTCATATCCCTTCTCAGTAAACTCTCCTCCATCCTCTAAATTGCCGGAAATGTCAGAGCGGATGATGGAAGCAATCCGTTCAGGGCTTCCGAAGGATTTAATGACTTCCTGCTCTTGCTCTTCTCCCGCTTCCTCCAGATAATCCCTGTAATATTCGATGGCATCCGCCTTCTCTTCCTCAGGAATATCCAAAAGCAGATATTCCAGCTCCCTCATAAACTCATCCCTGTTCATATATGTGCCTCCTCAAAAATGCGGGATATTTTCTGCTTATAGCTTTCCCATTCGCCGCTGTATAAATTTAGCTGGACCCGTCCTTTTTCCGTGATCTTATAGTATCTCCGGTTCCTTCCGTCAAATGCCTGGTCATAGACCTCCAGACACTCCTCCTTTTGCAGCCTGCGGAGGACTGGATACAGGGTTGATTCCGATATTTCAATCACATTCCTCACATCCTGAGTGATCTTATATCCATAAGTACCTTCCTGATCCCTTGACACAATTGCCAGGACAATGGCATCCAATAATGCTGCTCCCGTGTTAAAAACCATATGTCCACTCCCATCCTTGATTTCCGAAAAATTTACATTCTTCCCTCATCCCCTGGTTCCTTGGGAATGATGACCGCTGCAATGATATACAAAATCAGACTGCCTCCCACCAGGGAAAATCCCATGAAGGAGTGAAATAAATTGCGCCATGGCTGAAACAGCATGAGAAGGACCCATATCAGTCTGATGATGACAGGATCAACCTGGAAATACTCTCCAATCCCGCCGCATACACCGCAGATAACCTTGTTTTTAACAGACCGGTATAAACGTTTTGTCTTCACTGTGGCTCCCTTCCTTTCTCTATCTTATAAAAGCATATAATATTAATTCTTATCCTATATTATATCTTGTATAGTATATATTATATGCTATATAATATTAGTTGTCAACACTTATTATAATTTTTTTAATATTAAAATTCACCAATACCCCTGTGATCTTTTTGATTTCAGATATAAAAAAGCAGTAAACCCATAATTGATAGGATTTACTGCTTTTCTCTCTGTTCCAACAACCGCTATTTCTTTATAAATTCCTGAAAGCAACGGTCCGCTTCATATTGTATCTTTTCTTCATCAACAGTTACCAGGTGTCCCTGCTTTACTGCTATTTTTCCGCCGACTACCGTATAATCAACGGGGCTTTTCAGGCCAACCGTAGCCAGTACGGACTTAGGATCTACCATGGCACCCACCAGTTCAAAGCGCTTTGTATCCACCATAAAGAAGTCTGCTGCTTTGCCTGTTTCCAGAGAACCAATATCTGTTCTTCCCAGTATTCCGGCGCTTCCTACTGTAGCAAGTTTCAGTATATCATAACCTGTAGGGGCAGTTCGGCCATAGGTCAGCCTGTGGAGCAGATAAGCCACTCTCATTTCTTCCAGCAGATTAGAACCGTCATTGCTTGCGCTTCCATCTACAGCAAGACCTACCGGAACCCCTTTTTCCATCATTTCAGGAATCCTTGCAACGCCTGAGGACAGCTTCATATTGGAAACCGGGCAATGGGCCACGCCTGTTTTAGTCTCTGCCAGCAGCGCCAGTTCCTCATCATTAAAATGAATTCCATGGGCAAACCAGACATCACTGCCTATCCATCCCAGGCTCTCCATATAAGCAAGAGGTCTCATTCCGTAAGTTTCCAGGGTGAAGTTTTCCTCATCTTTTGTCTCTGCCAGATGGGTATGCAAACGCACGCCCAGGCTTCTTGCCAGCTTTGCGGATTCCTTCATCAAATCAGGAGTCACACTGAAAGGAGAACAAGGTGCCAATGCCACCTGCTTCATGGAAAACGGATTCGGATTGTGGAATTTCTCCACCAGTCTGCTGGAATCTTTTAAAATATCATCAATTGTCTGTACCACTGTATCAGGGGGCAGGCCTCCGTCTTTTTTGCTTAAAGACATACTTCCCCTGGATACGTGCATACGGATTCCAAGTTCCTCTGCTGCCTGAAACTGGGATTCTATCATCTCATGTCTTCCTGCCGGAAACACATAATGATGGTCAAAGCAGGTGGTACAGCCATTTTTCATCAGCTCTCCCATGCCTGTTAAGGATGTGGAACGAATCACATCTTCATCAATATTTTTCCAAAGTTCATAAAGGGTGATCAGCCATGGGAAAAGTTCCATGGACTGTACCTGGGGCAGGTTCCTTGTAAATATCTGATAAAGGTGATGGTGGGTGTTTATAAGTCCCGGATATACGCACATGCCAGTACCGTCGATGACTGTATCCGCCTCCCATTCCTTATTGCTGATATCAATAATTACCCCGTCTTCTGCGTACAGATTTACATATTCCAGCACACTGTCCTGCGGGTCACAGGTTACCAGATAACGTATGTTCCTGACAAATATCGATTTTTTCATGATTACCTCCTAGTGTTTTCATTCGCTTTCCGGTTGTTTTATTAATGATGGTTACCGGTTTGACAACACCATTTTGCTATTTCAGCAATGAGGGAAAGGGGCAGCGGTTTACTGTAGGGAAACTGCACCGCACCTTTGCTTGTCTTATATTCTGTAAGACTTTCTCTGAAATGTTCTACAGCCTTATCACCTGGATACAGTCCTATATGCTTTTTAAATGCCGCAAAATGGATTATATTCCTCTTATTCCAATAAGTCGGCATCCGCCAGGAAATCCGTTCCTGTGCATCCGGAAGTGCAGTCCGCAGTGTATCACGCACCTGATTTAAGTAAACTTTAACCTCTTCAGGCTGTGAAGCAATATATTCATCAATGGTTTTTACAGGCTCACCGCAGAAATGATCCTGATTATCTTTTTGAAATTCCCTTCCGCATTTAGGACATTGCCACATAGTATACTCCTCTCTGGTACGTCAATATTTAAGTTCGCTGTATTCATCAATTTTCAGACACAGTCAGTATAACACACTTAAAAGAGAAAATCACCACACAAATATTCCTGTTTTCATATATTTTAACAAATGAAAAAGGCACTGCCGATGCAGCACCTTTTTTTCTAAAAACCCTTAAACTCATACCCCCAGACTTCTTACGGGTTAAACGCCCTCCAAAGACGTTTGAAGTAATCGATAAACCCTGCTTCCCTGACTTCCTGCGCCGTCAAAATCGGCACCTCACCTATTTTTTCTCCTCCCAGAGTGTAGACCAGAACTCCTGCGTTCTGTCCCTCCTCTACCGGAGCTGAAATAGAAGGAAGCAGTTCCAGTTTCTTTTCAATGGCAGTAAAGTCTTCCCCCTTAAGACTTAAATAAGAAAAGGAACCGCCGTATTTCAAGGGAACCTGATCCTCTACGCCGTTATCCACAACCAATTCAGGGAGGGGAACCATTTCCTTATCTTCATACAGCTTGCAGTTGGCATACCCATAGTTTAACAGCGTCTGGGCATCGGCAAACCGGATCTTATAATCAGGAGCTGCCATAATGGAGGCAATGAGGCGGACCCCTTCTTTTTCCGCGGTGGCGGAGAGACAGTATTTTGCCAGGGCGGTGGAACCGGTCTTTAAACCTGTTACCGTAAAGTTGGTAGCCATTTTTAACAGCTTATTGGTATTGGAAAGTCCAAACTCCTTGCTTCCCTGCTTTGTCACATGAGTGATGTTTTCCATCCATATGGTGGAATAATTATGAACCTGAGGATATTTGTTAATTAATTCCCTTGACATGATTGCAATATCCCTGGCAGTGGTCACATGGGACAGGGAATCTGTCAGTCCGCAGCAATCTTCAAAATGGGTGTTAACCATGCCAAGTCCTGCTGCCCTTTCATTCATCATCCTCACAAATTCATCTTCTGTTCCTGCTATGTATTCTGCCATGGCTACGGAAGCATCATTGCCGGAAGCTATGACAATGCACTTAATGAGGGTCTCCACAGTCTGGATTTCTCCCTCTTCCAGAAATACCTGGGAACCTCCCATGGACTTTGCATAAGCGCTGGTAACAACCTCATCGGTCATTTTGATTTTACCTGATTCCAGGGCGTCAAAAATCAGGATCAGAGTCATGATCTTGGTAATGCTTGCCGGACTCCTTTTTACATCTGCCTCTTTTTCAAAAATGATCTGTCCGGTTGACGCTTCCATCAAAACAGCACTGGGAGACTGCAGGGTCGGGCCGCCCGAAGTGTTTGCCTCCTGTGCTTGAATAACCATGTCCGAGACTACCGCCAGATCCGGCTCATGTGCCGCCGCGGGCAGGCATAAATAGAAAAACAGCAGAAAACAGCTTAGGATAATTGCCGTAACTCTCTTCATGTTTTACACGATCCCCTGATAAATTCGTTTATACCATTGTATGGGATTGTTTCATATACATATGCCATTTTTTCCAAAAAAAATTGACACCTTTTGATTTCATCCTCCCGAAAAGTATGCTATACTGTTACAGGGAAGGGAAACAGCCCGTCTGCCCCTCCCCTAATATTACAAAAATCAAGAGGTTAAGTTATGAGTTTACATGATTTCCGTGACCGGAACCCTGGCGAAAGCCGCAGCCGTGGACTGCATATTGCAGCCATCACTTTAATAGGTATTCTGATCGTTGCTGTTTTAGTTTTCTGCGGCATCACCTTTAACAAAAATTTTAAGGACAAGGCATTGCCTGTTGATTCTTCTGTTTCACAAAATCCCCCTGAAAATGAAACCACTCTCCCCACAACAGAGGAGGAAACCACTGCAGACCCAAAGGAAGCTTTGAATGCTCTTCTGGCACAAGCAGAGGCTCTTGCCGTTCAGTACGATTATGACGGAGCCATGGAATTGCTTAAAGCAGATTCTGCATATGCCGCAGAAGAGGAAGTTCTTTCTGCTATTAGTTCCTATGAAGCTGCCAAAAGCGCCCTGGTCCGGGTCAATCCTCAGGAGGTCACTCACGTATTCTTCCACTCCCTTGTTATGGATACGTCAAAGGCATTTGACGGGGACGCCAAAGAAGCCGGTTATAATCAGGTGATGACTACAAAATCAGAATTTCTTAAAATCATGAAATCCATGTATGACAAGGGATACGTTTTGGTAAAAATTCATGACCTGGCATATGAGACAACGGATGAGAACGGAAATTCAAAATTTGTATACGGAGACATTATGCTTCCGGAAGGAAAAAAAGCCTTTGTTCTTTCCCAGGATGATGTATGCTTTTACGAATACATGAAGGGAGACGGCTTCGCCACCCGCATGATCATCGGAGAAGACGGCTACCCCACCTGTGAAATGGAGATGGAGGATGGAAGCATTTCCGTGGGTGATTATGACCTGGTTCCTATCCTTGAAAATTTCATCAAAGAGCATCCCGACTTTTCCTACAAGGGAGCCCGGGGAATCCTGGCATTTACCGGATATAACGGAATCCTGGGATACCGGACAGACGAATCTTACAAAGACACCAATCCTAACTACGAGGCTGACAGGGAAATGGCTGCAAAAGTAGCCCAGGCCTTAAAGGATCACGGCTGGGAACTGGCCTCCCATAGCTGGGGCCACCGGAATCTTGGACAGATTCCCATGGAACACTTTAAAACAGATTCTGATAAATGGGAGCGGAATGTGGAATCTCTCATCGGCCCGACTGATATTATCCTCTTCCCCTTTGGAAGCGACATCGGAAACTGGACTCCCTATGCCGGGGACAACCCTCGTTTTGCTTACTTAAAATCTTTGGGCTTTCGCTATTACTGTAACGTGGATGCCAGCAAATCAGCATGGGTTCAGTTAGGCTCTGACTATTTCCGCCAGGGACGAAGGAATTTAGACGGATACCGGATGTATTATTATCCTGACAGCTTAAAGGATTTATTCGATGTGTCTGAGGTATTTGATCCGGCACGGCCTACGCCGGTACCTCCGATGTAAAATTAACAACAGAACATAATAAGAGCTGCAGTTCCAGCAGATGATTCAATCTACTGGAGCTGCAGCTCCTTTTTCATGCTTAGAACAGAAAAAACAGACCCCAAAGGGTCTTTTTTTCATGGTGTATTTAAGTAACTGTCTCACCGGAGAAACATTGTCCTATTATTGCGCTGAACCCAGATAACCGCAGCCATCTCTATAGGGTTCCTTTATATTGGTAGCACAAGCGAATTCAAAGAGAGGAAATTGTTAAAGAGGTGAAGAACGATAATGTTTCTTTCTACGGGCTTTGCTGTATTCTTTCAAAACATGAAAACAAAGATTAATTTCATCTTCTGAACAAGTCTCTTTTAAAAGATCGATTGTCTGGGCAAATACAGTGGAATCGTATTTCAAATGTTCTGCATTTAATTCCAGCCCTTTGGACGTAGCATAATACAATTGCTTTTTGTAACTATCAGGAGCAGCTTTTTTACAAATCAAACCTTTTTGTTCCATTTTTGTTGTCATTTGAGAGATTGCGGCTTTCGTTTTATCCCAATCCAAAGAAAGATCTGTGACTGTTTTTCCGGGATGGTCGACGATATATTTCAACATATGAACCTCAACAGCCGTATATTTTTCTCCTGTACCATAATCAACCGGAATATTGGAAGCCATATAGAGGGAAGACGCCTGGTGCAGAATATCTGCCATATCTGCAATGCTGTATTGATAATTTTCCATAACAGTCTCATCAGCCTTTTTTGGTGTTTTATTAAGTATTTTCATAAAATCTAGTATATCAGATAGCCTGGGCAAAATCCATATTAAAAATTTTTATTGTTACATTTTGTCATTTTTCAGATAAATGTTAGTGATAATTAAACAAAAAATAAATCATAAATCAAAAAGGTATTGACATAATCACCTCAACTTGTTAATATGCTTAACAAGAAGTTAACTTACTTAACACCTGATCGATCACATGAACTCAGTGCAACTATCAATGAGATGGTAAAAATTACGGAAAGGAGGCCAGAAATACTACATATTGATAAAAGGCTTATTCTACAATGCAAAATCTAAAAATTACAATTATTTGAGGAGGATCAAATGAGTAATCAAAGAGAAGAAAGTAAATTAATCCGAAATTTAGGGTTTGGAGATTTAATGGCAATTGCTATCGGTCAGATTATCGGTGCAGGAATTATGTCGTCAACTGGTGTTGCCATAGGAATGACAGGTACTGGTGTTGCACTGGCATTTCTGATTTCCCCGTTCTTAACTATTATAAGTATTTTCCCAACAGCTATTTTAAGTTCAGCAGCACCTACGACAGGCGGTCCATACAGATACTGCAGCCGTTTAATGGGCAAAGGACCTGGTTTAGTTTATCTGCTATTACATGTAACTTCCTTTGGAGTGGCGATTTCTCAGTATTCCCTGAGCTTTGGCGTATATTTCGCCAGTTTTATTCCAGGAGCGAACCAGCATATAGTTGCAATGACTATTCTGACACTCTTTTTTGCTATGAACTTGATAGGAACAAAATCAGCAGCACTATTAAATAAGATTATGAATGTTGGGCTGATTGGTGGTTTGCTGCTATTCGTCGTATTCGGACTTCCAAAAGTAGATATGAGCTATGTCTTAAATACGAAACATCTGTTTATGAATGGTTCTATGGCTTTTATAAGTACCCTGGCCTTGCTTAGCTCCGCAACTGCAGGAGCACAGTTTATTGCCGAACTAGGTGGTGAGACCAAAGATGCCGGACGTACGATTCCAAGGGTTATGGTCGCTTCTACCTTCGGTGTCGGTGTTCTCTATGTATTAATCGCCCTTGTGGCAGCAGGGGTACTGCCAATAGAGCAGGTGGCAAACCAGCCGTTAACATTAGTCGCAAGAGAAACCATGCCTGGAGTCACATTTTACCTTTTTGTAATTGGCGCAGCACTGGGGGCTACGGCTACCACTTTAAACGCAACACTTTCCTGGATTACGAAACCGCTTCTGGTTGCCTGTGACGATGGATTGCTTCCCAAGAAAATCGGAACAGTAAGTAAGAAGGGTGTTCCTTATAAATTGCTGACCATGTTTTATGTGATAGGTATGATTCCCTTATTACTGCGGTATGATATTTCCTTTATCACTAAATTTACTACGGCAAATTCCTTATTGACAAAAATAATGGTATGTCTGGCCTTGTTTGCACTGGCCACCAAATTTAAAGATATCTTAAGCCGCTCCACCCTTAAGGTTTCAGTTGCCTTTGCTAAAGTAATTGCCGTCATAGGAACAATTGTACTTTGTATCCTGTCTTACTCTCTGTTCGCCAATCTTTCTATTACTGTAGTAGGATTCCTGGCGGTGCTTGTTGTAGTGGCTATTATCTATTCAACCATATTTACAAAAAGGATTTCCATTGAAAACGATCTGATTGTAGACTACACTAGTGATCAGGAGTAGGGAGGAGCGTGTTTTCATATGATGCTTAAAATTATTGGAAGCCATCTGTGTCCAAATACTATTTATTCAATTATAAAATGCAAAGAGGCAGGAGTTCCCTTCACTTTTCAGGATATATCTGCAAGCCTCAGTGATTTAAAAGGCTTTCTGGCAATTCACGAACATGACAAGGTTTATGAAGATCATCGAAACATGTCCGGAGAAAAGGATTACCTGACAGCCGGAAAAATAGGGCTCCCCTGTTTTGTATTTGAAGACGGTTGTAAAACCCTGGACTTAGATGAGGTTTTAAAACGATATTAAAATTAAATGATGGAGGAATGAAGATGAAGTACAATTTTGATACAGTACATAAAAGATTTAATAAAGGTTGTAAAAAATGGAATGAACTGGCAGACAATGGGGTGAAGGAAGATGAGGATATTATTCCTTTTTCCGTTGCAGATATGGAATTTGTAACAGCCCCGGAAATTGTAGAGGCATTGAAATATGAGCTGGATCATAATATTATGGGATATGCCAATCCGACACGGGAGTATCTTGAAACAGTATGCCAGTGGATGAAAAAACGTCATGACTGGGATACGAAACCAGAGTGGATTCTGCCGGCTCATGGGGTTATAGATGCATTTTTTGAGGCAGTAAAGATTTACACGCAAGAAGGCGAGGGGGTTATGCTGATGACTCCAGTATACTATCCCATGTACCATGCAGTGACTAACAATAATCGTGTCCTGGTAGACTGCTCCCTGATACTTAAGAGCAGCAGCTATGAGATTGACTTTGAAGATTTCGAAAAGAAAGCTGCCGATGAAAATACAAAGCTGCTGATTCTCTGCAGTCCCCACAATCCCTGCGGCCGCGTGTGGACAAGAGAAGAATTGGAAAAGATCGGAGAAATCTGTTTGAAGCATCATGTGCTAGTTGTTTCAGATGAAATTCATTTTGATCTGGTCATGCCGGGATATAAGCATATTGTTTTTGCTTCTCTATCTGATGAAATTGCAAATAACTGTATTATTTGCACAGCACCCAGTAAAACCTTTAACCTGGCAGGACTTCAGACCTCCAATATTTTTATTCCCAACCCTGAGTTAAGGGAAAAGTACCTGAATGCATTGAAACGCTCGAATCCCAATCCCAAATGCAATATTTTAGGTTACAGTGCCTGCGAAGCAGCGTACAAGCATTGTGAACAGTGGCTGGAGGAAGCTATTTCCGTTATTGACACTAACCGAAAACTGGTGGTTGACTTCCTGAGTAAAGAGTTCCCGCAGATTAAGGTAATAGAGCTGGAAGCAACTTATCTTCTATGGATGGACTGGAGGGGAATGAGAATTGACGGCAAAGAACTGGAGCGCATCAATCATGAAGAAGCGAAGCTGTTCTTTGATGAGGGATACGTCTTTGGCGCACAAGGAGATGGCTTTGAACGCTGGAATCTTGCGTGTCCTACCAGATACGTGAAAGAAGCATTGGAAAGAATGAAAGAAACTTACAAAAAGTACGTTGGGTAAACATTTTTTAATAAACAAAAAAGCATACCAGGATACCAGCATTGCAGAATGCTAATTAAAGTTTCAACATTTCTATAATAAAAGGGGTAAATGTACCTTGATAGTTAACTATCATGGAACATTTACCCCTTTCTGATTTAATCTGTTAAAACTGGACGTAACCGCGAATTGGCTGTGCAGGAACCACGGAATCCGCATGAAGCACGGGTCCTTCCCCGTCATAGTCCTTCCAGAATTCATATGCAATCTTGGCTCTGACACGAACCCACTGCTTTGTTTCCAGGGACTTTGCTTCTCTTGCCTTTGTGACGAAACCTAAAAATGTCATATCATCTTCACAGCAGGTCATTGCCATGCGGCCCGGAACAAAGTAATTCTTTGGAAACTCTGGTGTCTTCAAAACCATGGCTGTAAATTCAACGGTTTTTCCTTCATACCGGTCCCGCCGTTCCATACAGTCAATGTACCAGATTCCATAAGCCTCAGGCGATATTTCCACCACATCGGCATTGATATCGTAAGGCAGGTCTTCATCGGCAATCTCAGAAACCTCTCCCTCAGAATCCTCAAATATAATTTCTCCCCCAAGGCACATGGCCTTAAGAGTACGCCGGTAGCCGGACAAATCTTCTATTCCGTCACAGCGGTTGCAGATGACCATTTCTGAATCCCTTACCATGGCATACAAAAGGGGCTTCATATTGGCAGAATACAAATCAAAGGTGGACATATCAATCAGCGTGATCTGCTGGTAAATCTTCCAGTCATCAGGAAGCTTTAGCTGATCCTGGTTCCACATCCCGTTCCATTCAATTAAAACCCTATCCGGGTTGTGAAGCAGTTCCAACTCCAAAAGCCTGTCCGGAGTCATCTCAGCCATTGTTTCTATAAATACGGCTTCTGTTTTATTCCGTTTCAGAAGTTCATCATCGTATTCTGTTTCTCCGTCCTCGCAAACGATCAGCAGTGTCTTTCCGTCAGCCTTAAAATAATCCTGTTCCATGGTAAACTGAAGAAACTGGGTTTTTCCTGACTCCAAAAAGCCATTGATGAGGAATACCGGCATAAAGTCGTCTTCCATTTCGTTAATATTGCTCATGACTTCCTCCATTCCCTTTACTTTACAAAGGCTTTTTTAAGTTCTTCTTCCTTCAGATTTGCGCCAATTACGCAAACCTTACCGGTGT
The DNA here is from genome assembly GCF_036758025.1 of Lacrimispora sp. Taxonomy (GTDB): domain Bacteria; phylum Bacillota; class Clostridia; order Lachnospirales; family Lachnospiraceae; genus Lacrimispora. The sequence continues at coordinate 98,752 of NZ_DAIOXM010000016.1, read as the reverse complement.
ATTCCGGCATTCCGTTACGGATTTCATACTGTTCCGGCACCAGGTCAAAGTAAAGCCATGTGCCTTTTTCTTCTCCGGGAATCATTCCCTTGGCCCGGAGAACTTCTCCGAAATTATCTCCATAGGCCAGCTCATCGAGAATCTCGTCAAGCTGCTGCTTACTCATGGAAGGCACATTTTCAACTCCCCAGCTGCTGAACACTTCATCAGCGTGGTGATGATCATGGTCCTGGCCGCAGCCGCAGCCTTCTCCATGCTCGTGGTGGTGTTCATGATGGTCGTGACCGCAGCCGCAGCTTTCCACTTCGTGATCGTGATGATGGTGGCCGTGACCGCCTTCCTCATGATCATGATGGCCGTGGTGGTGGCCGTGACCGCCTTCCTCATGATCATGGTGGTGATGACCGTGACCCTCTTCATCATGATCGTGATGATGGCCGTGACCGCAGCCGCAACCCTCTCCATTCCCATGGCCGTGGCCCTCTTCATCATGATCGTGGTGATGACCGTGACCGCAGCCGCAGCCCTCTCCATGGCCGTGGCCATGACCCTTCCCATGATGGCGTCCATGACCGCAGCCGCAGCCTTCTCCCTCATGATGGTGACGCTTCGCTCTCACCTCTTCCATAAGGTCCGCAGCCATTGTATCCGGTTTTTCAATAATTTCCAAAAGTTGTTTTCCGCTCAGTTCTTCACAGGGAGTCGTTATAACAGAAGCCTTAGGATTCAATTCACGGATAATTTCAACAGCCTGATTCACCTTATCGGCAGCCGCTATATCTGTACGGCTTAAAACAACAGTTCCTGCATTTTCAATCTGATTGTTAAAAAATTCCCCAAAGTTCTTCCGGTACATTCTGCATTTCTGCGCATCCACAATGGTCACTGCACTGTTTAAGGTTACCTCCAGCTCAGAAGCCACATCAATGACAGCCTTCATGACATCTGATAATTTCCCAACTCCTGACGGTTCGATGATAACCCGGTCCGGATGGTATTTTGTCAGAACCTCTTCCAGAGACTTTCCAAAGTCTCCTACTAAAGAACAGCAGATACAGCCGGAATTCATTTCCCGGATTTCTATACCTGCATCCTTTAAAAATCCTCCGTCAATGCCGATCTCGCCGAATTCATTTTCAATGAGAACCACCTGTTCGCCTACAATGGCCTCTTGAAGCAGCTTCTTAATAAAAGTCGTCTTTCCGGCTCCAAGAAAACCGGAGATAATATCAATTTTTGTCATTTAAAAATACACCTCTATTCTTTCTATAAACACCATCTGTCAGGCAATCTCTAAAACTTCCTTAAAAGGAAATACCTCCGGCAGATGAGTCCAATCCACTTGTTTTATCCAAATCTACAACCCTTTTATTGTGTCATAAACCTTGTACAAAGTCAAGCCGTGTGTCGCGGTTTTTGAAGTACGTATTGTTTAAAATTTATCAATCTCGGCAAAAAAACTTGTATTTTTGCGAAATTGTGGTAAAATACATGACAACTGCTTTGACAAAGGTCAAATGTGTGCAACCAACAATTTAAAGGAGATTTTCACTATGGAAAAAAGCGGCGTAAAAGAATTCCTTAAAAGGAAGAACGTCACCCTTACCGTGCGGACCTATCTCATTGATGCATTGGGTGCTATGGCATTTGGCCTTTTTGCATCTCTTTTGATCGGAACCATCTTCGGTACTCTGGGTCAGCAGCTCAATGTGAGCATGTTCAACGTAATTGCAGATTATGCAAAAAGCGCCACCGGAGCGGCTCTTGGCGTTGCAATTGCCCACTCCCTCCACTCCCCGCCTCTGGTTCTGTTTTCCGCTGCAACCGTGGGTGTTGCAGGAAACGCTCTTGGAGGACCGGTAGGAGCATTTGCCGCAACAGTGGTCGCAGCAGAGCTTGGTAAAATCGTTTCAAAGGAAACCCGGCTGGACATCCTGGTCACTCCAGGCGTCACTATCATCTCCGGTGTCCTCATTGCAAAATTTGTAGGACCGGGAGTTGCCGGATTTATGAACTGGTTTGGCTCTATTGTAAAAACCTCCACAGAACTGCAGCCCTTCTTTATGGGAATTCTGGTATCAGCCCTCATCGGCATTGCCCTGACCCTTCCTATAAGCAGTGCCGCCATCTGCATTGCCTTATCCCTTGACGGACTGGCAGGAGGCGCCGCCACCGCCGGATGCTGTGCACAAATGATCGGGTTTGCCGTTCTCTCCTTCCGGGAAAACGGAGTAGGCGGCCTAATGGCCCAGGGTCTTGGTACCAGCATGCTGCAGATGGGGAATATTGTAAAAAATCCCAAGATCTGGATTCCCCCCACCCTGGCTTCCATGATCACCGGCCCCATTGCCACCATGGTATTTCAAATGAAAAACATTCCTGCCGGTTCCGGAATGGGAACCTGCGGACTGGTAGGCCCTATCGGAGTTTTCACCGCCATGGGAAACAGCCTCAACACGTGGCTGGGAATTTTATTTATCTGCTTTCTCCTACCCGCCGTCCTTTCTCTTTTCTTCGGTGAAATACTGAGAAAAGCCGGATGGATCAAATTCGGGGATTTGAAGCTGGATTTAAAATAACATTCACCATAAAAAAAGGTATCTTGAAAAAGCTTTTATAAGCCAATCAAGATACCTTTTTGCATTCTTTTTTCTAAGTTCTTCTTTTTCTTTCCGCCGAAACCACTTTCCAGGCTATGAGCAGCAGCACAGCCAGATTGCCTTTTCCCCCTTCCAGAAAGACAGCACACCGCCCATGATATGTAAAGATTCTCTGCTGAATTTATAACACTGCGGCCCCGCCCTTATCCGGGGAAATCTTTCTCAAAAGCCAATATCCCCCATATGCCGGAATCTCCACCGCTTTTCCTTCCATCTCTTTTCCTGTTACCAGATCCGTATACACACCGTCATCCTCGTTGATCCAGACCACTTTATCAAGTCCGCTGAAGTTATAAAGGGCAATGAGCTTTTCTCCTGCCCCTTCCCGTATGAGCCCCAGAACAGAATCATCCCAGGTATCCACTGCCCTTACCTCCGCCTCCGTACCAAAGACAGGATAAAGCCTCCTGATTTCTTCCAGCTTCTTAAGGCCGTTGAATATCCGTTCCTGGACACTTCCTCTTTCCTTCCTTTTTTCTGCCAGATCCCATCTGAAATCTCCCCGGTGCAGGTACCGGGAATCATCCTGCTTCCTGGGATCGTCATGGTAAGAGTAATCATTTTCCTGCCCGACCTCATCTCCGCTGTAAATAACCGGAATGCCGGATTGTGACAGCATATAGGCATGAAGCATAAAATTCAGCCTTATGACCCTGTCTGTTTCCTCTTCATTTCCTTCGTATACGGCTTTTTCAATTCCGCACAGGGAAGCCGTGGTTCCGCACAATCTGGCATCTCCTGATTCCGGATCAGAATTATACAGTTCTCCCCTGGAAAAGGAGCCCGGATACTGCCCTGTCAGGTAATCATTTAGGTGTTTTTTATGGCTGGTTTCTTCTATTCCAAACTGTTTCAGCCACTGGTAATCAAGCCCCCAACCAATGTCATCATGACAGCGCAGGTAATTTAAAAATACATACTCTTTAGGGAGTCTGCTCACCGCCTCCATCTGCTGATGCAAAAGACGTACCTCCCTTGTGGCAACGCTGTTCCAGGTGGCGGCCATGGTGGTCACATTGTAAAGCATATGGCACTCCGGCTTTTCCACACTGCCAAAATACGGCACCACTTTATCCGGTTCCATCACCACTTCCCCCAGAAGAAGAACCCCCGGACAGATGATCTCACAGATAATTCTTATGATTCTCACAATATTGTGAACCTGAGGCAGATTCCGGCAGTTGGTGCCCAACTGCTTCCAGATATATGGAACTGCATCAATACGGATCACATCAATTCCCTTATTCACCAGATTGATCATATTTCCGATCATCCCGTTAAGCACCAAAGGATTCCAGTAATTCAAATCCCACTGGTAAGGATAAAATGTAGTCATCACATATTTCCTTGCCTCCGGCACCCAGGTAAAATTGCCCGGAGCCGTAGTCGGGAACACCTCAGGAACGGTCTTCTCAAACTGAGCTGGAAGATCGTAGTTGTCATAGAAAAAATACCTGTCCTGGTACTCCCTTTCCCCTTCCCTTGCCCTTTTCGCCCACTGATGTTCCTCTGAGGTGTGATTCATCACAAAATCCAGGCAGAGGCTGATGCCCCGTTTATGGCATTCCTCAGCCAGCCCTTCCAAATCCTCTATGGTTCCAAGCCCTTCCCTCACCTTTCCAAAGTCAGAGACCGCATATCCTCCGTCACTTTTTCCTTCCGGTGAGTCCAAAAGAGGCATTAAGTGCAGATAATTGATTCCGCATTCTTCAATATAATCCAGATGCCTCTTAACGCCATCCAGATTTCCTGCAAAAGCATCCACGTACATCATCATCCCGGCTATGTTATTTCCTTTATACCACGCCGGATTTTTGCTGCGGATGCGGTCCAGATCCTTTAATCCTTTTTTTCTGGACTGATACCAGCCATACATCTGACCGCATAAGTCCTCAAACTCCGGCATTCGGTTTTCATACAATTCACAGTACAGCCATTTCAGCTCGTCATAGTACTTCTGAAACCGTTTTTCATATTCTCTGCAATATTCCATTTGCTTCATCTTCCCCTGCCTTCTGTCCCTGCAAAGCTTCGGTCATTCCACCGTATAAAGAAGGACTTTTTCCTCCTTGCCGGTGCATATGCCGCTTCCCAGGTCGTATACCGTATTGGTAATCACAAATTCCCCGTCATTTACAAATACTTCAATCAGATTAGGGTCCACATAGACATCCATGTGATACCCCTTTTTTAATTCCGGAGTGGAAAAATGCATCCTGCGTCCCTCTCTTTTGCCGGACACCATGCTCCGATCCGTACAGATTTTCCCTGCCCTGCGGAAAATACGGTATCCCCCTATGTTGATCTCCTCCCCCTCTTCCAGCTCAATGGACAGACGGTATCCCGCCTCTCCGCTTTCAGACGGAGTTTCAATCTGCCTGCAATAGGCTTTTTTTACATTGGGATGGGGGCGGAAGAAGATGTGTCCCTCTTCCGCCTCTACCACTCTGGGCATACAAAACAGCCCATTCCATTTCCCGTCAACAGCCTCCGGCATACGGGCCCATGCCACAGTTATTCTTCTGCCCTCTTCATCCACCGTACTCTGTGCCGCATATAAATCCAGGCCATAATCCATAAATTGATAATGATCCGGTATTTTCATGGTACAGGAGTCTTCATCAAATCCTACCGTCATGCAGATGGCCTGACTTTCTTCCTCATATCCATCCTTTAAAAATCCTATGGGAGAAAAGGCCAGAACCTTTTGCCCATTTACTTCAAAATAATCCGGGCATTCCCACATCCAGCCAAATCCGGCCTTTGATACGGAATTTACATAGGACCAGTGATGGAGGTCATCACTCCTGTAAAAAAGGAGCTTTCCGTCACCTTCCGGTCCGCCGGTTCCAAGAACCAAGTTCCAGCCGTTTTCCCCCTTCCATACCTTAGGATCTCTGGTATGGGCTTTATGAGCCACCTGGGGGTCTTCAAAAGGAGAAATGATCATCCTCTTATTCCTGACATTATCAAAATGAAACCCATCTTCCGATGTAATCATCATCTGAGAAGAAACAAACTCATCCCCAAGGCAAAGATTGATGTCCTCCGGATTTTCTTCCAGATATTTAACACCCGTGTAAAAAAGATACATATTTCCATTGTGTTCTACCCCACTGCCGGAAAAACAGCCGTCCCGGTCCCCCGGTTTCGTGGGAAACAGGGCGATACCCTGATGTTCCCAGCAAATTAAGTCATCGCTTACCGCATGACCCCAATGGATTCTCCCCCATCTGGGTTCGTAGGGAAAGCACTGATAAAATATGTGGTATTTTCCCTTATAATAGATAAATCCGTTGGGATCATTGATCCAGTTCCCCGGAGCTTTTATATGTATCATATTTTTAGTCATAGTAATCAAGCCTTTTTTTATTTATTTTACCGCCCCGGCAACTACGCCGCTGACGATTTGTTTCTGAAGCAGGATATATAAAATCAATACCGGTATGACGCATAAGAGCAGCCCGGCCATGATTGTTCCATAATCTGCGGAATAAGTTCCGTAAAAGCTGTAAGTAGAAAGCGGCAGTGTCAGCAGCTTTTTATCGGACAGCACCAGGGACGGCAGCAGAAAATCATTCCAGAAAGCCAGTGAATTTAAAATCACCATAGTAGAAATAATCGGCTTTAATAACGGAAAAACAATCATGAAAAATGTCTGCCTGTGAGTACAGCCGTCAATGTGGGCGGCTTCCTCCAGGGCCAGAGGCACATTTCCCCTGATAAAGCCGTGAAACATGAATACGGACATTGCCATGGAAAATCCCGTATGCATGAATATCAAAGTGACTCTGTGATTCAGCACGCTCAGCTTCCCTCCGTAAATGCTGACCAGAGGAATCATAATGGCCTGGAAGGGGATGATCATGGAAGCTACCATCAATACAAAGGTGATTCTGGATATGATATTGTTATTCCGCACAATGTAATAAGCCAGCATTGACGCCAGAATCGTCACCAAAAGCGTGGCCGATGCAGTTATGAGAAAGGAGTTTTTAAATGCATTTAAAAAGTCCATCTGCCTGAAAGCTTTCTCAAAATTGTAAAAGGACAGGCCTTTGATCGTAAAAAGCCATGAAAACGGATTCTTGATAATGTCCCGTTTCTGTTTCAGCGAATTGATGAGCACCATGCAAAACGGAAACATATAAAGGATGAATACGAAAACCAGACCCACTGTAGCCGTTCTGTTTACTGCCTTTTTCTTTTCTCCTCCAACACCTGTCTGCTTTTCCATTATGCTTCCACCTCCTTCTTCTTTGTCAAATACACCTGGATTCCGCTGATGCACGCCACGATCAGGAACAAAATCAGTGCTTCCGCCTGGCCCACGCCAAACTGCCTTGAAGTAAAGGCTTTTTCATATACATGCATTGCCGCCATTTCCGTGGTTCCGTAAGGTGCTCCTGCCGTTAAAGAAAGGTTTACATCATACACCATAAATGCCCTAGACAGAGTCAAAAACAGGCAGATCGTAATAGAAGACATCATAAGAGGCATAATAATGTCCTTCATCCTCCTCCACCCCGATGCTCCGTCAATGGTAGAGGCTTCCAGCACATCCTCGCTCATTCCCATAAATCCGGCCACATAAATAAGAATCATGTACCCCGAAAGCTGCCATACTGTGACAATCACCAGGGCTGCAAAAGCCTTGGACGGCTCTGAAAGCCAGGAAGCCTCAAACAAGCCCCAGCCTGTAGATTCTCCAATCCCTACAAATACTCTGGAAAATACAAACTGCCAGATATATCCCAAAACAATTCCTCCGATCAGGTTTGGCGTGAAAAATCCTGCCCGGAAAAAGTTCTGTCCTTTAATCCCCCTTGTCAGCAGGTAGGCAATAAAAAATGCCAGCACATTGACTAAAACCACCACCACGATCACATACCGGAAGGTGAGAAGCAGGGACCTCCAGAACTGGCCGTCTTTCACCACTCCCCCGAAGTTCTGCAGTCCTACAAAGTTTTTCACATCAGAAACCCCGTTCCAGTCCGTCAGCGTCAGATATACGCCATAGGCAAACGGAAGAATCACAACCGCTAAAAAGCAAAACAACCCCGGTAAAGCAAACATGAAAAAATCTTTATTTTTTGAACTCATTTGACTCCCCTCCCCTACTTCTGGCTCTCCCAGTAACCTTCAACTGATTCTGTTAATTCCTCCCGCCCGCTCCTTCCTGCAAGATATTTCTGCATGGCAGACCCCAGGGCAGACCAATGGTCATTGGGCACGATGGCAGACGCATTGAATGCTTTTTCCTCATGTACCTTATTATATATATCCCGGCTTAAGGGATCAGCCGGTTCATATGGATTGTTCTGGAACGGAGGAATTAAGTTGCATGTTTTTACAATCATCTGCTGTCCGATCTCGCTGAATACCATCCATCTTAAAAACTCCTTTGCCGCTTCCCTTTCCTTCTCTGATGCAACCTTCCCGTCTATCATAATCTGCTTGGAAGGAGATGCCTGGATATGGCTGTTTGCAAAATCCTGAGGATCATCACTTAAAAAATAGGGAAGAAATCCGTATTCATCCTCATTTTCAGCCCCTGCCTCCCGAAGATTGGGCCACGCCCAGTTGCCGTTAAACCAAAAAGCAGTCTTTCCATCGGCCAGATCAATCGCCATCTCATCATAATCAGCTCCCAAAGGGTCCTTTTGGGCAACATTATGCTCTTTCAGCACATCAAACATATTTAAAAACTGATCCAGGCGGCTGTAAGTTTTCAAATCCAGGGTTCCTGCCTTAATGGCTTCTATGGCTTCCCGGGCTCCCTCAGAAGTTCCGTCATAAGTCTCATATATGTACTGCAGATGGTGAGCTCCCAGGGACCAGTCTTCCTTTGCCAGAGACACCGGCCGTTTCATGCCTGCAGCCTCCAATCTGTCCAAAAGGTCTACGAATTCCCTTTGTGTTGTCAGGGACGAAGGATCGAACTCCTCTCCCAAAAGCTCCTCAATCACCGCCTTGTTGTAAATCAGACCCCGGCCTTCGATACAAAGAGGAAAACTGTAAACCATTTCATCCACCCTCGTCAGATATTCCTCTGCCTCCCCAGTCCACGGCTCCCCCGTCAGATCTGCCGCTTTTTCCTTTGCCAAAGCAATGACATCTGTAGTATCCAGAATAGCCATAGTAGGCGGTGTTCCGGAATTATACATGCTGACTACCTTTGTGTAAGGAGAATCTCCATCCGTAACCGGCATAACCTCCACATGGATTCCTGACTCCTGTTCAAATATTTCTGCCATCTTCGTAAGGGCCACCTGTATTTCCGCCTTTGAGTTTAAAAGCGTGATCCTGGCTCCGGATAGGGAAGAATCGTATTCAAACCTGTCAATGGAAACATCAATCGGTTCCTCCTTTACCACTTTGTTGGGATCATCCGGATCACTTGCAAAGCCGAACCGGCATCCGGTCAGCACTGCTGCCGCCAAAATCATAAAAAACCCCAGTTTGACGGCTCTGGCAAACATCTTCTTTTTCATTACCCGCTCCTCCTTTTTATTTTTGACACCTTCTAGTAACCGGTAAAGTAACCGGTTACTTTTGTGATTTCATCATAACATCCACACATCCCCATGTCAATACTAAATATGCTTTTCCTATTTGATTTCTCCACTGTTTCTAATCGATGGTACGGTCCTCCCAAAACCGGTTACTTAACCGATTATCCTTGACACGTCTTCAATTTTTGTTATACTGAAATCAAGAATTTTTGACAGAACACGAGAGGATACAAAATGGCATCTAAAAAAAATATTACCTTCGATGATATTGCAAAATATACTAACTTTTCCAAGACAACCATTTCCAGGTATTTCAATAATCCTGATTCCCTTACTGTGGAAAATCAGGAAATCATCTCCGATGCCCTGGTAAAGCTGAACTACAAGGAAAATAAGGTGGCCCGTATCCTTGCAAGCGGGAAAACAGAGTTTATCGGCATCATTATCCCAAACCTGTATCTCCATTATTACTCCGAAATATTGAACCAGATTCTGTCCACCTATGAGACCTTTGGTTATAAATTCCTTGTATTCACAGGCCATGAAAATGCAGAAATGGAACGGAAGTATATTCAGGAGCTGCTGGCCTATAAAATTGAAGGGTTAATCATTTTAAGCCATACCCTTTCCTCCCGGGAACTGGCATCACTGCAGATTCCCATTGTAGCTATTGAAAGAGAAGATAAGCACATATGCAGCATTAACACGGACAATTACATGGGCGCAGTCCAGGCTGCGGGCCTTCTTGCCCGGCACCAATGCGATATTCTGATTCACATTAACACACCAACCTCACCCGACATACCGGCTTACGGACGTATCCAGGGATTTGAGGATTTCTGCAAAGAGAATCACATAAACCACAGAATTTTCTGTCTGGAGATAAAAAACACATATGACTCTATCCATCAGGCCTTAAACGGCGTTCTGGAACAATTGGAAACCGATTATCCTGATTTGAAAAAAGGGATTTTTGTTTCCAATGACACTCATGCCACCATTCTTTTAAACCAAATTTTCCGCAAATACGGAAATTTGCCGGATAATTATCTGATTATGGGCTTTGATGATTCTGCCGTTTCCAGGGAAGCCATCATTCCTATCAGCACCATTGGGCAGCAGATTGATAAAATCGCCTTTGAAGCAGTCAGCCTTCTTGTAACACTGATGGAGGAACGGAAGAAAAGAAGACCGGTCCCCTTAAAGGAACCGATCCATAAAACCATCACTCCTATTTTGATCCGCAGGGAAACCACGGAAAAGAACAAATAAATACTTTCCCTAAGAGAAAGGATAAAATCAAATGCCCCGTTTTTCCATAAGAAAATTGTCCGTCTGCCTTTTGCTTTTAGGTCTTTCCATATCCGGCTGCTCGCCCCGGCCTTCCGCCATTTTACCGGCCGATGACCCGGACCTAACAATCTTTACCAGTCAGGAAAAATCCATATACGAACCTATTATAAAAGAATATCAGGAACGAACCGGATATAAGGTTCATGTGGAGGCGGGAACCTTTCAGGACTTAAAACATTATATTGAAGAAAATACCCTGGCGGACCGCTACGATGCAGTCTTTGGCATCCACTCTGCTGACCTGGAGCATTACAAAGACAGCTGGGAAGTCTATGAAAGCCCCGATACAGCCTCTCTCTTTCCAAATACATCTCCCTCCCACCGGCTCTGGACGGGCTTTTGCTCCCTCCAGACGGTAATTGTATACAATACCAAGGTAGTCACCTACCGGGAAGTTCCTACCAGTTGGGAAAGCCTGCTGGATCCTTCCTGGAAGGGCAGAATTGCCTTTTTAAATCCTGAAGCCTCAGATATCTATTCCGCCGCATTGGTATGCGCTTCCCAGACTTCCAAAAATCCTAAGGAGTATTTAAGTGCTTTTTCCAGAAACTTAAACGCCCCTCTTTACACCTCTCTGGAAGAGGTCAATCAGGCCATTACAGACGGACAGTATTCTCTTGGAGTGACCCTGGATACACTTGCTGAGCAGCTAAAATCAGAAGGCGGCGAAATTAATTACATCTATCCAAAAGAAGGGAACTATTCCCAGCTTTATGGCTCTGCTCTCATATTGGACTGTAAGCATCCCGGCCCGGCAAAGGAGTTCATTGATTTTACCGTCAGCAAGGATGTGCAAAGCCTTTTATCAAATAAATTAAACCGTCTGCCCATAAGAAAGGGAGTTCACTCCGCTCTTGCTGCCACAGGTGCCTACCAGGATTCACAGACATTTGTTTCCCTGCGGAAAGAAGCCATGGATAACTGGCAATCCCTGATGAAACATACGGTTGAAGAAGGGCGGTGATTGGTTTGTTCAAAAATCCAGCTTATAAGCTCCCCTTTAAGATACAGATTTTTCTTGGCTGCCTTCTGGTTGCCATGATTCCCCTTTTGTTTTCAGGTGTTTTTGTAGTTAAAATTTTCGAAGCATCTTTAAGCAGGCAGTCTGTTACTGCCACAAAAAAGCAGTTGGAGGATGCAAGGGATCAGATTGACCAGCTTTTCTCTTCCTGTGAATCCGCCTGCTACGAATTAGCCTGGGACAGCACCATTTACCGGACAATGCTGGATAACAGCAGCATTGACGTTCAAAAAGATTTGTATCTTTCTCTTTATCAGTCCGTCCAGAAAACTTACAGCTCCATCAGTTTCAGCCTTTACGATGCCGGAGGCTTTTTGCGCTTTACCACGGAAAGCAACAACCAGATTTCAGAATACCTGCCCCGTGACTGGGGAGTTTTAAAAAAAGCTTCCCAAACCAGGGAAATGGCATATTACTGGACAGACCCCTACTTAAACACAATTCCCGGTTTGGTGCTCCAAGCAGCCTGTTCCCTGGAAAATCCCCAGGGAGCCAGAACCGGTTACTTAGTTCTTGACTTTACCCACGACAATTTAAGCCGGATTCTATACAGCAATTATTCCGACAGGGACACCTTTATTATCCTGGATCATCTGGGCAATCCCGTTTACTGCACAAAAAAAGAATACGGCCCGGAGGAAATCAGCCGGATCATTACCCAGGCCCGGAGCGGAACAGACACCGGAAGATTTTTATATGACAGCATCAGCAGCCCTAAGTACGGATACACCATACTGCTGCAAAAAGGTTCCCAGATCAGCGCCAGCGGAATAAAAACCATGAAAACCGTAAGCATTGCCATTGCCCTGTTTTGTCTGTGGCTTTGCCTCATGGTCTCCCTGGCTTTAAGCCGAAGCTTTTCCCTTCCGGTGAGCAACCTTGACCGGGCTATGAAAAAGGTCAGGGATGGGGATTTAACCATTCACTTAACCACCAACAGAACCGACGAGCTTGGCAGGCTGATTGAAAGCTTTAACCGGATGACCCGGGATTTAAAGTCAAACCTGGAAACGGCAATCAGACAGCAAAAGGACTTGAACGAAACCAGCCTAAAGCTGTATCAGACCCAGTTGAATCCTCATTTTCTCTATAATACACTGGACACCATCAAATGGAATGCCAAGATCAACCAGAATCCGCAGATTCCGGTTTTAGCGGAAAATCTGGCCCAGATTCTCCGGAGCAGCATTTCCTCCTCCTCCTTTATCACTCTTCGTCAGGAACTGGAAACCATAAAATCCTATATTGAAATCCAAAAAATCCGGTTCACGGAACGCTTTGTATATGAAGAAGAAATTCCTTATCAACTGGAAGACTGCCTGGTTCCGAAAATGATTCTTCAGCCTCTGGTAGAGAATTCCATCCTTCACGGCCTGGAGGACTACTCCCATGGCTATATCTGCATCTATGGAAGATCAACAGAAAAAGATGAAAAACAAGTGATGCTCATTGCTGTGACAGATAACGGAAGGGGAATGAGCCAGGAAATCATTGACTGGATTAACAGCCCTAACCCGAGAAACCGGACCGGACACCTTGGCCTGTATAATGTCATTCAGATTTTAAAGCTTTATTACGGCCAGCAATACGGCTTGCATGCGGAGTTAAATCCTGAGGGAGGAACTACCGTAACCCTGATTCTTCCTATCGAACGGGGATAACTATATAAAATTCAATACAGAAAGGTCGGTGTTCTATGTATCGTGTTATTCTTGTAGAGGATGAGTCTGTGGTGCGCAAAGGCATTGCCCTGACCACTGACTGGGCTGCACTTGGCTGTGAGCTGATCGGAGAAGCCGCCAATGGAGAAGAGGGACTGACCCTCTCCCTCCAGCTAAATCCGGACATCGTCATCACTGACGTAAAGATGCCCCGCATGGATGGGGTGGAAATGATAAAAAAACTGAGGGATACCGGCTCTCTTTCCAAGTTTATTATTCTCACTGCCCATGGTGATTTTAAATATGCCCAAAGTGCTCTCCGTTTGAGGGTAAGCGACTATTTGCTGAAGCCTTTAAAGGATGGAGACCTGGAGCAGGCTATTTCCCAGCTTATCGCCGCCCAACACCCGCCCTCCTCCAAAGAGCCCCCTCCCGGGTTAAATCCGGAAATCTTTTCCATGGATTTTAATTCCGATTCCTTCAGCGGATATGTACAGGAAGCCCTTTTGTTCATCTCCCATCACTATATTGAAGATATTAACATCAGTACAATTTCCAGGCATCTGGAAATCAGCGAAGGCTATTTAAGCCGTATTTTCAGAAAGGAAACCGGCTATACCTTCAGCAATTATCTGATTTTCTACCGGATTAAGCTGGCTATGAAGCTGCTGGAAAACTGCCGGATCAAGGTTTATGAAGTGGCGGACCAGGTTGGTTACTCAGATACCGCATACTTCAGCGTTCAGTTTAAAAAGATTGTGGGAATTTCCCCCTCTGAGTATCAGGACCGTTACCAATAAAAACAGAGCGTTATCAAACAGCAATTGCCCGCCTGTCTGATAGCGCTCTATCATTTTTCCAATCTCAGAATTCTACATCGAGAAACTTTTCCATGACCCTGCAAAGCCTTACAGCGTCCTCTTCCTTTTCCATTTCACAAAAGATTCTGAGAAGGGGTTCTGTTCCCGAAAATCTGGCGCTGATCCAGCCGCCGTTTTCCAGGTAAACCTTGCAGCCATCCATATAGCTCACCTGACTGATATCAAAGGGGATTTCAGGCAGTCTTCTCTCTTCCATAAGAAGATGCTCGATCTCTTCCTTTTTTGCCGGAGTAAACCGGTAATCCCTCTCCAGCATATAAAACTCCCCATATTCTTTTTTAATTTCATGCCAGATTTCCGACAACTGTTTTTTTGTCAGAGCAATCATTTCTACCAGCAGTGCGGCCGCATAAATACCATCCTTGCCGTGAATATGCCCTTTTACCGTCAAACCTCCGGAGGATTCCCCTCCGATGATGGCGCCTGTCTCCTGCATTTTGGCAGAAATATGCTTAAAGCCTACGGGAACCTCATAACAGGTTTCTCCAAAGCGTTGTGCCACATGGTCCAGCATGTGGGTGGTGGAAAGATTTCTGACAACCGGTCCCTTCCAGCCTTTGTACTTTAAAAGATAATAGTAAAGGAGAACCAAAATCTTGTTGGGATGAAGGAAATTTCCTTTATCATCAATGACTCCCAACCTGTCCGCATCTCCGTCTGTTGCAATTCCAATATCACAGAAACGGTCAAGCACATAGTTCTGAAGATTTCTCATGGTGCTTTCCGTGGGCGCAGGCATCTTTCCTCCAAATAAAGTGTCGTGCTGGGCATTGATGGTTTCTATGGTACATCTGGCCGCAGAAAGTATGGTATTTAAAGCCGTTAAGCTCACTCCATACATGGGATCAATGGCAACCCGCAGATCCCGTTTCCGTATGGCCTCCATGTCAATCATTTCAATAATCCGGTCCAGATATTCATTCAAAGGGTGAATTTCCCTTACAGTTCCTTCCTCTATGGACTTTAAATAACCGGAGGGAGGCATTTTCCCTTCCTCGGAAGAGTCCGCAGTATATTCCCGTTCCGCCCGTTCCAGGTAACGTTCAATATCCCTTGTCTGCTCCTCATCCGCATCCCTTCCTCCATAGGTAAACACCTTTATGCCGTTGTAAATGGCCGGATTGTGGCTGGCCGTCACCATCATTCCATAATGGAGCTTGTGCTTCATCACATAGTACATAATCAATGGGGTTGGAGAACTACGGTTTACGAACCGCACCTGGATTTTTTCCTTTGTAAATACCTCACAGGCCCATATCACCGCTTCCTTGGACAGAAAACGCCTGTCATATCCGATGACAACGCCCTCTCCCTCCACTCCTTCTGCCTTCATTTTCATGGCCAGAGCCAGGGATAATTTTTGTATATTTTCTTTAATAAAACCTTCGCCGATAATCGCTCTCCAGCCGCCTGTTCCAAACTGTATCATAGGATCTCCTTTCCTATTTATTGCCCATGTTTTCTGGGCATCATGGTATACCCGCAGGGTGCTTCTTAAACGACAGATACCCTTCCTTTGCTCACCTTTAAAAATATCAGCAGGGAAACCACTGTACTGACGGTCAGAATAGAGGCCAGGGCCGCCGCCGTACCGTAGCTGTTTCGCACTACCTCAGTATAAATAGCCACGGAAATGGTGCTGGTCTTTCCGCTGTAAAGCATAACGCTGGAGGACAGCTCATTGATGCAGGTGATCCAGCTTAAGATCGCACCGGACAGCACACCCGGAGCCATTAATCTGGCAGTTACCTTGAAAAATGTTTTCATCGGGGATACCCCTAAGTTAATGGAGGCCTCCTCCACGCTGGGGTCCATCTGGTGAAGAAATGCACTTCCTGAACGCACCGTATAAGGAAGCTTTCTCACCACATAAGCAATAATCATAATTAGGGAAGTTCCCGTAAGGATGACCGGAGGCTTATTAAAGGCAACGATTAAGCTGATGCCAAGAACTGCTCCCGGTATAACAAAGGGAAACATGATCAGCAGATCCATCACTTGAGCAAACCAGCCCTTTTGCCTGACAACGATATAGGAAATCAACATACCGATGATGACAATGAACACAATGGCAATGGAGGAAAAGGTAAAGGTATTGCGGATATTGGTTCCAAGGCGGTTAAAAATAGTCATGTAGCTTCCAAGACTGAATCCCTTTTGGAATCCTGTAAAATCGCTTTTCACAAAGCTGCTGACAATTACCACGATCTGGGGAAGAATGCCGATAAATGTAATAATGCATACAGGCAGAGTTGCAAGAAAACGTTTCCAGCCCTTTAATTGCACTTCCTGAGGCGGACGCATAGCAGTCATCACATAATTTTTTCTGGACACATAAAACTTCTGCACCAGAAGCACAGTTGTGGAACACAGCACCACAATAACCGACAGAGCGCTTGCAAGATGGGCATTTCCGCCCATTTCACTCATGTACTCGTTGTAAACCAGAACCGGAAGCACCATGTAGCCCTCTCCAATCAGCATGGGAGTTCCAAAATCTGCAAGGCTGGTCATAAACACCATAATGGCACCTGCTAATATAGAAGGGATGATGACCGGAATGGTCACTGTCAGCAAACGGCGCAGTTTATTGCTTCCCAGGTTTTCTGCCGCCTCTTCCAGGCTGGAATCAATGCTTCCCATGGCTCCGGAGGTATACAGGTAAACATAAGGAAACAGCTTAAAGGTAAACACCAGAATAATTCCCAGCCTTCCATAAATACTGGGCAGCATAATTCCAAGATTATCTGCAAAAAATTTGGTAATCAAGCCGGAACGTCCAAATAAGGTGATCCAGCTATAGGCACCGATAAAAGGCGGGCTCATCAAGCTCATGATGATGAAAATATGTATAAATTTCTTTCCCCACACATTGTACCGGGTGAGAATATAAGCCATGGGAATTCCCACCACCATAGTGGTAAAGGTAGTGATCACCGACACTTGAAGGCTTCGCCCCAGGGCGGAGTAATAGTATTTCTTTGTAAAAAACCTGACGTAATTAGTCAGCGTAATCCCCGGCTCCTTGCCGGAAAAAAAGCTTCTGGTAATCAGGGTGATAAAAGGATAGATTAAAAATACTGCCATAAATAAAAGAACGGCAACCTTAATCCAAAACCAGAAATCCAGTCTTTTATTTTTTAACACGAAATCACCTCCATGGTCTCTGCGTCATAAACATTTACCGCATCCGGTTTGAAATTCACATAAACCGTTTCCCCGTCTTTTCTCAGTGTTTCTGAATCCTTGGTATATTCGTTCAACTGCAAAATCTGTCCATTTTCCAGTTCAATTTCGTATTCAATAAAGTCTCCCAAAAAGGTGGAGATAACAACCGTACCCTTCAGCCCTTTCGATTGGTCAAAGAACAACTGCTCCGGTCTGGCGGAAATAATGCCCTTTCCTTTAAAAGACTTCTTCAGACCGACAGAAACTGTGTAATCCTCTCCTATGGTTAAAGCCGCCTGATCACCATTTTCCCCTTCCACCTGACAGTCAATAAAATTGGAGACTCCGATAAAGCCCGCCACAAAGGTATTTTCCGGTTTTTTATAAATCTCTTCGGGAGTTCCCACCTGCATAACATTTCCGTCTTTCATAACCGCAATCCGATCAGAAATTGCCAGGGCCTCCTCCTGGTCATGAGTCACATAAATCGTGGTAATCCCCAGCCTGCGCTGAAGCTTTTTAATTACCGTCCTCATTTGCACACGAAGCTTTGCATCCAGATTAGAAAGAGGCTCATCCATCAAAAGGACGCTGGGTTCAATGACAAAGGCCCTTGCCAAAGCAACCCTCTGCTGCTGGCCTCCTGAAAGCTCATTGGGCTTTCTATTTTTCAGCTTTTTGATCTGCACCAAATCCAGTGCTTCATCCACCCGTCTTTCAATTTCAGCCTTGGGAATCTTCTTTGCTTTCAGTCCATATGCCACGTTTTCTTCTACGGTTAAATGAGGAAAGATGGCATAATTCTGAAACACCATACCAATTCCTCTTTTGTGGGCTTCCACATGATTTAAAAGCTTATCGTCAAAGTAGATTTCTCCCCCATCTACGCTGTTAAAACCGGCAATCATACGAAGAAGGGTTGTTTTTCCGCATCCCGAGGGTCCAAGGAGAGTAAAAAATTCCCCCGGGTTCATTTCTAAATCCACTCCGTTTAATGCAACGAAGTCACCATACTTTTTTACTGCTTTTTTAACTAAAACCTGATGGCTCATATCCTTACTCCCTTCTTTTTTCAAAAGGCAGAAACTGTATTCAGTTCCCGCCTTTTGCATGATGATTAGTTTTCCACCATAATATCATTGAATTTTTCTATAATTACTTCTTTGTCGTTTGCTGCCCAGTCAAAATCGTAATCAACTAAGATCAGGTCGCTTAACTTAGCCATACCTTCTCCTACTTCCATATCATTTCTTACCGGACGGCGTCCCCAGCTCTGGCTCTGCTCAGCCTGGCATTCTTTGGAAAGAACGAAGTCGATAAACAGCTTTGCATTTTCCTCGTTGGGGCAGCCCTTGATCAAAGCAACTCCATCGGGAACGGCTGAAGTTCCATCCTTAGGATAGACAAAGCCAACCTTGTCATCGCCTGCATATTTAACAGCAGATTTTTCAATGGTAATGCCCACATGGAATTCTCCGTCTGCTACCATCTTGTGGCATTTGCTGGAGGAGTCGACGATTTTGCCATCCAGATTTTCATAAAGCTTCTGTATGAAATCCCATCCCTCTTCTTTTCCGCCATGTGCAAGCATCATGGTGCAAAGCTGGGTATAGGCAGAACCGGATTTAGAAGGAAGACAGTAAGCGATTTTTCCTTTCCATTCCGGGCTGATTAAGTCTTCCCATGTCTCAGGAATGGTGAGTCCGTCTTTTTCGATCAGTTCTTTGTTATAAAAGATTACCATTGGAAGAGGGCTTTCTCCAATCCACAGTCCATCGGGATCTTTATAGGCCGCATCGATGAAGCTGTCGTTGGCCTCTGATACATACGGGGTGAAATACTCTTTAAATGCTGCCAGGGAATCCGCTCCTCCTCCCCATAAAACATCTGCAATGGGGTTGGCTGATTCTGCTGCAATCCGGTTGGTCAACTCTCCCGTTCCAGCAGCAACCACTTCAACCTTTACATTTGGGTATTTTTCCATGAACTGGTTCACACCTGCGTTTAAGGGATCTGCATCATGAGGAGAATAAACAACTACACTTCCGCTGTAGTCCTCAGGCTTCTTCTCTCCTGCCGCTTCAGACTGGGCTTGTGTTTCCGCAGCACTTGCTGCAGTACTTGGGGCCGCTGTTTCCGCCGGTTTACTTGTACCACCGCATGCAGCCAAGCTTAAAATCATCAATGCCGCAAGGGAACTGCCGATTACTTTTTTCATAAATATCGCTCCTTTTTATCTGGTATTGTAAACCAATTATATATTTTACAGCCTGCATTTTCCATGTAATTTGCTTACATTTCATTTGTTATTATGACATAACGCATATTTTTTTGATGTTTTGTCCCAACTAATTATGCATATTAACAAATTTTCTTACCCTCTTACAAATATGATTGGAATATTTGAGAACTTTTGCAGAAATTCCTCAAGAAAAACTGGTCAATATAGTATAAACAACCACAAAAACTGCCGGCTTAATTTGTAAGCCGGCAGTCCGATCATTTTGGTGTGAAGCATTGAGTCATTAATCCAGCAAGGTTTTCCACTCCTGGTCATAATATGCCTGAAAGCACATGTTGATTTGTTCTGTATTGTTTTTTTCTTCGGCAAGCAGGGGCAATTCATCCTGGGAAAAATACCGGCTTTCTATTGTCTCCAAATTTTCTCTGAAAGAGCCTCCAAGGACGGAACACTGCAGGAAGATTTTGCAGACTTTATGGGCATAGACCGGCAGATTGTGTTTTTCCCTGTCCTGAACGGCAATGACCTTATCAATCTGAACATCAAGACCGGCTTCCTCTTTCACTTCTTTTATAATGTTTTCCTTTACCGATAAATCCACATCAACCCAGCCTCCGGGCAGAGACCATGTACCATTGTTTTCTTTAACCAGCAGAATCTTGTCATCTTTAAAAACAGCGGCTCTGGAATCGAGCTTCGGCGTCTGGTATCCTGTTTCATTGCAGAATAAATCCTTCACTTTTTCAACACGTATCTCTGAGTGAATGCTGATCATTTCCGCAGAAATCTCCCGGATTCTTTCATATCTTTCCTTATCATAACAGTCTCTTACATAGCACAACCCATTCTGTGCGATTGCCTGCAGTTCCACTGCCCACTCAAGCCACTTATTATCAGACATTGCAATCCCCTTGCCCTTTCATCCCATGGTTTAAAGGAGCAGGACTTCAACCTCACTGCCCTTCTCAAGCTCCCCGCTGCCTGCGGGTATGTCAATCAGGCAGTTGCAGCCCGACATGGAGGCGAGCATACCTGAGGAATGTTTGCCTGAGGGAGGTATGGTTACTTTTCCCTCTTTCACCCTTCCCCTGATAAATCTCCTGCCTTTGCTTCCCTTTGTAAAATCTTCATCCAGTATAGCCCTTATCCTGTTTATATGCAACCCCTCATCCCGGCCAGCCTTCGCCAAAAATGGCCTTACCAGCAGTTCAAAAGTAGTGGCTGCTGCAAAAGGATTGCCGGATAAGTGAAACATAGGCGTTCCTTCATAAATAGAAAACATGGCCGGAGTGCCGGGCTTCAAATTCACCTTCCAGAAAATCCGTTTCGCCCCAAGTGCAGGCAGCACCTCATGGAATATGTCCTTATCCCCTGCCGAAACTCCCCCGGTGGTAATCACCAGATCAGCCGCTTCACAGCTTTCCCTTATGGCTTTTACAACATCCTCCGTCCGGTCAGGCAGAGGCTTTGCTATTACCGGTTTAATACCAAATTCACAAAGCCTTGCGTACAAAAGAAATAAGTTGGAATCATATATTTTCCCCGGACTTAATTCTGTTCCGGGCAGGATCAGTTCATCTCCTGTGGAAAAAAGAGCCACCTTTAAGGTATGATACACCTTCACTTCTTCCATTCCCAAAGAAGATAATATACCCTGTTCCACATAGGTCAGCTTTATCCCCTTATAAAGAACAGGCGTCCCCTTTGCCACATCCTCTCCCTGAAAGCAAAAATTCTGGTTATGGGCCATCTCCCTGTCTACCTGTATGGCATCCTTCTCCCTGCAAGACCCTTCCTCCACATCCTCCAGCCGGATTATACAATCAGCGCCTTCGGGTATGGCAGCTCCAGTCATAATGCGGACTCCTTCCCCCTGCCCTACCTTCTGCCTGCACCAGTCCCCCGCATAAACGGTATCAATGATTCTGATAGACTTGGGATTTTCTACGGAGGCCCCCAGCAAATCCTCTGACCGAAGCGCAAACCCATCCAAAGGAGACCGGTGAAAGGGAGGAATGTCAAAAGGAGCATACACATCCTCTGCAAGTATTCTCCCGTTTGCCTCCATGGCGGGAACCAGTTCTGTCCGTTCCGGCTCTGTCAGACTGTCTAATATCAGAGTGACCGCCTCTTCCAGTTCAATCCCTGTCCGTTCTGTGGTCATATTTTCATTCCTCCCATTTCAAAAAAACTGCCTTCTCTTTTCACAGAAAAGGCAGAATAAAACAAAAATTCTATTAATCAGCAAAATCATCCTCATGTGCCAGCGCCTTTGCGTACTTGGGCGACAAAAACTCAGTGGAAAACAGAAAGTCAGAATTCCGGTTATTGGTAAAACGCTGAATATCCCCGTTTTCCTCCCTGCCCGACAAAACCTGATAAGCCCGTTCAATCTGAGGTTTGGTGGCATAGTAAGGGTGCCGTTCAAAATAAGACAGGGGGGTGGGTGCCGGATAGGTCTTGCTGTTAAACCGCACCATATGGACCATGGTGGCCGCTAAATCCTTATCCTCCACCAGGGCAGCAATCATAGCATAATTATCGCTCATATTCTGCTGGGAATAATAATACCGGTCCTTTTTCCCTTCCTTATATGCAATATCCTTACAATCCTCATCTTCTCTGATTTCCTCAAGAAGCTGGTCCGCCTCTTCAATTTCTTCTTTTAAAGAAGCGTATCCGGTTAAGCTTCCGGCTCCGGAACGAATGCGGATATAATCCGCCAGTTTCCTGGCCTCCGTCATCTCTTCTTCACCTTCCTCAGGCTCCTGATCTCCTGATTCTGCAAATTCAGCAAACTCATCCTCTGCCTCAGGCAGGGAGGTCAGATATTCCAGTAAATCCTGCTTTTCTGCCCTCTCCTGAGAGACTTCTTCTGATGCTTCACCCGCAGCCCCGGCAATTTCTTCAATCTTTACAAAACCCGGTTTCTTTCTTCCAAACAGCATACGAAAACCTCTTTCATTCAATCAATTCCTGAAGCAAAAACCACGTTTTTATGCCGGAAGAATTCCTCTGGCAGCCAGATCATCGGCCATATCTCCCAAACCGAATTTTTCAAGAGTTGCTCTCGTCGGTATGCCGGTCTTAATATCCCAGCCCATTTCCTCATAGAAATAGTCCTTTGCAAGCTCCATATCGGCACGGTCCATCTTATAGGTTCCCTCTTCAAAAGGTGCAAAATCCGGATCCTGTTCAAACACCCACTCAGGAATTGCATCATGGGTATCTCTTAAGTTGGTATCTCCGAAGTGAATGTTAAAGGAGATTGCCGTCATAACGCGAAGCATCTGGGAAATGCGCTCTGATGCGAATTCAAGGCTTTCTCTGGTGTAATCCACACCTGTAACAGCTGCCATGAAATCAGCCTCCAGATTCAAGTCACCTGCATAATTTCTCTCCTTAGAGGGAGACTGGGTCATAGGCCACATCCAGTTGCACAAGGTGGCACTGTCATGGAACTGTTTGCCGTTAAATGCCCATTTAGCCAGCTTTGCCTTATTGCGGTTCATCGGCTTATAAGCTTTTTTATTGTCGTAGCAGCCCTCACCGAAAAAGCTTTCCATAGTGGCCTTGGTCACTTCATAAGGAGCGCCGGAGTTCTCCACATTGGTCAGATGGTGGATCATACAGTCTCTGTTATACATCAAGTTAAATAATAAACCAATTTGTCCGGAATCCTCATTGGCATGGTGCTTTGGATATCCGTTATAGGTGATGTTGGTGTTATTGGAATTGATGGCATCAAAAAATTCTTTTCCTAAATTCCACTTTTCCACCATGGCAAGGGTTCCCTCTCCTATGGTAGCAAGCTCCCCTTCCTTATTGGCAATACGGCGTATGATCTCCACTGCCCAGCGGGGATCTCCGTTCTTCTCCCACTCCCATGGAAGGCTGTCGTATTCCGCTTGAGGAAGCACTTCCTTGATCTTTCCGGATACGCATAACCAGTTAAAGTCTCTTTGAAGGTTGGCATAATTACACCACAGACCCATATCATCCTGGGCGCGGGAAGAAGCTCCGCTGAGTATCAGGTTGGCATCGCCTTCATATTCAAAATCCTTTACCCCGCTTGGATAGAACATCTTTCCATAAAGAACGGGAACACAGGTATTGGACACATAAACAGGTAAGTCATAATCTGCCAGAGGGTCCATCTCATACTGGGTGTAACAGCGGATTGGACATGCGCTGCATCCACCCTGCTTTATTATGTAATTTGATGCCACTTCGCCGTGATCAAATACACCCTTTAAGGTACGGTATGCGATCCGGTTTACATCGCCGCATGGCTGTTCTCCCATGTCAATGGGGCCGCCCTCTGCTTTTTCCCATCTGCGTCCGGGAGCGCCTGACCAGCGGTTCTTTCCGCCTACGGCAGAATACTCCGCCCAGCTTTGGGGAACTGCCGGAACGTTGTGATTATTATTGGCACCGATTAAATCCTTTAACATGTACTCATTCAGCTCTTTTACCCGGTTAATATCAGCAACCTTTACAGAGCCCGTACCCCGGACTGCAATGCCTTTCAGCTTCTTGCTTCCCATAACGGAACCGACTCCGCCGCCGCCTGAGTTTCCAAAAGAGGTGTTTAAGGTGGCATAATTGACCAGGTTCTCACCAGCCGGTCCGATAACAGCGGTCTCAAATTCACTGCCGTTTTCCTCTGTCAAAATCCGGTTGGCATCAAAGGTACCTTTCCCCCAGATATGGGAGGCATCCTCTATGGATACTTTATCATCATCAATTTTAATATATACCGGAGTGGAGGACTTTCCTTCCACTATAATGGCATCATATCCCGCATATTTGATTCTGGGTCCAATATGTCCTCCCATATGGGCATCAATAATGGATTTTCCCTTTGACCATGAGGATAAAAGAGAAATATTCATTCTTCCTGAACATGGTACGCTGGAACCGGTCAGGGGGCCAACTCCCATAACAATTTTAGATGCCTCATCATGTGGATGAGTTGTTAAGGGCACCTCCTCATATATAATACGGTATCCCATACCCATACCGCCGATGTATTCCTGATATTTTGTTGAGTCTTCAATTGAAATATTTCCTGTGGTCAAGTTGACACGAAGAATATTTCCAGCCCATCCGTATGTTGCCATAATATATAGTCCCTCCTTATGCAATCGCCTGAGCCGCTGCAGTCACTTCATCCCAGGGGATAATGGCCAGAGCAGTGCTGGGACATCCAGCCGCACAGGCTCCGCATGCAATGCATTTGCTCGATTTATTTGTCTCCGGGTTCACAGTGGGCATATGCCATGGACAGGCTTCCACACAGGCTCCGCAGCCGATACACTTTGCCTCATCCACTATCCTTGTGCCCCAGTCATTGGTGCCGATTGCTTTTACAGGACATGCATTTCCGCAGGCAGGATCCTTACACTGGCGGCAGGTGTCCGGATAATATGTAAAATTGCCGTTATACATTCCGTCTTCTCCGTGAATGTGCAGATTGCGGCTCACCTTTACTCTTGATATGTAGGTGGATACCTCTTCATCATTTGTCAAGGTACAGTTAATCTCGCACCGCTCGCATCCGGTGCACTTTGCAGTATTTACCACCAGCAGTCCCTGGGGAAGAGCCCAGGTAGATACCTGATCACTTTCCACCTCCTGCTGGGAGCAGCCAAACAGGGAAAGCATTGTTGCAGAAACCGTCAATCCTGCCAGACTTTTTCCAGAAATTTTCAAGAATTGCCGTCTTGTCATTTCTTTGTCAAAAAAACCCTTCTTTACGTCATCAGACATAAAACCCTCCAATCCGGTAATTAAATATATTTTACCCTTATATTGCAGTAAAACAGAATACTTTGCAATATTTTTTGATGATTTTATTGTATAATTTTATTGCCGGTTAGTCAATATTTACCGGTTATTATTTTAACATTCTATCGGTAAATAACGAAAAATTCATTGATTTTAAGATTTATCTAGGGTATAATGAAGCCAAGAAACTAATTCTATTTTTAAGAAATGAGGTAATTATTATGTTTGGAAGATTAGGTCCCTTTGAATTAATTCTGATTCTCTGCATCGCTTTGATCGTATTTGGGCCAAGCAAACTCCCTCAGGTGGGCCGTTCCTTAGGCCAGGCCATCCAGGAATTCAAAAAGGGAACTGCTGATGTGAAGAAGGAAATAAACAGCCTGACAGAGGATACTCCGGAAAACGAAAAGAACGCTTAAGGTGGAAGATATGGATTCAGCAAAAAAGACCGACACCCTGGTAACACATCTGGCTGCACTGAGAAAAAGACTGATCATCATACTGGTCGTTAATTTTGGTGCAGCCATGATCTGTTATCAATTTATGGGAACTCTGATCCAATACATACTAAATTTGAATCCAGGAATGAAACTCGTATATTTAACGCCTTCCGAACCCTTTATGGCATATTTGGAACTGGCACTGACCTGTGCCATTGTTCTATGCTTTCCCATAACGGTTCTGCAAATCTGGCTGTTTATATCTCCGGGACTTTATAAAAAAGAGCAGCTTTACGTTCTTCTGTCTCTTTTTTTCGGATTCTTTTTCTTTATTGCCGGTGTCATATTCAGTTATTTTGTAGCCCTTCCTATTACCCTGGACTTTTTTATGAGGATTACCGTAGAATCAGTGACCTCTGCCGTATCGATCAAAAACTTCGTTTCCTTCTGCAATGCCACATTGCTGAGTTTCGGCGCTGTTTTTGAGCTTCCTGTTCTCGTTTTCCTCCTGTCCCTGCTTGGTATTTTAAAGCCTGCCTTTATGAAAAAAAGCCACGGTGTGCTGATTCTGATTATATTTATCGTTGCAGCAATCATCACTCCTCCCGATGTGGTATCCCAGGTATTGCTGGCCATTCCTATGATAGTTCTGCTGGAAATCAGTATGGGAATCTGCATCCTGGTTCATAAGTACAGAGAGAAAAGAGAATTACTGGAACAAAGCAATGCTTAATCAATGAATTCTTTACAAAGATAAGAAAGACCTTGTGTCCCGGCTGAATCAGCCGCAGGCACAAGGTCTTTTTGTAATCCTGATTTTACAGGTTATTTTAATACCTCTTCCTTCAAGAAGAAATATCCGTTGTTGATTGTTGCTGCAACTGCCTTAGAGGAAATTGTGGCACCGGATACGGCATCTACATCAGTTGCATTGACAGGCTCTCCTGCCGGTTCTTCCTTTTTCCCTTCTGCCAGGCCAGCCTCTTCCAGCTTCAGCGCCGCCTGCTCTTCAGGAGACAAATCAGAAAATGGTTTCGCCAGCTTTTCCCCTTCTATGGAGCTTGTCAGCAGTCCTGCCTTATATAAGGCATTCATGGATTTTCCTTCAGGAGGCAGATCGGCAACAGGAGTCTCCATCTTTTCTCCTTCAAAGGAGCTTTTCAAAAGACCGGCTTCATATAAGGTGCGCATGGTCTTTGCCTCCGGTGAAGTATCCTCAGGCTTCCACTGTGCGGGATCATAGTTTTCATCAGCCAGATTCACGGCTTCCCCTTCTGAGGCAGTGCCTGCTGCACCTGCAACCGGGGAAAAGACTTCCAGATCAGCCACCTTTACAGGCGCCGCAATATTCTGAAACTGGCTTAAAAATCCGTCTTCCGTCACCTTTGTTCCAATGCCTGCTGTTTCTCCCTGTGATGTAACAGTCAGATTTAAAATATGTTCTCCTGTCTGGTCAAAAACCACGGCAGTTTCAATATCACCTGCAAACCCCTTTGCAGTTCCGTATACCACATAGCTTCCGTCAGCCAGTGTATGTAATTCCTTTACCTGATACTTGTCTCCGTTCAATCCTGAAATATCTGCCACTGTGCCGCTAAACGCCGCCGCTGCCTGCTTTTTCACTGTCTCCGCAGTAAAAATCGTTCCCAGGGATAAAACACACATCACCCCTGCCGCAATGACCTGATCATATCTTTTTTTCCGCATACTCTCATCTCCTACACATGTTAGACATAAAACCCTTTATATTGAAATGATATCAAACAGTCCGCCATATGTAAAGATTTTTCGTTAAAATTATGACACATTTTTCCTCTGTTGAATTTACAGATTAAAAATGCTATAATAAACCAATAAAGAATCACTTATCCCAAATACGCTGAAAATCAGATTGGAGCACCCATGAACACAGAAAACCAGAATCTTCTGCAAGCAAAGCGCATGATACTAATCGGAGCAACAGGCCGCAACAGCGGAAAGACCACCCTTGCCCTCCAGATTATCAACGCATTTCAAAATAAAGTACCCATTATCGCATTTAAACTGATTACCGTAAGAGATCATGAAGACATCTGTCCCAGAGGAGGACATGGCTGCGGGATATGCAAGGGGCTGAAGGGCTGCTTTGATATAACGGAAGAAAATGGAACCGGAAACAAAGACACTATGGTGATGAAAAAGGCCGGGGCCAAGCAGGTTTATCTGATCAGGGCATTGAAGGAACATGTGAGGGAAGCTCTGGAAGAAGCCCTGAAAGCAGTTCCCCAAGAAGCTCTTATCCTGTGTGAATCCAACAGTGCGCGCCTTTCCGTGGAGCCTGCCTGCTTTATTATGATTCAAAGCAGCACTGCCTCCTCCGTCAAGCCTACGGCACAGGCGGTAATGGCCTATGCCGATGTGGTTCTCCCCCAGGATGAAGCTTCCTTTGCTGAATTTGTTCAGGAACAGCTTCCCAAAACAATTGGAATCGATTTATAGGTCAGCCCAGCAGAGGGCTGGCCTCTCCCATACAGAACAGATTAAGTCTGTGAAGGGCTCTTGTACAAGCAATGTATAAGAGCTTTTTGTCATCCTGGCTGTAATAATTTTTCCTGTCAGCATCACATATTAAGACAGCATCAAATTCCAGCCCCTTTGACATGTATACAGGAATGATGAATACGCCATGTAAATCTGTACTGCTTTCATTTTTTACCAATTGAATATCAATCTTATCCTTTAACCGATCAAAGAGGAACTTGGCATTTTTCTCAGTCTTGCAGATTAATCCGATTGACTGGTAGCCTTTTTCCATACAAAGCTGGATTTCTGAAATAATTTTGCTGTCCAGCGATGTTTGGTCAGCCATTTTATAAACCTGGGGCTCCTCTCCCTTCCGGTTAAAGCTCTTTACCTGTGAGCTGCCTCCCAGAAGTCTCATTCCGTAATTTAAAATTTCATTGGTGCAGCGGAAGCTCTTATCCATGGTTACAAGCGAAATCTTTTTCTTATTTAAGATTCTTCCGATCTGGTCATATAAGGACAAATCCTCGCTTTTTTCCAAGGTCTGGTTAATATCTCCCAGAACCGTAAATTTGGATTTTGAAAACAGCAGACGGAAAATCTCAAAATGAAGAGGGTAATAGTCCTGGGCCTCATCGATGACCACCTGCCTGATGGTTTTATATTTACTGGTTCCATTGATCTTTAAACTCAGGCAGGCAAGGGCTGCAGCGTCATCATAGTACAGGAACTGACTGCATAAATTCTCCTGGGTAAAGGTTAAAATGTCTTCTATGCAATCTGGAAGTTTTATTCCCTTTGCCAGACTGTAAAAATACTCTTTGTCATAAAACAGTTTTCTGTAAAGCTCTCTGACACGAAGTTCCGTAAAACCTCCTATCCTTTCCTTTATGAGCAGCTCTTCCTGCCTGTTGACAGAACGTTTCTTCACCTCTCCTGCCAAATCCAGAATGTAGGTTTCCAGCAGCTTTAATTTCGTTCCCAGAAGAGTTTCTTTCCCGCCTGAGCATACCTTTACTTTTAGAGCCTCTTTGCTTACAACACACCCTCCATTATAGAAAACATCCTCAAATTCAATCCATCGGTAAGGAAGATCATCAATAAACCGGTCCAATATCTCTAAAAACTCCTGAGAGGTTTTAAATTCTATGGATTTTTTAATGATATCCCTGTAACGGGAGTTTGAAATCAGGTTTTCCAAAAACTGATTTCTGGACTGTATCTGTTCACTTTTCAGGATTCCGGAAAGAATTTCTTCAAATACAACAGAAAGCACATTTTCCTCCCCCAGCTCCGGCAGCACATGGGAAATATACTGTTCAAACAAGCTATTTGGAGAAATGATGATGATATTATTGGCAGACAGCTTAGAGGACAGCCCCTGATACATCAGATACGCCGCCCGGTGGAGGGCAACAGAGGTTTTTCCGCTTCCAGCCACCCCTTGCACCATCATCAAATCGTTTTCCATATCCCTGATGACCATATCCTGATCCTTCTGTATGGTTTCCACAATGGCCTTCATCTGGGTGGAAGTATTTTGAGAAAGCAGCTTTCTCAAAAATTCATCGATGATCTGCACTTCCGCATCAAAGAAATATTCCAGTACGCCTTTCTTAATTTCATATTGGCGTTTCAAACTTACTTCCCCTGTAATCCGTCCCCCAGGCGCATCATAAAAGGCCGGTCCTGTCACAAAGCGGTAAAAGACACTGGCAATGGGAGATCTCCAGTCATAGACAAAAATCTCATTTCCATTCTCCCCCTTTAAAGAAGACCGCCCGATATAAATTTTTTCAAACTCCTCCTCGTCATCAAATTTAAAATCGATCCGGGCAAAATAAGGTGATTGAATCATGTTCTCCAGCAATATGATTTTATTTTCCACTGCTTCATAATCTGCAAGCTTATCCGTAATGGGATTTACATACTGATTTAGATCCGCAAGAGCTTCAAATGCTTCACTGCCCCAAAGATTGCCTATGGAATGGGTCGTGTTTTCCCGTAGTTCCTTTTTAGCCGAGATAATGGCCGACTTATTCTCCTCATTGCGCTCTCTCGCCTGGTTCAGTTGTTTTTTCGCTAAAGCTATGGTTTGTTCTAACCTCTTTTGTTCAAACTCCAATTCAGAATTGTTGTTTTCCATAACCAATATCACCTCTCTTTTAGAATGGGTAGGAAACCGGAGCCCCGAACCGCTATGGTAAAAAGTCTAACACAACCGGGATCTTAAAAACAGTCTTGTTGTTGGTGATGATGTGTGTTACAATATAGGTAGAGAGAAAAGGAACTGTGCATACGCAGCAGTTCCTTTTCTCTCTCTATTTATTATATGTATATTTTCATAATCCTAATTCAGCTTCATAAAGCTTTGAATTGCTGCCCCAGAGTTTTTAACTCCAAATAATCCAGAGAAGAATATATCCGGATACTACCGCAATGATAGAAAATGGAACACCGATCTTCATAAAATCCATATTCGTAACTGTGTATCCTTCTTTTCTCAAAATGCCGATACCCGTAATATTAGCACTGGCACCGATGGGAGTTAAGTTTCCGCCCAGAGTTGCACCTGTCAGAAGGCCAAAATAAAGAAGATACGGATCGACACCCATTAACGCTGCAATGCTGCTGACAACAGGAAGCATAGTTGCAACATAAGGGATGTTATCAATAAATGCAGAAAACAGCACGGAAGCCCATACAATTAAGGAATAAATCAGGAACAGGTTATCTCCTGCAATTCTTACAAACAATTGGCTGATGGCATCAATAACGCCTGCTTCCGTAATACCTGCAATGATGACAAACAAACTGGCTAGGAGCAGCAAGGTTTGGCCATCCATTTCACGAAAGAACTGAAGCAGATGAGAAGAGGACTTTCCGACAACTGCCTTTCTGATAAAGCCGATCAGCGCCAATACAACACAGACGATACCGTTTGTGACTGCCGGTTTGTGGGCAATAAAAGAAGCCAGAATCAACAGCAGAACCGTTCCGCCTAAAAGCACAGAAGGCACGTAGTCGGTCACCTCAGTGCGGACTGCCGAAGCCACCGGCTCCTTCAGCTTGCGGAAGTAAAGCAGAAGTACTGCGCCGGAAACAACAGCGCCAACCTGTACCACCCAGAACATTCCCGGTTTTCCGTTTAAAATAAAGAAGTCTAAAAAGCTTAACTTTGCATAACCGCCCAGCAAAATGGCCGTTGTATCACCTACTAAAGTGGCGGCTCCCTGTAAATTGGAAGAAACTGCAATGGAAATGATAACAGGCACCGGACTGATTTTCAGCTTCTTGGAAAGTGCAAGAGCAACCGGAGCAATCATCAAAACCGTGGCTACGTTATCTACAAACGCCGAGATAATTCCGGCAAACAGGGCCAGTGCAACCACTGCCCATTGAACATTAGGCACTTTTTCCATGATGATATCTGCCATTAAGGCCGGCATCTTGGATTCAATAAAAAGGGCCACAGTGCCCATGGTTCCGGCAATCATTAAAAGTACATTCCAGTCAATAGCTCCCCAAACCTTTCCAACCGGCAAAATCCCCAGCAGCACGAACAACACCGCAGAACATGCCGCAATATAGGCACGGTATTTGCCGAAACCAAGGAGCAGTACATAAGTTACCGCAAACATTCCCAACGCAAAGTACATAATTATTTTCCCCTTTTTGCAATATTTTTGGCTTGCTGATACCTAATCTGACAGGATACTTTTTCAGCATTACCGCTTTTTTGATGGCATTTTTACAAATCTTATCTGCCAATTCATACCACTTGAATATATCTTAAAGCCAGGTATGATGTCAACATTTGCAAGGGGAAAAGGGGATTTGTAACGTTTTTATAACATCAGATATTTTATGCTTTTTTGCAGCGTTTGCGGTATTCATCCATAATGTCTTTGAATATTTCACCGTTTGTCGGTGGTGTATATGTCACCGCATTGGCTCCTGCTTCAATAACGGCATCAATGGATTCTTTAGTTGGCCCTCCGGTCGCAATGATGGGAAATGTTTTATCAATCTTGCGCAGTGCTTTGATAATCTCGACAGTGTTCTTTCCGCCGGATACATTGACAATCTGTGCTCCGGAACCCAGCATCCGCTCTTCCAGGTTCTCATGGATTGAAATAATTGATAATATGATGGGAATATCAATTATTTCAGCCAGATCTTTTACAAATTCTGTTCTTGTGGGAGCGTTCAGTACAACAGCCGTGGCTCCGTGCAGCTCAGCATCAAGGGCTATATCACGAACCCTGGGACCGGCAGTTGTACCGCCGCCGACACCTGCTAATACCG
>NZ_DAIOXM010000016.1:0-66201 GCF_036758025.1 Lacrimispora sp. | reverse complement strand
GCATGGTAGGGGTAAATGGATATACGGCAATGACCGCATCAGCATTGCAATTTGCAATAATAGCAACATCGGTAGAAAATAAGATTGATTTAATCCGTTTTCCGTTAATAATAATTCCCGTTGTCCGATTAATAGAATCAGGTACAAGCACTGTATGACTGCGCAATTTTGTATCAATTCTTGGGACAATTCTATCTTTCATATGTATGTCCTCCTCTATTTTTATATAGATTGCTTTTTATTCTCTGTCCTATCAAAGATATAATTATGGCAGATCTCGAATTTACGGTATTTTGCTAAGCTACCACACCCAAACAAATACATAAATCAAAATCTGCCTATACTGATTTTATCATCTATTCCGCTAACTAACAATTCCTTATTTTACTATTTTACTGCTTTTCACTGTAAGACTATCCCATTTGTATTATATCAGAAATCCTGCTTATCCTGTTTACTATGATAATGGCTGTTATCACTATTTCTAATGATCCAATAATCTCTATATGTATCATACTTCCCTGCTAAATGCTCTTTGACCTTTTGAAATCCCATCTCCTCCAACGCCCGGGCCCGTTCAACAGCATATATTGCTGCCTTAGTCGCAATCATAGAACAGCCAAACAATTGATATGCCGGCTCTAAAATAATTGACAGAATCTCACAAAGTGATGTACATTTCTCCAGCTCACTTCCCACATCCAACCTCAAAAGACCGCAATTGTTAAAGTAGTCTGTTGATTTACGATTAAACAATTCAATAGTACCTACTGCTTTATTACTTGTTTTATCAATAATTGAAAAACGCACATAGACCTTGTTGCTATACTCCCATAACCAGAACTTTATTGCCTCCAGCATTCTTTCTTCCGTTGGATAATAAAAATTGTCACCATTGCAATTATCACTGTTAAAAAACGGCAATGCATTCTTATCGCTGTAAACTTCAAGCAAATCCTTTGCATCACTTTCTTCCACTAATCTAAGAAGAAAATGAGAATTTTCTAAAACCGGACATTTTTCATAGACATGTATCATTTTATTTTTCTCCGATCAATTTTATATTTTTCCTAACATTCTGCTGCAAGATATTTAATTAAGTTTTTATTGTAATTCCCCATATTCTTTAAACAGATCGTTACAGGTTGCCAAAATGCGGTCAATAACACTTTGAGGTTCCATAACTCTGATCCCATTTCCCAAAGAAAGAATAACACCATACCAATACATTTCTTCCTCAGGAACCGAAAAACAGAACTCAAAATCACCATTTTCGTATTCTTTTGTAATATGTCCATTCAAATATTCTTTGCATTTCGACTTTACTGCTGCCTTCCCCTTCAGCCTTATTTCAATATTTTTTCGAGAACTTCTTTCCCAGACAGATATATTTTCTGCACAATGTTCTATTCTGTTTTTCTTTTCTGTCATCTGCAGATGTTCTATGCGGACAAGTTTAAACATACAATAATCCTGATACTTTTCATAATATCCTACGAGATACCAATTGAACCACTTATATACCACACAAGCAGGCTCCACTTGCATCTGCTTCACTTCGTTCTCACTATTTGTATATTGGAACTGAACCATTTTCTTTTGTGATATTGCCTCTTCCAGCACCTGAATCTGCTTATTTATTTCCTTATTTTCATGGGCAACACTGAAATCCACGCTGACCGGGGTTATCTGTTCATCAATCAGAGCGTTCATCTTATAGAGAGTCTTCTCAAGATTTTTATTTGTATATGCACTTGCAAGGCCTTTTAATGCTGTTACGATAAAAGCATAATCACGATTATTTGCCAATTGTTTTTCCATTACGTATGTATCAATGATCTGATACCCACCATCTGCCCCATAAGATGATTGAATTGGGATACCAGCCTGATCCAGCGTGTCCATATCTCTCATAATTGTTCTTGTTGAAACTTCAAACTCTTCTGCAAGTTTTTGAGCAGATGTTTTCCCGTGATTCAGCAAATAAATGGCAATAGCCATCAGGCGGTCTATTTTCATTTGTCCTCCCTTCTGCTGCCATAATAGCAAAAGAACTATGACACCATTATGTCATAGTTCAGAATGAAATAAAAGATATTTCTATTTTCCACTTTAACCGCCCATTATCGGCAATATTTTCCCATCAGATATTTTCGGTATTCCTCCTCTATCCGCTTTACTCTGGCTAAATATTTCTGATATTTCCGTTCTTTCGTGATATTTGCCCGTTCCATAATCATATTGACTGCAATTCCGGCTGCTATGACAGTACCGCCCAAAAATGATGTATCT
The DNA here is from genome assembly GCF_036758025.1 of Lacrimispora sp. Taxonomy (GTDB): domain Bacteria; phylum Bacillota; class Clostridia; order Lachnospirales; family Lachnospiraceae; genus Lacrimispora. The sequence goes on along the minus strand of NZ_DAIOXM010000016.1, from coordinate 63,909 downwards.
GAATTATAATTACCTGCCATCACATCCAAAAGCACTCCGGTAAACACCTGCCCTACAAAAACAAGCATGGTTAGCTGAAAGGCCGGGATTTGAGGAACAATTATATTAAAAAGCATCACTGCTGCCACACCGAAAACACCGCCCAAATAAATCCATATCCGAAAATCATGATCTGAAACAATGTTTAAATGTGTCCCTCTTGTGACAATAATCGCAATAACTGCGGTAATCGGAAGCCCAACCAAATGGTTAACCAGAGAACCATTCAAAGCCCCGATTTTTTTAGCCAAATATGCATTAACGGTTCTGGACAGCACCACCGTAATTCCCGAACCAAAAGATATAAATACAGCCGTCAAACCAGTGGCAACTGTGTTATCCAGCATGAGAAAAACACCAAAGACGGCAAATGCCAGACCAAATAGGGATGTTTTTTGAAATGGCCTCTTTTCCATGCCAAACAATCCCAAGATATCAATAAATAAAGAAGTGACCGTCTGCCCCAGCAACCCCAATGCAACAATACTTGTCATACTGATATGACCGAAGGCTAAATTTGAAAATATGGTGGTCAAGACACCTATAGCACCTCCCAGATAAATCCATTTCGGCCTATGGGTAAAAAGTGCCTTCTTTTCTCTATGTATCATGTAAAATGACAGCGCAAACAGCGAGCCGACCACATGAATAATTACTGCTGCTGAGAAAGCCCCATATTGATCTGATAAACTACCGTTAACAGAAATCATAACAGACAGCAGAATCCCCGATATAAAAGATAAAAATTGATACATGCTTCTCCACCTCCCTATCAAATAATAACAAAATAATTACCGCAGTACATAGGACATTTGTCATAGTGTTTTTGTGATTTTCTGCTATAATATATAGTGAGGTGATAAATATGAAAAAACTTCCCCTAAAAAAAGAACATATAGATAAACTTGCAGAATACGGCCTGCAGAATATACCGTCAGAGGCCTGTTCCTGCATGCGCTTTTCATCAGGCGAAGAGGTTTTAAGGGAAGGATCGCCGATTTTCTGGCTTTTCATTGTCGTTGATGGCAGGGCGAAAGTCTGCCGCACCGCACCTAACGGCAAAAGTCTCATTCTTTGCTATTATATTTCCTCCGGAATGATCGGCGAGGTTGAATTGATGACAAGACAGGAAATTGCTGCCTCTTCCGTTATAGCTATTACAGATTTTGAGTGCATTGTAATAAATTATCAAAACTGTCTGACCGAATTAAAAACCAATATATCTTTTCTGAACAAAATGGGAACCGAGCTGGCAGAAAAACTATATGAAAGCGCGGAGAGCTTTACATCCTCATCATTATACACCGGGGAACAGCGGCTTTGTACCTATATACTTCAGACTTCACACTGCGGCCTTTTCAACGATATTCTGACAGATGTCTCCTGCTCAGTCGGCATGAGCTACCGACATATGTTCCGGTTACTGGGGCAGTTATGTGAGGCCGGGATATTGGATAAAAGAGAAAGCGGGTATTATATTTTAAACCGCAAGGAACTGATCCGCCGTTCTCACACTGCGGCTGATTCAGCCAATATTGTAAAATAGAATACACGAAAAAAACAAGGTTACAATTAAAACCCTCCATTATAACACCAGACTTTTATATGATGATATTATGATGCAATAGAATGGCGGTGAAAGTATGAACACTTATAAGACATCCGAAATTGCACATAACATTGGAATCCATCCCAATACCGTACGGCTTTATGAAGAACTTGAACTGATTCCCAAACCAGAGCGTAAAGAAAATGGCTATCGTGTCTTCACAGATCTTCACATGGAACAGATCAAATTTGCCAGACTTGCCCTAAAGGTCGAAGTCCTGCAAAATGGTCTGAGGAAGCAGGCGATTACCATTATTAAAACTTCCGCTCTCGGTGACTTTAACAAAGCAATCTGCTTGACTGAACATTATCTGCAACAGATCAGAAATGAGAAAATTAATGCCGAAGAAGCCATAGCAATTACTGAAAAGCTGTTATCCGGACATAGCCAGGAAACAGGTACTATGTTTTTAACCAGAAAAGAAGGGGCCGATTATTTGCAAATCTCAATAGACGCATTAAGAAATTGGGAAATGAACGGATTACTTACTGTCAAGAGAAAACAAAATGGATACCGAGTTTATGATGACGAAGATATCCGACGGTTAAAAGTCATACGTTCCTTGCGTTGTGCCAATTACTCTCTTTCAGCAATTTTAAGAATGCTGAATACCCTGTCCCGAAATCCTGAAGCGGATATCCGGCAGGTAATTGACACTCCAAAGCAAAGTGACGATATTATTTCTGTATGCGATAAGCTGCTCACATCATTGCATTGCGCTGAACAAAACGCAAAAGCTATGCTTGCCCATCTTGAAAAGATGAAAAAACAATTCCAGGAAAACCCTACATTTTAACACCAGACTTTGTTCTGGTGTTATTCTTTTTATGAAAAGAAAAGGAGGGATTAATTCACATGGAAACAACGATTGAAGTAAAAAACCTATGCAAGTCTTACGGCCCCATCAAAGCAGCGAAAAATATCAATATCTCCGTTTGCCGTGGAGAAGTATTTGGCCTGCTGGGTGCAAATGGTGCGGGTAAAAGCACCACAATTGAATGTATTTTGGGGACAAAAAAGCAAGATGGCGGAACTGTATCCATTTTGGAAATGAATCCGCAGAAAGAGCGAAAAAAATTGTTTGAAAGAGTTGGTGTTCAATTTCAGGAAGGGAACTATCAGGACAAAATAAGGGTAGGTGAACTTTGTGAGACCACTGCTTCTCTTTACGAGACTTCTCTGGATTATGGCGGTCTTTTAGAGCAATTCGAACTTTCTGACAAGCTGAAAAATCTGGTCAGCGAGCTTTCGGGAGGTCAGAAGCAGCGGCTTTTCATCGTCCTGGCACTGATCCCAAATCCAGAGGTCGTATTCTTGGACGAGCTGACCACTGGCCTGGATACGAAAGCACGGCGGGAGGTGTGGAAAAGCCTTTCCGAATTAAAGGCGAAAGGAATTACGATTTTATTAACCTCTCATTTCATGGACGAGGTAGAAGCTCTTTGCAGCAAAATCATGATTTTGAAAAAGGGAGAAAGTGTTTTTTACGGGACAGTACAAGAAGCAATTGCCGCCAGTCCTTATGAAAAATTTGAGGACGCATACCTTTGGTACACAGACGAGGAGGCCGAAAATGAAAGCATTTAGAACCTTATTAAAAACAGAAATCCGATTATCCCTCCGTGGGATGGATATGTTCATTTTTGCTATCTGCATGCCTGTTATTATCGTTATTATCTTGGGAGCGGTATTTGGAAATAAACCTGCTTTCGACGGAGCGGAATATACATTTTTGGAGCAATCTTTCGGTGCAGTATCAACCATTGCCATTTGTGCCGGGGGTGTTATGGGGCTTCCCTTAGTTGTGTCTGATTATCGAAACAGAAAAATATTAAAGCGTTTCAAGGTCACGCCTGTCAGCCCTGCTCTTATCTTGGCAGTACAGATTGTCATTTACGCACTTTACTCAATTATTTCACTCATCCTTGTCTATGCAACAGGAGCGGTGTATTTCGGGTATCAATTATACGGCTCATGGCTTCAATTTTTAGGAGCATACTTACTGGTTATGCTGTCAATGTTCAGCATTGGGCTGCTGGTGGGAGGAATTGCACCAAATACAAAAATAGCAAGTGCCGCTGCCAGCCTGCTGTATTTTCCAATGCTTATTTTTTCGGGAGCTACACTGCCTTACGAAGTGATGCCCGCTGCACTGCAAAAAGCTGCAAATATACTGCCATTGACCCAAGGAATAAAGCTTCTCAAGGCTGCTTCCCTGGGCCTGCCGGTAGATCGTATTTTTATTCCGGTGGCTGTGATGATTGTAATTGCAGTCATATGCACTGCTGTTTCTCTCCGCTTTTTTAAGTGGGAATAGACTCAGCCTCTCCTTTTTCGGGATTTGCTTTCACTGAACCACTGAACGGTTTCGTTCATATAATCCTCCGGAATTTTGCTTTTCACTTGTCCGTGCAGCCAGGCTAAGGTTTTACTCCTTAAATACCGGCTCATTTGTTCCTCGGCCTCTGTCATGACAACTTTTATTAAGCAGGGGCAGCTTGTATAGGAGTCAGGCAAGTTGTTTTTATCCAGCAGAACTTCATTCTGCCTGATCTCTGCACACTGAAACAATGACTTTTTCCCCTCAATTGCTTCAACAACATCCCAGAAGGTTATATTTTCAGGTGACCTTCCCAATTCATAGCCGCCATTGGCACCAGGAACGGAATGAACGATGCCGGCTTTTCCAAGCTTGGTAAATACCTTTGACAAATAAGTTTCTGAAACACCCTGATACGCAGCCAGTTCTTTAATCCCAACAGACTTTTCTGACGGAAGGGAACACAGGTGCAGCAAACAGTGTAACGCATATTCGATACCGATAGAAAACTGCAATGTACATAACCTCCTGAATAAATATAGATTTTTATTGCCTGAGCATCCTTGATAAAATAAAAATACGGCAGTAATTGTATTATAGATAATATTTATCTGTAATACCGTTATTATAGCTTGACTTAAAGAAAAAGTCCATATATAATAATCATAGATAATGTTTATCTACGATAATAACTATCTATATTTTGTATATGTACTTTAAAAATCGATTATAGGAGGATATCAATCATGCTTTCACAAAAATTTTATGACGTTCTGCAAAAAGAAGGTGTCGTTTCAATCGTTTCATGGGCAACCGGGGAGCCCCACGTGGTTAACACATGGAATTCCTTTTTAGTTATAACAAGCGATGAAAGAATTCTTATTCCTGCATATGCCATGCGTAAAACAGAAAAAAATCTGAACCAAAACAATAAGATCAAACTGGCCCTGGGCAGCAAAGAGGTTTTAGGTTATAAAGACTACCCCGGAACTGGATTTGTAGTGGAGGGAACTGCTAAATTTCTGGAGTCAGGTTCGGAATTTGATATGATGAAAGAAAAGTTTTCGTTCTTAACCCGGGTTCTGGAAGTAACGGTTTCTTCTGCGAAGCAAATGCTCTAAAAGCCGGCTGATTTCAGAGGAGTGAAAAATACCTCTGGCATTTCAACTCCTCTGAACATATCTCTTTATCATTCATTTAAAATAACTGTTTTAAGGAGGAGAAGGTTAAGAACAAGCATACGATGTAGCAAATCGTCATACATACTCTTAAAGCAGTTGGCGGCCTAATGCCTTCTGTCGTGTCTTCCCTCCATATCATCAGCACAATAAATGCTCCGGCTACCGGTGTGGCAATGGCAGTTGCCAGATTTGCAATATAAATCAGCTGCACCGGAGAACCGCCAAACAGGAAACAGATGACGGCTGAAACGGCCAGAACAATAAACGCCCCAATTCTGATGCTTTTATCTTCTAAAGAAGTAGGTTTATCAAAACCTGCATTTAAAAGCACTACCCCTCTCTGGGTATTGCCCAGCAGTGATGAAAAACCCGCACCTAAAAGCGCAACTCCCATAATTGGCCTGGCAACACTCCCCATAACTGGAACCAGCATTTCTGCAAGTGCAGAAGGTGACTTTACCACTGTCTGTGTAGGATTTAATACGATTGCAGCAACAAGCATGACTGCACCGCTTATTAATATAACACAAATCACGTGGGCAACGGAATCAGCCAGCATCGTACCATTAAACAAGTCTTCTTTTTTCCATTTCTTTTCGCTTCCAAGATAAGTACCGTAAATTCCCGTAGTAAGAGCAGCATGGGTGCTTAAAAATCCCAGAGCTGTGGTAAGGCTTCCTTCCGGAAATTTCCATGTTGTTAGCCCCTTTACCATAGCGCCTGCATGGGGTCCTCCTGTACCGATCAGAGTAATATAAAAGGCGATAATCATGCCTAATACACAGATTCCCACACCCTTTTCAATCTTTGTATATACCCCTTTTGAGAAATAACAATAGACAAGCACTGCAATCATAATCATGGCACCCAGCTTCCAGTCTATGCCAAAAATCAACTGCATTCCTGCGCCGGTTCCGGAGATATTACCAATTGTAAAAAAGCAGCAAGTCAAAAACAAAGCAAGTCCTGTAAAAGCTGCCGCTCCCCTTCCATAATATTTTCTTATTGCATGAATCGTCGGCAGCCCTGTCAGCATCGACAGTCTGTATGTAACCAATACATAAGTCGATCCCATAAAGGCAATCAGGATATAAAGCCATAAAAGGCTGTATCCATATTGGGCACCAATCATAGATGCTGTTGTAATCGCCCCTGGACCAATGACAATACCGGTCAGGATAATCCCTGGTCCCACCTTTTTCATCAATTCTAAAAATGTAAGCTTCTTAACCTTTGATACATCAAAAATTTCTTTCTCTGCGCTGGAGATATTTACATCATTCATATTCTATTCGTATGGTTTTTAGAGAACCATACCACCCTCCCTTCTCATGAAGACTGAACGTTTATCGCCCACCACGTTTTTTCCATACAATAAGCTCCCCTGCTTTCCATAATGAATATTGATACAGGGGCTGCCGCCAGCCCCTGATATCCGAACATTAATTCTGGTATTGACTCATATCAACGTCCGGAAGTTCACTGCGCTTAAGCCCAAGCGCAACCCAATCCTTTTCCTCCTGATTCAGCGGAAGCACCGGCTTCCTCATCAGAGCTGAGGAAAATACTCCTCTTTGTACCAAAGCCTCTTTCAAACGTGCATGAGCTTCACCGGATGGCTGTCCACCGCCATAAATAGCCTGAGAAATATGGTAAATACGGTCCGACCACTCTTGAGCCTCCTTTAATGTATGCTTTTCCGGATTCTTAAAAACTTCCCATGCCGGACAAATCAATTCCGGAACACAGCCGGCAAATCCAATTAGAGCACCATCCATTCCTGGGAACCAGCTTACGCACAAAGTCTCATCGTGGCATGTAATCAGAGAAATATCCGGGCATTCCTGACGGAGCAGGCGTACATCATGCTCGTAAATAGAAGTAACGCGGGTCCCCATCTTGATACACTTTACGTGGTCGATTTCCTTGCACATTTTTATCAATGACTCTACCGGATAATTCGCCCTGCTCGTTGCAGGATACAGATGGATTACAATGTCAATATCAGCACCTTCAGCCACATCCTTTATATACTGGAAAGGAGCCTCCTCGCTCATTCCAAACCGCAGCCACATATGAGGAGGCATCAGCAGAATTCCATCTGCACCGGCTTCCTTAGCTTCTTTTGCCATCTCAATGGATTCAATTGTATTTTCGCAGTTGATGCCGGACACAATCGTCATAATATCCCCGCATTCTTCACTGCAAATTTCAACCACACGCCTGCGCTCTGCACGGGAAAGACCTGTAACCTCACCCGTATGCCCATTGCACACCAACCCTTCGATCCCCTGTCCATAAAAGCTCTTAATCCAGCGAAGATATGCACGGAATTCTTTTTCATCAATTGAGGAATCAGCATTTAACGGAACAGACACTGCCGGGAAAATTGTTTTAAAATTTTTTGCTTTTGCCATAACTTTGATTCTCCTTTAAACTGTTGTTTGTTATTTTGTTCATAAGCACTGCGCAAATGCTTTTTAGATATATACAAACGTTTGTATATCTTGTGGTTATTTTATATCATGCTTCAATATCTGCGTCAATATTTTATAGAAAGTCTGCAATTATTTGTATATGACATGCAATTTTTTGCACATTTTAACAAAATAATTCAATCGACTAGTGAATAATTGTTTATTTTATTCCATTTTTATATTGAATTTTGGGTATAATTTTATTATACTTTCTATATGCCAACGTTTGTATATCAATGAACTAAAGGAGTGTGAAACATGGCAACTTTAAAAGATGTTGCTCGTATGGCTTGTGTGGATGTGAGCACCGTATCCCGTGCAATCAACAATACTTCTTATGTACATCCCGACACAAAAGCCCGTATTTTTGCAGCAGTAAAAGAACTGGGCTACCAGCCTAACGTCATTGCCCAAAGCTTGAGACAGGGCAGGCGCCATACCATCGGGGTTGTGGTTCCCCGTCTGCATATGACTGTATTCGCAGATATCATGCAGGGAATTGAGGAAGAAGCAAGAAGATTGGGCTATGCAACTCTGATCTGCAACACGGAAGATGACCCAAAGATAGAAAGGGAATGTCTGACCCGCCTTCGTAACGGTTTTGTAGACGGAATTATTATAGCCGGAACCGGACACAATGGACGGCTGCTCCGTGACATCCAGTCCAGCGGCTTAAAGATAACCCAAATCCTGCGCCAGCAGGATACCTCTATAAACAGTGTGATTGTCAATTATGAAAGCTGCGGCTATGAGGCTGCAAAGTATCTGGCTTCCAAAGGCTGCCGGGAAATCGGTCTCATCAATGGAACAATGAAACTCTCCCCTTTCCGGGAGCGGTATAATGGATACTGCCGTGCCTTAAAAGAATTAGGTCTGCCTGAAACAAGCGCCATTTCATCTTCACCGGTAAACAGTCTGGAATATGGTTACCAGTGTGCCCTGGATCTCCTGGAACAAAATCCTGATCTTGATGCCATTATGGCTGCTGTTGATGTTCAGGGTATCGGTGCAATGCGCGCTTTAAAGGTACAGGGAATAAAATTTCCTGATCAAATCCGCATAATCAGCCTCACCGGACACATTATCGGCGGAATGCTGGAAACCACCATGACCTCAATGGAAATGCCTGCACGTGAAATGGGGATGCGGGCAGCGCTTATGACAATCCATGATATTGAATCTCCCTCCGGTCAGAATACTTCCCCGCAGCATCTTGTTTTTACCTCCTCACTGGTTGAGCGGGAAAGCAGTTAAACCATGTCCAAAAGAAATATGAAAAACAGCGGCTTTGGATACAGAAAAACTTCCTGCCCCAAAACCGCTGTTTAAATATATAACCTACCGAAGCTCCGGCCAGAACTCCTTATTTACCTCAATCTGCTGCTCCATTAATCCCTTCTGAAAAACAGGAACTTTCCCCATAGACAAAGCTCTGGTGCGTTTTTTTCTACAATACAAGGAACTCCGTTATTTACGCTTTACTTTTTCCATAGGCAGACCGCCATATCGACCCGGCCATCCGGGAGAAAAGAAACTCCTTCAGCTTTCAAAATGGATTTACGTATTTCTGGAGAACCTCCGTTTGCAAAGGAACCATCAGCCATCACCACCCGCTGCCACGGCAAATATTCCGGGCAGAAACGCATTGCCCGACCGACCTCCCGTGCGGCACGGGGTCTTCCAAGCATATATGCGATTTGTCCGTATGAAATCACTTTCCCGCGGGGAATCTTCTCTACAACATCATATACCTGAGTAAAAAATTGATTCATAATCTCCTTCTCTCTTTCATTAAACGCTGGTATTCTGGTGAAGCTGCCAAAGTTGCCAAAGCTGCCATAACTTCATTTATTCGGTCAGATTAATGGTGATTGCCTTAGGTCTTGTCATTGCTTCTATGGAATACTTTACACCCTGGGTGCCCATACCGGAGGCTTTTACTCCTAAAAATGGAAAATGATCCGGGCCTCTTTCTGTTTTATTATTAATCTGCACCGTTCCCACCTCTAATTTTTCAGCAATGCGAAAAGCCTTATTGATATCTTTGGTAAATACGGAAGACTGCAGGCCATATTCTGAGCGGTTGGCTATCTCTACTGCTTCCTCCATATTTTTCACCCGGATAATGGGAAGAATCGGTGAAAACGGTTCCTTCCACGCAATCTCCATATCAACTGTTACGTGATCCAGCAATGTAGGATAGATCAAATTTCCTTCTCTCTTATTTCCCACAATAAGCCTGGCACCTTTTGCAATGGCATCCTGAATTAAAAATTCGGCAAAATCAGCAGCCTTCTGGTCAATCAAAGGAGTGACCACCACATGATCCCTGGGATCTCCTACAGACAGCTTTTCAATTCCGGCTTTTAGCATATCTGCTAACTGGTCTGCCACTTCATCTGTGGTAATTATGCGTTTCACCGCCGTACAGCGCTGGCCGGAATAAGAGAATGCACCTTCCACAATATTTTTTGCCGCATATTCTAAATCAGCATCTTCCAGAACAAGAGCCGCGTCCTTGCCGCCAAGCTCCAGAAGCAAAGGAGTCATGCAGGATATCTGGGATAAATGCCTGCCCACCTCCGTACTGCCTGTAAAATTAATAAAGTCAATGCCTTCATGAGTTACAATATAGTCGCCGATCTCGCTGCCTTTACCGGTAACGGTCTGCAGCACTCCTCCAGGCAATCCTGCATCCTGCAACGCATTTACAAGGTGAAGGGCACTGATGGCTCCCTGTGTGGCAGGCTTTAATATAACCGTATTGCCCCCAATCAGCGCCGGAGCTATCTTGGAGGCCGACAAATTAATGGGGTAATTAAAAGGTGATATGGCTAATACAGTTCCAAGGGGAACTCTCTTCACATAAGACATCTTGTTGCGGGAACCTCCCGGGAAATTCTCCCCGCTCACCGCTATCCCTTCCAGACTCTTTCCCGCATCTGCAGTAAACCGGAGAAAATCTGCAGTTCTCTTCACTTCTGATACAGAAGATTTCTTATCTTTTGCAATCTCCATCATCAGGATATCCGATATTTCTTCTGCCCTTTCCTCCAAAAGCTCTGCTGCTTTGTACAATATCCCAGCCTTTTCATATATTGGAACGCTGCTCCACAAAGAGAGACTTTCTTTGGAATACCGGATAACCTCATTAACCTCTTCTTTGCTGAGTGCCTGAATCTCACCCACAAGAGAACCGTCTGCCGGGGATGTTATGGTAATGACCTTACCCGATGCTGATTCCACCCACTGTCCATTGATTAAATTTCCATAAATAAGCTTTTCATTGCATAATCCAGACATATCGATCTCTCCTTTCCATATCTCCGCGATTTTCATATGATTATAATATATCATAAATATGAGAGTCAGATACCAATAATATTTTAATAAGCACAGCTTATTGGCTTACAACCTTGTCAACCAGACGCAAAAACGCCTGCACGCCTATTTCCAGCTTATCATCGGGTGTATGTTCTTCTTTACAGTGAGATAATCCGCCTTCCGACATTACGAACATCATAACTGTCGGTACCTGGGTTGCCATTTCTACTGCATCATGCAAAGGTCCGGAATACATATTAGTTGGTTCTCCAGTTTGTTCTTCTACTGCAGTTTTACACAATTCAATCAAATGGTCATCGAATAACTGAGGAGCCACAGTACAAATCTTGTCCCATTTTGCAGTAACGCCATGATCTTTTGCCGACTGCTCAGCAACCTGCCGTGCTCCCTCGTGCATTTTCTTTAAATCAGCAGGATCAATGGTCCTCTGATCCAGAGAAATTACACATTTTCCTGGTACAATGGTTACAACATCAGGCTCCACACGTACCTGCCCAACTGTACATACAGCATTGTATTTCAAGGCAATTTCTTTAAAAGCCAGGGCAGATTGAGCTGCTGCCAAAAAGGCATCCTGGCGCATTCTGGTGGGGAATGAACCGGCATGTGAAGATTGTCCGGTGAATTCAATAGAATAGCGTTCTACCCCTGCAGCACCATAAACACAGGAAACATCTTTACCTGTGTTCTGCAGAACCGGTCCCTGTTCAATATGCAGTTCAAGGTAGCTCATCAGATTACGGGCTTTCATTTGGGTATGAGCATCCAACATATTTGCCGGTTCAACATCATACTTTCTCACCGCATCCTCGAATTTTACTCCATTTACATCTCTTCTTCCCATCAGCTCATTGATATCCAGGGAACCGCTGGCCGCCGAAGAACCAAGGCAGCTGTAACCAAATCTCGCCCCTTCTTCATCAGCCCAGTTAACAGCATATATGGTTTTACTGGGCTTGACGCCATTTTTATGGTATTGTTTTAAAACTTCCAGTCCTGCAACAACTCCCAGTGCGCCATCCAGACCTCCGCCATTGGGAACACAGTCTAAATGACTTCCGATTGCCACTGCTTCTTCTGTTTCACCTTCCATTTTTGCCCATTGGTTACCGGCAGAATCTATGGTAACCACGGCACCGCATTCTTCCGCTTTCGATTTAAACCAGTCCCTGGCTTTCTGCCATTCCGGTGTCCACGCTACACGCTGTGCACCTTTTTCATCAGCAGTAAGCGCTGCCAGCTCCTTTAAATCCTCTACGGTGCGTTTTGCTCCTTCATCTAAGTTGTAACTCATAAGGGTATCTCCTGCTTTCCTCTAAAATATAATGTTCCTTTTACACATGCCGTCCTCCAAACTGGCACAATCGGTACAAATGCTGCAAAAACACAAAATATACTGCTGCTGTCAGAGGATTCATCATCAAAAGCCAAAAGGCTTTCCAGCTCATTCTTCCTTTATTCTCCTGCATCAAACACATCCTCCGAATTCTTACTCCATATTTTGCTGCTGTTCCTGAATCAAGCGAATGTTGGACTGTTCTATTTCACTCAGAATATGTTCATCAAAATCTTCCGGAGCAACCGTTCCTTCATACCAACTGCATTGATTAAAATATCTCTGTAACTCTTCATCATTAAACCGCCTGCCATGTCTTGCATAAATCTCGTTTCTTGCAATCCGCAGCCGGCTGGCTGAAAGATTCCATAAGTCCGGCTCCTGAAGCAGACTGTTGCTGCTGTTAGGAAATACAAATTCATATCCGTCATATTTTGCCGTATCAGACTGAATCCGGAAAGTCTCCCGGATTTGGCTGATTTCATTTTTCATTTTCTGGTATTCCTCCATGATGGCGCTGTCTTCCATATAAAATGTCACATCGGTGGGCAGTGACATCGCATATACGTAGGGACCGTCATACCCCCATACTTCATAATCCGGCAGATTGACATAGCTGCCATCGGAATATGATTGAATAAAGAATAAAACTCCATCACCTATCAGATCATAGGACTTTTTTTGGTAGTAGCTGCACCCTCCCTCAAACTCTTTTCTGATCGCCAGACTGTTCCAATCCTTTGGCATATCCATTTCAAAGCCCGGAGCCTGAGAAGCGGAAGACTGTAAAGCTGACTCCTGTTCCGTTTCAGGCTGCTCTGTTTCTATGGTTTCATCTTCTGCCTTCTTTGTATTATTAATTTTCGGCGCAGACTTCTCTGCTTTCGTCTCCTCATATACTCCCGTTTTACCTGCTCCCCGAAGATACGTCCCCATAAACATCAGGCCTCCAAGCATTGTGTAAATAACAACTATTCCGGTTATAACAATCCGAAACCCAAGCCCGGCCTTATCTTTCAGAAAATCTGAAGGTTCCGTATAGGTACAGGTTCCATATCTCATTGCCTCCCTGACCGATGTGTTTTCGGGGCTGTACGAAAGCAGAGAGTTGCAGATATCTTTTGCCTTCTCAATTTCACCTGCCTGTTCATAGACTTTCATTTGAATGGGCATAATAGGAATGCGGTAATAAGCATCCGGATAACGTTCACAATATACGTTCACATAGGCTTCCACCTGTCCAGATTTCTGTGCCATATAGGCACTCCTGATTTCACCTAACAGAAGCACCGCTTCCCCCGCCCGTTTTAATGAAGGATGCTGTTTTATAAGCTGTTTATGATACGCAAATTCTGCTTCTGCATCTTCATTTCTTCCCAGCCCCAGAAAGCATACCCCCAGCAGATTGCTGTGAGTCATCCGCATCATTTTCTTTTCCCGAACACCATTCCAGTCATAATCTGCAAGCTCCAGCGCCTGAGCATATTTCCCGGCCCGGGCAAGTCCGACGGCAGCATTATGTACTTGTTTCTTATAGTAAGACCGAAGCCAATAAAAACCATATGCTGTCTCCATCAAAAAGGCGAAAGAAGCGGTAAGCGGCCGATTTTCCTTTATAAGTATCTCCATATATTTTTTCGCCCAATAAAATTCCAATGTATATGCTAAACTCGCAATTGCAAGAGTTAAGGTAAAAATAATTCCCATACCGTCTCTTGAATTCAAAAAAGTCCATTTATATAAATATTCCTGAAAAAAGTAAAAAAACAATCCAAAGATTAAAAACAATTCCAGACAGCGATTCCAATACCGCCTCCTGTCATGAATCAAAAACCATCGCTTTCCTGCTTCAAAAGCTGCCTGATTCTCCGCATTCTCCGCAAATTCCAATAGTTTTTCTTTTGCATAGTTTCTCCTTTTCCTGTTATTAAAAGGCAGAAGTAAACATATTACCTCAAATGTGATAACAACATAGGAGTATGCCCGGATATTTGCTATTTCTCCTTCGTCGTATATAATTGAAGACAGCCCTACCCCACTTAATATTTCCCATTCCCATTTTTCTGTGTTGTCAAAACCAAGCAGCAGAAGGCGGATGGGCGCACCATCTAATGTTTTTTCCCTGATATTTCCCTCAATTGTCAGCCTCGTCCGCTTCTCATCTGATCTTTCTACATAGCTGACCTTAACTCGAACATCTTCTTCCGCAGAAAAAACTTGTACATTCCCGCCATTTGCCTCAACATTAATGATAAACGTCTGTTTCGACGGAATAATTTCCATCTCTATCGCATGCAGCCGCTTTCCTTCACTGAGAAAAAGCCACAGTGCAAAGCAGCCGGCTAAGATGAGCAGCCCATAATACAAGATACGCATTTTACTTAACTTCACTCCGCTTGTTTTATCCATTCTTCCACCCCTGCAAAAATATATAGAATAAATTTAATGATAGCATAAAAACAAATTAAAAGAATAGCAAATTCATTAATATTTTCTAACAAATTGACTTTTTATTTTTTTAAATCTATTTGCTCACAAATATTTTCCTCTTTTTCTCCGGCTGTAAACGGCTTGTTCTTTAAGACAAAACAAACAGCCATTGCGGCAGCCGTAATCAAAAGCCATCCAAAGATGGTAATGTCCCAGCCCGCATGCTGTACCAGAACGCCGATCCCATAGGTGGAAATGGCGCACCCCAAGTATGCCATTGCATTTAAAAATCCGGACACGGTTGACACTCTCCCCTCTCTCTCAAAATGAAGCGGAAGCAAATTGACGAACAAAGTATTGACCGCCATCATGGAAGCCGTGATCACGGACAGCAGGCCCGCTGTTAAAAACATGTTGACCGCGCTGAATCTCCACAGCAAAAACAATGCACCTGTAGCCGTAAGAAAGAAAAACGTGGCCGTTTTTACCTCCTGTCTGCCGAAATATCTGCGGTACATAAACTGGGCCGCATAGGCACCTGTCAAGTTGATGACCGGAAGCATGGTAGTCACCAGTATGGAAATCGTGGGTGAGGCCAAAAATGTCTCACTGATATAGGTTGGCACCCAGGAAGTCACTCCATCCTTTAATACGCCGTGCACCACCACCGGAACCAATAAGAAAACCAGTCCTGAACTCACCAGCACCTGGGAAAACGGCATAGCAGAGACTGTTTTTTCATTTCCTTCCACTAGTTTCTCAGACTCATTCTCCTCATACTTTTGTGCATATGCCTCCACTTTGGCAAATCCGCCCCTAAAGACAAGAGCTGCTGCGCACATGCAGACAGATGCCGCATAAAATACGTACCGCCAGCCAGCCGCCGCAATCATGGCTGCAGAAAGCAGATAAGAAGCCAGTGTTCCCACCGCCATGGTGGAAGTGATATGAATGCAGTACTTCATTTTCTTTTCTTCCGTCATCATTTTCGCAAAAATCCTCATAATTGGAGGCCAGATCATAGCCTGGGTATACCCATTGGCACACCAGAACAGTGCCATCATTCCAAAATTTGACAAAAACCCCATGGCTAGATTTAAAAGACCGGAAGCGAACAATCCGGCAAAAATCATTTTACCAGGGTGAAGCCGGTCTGCCAGTATTCCGTTTAGAAACTGCCCCGCGCCATAAGCGAAGAAGTACACCATACTGATGAACCCCGCCTGGGAGGCGGTGATGACGGAACCTCCGATCATAACAGGCATAGCCGACGAATAATTGAGTCTCCCGATATAAGAAGCAAAATACACCAGCCAGCACAGCAGGAACAGTACGTCCTGGGTGTGGCTGTCATGGATTCTGTTTAAATTTTTCTGCATGTTTCTCTCCCGTACATTCTAATTTTATATTTCAACGGCAAACCTATCAACTTCCGCCACTTTTCTATTCCTTCATAGGAAATCCCATGATACACTGCTATTGGTATTGATGAACAGAAATAAGATGCTGTGTCCGCCCTCCCTAGAAGCTATCGGCACAACACCTTACATTTTTAAGATTATTTGTAATATTGTTTTACAATTCATATGTGGTAAAAATAAAAATATTTCTAAAGTACTATTTTATTTTATGAGAAATGGAAAGAACGGCGCAGATTGACTTTGTGAAGAAGCGAGTTTATAATAAAAGCGGTATTAAAAAATATTGAGCGCTATCTACGGATGCAGAATGGGGGTAAATATGAAAGTAACCATGTATGGGTCAGAAATTTGTCCTGATTGTGTTAAGGCAAAAAAGAGCTTAACAGCACTTAACAATATTGAGTTTGAGTATAAGAACATTACCAATGACACAGCCACTTTAAAGGAATTTTTAGCCTATCGGGATAACGACAGCATATTTCAGGAGGTTAAGGAATCCGGGAGAATTGGAATACCGTTTTTTATATTGGAAAATGGAGAAAAAACGTTTGATATCAGTGAATATATAAATATGTCTGCTGAAACCGGAGAATTTGAAAGCTCTGTTGCTTTTTGTTCTATTGACAAAAAAGGGCAATGCTGATCATTTAAAATCTAATTTTTCACACTTATTGATAGCAAAAAATAGGAGTAGGGACGTTTTTCCCTACTCCTATTATAGTACAATCCGACCGCCTTCAGGCATTATATTTTTTTCAGCTATAGAAAATTTCAGAAAACAGCATTGACCCTATTCTTAAAATATGCCAGATTAACCGATTATATTGCATCCAACATTTTCTATACAAGATTTAATTGAATCTTCGTCCGTTGATTCATTGTATCCGACTTCAATGGAACCTCTTGCCGCATCGATATTGACCATAGAAATTCCTTCTATTTTATCTAATGCATTTTTCAACTGGGTTTTAACCTCTGAATTGTTTACGCCTGATATATCATAATGAATTTTGTTCATAAGCTAACTCCTTTCCCGTTTAAGTTATATTTTTTGAACGTTGAAAGCAGATAGGCCTTTATCGTCTTGTCTAACATCAAAATTGACAGACTGGCCCTCATGCAAATCTTTATTATGAGTCTTTTCTTTGACTTGCGAATGATGAACGAATACATCCTGACCTTCGTTGGATGAGATAAAGCCGTAGCCTCTTTCGTTATCAAACCACTTAACTACACCAGTATAGTTGGACATGTTGGGAACCTCCTTTTTGGGAAAATAGACCCATACCTAGCTTTTGGGAGCTTTAAATCCTAAGATTCTTTATCTTTTGAATTATCTGCCTTTAATCCGAATACAGCCCGGGCGCTCTCTGCTTGTGGGTTATGATTAATATGCTTTGAATGAAAAGTACCATCTTCTTTTTTATGATTCTTTTTACTTTTTTTGGAATTATCTCTGCTCATAATTTACCTCCTTTTATTATAGAACTATTTTTAGTATGCCATTCATTCAAAACCTGCATTCTATGATTACGTTCCAATTTGAGCCATTTGTTTTTCTTTTCAAAATAAAAAGGCCATGCTTTTCATTTTGAAAAACATAACCCCATATCTATACCTGCTATTCTTCAATTACGATACAGTTCCGGTTTGCTTTTGCCCGGTACAGGCATTCATCCGCTTTTGAGATAAAGGCATCTGTATCCTTACCCATTGCTAATTTGTATTGAGCAACTCCAATGCTGATTGTGATCTTTATCAGAGTAGAATTATAATAGATATTTAACTCTTCCACATCC
This sequence comes from Lacrimispora sp., assembly GCF_036758025.1. GTDB lineage: Bacteria > Bacillota > Clostridia > Lachnospirales > Lachnospiraceae > Lacrimispora. The sequence goes on along the minus strand of NZ_DAIOXM010000016.1, from coordinate 45,952 downwards.
GTTCTCAGCTGTTCAGCAATGCCTGCTGCCTCCGATAATACGGTATCTGCAAGACATACTACAAACTCATCTCCCCCAAACCTTCCTAAAAAATCATGAGGACGCAGTCTGGACTGTGCACACTCCGTAAAATACTTAAGGACAATATCGCCTCCCAGATGCCCGTACTGGTCATTGATATGTTTAAAGTAATCTATATCAATCAAAAGTAAGGACATTGCAGTATTTCCGAACTGCGCGCGCTCTATCTCTATTTTTAACTTCTGAATAAAGCTCCCCCGATTAAAAGCCCCTGTCAAATAATCAAAAGTCGCAAGAAAAATAATTTCTTCATTGCTCCTTATAAGATTTTCCACACTGCGCTTATAGAAAGTAATATCCCGGAAGGTCATTGAGGTAAGAATAAATCCTTCTTCATCCTGAAAGATTGTTGACGTACATTCTGCCAGAAATTTACTTCCATTGCTTTTTATGAATGTCAGGATCTCTCTCGTCGATCCTAACCTGTTTCTTTTTCTCATTGCAAGCGCCACCTTCGGATCACCCAGATCAACAATAGCCGCACGGCCGTCACGGCATAATTCTTCTTCTGTTTTTCCAAATAGTTTGCAGGCTTCCGGATTTGCACGGCAGATTTCACCCGACACTGTTGTAATTAATATGGCATCCATGCTATTTTCAAACAATAATCTGTAATGACTTTCTTTAAATATAAAATTCGTATTTATCACCTCCTTGGAACAGGATTTAAAATCAATCCGTGAATTAAAACCATTCCTCGTTCAAACTTTGCTGTAACTTACTTCTTTTCAGAGTAATGCCTCGCATAGTAACCGTGAGCGCATCCGGCAACGGTATCTCCAAAAGATCATCACCAACTTCCACTTCCTGGCTTACCGGCCTTGACAACAGTATGTCAAATCCTGTATCATGGCACAGTACGTACCGGGAAAATAAGCGTTTCATCATACGTTTCCTCCTTCTGTCTCCGCTTCTGGAATATAAGAGAATCTTCTTATTTCTATCTTTTCTTACAATATTCCAATTATGATTATAGCATCTGCCACTCAACGAATTCTCAACACAACAGCATAAAACAAAGGAACCGGACTAAAATCAGCCTTGTCAGCCAATCTTAATCCGGTTCCTTTATACTGTTTTACTCTGCTGCACTTTTTCCTGGGGCAGATAACCGCTCCAGTAATCTCTGCTGTTTCATTGCATAAACCGCTCTTTTTCCCCTTGCCCAGTTCCAGTCCTCATATGCCAGATAGTCTTCCGTATACAGTGCTGCCGCCTCACTTCCTGCGGCAGAACTGCCGGTTGCCATAAATTGCTCAAACACCTCATCATACCGCCTCACATCCCACTGAGAATCCTTCAGATTGAGAATATAGCTGTCATTTGCATAGGCAATGGACGCCCCGGAAATCCCATATTCACGCAGACATTTGCGAATAGCCCAAACCGCCGTCTGCAAATTGCGCAGTGCCTGATCGGGGCTGTTTTCGGGCCAAAGATCATCACAGATTTTGAACTTATCCAGCCAAATGCCTTCATTTGCAAGAAAATATGCCAGCAGCTCTCTTGGCTTGCTTCGGCTCCATTTGACAGCTTCTTTTCCCATATAGATACCAAATTTTCCAAAAAACTGTATCCTGAGAGTCTCCGGCTCCTGGGGGATTCTCCGTTTGCACCGTATCCGTTCCATGGTCTTTTGCAGCCGTTCCGGACGGACAGGTTTTAGAATATAGTCAATGGCATTGATTTCAAATGCTTTCACTGCATACTGGTCATAGGCCGTAACGAACAGCACGTTCAAATCTGGGTTTCGCTGCAGCAGCAGCTCAGCAAGCTCAAGCCCGCTCAGGGTACGCATTTCTATATCCAAAAAGGCCAGCTCAGGCCGTGTTGATTCTATTTCTTTTAATGCTTCCATAGGATCTGTATAGCTGCCCACAATCTCCAAATCAGGATAGTCTGCAAGCAGCTTTTCCATCTCGCGCACAAGCAGCACTTCATCATCCACTAAAATTGTCTTCATGCACTACCTCCCTATATGGAATTTTGAGAGTCACTACCGTTCCCATTCCCTCTGTGCTTTCAATCTTCAGCCGGGCGCCTTTGTAACGCTCAAGCCTGCTCCGTATATTTTTTAATCCTACTCCGGCAGAGGGGCTGTCCCCCCGGCGGATTCCCTCTAATAATTCTTTGGGAATTCCAACGCCGTTGTCCTCCACCCGGATCACGGCAAAATCATGTTCCCTGAATATCTGCAGCCGGAGTCTGCCGCCCTCCGCCCTTTTAAAAATACCGTGGCGGACGGCATTTTCCACAATGGGCTGGATGCTTAGAAGAGGCACCATGGTATCCAGCTCTTCCTCTATGCAATACTCCACCTCCAGTAAATCCCCAAACCGGGCCTGTTCTATGGAAAGATAGGCTTTTACCGTATTCATTTCATCAGACAGGGGAACCATGCCGTCATGTGCTTCAAAATGAAAGCTTCCCCGCAGATAATCAGTCAGGTCATAGAGCAGATTCTTGGCCTTTTGAGGTTCCTCGGTTGTCTGCGCAGCGATAACACTGAGGGAATTGTAAAGAAAATGCGGCTTGATCTGTGCCCGCAGAAAAGCGATTTCCGCATCCTGAGCCTGCTTCATAGAACGGCGGAGACGGTCAACGGTATTGCGGTACTCCATGGACAGATCTGCAATCATTGCTACAGTGAAAAGCAGAATAAATACCTGCATAGAGCTGGAGCCTGACTTAATTCCCAGAGAAAACAAAATCGTATCTGCAGAATACAGATTGACCGATAACAGGGCTACAAACAGTAAAAACCCTTCCCCATTCCGGACATATAAATGAACTGCCCGGACCAAAAGCAATAGCAAAACAACTGTGTTGAACGCCATCACTGATGCATGGATTTTATAGTATACATGGATGGGAAGTACCAGAATTATCACCAAATAGATGGTATAGATCAGCGAAACCAGCCGGGCTAAGCGCAGCTGCAGCAAACCGCTCCTGAATTTATAAAATATCCAAATCACAACAATAAAATCTGCGGACAGGCAAATGTCCTTGAGCTTAAAGGCCAAAGTAAAAGGCATATCCGGCAGGAGCAGCAGCAAAGAACGATGATCAGACAGCCCGTTTCCCCACGCAAGTAAAAGGCAGAACAGAGAAAAGAGCAAAAGCATAGGATTTTTCAGTACACCGTCCCAGGTAATAGCAAAGAAAATCATATATAAAAGGGCAATTGTGCACAGTGCTGCAAAAATCAAAAGCGCCGACAGATGATTACGCTGATGCTGCTTCAGCATGGTATGCTCCCGCCCAAGCTGGGGGGATGAAGGAATGCCTGAATTGATATACTCATAATTAGCTACCTGAATTATAATCTCGATTCTTCCGCTGCCATGTTTAAAAAAAACCAACTCCGGTGTATTGCCGGAACGGTAGTCCTCTGCCCGCTGTGCAGGAATGCCATCAGTAAGCAGCTCCTGTCCATTAACGTATACCCGGCTGGAAAAACGTGCGTTGACTTTTTTCAAAACCAGCTTTCCCTGAAACGGGACATTCTCTATCACCAGACGATAGGTTGCACAGCCAAAAACCGGAAGATTTGTTCCCTGAACGGTCTTATTATTCCATAGAGAAGGGACCTGCATATAAACAGCGGATTGTACAATGCTTTCATCCTGGAAGTCTTCCGGCGTAAGCAGCTTATTCCAGTAAAATTCCCACTCACCGTCCAGGCGGATGACCGGATCACGCTCTATATTCCACTCAGAGGCATCCATTCTGCCCTGTATTGCCGTCGGTCCGGCATCCGGGACCTGTGCTTTGCCACACAGTATGGAAAGCAATAGTGCAAGCACACCGGATATGGTGACTGCACTGATGATCAAAAGCCGTTTTAGCATCCTATTTCCTCAATTACTGTAATTTTTTACGATCATTGGTTGCGGTTTTATTATACTATGTTTTTTGTCGAATTTCCAGAATCTTCTTTCTCAGGTTTTTCAGAAATGCCTGCTGCCTCCAGTTAATGGCTGTTATATTACAAGGCCCCATCTCCCGACATGCCGTCATATCCTAAGACTGCAGCAAAAAATGTCAAAGCCATGCCCTGTCCCCAGCCCTGAATCCATTTTTTCGAAACATTCCGATAGCCATCCCGGTCCTTCATAACGGCAGTTCCGCCAGAAACATCGGTCACTCTTCCGTCAGAAGCTACATGATCCAAAATTCCGTCAACAGACTTTTTAATATACTTAATATAAAGGGAGTTTCTTTTTAAAATCATGGCTGCTGCGATTCCGGCAGATGCGGATACTTCCTCATAGGATTCTTCATCATTTAAAATAGTTCTCCACAGGCCATTGCCCGTCTGCAAAAACTTTATAGCCGACAACTGCTCATTTAAGCTTCCTACGATTTCCAGGTATTGAGGATAAAGGTAACACTCCGGTAAAATAACTCCTGCTTTGCTCATGGTATAAGCTGCCCAGCAATTAGCTCTTCCCCAGTAAAAGCCCGACATATGGTCCTTTGTTATATTATTATAGCCGTGATACCATAATCCTGTCTCCTCATCCTGAAGATATTGAATATGCCAATAGTACTGATTCAGTGCATCATCAATTAAAGATGCATCCTTAGTCATAACTCCCACTCTTAAAAGAAAAAAAGCAGCCATAAATAAGGTGTCTGCCCAGCACTGCTCGGGGAAATCATTGGTGGCTGAAACCGTATGCTGCAGCACGTTGTCTCCAAATCGGAGGGCATCCTTCCTCAAATACTCTACCTTGGACTTTATAATATCCATATATTTTTCTTCCCCTGTAGATTCATACAAAGTGATCAGACAATGCCCCATAGCACAGGTGTTAACAGTCCACCTTGGAAGTCCCAGCCCAATCAGTTCATCCACACGCTCTTTAAGAAATTTCAGATAGCTTTCCTTTTTTGTTGCTTCATAGGCTTCCGAAATGCCATAGTATGCCACACCGCAAGGCCAGTCCCATGGCATATCCATTCGTTTTGTACGGTTGAGAATGCGATCCATTGCCTCCTCGATTCTCTCTCTGTCATAATGAATCTCACTCATATCTTAATCCTCCTTTTTTCATCTGTACCTGCTTGAATTACCATATGAGAAAATCTCGTTTCAACAAGCGCAGAATTCCCTCTGTTAAAAAATAGTCTCCATAAATAATTGGCACCTGGCGGTCGGATTCACGGTCATATCGGGCAGATCCAAAGGATACAATGGAATCCTTCTCCGGGTCCCACTGGCAAAATCGGTCTGTAACCGCTTTTAAACAGCGGACTGCAGACTTCACATAGAGATCCTTTTCCTGAATCCTCACATGCCCGGAAAGCTCCAGAAGCCCGCAGGCTGCACATACTCCGGCGGTCGTATCATAATAAACCGGCTGTACAGGCGCCCGGAAATCGATGAGCGGAATGTAATCATTAATTGCCAGATTTGCACAAAAATAATGTGCCACACGTTTTGCAGCGTCCAAATAGGCCTCATTTCCGGTGTAGCGGTATGCCAGAGACATCCCATAAATCGCCCAGGCCTGTCCGCGGCTCCAGGAAGATCCCCTTTCATAGCCCTGTCCGCCAGGGTTGTCCAAATACTCCCCCGTGGCCGGATCAAATTCCACCATATGATTACAGGATCCATCTGGTCTGATAATATAATTCAGAGCCATTTCCGTATGATTGACGGCAATCTGCCTATAAGCGCTGTCATGTAATTCTTCAGCCGCCCAGTATAAAAGGGGCAGATTCATCAGACAATCTACGATGGCAATACCTGCCCGTTCCCCATTCCACGCCTTAATATACCTGCCCTTTGGATTATAACGCCCAGCCAGAATTCCTGCTGCATGAAGTCCCCTGGTGCGGGAAACCTGGCTGCCTGTAAGCCGGTAATCAGCTACCGCCGTATGCAGCCAGAGAAACCCCACATCGTGATCCAGCTTTGTAAATGCCGCCAACGCCTCATCCAGCCGTTCCTCAATTCCGGCTGCAGCGTCCTTATAACACTCTTTTCCTGTTGCATGATACATCTGCCATAGCATCCCGCTGTAAAAACCATTGGTCCATGCAGTCAGCTCCTTCTTCCCCATATCCTCATACGTTCCATTGATCGGAACATACGGCATCATGGATCCAAGCCTCCTGCATTCTGCCTCCAGCTTAATCTCCAGTTTTTCCCAAACAGATTCTGCCCAGTTCAGGGTTTCCTTCTCAATCTCGTAATGCATAGCAGTTTCCTCCTCCAATCACAATCTCCTTGTCCGTAAATTCCGTTTCTATCAGTGTTTCGATTTCAGTCACTCCTGGTTTAATCTCAAATTGGATTGCCGGAATGCATACATTGGGAAACACAAGATTCATATTGGGATACGCCGCAATGACAATTCCCTTTCCCTGGTTCGATCCGATCCGGCTCCCTCCATTTTTATCTGAAACAGCAGCAAATCCCTTTACCTCCTCCTTCGCAGTCTCCTCCATACAATTGGGATAGGAAAAGCCGCAGTCATATGCCAGGCAGTTTAAATTGCTGGTAACCCTATGCCGGCGCTTATGGCCGTTTGGAACCGGCATGATCCAGGTTTCCACCTCAATGCCTTCCACAGGACTCCATCTGGCATAAACCTCTTTATCTGTGACATGATATTCCAGGCAGGTTCTCCGCACATAATACATGCCATGAGCATAAAAAGCCAGCATGCTGTCAGTTCCCGCCTGCTCCAGATGATGATAAGAACGAGGTACACAAAAGCCAAACACAGAAGAATAAGCAAACTTTGCATATTTCTCTGCCCCATAGGGATGCTCCATCACCGGATACTGGCCTGCTGTCAGGGCCACCACCTCATGCTTCCTGTGGCAGAGCACCATGTCACATTCCTTCACCGCATATATTTCTTTCAGTTCCGGCAGCTCTTCGCACTGAGCCTGCCAAAACGGATGATCATCAGGCAATGCAAGGAACACAAAAGTCTTCAGCGCCCAGTATGGGGAGCCCGGGGCATTATAGGCCTCAGACATCAGCAGATTGGGATAGGTATACCCAACCGTAAGCACTCCTCCATTGTCAAAAATCGGCTGCCGCAGCCAATAGTCCATATGCCTTTTTATTAATCCTTTCATGACTCCCCAGGAAAAGCATTCCACTCCCGCCAGAGCGCAGGCGCTGAAAAATGCGGCCTGTGCAAAACGGTACGTCAGGGAACGTCCAAAAGGAAGTGCCTTTCCTGCATCATCAAACCAGTAAATAAACGTTTTTGCAAAAACTGCTGCCCGCTGCTTAAAACGCTCTGAAGTCTCAGGGTCTTCTTTTTCCATAAATTTTGCATATAACAGGCAGTAAAAATGAATGCCAAAGGACGTATAATAATCCTTTTGAGGCCGGTTTCCATCGGAATACCAGCCATTACCCAGATAAAAGGATTCGTATCGGTTCATAGCATCCCTTACCTGATCCCGGTCCCATTTCTTTCCCACACTTTTCAAAGCCAGATTTGCAATGACCTTAAAATACTGCCAATTATTGTCTGCCTGGGAATAAAGGTTAATCTGATACAGCCAGTCTGCCAGGTTCTGCTTTTCTGCAGCACTCAGGGGAGCCCACAGCTTTTCCGGAACCATCAGGATTCCGTAGCTGATAGCAGCCATCTCAACCATTCTCTGGTCTTTATGATGCAGATCCCCCCAGTATTCCTCTGATGCAGGGTTGGTACCTGTACATAGTCCCTTTTGATAAACCGGCAAAAGGCTTTCATCATTTCCTCCCCCGGCCCAATAAGATGCCATTCCCCATAAAATACGGGAAAACCCTTCCATTCCCGCAATTCGGTTGCCATAGCCTGCTGCAAATGCTCCAAGCTCCAAGCCGGCGCAGTTTTCGCTGTAATATTTTTTCAGCGGCTCTACCAGACCCAGCAGCATTTCCTGATAAAATGCCTTATCCTTCATATGTGTCTCCATTCTCCACTCGCTTCCATCTGATTAAAGCAAAGGATGCTGCAAAATATAATTTTACAACACCCTCCGCTCTGTGATTTACTATTTCTATTATTTATTTCCTTTCAGTTCATCCAGAATTGTCTGATACTGCTCTGCCAACTCTTTTGCTGCTTCCTCTGGAGTAATATCTCCGTAAACAACCTCCTGGATCAGGTCTTTCCGTACTACCTCAAGCTCGGTATTTCCGCTGATCATATTGTTAGTATAAGAATTAGGCTCAGAAATTTCGACACCCTTTTTCTGAATTTCACTTACAACGCCGGCTGCAATCAGAATGTCATCAGACTGCTTAGTGGGGCAGTATCCCACATCGGTTTTGCAGATTGCAATGGACGCCGGATCATTCATCAGGAAATCCAGGAATTTCGCAGCCTCATCCTTATGTTCAGAATTATCATTGATTGCGAATCCCCTGTCTCCGCTGTATGCAACGCCGCTGCTTTTCGCATCATTGGTAACGGGCATGGGAATGACATCTAAGGGGCTGTCAATAGAAGCAATATATTTAGGTGCACTTCCTGTATAGTCTACGATCATGCCGATCTTTCCATTAATCCACTTGTTATTCTGATCTGCCTGTCCTGCAAAAGTTGCTGCTTCTCCAAATGGCTCCAGGGTATTGGTTTCATACAGATCCACAATATTCTGAAATGCCTCTGCCGCATCCTCTTCTGAAAAATTCATGGCATAGGTTTCCTCATTAATCAGAGGCTTTCCCGTCTTCTGTACCAGGTAAGGCTGGACAAATAACCGGTTCAGCATATCCGCATCTGCTGTCATCAGATATGCATCGCCATCCTGCTCATGAATGGATTTCCCCAGTTCCTTAATCTCATCCCAGGTATAGGTCTTGCTTAAATCAATTTCATACTGCTTTGCAAAATCAGTATTAATATAAGTAACAGAGCCTCCAACAGTACATGGGAACACATTGGGTTCACCGTTATAAGTACCTGCGATTTCCAGCAGACGATCCTTTAAGGTGCTTAAGTCCACCGGCAATGCGGATAAATCTGCCAGATAATGCTTGGCTCCCTGGATATCAGGCAGCCATTCTTTGCTCAGCTGGATAATATCCGGTGCAGTATTGCTGGAAAGGGTTGTCATGATCTTCTCATAGTATCCGTCATATCCCTGATACTCTGCTTCCACTTTTACATTGGGATTCTTTTTTTCATAGGCTTCAATCACAGCCAACAGGGCTTTATGCCTGCTGTCACTTCCCCACCAGGAAAAACGCAGGGTTACAGGTTCTCCCCCGGCTGTCTGCTTTCCGGTCTCTGTACTCTCCGCCCCCGTGCCGCTCTGAACTGCTGCGGTGGTTTCCGTACTTTTAGCACCTGAACCGCAGCCCATCAGGGATACTGCCGCCATGGAAGCTGCCATAAGCAGGGCTGCGCTTTTTTTGAGTTTCTTTTTCATAAAATCTTTCCTCCTTCTCCTTTATCAGGTTTCCCCTTAATTTTGATATTTCCATTCTACCATAAATCAGATATTTCAAACCCCTGTTCAGATTACAGATGCATATCTTTAAAATCTATCTTCATATTGTTCATCTATCATTTTTTTATCCCTTTATACCCCCGGCAGTGATTCCCTCTACAAAATACTTCTGTGCAAAGAAGTAGAGCAAAATCGGCGGAATTAAGGATACAAAGGACATTGCAAGCACTTGGTTCCATGGCGTAGAGGCTCCCTGGCTGTCAATGGACATTTTTAAGGCCAGGGACAGGGTATAATTCTTCACACTGCTGATATACACCAGATTATTGAAATAATCATTCCACCTCCAAAGAGTCTGGAAAATTACAACGGAAAAAACAGAGGGTTTTAAAAGCGGAGCCAGTACCCTTACATATACCATAAAGGGATTGCAGCCATCCATATAGGCCGACTCGTCCAACTCTCTGGGGATTCCTCTCAAAAACTGAATCTGCATGAAAATCAGGAAAGGATAGCAGGCCAGGATTGCCGGAACCCAGAACGGCAGGTAGGTATCAACCCAGCCGAATTTGTTGAATGCAACATATCTTGGAATCATAATAACCGCATCCGGCAGCATCAGAGTAGAAATCATCAGCATAAACAGTATCTTCTTAAATGGAAATTGGAATCTGGCAAATCCGTATGCAACAATTCCTGTGGACAGGGCTGTAAATACCACAGTAGGAATGACCAGCTTAAAGGTATTTAAGTAAAATGTCAGGTAGGTAAACTGCCCGCTCCCTTTCCACCCTTCCTTGTATGCACTGAAAGAAAAAAGCTCCGGAAGCAGACTCATCTTTCCGAACAGTTCCTTATTGTCCTTAAATGTGGCAAAGAACAGCCAAAACAAAGGATAGATCATAACGGTTCCTACAACAATTAAAATAACATACGCCATAAAGTTGTTCTTTTTCATTCTCATTAATCCATCCCTCCATCATTATAGAATACCCAGGCACTCGATGAGCGGAATACAAGAAGCGTGATCAGAAGAATGGCCACAAACATCACCCATGAGGAAGCAGATGCATATCCCATTTTCAAGTTTTTGAATGCGTCTTCATAAATCTTAACTCCCATCAGGTAGGTTCCATGGTTAGGCCCGCCGTTGGTAATAATGAAGGCAGAAGTAAACTCCTGCAGGGCATGAATGATCTGCATAATCAGGTTAAAGAAGACAACCGGTGTCAGCATGGGAAAAGTAATACGCCAGAACTGGACCCACTTAGTAGCCCCATCAACCTCTGCCGCTTCGTATAACTCTGTCGGCACGTTTTTAAGACCCGCCAGAAACAGAACCATGGAAGAGCCAAACTGCCAGATGACCAAGAGGCTGATGGTTACCAGTGCAATATCCGGATCTCCAAGCCAGTTCACTGCCGGAATACGTAAAACCCCTAAAAATTTGTTCAGCATACCTTCCTTCATAAACATAAATCTCCATAAAATAGAGATAGCCACGCTGCCTCCCATAATGGAGGGCAGATAGTATATAGTACGAAACAGGTTGATTCCCTTTAAACGCATGTTCAGGATCATCGCCACAATCAAAGCCATGATTAACTTCATAGGCACTGACATGAGAGCGTACTTAAAGGTCAATAGAAATGATTTTACGAAATACTTATCCTTTGTAAACAACTTGATATAATTCTCCGGACCAACCCACTTCCCTTCCGACAGAATCGAAAAATCTGTAAAAGAGTAGTACAGCGACATTACCAGCGGATAAGCCTGGAGCACACAGAATCCCAGCAGCCATGGCAGAATAAAAAGCAAGCCCCATCTCCAGTTTTTCGGATACTTTCTCACAGACGGCATTCCCGCAGCATTGGATTTTAACGGTGACATAGATAATTCCTCCTTCACTCATTTGCCGGTTCCATTGGAACACAGCTCATTATCCGTATTTTATCATGGTGCTGCGGCTGTGCGCCCTTGTACCCATTATATCTCTCTATCATTTCAATCTATCTTTATTTTACCCAGCTATCTTTATTTTGGGGAAATGTCCTTTGGCAGCTATCACCTTTGACTATCATATTGCCGCATGCTATAATTTTTTCATATCAATGTAATATAGTGGGGAGGAAAGGAAATGTATGAACTTCTGATTGTTGATGATGAAGCAAATTCCCGCAATATGCTTGCGTCCTGTTTTCCATGGAATGAACAAGGGTTTCATGTATGTGGTCAGAAAGACAACGGTCGGGAAGCTATAGAATTTTTAAAAGAGCAAACAGTGCATGTGATTCTGACTGATATCAGCATGCCTGATATGGACGGGATCGAACTGGCAAAGATGGTTTCAGAACTGACAGGATTCAGACCAACAGTGGTCTTCTTAAGTGCCTATGATAACTTTAAATACGCTCAGAATGCAATCCGGTACGGTGTTCGTTACTATGTACTAAAGCCTACCAATTTTTCAGAGCTGAAGGAAATCTTCGGAACAATAAAAAAAGAGTTGGATTTAAAATACAATATCGCTCCTGACCATAATCCCAGCCATTGCTCCGATGAGATTATAAAAAAGACTCTGGCCTATTGTATCCAAAATTACAGGGAAGGCTCTCTGGCCTCTCTTGCAGAATCCCTGTATTTAAATCCCTCCTATCTCAGTCAGTTGATTAAGATGAAAACATCCAAGACCTTTTCAGATATACTCAATGAAGCCAGGATGAAGCAGGCCGCTCTTCTGCTCAAAGACCCTGATACAAAGATATACAACATCAGCAATATGATCGGATATGTAAATCCAAATAACTTCGCAAGAGCCTTTAAGGCATATTGGGGCATCACTCCCACTGAATACAGAAATCATGAAAAATAATTCACTTTTTGATAGTCTAAATAAAAAGCATCATTCCACAACCGTCCGTTTTTTCATCCGCAGCCTGTTGATCAACAGCCTGCTGATTTTAATACCGCTTTTGCTCATTGGTTTATACAGCATTTTCCGAACAGCAAAGGAAAGCACACAAGAAGCCGAAAAGCGGGCTTCCCGTATTCTAAATCAAACAGACGATATACTGGAAACATTTTATACACACGTAGATAACGCATATCTTTTTTTTGCCTCCAATCCCAGGGTAAACTTACAGCTAAAAAATGCGTTTGTAGAAAAGTCGCTCTCCTTAAATTCCATAAAATCTGTTGAAAACATTTCTCTGAACTTTCAGAATCTGATTTACACGGATGATTATCTGCAGAATATTTACATTTACTATAAAAATGATTACAGCCGTATTTTTATTCCCTTAAGCGCAAAACTAATTTCTTTTCCTCCTAATGAGGAGAAGGAAATTCTAGTTTCCTATCACCATGCCGGAGCAGAAGACGTGTGGATGGAATTCTCTGATGATCCGCTGCTGTATACCGAATACCCTGCTCCCAGCCTGGTCATTTACAGAAAACTATACCACAGAACCACTGATGTACAGAACGGCTTGATTATCTTCAGTTTCAATGCAGACCGGCTGAAAAATAAGCTGCAGAAGTTACTGGAGTACGAAGACCAGCAAATTTTCTTAATTGACTCTGACAACCGTATTGTCTGGCCTTCCACCAGTGAATTTTCAGAAGAAACGCTCCTGTCTCTTTCAGAGAAGATAGCCTCTGATTACCAACAGAGTGCTGCTGCAGTAGCAAGCCAGGATTATTCCTCCTATTCCGCAACCTATCTGCACTCCCCCCGTTCCTATGGATTCTCCTATTTATTACTGACTCCTAAGGATAAAATCTATGAAACCACCATAAATCTGACCAGCATGTACATTTTCATTACATTGGCAGCCATTGGGATGGCCTGTATGATCGCTTTCTTTAAAACCCGGCATGATTACAAATATCTTCGCAGAATTATCAGTACTTTCAGCATGCCGGATACTGCCCTAAAAAACATACAGCCCCCTTCCAAAAGAAGTTCCAGTCCCTTTGAGTATATTCTGCTGAATGTAATCAGACTTTTCATTGAACATGACTATCTAAAAATGCAGGACTCGGAAAAAACTGCCAAGCTTCAGCTATCCAAAATGCAGGCGCTTCAGCACCAGATCAATCCTCATTTTCTTCATAATACGTTAAACAGTATTTACTGGGAATCGGTGAAACTGACCGGCTCAGAAAACCAATGCAGCCATATGATATCGCATCTTTCCGCAATTATGCGTTATTCACTCAGTGATCCTCAGGAAAATGTAAAGATTCAGAATGAAATTGATTATTTAAAAAAATATCTTGAGATCATGAAGGTTCGCTATATAAATAAATTTGATGCAAAATTTCAGGTCGACCATGACTGTTCCATCTACCCGGTCAAGAAAATGCTGCTGCAGCCCCTTGTGGAGAACTCAATTTATCATGGCTTTAAAGAAAAAAAAGGGAGAGGTGTGATCCGTATCTCGGTGCATAGGAAAAGGAACCGGATTTATTTCAGTATCTATGATACAGGAAGTGGAATTTCTGCCCATAAGCTTGCAGCGATCAGACAGGACTTAAATCAAGTCAACCCTGTATCCAATGAGAATATTGGGCTGATGAATACAAATTCCAGACTTGTTTTATCCTACGGACCTGATTCTGGTCTGCATATTAACAGCCGATACAAAGATTTTACAGTAATCTGGTTCTCTATTCCGGTTCCCCCAAAAGAGGACAGCCAGCCTTTTACAGATTCCATATAACGGTTTCATATGTGAATGAATGGTATTGGTAGTATAAATAAGGCGGCGTTGCTCTAAAATGCGAAGTTGCTGTTACAAAATGCAAAAGTTCAACAAGATACGGTTCCTGGCTGCTTATTCAACGCCAATATCTTGTATGAAACATTCATTTTGCAACAGCCCCATTCACCATTATCACTTTAAAACATCTCTTAAATCCTTATTTTACATAAGATAAAAGCCCCACTGTCTCCACATTCCTTACTTTTACGAAATTACTATTTTGTGCTCTACTCCGTCCTGGTCACTCTCCAGATGACCCCTGTATTAGGAATAAACTGATCCGGATTCCCCTGAATATTCAGTCCCGTATCTACGATATACATTGCTCTGTCAGGGCCGAATAACAGGTGGGCCACTCTCTCAAGACCTCCTCCCGTTGACAAAGAGGAGGGAAAACCCGTCCGATTGATGGCAAACGTACTGATAGTTCTGGATTTCATATCGATTTTGGATATTCTGTGTCCTGCATTGGCATAAGATATGGTATCGCCGACCTGGGAGTGTATGGTGCTGCCGTATTCAGCGATGTACACATCTCCATAAGGACCGAATTGGGGATTATAATTAAAATCAAATCCTCTTATCGAAGAATTGGGCGGAAATGTGACAAAAGGTCTTGGTGGAACATTGGGCTGATTTTTAAAGATAAGAGAAGGCTGTATGCCTCCGATGGGCGTAAAACGCGGTGAATTTACAGGTTCACCTCCGGAATAATCCGGCCAGCCATACCACAAATTAGGTGTAATATAATAAAAATCATCGGTAGCATTCTCAATGGGCCTGCTGCCCACCGCCTGATAACCGTTATTGCCCACATATAACTGACCGCTGGAATCAAATTTTAAGTAAGAAGGATTTCTAAATCCCCATGCGACCTGTTCTAAATTGGAGCCGTCCAGGTTTGCCCTGAGAATGCTTCCCGATGCCTTGATATACCGCTTTCTGATCTCGTACTCGATATTAGGAATGCCATAGGGAGAAAAAGCTCCCGTTAACGCGGTATCATCCGGCAAGCCTTCTGTCAGTATGTTATGTGTTGCGAAGTTTTGTCCATGAATCATGATATAATCTCCTGCGTAATCACACAGAAGCGGAGAAGCAATCACCCACTCGTTGTCATTGCCAACGACACCGCTGTTAGTCACCGTTCCCTGTCCGAAATACATCTTATTATCCGGAGAAAATGCCACCGGACTGTTATAGTGGTCACCGTTGCTGGGCAGTCCCATAATGACATTCTGCCTTGTACCATCTTTGTAAATCTTTGTGATAAATCCTCTGTGAGATACATAGATCACGCCGTTTAAATAGTTAATCCCTGATATAGGAGTAACAAAACCATCTGCGATGGTTTCAAACTGACCGTTAATCAGTTGTAATATCCGGGGATTTCCGTCAGCCAAACCGGAATCAGCCACCAGGATTTCCCCGTTTTCATTAAAAACCATTCCAATTGGAGAATTCAGGTTTTTTATAAATACTTCTATCTGATAGCCTCTGATGATATAGATATCAGATGGATTCAAATACCTTTCCCCAAAACCATCTTCTTCATTGCAGGAGCTGATTCTTCTCCCATTATTGTTATAGAACATTGGCTTTATCCAGGAACTTTTATTACATTATATTACAGTTATATAAAGCTGTGAATCAGATCCTTGAGCACATTTTCCTTTGTTTTTTGTTCTATCAGGGGCTGCCCGTCTTTTAAAAGCCTGTTCTTTCGGTGAAACTCCGTTTTTTCTTCCCGATAGAGAATGCCGGTGGGGATTTTTTCACTGATTTCTATGGACATTTTAATAGCTTCCAGCCGATCCGCCGGGTCATAATCGTCTCCCAGAGGCTCCACCATATTTTTATAATAGGCAAAGGTATTGACTTTGTTGAAGCTGATACAGGGCTGCAGGATATCCACAAATGCATATCCCGGATAAAGGATGGCCTCCTTCATGATGCTCACCAGCTGCTTTGAATCACCGCTGAAACCTCTCGCAACAAATCCCGCCCCCGAAGCAATAGCCAGGAGCACCGGATTTAAGGGGGTATTTCTATTTCCGTCGGTCTGAACTCCTGTGATATGTCCTTCACCGCTGGTGGGTGATGCCTGCCCCTTGGTCAGGCCGTATATCTGATTGTCATGAACAAAATGTGCAATATTGACGTTCCTTCTTATGTTGTGAATAAAGTGGTTGCCTCCTTCACCGTAAGAATCCCCGTCTCCGGAATTTACTATGACCGTGAGCTTTTCATTGGCTATTTTGGCGGCAACTGCAGCCGGAAGGGCTCTTCCGTGAAGCCCGCAGAAGCTGTTGGCACTTAAATACTGAGGTGTTTTCGCTGCCTGACCGATTCCTGCCACCATCAGCACTTCATTTGGTTCTATGCCCAGCTCCTCCAACGCGGTTTTTAAGCTGTTTAATATGGAGAAATTTCCGCATCCCGGACACCAGGCTGTTTCATAAGCTGTGAATTTATCCATCTACTTGGAACCTCCTTTCAACACCTGCTTTACAATTTCTTCTCCGGATATCTGTCTGCCGTCATATTTCAAAATACTTTTATGGCATTCTATACCTGTCTGCTCTCTTATAAGAGAAGCCAGCTGGCCTGTGGCATTTTGTTCTACGTTGATTAAAGTCCTGCCCTTTGCATAAGTTTTCAGCTTTTCCTGAGGAAGGGGATAAATGTCTCCAAACACCAAAGCTCCATAGCTTCTATACCCACTTTTATTCAGCAGGGATAAGGCATCCTTGATAGGACCATAGGTAGAGCCCCAGCCCAGCAGTAGAGTTTCGCACTGCTCTTCTCCTATAAACTCCGGCTCTGACAGCTCCTGGATAAGACCCTTTAATTTTCTCATCCTCTTATCCACCATCTGATTCCTCACTTCTGCCGATTCCGTTATCCAGCCTCTTTCATCATGCTCATCACTGTCAGCAGCCACAAGATGGCTGGTCAGTCCCGGAATAAGCCTGGGAGAGATTCCGTCTTCCGTTATCCTATAACGCAAATACTCCCCTTCCGCTTCTCTGGCATGGCTGATCAGTTCCAATCCGGAAGTGTCAAAGGGCTTCACACTGGCTGTGGTATCTCCAAGATACTGGTCACTGAGCAGTATAACAGGAATCTGGTATTTTTCAGCCAGGTTCAGCGCCCGGAAGGTCTGATAAAAAGCGTCTTCATGATTTCTCAAGGCTATGACTAACCTGGGAAATTCCCCCTGTGATGCAGAAATAACGAACTTTAAATCACTTTGTTCTGTTCTTGTAGGGAGACCGGTCGCCGGACCGGGCCTCTGCACATCTATGGCCACCAGCGGAATCTCCGCAATACCGGAAAATCCCAATGCTTCCACCTTCAGACAGAAGCCGCCTCCGCTGGTCCCGGTCATGGCTCTTGCTCCCGCATAGGAGGCGCCTAATGCCATATTGATGGCAGCGATCTCATCTTCCGCCTGTTCCACCACAATTCCCGCCTCATGTCCCACAGAAGCCAGATATTCCAAAACAGCAGTGGAAGGAGACATAGGATAAGCGGAATAAAACTTAAGCCCTCCGGCCACCGCACCAAGTCCCAGTGCTTTGCTGCCTGAAATGAGCATGTAATCCTTATATCCGCCATCCAGATGCTTAAATTTCGCTTCAACAGATGTGTATCCTGCTTCAGCCGCCTTTACATTAACCTCAAGAATATCTTTCTTCATGACACCGGCCATGACTTCACCTGCATATGTAAATGGCTCACCAAAGAGCTTCAATACCGCACCCACTGCCACGCTGCCGGAAGCCTTCACATTCCCCAGTTCCTTCGCTATTTTATTCATAGGAAGCTTAATAATGCTGGAATCCCCATCAGGATAAGCAAAGCTGCTGTCACACAATACAAATCCTTTGGCCGTCAGTTTATGCTTATGTAAATCAATGGTTTCCTCATTTAAGGCAACGATGCCATCCAAAACATCGCTGTGTGAGGTTATTTCCTCCGTTCCGAAACGAAGCAGGGAAAAATTGTGTCCGCCGCGCACCCTGGACATGAAATCCCTGGTGGTATAGATATAATAGCCGGAATGCTTCAGCAGCTTTTCCAGAATTGCGACCATGGTGTCAATGCCCTGCCCGGCAGCACCGCCAATCAAAATATTATACATAGACTTTCCTCCTTTTTGAATTTTGACTAATTATACCTTATTTTTACATTGTTTTCAATATTCCTCTTGCCAAGTATAAAATATTCACATCAATATTATTAATCTTTTATTTATTTAATAAAATGCTATAAAATATGTATTTTAACAGATCAATTATTGAACCAATTCAGAGTGCTTTTTCTCTTGTTCCACAGAATCACTGGGGGTTTACTGCCAGGTGCAACGGTAATTTTGAGATAGTTAAATATTCAGCCCATGATACAAAAACTTTATTTTGTTTAACTATATTCTGCTTCTTTATCTATCTTCAAACCTCTGTAAGAATCATATAAAATGAGTTTTATAATAATATAAGAATGAATGAAAGAAGTAGCAAAATCAAGCCACTTTTATTCATGCCTTGTTGGTAAATTCAGTCCGGAAAAGCCGCATTGGAAACAATTCAAATCTTTGTTAATATACTATATTAAGTGGTTGTAAAATTCATAAAAAAACTGATATTTATATAGCATTCAGAGTTTTGCAGACACCTAAAATATAAGCAGAAAGGAGGTCAAATAATGGCTACGCAATTATTCAAACTCGTAATAGATGCTGCTACTACAACCGATACTGCTATTAATCCGGAAGTTGATAAATATTTTTATGAGCTGAGGGAAGACGAAAGAACTGCTGGTACAATTACTATTCCAGCTATTCAATTTACGGATAACAATGGTGATATTATGACAGGTAATCTTACCACTGCAGCTACAGATAATGGATATTACCTTTTATTTATAAATGGCGTATTACAGCAATCCAGTTTATATACAGTCAGTACCGACGGTTCGCAGGTTGTTATTACTGATGCAGCCACAGTTCCTGTTGGCGCACCAATTACCTTAATTGTAAATAACTTTGCTCCGGTATCTGATTCTACAACTACAGTAACAACGTAACTATTATATTTCAGGATGTGTAATCATTTACACATCCTTTTGCTTACAAGGATTTCTATATTTATAGTAAAGAACCTATTTTTTATGGAATACATAAAATAATAAAATAGTATATCCTTATTCTTGGAGTGATTGCTATGTTTTCTAAAAAACTATTACATGCAGATGTTTATCAATACAACACCTTGTCTGATGGCATAAAAAAAGTTTACACAAGTAATGATGAATTAAAAGAATATGGGAACAGAGGTATACTTAATCCAGATAGTGTTTCTTATTATAATTTGTTTATTAACGGTGTATTGCAGCCAAGGGTTAACTATGAAATTCAAAAAGATCTCCTTCTGCTTAAAACCGAAGATGTTCCTATCATAGGTTCCACTATCATTATTCTTTTCGTCGCCTTTAAAGACGAGGGATTCACGAACCTTAACTTTGCTGAAGCAAAAGGAACATTACCTTCCGGCCATATTTCCGTTGGACCGGTAACAGATGGGGGGATTTCCATTAAGGATACCGTTCCATCTTCCCTGAAACTGGAGAAGGTTATAAAAGCCGGTCCTGATTTTCTTCTCTCTGGTTATATAACCTGTTGGGAATTTATGCTTACAGTAAATAATACTGGCAATACGCCAATCAGTCATATCGTTGTAACTGATCAGATCTTATTAGATTCAATTTTAAATATAAAAAGCTTGTCCTCCTCTCATGGTAATATTTTAATTGATGAAGGGGTTATTAACTGGAATATAGACATGTTAGATGCAGGAGAATCTGCCACTGCGACTTTTATGGCAGAAGGTTACTTTTCTGCCAGCGGTATCCGCTGCCTCAGCAGCGGCCTTGCAGCCGGAAACGGTCCTTCGGGACCTATGAAAACCGATATCATTTGCACCGCTCCAATAAATGTAGGAAAAGGCTTAAACCTTAACACAATCACTACATGCGGCCCTGTAAAAGTGGATGTTAAGAAGAACAACACCTGGAGAGTTGAAATAAACTTATCCAATCTTAGTGATAATAAAATATTTGATATTTTTGTAGAAGATGTTTTGCTGATTGAAAACATCAGTTGTATTAAAATTGTCAGTGTATCTTATGGAACTGCTGTTTTAAAAGACAATAAGATTCTCTGGAGTATTGATATGTTGGACAAATCAGAGAATGCCATCCTTATAGCAGACATCATCGGCTCATTTTCTACAGATGGGATCAGAAGCTTAGATGCCGCTTCAGGAATTGGTCATATAGGTACGGGTAAATTATTAACAAATACTTCCCGGGATTTTCAAATCATAGTATCCCCGGCCACAGAACCGGTTAAAAAAGAATTATTGCTGCAAAATTTTGTATTAAATGAATCATTAACTGTACCTTTGGGCCAGGTTAAAAAATGGTGGTTTTCTCTAAAAATCACTAATCCCACAAATGATGTTTTAAAAAATATTATTGTAACCGATTATATCCTGCTTGATGAGCTTCATAGTGTATGTACGAAATCCATATCATCAGGCCATATTTCAGTTTCTGATAACTCTATCATCTGGAATATTGAAGAACTTCTTCCTTGCAGTACATTAACAGCCACCTTTAAAGTGGAAGGCTCTTTCCATGCTGCCGGCCTGCGTTCTCTCAGCAGAGCTATAGGAACGGCCTTAAGCCCAAATTCAGACGCTTGTATCATATCAAAGATATCTTCCGGATCATCAATCAGCGTTTGTGTTTGCAAGCATAATAAAAAAAGAATCCCTGTTGTGGGCAAAGCCTTTCCTCAATACAAACAAAAATATTGTGTTAAAGATGTTTGTGTGGATATGGCTGACCATGATTTTAAGAGTATTACTTTTAAACCTGGAGTTATCACTGAAAACTCTCTGACAATTACCGACCTGGAAGAGAAATCAAATTACAAAAAAGTCAGCTTCCTCTTAAAACTGCCTTTTGAAATAACAACTTCAAATAATACTGTCCTTGAAGGCAGTCTGTCAAATATAGAAGAGAACATTATTATGCTTTTCCCTGAATCAGAGGATGACCTATCCTCTCATGTTGTAGTGGAAACCAGTTCAGAGATTTTAGAAACTTTTATGGATCGAGACGGTGAATTATATTTTTCAGTCAAAGCATATATTATGATTAAAACAGCAGAAACTGTACAGACATTAATTCCTGAACTTGGATTTTATTCAGATCCTTCCGCCCGGGAAAAAAAGCTTAAAAATTCAGCCAATGTTTCCGGAAATAACCAGTGTGCGGATATATTCGGCAATCTGACTATAGAAAAATACATTGTATCAGGGCCTTTAGAAGTCAGCAGCAATACCCCCTATACCTGGAGAACCGAAATTAAGATAACAAACAACGGATATGGGCCGGTCAGTAATATTGTTATGAACGATCATTTGCTATTAGATACATTTGAAAATTTTCATATTGTCAGCCTTACACAAGGAACAGTAATCAGAAATAACGCTCAGATTATCTGGAATATAGGAACCTTAAATTCTTACAGCACCGCAGTAATGACGGCAGAAGTTACCGGATTCTTTTACAGCAAAGGGAATCGGATTCTTAATGCAGAAAACTATCAATATAACACTGTGTCCGACGGAATAAAAAAGGAGTTCACCTCTGATGACGAACTGGTTCTGTATGACAGACACGGCATACCTGATCCAAATAATGTGTCCTTCTTCAGTCTGTTTATCAATGGAGTATTACAGCCAGAACCTGTCTATACAGTAGAACCGGGGCTTTTAATCCTGAAAACGGAAAATGCACCTCAAGAAGGAGTACCTATTACTCTTGAATACTTAATTATAAAGGATGAATCAGGCCAGCTTTTGAAAGCAGAAACATATCAATATAACACGCTTTCAAATGGAGAGAGAATTTATACAAATTCGGATGAATTGACTATGTATGGTGACAAAGGAATCCTTGATCCCAAACAAACTTCCTATGAAAGTCTTTTTGTAAATGGAGTAATACAGCCCGGAATCAATTATATAGTAAAAGAAGGTATGCTTATATTAAGAATAGAAAGCACGCCTGCAAAAGAAATTCCTATTACAATACAATTTATTTCTTTATTCTCTTAAATGAACTGTTTTATGAGAAAACCATCATATTCTAAATATCATATGCTTTAACTATAAAAATGTATAGGAGTTTTATCAATGGACAATAACACGAAACTAATGAGCATTGTTTTTAGTTCGGAAGAAAACCCATTATTTACAAGAGAATATGCTTCTGACATTGTCTTATTCCAGACGTTTTCTACCGCACAGACCAATACAGCAATCTGGACACCAGATTCCGGTAAAAGTATATTTCTTACGGCATTTCAGGTCTCGGCTTCTGTTCCGCTGACTATTCAACTAAAGAGAGGAGGTAATAATTCTTTTTTGTCAATTATTCTTACAAGTACACTTGCCACTTATGGTGAAAGCTATCCTTCTCCAATTAAGTTTAACCCGGATGAAGGAATCTCTGTCACTACAAGTGCTGCAGGAACTGTAAATATTTCCCTCATGGGCTATGAATTTTAAGACCATGATAAAGCATCAGAGGAGGGTTGTATGGCCAAACAAATTATTCAAAAAAACAACAGTATGGTACAAGATAACCAACAAATTAATATAACCCTGGAAGAAAGCTCAGATATTATTAAATATGATAGTTTTGGTATTTTATCTATAAAAAAGAGTATTTGGGTTCCAGAGGCGCAGAAAAGCATTCTTCTCACTGCAGTGGAGGTATCAGCTCCACTGGATATATCCATTATACTAAGTGATGGCGATAATAACTTTCTCTCTCTGAGAGTAACGGAACTGCTCAGCACTGTAAGTCAGCGTTTCTCTTCCGCCTACAGGCTTAAAACCAACAATGCCCTTATGGTCAGCACATCTGATGAAAAAATAAAATGTAATACTTCCGGTGCTGTCAGTGCAGCACAAGTTGCTTATAACAGCAGAAGTGATTTCGTTAATGTTAATAATGCCGTCGGCCTTGCTAACGGAAGTCTCGCTGTTTTAAATTCAGGATTGCTTACTCAAACCAGGGGAAGGATCATTTTAGGATATAGTATGCTGCCATCAAACTATGCGTATTTAGAAATTACAAGTGTTGTGATTAAATATTATTGCCGCCTTAGTCTGACCCTGGCAGTGGGGGTCAGTTCAATGATAATCTATTGGCGGCCTGATTCCCAGGCAAACTGGACCGAATTACAGCAAATGAGCCTTTCCTTAATAGGAGCTATTGATTACTTAACAGTTCCGGTCACATATGACATAACCAATGCAGTACTGCAGGCATCTAATCCCTGGGAAGTAATCAGTAATATGCAGACATCATTTGTCGGAACTCACACCGGATTGGGGCTTGGAAATGCAGTGCAGCTGGATGCGGTAGAAGTTGAAATCTGTATGTCCGGCAAAAATCAGATTACACTTTATGGCTATGAAGTCTAGGTTGCATAATCCTTTCCGCCGCTTTCCATTCATGCGGCGGAGCAGCAACCTCCATTGCAATGAAGCCCGTGTACGCAGACAGCACATTCACCTAACTGATTCGTTTCACTATTTCCAGCATTTTCGGCAGACATGCATCAAAGAACATTTGGTATGACTGGCAAAAATACTGATGGTGGGCCTGGTCCGCCTGTCTGGTCCTTTTGCATCCTCCCCGGCAAAGTGCCTCGTACCTGCAATTTAAACAGGCGGTTTCTTTTTGCTGAGATTCTTTGATAAAACCAATCTGCTCTCTCACCTTGTCAATCTCTTCCACAGAATTCTCACAAAAATTCCCCAGCCTGTAGTGATCCGTTACATAAAAGTCGCAAGGATACACCGAACCGTCCGCTTCCACCACATACTGCTTTCCGCAGATTCCCTGCATGTCACAGGATTCAGGAAACTGCCCCAGAAGAATTCCAATGTAATTTTCAAAATGGCGGATGTAAGGCTGTTTACCTAACCGCAGATCTTCGTACCAGAGATCAAACAGATCAGTAAGAAACCTGCCGTAAGCCTCCGGAGTCAGGGAATATTCTCTTAAACCAGGCGGTTCCCCCATAGGATCCAGGCAGGAAATAAACTGTAAATAATTCAGGTGGTTTTTCCTGTAAAATTCATAGGTTTTCCGGATTGCAGGAGCCGTTGCTCCGTTTACCACTGACAGGATGTTAAACTCCACTCCTGCATTTTGAAGCAGCTCAATGTTTTTCATAACCTTGAAAAAGGTTTCTTCACCCTTTGTATTTTTCCGGTAACGATTATGGATTCTTGATCCTCCATCCAAAGATACGCCTATTAAAAACTTATTTTTAACAAAGAATTCCGCCCATTCCTGATTTAAATGATAGCCGTTGGTCTGTAATGCATTTTGAATTTTGACATGATTGATATTGTACTTTTTCTGAAAAAGGATAGTCTTTTCAAAAAAATCCAGACCGCACAATGTGGGCTCCCCTCCCTGGAAGGCAAAGGTACAGCTTCCTTTTGCATATGCAAGCACTTTTTGAATCACCTTTTCCAGAGTCTCAAGACTCATGAAGCCATAGGATGACTGTTCTCTCTTAGACATGGTATCGTAATAAAAACAGTAATCACAGCGCATATTGCAGTTACCGGAAGCGGGCTTTATCAGTACATTAATCGGCGGCATATCTTTCTCTCCTTTATACGGTTTTAATGCTTTCAGATTCTCTCCAAGACAGCTCCTAAAATATTATAGATATTGATTCCTGCTATGCCCCAGGTTGCTCCTGCGGCGGAGGCAAAACAGTCAATCCCTGATTTTTTAGTGCTCTGTCAGTCCTAGACGGATGTACTGTTCTTCCGGTGTATCGTTTTCTTTCATCAGCTTTTTGACCTGTTCTATCATCTGCCTCTCCAATTCCGGATTCTGAATGGGTTTCATCTGATACGGATCCTGCTGTAAATCATACAGCGCAGTTTCCGGCGGATTCTTTATTGAAGTATCCCCTGATGTGTCTTCGATGGACACTATTTTCATAACCGGAGTCTCTTTGGTAAAAGAAAATCCGGGGTGCCATTTCATAGTCCGCATTTCTTTAGGTGAAAACCGGCAGCGCATATGAGTGGGCATCTGTGTGTAATGATAAAGGGGACTGTTATCAGGTACAGGACTCCGCATATAAACATAACGGCCATCCGTGATATTGACCTGCCCGCCGAACATCCCAAACAGCGCATAATCCCTCACCGGCTCATCTCTAAGGATTACAGGCGTTAAGTTCTTTCCCTGCATGTCCCCAGTCGGTTCCTGTCCAAAGAAATTCAGCAGAGACACGGATAAATCAATATTCTGAACCAGCGAATTTCTCCGTTCCCCGCAGATGCCAAACCTGGGATCCCAGACAAAAAGAGGAATATGAACCGTCTCATTATACCAGGGATGAACACTTTTGGCCCATAGGTCATGCTCTCCCAAAAGAAATCCATGATCTGTATTCACAATCACCATGGTGTCCTTCCACATATCGTTGTCATCCATAAAATCCAGGAACCTTCCAAGATAAGCATCGCACATGGAAAGGAGTGCGGCATATTCATACCGGCAATGTTCCACCTGTTCTCTGGTTTCCTGCACCTTTCCGTACTCGGGCCAGTCGAATTGGGGACCGCCATACCGGTGAGGGTATAGCTCTTTATATTTCTCCATGGTGTAAAACGGTTCATGAGGATCAAAGCATTCCCAATGAAGAAACCAGTTGTCTTCTTTCCTGTTTTTTTCAAGAAAATCCAGCCCCAGTTCAAATACCTGAGCCAGAGGATGCTTTTCCTCGCTGTCCATATACGTCCTGTTTATCAGGTCCTGCCTCCACATACGTCCCAGATGCTCCGGCACTTCCGGGTCTTTCACCTGCCCTTTCCAGCAGTCACCTTCCTGTCCCCGGACGATCTCCCATGAATGAAAGCGGTTATGGTATGTGGCACCGCCATCCTCCCAGTAATGCTGATGGTCACTGATCATGTGAGTATAGACCCCCTTCTGGCTCAGCATTTCCGGTACGGAATCATCAAAAGGTTCCAGAGGCCCCCAGCCCCGGTGAAGAAAATTATAACGGCCTGTGTGCAGCTCTCTTCTGGCTGGCATACAGGGAAGACTTCCGGCATAACAGTTGTCAAACGTAACAGTCTTTTCTGACAATCTCTTAAAATTGGGGGTTTTCGTCCAATCACAGCCATAAGGAGACAGCATTCTGCGATTGAGAGTATCAAACAGTAACATTATTGCTTTCATACTTGCATTCCTTCCTCTCTACCACCATTTAATCAACTCAGTCACCTGATTTCGTACATCAATGAATTCCGGTGATACCACATTTCTGGGCTGAGGAAGTTTGTTGGGGAGTTTTTCCTTAATCGTCGTAGGCTTGTTTGTCAATACCAGGATATTCTCGCTTAAATAGACAGCCTCTTCAATGTTGTGAGTAATAAAAATAACTGTTGTTCCTGTCTTTTTCCAAAGATTCAGCAGTTCATCTTCAAGCTTGAACCGCAGTTCCACATCAAGCTGACCATATGGTTCATCCATGAGAAGCAGTTCCGGCTTTACGGCAAATGCCCGGGCAATTACCACCCGCTGCAGCATGGAAGTAGAAAGCTCTACCGGATAATAATCCTTGTACTTTGTCAGACCTACCATTTCCAGGACTTCCGCCACTTCCTTTTGAATTACATCTTTGGGCACCTTCTTCATCTTCAGTCCAAAGGCCACGTTCTGTTCCACTGTCAGCCATGACATGGTGGAATACTCCTGAAAAATATAGGCTACATTATGCTTTTTTAAGTTTACCGGCTCTCCATTAATTAAAATCTCTCCCCGGGTAGGTTCATATAATTTGGTAATACAATTTAAAAAGGTGGTTTTTCCACATCCGGTGGGTCCTACGATACAAAGAAACTCTCCTTTTTTTACTTCAAAGGAAATATCATTTAAAACCAGCAGATCACCGAATTGCTTTGTCATATGGTCTACCTTAACCTTAATGTCTTCCATAGTTCCACCTCCTTACAGTGTTTTATCTACGACCGCACTGATCTCCTCGCGCAGCTTAAGAAATTCAGGGTCTACATAATCCCTTGGACGAGGCAGGGATATCTGATATTCCTTTTTGATGGTTGTGGGGCAATTGGACAATACCACAATCCGGTCTGCCAGATAAATGGCTTCTTCAATGTTATTGGTTACAAAGACCACCGTCCGTTTTTCTTTCTCCCAGATGCGGATTAAATCTTCCTGCATCAGATAACGGGTCTGGGCATCCAGATGTCCGAAGGGCTCATCCATAAACAGTACGGCCGGCTCGTTGCAGTAAGCACGGGCAATTCCAACTCTTTGCTGCATTCCGCCGGACAACTGGTTAGGGTAGGAATTCTCAAACCCTTCCAGCCCCACCAGACGGATATAATATTCTGCCAGTTCCCGGCGTTTCTTCTTGTTCATCCCCCGGACTTTGGGACCGTATTCCACATTTCCCATAACGGTCAGCCAGGGAAATAATGCAGTCCGCTGGTAAACAACGCCCCTGTCCGGGCCGGGTTTCTCCACTTTTTTGCCGTCAACTGTAATCTCTCCGTCCGAAACAGTTTCAAGGCCGGACATACAGTTAATCAAGGTGGATTTTCCGCACTGTCCGGGTCCAAACAGGACAAGCAGTTCATTTTCCTCTACTGTCAGGCTCAAATCATCAATTACATGCACCTCGCCTCTGGCCGTATGAAATACTTTCGATACATGATTACAGGCAATAATATCTTTTCTCATTTTCCTCTCACACTCCAACTGCAAAGTTTTGCTTCAATTGCCCTCATGGCAACAGCTAAAATATAGCCTACTATTCCTACTGCCATGATTCCTACCATGATCTGAACCGTGCTGTTGGAATCCTGTCCTTTAATAATGACCCAGCCAACACCTTCTGACGAACGGACCATCTCTGCCGCCACAACAGTTGCCCAGGCAGAGCCCACGGCAATTTGCAGACCGGCAAAAATATGAGGAATGCAGGAAGGCAGAACAATGGTGCTGAACACCTGACGGTCATTGGCTCCCAGCATCCGTGCCGCTCCCATAAGGGTCGGGTCCACGGAACGGACACCTGCATAGGCATTCATGGTAATGTTGGAAAATGCCGCCAGGAATATCAGAAAATACTTGGAGGGTTCCCCCAGCCCGAACCACACGATGGAAAGGGGAATCCATGCAATGGGGGGGATTGGACGGATCAGTTCATAAAGCGGGCGGAACAGCGCTTCTATTGGTTTTGACCAGCCCATCAAAATTCCTGTAATAATTCCTGCCAGAGAACCCAGAACAAATCCAATCATAACCCTGGTTAAGCTCCAGAAGATATGGCTTTGTATGGTATTGGTTCCAATAGGCTCCACAATACTGGATACAAATTTATTAAGAACCGTAACTGGCCCTGCCATGACAATTCCCGCTTTTGTGAAAGAGACTACTAACTGCCACAAGCAAAGAAACAGAAAAATAGCAATTGCGGCACAAATGGTTTTCTCATACCGTTTCGCATCCCGGAAGCGTTTGTTCATTCCTTTCTCACTCCTTTCACCACCTGCTCCTCAATCAGAGTGAGAATCCAGGAAAACAGTGCACCAATGGTTCCAATAGCAATCATACCGCAGATAATGATATCCGGACGGTAGATTCCCCGGGCCTGCTGAATCATATATCCCAGTCCCTTGGTGGAGGCCAGCATTTCTGCCGCTACAATGCAGGTCCAGGAGGCCCCCAGAGCCACCCTCACGCCCGTCATCACAAGCGGCAGGGAAGTAGGAACGGCAATGTTCTTAAGCATCTGAAAATTAGAAGCTCCAAAGGTCTGTCCCACCCATAAATGCACGTCTTTCGTCTGCCTCACTCCTGTGTAGCTGTTCAGCACACAGGGAACAAATGCCGACAAGAACACCGTCACAATTTTTGATGTGATTCCGATTCCAAAAAGAAGGATCATAAGGGGAATCCATGCAAGCCCTGGTATGGGGCGGATCAAATCAAATACAGGCCGCACAAATAAATCAATTCTCTTATACCATGCCATAAATATCCCAAGAGGGGTTCCCACCAGCACTCCCATCGCCCATCCGCTCATGGCGATTTTTAAGGAAGACAGGATATGCTGGGGCAGAGTTGCACCATCAGGTGCGGTGGAAGTAAGTTTTTTTACAAATGTTGCCCCAATTGTCACCGGTCCCGGCAGGGTGGAGCTTTTGGTCATCTTTAAGACGTCACAGCACAGCCACCAGATACCAATAAAGAACAGAACTGACAAAACAGAGAGCCACCAATAGTTGTTTTTCTTTTTCACGATTTTCCGCCTTTCGGATTCCCCATTGGAATTACTTTATTGTAATTCCTGCTGCTTCAGATACATAGGTTGAGTCAATGGACTTTTCCACGTTGGGCGCATTGTCTGCCACGATCTTTTCAGCTGATACCAGGAAGTCTGTAATAGCAAGCCAGGCTTCTCCCAATTTGTAACCATCGCGGCTCATAAATGCCGTACCTACATACTTTCTGTCTTCAATCTCTTTTTTTAAGTTTTCTTCTGTAAAATCCTGTCCGTTGTCTGTATAGAATTTCTTTGTATACTCATACCTGGTATTTTCATCCTGCAAGTCATCCATAGCTCTTACCAGGCATTTCACAAATTTTGCCACATCCTCGGAACGGTTTTCTACTACTTCTCTTCTTGCAAAACTGCCGTCACACATATTGACTCCGGTGGCATCTTCAAAGGAGCAGACTTTCGTATACCCTAAATCTTCCATCTGGTAGCTGTAAGGAGGATTCATGGCAGCAATATCACCTTCTCCTGTCTGGAATGCCTGAAATGCAGATGCATACTCCATGTTCACCTGCTCCACATCTGTGGGGGACAGACCAAACTTTGCGGCATAACACTCTGTCATGTACTGAACTGCCGTTCCCAGAGGCTCAAGAATCTGTTTGCCCTTTAGCGTCTCTGCACTGCCGTATATATCAGGTTCTTCAGTCAGATTTTTTCCTGCTGCCACAAGTTCGCTGTCAGAGCGTGCATAAAGTCCCATACCTCCTGTCGTATTTACATCTGCCAGCCATACGCAGTCTGCATTGGCAAGAGAATAAATAGAAGCAAAGCCAGAGCATGCAATATCCAGTTCCTCTGCAGCAATTGCCTCATTTACCGGGGCTCCTGTAGCAAAGTATTCCAGACTTACATTTAATCCCTCTTCTTCAAACCAGCCCTGGTCTGCCGCATACTGAGCCGGAACTCCTACGGAAAGAGGAAGAACCCCCACTCTTAAAACCTCACCGCCAGACTCCGATCCTTTCTTTGATTCCGTGCCGTCTGTCTTTGCCTCCGCAGCCTGTGTTGCATCGCCGCCTGCCTTTGCGCCCCCACATCCAGTCATGGAAACCGCCATAACGGCTGCCAATGCCAGAGCTGCCATTGATCTTCCTGTCATGTACCCTCTTTTTTTCATGTTTACCTCTCCTTTTTCCCAAAAGATTGTTTGCGTGCTCGATAACGCTAATCTCAATATAGTTGACTGCCACTGATTTGTCAATATTTTTTCTTTAAACAAGCTTTTTTTGTATGTTTCGCCGTATTTTTACTTTTATTTTTGTTTATAATTACAATAATACATCGTATTATTTTGCTTTTTTATTTTACTTTTTACAATCCCGGAACACTTCTTTTTTGTTTTGCGTTATCGAAAACACTTCCAAGGCTTTTATCCCCTCATTTTCTTGACACTTTTCCCGCACTTTGTTAATATAGAGTCATCTTATAGGGATGGAATACAATCATTGGAGGTTGACAATGGGGATTACGCAGAAACAAATTGCAGAATTAGCCGGAGTTTCCATCGGAACAGTAGACCGGGCACTTCATGACCGGGGACGGGTGGATCCGAAGGTTGCGGTAAGGATCAAACAAATAGCAAAGGAACTTGGTTACCGCCCTAATTCCGTAGCTCAGAGTCTTTCAATCCTTAAACGGAACTTAAAGATAGGAGTTATACTGCATATTCAGAGCCATAACGCTTTTTTTGACGATATTATTCGGGGAATTTTAAAATGCAAAGAAGAAATTTCTGATTTCGGCATTGCCGTAGAGATCAAAGAATGCCCTGATTTCAATGCCAGGGAGCAGTTAAAGCTGATTAATCAGGCAGTGGAGGAAGGCATAAGCGCCATTGCCATTGTTCCCATTAACCATCCGGTCATTAAAGAACGTCTTAACGAACTACATAAGCAGCAGTTTCCGGTAGTTTTTCTGACCAATATCATTGATGACACGGAATATTTAAGCTTTGTGGGCTGTAACTACAACCTGACCGGCTCCATAACCGCCGGCCTTTTAAATCTGGTATGCCCAAAGAGCGGAAAGCTGCTTTTGTTCTCCCCCAGCTTTCAGATGCTGGGACACATACACCGAATGAATGGATTGAAGACATCGCTGGAGCAGGAATATCCCCAGATCCATCTTCAGGATGTGATTGAGATGACCGGCAATGATATAAAGGATTACCAGCTGACCAGAAAGGCTCTGGAGGAATTTCCGGACACCAATGTAATCGTCTGCCCCGGCGGTTACAGCTGCGGAAATCTCCAGGCCATTCAGGAAATGGGCTATTTCAAAAGCTCCCGGATTATCTGTTACGATTCTTCCGCTGAAATTGAAAAAGAGCTCCGGAACCGGAACATCACAGCCACCATCATTCAGCAGCCTCAGCTTCAGGGTTACACGGCTGTAAGAACACTGTTTGAATATCTCTCTTCCGGAAAATCTCCCGCTTCCAAAAATCAGTTCATCCAGACCCGGATCATATTAAAGGAGAATCTTTCCGAAATTTAATCATATCCGCAGAGAATCATTGCGAAATTGAGATGGAAGAACGTATCTTTCAGGAATATCAAACTGTCAAAATACGAAACATTAACAAGCCTTTGGATACATCCAAAAAACAGGATAGATCATGATTCATTACCGATCTATCCTGCTCTATTATGATGAAGATTTAATCAAACTCTGATACCAGTAAAAACTGTCTTTTGGAATCCGTCTCTGGGTTTCATAGTCTATATAAACAATTCCAAACCGGTCATCATAGCCTTTTTCCCATTCAAAATTATCCATAAAGCTCCATAAAAAGTACCCTTCCACTTCTGCTCCGTCTGATATGGCGCGCTCCAGTTCCGATAAGTGCCGTGTCACGTAATCTATTCTGCCCGGATCGTGAACAAAGCCGTCTAATGATATGATATCCAGGGCAGACATTCCATTCTCTGTGATAAACAAAGGAAGATGGTAAGTTTCATAAAAATTCTTCACTGCCCAATACATAGCCTTAGGAGTAATGGGCCATCCCATCCCTGTTTTACCATGGCCGGCAGGAAGTTTTCCAAGAACTGCTTCTCCGGTTCCACCAAGGCTCACTGAAGTTCCCTGATAGAGATTCATTCCGCAAAAATCCAGGGGCTGACTTATGAGAGCCTGCTCCTGTCCTGTCAGTTCCGGTAAATCTTCACCGAACAAGGTTTTGCACTGCTCATGAAATCTTCCATTTAAAAAGAGTTCATTCCAGAATGCAGAAGAATAAAGCCAGTCATTTATATTTATGGAGTTCTGCAGTTCTTTCGCTTTTGCTGCCAGAAAATCAGTCTCTTCCAATGGCCAGTAAGCATTGCCGCAGGTTGGTGCATATCCTACCCTGCAATCCGGAGCCAGTTCCCGCAGCTTTATTACAGATTTCCCGTGAGCCAAGGCTATGTTCCTGCACATGGCAAGGATTCTTCCTGTGGGATATTTAATTCCAGGAGCATGGGTGCATTTATCATATCCAAGCCAGGTAAATATCTGTGGTTCGTTGAAGGTAATGTAATTTTTCACCCGGTTCCCAAATGCACTTGCTACAGCCTCTGTATATGCAGCAAACCAGTTGGAGCTTTCGGGATTCAGCCATCCTCCCTGCATTTCCAGTTCATTGGGATAATCCCAATGAAATAAGGTGACATATGGAGTAATCTGATGTTTCAAAAGTTCATCTACCAGATCAGAGTAAAACTGTATGCCCTTTTCATTTACTTCTCCGGTTCCATGAGGTATAATTCTGGGCCATGAAATAGAAAAACGATAAGCTTTTACACCAAGCTCTGCAAGTAATGCCACATCTTCTTTCATGCGATGGTAATGATCACACGCCACCTCTCCGGTATGCCCTTCAAAAATTCTGTTATTCTCTTTTGTAAAAATATCCCATACAGACAATCCTTTTCCATCTTCAAAGGCTGCTCCTTCGATTTGATAGGACGAGGTTGCAGTACCCCACACAAAGTCTTTTCTCCAGTTCATCTTTTATCCTTTCACACTTCCTGCAGTTACTCCTCCGATAATCAATTTAGAGAGGCATAAATAAATTATGGCAACCGGTACAATAGCAATGGTAATCAACATGTAAACCTGGCCCATATCAAATTTCAGAAAATCCGCACTCCGCAGCTGAGCAATTAATATGGGGAGCGTTTTCTTTTCATTGGTTTTCAGTACAAGGGAGGGAACAAAATAATTGTTCCAGGAAGCCACAAATGCAAAAATTCCCTGTACTGCCAAAGCCGGTTTTACAATGGGAATTACAATATAATTGAATGTGAAAAATTCATTAGATCCATCAATCCTGGCTGACTCTACTATTTCCAAAGGTAAATTACTTTCAAAGTAAGACACCATAAAATAAAACACAACAGGAGCTGCCATAGAAGGAAGGATCAGAGGAATGAAGCTGTCCATAAGCCCCATTTTACCAATCAACCTTAAAAAACCGAGAGTTGTAACCTGTGTGGGAATCATCATAATGAGAATGATAAAGAGATAAACTGCGTTTCTGAATTTAAAATCATATGCATGGATTGCATAAGCTGTAAGTGCCGATACATATACTGACAGGGCTGCAGAAACACCGGCAATGAACAGACTGTTGATAATTCCATGGAGGACAGGCAGATTCTTGTTGTGAAGTACATGATATAAATTAGAACCAAATGATTTACCTGGCACAAATGAGAATCCCTTTGCAATTTCCGGATGGGATCTGGTGGCATTAATGATCAGACAATAAAAGAAGAAAAGGCATAAAAAGGTCAAAATTGACAGCACGGCATATATGATTGCCTTTTTCAAATTTATCGCTTTTCTCATTATCTTGATCCTCCTCTCTTTTTACCTGACCCTGTCAGTATAAAGAATACCACAAGGCTGAGTGCTGCTGTAATGATAAACAGTATCACGGATAATGCCCCCGCCATACCATAGTTTTTACTGTATAAGTGATTGTTTAAAAACATGATTAATGTCATGCTGGTCCGGTCCGGGGCCCCTTTTGCATTGGTCAATACCTGCGGGACATCAAACATCTGAAGTCCGCCGATCAGTGAAGTAATTAATACATAAATGAATATGGGTTTTATCGTTGGCATTGTTATTTTGGTAAATATCTGAAAAGGTTTTGCACCATCAATGGATGCCGCTTCAAACAAAGCAGCATCAATGCCGAGAATAGCCGCCATAAGAAGTATGGTGGTATTTCCAAACCACATCATAAAATTCATAAGGCCGATCAGACCTCTGGTTCCCCAAACTGTAGCCAGATAACGGATAGGGCTGTCTGTTGCACCCATCTTTATAAGAAGGTTATTCATTGGACCATCATCTGAAAACAGAGCGAAAAACAGCATTGCAAAAGATGCTGCCATAATTACGTTGGGAAGATAAATAACTGTTTTAAAAAAGCTGCTTCCTCTTAATCTCATTCGGAAATCAGCAAACCAGACAGCCAGAATCAGAGAAATGATAATCTGGGGAATAAAGCCGATAATCCAGAGAATGATGGTATTGCCAAAGTACTTCATGAGATCGCTCTGAAAAATGGTGATGTAATTTTCAAATCCAACGAAGTTAGGTCCGATCTGAGTCAATCCTGAACGGTAATTTTCAAACATGCTGTTATAAACCGTATTTACCAGAGGAATAAAGGAAAACACAAAATACGTGGCAAAAAACGGTATCAGAAATATGTATCCCCATCTGGAGTAGCTGATCTTTTTTCCGGCCTTTGCCTTTTTTTCTTTTACCATGGTAGAGCCTCCTGTTTTCATACAGGGCGGGATAATCCCGCCCTGTACCATACTTCTACTCTGTCTCTAAATCCGGATATTTTTCTTTGATTGACGTGTAGAAATTCTTAAATGCTGTATCTTTATCAACGGTCCCGTCGAAATAATCATGCATTGCCGTCTGAAGACTTTCATTCAGTCCCTGATCGTAAGGAGAAATTTTGCTCATATCGATCTTATCAGCAGCATCACAATACATCTGAAGAGGATTCTGTCCTCCAAGAAATGCTGACTTATAATCGCTCTTTGCCAACGCTTCCATAACAACTTTATTATTCACAAAGTCATTCTTTTCTTCTACAATCTTTTTCATGGTTGCATCATCACTGCAGATTGTTTTCATAATGTCCGCTATAATATCTGCATTATCTGTTCCGTTTGCTGCGCAAATCCAGGTTCCGCCCCAGTTATAGGATTCCGGTCCGATGGTTGCAGCCCAGTCGCCATAAACGCCGTTGCCTATTTCCTGTTTACCGCCGTCAGCTTCCGCTTTTTCAAGGGAATTCTTTGCAAGTACGAAGTCTACGCCCCATGCCGGCA
The DNA here is from genome assembly GCF_036758025.1 of Lacrimispora sp. Taxonomy (GTDB): domain Bacteria; phylum Bacillota; class Clostridia; order Lachnospirales; family Lachnospiraceae; genus Lacrimispora. The sequence goes on along the minus strand of NZ_DAIOXM010000016.1, from coordinate 9,833 downwards.
TGAAATATCCAAATACCTTGCCTTCAGGTCCCTGTCCGGAAGCCCACTCAGCGGCCCAGAGTATGGTATTCTGATTGTAACCTTTTTCTGTATAAGCCTTGGTCTGATCGATCCATTGTTCTAATTTGGCATCAATTACTACTTTCTTTCCATCTACCCACGGAGCAGACACATTGTTAGAGAAGGTACGATAGGTATCATCATAACCGGATACCATATAATATCCTTTTTCTTTCATCTGAGCGGCTGTTTTATCAAAGGAATCCCAATCACTGATTGCCTTTTGAACTTCTGCAGGATCATCGGTTCCTAAAACATCTTTGGCAATGGAACGGCGGTAGATATAAAGCCCGGGACAGCCCTGCCATGAAATACCCTTCTGAGCACCATTTGTATCCTGTGCAATTACTTTTGTGTAATCATACTGTTTTGACATATCCTCATCTGTAATTCCAATCTCCTTTAAATCAAGGGTATAATCAGAATTAACATACTTCAGAATATAATCTGCTTCAACCAGGAACATATCCACTTTATCATCAGTCTTTGCTTCATTCTGATTTAACAGAGCTTCATCAAGGGCATTCTGATAGGCATTGTTTTCACTGGGTGTCATTACAAAATTAACCGTATAACCAGCCGGAAGCTTGGAAGCATAATAATCTTCATATCTGTCTTTGAATTCATCGTTCCAAACATAGATATTAATAACTTTCCCCTCTTCACCGCCTGACTGGCTCTGCGCTTCTGTTTTTTCCTCTGCTGCCTTGGCAGTTGTCTCTGCAGCTTTGCTTCCGTCCTGGCTTTGTGCGCTCTTGGAGGAACAGCCGGCTGCCAATGAAGCCGCCATTACTGCGCATAGTAATCCGCTTACAACTTTCTTCTTCATATTTCCCTCTCCTTTTCTGATATTACTATCATGAAATATTAGCGTTACCAACCGATTCCCCTGTAATCAGCTCTCCTTCTACAATAATCTGTTCCGTAAGAGTCGTCTTGGGTTTTTCGATCGTGCTTATTAATTTTTTAGCGGCCTGCATACCAATTTCCGCTGTATCCTGGCGAATGGTAGTAAGCCTGGGGTTTAATAACTGGGATATTCTGCTGCCATCGTAACCGACAATGGAAATATCATCCGGAACCCTTAAATTTCTTGCCCGTATTTCATTGAGACCGCCGATCAGTGCAGTATCATCCGGATATAAAATACAGGTAGGAGGATCTTTTCTGTCTAACAGTTCCCTGGTGCATGCCATAGCCTGACTGACATCCAGATAATCCGCCTCCAGTACATAATCATCAGGTACTGAAAGCTCCTGACTTTCAAGGAAACGGTAGAAGCTGGTGAGCCTGGCCTTTGTTACAGTCGTGCTCATCTGTCCATGTATGTAGGCAATCTTTCTATGCCCTTTCTCATAGACGTATTCCATCAGGTTCTGGATTCCTTTTATGTTGTCAGATAAAACAGAAGAACAGTTTTCATTTATGTGATCGATGGTAATTACGGGAATGTCTCCGTTTAAAAGATCGATTACTTCAGGATTGTCAAATTTTACACAGGCAATCACCACTCCATCTACATTCCTGTATTTACAGTGGTCATAATAGGAAACCTTCTTTTTTCCTATCTGCCCATTGATAAATGTAATGTCATACCCCTGCTTTTCTGCTTCTACCTTAAACCCCTCCAAAACCGCGGCAAAGTACTCATGAGTCAGGCCGCTGTTTGCCTCATCTACAAATAAAACTCCAATGTTGTAGCTTCTATTTGTTTTTAAAGATCTTGCTGCAGCATTAGGATAGTATCCCAGTTTTTCCGCTGCATTTTTGACCTTTATTTTAGTGCTCTCCCCGATGTCACTCTGATCATTGAGTGCCTTACTCACTGTGGCAACGGATACTCCGCAGTGCTGTGCCAGTTCTTTCATAGAAATCATATGTCTCACCCTTTTTAACTTAATCGTTTTCGTACTTTCACTATACGCCTTTTTTGCATAAAAATCAATATATTTTTAATTTTCGTCTATTTTATATAGTTTATATTGAATTTATTTATACATTTTTACCAATAACATCAAGGGTTTAAATTAAGATTTTATTCTTTATAAAAATTCTTCTTGTATTTTTTCTTAATCCGCGATATTATGACCGTATAACTCCCTATAATCCTTCTTAATCGTTTTCGAAAAATGTCGTTTTAAGGGTTTGGGTCATTCAACAGGAAGGAGTTATTCAATTATGAAATATGGATATTTTAATGACCAGGATAAAGAATATGTAATTACTGCCCCAGATACTCCTCTGCCATGGATCAATTATCTGGGGAGCGAGGATTTCTTTTCTTTGGTTTCCAACACCGGAGGCGGTTACAGCTTTTATAAAGATGCAAAGATGCTTCGGCTGACCAGGTATCGTTATAATAATGTTCCTCTGGACAGCAATGGCCACTACTATTACATCAATGAAAATGGCACCGTCTGGAATCCGGGATGGCAGCCATCAAAGACTCCCCTTGATTTTTACCAATGCCGGCATGGTCTTGGAGTGACCCGTCTCACCGGGAAGAAAAACGGCTTATGTGCTTCTGTAACAGCCTTTGTGCCTTTAGGGGATTCCTGCGAAATCAATCAGGTGACACTTAAAAATGAAAGCAGCCAGTCCAAAGATTTTACGCTTTATTCTTATGTAGAATTTTGTTTATGGAATGCAATGGATGATATGACCAACTTTCAGCGGAATCTTAATATCGGTGAAGTTGAGGTGGAAGGTTCTGTCATTTACCATAAAACAGAGTACAGGGAAAGAAGAAATCATTATGCCTATTATTCTGTCAATACAGACATTCAAGGTTTTGATACAGATAGAAACACCTTTACAGGCATGTATGGTTCTAATGAAAATCCAGCTATGGTACAGAACAACCGTTCCGGCAATTCTATGGCAAGCGGCTGGTCTCCCATCGGCTCACACCGGATCCTGCTTCATCTTGAGCCCGGTGAAGAAAAAACCTTTGTCTTTATTCTGGGTTATGCGGAAAATGAACAGGAACTAAAATGGAGCGCTCCTGGAATTATCAATAAAGAGCCCTCCAATACTGTGCTTGAAAAATACCGCACTGCTTTGGACGTTAAAATTGCCCTCGAAAAACTGAAGCAATACTGGGACGATCTTCTCTCCATATATAACGTAACCCTGGAAGAAGAAAAAACAGCACGCATGGTTAATATATGGAACCAGTATCAATGCATGGTAACCTTCAATATGTCCCGTTCTGCTTCCTATTACGAGTCAGGAACAGGCAGAGGCATGGGATTTCGGGATTCCTGTCAGGACTTGCTTGGATTCGTCCACATGATACCGGAACGTGCTAGAGAACGAATTATTGATATCGCATCAACCCAGCTTTTAGATGGAAGCGCATATCATCAATATCAGCCTCTTACCAAAAGAGGCAATATGGACATTGGAAGCGGTTTTAATGATGATCCTCTCTGGCTGATCGCAGGTGTTTCTGCATATATCCGTGAAACCGGAGACTGGGATATCTTAAAGGAAGATGTTCCTTTTGATAATGATGCCAGCAAAAGCCAACCTCTTATGGAGCATTTAAGACGATCGTTTGAATTTACAAGGTCTCATTTAGGACCCCATGGGCTTCCTCTGATCGGACGCGCCGACTGGAATGATTGTCTGAATTTAAATTGTTTTTCAACGGAACCAGGGGAATCATTTCAGACGTCAGGCCCCTCGGAAGGACCTGTTGCAGAATCTCTCATGATTGCGGGAATGTATGTGAAATACGGAAAAGAATATGCTGAAATCTGCCGCTTAACCGGACTGGAGGAGGAAGCCTTGGACGCAGAGGCTTCTGTAAAAAAGGTATATGATGCTGTCATTGAATCCGGCTGGGATGGCGGCTGGTTCCTGCGTGCTTATGATGCGTTGGGAAATAAGGTTGGTTCCAAAGAGTGCAGGGAAGGTCAGATCTTTATTGAACCTCAGGGATTTTGTGTTATGGGCGGAATTGGAATTGAAGAAGGCCTTGCAGAAAAAGCTCTGGACAGTGTAAAGGAACGGCTCGATACTCCTTACGGCATTCTTCTCCTTCAGCCGGCTTACCAGACCTATTATAAAGAACTGGGAGAAATCTCTTCCTATCCGCCGGGATACAAAGAAAATGCAGGAATCTTCTGCCACAATAATCCATGGATAGCTATTGCGGAAACCATAATTGGCAGAGGCAACCGTGCATTTGAAATTTACCGGAAAACGGCACCTGCCTATACGGAAGAAATCAGTGAAATACACAAAACAGAACCATACTGTTATGCGCAAATGATAGCTGGAAAAGATGCTGCCAACTTGGGGGAAGCAAAAAACAGCTGGCTGACCGGTACTGCGGCCTGGACCTTTGTCTGTATCTCGCAGTACATTCTTGGCATCCGTCCAAGCTTCCACGGTTTAATTGTGGCCCCCTGTCTTCCGGATTCAATCAGGGAGTTTTCTGCTGTCCGCAAATACCGGGGGGCAAGCTACCATATCCATGTAATAAGAAAAGGGGAGACTGGAAATAGAATTTCTTCATTTCTGGTAGATGGAACTTCTATTGAAGGAAATGAGATTCCATTCCGGGAAGGAAAAAAAGAATACCATGTTAATCTGACACTGGAATAATATGAGGATATCCCCTTCTACGAGTCTAAAAGATCGTAGTTTGGGGACACCCTCATTAAGTGCAACGTATTATATTATTGTACCAACCGGAGGATTTTATCATCCCCGGGATTAGGAAGCCCTCTGCCATCCAGGTTACTGGTTGTAAGGTATATAGAACCATCTTCCGCCTGATAAGCTTCCCTTAATCGTCCGTAATTACCTTGCAATAACGGTTCCACATTAACCACTTGTGTTCCGGATTCATCGAAGGTGATTGCCAGGAGTACATTCCCCCGGAGTGTGGATACAAGCAACTGCCCCATTCTGGGGCCTTCGGTTACAAAGGCAATTCCCGAGGGGGCCCAAGTATTATCCCCACTTTGTATGACAGGCTTAATAAAATCATATCCCTGCATTTCCTCATCACCTGTAACGAGAGGCCAGCCATAGTTGCCGCCCGGCTGAATAAGATTAATTTCATCATGGGCTGTTTCTCCATGATCCGAGGCATATAACATCCCCCTGTTATTCCAGGCCAGGCCCTGAGGATTTCTAAGTCCCAGAGCGTAAACCGGTGAACCCTGAAAGGGATTATCAGGCGGAATACTTCCGTCTGTTCCAATCCGCAGAATCTTACCTGCCAGACTGTTTACATCTTGTGACAGATAACGTTCACCAGCATCCCCGGTAGTTATATACAGATAACCATCGGGTCCAATTTTTATCCTTCCGCCATTATGGTTCTGGCCTGCAGGAATTTGGTCCAAAATAATTTCCTCTCCGGATGCTGTATTGTCCTGGATACGCATACGTACCACACGGTTGTAAAGTCCTCCGTTTTCCCTATAAGTATACATGAGATAAATATATCCGTTTGAAAGAAAATCCCTGTCCAAAGCAAGCCCCATAAGCCCGCCTTCTCCGGTACTGACAAAAGGAGAATTGAATGTATGCACCGGTACAGGATTTAATATCCCGTTTTCTATGACATGCAAGCTTCCGCTGCGCTCCGTAAAAAACAGCCTTCCGTCTTCACTGATGTCTATTGCCCAAGGTATACGGAGGTCTTCTGCAATAGTCTGAATCTGAAATGAAGAATTCCAAAAATTAAGTATACCTAACTGATCATAATACTCTTCGTATAATCTGATAAACCTTCCGCTAAGCATGGCTTCTTCCTTCATATGCTTTACCGGCATTGCCCGCCGTTTCTTTCCTAGTACTATATGTAAGGAAACAGGGTTTTGTGCCCAGTATGCACTCATCCCCGCCAAAAGTACAATGCTGTTAAAACATTGATTCCGGCGGGGATGTTCTTATTTACGATTGAAGTGGTTGATACCTAGTATAATCCTGTCATTAATCCAATACCAAGCATGCCTAAAGCTACTATTATACAAGATGCAATAGACATAATTACTCCTACTTTTGCAAAGTCTTTGATTGAAAAATAACCGGCAGAATATGCAATTACGTTTGTTGGAGTAGAAGTAATTAAAATAAATGCCAGAGAAGTTGCTAATGCTGCAGGAAATGCAACAGATAATGTAGGAACTCCAATAGTCATAGAAAGCTGTATAACAATTGGAATAACAATACTTGCAGATACAGTAGCACTTGAAAGAGCAATATTCATAAACGATATACTTAATACAACAACAAAAATCATCATAAAGGTACCAAATTCACCTATGCTTCCTAATAAACCAAGAGCGATCCAGTTTGCAACTCCGGTATCATAAAGCAGCGTACCAAGTGATATACCGGAAAGAACTAATATGATACTGCTCCAGGACATGTCTTTTTCAATTTCTTTATATTTTGTTTTACTGGCACCCGGAAAGAAAAACAGCATTGTGGTACAAATAACAGGCAATGAAATAGGAATGGAAACGCCTAGTAATTCTGATAATTGAGGAGAAAATATCCAAAGTAAAACTGTAACTATAAAAACAATCAGGGTTAGTTTTTCATCGCGGCTGAACTTAGGTTGATTTTTTGCTTCACTTTTAATTTCTTCATTTGTCTTTTTAAGATACTTAATTTCAGGTTTAAACATTAATAAGAGCAGCCCCCATGCAACAGGAATATGTACTAATGAAATTGGAACCCCATATATCATCCAATCTAAGAATGTCACTTCAATTCCCGCCATATCTTTCATAAAACCAATTGCTAATGGATTTGGGCCGTTTCCTGCAGGAGTTCCAAAGCCTCCTATTAAACTGCCCCATGCAACAGAAATGAGAAGAGCCTTACCAAAATTACTTTCCATTGGCTTTACTCCTTCTTCATCTAAAAGGGATTTAGCCAGGGGCATAAGCATAGCAGCAACAGCCATATTTGAAATCCACATGGACAATAAAGCACCTACTGTTATAAAGCCCAATAAAATGTATTTTGTATTATTTCCGGTTACTGAAAGACAACTGATAACAATTCTTTTTCCAAGTCCTGATTTATTGATAAATGCACTGAGAATAAATACACCTATAAAAAACACAACATTATTATTACCAAAACCCACTTTAACAATATTAGGAAAGGAATCAATTCCAGTCAATGCCAACAGCACCATTGCCAGTAAACCTGTAAAGTGAAAAGGAATTGCTTCTGTTATCCAAAGTATGAGAGAGAAAACTAAAACAGCCAGTGCTTTTTGTCCTTCCGCTGTTAACGGTGCATCCTGTATATCTGTAAAAGATGCCGGCAAGTTAATACTCATAATAAATATCAACACAACAATACTAATACCTATATAAATCCATCTTTTTGAATCTAAAGATAAACCATTTGATTTACCGGGTACGTTTTCTACATTTTTCATTACCTATCTCCTTTTAGTTATTCACCCTGATTTTTGTGCAACTTGACACACCAATACCATTCGATAATCCCCCCATAAATTTAAATACTGATTAATTATTGTTTTGACATTTCGTTTAACAGCTTTTCCGGGTTCGCCGGAAGTGAAGTGATACGCACCCCAACCGCATCATAAATTGCATTAATAATTGCCGGTATCGTTGGCAGCGGAGCCGGTTCCCCAATTCCTTTTGCTCCAAGAGGGCCAAAAGGATCTATGTCTTCCACTACGCTGGAGTGAAACATTGGGACATCCACACTGGTAGGCAGAATATACTTTGCAAAATCCTTATTTACAGGTATGCCTTCTGAAAATTCAAAGTTTTCCATTATGGCTTGCCCAACACTTTGAACGGCACCACCTTCAATCTGCCCTTCAATACCCTGAGAATTTATTGCTCTTCCAACATCATGAGAAGCCCAAATACCAAGGACATGAACCTCTCCTGTAGATGAATCAACAGCGACCTCTGCAATCTGAGTTCCAAACACATATGCCTGCCAAGGTTTGCCTTTACCATCTATAGGGTCTATGGCTTCATGATGAGCTGTAAAAGTGCCTGAACCCAAAGGAACGATACCTCTGACTTTTTTACAAATATCTACTGCCTCTTTAAGCGAAAGATTATAATTGGAATGTCCTGGTACAAAAATTCTTCTGTTTTTCATATATATTGAGGATGAATTAACATTCCAATATGCTGCAATTTCTTTCATGAACTTTTCTTTTACATCTCTGCAAGCGTTTAAAACTGCATTACCAATCATATAGGATTGTCTGCTTGCTCCGGCATGAGCTGCTTCAGGAGCTCTCGCCGTATCATTATCCCCAATAATAATATCCTCAGGATACATTCCAAGTTCATCTGCTGCAATCTGTGTTAAAACAGTCAAAATGCCTTCGCCAAGCTCAGTAACACCGGTTAATATTTTAGCAGTACCCCCATCATCAATTTCAACAAATGCACCGGCTTTATCAACAGTTGCGGCACGTCCTATTCCATACCATGAAGTTCCGACACCACGGCCATATTTAAACCTTGATTTGCAAAGTTCAAGTGCAGCCGGAGATTTAAACTCACTTCCCGGTATAAAAGGTTCTGCAACCTGATCGCCTTTTAAATCTTTTCTCACCTGGCCTCTTATATTGGAAGGACCTGATTCCCATTTGGCTATTTGAGCACATTTTTTTAATGTTTGTGAATAAGCTACCCTGCCTAGTACCTGCTGAGTATGAGTTGTACCTCCATCCTTTAATCCGTTTATTAAGCGGAGTTCAATAGGATCGATTCCCAAACGCTGTGAACAAATATCAATCGTGGATTCAATTGCAAAAGTTGGCTGTAACACCCCAAAAGTTCTCATTGCACCGGAAGGAGTATTGTTTGTATAATAGCCTTTGGAAATAACCTTTACATTATCAATTTCATAAGGGCCTGCTCCTAACATTGCCGCTTTTGCTACAGTTCCTTTCGTTGAAAAACAGTATGCTCCCCCATCTGCTTTTATATCAATTTCTATAGCTTGTATTTTGCCATTCTTATTTACTCCAATTTTATGATGAAGGAATACGGGATGGCGTTTCGCACTGCCAATCATGGAATCTTTTCTGGAAAAGACCAGCTTCACAGGACGTTTTGTTTTAAGTGCGGCAATAGCAAGAATTCCTTGATAAATCATGTCTTCTTTCCCGCCAAAACCTCCGCCTACAGGTGTCATAATAACCCTGATTTTGCTTATAGGCATATTTAAAATCTTTGCTAAAAGCATACGGTGGTGCGTAATATCCTGATCACATGATTTTACGACCAATACACCATCGGGATCTAAATATGCAAGACCTGCTTCCGTTTCAAGATAGGCATGTTCCACACATTGAGTGGAATAATCTTGTTCTATAATTACATCACTATTGCTAAAACCGCTTTCAACATCTCCTTTTATAACAGATGTTGTACTGACTATGTTATTGGGATGATCTTCGTGAAGGACTGATTTACAATTTACCGCCTCTTCAACGCTGGAAACTATGGGAAGTTTACTATATTCAATTTCAATTAGTTTTTCAGCTTCCTCAGCTTCCTCTAAAGTTTCTGCAACAATAGCTGCAACCGGTTCGCCGTAAAAGCGAATTTTATTCTTTGCTAAAACAGGTTGATCGTGATAGTAAACTCCAAACCCATCCTCTCCGGGTACATCCTGGCTGGTAATAACAGCTTCAACACCGGGCATTTTTAATGCCTTTTCGTAGTCAATACGTAAAATATCAGCATGAACTTCTTTGCTTCTAACAAGGTGCATATGAAGCATTC
>NZ_DAIOXM010000015.1:86660-112979 GCF_036758025.1 Lacrimispora sp. | reverse complement strand
CAAGGTGGGGAATTTTCTCCGCCAAAAGTGGGTACTTTTATTATGCCATTCACACTTTAAGGTACGGGGGGTATACAACTCCTCTAATAAAGGAAGCTGGGAGGAGTCTGATACTTGGTATATTACATCTGAAGAGGCTGAAGAAATCAGTTCTTCAAGCTCAAGCGGCGTTACAGGGCCGGGAAGCACTACTGGAACCGGTGCATGGCTGAAAGACGGCATAGGTTGGTGGTATTGCAATGCGGACAAAAGCTATACTGTTAATAACTGGCAGTATATTGATGATTTCTGGTATTATTTTAATGAGTCCGGGTATATGGTTACAGGCTGGGTCAATTGGAATTCCAAATGGTATTATTGCGGAGAAAGCGGTGCTATGCTTACAAGTACCACAACACCGGATGGATATGATGTAGGAAGTGATGGTGCGTGGGTCCAATCATAAGGTATATAGAATACTGAAAAATGCAGAAGGACAGGCGGTTTATATACCTGTCTTTCTGCATGTCAAAACTTATCACAATCAGGTCATCGTAAAGAACAGTGTGTATAAAATGATATGGTTGGAGATGGCTATGTTCTTTATAAGAAGATTTTTAATGATGAAAAATCTTATAATACAAGTCTTGTATTTAATACTGACTCAAACTATAATTAGGTAACCTATACATAAGGAGATGAATGTGAGGAGAGTTATGGATAAAAGAAAGATTAGCAATTTTTTTTTCTTTTGGTCATTTTAGTTGTAGTGTTTTTCATTTTTAGAGTATATACGCTAGGAGATATTTTGAACTGTATTGTTGAATTCAATTTAGAGACAACACAGGAAAATGCCGTTTGGCTTTTTTTAACCTATTGGGGTGAAATTTTAATAATTCTAGTAGTTTGGGATTGGCTTACATTGAAAATTTATGTGGAAGCTGATTATTTATTATATAGGATATCAGCTGATTTATTAAAAAAGAAAAGAATAAGATTATCCATATTGTGTATTAGATTGAAGTATAGTATTAGAAAATTGATGTTTATCTTAAGACTTGGATGGGGAAGGTCTGGTTCTGGGGATAACAACAAGATAGTTTGGAACAGTATCGCAAGGCCTCCAATCAAGGACACTATTTTAGGAATATGTTTTTCTCTTATCAAACTTCCTGCATTAATAGCGATATTTTTGACAGCTATTAGTCTGAAATACTTTGAGTTAAATGATATACAAAATAAATTGAAGATTCTCAGCAGCTTTGAGTTTGACTTTTGGGAAGCCATTAAATTACTGTCTCCTTTAACAGTTGTTGTACTAATGGTGTTTCTAGGATATTTCATTAGTTTCAGAGGCAGTATACGAAGATCAATAGCACAAGCAAACCGTAAAAAAGTTGAAGATATCATTCAAAAGCAACGAGAATTGGTTGAGGCTATTGGCTGCTCCTTTAATTCGATTTCTTCAAATCTTCAATATGTTATCAATTGTCAAGACCTAGTGGCTGATCTTTGGATTCATAATAGATTTCCTGAATATAATAATAAACAGTACAGCTTAAATAGAGATTGGGATATTGAAAATTACTGTTTTGAGAATATATTAGAATTAGAGCGTATTTCACAAAAGTTCAATGAATTGAATTCAAATGGAAATTGGAAAGCCGCTATGGTTTTTTCTGCCTATAAGTATGAGGTGCTGACGCTTGTAGCAAAAAGCAGCTGGCTGGATTTAAAGAAGTTGAATGAGGCTTTTTTCACTAAAGAAGGTGTGGAAACTTTAATTGCTGCTGACGAGTGTCTGATAATTAAATATTCTAATGAAGAAATTCAGAAAATGCGAAAGAATTACTTGGATGGTATGTCAAAAAGAATTGTTGAAAGCTTAGAATTGCTATATATGCTTCATAGATATTATACTGAGATGAATAAATTACTGGACTTTAAATCGGATAAGGTTGGTAGAGCTTTGAGAATGCTCACGGGCAAAGAGTAAAGGGAATGTTTACATAATTGGAATGATATGTTAAAATTATCAGAACATTAGTTTGCTTGATTTCCATATTTTAATGATAAAAACTGTATGGAGGGGAACATAGTATGGTAAAGAAAAGAAACTCTGAAATAACTATTCGCAGTTCTGCAGCTGAATATCTGACTTACATTGCCTCTGTTGGCAATGACGCAGACAGCTTTGAAGTTCGATATGAAGATGAAAATATATGGCTGACACAAAAGATGCTAGCTACTATTTATGACGTAGATGTTCGTACAATTAATTATCATATTAAGAAGATATTTAATGACTTAGAATTGAGTGATATTTCAGTTATCCGAAATTTTCGGATAACTGCAGATGATGGAAAATCCTATAATACAAAGCACTATAATCTGCAGATGATCATTGCAGTTGGCTTTAAAGTGAATTCAGAGCGGGCGGTTCAATTTCGCAAGTGGGTAAATCAGATTGCCAAAGATTATACAATCAAAGGCTGGGTCATGGATGATGAACGTATTAAGCACGGTACATATTTGACCGAGAAATATTTTGAAGAACAATTAGAACGAATTAGGGAAATTCGTGCCAGTGAACGGAAGTTTTATCAAAAAATAACAGATATTTATGCTACTGCGATAGATTATGATAAGACGGCAAAAGCTACAAGGCGTTTCTATTCGTCCGTTCAAAACAAAATGCATTTCGCCGTACATGGGCATACTGCAGCAGAATTGATTGTAGAACGTGCTGACAGTGAGAAGGAGTATATGGGACTTACTACATGGCAGGATGGACCTGATGGTAAAATAAGACAGTCTGATGTTATAATTGCAAAGAACTATCTGGATGAATTTGAACTTACGCAGTTAAATCGTATGGTAACATCATATCTTGATTTTGCAGAAAATATGGCTTTGAGAAAGATTCCTTTGACTATGCAGGATTGGGAAAAAAGATTGGACTCTTTTATTGAAATGTTTGAATATGGACTGTTAAAAGATGCCGGGAAAGTTTCGGCAGCAATTGCTAAGCTACATGCAGAAACAGAATTTGAAAAGTATCGTATTGTGCAGGATAGATTATTTATGTCAGATTATGATAAATATATACTGGAGTTGGAAGAGAACACTCGTGACAGCGGTGGGGTAAAACGAAGTTGTAAAGGAACTTTCAACTGATAAATGTCCTCTAAAATTTTACTAGAGATTTATTAAGCGTCATGATTTTCGTCTAAATCATGATGCTTTCCAATATCTATTTTATTTTTTTCTAAAATTGAAATCCCTTGATACAAAACTGCTGATACAATACAAAGAATTACAATAGACATTACGACAAGATCCATCTTAAAGAGTTGTGAGTACAAAATGATATGATTTAATATCATGAATGTGGGGAAATAGAGAGAGGATAAGCCATAACATATCATTATAAAGTAGAGAAAGAGCATGGAAGAAAGGGACCTCTAAAAGAAATATGGCGAAGAGTCAGGGATGATAATAATTGAATCAGATAGTTTTATAAGAGTATTTCACATAATATCTGCCATGAAAATATTTTTTGATTAGTGGTAAGCATTAAATAGACTTACAACAAATTTTTGAAATAATGGTTCTGCTCTTGCATAACTATCAACATATATTATATCAGTTTACAAAGCTTACACAAAATTTGAAACTCTCTCTAGAATATATTTGCAATATATATTATAATGAAAATATGTAGTATTTTACCATTTATAATATTTTTGAAAAATGAAATGTAAGTGAAATATGTAGCATATGTAATTATGTATATTATTAACTAATTCATTTTGATCAGTTTTGATTTATTGAAACTCGTCAATAATAATTTAGAGGTGGGCTTATGAAAATATTTTTACCAGACTGTGTCAATGAAAAATCGATTTATAATGATATAATTGAAGAATTGTCTTTATTTTATGCATCATCCAATAAAGATGATATTCCGATAATTTCATTAGTAAAGACTGAGCGAATTGATGCTTCTGCTATAACATTACTAGCTAGTATTATTAATATAATGTGTAATTTTCATAAAAATTCAATATATATCGAAATGGTATATCGCCCAAGATTGCTTTATTTTTTGAACCACATTCAATTCTTAGGTAAATTAAAGAGTATAAAATTTATTGATTATGATAATGAATATATAGGGGGGTTCTCCGATTATATAGATAAAGAATATTATGAAAAGAATAAATTCTATATTCATTATCCTGTAACCGAATATTTATTATATAGCCGTGAAGAGAGAAAAAATTATCGTGATCGCTTGGCAGAACAATTGAATTATGAGGTAATTAGTCAATATATGCCGATATTTAATTCATATAGTTTAGGAGATCAAGTTCTGGATCTTGTAAAAATTAGCATTAGAGAACTGATATCAAATGCCCAGTGTTATAGTAAGAGTTTATGTTATGTATTTTGTCAATGCGGTATTAAGGTGTCGAATACAATTAGGAAATCTATAATTTCTATTGCAGATATTGGTGTGGGATTAAAAAAATCATTGGATTGTCATAAATCGGATTATTTTGCTTATCCATTAGAATATCAACAGATGTTTAAAAGTATTTGTTTATCAATATCAGAGTATGATCGCCGCGTTTATGAAGATTTATTTGTTATATTGGAATGTCTTTATTATTCAGAAATAAACACTTATCAAATGGATCAATATGATTTTGGTAGGGAAGTGAATTTATATATATTAAAAGGATTGATTGTTAATAATAATGGAATAATGCGTATACATTACAAAACAACACAAGTGATTTTCACCTATGATCAATGTAAATACTGTAAGAAATCAATATTGGAATGTATAAGATGTATTATTTATTTTGATAAAATGAATAAAAATAAAACGCCAATAAAAAGGTTTAAAAATAGTTTGGTTGGTGTTCATATAAACGTTGAATTCTACAGGGGGGGACAATGATGATTTCTATGTTAATTGATGATACATGTATATATCTAAATATGCATATCGAACAATTATATTCTGCTATTAATAATGAGAGTAGTTTTAATGATGTAGATAAAATTGATGGATATATAAAATATGATTATATTACTAAAATGACTATTGATAGGCTGGCTAGTTCTATAAATGAATTAAATAAAGATTATTTTAATTATACAATTGTATTAGATATGAATCATATTACCTCTATTCAAGAAAATTTTGTTTGCAAATTTTGTGCGTTATTTCAAAGGTGGAAAAAAATCGATATAGTTAATTCAAACTTGAAGTATAAAAATGATGAAATTTTAAGTATTCAAACTATCAATGGATCTAAAACCTACCTTGATGTTTTTAAAGAAGAATCGTTGGATGTTGTCAAAAAAATATGTGAAAATAATACGGGATACCAGACTGAGACAGGAGTAATATTAGAAACATATATTAACGTTAAAAGAATAGTTGAAAATAATAATCAAATGTTTATTTGGTCTTATATACTTGCAGAATCAATCTATATCAACCCCAATTTTAAAGAAATAGTAAGTATAGAAAAGCCTATTTTATTTTGCCACACTTTGTGTGGAGTAAGTATTGCAGTAATAATAGCTAAATTACTAGGATTAGATATTTTATATATTGACAATTTAGGGCATCATAATCAGATTGATAGTATACATTTTCATAATAGTATTAAACCTAAAAATTATATTGTTGTTGTTGATATGATATGTCAGGGTAATGAAATTTTGCGTGCAATTAACATGATCGAATATATGGGAGGATCTGTAAGTGGGTATTTGAGCTTCATAAAGTTGGATATATCAAACTTGAGAAAATTCGGTATTGAAGAAAATGTAATTATTGTTTCGGCAAGTGATGCCTTTGAGCATTTGAAATATAATATAGGGACTCAGTTATGCGATAAGTGTAAGTCTTTATGCAAAGGAGAAAATACGTGATTAATAGAATGATTTTACATATTTCGGATTTGCATTTGAGTGATAAAGATTCATCGATGTTACAAGATAAAAATTATTTATCTGTTTTTTTATCAACAATTACAAAATTGAAAAAAGAAAAGGAATATAATATTGACACTATAATAATTAGTGGTGATATATATGATAAAGGGGGAGGAGAGAAAACATCAGAAGTTTTTAATAATATTGTCAATAAGGTAAAGACTGAGTTGAACATTAATAATATCTTAGTAGTACCGGGAAATCATGATGTAAACAGAAACTTACTGATTGGTTTGAAGGGGAAAAAGGATATTGACGAAACAGCATTGTGGAAATACCAAAAAGAAAAGTTTGAATATTTTAGTTTATTAAATAAAAGCAAGATAGTGAATGTAGATGTAGAGAAATGTATTGTAAGTATTTTAGAACTCTCTGACTCGAAAGTATTATTTATAGGAATTAATAGTTGTTATAAAATTGGTGAAAATGATGGATGGGGTTATATTAATGTAGAAATGTTAGAAAAAGAATTAACAGAAATACTGATATCAAAATATGATGGTTGGTTAAAAATTGCCATATTTCATCATAGGCCGTATCCATATAAATCAAATCTGGGAATGAATGCATATAATTATCAATCACCAGATGCGTATGGTACATTTGATATGGAAAATTGGAATAAAGTAAAGCCCATTCTTATTAAAAATAATATTAAAACTATTTTTACTGGACATGTTCACGGAACTCAAAGTAGTATGGTAACCGATTTTGAAATGGAAGACGATACAATGTATTTTAGTACAGTTGGAAGTATAGGATTGAATTTTAATAATGAGCTCCTTAATATTCTAAGTAATATTAAAGAAGATACTAACCAAGAAAATAAATTTGATATATTTTTACAGAAATTGAATAAAAAAGAAAGTTATGTTTCAATTTTTAATAATCATAATTCCTTTAATCTTATCGAAGTAGGTACTGCTGAACTTATTAATGAACACGAATATAAATATATTGTTGATGAAGGAAAACCAAGATGGATACGATGGAAAAGTAAGAAAATAAAAAAGGAGGATGAGCAGCTAAAAAAGAAAAATATATTTGCAGAAGAAGAATCGATACCAGACTTACCTGAAAATCAAATCATTGAAGATACTGATTATGGTGAACTTTTATTACAGTTAATAAGAGAAAACAATCTTTATAAAACAGGACATTTTCATCTTAATAAATCATATATGCTTAATTGGATTGATACCTCATATTTTTTATGTAATCGTAAGGCCCTAAATATAGTATCGAAGGGAATTGTTGAGAAATATAAGAAGATATTTGATGACTCGGAATGTGTGATAGGATTAGGTGTAAAGGGAACAATTCTCTTGTCTAGTATTCGATATTCCTTAGGTGATCAAAAAGTTTCTTACTACCCAGGAAGTGGTAATAATGAAAATAAATTTGAGTGCTCTATACCAATTGAAAAGGATAAGTATGAAACAATTACGTTATTAATTGATGTGGTACATACTGGAGAAACTGTTCGTAAGTTTATTAGAGAAAACACAAAATTGTTGGTAGAGAAAAACGCAAAGGTTAATGTGATATGTATAGTTAATACAACAACTGGAGGCGATATAGGAAGAGGATTGTTTTTGAATAAATATAAAATAAGTTTACATGAATTGATGAAACTAAGAGTAAATAACTGTAATGGTGGTGGCGAAGGATGTCCAATTTTTGTGAAAAAGTTGGAGCAAGTATATGTTTTGCAGGAGGAGAATAATGAGAAGAATTAAACCAACTTTTTTTATTGAAACAAATGTTAATAATGAACAAATTCTTGAACAGATTGAAAGGGCGGGTAGAGTCTGTTATAAAAGTGAATCCAAGATAACCAAGGGGTCTTCTGAGCAATTTGTAAAAAATATCTTAAAAAGTGGGCATGAATCGGTTATAGAGCATTGTTCTCTTAGTGTACGAATTATTTGTGACCGAGGTGTGACACATGAAATTGTAAGGCACAGGATAGCAAGTTATAGTCAGGAGAGTACAAGATATTGCAACTATGCATCAAATAAATTTAATAATGAGTTGACTTTTATTGAGCCATGTTTCTGGAAAAAAGAAAATGATATAGATAAATTAAATATTTGGATTCAAACAATGGAATATATTGAAAAGCAATATTTGAAATTGATGGAGTTAGGTGCAACTGCTCAGGAAGCTCGTAGTATATTGCCTAATTCATTAAAAACAGAAATTGTCGTGACTATGAATTTACGTGAATGGAGGCATTTCTTTAGATTAAGGGCAGCCTCTGGTGCGCATCCTCAGATGCAAGAAGTTGCGTTTATGATTTTAGAAAAATTTAAAGAAGAGCTGCCAGTGTTTTTTAATGACATTTAAATATAATGTGTAAGAGATGAACAGGTTCTTTTTATTTGAAACTGGGGATGGAATACTATCCCCAGTTTTTAATAATCTTTTTAACAGTTCGGTTTTTAGTCCGCGCTAAATAGCTAGCTTTGGGATGCCCCCCCTTTGATTTTTTTGTGTCTGTTGTTTAGTGAAATAAAGAATTAAAATTTAATCCTCTTCTCCAGCAAAGTAATCCCCTGATACAAAATGGCCGATACAATACAAAGAATCACAATACTCATAACAACCAGATCCATCTTAAACACCTGGCTTCCGTAAATAATCAAATATCCCAATCCTTTATTCGCCGCCAAAAATTCCCCAATAATAACCCCCACCAGACAAAGTCCAATATTCACCTTCATATTGCTGATAATAAGCGGCACAGAACCAGGCAGCAGCACCTTCAAAAGCACATCCTTTTTCCTGCCCCCCAAAGAATAGATCAATTTAATCTTATTCGGATCAGTCTGGGCAAAGCCGGTGTGCAGGGTCATAATGCATCCAAAAACAGCCACAGAAATCGAGGCCACAATAATAGTTTTAATATTATTTCCCAGCCATACAATCAAGATAGGAGCCAGGGCGGACTTTGGGAGACTGTTAAGCATAACCAGATAAGGCTCTAAAACTTCCGTTATACTGCGGCTGGCCCACAAAAGGATAGCTGTTGCCAGCCCCAGTGTAATAACCAGGAAAAAGCTTATAATAGTTTCCATTACAGTTACACCAATGTGCAGAAAAATGCTTCTGTCCTTTACCATATCAATAAAACAAAGGGTCATCCGGGAGGGGGAACTGAATATGAAATCATTGAGTAATCCAAGGCTTGCGGACAGCTCCCAAAGAGAAAGAAGCAGGACCAGAAGCATAAAACGCCATACCCGTACATTGCGCCGATGAAGCATTTCTTTTTGGATAAATTCCTGCTGTGCTAAAGTGGCATGAGGTTCAATCATCATTTTGCAGCTCCTTCCATACCTGATTGAAATAGACGGAAAATTCCGGCATGTTTCTCCGGGCCAGGGGCCGCACGTAATCCTCGCCAAATGAGGTGGGAATAACGGCTTTGATCCTGCCGGGCCTGCTTGTCAGCACGATAACCCGGTCGGCGACGCTGATGGCCTCGGAAAGGTCGTGTGTGATGAGAATGGCAGTTTTTTCTGTACTTTTTATAATGGAACTGATATCATCGCAGACAGAAAGCCTTGTTTGATAATCCAGTGCAGAAAAAGGTTCATCTAATAAAAGAAGGTCCGGTTCCAGGGCCAGAGTGCGGACCAGTGCGGCACGCTGACGCATACCTCCGGACAGTTCAGACGGCCTTGCCTGCTCAAAGCTTCCAAGACCGTAAGTATGAAGCATTTCATGCAGCTTTTCCTTTGAGCTGCTATTTAATTTTTTCTGAATTTCCAGTCCCAACTGTGCGTTTCCCATGATGGTCCGCCATTCGAAAAGATGGTCTCTTTGAAGCATGTAACCGGTGGATCCTCTGGCTTCTGCCTGGGGAACTCCATCCATGTAAATTTCCCCTTTGTCAGGCGACAAAAGTCCGCTGAGAAGGGATAAAAGGGTTGATTTCCCGCAGCCGGAGGGACCGACGATGGCGAGGAATTCCCCATTTTCTGCGGTAAAAGATATATCGGAAAGGGCCAGTGTCTCACCCTCAAGAGAATGATAGGAGTAACTGACCCCACGAATTTCCAACTTTGGCTTCATAGGTCCTCCTTATATGACATAATCCAACTTCTTTATAGTGTTATGATATGTACTGAAAAAGGGAGTGTGAGGAAAAAGCATTTATAGAGGACGTCTATAAATGCCCCTTATATATAGGCTAAATCAATTAGACTCGAAAGCAGTACCTCTTTATAATAAGTAATAGCGGTAAAATATACATACTAGGAGAAGGTATCATGAAGAAAAATGTATTAAGGACGTTGCTGTGCATCACCATGGCAGCAGCATTGACAGCAGGCTGTGGGGCAAAGCCTGACCAGAAAGCAACGGAATCGAAATCCAATGTAGAAGCTGATCCGGTGGATAAGAAAAAGGTGTATGTATCTTCTGACTGGATACAGAGTGTCATTGACGGAAATCAGGAAGAGTCTTCTGATTATGTTATTCTGGAATGCGGCTGGGGAGAGGAAGCGGACAACCCCGGATATTTGGAAGGACATATTAAAGGGGCGTATCATATGAATACAGATTACGTGGAATCCGAGGAATATTGGAACATCCGCACGCCGGAGGAGATTGAAAAGCTGATGGCTGATTACGGAATTACCAAGGATACGACTGTAATCTGCTACGGAGCAGACGGAACAAATTCCGCTGATGACAGAGTTGCATTTACCCTGTTATGGGCCGGAGTTGAAAATGTAAAATGCCTGGATGGCGGTCTTGAAGCCTGGACAAAGGCCGGATATGGCCTGGATAAAGGCAGTAATAAGCCGAAAGCTACAGACAAAGGCTTTGGAACCAAGGTTCCCGCCCATCCGGAATATATTATTTCTATTGACGAGGTAAAAGAAAAGCTTGCAAATGACAGCAATTTCAAATTGGTGAGCATCAGAAGCAAGGCGGAGTTTTTAGGAGAAACCAGCGGATACGGATATATTGACAAGGCAGGAGAGCCCAAAGGCGCTATCTGGGGCCGGGATACGGACGACGGTTCTTACTTAAAGGAAGACGGAACAACGGTGGGAGTGGACGTGCTGGAAGGATATTTAAAGGAAGCCGGAGCCTCTCTTGATCAGGAACTGGCCTTTTACTGCGGCACAGGCTGGAGAGCCACCGTTCCATTTCTCATCAGTTATGAAAATGGCTATACCAATACAAAACTTTATGACGGAGGCTGGTACCAGTGGCAGATGGACGACACCCTTCCTGTACAGGTAGGTGATCCCGCAGACAGTGCCTGTGAATACACCACCGTAGGAAACCTTTCTGCGGATAAAGCCAAGAAATAAAGAGCGTGAAAACCGGAGTGAGAGGGCCTGAAATGAAGAAAATTGGATATGCTGCATTGACCTTTGCAGAAGTGCTTTTTCTGGCGGGTGCATATCTGGTCCATTATTTTACCCGGAAGAAGATGGGGATGGCCAGATATGTGATTTATAAAAATCAAAGCTGGGAGCGGGCTTTTCCTATGGATGCATTAATGTACACGGCGGTGGCAGTTTTGGCAGTCATAACGCTTTTGCTTTTAGCAGTTTGGATAATAAGACGAAAGGGACAGGGAAAACCTGCCCCTTTCACGTATGCTGCCATGGCAATCCTGACAACGCTGTATGTTTCCTATACCTGCATCAGTTCTACAGAAACCATGAGAGCCTATTATTTTATCAGCCTGCTGCTGGGGGCGGCAGCTTTGCTCCAGATTTTGAAGGCAGGGGCAGCGCTTGTCATATGCGGAAAGAAAAAAGATGAAAGATAAAAAACTTTGGATATTTGCAGGAACCGTCATTGCAATTTGCTGTTTCAATCACATATTTGGCTGGTCTTCCTGCATCAGAGACATGGACAATCTGAATTTTTTAAAGCAGGGGGTCAGGGATAATCTTCCTTATGCCATAACAGTTTATACTCTGCTTACCATAGCAGGCTGTACCTTTCTGGCTCTCCCGGGAATTACATTTGCCGTGTTTGCCGGACTTTTATTCGGCCCGGTGCTGGGCACGTTATGCTGCTCGGCGGCCACTACAATCGGAGCGGCTCTGGCCTTTGGGGCAGGACGGTTCTTTTTAAAAGACAGCATCAAACCGATGGTGATCAGGAATCAATACTTAAACAAGTGGCTGTTTGACAGCCCGGAAGAAAATAAGCTGTTTGTTCTCGCCGTTACAAGGCTCGTCCCAATATTTCCTTACAATCTTCAAAACTTTGCCTATGGCATTACGGATATTAAATTCAGTACCTACATCATTGGTTCCCTGGTCTTTATGCTGCCGGGAACTGCCATGTATACTGTTGGAACAGCCGGGCTTGCGGACAAGGAAAACCGCATGGTGTATCTGACAATTGCAGCGGTATTGGCAGTTGGGGTCATGGGAATCGGAGTGCTTTTAAAGAAGAAATATATACAGGAGGGACAATATGAAAAGTAAGCCGGGAATTACGGATCCGTCTGCATGTACTCATTGTCACGTATGCAGGCATAATTGTCTCTTCCTGGAAAAGTATAACATCGATATCGGAGATGTAAAACAGCTTGAAAAGCTTTCTTACCACTGCTTTTTATGCGGTAAATGCTCCCGGGTCTGTCCTGAGGGAATTGACGGAAGAGAAATTATTTTAGGGATGCGCAGGGAACAGGTAAGGGAGAACAATGGAAAGCTCTGTGAAAAAGGCTATGGAATGGTGGTAAGGGAAAAACAGAACTATTTATTCCGGAATTACGGCCAGGGGATGAAAAAGAGCGTGCTTTTTCCAGGATGCAGTTTTTCTGCCTATTATCCTGAGACAACGGAGTATCTGGCAAAGCTGTTTCAGGAGAAGACGGGAGGGGGAATCGTATTTGACTGCTGCGGAAAGCCCATTGCAGAACTGGGGATGGAGAAGCAGGAACAAGGGATCATTGAACGGATCGAGGAAGGACTGAGAGAAAAGGGCGTGGAGGAAGTGGTTACCATGTGCCCTAACTGCTATGATTTTTTAAAGCCCCGTCTGAATATAAAGACCGTGAGCATATACCAGAAATTGCAGGAGCTGGGAATCGGAAAAGTGCTCGAAGAAAAGCTTACCATATTTCCTCCCTGCCCGGACCGGGAAAGCCGGGAACTGCTTGGAGATATACAGGCCTTTTTAAAGGAAGAGCCGGATATCATTTCCCGTGTGCAGTGCTGCGGACTGGGAGGGTGTGCTGGAAAGAAGGAAAAGGAACTGGCACAGGAGATGGTGAGCAGCATTAGTCAGGAGACAGAGGAAACCGTTTATACCTACTGCGCTTCCTGTTCCGGGAATTTTATGAGAAAGGGATACCATGATACAAAGCATATCCTTTTGGAAATCTTAGAAAGAAAAGAAAGGCCGGATACGGGCCGGTCTGTAATAAACCGCCTCAAGGCGAAGTACCGGAGAGAAGGACAATGACTGGAAAACGTGATATAATGAAAAAAGCAGGAATGATTTTAATAATCGGAGCCGCAGTTATAAGCTATTATGCGGTTCCGTCAGTAAGAGGAACCATGAATCAGGTGTTTCAAATGTTTGCAAGCGGGGACTTTGGAGTGGTGAAGGATTTTATCGCTTCCTGGGGGGCTTATGCGGCTGCAATATCCTTTTTGCTCATGATATTTCAGTCAGTAGCAGCGCCCCTTCCGGCTTTTCTTCTCACCTTTGCAAACGCCAATTTATTCGGCTGGTGGCAGGGCGCCATTCTTTCCTGGACAAGCGCCATGGCAGGGGCGGCGGTATGCTTTTACATTGCAAGAATCCTTGGAAGAGATGCCGCGGAAAAGCTGACAAGCAAAACGGGATTAAAGCAGATTGATGCATTTTTTGAAAAGCATGGAAAAAATACGGTGTTAATCTGCCGCCTTCTGCCTTTTGTGTCCTTTGACCTGGTAAGCTATGGGGCAGGACTTACGTCTATGTCCTTTGGCTCTTTCTTTCTTGCAACCGGAATCGGACAGCTTCCGGCGACCATTGTTTATTCTTATGTGGGTGGAATGATGACAGGGGGTACCAGGCTGTTTGTGACAGGGCTTCTCTTGCTCTTTGCGCTGTCAGCCCTCATTGTTATGGCAAGAAGAATATATGTGGAAAGACAAATGAAAAAAGGGGGCAGATAAAATGGGTGATTGTCAGGGACAAAGATCAGGTCTTGCAGAGATCAGAGAATTATTCCTCCAGGGAATCGATTGTTCCCAGGTTGTGGCAGGGGAATTTGCAAAGGAACTGGAGATGGACAAAGAGCTGCTTTGGAAGGTTTCCTCCTGCTTTGGAGGGGGAATGCAGTGTGCAGAAACCTGCGGCGCTGTCACAGGCGCCTTGATGGTTCTCGGGATGAAGTATGGGCACAGCAAAGAAGGCGACGTCCTTCAGAAAGAGATGATGAAGCAGAAAACAGCAAAATTTAAGCGGATGTTTGCGGAAAAATATCCCTCCTGCATCTGCCGTGATTTGCTGGGACATGATATTTCCAGGAGGGAAGAACTGGAAAAGGTTATGGAAAAGGGGCTGTTTCTCCAGTTCTGCCCCAAAGTCGTAGAGGACACAATAGAAATTTTATGGAAGATTGTATAGATGAAACAGGCGATTATCATATTTACGAGAGTACCGGTTCCGGGAAAGACAAAGACCAGACTGATGAATACCCTTACGCCCCGGCAGTGTGCAAAGCTTCATATCTGTTTCCTAAAGGACATCTGCAGGGAATGTGAAAAATGCGGAGCGGATATTTTTATCTGCCATACACCGGATGGGGAAAAGGAGCAGAGGCTTCTGAAGGAAATTATGGGAGAGCAGAAAGGGTATTTCGGGCAGCAGGGGGAACATCTGGGGGAACGGATGCACCGGGCCTTTGAAGAAGTGTTTTCCAGGGGATACGGCCAGTGTATTCTCATTGGAACGGATATTCCTGAGCTGCGGTTCGGTTATCTTAAACAGGCCTTTAAGGTGCTTGAAAACCGGGATGTGGTCTTTGGGAAAACCTATGACGGAGGGTATTATCTCATAGGACTGAAAAAGCCCTGTCCCGAAGCCTTTGGCCTTGGCCGCTATGGTCATGGGCATGTTTTGGAAGACACTGTAAAGATCCTATCCCAGGCTGGAATAACGGTTGGTTATACAAAAAAGCTTTGGGATATAGACACCCTGTCAGATTTGAAAGAGTACCGGAAACGGATGCAAACCAGGGAAAGCCTAAAGCATAGAAAAACCGGGCAATATGTTACCCAAATTGCCTCTGTTTCCATCATTATTCCGATTTATAATGAGGAAAAAGATATTGAAAAGCTGCAGGAACGGCTGAAAGTGCTGCAGGGAGAATGTGAAATTCTGTTTGTAGACGGAGGAAGTACAGACCGCACCCTGGAACTCATAGACCCCGGATACCGGGTAATTCACAGTGAAAAAGGAAGAGGAAAACAGATGAATGCAGGGGCAAAAGCCAGCTGCGGTGACATCCTGTTTTTTCTGCACTGTGACAGTGAGCTTCCTGAAAGACCTTTGGAAGAAATCAGAAGAGTGATGAGGGATTACCGGGCCGGATGCTTTGGAATTGCATTTCATTCCCGGAACTTTTTTATGTTTACCTGCAGGGTGATTTCCAACCACAGAATCAAGGACAGGAAAGTTATGTTTGGGGATCAGGGGATTTTTATAGACCGGGAATTGTTCTTTGAAGCCGGAATGTTTCCTGAGATTCCCATTATGGAGGACTATCAGTTTTCCCTGGCCTTGAAGGAAATGCAAGTGAAGCTTGGAATGACAGGGAAACGGATTTATACGTCGGACAGGCGTTTTCCCAAAGGTACAATACCGAAATTGAAACTCATGTGGAAGATGAACCGGCTCCGGAGCATGTACCGGAAGGGGTTTCCCATTGAAAAAATCTCGGACATGTACCGGGATGTGAGATAGGCGGAGGAAAGATGAATCAGGTACAGGGATTGACAGAGTATATCAGGCGGAGCAGATACCGGGAAGGTCTGGGGCTTCCAAAGAAGGTGACAGAGGAGTACCGGATGCTGGCCCAGGGGGAATATAACAGAAACTATCTGTTTCTTCATCCGGTTACAGGCAAAAAGCTGATTCTGCGGGTGAATTTTGGAAGTCAGATGCATCTGGAGAACCAGATTGAATACGAATACAAGGCGCTGGAGCTGTTAAAGGGCTCAGGGCGGACCCCGAAGCCATTGTATGTGGATGGAACAAAAGAGCATATCCCATATGGAATTATGGTAATGGAGTACCTTCCGGGACATGCACTGGATTATGAAAGGGAGCTTTATTACGGGGCGGATTGTCTGGCGGATATACACAGTGTCCCCATTGCCGGGGATCATTCTCTTATTGTTCCGGAAAACCCTTTAAGAGCGGTTCTGGAAGAGTGCGAGGAGATGTTTTTAAAGTATGAGGAGTCTGATCCGGGAGACAGGGAAAAGAAGAAAAAGATAAGACGGCTGCTGAAAAAGGGATGGGAGCGGGCGGACAGTTTGGAGAGTCCTATTTACCGCTGCTGCATTAATACAGAGCTGAATTCCACCAATTTCCTTATCAATGGGGAAAAGGGAGAGAATTATCTGATTGACTGGGAAAAGCCCCTTTACGGGGACCCGGCTCAGGACCTGGGACATTTTCTTGCACCTACCACCACCTTCTGGAAAACAGATGTGATCCTGGAAAAGGAACAGATGGAGAATTTTATGGAGGTGTACCTGGAAAAGGCCGCTGGAAGGTTTGATACAAAGGGGTTAAAGGAACGGACAAGGGCATATATTCCGGTTACATGTTTACGGGGAATTACCTGGTGCGCTATGGCCTGGGTGGAATATCAAAAGCCGGATAAGGAAATATTCAATGAGTCTACGGCCCGGAAGCTGGAAGCCTACTTAAGCCATGGATTTTTGAACAGGATAGGAAAGATTGTGGATTGATAGAAAGTATCTATAGGTATATGGAATAAATGAATAGGTAATTCCGGCACTTTCACTTGAATGAGCAGGGAGAAGCCTTTATAATTGTCATCATGCAGTGTCAAAATCAGAGACAGACACTGAGAAACCCAGGAGGAAAAGGTTTATTATGAAAAAGAAATTTTTAGTACTTATGTTAACATCAGCAATGACAGCATCCATGATTGCAGGCTGCGGTTCAGGAAATGCCGTAGTAAGCAAAGAAACAGCAGCAGCAGAAAGTACAGCAGCGGCAGAAAGCACATCAGCAGGAGAGAGTGCGGCAGCAGCAGAAAGCACTTCAAACGAAGAATACCAGTTCGTATCTGCCCAGGATGCAGTGAAAGCGGCGGCTGACGGAAGCGCCCATGTCCTTGATGTAAGAGAGTGGTCAAATTATGGGGCAGGAAGAGTTGCTAATTCAGAATGGCAGCCTATTTTCCCGTTAGAGGACGAGTCCCTGGCAGATAATATGAAGGCATATGCGGAAGAAAACTTAAAAGATGGTGAAAAAATTTATATCATCTGCAACAGCGGCCAGAGAGGAGCCCAGAAGACTACAACAGTCCTGGAGGAAGCTGGAATTGACAAAAACTTAATCTATACCGTTGAGGGAGGCGCAAAGGCTCTGGCAAAGGAAAATGGAGCTCTTACAACAAACCGTGTAGAAGAGGGAATTGAGTGGAAGTATGCCAAGGCAGCAGATGTACTTGCCAAGGAGAATGTACAGATCGTGGATGTGCGTGATGATGCTGCATATGCAGAGGGTCATTTGGAAAACTCTGTTCAGGTGAATTTAAAGGATTTTGAAAACGCTGATGCCCAGAAGTCTATGTTTGACCTGGCAGCAGATCTCAATAAAGACGAGCCGGTGTATTTCTTATGCTACAGCGGAAATAAAGTCGCTAAAACAGCCATTTCTGTCTTAAAGGATGCAGGCTTTGATGAAAATAACCTGTTTATCATTGAAGGCGGAGCAAAGGACAGTGACGTTCAGGCGGCATTTGTAAAATAATAAACTGCATAGAGTAATAAGAGACGGAGACGTGAGATGAAAAAGAGAATTTCGGCAGCGCTGCTGGCAATGGCTATAGCCATTTCCATGACAGCCTGCGGGAACGGAGAAAAGACAAAAGACGAGACAACACAGGTCACAGAAGCGGCAGAAAAGTCCTTTGACAGCCTGATAGAAGAAGCAAAAGGGACAGTTGTTACATTTTATGGCTGGGGCGGAGATGAAAAGCTGAATCAGTGGCTGGACAATACCTTCGCCGCTGTCATGAAGGAAAAATATGATATTACCATGGAGCGTGTCCCTATGGACATTGACCAGGTATTAAGCCAGTTGTCGGGAGAAATCCAGGCAGGGGAAAAAGACGGAGCCATTGATATGATCTGGATTAACGGGGAAAACTTCCGGTCAGCAAAGGAAAATAACATGCTGTACGGACCCTTTGCAGATCAGCTTCCCAATTTCCAGAATTATATTGATCCGGAGTCTGAGGACGTAACCCTTGACTTTGCATATCCCATTGAGGGCTTTGAAGCTCCTTATGGAAAGGCACAGATCGTATTGATTGCAGATACGGCCGTAACACCTGACCTTCCTAAGAGTGCGCAGGACTTAAAAGAGTTCGTACGCAAGTATCCGGGAAAGGTGACTTACCCGGCTCTGCCTGATTTTACAGGAAGTGCATTCGTGAGAAACATCATTTATGAAATCTGCGGATATGAACAGTTTTTGGATATGGAAGCGGATAAAGAGACTGTGAAAGCGGCTGTAGAACCTGCCATGGCGTATTTAAGAGAACTGAATCCCTATTTGTGGAATGAAGGGAAGACCTTCCCGGATTCCTCACCGACTCTGGACAATATGTTTTCAGACGGAGAGGTGGTTCTGAATATGACTTATGATGCTTACGGAACTGCCGTCAAAATAGCAGACGGAGCTTATACTGAAACAACCCAGTCATTTCAGTTTGACAAAGGAACTATCGGAAACACCAATTTCATGGCCATTGCAGCCAATTCCGGAAATAAAGCGGGAGCCATGGCAGCAATCAATGAAATGCTGTCTCCTGAAATCCAGGCAGACCGCTATAAGACCATGAAGGTGATTCCAGTTCTTGATAATTCAAAGCTTTCCAAAGAACAGAAAGAGGCATTTGATCAGGTAGATCTTGGGAAAGGAACCATTCCCCAGGATGAGCTTTTATCAAAACGCCTTCCGGAAATGCCTGCCCAGCTTGTTCCGCTGATTGAGGAAATATGGGCAGAGGAAGTGGCAGGAAAATAATGAAAGAAAAGCTGATGCCATACTTGCTTCTGGCTCCCCAATTGTTACTTACCATTTTATTTATGATAGGACTAATTACTGGAATTACCCAAAGTTTAGGGGTAATTCCAGCTTTTGGGTTAAAGGAGCCAACTTATTTTTACTATAAAGAGGTACTGTCACGGCCTGATATGGTCCAGTCCCTGCTGTACAGCCTTAAAATTGCCCTGATTTCGGCAGTTTTGGCAACGGCGGGAGGCGTGTTTTTTTGTAGCATATGCGTTATAAAACAAAAAAACAGAGGAATGATGATGGGGATTATCCAGCTTCCCATTATCATTCCTCACGTTATGGCGGCCCTTTTTATCATTAATATTTTTTCCAGAAACGGAATTCTTGCAAGAACCGCATATGCCCTGGGCATGATCCGGGAGCAGTCCCAGTTTCCTATGGTCATTTATGATTCTCACGGAATCGGAATTATTCTGGCTTATCTGTGGAAGGAAATTCCCTTTATTATTTATTTCGTCATCGGGCTGATGGCAAATATTAATGGAAACCTGGGAGAGGCAGCCGTAAACTTAGGAGCAGGGCCGTGGACGGTATTTTGGAAGGTGACCCTGCCCTTATGCAGAAATACAATTGTAAGCGGCTTTCTGATTATTTTTGTATTTGCCCTTGGAGCTTATGAGCTTCCCCTTCTTTTAGGGGCTACAATTCCCAAAGCACTGCCTGTTCTGGCATATCAGCAGTATATCCACCCGGATTTAAGAAACCGGCCTTATGCCATGGCTCTCAATGGAATCATTATTGCAGTCTCTCTTTTAAGCGCCTTGATTTATTTTTTAATGATGCAGAAAAATATGAAACATTTGACGGATGAGACACAGCTATGAAGAAAAAAAGAAAGCCGGTGCTTGCCAATATAATCCTGTGTATGCTGATTGCCGGGATTCTTGTGCCTGCAGCCACTTTATTCATATGGATATTTACAGAACGGTGGACATGGCCGGAGCTGATCCCTCAGGTGTTTTCCAAAAGGGCGGTTCTGGAGGTGACGGGAAGAAAAAGAGAGCTTTTGCAGATATTGGGGTCAAGTATTCTGATCTCGGGGGTTACGGCGGTTTTATCCGGAGTGATCGGCCTGATGACGGCAAGAGCCCTGACCTTATACTGCTTTCCCGGGAAAAGACTGATGTATTTTTTCACCATCCTTCCCTTTATGGTGCCTGCCACTGTATTTGCAATGGGAATACAGGTCACATTTATTAAAATGGGACTGAATAACAGAATTTCAGGAGTTATCATCGCCCATCTGATTTCTTCCCTTCCTTATGCGGTACGCCTCATTATGGAGGGAACCCAGGCAGTGGGAAACCGTCTGGAAGAGCAGGCACGGGTACTGGGAGCCTCTCCGTTCCAGGCCTTTTATAAGGTATCCCTGCCGGTGCTGATGCCTGTCATTCTCCCAGCCATAAGCATGTCCTATGTGGTTTCTTTCAGCCAGTATTTTCTCACGCTGATGATCGGAGGGGGAAAGGTAAAGACCTTTGCTATTGTTATGGTTCCCTATCTCCAAAGCGGAAACAGAAATATTGCCAGTATTTACAGCGGAATTTTTCTCGGCGTTACCTTGGCGGTATTTGCTTTATTGGAAGGTGCTGCCGGGCGCTGGCTGAAAAGAGGCGGGGGAGAATTTTATACATCGGAATAACATGGATCAGGTGAATTTACCCACAGAGTAAAGAGAGGCCCTCCCTGGGGGCAGGAAAAGGAAAAAGTCATGAGTCTTACTATTGAAAATCTAAAGGTAGCGCTGCAAAAAAAGGAGATTCTTCACGGAATCAGTCTGTATATGGAGGAAGGGGAGTTTATTTCCCTTTTAGGGCCCTCCGGCTGCGGGAAGACCACGCTTTTAAAAAGCATAGCAGGACTTCTGAAAATCGGGCAGGGAGATATTCTCGTTCACAATACCTCGGTTGTAGAAATGCCCCCTGAAAAGAGAGGCATGGTTATTGTATTTCAGGATTTAAGGCTGTTTCCCCATATGACCGTAGAACGAAACATCGGATTTCCCATGGAGATTCAGAAGGTGCCGAAAGATGTCAGAAAAGAACGGGTAAAACGGCTGCTGGAGGAAGTACAGCTTTCAGGCTTTGAGAACCGGAGGGTGAAGGATATGTCCGGTGGACAGAAGCAGAGAGTTGCCCTGGCAAGAGCTCTTGCTGCCGATCCGGAAATCCTGCTTTTAGATGAACCCTTTTCAGGCCTTGACGAACATTTGAGGCTGGAGATGGGGAATCTTGTGAAGAAACTTCACCAGGAGCGGAACATTACCACCATCCTGGTGACTCATGAAAAGAGAGAAGCCCTCCAAATGTCGGACAGAATTGCGCTTATGAGCGGCGGACAGATTTTGCAGTATGACACTCCGAAGAACATATTCCGTAAGCCAGCCTCCAAAGAGGCGGCGGAATACTTTGGAAAGGCAAACTATGTGAAAGGAAGGGTTGAAAATCACAGGTTTTGCAGCAGGCTGTTTGAGGCGGATACAGATCTGGAGGATGGGGATTATGAGGCAATGGTCAGGCCCCTTTCCGTAAGGCTTGAAAAAGGGGGAACGGATACCATTTTAAACATCAC
Organism: Lacrimispora sp.; assembly: GCF_036758025.1. Classification (GTDB taxonomy): domain Bacteria; phylum Bacillota; class Clostridia; order Lachnospirales; family Lachnospiraceae; genus Lacrimispora. The sequence continues at coordinate 91,082 of NZ_DAIOXM010000015.1, read as the reverse complement.
CTTTATGGGAGAAATGGCAGAGGTGGAGATAGAGACACCGGAGGGAAGCGTATTAAGCCATATGCCAAGCCTCAGGCTGGAGGAGCTGGAACTGGAGCAGGGAGGACAGGCCCGTATTATAATAGAAGAAAAAGAAACTGCATGGTTTCGCAGAGAAGGGGGAGATTAGATGAAGCACATCGTATTTGACTGTGACAATACATTTGGAGTAAAGGACTGTGATGTGGATGACGGCCTTGCTCTCATGTACCTCCTTGGCAGCCCATCGGCGAAGCTGCACGGGATTACGGCAACCTATGGCAATAACCGGCTGGATGTCGTATACAATACACTTCAAACCATGTTAAAGGAACTGGGGCGTGAAGACATTCCGGTGAAGATGGGAGGGAAAGCCTGCGGAGCCTATGAAAGCGAGGCAGCAGATTACCTTGCCCAAATGGCGGATCAATACAAGGGAGAATTGTCTATTCTTGCAACAGGCTCTCTTACCAACCTTCGGGGAGCCTATGAAAGGGACCGGAATTTCTTTAAAAATGTAAAGGAAATTGTGGTAATGGGAGGAATTACAAGCCCTCTTGTTTTTGAAAAAAAGGTGATGGATGAACTTAACTTTTCCTGCGATCCCCTGGCCTCCTGGACGGTTCTGACAAAAGGAAGAAACCTCTCTGTGATTACAGGAAACAACTGTCTGAAGGTGCTGTTTACAAAAGCGGAATACAAAGAACGTTTATTTACCTCAGATAACAAAGCTGCTTCTTACATACGCACAAAAACCGATTACTGGTTTGGATATAATGAAGAGGATTACGGCATCAAAGGATTTTATAACTGGGATGTGACGGCAGCGGTATATCTGATGCATCCGGAACTGTTTATGGATGAGAGGAAAACATTTCTGGTTTCCCAAGAGGATTTAAAGCGGGGATATCTGCGAGAAGCGGAGGAGGGAAACTGTGTGTGCAATCTTCCTGTAATCGGAGAAGAAGGTCTGTATAAGGATCATATCTACCATACATGGCTTCAGGTTCCCATGGTATAAACTTTCGGAATCCCGAAAAAAACCAAAAAACCCTTGCAATGCAGAGTGAACAGTGCTATACTGTTTAAGATAACATGAATATTTGGCTGGAAAAGAGTGGGCATATGTCCACTCTTTCAATTTTGTGTAAGAGAAGGCTGAAGAATAAAGGCGGTTTGGAAAGGTGGGAAGAATATGACAAAAAGAGAAGATTACGAGGTGAAGACGGAACGTTTTCTGCAGCCTCTTGTGGAAGAAAACCATTTCGAACTGGTTGATGTGGAATATATAAAAGAAGCAGGAAACTGGTATCTGAGAGCTTATATAGATAAAGAAGGCGGAATTACGGTAGATGACTGTGAGGTCATAAGCCGCAGGCTGGGAGAATGGCTGGATGAAAAGGACTTTATTGCAGATAGTTATATTTTAGAGGTCAGTTCTCCAGGCCTTGGAAGGCCCCTTAAAAAGGAAAAGGACTTTGAGAGAAGCATCGGAAATGATGTGGATATCAGGCTGTATAAGCCCCTTAACAAGCAAAAGGAATTTACAGGAACACTGAAAGCGTATGACAAGGAAACTGTGACCATTACCCTGGAGGATGGAGCGGAGCTTGAGCTGAACCGGCGGGAGATCGCATTGATCCGTCTGGCATTTGATTTCTAAACAGTAAGTATATTAGGAGGATAAAAAAATGAATAAGGAACTGTTAGAAGCACTGAATATTCTGGAAAAGGAGAATAATATCAGCAAAGACACCCTGTTGGAAGCCATCGAAAATTCTCTCATTACAGCGTGCAAGAACCACTTCGGGAAAGCGGATAATGTAAAAGTCAGCATCAACCGTGAAACCTGTGATTTCAATGTTTATGCGGAAAAAGAAGTGGTTGAAACAGTGGAAGATCCTCTTCTTCAGATCAGCCTGGCAGAGGCTAAGATGACAGATCCCAAATACGATATCGGAGATGTGATCCAGACTCCCATTGATTCCAAGAAGTTCGGCAGAATTGCCACCCAGAATGCAAAGAACGTAATCCTTCAGAAGATCCGTGAAGAAGGAAGAAAATCTCTTTTCAACGACTGGTACTGCCAGGAGAGAGAAGTTGTTCCGGGCATTGTGCAGAGATATTTAGGCAGGAATGTGAGCATCAACTTAGGAAAGGTGGATGCCATTCTCAATGAGACTGAGATGGTAAAAGGAGAGGTATTTAAACCAACTGAAAGGATCAAGGTTTTTGTCCTGGAGGTAAAGGATACACCAAAAGGTCCAAGAATTTCCGTTTCCAGAACTCATCCGGATCTGGTGAAGCGCCTCTTTGAATCTGAGGTTGCAGAGGTAAAGGATGGAACTGTTGAAATAAAGGCCATTGCAAGAGAAGCCGGTTCCAGAACCAAGATTGCAGTGAAATCCAACGATTCCAATGTAGACCCGGTGGGAGCATGCGTAGGCTTAAACGGAGCCAGGGTCAATTTCATCGTCAGTGAGCTGAGAGGGGAGAAAATCGATATCATCAACTGGGATGATAACCCTGCGTACTTAATTGAAAATGCATTGAGCCCGGCAAAGGTTATCTGTGTTGTGGCAGATGAAGAATCAAAGGAGGCACAGGTCATTGTGCCGGATTACCAGCTTTCCCTTGCCATTGGTAAGGAAGGACAGAACGCCAGGCTTGCAGCAAGGCTGACCGGTTTTAAGATTGACATCAAGAGTGAGACACAGGCAAGAGAACTGGGACTTTTTGAAGAGCTGGGGCTTGAATATCAGGAGGAACATACCGGATATGAAAGCTACGGAAACGTTCAGGATGAAGTGCACGGCTATGAGCCGGAGGTTGAAAACGACTACCAGGAAAGCAGCCTGGAGGGAGATCACCAGGAATAAAGAAAACAGGAAGTGATGGAACGTGAGTACAAAAAAGATACCGCTAAGACAGTGTGTTGGCTGTGGTGAGATGAAAAGTAAAAAAGAGATGATTCGTGTGCTGAAAACCCCGGAGGATGAACTGATTCTTGACACAACCGGACGTAAAAACGGACGGGGGGCTTATATCTGCCCTTCTATGGAGTGTTTTAAGAAAGCAGTGAAAAGCAAAGGACTGGAACGTTCTTTCAAGATGGCTATTCCAAAGGAAGTATACGAAACCCTTGAAAAGGAGATGGAGCAGTTTGGATAACAGACAGAAAATCCTGGGCATGATCGGCCTGGCCACAAAGGCGGGAAAGATCGCCAGCGGAGAATTCATGACAGAAAATTCCGTTAAGGCGGGTAAGGCAAGTCTGGTGATCATTTCTGAGGAGGCCTCAGATAACACCAGAAAGATGTTTACCAATATGTGTACTCACTATAAGGTTCCAATCTATTTCTTCGCAAGTAAGAATGAACTGGGCCACGCTATGGGCAAGGAGATGAGAACCTCTCTTGCAATCGTGGATAATGGGTTTGCAAAGGCAGTCGTGAAACTAATGAATACAGAGGCAGAACGTGCACAGAATGGAGGAAAGCATGAGAGTATATGATTTGGCAAAGGAACTGGGAAAGGATAGCAGTAAGGAAGTACTGGATATCCTGGAAAAGCATAATATAAATTTAAAAAGTTCTTCCAATGTTACGGATGAACATGTGGCGATTGTAAAGAAGGAGATGGGCGGCAAGCCCCAGGGTTCTTCCCCAGCCCGTTCCAGCGAACCGGCAGGAGAGGGTGATGCTCCTAAGAAAAAGATCGCAGCAGTATACAGGCCTCAGAATGCCCAGATGAAGCCTCAGGGCCAGGGCGGCAGAGATGGAAGAGGCCAGCAAAGAAGTGACGGCAGACCTTACCAGGCTCCAGGCCAGGGCGGTGCTCCCAGAGATTATGCAGGAAGAGGAGAGCAGACTGGAGAGCAGTCCGGAACCGGAGAGCAGGGAAGCCGTGAAGGAAGACCTCAAGGCCAGGGCTATCAGGGAAACCGTGACGGAAGACCTCAGGGCCAGGGCGGCTATCAGGGAAACCGCGACGGAAGACCTCAGGGCCAGGGCTATCAGGGAAACCGTGACGGAAGACCTCAGGGCCAGGGCGGCTATCAGGGAAACCGCGACGGAAGACCTCAGGGCCAGGGCGGCTACCAGGGAAACCGTGACGGAAGACCTCAGGGCCAGGGCGGTTATCAGGGAAATCGTGACGGAAGACCTCAGGGCCAGGGCGGCTATCAGGGAAATCGTGAGGCCAGACCTCAGGGCCAGGGCGGCTACCAGGGAAATCGTGACGGAAGACCTCAGGGTCAGGGCGGTTACCAGGGAAATCGTGACGGAAGACCTCAGGGCCAGGGCGGCTACCAGGGAAATCGTGACGGAAGACCTCAGGGCCAGGGCGGTTACCAGGGAAATCGTGACGGAAGACCTCAGGGTCAGGGCGGTTACCAGGGAAATC
>NZ_DAIOXM010000015.1:86392-86560 GCF_036758025.1 Lacrimispora sp. | reverse complement strand
GCGACGGAAGACCTCAGGGCCAGGGCGGTTATCAGGGAAACCGTGACGGAAGACCTCAGGGCCAGGGCGGCTACCAGGGAAACCGTGACGGAAGACCTCAGGGCCAGGGCGGTTATCAGGGAAATCGTGACGGAAGACCTCAGGGCCAGGGCGGCTATCAGGGAAATC
>NZ_DAIOXM010000015.1:0-86292 GCF_036758025.1 Lacrimispora sp. | reverse complement strand
TATCAGGGAAATCGTGACGGAAGACCTCAGGGCCAGGGCGGCTATCAGGGAAATCGTGACGGAAGACCTCAGGGTCCGGGCGGCCGTACCTCCAGAGACGGAGCGGCAAAGCCGACAGGTACTCCTATCCAGACAAAGCCCAGCAGCAACAGAGCTACAAAGAATGCGTATAAGAACGACAGATTTGACAAGAGAGATAAAGAAGACGGAACAAAGGGAAGAACTGCGGCAAAGGGCGGAAAGGGCTTAAAGACTGCTATTCAGCCTCCGGTTCACGCAGAGCCTAAGGTGGAGGAAATCAAGACCATCATCGTTCCCGATATTTTGACCATAAAGGAACTGGCTGAAAAGATGAAGCTTCAGCCATCAGCTATCGTAAAGAAGCTGTTTTTACAGGGAAAGATCGTCACCCTCAACACGGAAATCGACTATGACCAGGCAGAAGAGATTGCCATGGAATACAATGTGCTCTGTGAAAAAGAAATCAAAGTAGATGTGATCGAAGAACTGTTAAAAGAGGATGAAGAGAATGAAACAGATATGATTACCAGACCACCGGTAGTCTGCGTTATGGGTCACGTTGACCACGGTAAAACTTCTCTTCTTGACGCTATCCGTCAGAGCAATGTGACCTCCAGAGAGGCAGGCGGAATCACCCAGCACATCGGTGCTTATACGGTTGAGATCAACGAACAGAAGATCACATTCCTGGATACTCCGGGACATGAGGCATTTACTGCCATGCGTATGAGAGGTGCCCAGTCTACAGATATCGCAATTCTTGTGGTAGCTGCTGATGACGGCGTTATGCCTCAGACCGTGGAAGCCATTAACCATGCAAGGGCAGCCGGTGTTGAAATCATCGTTGCCATCAACAAGGTGGATAAACCAAGTGCCAACATTGACCGCGTAAAGCAGGAAATGTCTGAGCATGAGCTGATTCCTGAGGATTGGGGCGGAAGCACTGTATTTGTACCGGTTTCTGCACATACTAAGGAAGGTATCAAGGAACTTCTGGAAATGATTCTTCTCACTGCAGAGGTGAAGGAATTAAAGGCTAACCCGGACCGCCGGGCAAGAGGACTGATTATCGAAGCAGAGCTTGATAAGGGCAAGGGTCCGGTTGCAACCGTTCTGGTACAGAAGGGAACCCTCCAGGTAGGTGATACCGTTGCAGCAGGCTCCTGTTACGGAAAAGTCCGCGCTATGATGGATGACAAGGGCCGCAGAGTAAAAGAGGCAGGTCCTTCCACACCGGTTGAGATTTTAGGCTTAAATGACGTTCCCAACGCAGGAGAGGTTCTGGTTGAAACGGAAAGTGAAAAAGAAGCGAGAAGCTTTGCGGAAACATTTATTTCCGAGGGCAAGAATAAGCTTCTGGAAGATACAAAGGCAAAGCTGTCTCTGGATGACTTGTTCAGCCAGATTAAGGCAGGAAATGTAAAAGAACTTCCTCTGATTGTCAAGGCAGACGTACAGGGATCTGTAGAAGCAGTAAAACAGAGTCTTGTAAGGCTTTCCAATGAAGAGGTTATGGTAAAGGTAATCCACGGAGGAGTAGGTGCCATCAACGAATCCGACGTTTCTCTGGCTTCTGCTTCCAATGCCATTATCATCGGCTTTAACGTAAGGCCGGATGTAACAGCCAAATCCATCGCAGACCGCGAAAAGGTGGATATGAGACTTTATAAAGTAATTTACCAGGCAATCGAAGACGTAGAAGCAGCTATGAAGGGTATGCTTGATCCTATCTTTGAAGAAAAGATCATCGGCCACGCTATTGTGCGCCAGACCTTTAAGGCTTCCGGCATAGGTACCATCGCAGGTTCCTATATCATGGATGGAAAATTCCAGAGAGGATGCAGCGTCCGCATCACCCGCAATGGGGAAAAGATTTACGACGGTCCCCTTGTTTCCTTAAAGAGATTTAAGGATGATGTAAAAGAGGTTGCAACTGGTTACGAATGCGGTCTTGTGTTTGAAAAGTTTAACGATCTTCAGGAAGATGACATGATCGAAGCATATGCTATGGTGGAGGTTCCCCGCTAGGAACCTGCCGCCAGGGCAGTAAAAACGAAGCGCCCTGCGGGCATACCTTAATGTCCTGAAAAACCGGACAATAAAGAGGAAGCGCCCTGCGGGCATACCTTAATGCCCTGAAAAACTGGGCAGTAAAGAGGAAAGGAACATCATGCGCAAAAACAGCATAAAGAATACAAGAATTAACATGGAAATCCAGAAGGAACTGAGTGAAATCATCCGTCTGGAAATCAAAGATCCAAGAATCCCGTCCATGACCACCGTGGTTTCTGCTCAGGTAACTCCTGACCTTAAATACTGCAAGGCATACATCAGTATTCTGGGAGATGAGGAAGCGGGAAAATCGGCTATTGAGGGCTTGAAAAGTGCAGAAGGCTATATCCGCCGTGAACTGGCCAGAAGAGTCAATCTGCGCAACACGCCTGAAATTAAATTCATTCTGGACCAGTCCATTGAATATGGAGTGAACATGTCCAGACTGATTGACGAGGTCACTAAAGATATCAAAGATTGAGGAGGTACCCCTATGAGTATCCTTGATACAATACTGGAAGATGTAAAAACTGTGGCCATTACCGGCCACATCCGCCCGGATGGGGACTGTGTAGGCTCCTGTCTGGCCGCCTATAATTATCTGACTGAAAACCACCCGGAGGTGGAGGCTGTAGTTTATTTGGAGGAGCCTCCGGTGAAGTTTGATTACCTCATGAATTTTGACCGTATTGTAACTGATTTTTCCGGTGACAGGGAATATGATCTTTGTATCTGCCTTGACAGCGGTGACGTGCAGCGGCTGGGAGAGGGTGTAAAGTTCCTTAAAACAGCGAAAAAAAGCCTTTGTGTGGACCATCACATCACCAATTCCAGGTATGCGAAAGAAAATATCGTCCAGGACAGAGCCAGCTCCACCTGTGAAGTGCTTTACGGTCTCTTTGATGAAAATAGAATCAGCAAGGCGGTGGCAGAGTGCATTTTTACCGGTATCATTCACGATACAGGGGTATTTAAGTATGACACCACCTCTCCAAAGACCATGGAGATTGCCGGAAAGATGATGGGAAAGGGAATTGATTTCCCTAAAATCATTGACGACAGCTTTTTCAGAAAGTCTTACATCCAGAACCAGATTTTAGGAAGAGCCCTGTTAGAAAGCATTACTTTCCACGACGGACGCTGCATTTTCAGCGCCATAAATAAGAAGGATATGGATTTTTACGGCGTTGCCAGTGAGGATATGGATGGAATCATTGACCAGCTGAGGGTGACTGAAGGGGTGGAATGCGCCATATTCATGTATGAAACCTCCTGGCGGGAGTACAAGGTGAGCCTTCGCTCCACCACAGATCTTGACGTGAGCAGGATTGCCGTTTATTTTGGCGGCGGCGGTCATAAAAAGGCGGCCGGCTGCACCATGACGGGAAGCGTTCACGATGTAGTCAACAATCTGTCGGATCAGATTGTAAAACAGCTCAAATAGGAGACAGGAATTATGGCGGATGGCATCGTCAATATATATAAAGAAAAAGGATTTACCTCTCATGACGTTGTGGCGAAAATGAGAGGTATTTTAAAGCAGAAAAAGATAGGCCATACAGGAACTCTGGACCCTATGGCAGAAGGCGTTCTTCCCGTGTGCCTGGGTAAGGCCACAAAGCTGTGTGACATGCTGACAGACAGGACGAAAACCTATGAGGCAGTTCTGCTTTTAGGCATGGAAACAGATACCCAGGACACCACAGGGGCAGTGCTGTCCCAAAGTGAGGTACATGTAAGTGAGGATCAGGTAAGAGAGGCTGTTTTAAGTTTTTTGGGCCATTACGATCAGATTCCGCCCATGTATTCTGCCTTAAAGGTGGATGGAAAAAAACTTTATGAGCTTGCCAGGGCAGGAAAAGAAGTGGAACGGAAGGCCAGGCCGGTGGAGATTCTGGAAATCAGAGTGGACAAGATAGACCTTCCCAGAGTCACCATGACTGTGTCCTGTTCCAAGGGAACCTACATTAGAACCCTTTGCTACGACATCGGCAGAAAGCTGGGCTGCGGCGGGTGTATGGAGTCCCTTTTAAGGACCAGGGTTTCAGGTTTTGGCCTGGAGGACAGCCTGACCTTAAAGCAGATTGAGCAGCTTCGTGACGAAGGAACCCTGGGAAACCATATCCTCCCGGTGGACGAGGTCTTTTCCGGCTATTCCGCGGTCTATATGAAGCCGGATTTTGATAAGCTGGTCCACAACGGCAATCCCTTTTACTTTGACCAGCTTCAGGACAAGGTGAGCCTGGATGAAGAGCTGGTTCGGGTCTATGACAGCGGGCAGCAGTTTATAGGGGTTTACCGGCCTGATAAGGAGACAAAGGTTTTTAAACCTCAGAAAGTATTTCTGGGAGGGAGAGAATGATGAAGTATATAACCGGAACCAGAGATTTTCAGATCGATGAGCCTTCGGTGGTAACCATTGGAAAGTTTGACGGACGCCACAGGGGCCACCAGAAGCTGTTAAGGCGGATGGCAGAAGTAAAAGCAGAAAAAGGCTATAAAACTGCGGTTTTTACCTTTGACATGTCACCAAATACCCTGGTGTCGGGAGGCCCTCAGAAGGTTATCACCACAAACCTGGAGAGAAAGAACAACTTAGAGAAGGTGGGCATTGATTATCTGGTGGAGTACCCCTTTACAGGGGAAACAGCCCGGATGGCCCCGGAGGAGTTTGTCAGGTTCGTCCTTGTGGAACAGATGAATGCCAGGGTCATTGTGGTGGGAACTGATTGTTCTTTTGGATACCGGGGAGCAGGAAATGCGGACAGCCTTTTGCGCTGGAAGGACCGGTATGGCTATGAGCTGATCGTCATTCCCAAGGAAAAAGACGACCAAAGGGACATCAGCAGCACCTATATCCGGGAACAGCTTGACAAAGGAAATATAGAAAAGGCCAACGAGCTTTTAGGACAACCCTATGCCATACACGGGATTGTTGTCCATGGAAACCACATAGGAGGAAGTGTTCTTGGCTTTCCCACTGCCAACATCCTTCCTCCCCCTGAAAAACACCTCCCTATCTTTGGTGTATACGTGTCCAAGGTATATGTAAATGGCACTTATTACGGCGGGGTCACCAATATCGGAAGAAAGCCTACGGTGGAAGGAAATTCTCCTGTCGGCGCTGAAACCTTTATCTATGGTTTAAACCAGGATATTTATGGAAAGACTATAGAAGTACAGCTTTTGCATTTCATCCGCCCGGAGCGGAGATTTGAAGGGCTGGAGGAATTGAAGGCGCAGATTGGGAAGGACAAGGAATACGGGATGCAGTACTTAAAGACTCTGTCGGATTCTCAGATCAACGGCGCTTAAACTAAGATTTTTTAAGAAAAAGGAAAGTGCATATGACTGATAAGGCATGGAAGGTACTGGGTTTTGCCATTGCATGGGGCAGCGCCGCATGGATAGGCACAGCTGAGGTACACGCCGCCGGATCAGAGACTTCTTTTAAGACCGGTTCGCCTGTAGCGGGAATTGAGGTCGCCATGGACCAGTATCAGAAATCCATGAAGGAGAAGTCGACTGAGGCCTCGGCCGGTCTTACGCAGGAAAAAATGAAGTACGGGACATTCCGATCCATGTTTCAGAACCTTGGAGTTGCCGTTGTGGATGAGTCCTTAAATATCAGAAAAGAACCAAAGAACGATGCAGAAATCGTAGGAAAATTAAAAAGTCATGCCGGCGGCGATGTGCTGTCGGAAGAAAACGGCTGGTATCAGATAAAATCAGGTCAGGTAACCGGGTATGTATATGGAAAATACCTTGCTACCGGAAAAGAAGCCAAGGCCATCGCTTATTATGACATGGAGCTGCTGGTCCGGGTGGATACACCTGCCCTCAGGGTCCGCAGCGGGCCCAGCACCAGCACCCAGATACTGGGAGGGATCTCCCAGGGGGAAACCTATCCCTTTATCTCCGAGGCAAACGGCTGGGCCCAGATCAATTACAAGGGCCAGAGAGCCTATGTCTATTTGCCGGAAAATGCCACCGTTGCATATACCATACCGGAAGCGGAGAAAAGCAGTGACCTTCGAAGCAGGGTGGTAAACTATGCGGTGGGATTTGTAGGAAAGCCTTACCAGTGGGGAGGCACAGACCCCAATACAGGAGCGGATTGCTCCGGCTTCATCCAGTATGTTATGAAGAATGGGGCGGGAATCCGCCTGGACCGCACCTCCAGGCAGCAGGCCAGGGAGGGGGATTCGGTGTCGGCCTCACGCATGGAACCGGGAGATCTGCTGTTTTATGCCAGCGGCAGGGAAATTGACCATGTAGCCATGTATATTGGGAAAGGAAAAATTGTCCATGCGGCCAACAGGCGCAGCGGGATTAAAATATCCTCCTGGAATTACAGAAAGCCGGTCACCGTGCGCAGGGTCATTCCCTGACAGGAAAGCGAAGATATGAATAAAAAATACAGGCAGACTTCCGATACAAAAGGATGTCTGCCTGTATTTTTTGTATAGAAAAGCTAAGGTTTTATGCTTTTGAGGCCTTTCCCAGATAAGCCGCTTTTACCGATTCATCTGCCAGCAGTTCCTTTCCGGACCCTGTTAAGGTAATCCTTCCGGTTTCCAGCACATAGCCGACGTCAGCGGTGTGAAGAGCCATATTTGCATTCTGTTCGATGAGAAGCACGGTTACGCCCCTTTTGTTGATCTCTTTAATGATGGAGAAAATATTTTTTACGATCAGGGGAGCCAGGCCCAGGGAAGGTTCATCCATCATCAGGATCTTTGGCTGGCTCATTAAAGCTCTGGCAACGGCCAGCATCTGCTGTTCGCCGCCGGAAAGGGTTCCGGAAAGCTGCCAGCTTCTCTCTTTTAAGCGGGGGAACAAATCGTAAACCCAGTCAATGTCTTCCTGGAGGTCGTCATTTCTCAAATAAGCACCTATTTTAATGTTTTCAATAACAGTCATATCCGGGAATACCCGCCGTCCTTCGGGAACCAGGGCAATGCCCTTTGACACGATGTCCGTGGTATCCATTCCGATCAGTTCCTGCCCGTCTAAGGTAATGCTGCTTCCTGCAGCCGGCTTTGTCAGGCCTACGATGGAGCGGAGGGTGGTGCTCTTTCCGGCTCCGTTGGCTCCGATTAAGGTAACGATGCTCTTATCCGGCACTTCAAAGGAAATGCCCTTTACAGCCTCAATACCGCCGTAATTTACTCTTAAATTATCAATCTTCAGCATCGTCGCTCACCCCCAGATATGCTTCAATTACACGTTCATTGTTCTGAATTTCCGCCGGTGTGCCCTGTGCGATCAGCTTGCCGAAATCAAGAACGTAAATACGGTCTGAAATCTGCATGACCAGATCCATATGGTGCTCGATCATGAATACGGTAAGCTTGTAGGAGTCGCGGATCTGCATGATGAAATCCGTCAATTCCTGGGTTTCCTGAGGATTCATGCCTGCTGCCGGTTCGTCAAGGAGCAGAAGCTTCGGCTCTGTTGCCAGGGCTCTGGCGATCTCCAGACGCCTTTGGAGTCCGTATGGAAGAGAAGAGGCGATCTCATCCTTTAAATGAAGCAGGCCCTGTTCTTCCAGCAGGTCGGCAGCTTCCTGGCGCATCCGTTTTTCCTCTTTATAGTTTAAGCGGAGAGCCGCAGAGAACACGTTCTGTTTTGCTCTCATATGCTTTGCAATAAGCACGTTGTCAAATACGGTTAGCTGTCCGAAAAGGCGGATATTCTGGAAGGTACGGGCAATGCCCTTTTGTGTGATCACATCCGGCGTATTTCTTACTACTGTAATGGGGCTTGGAGTTACTTCCCCTAAGTAGGCTTTCTGCATTTTCCCTTGGGGAGTATTGGAGAGAATGGTTTCTCCCATAAAATCCACCTGTCCGAAGGTGGGTTCATAAATACCGGTAACACAGTTGAAGGCAGTTGTCTTTCCGGCTCCGTTGGGGCCGATGAGGGCCACGATCTCTCCCTGGTTCACATCAAGGGTCAAGCCGTTTACCGCCACAACTCCGCCGAACTGCATGGTTACATCCTGCATGTGGAGCACGTTTACAGCTGTTTTATCTGCTGATGACATTATGCATTTTCTCCCTTCTGTGTTTTGTCTTTTTTCTTCCGCCCTGTTGTGATCCGGCGCAGTAAGCGTCCAAGACCTGCCCAGGAAAATTCGTTGCTGCCCATGATTCCCCTGCGGTAGAAGAGCACCACTGCCATCAAAAGCACGGAGAAGATGACCATACGGAATCCAGAACGGAATAAGGGAACTTCAAATCCGCCGATAATAAGGGGATTGTCAAAGAAGCGGAGCCATTCTCTTCCGGCAGTAACCAGGAAAGAGCCGACAATGCTTCCTGTAATGCTTCCGATTCCTCCAAGGACTACGATCAACAGAATATCGTAGGTCAGGTTGATGGAAAAGGTTTTGGAGTCGATGGAACGCATGAACATAGCCAAAAGTCCACCGCCCACGCCTGTGAAGAAAGAGGAGATGACAAATGCCAGTTCTTTATAACGGAATAAGTTCAGCCCCATGGCCTGAGCTGCAATTTCATCTTCACGAAGGGCTTTAAATGCTCTTCCGTAAGAGGAATTGACGATCAGCACCATCAGGAGGATACAGAGGGCGCAGAGGCCAAATGCCGCATATAAATTAGGAAAGCCCGGGATGTTCTTGACGCCGTAGGAGCCGTTGGTAATTCTGTTTAACTGAGGAGCCGCAATGACAGCCCTGATGATCTCAGAAAAGCCCAGAGTGGCAATGGCCAGATAATCGCTTTTCAAACGAAGCACCGGAATTCCGATTAAGGCGGCGACTCCTGCAGAAAGCACTCCTGCAATAATAAGAGCCAGCCAGAAAGGACAGTGCAGGTTTGCAATGACAGGAAAAATTCCATCCACATAGTAAACGCTGGCCCGGCTTTCAACGGGAATGGTAAGAATGGATACGGTATAGGCTCCGATTGCCATAAAGCCCGCCTGACCCAGGGAAAAGAGTCCTGTAAATCCGGTCAGCAAGTTCATGGAAACGGCAACTACCGCGTATATGGCGCTTCGCTGCAAAATGGAAATCTGATAGCTGTAAGCCGCACTGTTTACCTGTAAAAATCCCAGGATGCCGATGATAACAAGCAGGGCGATCAGAGTGTATAGTCTGTTTTTGGGAAATGCTTTTTTCTTCATAGGGAATACCTCACACTTTATCAGTTGTCTTCTCACCGAACAGTCCCGTAGGCTTGATCAGAAGAATGACGATTAGCAGAATAAAAGTAAACGCATCGCTGAAGGTGGAATATCCCATGGCAACCAGAGCGGTTTCTCCAAGTCCAAGGATAAATCCGCCCAGCACAGCGCCGGGAATGCTGCCGATCCCGCCGAATACAGCCGCCACAAAGCATTTTAAACCTGGCAGGGAGCCGGAGAAGGGGAATACGGTCATACGGTCTGTAAAGTAGAGTACAGAGCCGATGGCAGCCAAAAGGGAGCCTATGGCAAAGGTAAAAGTGATGACACGGTTGATCTTGATTCCCATGAGGGAAGCAGTATCGTAGTCCTTGGAAACGGCACGCATTGCCATACCGATTTTTGTCTTGTTAATCAGGATCATGAGCCCGTAAACGATGATGAGGGTCAGAACCGGAGTTAAGAAGGTAACGAAAGAAGCGGAAAGGCCGCCAAGCTGATAGATCTTCTTTAAAAACGGAATTTCCGGATATCCCTTTGGCAGAGCAGTAAAGAGATATGTAGCCAGGTTCTGTAACAGGTAAGAAACGCCGATTGCAGAAATCATGACAGACATTCTGGGAGCAGAGCGCAGAGGGCGGTAAGCGGCCCGTTCAATGGACACGCCCAGTAAAACTGTGACCAGCAGCGCAATGGGAACAGCAATAAACCATGGGAAAACTGCCATTGCAAAAATCATGAAATAACCGGCCATCATAAAAATATCGCCGTGGGCGAAGTTGATGAGCCGCAGGATGCCGTAGACCAGAGTATAACCAATGGCAATCAGGGCGTAGGCGCCGCCTAAGGAAATGCCGGTCAGACACTGCTGTAAAAAGGTTGTAAGACTCATGTGGCAAGATGCCTCCTATCTGTGGAATGTGTATTGCAGTTCAGCCGTGAAGAAACATTTATGTAATCTGTGCTTAACTGTCAGGCTTTTATGCACAAATTACATAAATGCTTCTGTAGGCTAAAAAGCCCCAGAGGGGCGTATGGCTTGGCTGAAATGGAACGAGTGGGGAAGGAAATTCTTCCCCACTCATTTGTGATGCCCTTATTCTACGGAAGTAGTTGTCAGGAACTTAAACTGTCCGTTTTCAATTGTCTTGATAAATGCCATATCCTTCTTTGCATCTCCGACTTCATCAAAAGCAATGGTTCCGGTTACGCCGTCAATGGATACGCCCTTTAAAGCTTCCTGAATCTTAGCGCCGTCTGTAGAGCCTGCTGTTTCGATTGCCTTTAATGCACAAAGGTAAGCGTCATAACCGAGAGCGGATACTGCCGGAATAATTTCTTCCTGCTTGTTTTCCTTTAAGTAAGCCTTAAAGCCGGAAATAAAGGAAGCTGCTTCATCATTGGCCGGTTCTGCTTCATCAAAGAAGGTGGAGAGTACAACGCCTTCTGCGGAAGCGCCTGCATTTTCAATGATGGTGGAGTTTTCCCATGTATCGCCTGCAGCGATGGTAGCTGTAATTCCAAGTTCACGTGCCTGCTTGATAATAAGAGGAGCAGTGGTGATGGAAGAAGGAGCGAAGATTACGTCCGGTTCCTGAGCCTTGATATTGGTCAGAATAGCCTTGAAGTCTGTCTGGTTGGTCTGGAACTGTTCCTCGCTTACGATGGTGCCTCCAAGACTCTCAAAAGAGGATTTAAAGAAGGAACCGAGGCCTGAGGAGTAGTCATCTCCAAGCTGGGTGATAACGGCTGCTTTTTTTGCACCTTCATTGGTTGCGTAGTTTGCCATAACAGTGCCCTGGAATGGGTCAATGTAGCAAACCCGGAAATAGAAGTCATTTCCCTGGGTTACCTGAGGATTGGTACAGGAAGCGCCGATTGCAGGAATCTTGGCATCTGCAAAAATCTGGCCTGCTGCAATGGAAACGCCGGAGCCGTAGCTTCCTATTACAACGGAAACTTTTTCGCTTACAAGCTTCTGTGCTGCATTGACAGCCTCTGTTTTGTCGGATTTGTTATCCACTTCCACTAATTCTACTTTGTACTCTTCTCCGCCGATTTTAACAGTAGGGTACTTTTCTTTTGCATAACGGACGCCTAAAACCTCCTGGAAGCCGCCGCCGCCGTTTTCTCCTGTGGTGGGCTCAAATACGCCGATTTTAACCACCTTGGCACCGCCTGCAGAGCCTGAAGAAGAACCGCCGCTACAGCCTGCTAAAAGGCTGACGCTCATACATGAAACGAGAGTGAGTGCAAGTAATTTTTTCAACTTCATATTTTCATATCCTCCTTTTTGTGTATTCCCTGTAAAAACAATTGTCTTTCATAAGGGTACACGTTGCCTTATATTATATCAGAAGATTCAAAAAGTGCAAGAAAAATTTTTGGCAGCGCGTATAAAATCACGAAACAATGGATGAGGCCGGTTGGGCCTTGATTTAAACTCCGGATGAGCCTGGGTGGCTACAAACCAGGGATGGGATGGAAGCTCTGCCATTTCCACGATTCTTCCGTCAGGGGAAATGCCTGAAAGCTTCATTCCAGCCTTTGTGAGAGCCTCCCTGTAGTCATTATTTACCTCATAGCGGTGCCTGTGGCGTTCATGGATCAGTTCTTCCCCGTACACCTCATAAGCGGTTGAGGATTTGTCAAGGACACAGGGGTAGGAGCCAAGGCGCAGGGTGCCTCCAAGGTCTTCCACGCCGTTCTGGTCAGGCATTAAATGGATGACAGGATAGGGGGTGTCCGGATCAAGCTCTGCCGTATGTGCTCCCGTAAGCCCGGCGGCATGGCGGGCAAATTCCACAATAGCCATCTGCATTCCAAGACAGAGGCCCAGAAACGGAACCTTGTTTTCCCTGGCATAGCGGATTGCGGAGATTTTCCCCTCAATTCCCCGGCTTCCAAAGCCGCCCGGAACCAGGATTCCATGCACATCCCGGAAGAGATCTTCTGCATTCTCATCGGTCACAAGCTCAGAGTCCACCCATTTGATGCGGACACTGGCACGGTTGTAGGTGGCGCCGTGTTTTAACGCTTCCACTACAGAAATATATGCGTCGTGAAGCTGGATATATTTCCCCACAAGGGCAACAGTCACCTCTTTTTCCGGATGTTTCCAGTTTTCGATCATGGCAGACCATTCGGCAAGGTCCGGCTCAGGGCAGGGAAGATGCAGGCTCTCGCAGGCCACCTGGGCTAAATGCTCTTCTTCCATAGCTAAGGGAAGCTCATATAACACCTCCACATCCAGATTTTGAAGTACATGGGTTTTTGGAACATTACAGAATTGTGCGATTTTGCTTCGGATACCGTCATCAAGGGGCTGCTCGGAACGGCATACAATGATGTCTGGCTGGATTCCCATGCCTTGTAAATCCTTTACGCTGGCCTGGGTAGGCTTTGTTTTCAGTTCGCCGGAAACTTTTAGATATGGAACCAGGGTCACATGGATGAGAATGACATTCTCGTGGCCCGCTTCGTGTTGGAATTGCCGGATCGCCTCTAAGAAGGGCTGGCTTTCGATGTCGCCTACTGTTCCTCCCACCTCGATGATGGCGATTTCTGTTTCAGAGGAGTCAGTGCTTTGGTGAAAACGGCTTTTGATTTCGTCAGTAATATGAGGGATAACCTGCACGGTGCCTCCCCCGAAATCTCCCCGCCGCTCCCTGGTCAGTACGGTCCAGTAGACCTTACCGGTGGTGACATTGGAATTCTGAGTCAGATTTTCGTCGATAAAGCGTTCATAATGTCCCAGGTCAAGGTCTGTTTCCGCTCCGTCCTCGGTGACGAAAACCTCTCCGTGCTGGACCGGATTCATGGTGCCCGGGTCTATGTTGATGTAAGGGTCGAATTTCTGCATGGTGACTTTGTAGCCTCTGGCCTTTAACAGACGGCCGAGAGATGCTGCTGTGATGCCTTTGCCAAGTCCGGATACAACTCCTCCGGTGACAAATACATATTTTACTGCCATAGTGGTGTGACCTCCTTTTGTAATGGTGTGGGTGCAGGGATATTTTTTAAAAAAGAGATTATATATCCTTTTCGCCAAAAAATCCAGAGGGTTAGGAAAAAACTTAAGATTATAAAGTGAAAAATATTTTTATGATGAAAAGAGGCAGGATAAGGGAAAAAAACAGCTTATGAAAAGGGAGTTTAAAATATAGCCATAAATTGGAAGTCCGGTCATGGAATTTCTGGTAATAATTAAAATAGTATGGACGGATGTTGTCATAATATACAAGAACAAAAGTTTAAATCAGTAAAAAAATACTGTTTACATAAAATGGAAGAATTGTTATAATTATAACAATCACTATAAACAAACATCAAAGGAGAGCAGAACATGAGTAAATTATTTGATTTAACCGGAAAAGTTGCAATTGTTACAGGTGCATCCTCAGGGCTGGGAAGGCAGTTTGCATTGGCCCTGGCAAAAGAAGGCGCAAAGGTGGCCATTGTGGCAAGGCGTGTGGAAAAGCTGGAAGGCGTTAAAAAAGAAGTGGAAGCTCTTGGGGCGGAATGCTATGTTCATAAATGCGATGTTATGAAATCAGAAGAAATTAAAGAGACCGTTGAGGATGTGAAGAACCACTTCGGAAGAATTGATATCCTTGTAAATAATGCAGGCTTAGGCTGGGCTGATGCCGCAGAAAATACATCTGATGAGTTGTGGACAACGATGATGGATACCAATGTCAACGGCGTGTTTTATTTTGCAAGAGAAGCAGGACGGGTTATGAAGGATCAGGAGTACGGCAAGATCATCAACATCGGATCCATCCATTCCACCGTTGCCATGCCGGGTCTGCCCATATCCGCTTATGCGACCACAAAGGGAGCCCTTCTCATGATGACAAAGGCTCTTGCCAATGAATGGGCAAAATACAACATTACGGTAAACGCCATCGGCCCGGCTTACTTCCCGAGCGAGATGACAGACAACCTCTTGGAAAGCGGTGCTATCAGCCATGTCATTGAACATACATGCCCCATGAAAAGGCCGGGACGTGACGGAGAGCTGGATGGAGCCTTGATTTACTTTGCTTCCGATGCTTCTTCTTATACCACAGGCCAGCTGCTTCAGGTTGACGGAGGCTGGACCACTGTTTAATAAATGAATGTAAAATAAATGGGGGGGCTGTCGCAAAATGTAAAAATTCAACAAGATACGGTTCCTGGCTGCTTGGCTGATACCAATATTTTGTATGAAAATTCATTTTGTGACAGCCCTTTTTTACCCTGAAAATCCCGTCCGGTGTTTATAAGGATTTAATAATTCTTTTCTTGATTTATGGGGAGACTGACTCTATAATGGTAGAGATACAGAATGGGTAGAACATATCCGGATTGGAGAATTCACACAGATGGATAACAAGAATCAAAAAAATAATAAGATGCCGAAAAATGCTCAGGCAATTGCCGTTTGGATTGCTGCATTTCTCGTTGTAGCCATGGTGCTGTCTTACCTGCATGATATGGTGGTCACAAGACAGAATGAGGAATTGAGCTATGACACTTTTATGAATATGACAGACAACGGGCAGATAGAGTCAGTAGAAGTGGGCGATACAAAGATTACCATTAAGCCAAAGGACACCTGGGAGGAATATAAGCCCAGAGTTACCTATTATACCGTCAAGATGGAGAATGATTTAGATCTGGCAGAACGCTTAAGGAAAGCAGACGTAAATACGACACGGGTTCGCCGGGAAAGCAATTTCCTGATTCAGACGGCAATCAGCTACGTGTTCTTATTCGTAGCCATGGGATTTCTCTTAAACTTCATCATGCGCCGTATGGGCGGAGGCGGAGGCTTCATGGGCGTGGGCAAGAGCAACGCCAAGGTCTATGTACAAAAGGAAACCGGAATCGCATTTAAGGACGTGGCCGGAGAGGATGAAGCAAAGGAATCTTTGACGGAAATCGTGGATTTCCTACACAATCCGGGAAAATATACGAAGATCGGCGCAAAGCTTCCCAAGGGAGCCTTGCTTGTGGGACCTCCCGGAACAGGAAAGACCCTTCTTGCCAAGGCCGTTGCAGGAGAGGCTCACGTGCCCTTTTATTCCCTGTCCGGTTCTGACTTTGTGGAAATGTTTGTAGGTGTGGGCGCATCCCGTGTCCGGGATTTGTTTAAGCAGGCTCAGGAGTCCGCACCCTGCATTATCTTTATTGATGAGGTGGATGCCATCGGAAAAAGCCGTGATTCCAGATTCGGCGGAGGAAACGATGAAAGGGAGCAGACCTTAAACCAGCTTCTTTCTGAAATGGATGGATTCGACTCCTCTAAAGGCCTTTTGGTTCTGGCAGCTACCAACCGCCCGGAAATCCTGGACCCGGCTCTTCTTCGTCCCGGCCGTTTTGACCGGAGGATCATTGTGGATAAGCCGGATTTAAAGGGACGTGTGGATATTTTAAAGGTACATGCAAAGGATGTACTTTTGGATGAAACCGTTGATTTAGACGCCATCGCCCTTGCCACATCGGGAGCTGTTGGTTCTGATCTGGCTAATATGATTAACGAAGCCGCTATTCTGGCTGTCAAGCATGGCCGCCAGGCAATGTCCCAAAAAGATTTGTTTGAGGCTGTGGAAGTTGTTTTAGTAGGCAAGGAGAAAAAGGACCGGGTTCTTAATAAAGAAGAACGCCGCATTGTTTCTTATCACGAGGTGGGCCATGCCTTAGTCAGCGCCCTTCAAAAGGATTCCGAACCGGTGCAGAAGATCACCATTGTGCCAAGAACCATGGGAGCCTTGGGATATGTTATGCATGTGCCTGAAGAAGAAAAGTTCTTAAATTCAAAAAAAGAGCTTCATGCCATGCTGGTAGGCTACTTAGCCGGACGTGCGGCAGAAGAAATTGTATTTGACAGCGTGACTACCGGCGCTTCCAATGATATTGAGCAGGCCACCAAGGTAGCCCGCGCCATGATCACCCAGTACGGTATGTCTGAGAAATTCGGCCTGATGGGTCTGGCTGCCAGAGAAGACCAGTACTTAAGCGGAAGGGCTGTCATGAACTGCGGAGAAGCTACTGCTGCCCAGGTGGATGAAGAAGTGATGAGAATGTTGAAGGAGGCTTACGAAGAAGCCAAGAGCCTTCTCATCGAAAACCGGGATGTCATGGATAAGATCGCAGAATTCCTCATTGAGAGAGAAACCATTACAGGCAAGGAATTCATGAAAATTTTCCGTGAGGCAAAGGGAATTCCGGAGCCTGAGGAAAAAGAGAAGGATTCTGAGTCTGACGGGAAAACAAAGGATGACGGCCTGTCTGACTGGACTATAGAGGAAAAGGCAGAACAGACTCCGGAAGAACCGTCACCGGAGGTTTGAGCCGGAGAGAATGAAAAGGATTTATAACCGCCGCTGCATGGTGATTCATGCGGCGGCTTTCTTTCCGAAGTCAATCCGGTTTTCCGAAGGCACAAAAAACAGGAGATAAGGCTGAATAAATGATACTGATGAATGAAATACCAGACCGTTTCTGGGGGCTGTTCCGTTCCATTAACCGGTCTACTTACATAGAAGCGTTGTTAAAAATCAATGAAGAATATGAATACAGCAATTACTTTCTAAGCCGGGAGGTCTGCCTTCAGGTTCTGGAGGAATACTTTGTCCAGAAACAACTGGTCATCTGGCAGGATGAGTTAGAGGATGAGGCGGATGCCCTTCTTCCCACCGCGGCCAGGGTCTTAAACTGGCTTTTAAGGGCAGGCTGGCTCAGAAAGGTGGATGACTATGCCTCCATGACGGTTTACATCGTAATCCCTGATTACGCTGCTGTCATGATTGAGGCATTTTTCAAGCTTACAAGCGATGAAGAG
Organism: Lacrimispora sp.; assembly: GCF_036758025.1. Classification (GTDB taxonomy): domain Bacteria; phylum Bacillota; class Clostridia; order Lachnospirales; family Lachnospiraceae; genus Lacrimispora. The sequence goes on along the minus strand of NZ_DAIOXM010000015.1, from coordinate 69,239 downwards.
GATGAGACCCAGATTTATATTCAAAACGTCTATGCCATCTTGTTTTCCTTAAAACACGATCCAAGGGCCAGCGTAAGCCTGTTAAATACAGCTTGTATCAATACAAAACGGCTCAATAAGACCTTGCAGGATATGCTTCATAACATGGACAAGTTCTTTGCAAGTCTTTTGTCTAAAAAGGCATACGGAGAACTGTTAAAAGACCATTTAGAGGGGTATGTGGAGGAAATCGTAAAGAAGAAATATCACATTTTAAAGACCTCCGACAATTTTTATCTGTATAAAAACGATATTAAACGGTGGATCAGCTCCATGAGAGAAGACGGAGAGTGGATGGAGCAGATGAGCCGCCGAAGCGGGCTGAAGGTGACGGTTGGAGATATCGGGGAAAAGCTGGATCAGATTGAACGGGGATTTGACTATATTGAACACCGGATTGCCAACATGGACAAGGAACATTCCCGGTACATCAGGGCTACGGTTACAAGGCTTAACTACCTGCTGAACCAGGAAGACAACATGAAGGGCCTGGTTATCAGGCTGTTAAATCATTTGTCTGATACAGAGAATCAGGAGGAAGCTATAAAAGAAACGGGAAACTGCATGAATTTATCCCAGATATCCCTTCTTTCTGAAAATTCCCTCTATAAGAGAAGGAAGCCGAGAGCAGGATTTAAGGAAAACTTGATGGCAGAAGAAGAGGCCCCGGAGCTGACCATGGAAGAGGTGCTGAATTTAAACCGCTTAAAGAGCCGCTACAGCCGCAAGGAAATTGAAGACTTCATTGAGGCCCGTCTGGAGCATGGCTGCATGGAGGTAAAGGAGGACACTGTCCGTTCTCCTGAGGAATTTGAAAAGCTGATTCTGGCTTACGATTACTCCACCAGAAGGAAAAGCCTGTATCAGGTGGAAGATCAGGAGCCGGAGCAGATTGACAACGGCAGATACCGCTATCCAAAACTGGTATTTACAAGGAGGAAGGAATCATGACCTATGAAGAAAGTGCCGGTTTAACGGACCGGATTCCATATTTTGACGCTTTAGAAGAAGGAGAAAAGGGAGAAGTAAGAGAATGCTTAAAGATGCTGTTCCGTCAGACCTTTGTGCTGGAGTACAAATACGATAAACGCTCCAAACGTTTTACATATAACCAGGAATTTAAAATCTGCAACAAGCATCTGGAGTTTATCAGAACCTATTTGTCCGTTGCAGGCGTGTCGGTATTGGAAAACAGCCAGTTAGGGCTGATTTATATTCAGGGAGAGGACACAGTAGGAGAGAAGCTTCCAAAGCTTGCCACCCTCTATCTGCTGGTTTTAAAACTGATTTACGACGAACAAATGGCGGCAGTATCCTCCAGTGTCAATGTTTACACCACCTTAAGCGAAATTCATGAGAAGCTGGGAAGCTACCGCTTATTTCACAAACAGCCAAGCGCTACCGAAATCCGAAGGGCTCTGGCTCTGTTAAAAAAATATCAGGTTCTGGAGCCTCTGGACATTTTGGAGGATTTGGACCCGGAAAGCCGTATGATTATCTATCCCTGCATCAATGTGGTTTTATTGGGAGATGATGTGCGGGCTTTGCTGGAATCATTTGGGGAAGGAGACAACAACGATGACGAACCAGAACTTTGAGGCCCTGTCCCGGATACTTTTAAATAACTGGCATTATATCAACCGGAAGACCCTGTCCTTTAACCAGGAAATCAATTTCTTTACAGGCCATTCCGGCAGCGGAAAGTCCACGGTCATTGACGCCATGCAGATCCTCCTTTACGCCAATACCGACGGCCGGGGATTTTTTAACAAGGCAGCAGCCGATGATTCGGACCGGAGCCTTATTGAATATTTGCGGGGCATGGTAAACATCGGTGAGAATAACGAGTTTGCTTATTTGAGAAACCAGAATTTTTCTTCTACTATTGTGCTGGAGCTGAAACGGACGGTTACTCAGGAATGCCAGTGCATCGGAATTGTCTTTGATGTGGAAACAGCCACCAATGAGATATCCAGAAAATTCTTCTGGCATAAAGGTCCCTTATGGGAAAACGGCTACCGGACCGGTTCCAGGTCCATGACCATCGAAGAAGTGTCCGCATATCTGCAGACCATGTATGAGAAAGACGCTTATTTTACCACGTCCCACAATGAGCGGTTTCGCAGACAGTTGTACGATGTATATTTAGGCGGTCTGGATTCGGAGAAGTTCCCACTTCTCTTTAAACGGGCTATTCCCTTCCGCATGAACATCAAGCTGGAGGACTTTGTAAAGGAATACATCTGCATGGAGCAGGACATTCACATTGAGGACATGCAGGAAAGCGTTATGCAGTACGGGCGGATGCGAAAAAAGATCGAAGACACCGGGGTGGAAATCGGTTACTTAAAAGGAATCAGGGAGAAGTTTTTATCTGTCCAGGAAAAAGAAGAGGAAATACGGAGCAATACATACTTTTTCCGAAAAATGGAGGTTCTCGATTATCAGGCCAGGATTCAGGCATTGGCAGATAAAACCGGCCTTGCCGGAGAGGACTTAATCCGTCTGGAGAAGCAAAAGACAGGACTGGAAGGCCAGATCGAAGATTTGACCGTGCAGGGTAATGAACTGCTTTCCCGGATTTCTTCCACCGGTTATGAAGATTTGAAAAACCAATTGGACTCTGCAAAAGAGTTGTCTATTCATCTGGGGAAAAGTTCCGCCAGATGGAATCAAACAGCAGAGGGCTTAAAGGCGTGGATCGATGAGGAGACAACCTCCAACCAGACTATTTGGGATATTGAAGAGTTTGAAAATAACACCATTGACGAAGACAAACTGAACCGCCTGAAAAAATCCATTGCTGAACTGGTGAAAGAAACAGAAGAAACCCGGAAAGAGGCGGAAGGCGTTCTCCGGGATATCCGGAAAAAGGAGAGGCAGACCGGTGAGGAACTGGCTCAGTTAAAAGCTGGAAACAAAGCTTATCCCAAATACTTGGAACGGGCCAGGTCTTTCATTCAGCAGCGGCTTTTAGAGGAAACAGGCAAAGCGGTGGAGGTTCATGTTCTTGCAGATCTTTTGGATATCCAGGATGAAACCTGGAGAAATGCAGTGGAAGGTTATCTTGGCAACAACAAGCTGTCCCTGATCGTAGCCCCTGCTTATGCACAGACCGCCATGGACATATATGGGGAACTGGATAAAACGGAATATTTCAACGTGGCTGTTCTGGACACGGAAAAAGTGGGACAGAATTCCTATGAAGTGGTGAAAAACAGCCTTGCCGGGGAAGTGGGAGTGAGAGAGTCTTACTTACAGCCTTATATTGACCTGCTTTTAGGCAAGGTGGTTAAATGCGGCAGCCTGGAAGAACTGCGCGGGTGCCGCATTGGTGTGACCTCTGACTGTATGCTGTACCACACCTTCCGTCTGCAGCATATGAACCCTGACAATTATACCAGATTTGCTTATATCGGAAAGGACAGTGTCCGAAGAAGAATCCGGCTTCTGGAAAAGAATCTGGCTTCCCTGGAAGAGGAGAAAAAGCCTCAGGAGCAGATATTAAAGGAGTGCCAGCGGATTTTATCTTTAGAATCATTAAATGAAGAGACAGGGATTTACTTAGAGTGGCAGCAGGATATGGCTGCTCTTAAGGAAAAGGAAAAAGAAATCCGCCGTCTGGAACAGAAGCTGGAAAAGCTGAAGGTCCAGGATGTAGAGGCATGGGTCAAGGAAAGAGAAGCCATATTAACGCTCTGCGAAGGAAAAAGGGAAGAGCAGAGAGCTGTGGATAAACTGATTTACGGCGTTAACGGCAGGATTGAAGGCTTTCACAAAGACTCCCTGCGGCTTCAGGAGGAGCTGGTTTTAAAAGAACGGGAATTTGAGTTTTATGAGGATTTGGAGCAGAAGGTAAATGAATTTCTGGAGAGCAGAGAAAACTGCCGGTATGACCAGCTTAAAAATGAATTCTTCGGAGAATGCCGGAAAGCAGAAGAAGCCCGGGATCATGCTTACCAGATTCTTGTCACTGCCAGAGGCGACTATGCCAGAAGGTACCCGAACAGGAACTTCTCCTTAACAGCAAAGGATAACGGAGAATACGACCGGCTTCTTGAACTCATGGAGTGCGGCAGCCTGGAGGAATATAAAAAAATGGCTGCCGAGCAGGCCAAGTCCGCTGTCCTTCATTTTAAAGATGATTTCATGTTTAAAATCCGCAGCGCCATAAGAGATGCCCTTTTGAGAAAGGATGAGCTGAATAAGATCATCAGCAGACTTGACTTTGGAAAGGACAAATACCAGTTTGTCATTGGAAAGAATAAGGGGCCTGACGGAAGGTATTACGACATGTTCATGGATGATTCTCTGGAAGTAAATCCTGCTCACCTGACCGATTCTCTGGATAACCAGATGAACTTATTTACCATGGAGCATGAAAACCAGTACGGGGAAATGATCAATGAACTGATTAACATTTTCATCCCTCCGGACAATGCCACGCCGGAACAGATGGAGGAAGCCAAAAGGAACATGGATAAGTATGCGGATTACCGGACTTATTTATCCTTTGATATGCAGCAGATCATCCAAAACGATGATGAGGTTATTAAAATCCGCCTGAGCAAGATGATCAAGAAAAACTCCGGAGGCGAGGGGCAGAATCCCCTTTATGTAGCCTTATTAGCCAGCTTTGCCCAGGCTTACCGCATCAGTCTGTCTCCTAAAATACAGAGAAACCCCACCCTCCGGCTGGTGGTTCTTGACGAGGCATTTTCCAAGATGGATGGGGAAAAGGTGGCAAGCTGTATCGAGCTGATCCGTGGACTGGGTTTCCAGGCCATTATCAGCGCCACCAATGACAAGATTCAAAATTACGTGGAAAACGTGGACAAGACCTTTGTCTTTGCCAATCCCAACAAAAAATCCATATCCATTCAGGAGTTTGAACGGGACAGTTTTCCCGAACTGATGAGAGAGCTGGATGAGATAGAAATGGAAGAATAAAGGAATGGACGAACCAAAGTTTTTGCTCTATAATATACAAAGCAGAGTCAAAAGGACCGGGAACAGGGAGGTAATACCATGTTAAAATGTGAAAGAACCAGTGTCATGAACATAGAAAATGCCATCCGGGGCGCAAGAAATCCCATGAACAGCTGGCATAAGATGGACAGCAGCTACGACGAAGAAGGGGATTACATCTTAGGCCCCAATGATTTGGGACTTGCCAGACGGCTTAGAAAGGCGGGAAGCGACCATCGCAAATACATCCGCCAGATTTTCGTATCCGTGGACATTACGGCTCCCCTTTACTGGTGGAAGGAGTACGACACCTACAAGGCAGGCACCACAGCTAACTCCACCAGCACCATGCATAAGATTCACAGCAAGCCCTTTGAACTGGAAGATTTCAGCCACGACCATATGACGGAAGAGACCCTGTCATTTATGAAAACCGTTGTTTCCCAACTGGAAACCATCCGTCTCCGTTACTTGGAAACAAAGGATAAAAAGGACTGGTATGATTTAATCCAGCTCCTTCCATCCAGCTATAACCAGATGAGGACATGCACTTTGAATTACGAAAACCTGATCAACATGTATTTTGCAAGGCGAAGCCATAAGCTGGTGGAATGGCATACCTTCTGCCAATGGGTAGAATCCCTTCCTTATGGAAAAGAGCTGATTCTTGGGGAGGAAGAGTAATGAATATCATTGTTGCTGTGGATAAAAACTGGTCCATCGGCAATCAGGGCCAGCTTCTGGTGTCCATTCCTGAGGATAAAAAGCTGTTTCGGGAGGAAACCCTTGGAAAGGTGATCGTCATGGGACGAAAGACCCTGGAGAGCCTTCCCGGAAAACAGCCTCTGTATGGAAGAACCAATATTGTGCTGACCAGAAATCCCGATTATAAAGTAAAGGGTGCCCTGATTTGCCACAGTGCTGAGGAGGTTTTAAAAGAGCTTCAAAAGTACAGGAGTGAAGATTGCTTCATTATAGGAGGACAGAGCATATACGAAGAGTTCCTGCCTTACTGCGATACAGCTCATGTGACCTATATTGATTATACTTACAGCGCTGACACCCATTTCCCTGATCTGGACCAGGACCCTTCCTGGGAAATGGCGGCAGAGAGCGAGGAACAGACGTATTTTGATCTGTGCTACACCTTCCGCATGTACCGGAAGAAAGAACTGTAACCGGTTTATGGTTTCCAGTTTGATAAAAGTTTAATAATATTTTTTAATAAATATTGTCAGTTACCATGAAAAATGGTAAGATGATAAGAGTGCTATTTTGCCTGATTGCTGGGGAAGGCTGTCAGGAAATGTAAACAGAAATATTCATGAAGATATTAGGAGGATAAAGATGTATAAGATTTTAAAAGCAGAACTGTTAGCTGACAAGATCTATCTGATGGATGTGGAAGCACCCCGGATTGCCAAGTCCTGCCAGCCTGGCGAATTTGTCATTGTCAAAATGGATGAGAAAGGAGAAAGAATTCCCCTGACCATCTGCGACTATGACCGCGAGAAGGGAAGCATCACCATCGTTTTCCAGACAGTGGGCTCCAGTACGGAGAAAATGGCAGTATTGACAACAGGTGACAGCTTTGAAGATGTGGTTGGACCTCTGGGCAATGCGTCTGAATTCATTCATGAAGACATAGAGGAATTAAAGAAAAAGAAATTTTTATTCGTGGCCGGAGGCGTGGGAACAGCTCCTGTTTATCCTCAGGTAAAATGGATGAAAGAACACGGCATTGATGTTGATGTAATCGTAGGCTCCAAAACCAAGGATTTGTTGATCCTGGAGGATGCTATGAGGAAACAGGCCGGAAATTTATATGTGACCACTGATGACGGTTCCTATGAAAGAAAAGGAATGGTTACAGAGGTGATCAAGGATCTGGTTCAGAACCAGGGGAAAAAGTACGATGTATGCGTAGCCATCGGCCCTATGATCATGATGAAGTTTGTCTGCCTTTTAACAAAGGAATTGGACATTCCTACTATTGTCAGCTTAAATCCGGTTATGGTAGACGGAACCGGCATGTGCGGTGCCTGTCGTGTTACTGTTGGCGGAGAAGTGAAGTTTGCCTGTGTAGACGGACCTGAGTTTGACGGCCACATGGTTAATTTTGACGAAGCAATGAAGCGCCAGATGATGTATAAATCAGAAGAAGGACGTAAAGTCTTAAAGGTGATTGAAGGCGACACACATCATGGTGGATGCGGACAGTGCGGAGGTGACGAGTAATGGATGTTTTAAAGAAAGTTCCCGTAAGGGAGCAGGACCCAAAAGTAAGAGCAACAAACTTTGAAGAAGTTTGTCTTGGATATAATGAAGAGGAAGCAATGGAAGAAGCTACCCGCTGCATTCAGTGTAAAAATCCGAAATGCGTGGTTGGCTGCCCCGTATCCATTAACATACCAGGATTTATTCAGAAAGTAGTAGAAGGAAACCACGAAGAGGCTGCAAAGATCATTGCTGAGTCCTCCGCCCTTCCGGCTGTCTGCGGACGTGTATGTCCTCAGGAGAGCCAGTGTGAAGGCGTGTGTATCAGAGGAATCAAAGGCGAGCCTGTTTCCATCGGAAAGCTGGAGCGTTTTGTAGCAGACTGGTCCAGGGAGAACGGCTTTGTGCCTGCTGCCCCTGAAACCACCAACGGCAAGAAGGTTGCAGTGATCGGTTCCGGACCTGCAGGTTTAACGTGTGCCGGAGACTTAGCTAAGATGGGCTATGAAGTTACTATATTTGAAGCCCTTCACGAGCCAGGCGGTGTATTGACCTATGGAATTCCGGAATTCCGTCTTCCAAAGGAAACAGTAGTTAAGACAGAAATCGACAACGTAAGAAAGCTTGGCGTTAAGATTGAGACCAACGTTATTATAGGAAAATCCGTGACCATTGATGAGCTTTTCGAAGAAGAAGGCTTCCAGGCCGTATTCATCGGTTCAGGAGCAGGACTTCCTATGTTTATGGGAATTCCAGGCGAAAATGCCAACGGCGTATTCTCTGCCAACGAATATCTGACCAGAAGCAACCTGATGAAGGCATTCCGTTCTGACTATGATACTCCGATTGCAGCAGGAAATAGAGTTGCTGTCGTAGGAGGCGGAAACGTTGCCATGGATGCGGCCAGAACCGCTCTCCGTCTTGGTGCAACTGTTTACGTGGTATATAGAAGAAGTGAGGCTGAACTTCCTGCCAGAGTGGAAGAAGTTCACCACGCAAAGGAAGAAGGCATTATCTTCAATCTGCTGACCAACCCGGTAGAGATCCTCACCGATGAAAAGGGCTGGGTAAATGGAATGAAATGCGTTAGAATGGAACTTGGTGAGCCGGATGCTTCCGGAAGAAGAAGACCTGTTGAGATAGAGGGTTCTGAGTTTGTCCTTGATGTGGATACTGTTATTATGTCCCTGGGAACTTCCCCCAACCCGCTGATCTCCAACACCACCAAGGGTCTGGATATCAACAAGCGCAAATGTATTATTGCAGATGAGTCCAATGGTCAGACAAGCCGTGAAGGCGTATTTGCCGGAGGCGATGCTGTGTCTGGAGCTGCAACTGTTATTCTGGCTATGGAAGCCGGACGTGCAGGTGCAAAAGGAATTGATGAATATCTTTCAAACAAGAATTAAGCCTTCTTAAATAGAAAGTGATATAAAGACAGGGCTGCCGGTCATCCGGCGGCCCTTTTAGACGGAGTATAGCTGCTTATGAGCAAAAATGTGGATTTATTGAACGGACGTATTTTTACCTCTCTGACCAGTCTGGCTCTGCCGATTATGGCAACGGCCATGGTCCAGATGGCCTACAATCTGACAGATATGGCCTGGATCGGCCTGGTGGGCTCTCAGGCAGTGACCGCAGTAGGTGCAGGAGGCATGTACGTCTGGCTGTCTCAGGGTGTAGTTGCCCTGGCCAAAATGGGCGGGCAGGTAAAGGTGGCCCAGGCTCTGGGAAGCCAGAAGACAGAAGAAGCGGCAGAGTACGCTTCCGGTTCCCTTCAAATGGGGATTTTATTTGCCCTGATCTATGGGGCAGTGACATTACTGGCAGCCAAGCCCCTGATTGGATTTTTTGGGTTGAGTGAAACAGCCACAGTCCGGGATGCAGAAATTTATTTAAGAGTTACCTGCGGCCTGACTCTGTTCCCATTTTTAAATTCCATTATTACCGGAATCATGACGGCAATGGGAGACAGCAAAACGCCTCTGATGGCAAATCTGATAGGTCTGGTTTTAAATATGATTCTGGACCCTCTCCTTATTTTCGGCTTCGGCCCGGTCAAAGGGACAGGGGTGTTTGGGGCAGCGGCTGCCACGGTCATGGCTCAGGCTGTTGTAACCATGGTATTCTTTTTTTTCATGAAAAAAGATCAGCTGCTTTTTCATAAAGTAAAGATATTTCACAAGGTTTCCAGAGGTCATATGAAAGCCATCATTCAAATCGGATTTCCGGCTTCCATACAAAATCTGATTTATACCAGTATTTCCATGGTCCTGACCCGTTTTGTAGCCGAATTCGGAGACAAGGCTGTAGCAGTCCAGAGGGTAGGAGGCCAGATTGAATCCATTTCCTGGATGACAGCCGAGGGGTTCGGTGCTGCCATTAATTCCTTCAGCGGTCAGAATTTTGGAGCAGGACGGTTGGGAAGGGTGAAAAAAGGATATTTTACTGCGGCCGGCGTCATACTTGTATGGGGACTCCTTTGTTCGGCTTTGTTAATGGGGCTGCCGGGACCAATCTTCGGATTATTCATCCATGAGGCTGATGTTATCGCCCTGGGTGTGGACTATCTGGTAATCATAGGCATTTCCCAGATGTTTATGTGTGTGGAGCTGACCACTGTGGGAGCGCTGTCCGGCCTGGGGAGAACCCTTCTTTGCTCGGTAATCAGCGTTGTATTTACCTCTGCCAGAATTCCTCTTGCAATGGTTCTGGGCAGAACAAGCCTTGGGCTCAATGGAATATGGTGGGCTTTTACCATTTCCAGTGTCGTAAAAGGGGTCTTATTTTTCCTCTGTTTTCTTTGGGTGGCAAAGGACCTTTCTAAAAAAAATCTAAAATTTCTAAATAAGACTTGAATTTTACCTCTGTTTTAAGTAACATATAAGGTAGAAAATACTCTAAAAGGAACAGACGATGAAACGAAAAGTACAGATTAGTTATGAAAAGAATGCTGCTGCCTTAAAAAGGCTGGTCTGCGGTCTGCTTATAGGCGCCATGGTCTGCAGCCAATCCGTACCTGCCTGGGCCACGGCAAAAGCGGAAAAAGAGAAACAGGAAGCGCAGAAAAAGCTGAATGAGGCCAACCAAAAGGCCAAGGAAGCGGAAAGCGGAAAGAGTGCTGCTCAGAATCAGGTGTCCAAGCTGTCCTCTGATTTAACCGCTCTGTTATCGGACATGAAAGTTCTGGAGGCCGATATGGCCAGTAAGGAAGCTGACATCAAGCAGGCTGAAATTGATTATGATGCAGCTAAGAAAGAGGAAGAAAAGCAGTATTCTTCCATGAAAAAGAGAATTCAGTACATGTACGAAAAGGGAGATACGGAATATCTGGATATTTTCCTTCACGTAAAGGACATGTCTGACCTTCTTAACAAAGCCGAGTATGTGGAAGGAATCTATTCATACGATCGGAAGATGCTGGTGGCTTTTCAGGAGACAAAGCAGAAGGTGGCTGACTACAAGTCTGACTTAGAAGAGGACAAGGCTGAGATGGAAGTCATGGAGCTGGAGTACAAGGACCAGCAGGGAAAGCTTGAAAACCTGATTGCCACAAAAAAGAAAGAAGTTTCCAATTTTGACAGCCAGCTTGCAAAGGCCAAGCAGGATGCAGCCGTTTATGCTCAGACGGTGGCAAAGAAGAATGAAGAGATCCGCAAGTCCAAGGAAGAGGAAGCCAGAAGAAAGGCTGCTGAAGAGGCCAGGAAGAAAGCCGAGGAAGAGGCCAGAAAGAAAGCGTCTTCTCCATCCAAACGGTCTACTTCTGCCAATAATACATACACCGGCCCTACTGCTGCAAAGAGCAGCGGCGGAACGGCATCAGGCCGTGCAATTGCAGACTACGGACTTCAGTTCGTTGGAAATCCCTATGTATTCGGCGGGACAAGCCTGACCAAGGGAGCGGATTGCTCCGGATTTATCCAGTCGGTTTACCGGAATTTTGGTTATTCTATTCCAAGAAGCTCCTCGGAACAGCGTTCTGCAGGGCGGGAGGTTTCCTATTCTGAAGCACAGCCGGGAGATATTATCTGTTATGCAGGCCACGTGGGAATCTATATCGGAAACGGCCAGATCGTCCACGCCAGCACTCCGGCCACAGGAATCAAGGTGGGAACGGCAACTTACCGTACCATCCTTTCAGTCAGAAGAATTGTATAAAGCGTATTAAAATATGGAAGGCAGGAGATTTCCTGCTTTCCTTTTTTTCGGCCAATTCGCCTAAATTCAGATAGCAGAGGAAATCTGCCAAATTATGTATGGCATGGCTGAATCGTAACGTTCAACAGTCGGGAGGGAGGAAAAAAGACTTGCGGAATTTGGCATAATATGAGAAAATATGAAAAGGTATGATGTGATTTATTTAACAAAATACTTTTCACAATTATTACTTATTTGAAAGGAGTTTTAACATGATTTATTCACAGGAAGTAGAAGAGATGTGCGTAGTGGCACAGGGCGTTCATCACGGCGCGGCTCCAATCCCGGAAGAAGCAAAATGGGTAAAATCAAGAGAAGTTAAAGATATCTCCGGTTTAACACACGGTGTTGGCTGGTGTGCTCCCCAGCAGGGTGCATGTAAGCTGACCCTGAATGTAAAAGAAGGAATTATTCAGGAGGCGCTGGTAGAGACAATCGGATGTTCAGGAATGACTCATTCTGCTGCTATGGCATCAGAGATTCTTCCGGGCCTGACTGTTTTAGAGGCGTTGAATACAGACCTTGTTTGTGATGCCATCAATACAGCTATGAGAGAATTATTCTTACAGATCGCGTATGGCAGAACTCAGAGTGCATTTTCTGAAGACGGACTTCCTGTCGGTGCGGGACTGGAAGACTTGGGAAAAGGACTTCGTTCACAGGTTGGTACCATGTATGGAACTTTAAAGAAAGGTCCTCGTTACTTAGAGATGGCTGAAGGTTATGTAACCGGAATCGCACTGGATGAGGAAGACCAGATCATTGGTTATCAGTTCGTAAGCCTTGGCAAGATGACTGACTTCATTAAGAAGGGCGACGACCCGAATACAGCTTGGGAAAAGGCAAAAGGGCAGTATGGCCGCGTTGCGGAAGCTGCTAAGATCATTGACCCAAGACATGAATAATCGGGTGAGAAACGTTTGTTGGAATCCGGTTCTCACAGTGAAGACATTTGGCCAATAATAAGGAGGACAAGATAATGGCATTATTTGAATCATATGAGAGAAGAATTGACAAAATCAATTCTGTATTAAATAGCTACGGTATTGCTTCTATCGAAGAAGCTGAAAAGATTACAAAGGATGCAGGTCTGGATGTGTACGAGCAGGTTAAGAAGATCCAGCCCATCTGTTTTGAAAATGCTTGCTGGGCTTACATTGCAGGTGCTGCCATTGCGATCAAGAAGGATTGCAGAAAAGCAGCAGATGCAGCAGCAGCCATCGGCGAGGGCCTTCAGGCTTTCTGTATTCCAGGTTCTGTTGCCGACCAGCGTAAGGTAGGTTTGGGACATGGAAACTTAGGAAAGATGCTTCTGGAAGAAGAAACAGAATGTTTCTGTTTCCTGGCAGGACATGAGTCCTTTGCAGCAGCAGAGGGTGCCATCGGTATTGCCGAGAAGGCAAACAAGGTTCGCCAGAATCCTTTAAGAGTTATCTTAAACGGTTTAGGAAAGGATGCAGCTCAGATCATTTCCAGAATCAACGGATTTACATATGTGGAAACAGAGATGGATTATTATACAGGCGAAGTAAAAGAGCTTTGGAGAAAATCCTATTCACAGGGATTGAGAGCAAAGGTTAACTGCTATGGAGCCAATGACGTAACAGAAGGCGTTGCTATTATGGCTAAGGAAGGCGTTGACGTTTCCATCACAGGAAACTCCACCAACCCAACCAGATTCCAGCATCCGGTAGCAGGAACCTATAAGAAGGAATGTATGGAAAACGGAAAGAAGTATTTTTCCGTGGCTTCCGGCGGCGGTACAGGACGTACCCTTCACCCGGATAACATGGCAGCAGGCCCGGCTTCCTACGGTATGACAGATACCATGGGACGTATGCACTCTGATGCTCAGTTTGCAGGTTCTTCTTCTGTTCCGGCTCATGTGGAAATGATGGGTCTGATCGGTATGGGTAACAATCCTATGGTTGGAGCTACTGTTGCTGTTGCGGTAAGCATTGAAGAATGTGCTTCTGCGGGTAAGTTTTAAGGAAAAACCTTGATTTTACAGGGAAAAATGATGTTTTTTGAGGAAGAGGAGTTCGCCTTCGGGCGGCTCCTTTTTCGTGTTCATAAGTACAGAAATTGACACTTGCCTGCCATTTTTTGGGGTATAAAAATAACGCCCCTTGTCAGGACGCCATGGAAATATCAAGGTTGAACGGGCTATAAAGAAAAATGCCCTCAAGATTAGTATGAGGGCATTTTTCTGACCTTGGTTTAAGCAGTCAACAATACTTCATTAACAACCTATTGTTATTTCCGCATTGCTATCCATAGCTTGGCACCTCCGTCTATAATGATGTGTTTTTTGATGAACACAATATTATTATGAGCATAATTGATAAAAATATTATGGTAATAAACAGCAAATAAAAAATGGGGAAGTAAGCTAAAGGAAATTTAAACCAGTAACTCAGAATTGGAATGCAAAATGAGATAAGTCAATGGGTCATAAATTGAACCCTGCCAACATTAAAATGCCAATTAGGTATAACGTCTTTTTTAGCCGGAATCACTTTATAACCTGCTTTGGCCATGGCTTCCATGAAGCATTGTGAAGTGATTTGGTACCCCATATCAACCCCCGTTAAGTGGTTGAAGCGTGCTTTCAGACCATAAGCAGTCTGTTGATAATTAATACTTGGAATCATCTTATAGTTAAAAATAATGTGATCGATCAAAGTATCCTGATCAGGAAGAGATAGGTCAGAAAAATGATTAGCGTTTTTCATGGAACGTCCCCTTTCGTCTATAGTTAGTTCTGGAATGAGCCTTCAAATTAATTATATGAGAAATGTAAAAATATATGTCAAATAAATTAAAAAGAATGCCACGCAGCACCAAAGAAGGAATCCAACCCTGCACCAACCATTAAACTGATATTTAATTAGTTTTAAGCGACCACATCCCGTCATCCCGAAAATGAGTAAGCGTCACCTTTTTGTGCACATCGTTTATTGTAACGTCACAAATATAGGTGGTCTGGCGGAAGCGTTTATCTATATCCGCAATGCGGTCAATAGCAATATCAGTATACGTTCCGTCAGAAAAAATGTATCGAAAATAAAGGGGAACACAATCGCCCCGGATGTTAAAACTGGCGATCACCGGCACTGTACGCATAAAGGATAAATCGATGTATTCGTTTCGGCGGGATTTGGTTAAGTTAGCCGACATTTTCATCACCTCAATACGGATTATAACAAACATATGTTCGAAAAACAATAGGAAGTAAAAGGAAAAAGGAGGGAGGAAGCGATATGAAACTGGAAGATAAAAAGAAAGTCACTGTCCGGATATACCCTGTAAGGCAGTACGGCATTGTGACCGGGAGCCATGAGGGTCTGATGGGGGAGTATACCACCTATCCGATGTCTGTTTTCTTTTACTCAAAACGACACTTATCCACAGTAATGTGGAAACAATTGTGGATTAGGTGTTAATATCTGAAAATACGACACGAAACTGCAAATTGTTACAGCCTAGTTATACACAAACAAGAAAGGAAGTGAGCCTGATGGTGGCTCACAATTCCATTCTGGAAGGTATGGGGCCAAACACAAAGAGAAAACCAAGTAACGGAAAACTCAACGCTGGAAGTTACAACGGGTCTGCATGGAGTCCCTGGAACCAGCAGTAACAATTAGTATTTAGTGAAGAATCGGAGCTGCCCGTGAAACAGCAAAGGAGAGTGATTGATATTTAATTTAACTTATAAATTGTATAATTTAGATATGCAGCTAAAATACACCATAAAAGATATGGAATTTGCAGGTACGCAGCAATGGGACTTATTTTATAAAACTGTTGGATCATTATAATAATTAGAATGATTAACGCTATCAGCCATAAAAAAGCAAGTAAATATTGAGAAAATCCAAAGAAAATAATGCTCCAGCAAAAGTTGAAAAATAATTGTAATCCATAAATTTTCAGAGCTTTAGCTGAATTTGTGTTTCCTGACACAAAAATTATGTATGCCGATATTCCCATCAAAATATAAAGCACTGTCCATATAATGGAAAAAATATAGGAAGGAGGGCTAAAAGATGGCTTGTTTAGTGTAGAATACATTGACATGTTCCCACTAATAAGTGCGGATAGAGAGCCGACAGCCAGTGGAATGAGTATTGAAATTATTAAGGCACTTTTGTTTTGGATTTTCATATAATACGCTCCACGAGTATTTACGATAATATATAGAATTACATTAAAAAATATGATCATTTATGCAAGTATTTGCAACACAACATTTATTTTAGGGTCATATAATGAGATAGAAACTATCTGAAATTTTAGAGGTGCTTATTATGGATTATGATTTAAATGAAATAATTTTATTGGTTGAGAATCTGGTAAATCTTATTAGATACACAAGACCAGCCGGAACAAGACAAGAGCAATATAATCAATATTTAGCACTTCTTAGGGAAATAGATCAATTGGAAGACGTAATCGATTTTTTGGAAAGTCAAGTAAAGTCTGATTATCGTATAGGAAAAATCACACGGGAGGAATACAAAAATATCGACCGCATACTTGATTCTCTTGATGATCGTTTGGATCGTGCAGAAGATCTTTTAGAAAAGATTTTTGGTATGAGTTAACAATTATGGGGCGAAAACATGAAATTTCGCCCCAGGGGTAAACAATACAAGCTGTACATAACCTTCCGGCATTACTGGCAGCGCCGGGGTCGGAGGGGATCATTATTTCTTTAAATATTTGATGCAGCATAAAATTACCAGAATACAGGCAATGAATTTTAAAACTTCAGATATATAAATAAGCGATGGTAAAAATTGTATAAAGTAAATTGGCAGATTTCTTAACATGGAACACCTCACTTTGTTTTTAACTAAATTATATTATAAATGATTTAAAATAATAGTAGGTTAATCATTAAGATTGTTTACAGAATTAGTATTTGTCTGGACAAGGAGAAAAAGATGGCAACATTGGCACCAGATCAGAACAAAGCTTTATAGTATCCGGGGCTATTGGAGTAAAATACGCATCGAATCTCTTCCTTATTACAAGGATGTAATAACTTTCTTGCCTACCCTGCACAAATTTTTAGGCAGGCAAGTCTGTGCAGGCAAGTTTTAAACAAACTTTATAAATTAAGAAATTTTATGCCCGTACCGACTTTTGGCTGGTACGGGTTTTTTATTGAAGTTTCTGTTACAAATTTATTTAAAATTCTTGTTACAATTTCTATTTTATTGACAGTTATTTACAAAAATGGTATTATTAAGGAATTCTGCGTCAAAATGTGACAAAATAATTCTGTTTGTCATCAGGCGGCAGAAAAAACATCTGTGTAACTAAAATTATGTATGCAAAAGTGGAGGAAAAGAGAATGAGCGACGAGAAAAAAACAGTGCCCAAGAAGAAAGGAAGAAGGTTAAAGAAAAAACTTTCCGGTTCACCATCAATTAAGAAAAGGCTTTTAGCCAGTGTGATCGGTTTGTCAGTAGCCATAACCGTTCTTTGCGGAATTGCCAGTGCTGTCATTTCATACCGCGAGGCTTTGAGCAACATGAATACCCGGCTGAATGAGAATGCAGCCGCCTACTGTTCTTCTATTGAAAATGCTCTTGAAATATACAGGAGCCGGATCTATACCATTTCTCAGGATCCAGTAGTAACCAACAGGAATGTTTCCGAAGGGAAGCGCAACGAGGCTTTTGCTGAATATTGCAAAAAGTACGGTTTCATTGAGGTGGATATTGCTGATGCTACAGGACGGTCTTCCGTTGGACAGGATGTGAGTCAGAATGATTTTTTTCAGGAAGCCATGGAAGGAAATACCTACATATCTTCTACAATGATCAGTCCTACCATCGGCAGAGTCGTTTTGATGATTTCTGCGCCTATTACCAGAGGCGGGGAGAGGCAGATCGTTTATGCTGTTTTGGATGCTGAAGTATTTACTAAAATGATTGACACAGTATCAGTTGGAAAATCCGGTTATGGATTTATCACGGATAAGGATGGAAAGATTATTGCCCATGAAAGCCATACCGTTGTAGTGTCTCAGTTAAACTACATTGAAAAGGCCAAGGAGGATTCCTCTTATTCTGAACTGGCTGTTATGGTCCAGAAAATGATATCCGGCAAGACCGGCACAGACAATGTCCCTATCAACGGCGTGAAGCATGTTGTTAGCTATACACCTATTCCCAATACCAATGGCTGGGCTATCGGGGTTACAGCAAGAACGACTGAGATGTTAGGCGGATTTTATATTTCTATTGCCATCACAGCCGTAATGACTCTTTGCTTTATTGTTCTTTCTATTGCTATTTCAGTGAGGATTTCCAAACCTATAGTGGAGCCGATTGTATCTTTGGTGGGCAGAATTGAAGCGCTTGCAGAAGGAGATCTGCATACAGAGGTGCCTCAGGTCAACACTGCTGATGAGATAGGAGTTTTGTCTAAATCCTTTACCACAACAGTGGATTTTTTGAAGACCATAATCGAAGAAATTTCCTATATTCTGTCTAACTTGGAGGAAGGAAATTGTGAAGTAGAAACGAGACAGGAGTATTCCGGCGATTTTATTGCCGTTAAAAATTCATTAAACCAGATTGTGAATAATTTAAACTCTGTATTCGGAGTGATTAAGGATGCTTCCAATCAGGTTGCCTCCGGTTCTGATCAGATTTCCAGTGCTTCCCAGTCCCTTGCTTCCGGTGCGGCAGAGCAGGCCTCCACAGTGGAGCAGCTTAATGCCTCCATCACCGAAGTGGCCCGTCAGGCGGGAGAAAATGCGGACAACGTACGCAAGGCTACGGGCTACGTTTCCCATGTTGACGAAGGAATTGTAAAAAGCAACGAGCGAATGAACGACTTAAATGCAGCCATGGGAGATATAGCCGCAGCTTCTGAGAGAATCACTTCCATTACCAAGGTCATCGAAGACATTGCCTTCCAGACTAATATTCTGGCTTTAAATGCAGCTATTGAAGCGGCCCGGGCCGGAGAGGCGGGAAAAGGCTTTGCTGTTGTTTCTGATGAAGTTCGCAATCTTGCGGCCAAGTCCTCTGAGGCAGCCAAGGAGACGGCTGAGCTGATCCAGCATTCTACCGAGATGGTGTTAAGGGGAGAAAACATTGCCAGGGAAACTACCCAGATACTTGAGAATATAGCGGCAGAGGCCAGATTGGCAGATCAGGCTATCCAAAAGATCGAAGTGGCTTCCACTGATCAGGCTCAGGCCATTGAGCAGATCAATCAGGGACTGTTCCAGGTATCAGCTGTTGTACAGACCAATGCGGCTACTGCCGAGGAAAGCTCTGCTTCCAGCCAAGAGCTGGCTGCACAGGCCCAGGCATTGCAGCAGGAAGTAAATAAGTTTAAGTTGAAGGAAGAGGAAGCATTGCCTGAATGGGAAGAAGATGAGTTTGAACCGGATGTTTCGGATGCTGCTTTTGATTCTTCATTTAATTCTGATGATTCTGAGGCGAGTTCTTGGGATTCAGGGAAGTATTAATTTTTTTGGCAATTACTGATATTTCAGTTGCATATTTTATTGGGAATAGATAAAAAACGTAATTTATAAAATGATTTATCTGGATTTGATATATACAGGTCCAGGAAATGAAAAAACCAGAGATTGATATGGGAGAATTTCTCATTCAATCTCTGGTTTTTTAAATAATTTTGCCGATAAATATTTTAGGTTGAATATTAACCTCTCTTTTAATATAATAAAATAAAGTTTGGTTATAGAATAGTATACATTCATAGGAGGACATTATGAAAGACGAAACAAAGTGCCTGCATGCAGGTTATCATCCTAAAAACTCAGAGCCCCGTGTTGTGCCGATTGTACAGAGCACGACTTATGTTTATGATTCCACAGAAGAAGTTGCAGCAGTATTTGACGATCCTACAAGATCCCTGATCTACTCCCGTTTTGCAAATCCTACAGTAATGGCGGTGGAAGATAAAATCGCCGCACTGGAAGGCGGTGTGGGGGCAATGTGTACGACTTCAGGACAAGCTGCCACAATGCTTGCAATATTGAATATATGCAATGCCGGAGACAGTATCATCAGTACTCCGGAAATCTATGGAGGCACAACGAATTTATTTTCCTCTACCTTGAAGAAACTTGGGATTGAGTGTATTTTTGTTAATAAACATGATTCTGACGAAGAAATTGGCAAAGCATTCCGGGAAAATACAAAGGCAGTATTTGGGGAAACCATTGCAAACCCTGCTCTGACGGTTTTAGACATCGAGCGGTTTGCCCGTATAGCCCATGAGCATAATGTTCCTCTTATTGTGGATAATACGTTTGCAACCCCGATTTTGTGCAAGCCTTTTGAATACGGGGCTGATATTATCATTCATTCTACTTCAAAATACATGGATGGACATGCGGTTCAGGTCGGAGGTGTAATTGTTGACAGCGGCAAATTTGACTGGACAAACGGAAAGTTCCCGGAATTGACCGAACCGGATGAGACCTATCATGGAATTTCTTATACGGAAACATATGGAGAAAAGGCATATATTATAAAAGCCAGGATGCAGCTTATGAGAGATTTCGGCGCATATCCTGCGGCTCATTCCGCCTTTTTACTGAACCTGGGCCTGGAGACTTTAGCAGTCAGAATGGAACGATACTGCCAGAATGCATTAAAAGCTGCACGTTACCTGGAGAAGTCTGATAAGGTTGAATCTGTAAAGTACCCAGGTCTGGAAAGCAATGAAGATTATGACCTTGCAAAAAAGTATTTAAAAGGCTGCAGCGGAGTTATTTCATTTATTATTAAAGGCGGAAAGGAAAACGCCATAAAGTTTATGGATTCTCTGCAGTTGGCCTCTAACGAGGTTCATGTGGCAGATATACGGACCTGCGTTCTTCATCCGGCCAGTGAGACTCACAGGCAGCTTACAGACGAGCAGCTGGTTGCCGCCGGTATATCCAGCGGAATGGTACGGTTATCTGTGGGGCTGGAGAATATCGATGATATTCTTGAAGATTTGGATCATGCTCTTTCAAGTATTGAAAATATATAAATATTGATCGTAATTTTTCGAAAGAATCTGTTTGAAATTCATATATGCAGTCATATGGAATAAGCAAAGCCAGGAACTGATACAGAAAAATCCGTCATTCAGTTTCTGGCTGTTTTTATATCATGAATGGAGTTAAAAATGAAAATACAGGAATATCTAAAAAAGTATAATATTATTGCAGATGGAGCCTTTGGAACGTATTATGCGGAGAAATACCAGACCCAGGAAATGCCGGAGTTTGCAAATACTGCACACGGGGACAGAGTCAGGGAAATTCACGGGGAGTACCTTAAGGCAGGTGCCACACTGATACGGACTAACACATTTGCATCTAATACGGTTGTTTTACAAAAAAGCTGGGTGGATGTGGAGACCAATATCAAAGAATCTGTCAAGCTGGCACAGGAGGCTGTAAGACAGAATTCTGATATAAGGGATGACGTATTTATTGCCGGAGATATCGGCCCTATCCCTATAGACGAAGGTGTGGATTTTGAAGAATTGGAACAGGAATATTATGGCATTGCAAAGGTATTTGCAGAAAATGGAGTTTCAATTTTAAATTTTGAAACATTTCCTGATATGGAGCATATTTTGCCTGCGATTCGGAAAATAAAAGAGGAATATGAAATGTTCATCATGGTTTCCTTTTCCGTGAATCAGTTTGGTTACAGTGCTTCTGGTTTGGGAGCAAAGCGTCTGCTCTCAGATGCATCAAAGGTAAATTGTATTGATGGGGCTGGTTTGAACTGCGGTGTGGGACCGGGACACATGTATACAATCATGGAGCGGCTGGAGCTTCCGGAAAATTTATATATAATGGCACTCCCCAACGCCGGATATCCAACCTTATCCAGAAATCAATTACAATTTGGTAATACACCCTCCTATTTTGCTGAGAAGATGAAGAATCTGACCGTTCTTGGAGTAGATATTGTGGGCGGTTGCTGCGGAACCAATCCGGGTTTTATAAAAGAGATGTCTGAAGACAGGGACACTGCTGTCAAAAAGGTGAAGCTTTCTCCGGAGGAAAAGCAGCAAAAACAGAAAAAGATGATTCGAAAAGGTTTCCTCTATGATGAAAACGGGGAGAGGAAGAAAAAGAAGTTTATTGCGGTGGAATTGGCTCCGCCCTTTAATGCAGATGATGAAAAACTGTTAGAAGCTGCACATATCTTAAAGAATGCTGACGTAGATGTACTCACATTTCCGGATTCCCCTTCCGGAAGAACAAGAGTGGATTCTGTTCTGATGTCTGAGAAGGTGCGAAGAGCAACAGGGCTGGAAGTTATGCCTCATATATGCTGCCGGGATAAGAATGCAGTGGCTATAAGGTCCCTGTTTATGGGAGCCAGGATCAATGATATTAACAATATGCTGATTATAACGGGAGATCCCCTTCCCTCTGCAACCCGTCAGACTGTAAAGGCTGTATTTAATTTTGATTCCGTAGGACTTATGAAAATTGTCAGGGAAATGAATGAGGAAATCTTTGCAGAGCAGCCCTTGAGTTATGGCGGGGCCATTAATCAGGGACGCAGAAACCTTGAAGTGGAAATTGAACGTGTAAAGAAGAAAATGGAAGCCGGAGCAGAGTTTTTTCTGACCCAGCCTGTTTTTACTGAGGAGGATGTGAAGCGGCTGCGTTATATGAAAGAAAAAACCGGTGCAACTATTTTCTGCGGCATTATGCCTTTGGTCAACAGAAAAAATGCATTGTTCATGAAAAATGAAATAGCCGGTGTTAATGTGACAGAGGAAATCGTTAACCGTTATCCTGAACATGGGACAAAAGAAGAAGGTGAGGCAGTAGGAGTAGCATTAGCAAAAGAAGTAATTGCCATGATGGAGGATTTTGCTGACGGCTATTATTTTACTTTTCCCTTTAACCGTGTGTACCTCCTGCCGCAGATTGTTTCCAGGGAGAGCAGTGATTCTAGTGGTGCTTGATACAGAGACAGGCTAAAAAAAGGTCGGTCTTACCCAGCCTGCAAAGCATTTGCCAGTGGCCAAGGGAGCAGACGGAGGCTGAGATTGAAAAGAAGTTGCCGTCTGTACCCTGCATATGTCCGGCAGGCAGCAGATAATATTGTAAATCAGTTGAGTAATTATAATTAGAGTGGTATAGTAAATGAAAGCACGGCAGCACTGGCGCTGCCGTGCTTTCATGAATTTCATATTTTAAGGAGCTATTATATGGAAAAGAAAAATTTAGACTGGGAAAATATTGGTTTTGGGTACAGGAAAACAGATAAGCGTTATGTGTCACAGTACAAGGGCGGAAGCTGGGACGAGGGAACGCTGACCTCGGATGCCAATGTTGTATTGAATGAATGTGCAGGCATTTTACAGTATTGTCAGGAAATCTTTGAAGGGCTGAAAGCATATACAGCTAAAGACGGAAGCATCGTTACATTCCGCCCGGATTTAAATGCAGAGCGTATGATGGATTCTGCAAGGGGAATGGAAATGCCCCCGTTTCCGAAAGAACGGTTTTTAGAAGCAGTGGATCAGGTAGTGAAAGCCAATACAGCCTGGGTTCCTCCTTATGGCACAGGTGCTTCTCTTTACTTAAGGCCGTATATGTTTGCCACCGGGCCGGTTATCGGAGTGAAACCCTCTGACGAATATCAGTTTCGCATAATATGCACCCCTGTTGGCCCATATTTTAAGGGAGGGGTCAGGCCATTGACCTTATGCGTCAGTGACTATGACAGGGCGGCACCTCATGGGACAGGCCATTTAAAAGCCGGTTTGAACTATGCCATGAGTTTGCATGCATATGTAACAGCTCACAATGCAGGCTATGATGAAAACATGTTTTTAGACCCCATTACCCGTACCTATGTGGAAGAAACAGGGGGCGCCAACTTCCTGTTTGTCACCAAAGACAAAGAGATTGTAACACCGAAATCCAATACCATACTGCCATCCATTACAAGAAGGTCCATGCTGTATGTTGCCGAACACTACTTAGGACTGAAAGTAACTGAGCGTCCGGTGCTCTTATCGGAACTTCAGGATTTTGCAGAATGCGGTTTGTGCGGTACGGCAGCAGTTATTTCTCCCGTAGGAAAAGTAGTGGATCATGGGAAGGAAATCTGTTTTGCAAGCGGAATGGAAAAAATGGGACCGGTGATTCAGCAATTATATGATCTTTTAACCGGAATCCAATTGGGAACAGTGGAAGCACCGGAAGGCTGGATTCGCAGAATTGTTGATAAAGAATAGCACAAGCAAGAGGAGCCGCTTTAAAACGGCTCCTCTTTTAAAATAGCATAAATCCTGTGGTCAAATCAGGCTGTTCAAAATCAAATTATTGATAGTTAGGAAAATATAAAGTATACTATGAATCAGATAGAAATAAACAGCCGCCAGAAATTATTTCAGCAGATCCCCATATTCCGGGTGTTTTTCAAACCATGCCACAGCATAGGAGCAGGTAGGAACAGCTTTCTTTCCCTGGGAACGGAGCTGCTTTGCGGCGGCCTCTAAAAGCTGCCCTGCAATACCTTGTCCTCTGAGAGAATCGTCTACAAAGGTGTGATTGATATTAACAGTATTCTGGTCCGTATCGGGGAAAGTGACTTCGGCCAGCAGAGTATGATTGGAATCATAGAGAGCGATTTGGTTTGGATTATAAGTGAAGTCCATTATGATTACCTCCTGTCTTTGTAATAAATGGATTATATCATTTATTCTATAGAGTATCAAGGAGGGGATCAAAGACAAGATCAAACAGATAAAAGGAGAGTCAGAATATGAGCTATTTAAATGGAGTTACCGGCTACCGAAAAGATTTATTGAACACCCGTTCCGTTATAAAAAGGGGAAATTATGCGGTTATTGAGCCCGACGGTCTGGTAAAGAACACCATTCCGGGCTTTGAAGGCTGCCAGATAACCATTCTGTCTTCTCCCAAACTGGGAGCTTCCTTTGTGGACTATCTGGTTGGAATAGAGCCGGGAGGGTATCATCATGAAGGCTTTGGACAGCCGGGAGAGGAGATATTCTTTTACTTGTTTGAAGGAAATGTAAAGGTTTGGAATCAGGAGGAAGAAGCAGTGCTTGAGGACGGAGGCTATATCTTCTGTCCGGAAGGCACAAAGCTCTTTTTTGAAAATACAGGAGATAAGCCTGCAAAAGGATTTCTCTATAAAAGAAAATACCAGAGAATCACAGGGTATGAGGCACATACCGTTATGGGAAACATCAACAGTGTTCCGGGAATTGCCTACGAAGGCATGGAGGATGTGATGGTAAAGGATTTCCTTCCCTCTGCCAAAGACTTAGGCTTTGATATGAATTTCCACATCCTGTCCTTTAAACCGGGAGCCTGCCACGGCTACATCGAAACCCATGTCCAGGAGCATGGAGCCTATATCTACTCCGGTGAAGGGATGTATGTGCTGGACAATGATTGGATACCGGTCAAAAAAGGAGATTATCTTTTTATGGGAGCCTACTGTCCCCAGGCGGCTTACGGCGTAGGACGGGATGAGGAGTTTGCATACATTTATTCCAAGGATTGCAACCGGGATATTGATTTGTAAAACGGGGAATGCGGTGTTTCATCCCCCGTTGATACAGTTTATATAACGGTCATTTGCCACCTGCCAGCTTACTACATGGAACCAGTCTTCTATGTAGGCAGCCCTGTCAGTAAACCGCTTTAAGAAATAGGCGTGTTCCCAGACATCAATTCCTGCCACAACACAAAGGCCGTTGGTAATGGGAGTGTCCTGATTGGCTGTCATGACGATTCTCAGTCTGCCATCCGGTTCCACCACCAGCCAGGCATACCCGGAGCCAAAGACGGCCAGGGCATAAGCCTTGAATTCGTCAAAAAACCGTTCCACCGATCCAAAGTCCCGTATAATGGCTGGATACAAGGCCTGAGCCTCGGTACGGGTTTCAGAGGGGGTCATGCCGTAAAAATAAATCAGGTGATTATAAACGCCGCCACCGTAATTGATAATTCCCTGCCGGACTGCATCAGGCAGGCTTGCAGGATCTCTCAGAAGCTCTTCTAAAGACAGGTTCTGAAGCTCCGGATAACCGCTTAAGATGGCATTTAGGTTTGCCACATATCTTTGTAATTGCCTGTCATGGTGAATGTACATGGTCTGGGTATCAATATAAGGCTCCAGCGCGTCATAGGCGTATGGAAGAGGGGGATTCACAAATGGATAATGTTCATTCATAGATTGCGTTCCCGTTTCTATTATTTGTATATGTATATTCAGCCGGGAAAAATATATGATGGATAAGCCGGGAAAGTACTCTATAGGTTAGTTATAGGTTTTGCCTATATCCAGTTCCTGATTATAGATATTAACACCTCCTTTTAAAATAGGATATAATACAAATCAAACAGATGTGAAACAAACAAAACCCAGAAAAACAGGAGGATATAAATATGGCTAAGAAGGCAAGAACAGAAAGAAATTTTAAGTTTGAAACATTACAGCTCCACGTAGGACAGGAGCAGGCAGACCCGGTTACAGATGCAAGGGCAGTTCCCATTTACCAGAGTGCTTCCTACGTATTCCATAACTGTGACCACGCAGCAGCCAGATTTAATCTGACAGATGCAGGAAATATTTACGGAAGACTGACCAACCCAACCCAGGGTGTTTTTGAGCAAAGAATGGCAGCTTTAGAAGGCGGTTCAGCAGCTCTTGCAGTTGCTTCCGGCGCAGCGGCAGTTACATATGCCATCCAGAACATCACAAAAAACGGAGACCATGTGGTAGCTGCTAAAAATATTTACGGCGGAACCTACAATTTACTGGAGCACACCCTTCCGGAGTATGGCGTGACTACCACTTTTGTAGATCCTTTTAACTATGAAGAGCTGGAACATGCCATTCAGGAAAACACAAAGCTGGTCTTCATTGAAACTCTTGGAAACCCTAATTCCGATGTGGTTGATATTGAAAAGATCGCAGGAATTGCCCATGGGCATAAAATTCCGGTAATTATAGATAATACCTTTGGAACTCCTTATCTCATAAGACCTATTGAGTACGGAGCGGACATTGTGGTACATTCTGCCACCAAGTTTATCGGAGGCCACGGCACTACCATCGGCGGTGTGATCGTGGAAAGCGGCAAATTTGACTGGGAGGCTTCCGGAAAATTCCCGGGCCTTACAGAGCCTAATCCCAGTTACCATGGAGTCAGCTTTACAAAGGCAGCAGGACCGGCAGCATTTGTGACAAAGATCCGTGCCCTTCTCCTTCGTGATACGGGAGCAACCTTATCGCCTTTCCATGCATTTACCTTCCTTCAGGGCTTGGAAACTCTGTCCCTGCGTGTGGAGCGCCATGTGGAAAATGCATTAAAGGTAGTGGAGTATTTGAAAAATCATCCCCAGGTTGACACAGTGCACCATCCTTCTGTTTCCCAGGACCCGGAACAGCAGGCATTATATAAGAAATACTTCCCATCAGGCGGCGGCTCCATCTTCACCTTTGAGATCAAGGGAGATGCCAGGAAGGCAAAAGACTTTATTGACCAGTTGGAGCTGTTTTCTCTTTTGGCTAACGTTGCAGATGTGAAGTCCCTGGTTATTCATCCGGCCTCCACCACTCATTCCCAGATGACAGAGGAAGAGCTGGCAGGCTCAGGAATCAAGCCCAACACCATCCGCCTTTCCATAGGAACGGAAAACATTGCGGATATTATAGAAGATTTAGACGAAGCATTTAAAGCCGCCCAGTAAATAAGGCGACCCATTTGACTGCGGGATCAGAAATGGCTGCCATGGTTGTTATGGCAGCCGTTTTCCCATGGAAGGAGGAATTCATGACATTACAGCAGCTTCGCTATGCCGTATGCATTGCAAATGAAAAATCCATGAACAAAGCGGCCTCCCGGCTCTTTATCACCCAGCCCAGCTTATCCAGCACCATCCGGGATCTGGAGGAGGAAATCGGCCTCCAGATATTTCTGCGTTCCAACAGGGGAATTGTGATCACTCCCGAAGGGGAAGAATTTTTAGGATATGCAAGGCAGATGCTGGAGCAGTACCGGCTGATGGAGGAGCGTTTTGTAAAAAGGGAAAAGTTTAAGAAGAAATTCAGCGTATCCACCCAGCATTACACCTTTGCAGTCCAGGCATTTATCCAGATGGCAAAGGAATTTGGAATGGAGACTTTTGAGTTTGCGGTCCATGAAACAAAGACATTTGAAGTAGTGGAAAATGTGAAAAACCAGAAGAGTGAGCTGGGCATCCTGTATCTGGATGATTTCAACCAGAAGGCCATCCGGAAAATACTTTCCGACAATGAACTGGAATTTATCGAATTGTTCCAGTGCGGGATTTACGTGTACTTATGGGAAGGAAATCCCCTGGCGGGGAAGGAACGGATTGGATTTGAAGACCTAAAAAACTATCCATGCCTGTCTTTTGACCAGGGGACACACAGCTCCTTTTACCTGGCAGAGGAGGTGTTCAGCACCTATGAATACAAGCAGATCATAAAGGCAAACGACAGAGCCACTATGCTGAACCTTATGGTGGGATTAAACGGCTACACCCTTTGTTCCGGAATTATCTGCGAGGATTTAAACGGAGACAAATACAGGGCAATTCCTCTGGACACCGAAGATAAAATGAGGATCGGCTACATTAAAAAGAAGAAAATGCCCTTGAGTATTCTTGGCGAAAAGTATATAGAAGAATTGAAAAAATACCAGGAGCGGGTTCTCTGATTCCTAAATATAGTATTCAGGAGTGCCCGGTCCGCTATCCAAAATGTCCTGGAGAGTAATGCCGCTTAAATAATTGAGGATGACCTCAGAAAGTCCCTCCCATATGGGAAGGGTTAAGCATTCTGCTTTGCGGTTACAGTCATTTGGCTCATTATCCATGCAGGCAACAGGATTTAAGCTTCCCTCTGAGCTCAAGAGAATGTCTGCAATGGTAATCTGGGAAGGCTGTTTGGACAGCATGTAGCCGCCCATATGGCCCCGGTAGGTGATGAGCAGGCCGCTGCGGTTTAAGAACGGAACAATCTGCTCTAAATATTTTTTTGAAATGCCCTGTCTCTCGGAAATGTCCTTCAGCGCAATGAAATCCTGATTGTAATGCTGGGCTAAATCGATCATCATCCGGAGAGAGTAGCGGCCGCGGGTTGATATTTTCATAAGTGCACCACCTTAACTGACATAATTATAGATCAATACCTATTTTACCACAGGAGGGGTAGGTATTCAACTGGTGAATGGATTTCTTTTTGATAGGAATAAGCTATAGCAGGCTATTGTTTTTTAGTAATAGCTTTAGAGGGCTTAGGGGTGATATCCTTATAAGGAACATGATAAAAATGAGAAAGCGGTGAATGAATATGGAATACGGAATTTCTACAAGGTGTTTATACGGCAATGGAGAGGAGAATCAGGTGGATCGCTCGGGGGCGGTCAGCTTCCCGATCTATCAGTCAGCCACCTTTGCCCATAAAGGAGTCGGAGAGAGCACAGGCTATGATTACAGCCGTCTGCAAAATCCTACCAGGGAACAGCTTGAAAAAGTAGTGAACTCCTTGGAGTACGGCGTGGATGCCCTGGCATTTTCCAGCGGCATGGCGGCCATTACAGCGCTGATGGAGCTGTTTTCCCCTGGAGACCACATCATTACAGACTGTGATTTATACGGAGGAAGCATTCGCCTCTTTGACAATATCAGCCAAAAGAACGGGCTTACCTTCAGTTCCGTGGACTGTTCCCGTCAGGGACATGAGGAATTTGAAAAGCTGATCAGCGAGCATACAAAGGCAATCTTTATCGAAACCCCGACCAACCCTATGATGAATGTCATAGACATTGAAAAGCTGGCGGAGATTGCAAAGAAAAACAACTTACTCCTCATTGTGGACAACACCTTTTTATCCCCTTACTTCCAGAATCCTTTAAAGCTGGGAGCAGATGTGGTGGTTCACAGCGGAACCAAATATCTGGGAGGCCACAACGACACCATTGCAGGATTTTTGGTGACTTCTTCCCCGGAAATCGCGGAGAGGCTGAGATTTCTTATTAAGACGGTAGGCTCCGGTCTGGCTCCTTTTGACAGCTGGCTGATTTTAAGGGGAATTAAAACCCTTGGAATCCGCATGGAACGGGCGGAGAAAAATGCAGGAAAGCTGGTGGAGTGGCTTTGTCAGGAAAAGAAGGTTACAAAGGTATTTTATCCGGGAATCCCGTCAAGCAGGGGATATGAAATCTGCAAAAAGCAGGCCAGAGGCTTTGGCTGTATGGTGACATTTGAAGTGGAAACAAAGGAACTGGCCCATAGGATTTTAAAGGATGTGCGGCTGATTCGCTTTGCGGAGAGCCTGGGAGGAGTGGAGACGCTGATCACCTACCCAATCACCCAGACCCATGCCGATGTGCCAAAGGATGTTCTGGCGGCAAACGGTGTGACTGACCGGATCCTGCGGCTTTCCGTGGGAATCGAGGATATAGAAGATCTTATAAAGGAACTGGAGCGTGTGTTTTATGTGTAAAGAAAATCATAATTTTGACGAAATCATTGACCGGAAGAATACCAGCTGTATTAAATATGACTTTGCTGTTCAAAGAGGTAAGCCGGAGAATATTCTTCCCCTTTGGGTGGCTGATATGGACTTTAAGGTATCAGAAAAGGTTTTAGAAGCCATTCATCAGCGGGTGGACCACGGTATATTCGGCTACACCGAGTCAGGGGACCAGTATTTTGAGGCGATTCAGGACTGGATGGAGGAAAGGCATGGCTGGACAGTGGAACGGAACTGGCTGGTCAAGACTCCGGGAGTGGTGTTTGCCCTGGCAATGGCGGTGAAGGCTTTTACAGAGCCTGGAGACGCCGTCCTGATTCAGCAGCCGGTATACTATCCTTTCAGCGAGGTCATTAAGGACAATGACAGGGTCATCGTGGACAGCTCCCTGGTTTTAGGCGAGGATGGAAAGTATCATATGGATTTTGAGGATTTTGAAAAGAAGGCAGAGGGGTACGGTGTAAAGCTGTTTCTGTTATGCAATCCCCACAATCCGGTGGGAAGGGTTTGGAGCAGGGAGGATCTGGAGCGCCTGGGAGAAATCTGCATACGAAAAGACATTATTATTGTCAGCGATGAAATACATCAGGACTTCGTGCTTCAGGGAAAACACCAGGTCTTTGCGGATATAAGCAAGGAACTGAGGGACAGGACTGTTACCTGTACGGCTCCCAGCAAAACCTTTAATCTGGCCGGACTGCAGATTTCCAATATTTTTATTTCCAATCCCAAGCTGAGAGCCAGATTTCGCAAGCAGATGTCCGCTTCCGGCTACAGCCAGTTAAATACTTTAGGCCTTATTGCCTGCGAGGCTGCATACCGGTATGGGGAGGAATGGCATGATCAGCTTATGGAATATTTAAAAGCCAATCTTTCTTATGTAAGGGAATACTTAAAGGAAAAGATCAGCCAAGTCAGGCTGATTGAGCCGGAAGGCACCTATTTGATCTGGCTGGATTTTCGGGAACTGGGCTTGACAGAAGAGGAGAGAGAGGACCTGATTGTCAACAAGGCAGGGCTTTGGCTGGACAGCGGTACCATGTTCGGGCCTGTAGGAGAAGGATTTGAGCGGATCAATATTGCCTGCCCCCGGTCTACATTGGAACTGGCTTTACAGAGGCTGGAACAAGCTGTAAATGCAACATAAAAGATTTTCATAAATAAAGTATTGACACATTTCGTATGATGTATTAATATAAATATATCATATAAACCTATTAAACATATAGGAAATGAGAGAATGGTCAAACGGGAAAGAGCGGATGCCATTCGGGCAGCCGCTTTTTGCCATATCATTTCGTATAAAATTAAAAAATATATAAACGGAGGTAAGGAAGATGGGAACAATTAAAGAAAGTGCAATAGAACTGATTGGAGGAACACCGATACTGAAGTTAAACCGTTACAGTGAGGTGGAGGGAATTGAAGGAGTGACCCTTCTGGCTAAGCTGGAATACTTAAACCCGGCTGGTTCTGTAAAGGACAGAATCTCTCTTGCCATGATTGAGGATGCAGAAAGAACAGGAGTTTTAAAGCCTGGAGCCACCATCATTGAGCCCACTTCCGGAAATACGGGAATCGGCCTGGCTGCTGTTGCTGCTGCCAAGGGCTACCGCACCGTTCTGACTCTTCCGGATACCATGAGTGTGGAGCGGAGAAACTTATTAAAGGCCTACGGTGCAGAGCTAGAGCTGACTGAGGGAGCTAAGGGCATGAGAGGCGCCATTGAGAGGGCGGAAGAGCTGAAGCAGACCATACCTGGTTCTGTGATCCTGGGCCAGTTTGATAACCCGGCCAATCCCAAGGTGCATAAGGAAACCACCGGCCCGGAGATCTGGGAGCAGACCGATGGAAATGTGGATATTTTTGTGTCAGGCGTGGGAACAGGCGGAACCATTACCGGAGTCGGAGAATATTTAAAAGAGAAGAATCCGGGCGTTAAAATCGTAGCAGTGGAGCCGGCAAGCAGCCCGGTGCTCTCAGGAGGAAAACCAGGACCTCATAAGATTCAGGGAATCGGAGCAGGCTTTGTACCGACCGTGTTAAATACCGGAATTTATGATGAAATCATCACCGTTGAAAATGAGGACGCTTTTAAAGAAGGAAAGACATTTGCAGTGACAGAGGGAATTTTGGTGGGAATCTCTTCCGGCGCCGCCTTAAGAGCTGCAAAGCTGCTGGCAGAAAGGCCGGAAAACAAGGGAAAAACCATTGTGGTTCTGCTTCCGGATTCCGGTGACAGGTACTTGTCAACTCCTTTATTCGGCTAACACGTGCATGCTCATTAAGAGAATGAGGTTGCATACGTTAAAATAAATAATTTCTCAATACAACTGGTTATAAGTTTTTTTTATAACCAGTTGTATTATATATGTATTACATATATACATGCAGGAGATGTATGATAGTAGTGCAAGGAAGTAAAGTTTTTTTATTAATATATTAGCATCTTTATGTTGGAAAGGTTGGACTGCTTATGTCTCATTCTACATTTTATAACAAAATTACAGAAACCTTTCATTGGTTTCATCAAAACCCTGAACTGCCTTTTGAAGAATACGAGACAACTGGCCGGATCCGTGAGTTTTTAGAATATCATCATATCCATATTTTGGACCTGGATTTAAAAACCGGGCTGGCGGCAGAGATTCAAGGAGCAGAAGAAGGACCTGTCATTGCTCTGCGCTGTGATATTGATGCCCTGCCCGTGGGGGAAGAAACCCAATTGCCATATGCTTCTGCATCGGCGGGAAAAATGCATGCCTGCGGACACGACTTTCATACTACAGTGATGCTGTATGTGGCAAAAAAATTGCAGGAGCAGCGGGAGCATTTGCATGGAAAGGTAAAAATTCTGTTTCAGCCTGCCGAGGAATCCTCTGTCGGTGCGCTGGAGGTAATAAAAACAGGAGTGCTTGATGATGTGGAGGCGATTTACGGTCTGCATATTGAAATCAACCAGCCGGTAGGGTCTGTGGGAATTACTTCCGGAAGCGTAACTGCTGCTGTAGACCGGTTTATCGTCAGGCTCACCGGAAAAGGCACTCATGCCGCTCACCCTCAGGACGGAATCGATCCGGTTCTGACAGCCTCACAAATTGTAACCCTTGCCCAAAGCATTGTCAGCCGTAACCTTGATCCTTTTTCCCAGGGACTGCTCAGCATAACGCGGATAAGTGCAGGTAATACCTGGAATGTGATTCCGCAGACAGCCGAGCTGGAAGGAACGGTGCGTACAATGGGCAGACATAACCGCAGACTGATGGAAGAACGCTTTCGTACCCTGGTCCAGCACATTGCCCTGTCCCAGGGGGCAGAGGCAGAAATTGACTGGTTTGCAGGTCCTCCTGCTACAGATAATGCCCCATGCTTTGAACCGGTTGCTTCTGCCGCTGCAACAGAACTGGGATTAGAAATCACAGTCCCTTCCCCATCTCTGGGAGGAGAAGATTTTGCTTTTTATCAGGAAATGGTTCCGGGATTTTTCATTCACATCGGTACCGGGGAATCTTATCCCAACCATCACCCCAAATTCCAGGTGGATACCAATGCCTTGGAACCGGCAGTTGATTATTTTGCGGCATTAGCGCAAAAAACTCTGATTGCCATAAAAAGCGGGGAATTAATACCAGTGCAGAGGGAGGCATCTGATGATTGAAATTCAAAACGTGAGCAAGCGGTTTGACTCTGCCTCAGGGGAAGTTCTTGCCCTGCGCCAGGTCAGCCTTACAGTGGAAAAGGGCGACATTTTCGGAGTGATCGGATTCAGCGGAGCGGGCAAATCAACTCTGGTACGGTTGGTAAACCTTCTGGAGCGTCCGTCAGAAGGGCGTGTGCTGGTGGACGGAACAGATATCACCACCCTGTCAATGCCGGACTTACGTAAACTCAGAAAAAATATCGGCATGATTTTCCAGCAATTCAACCTGCTTCAGTCCAAATCTGTTTTTCAGAATATAGCGGCACCGCTCATATTGAACAAAGTGCCGAAACAAGAGATTGATAGACGGGTAAAAGAGCTGCTGCAGTTTGTGGAGCTTGAGGATAAGGCAAACACCAATGTGTCAAGGCTTTCGGGCGGTCAAAAGCAGCGGGTCGGCATAGCCCGTGCTCTTGCCACAAATCCCAGTATCTTGCTTTGCGATGAAGCTACAAGTGCTTTGGACCCAAAGACCACTGATTCTATTTTAGAGCTTCTAAAAAAGATAAACAGAGAGCTGAACGTTACCATTCTATTGATCACCCATGAAATGAATGTCATTTGCAATGTGTGCACCAAGGTTGCGGTTATGGACAGCGGAAGTGTCCTTGAGCAAGGCACGGTCCTTGAAGTATTCGGAAATCCCCAGCATAAGATCACCAAAAGTTTTGTAAAAACCGTGATCAATGACAGCATACCCCAAAGCCTGGTTCAGAATATTCGGAACAATCAGAATGAAAGCCGGATTTTCCGCCTGCGTTTTCAGGGGGATACGGCTGGAAAACCTTTGCTGTATCGGATCAGTACAGAATTTCATATGGAAAACAGCATTTTGTTTGCCACTGTCTGCGAGCTTCAGGGAGTTGTATTCAGTATTATGATTGTCCAGGTGTTTGGCTCCAAGCAGAAGCTGGATGAAATACAGAAATTTATTGAAGATTCCAGCGTTCAGGTTGAAGTCTTAAGTCTGACAGGGGAAGGTGAGGATAAGAATGATTGAGCAATATTTAGACATTACCGGTGAACAACTGGCAGCTGCAGCCGGTCAGACCATCTATATGCTGTTCTGGGGTCTGGTATTGGGATCGCTTTTAGGGATTCCCCTTGGGATTCTGCTCACCATTACACGCAAGGGGGGCATCCTGCAAAACAAGGTAATCTATGAACTGATTAATTACACAATCAACATTGTGCGCTCTGTTCCTTATATCATTTTGATGGTGGCAATTATGCCGCTGACAAAAATCATAGTGGGAACCCGCATCGGTACCCAGGCTGCCCTGGTTTCGCTGGTATTTTACATAACGCCTTTTCTTTCCCGCCTGATAGAAAGCTCCCTGCTTGAAGTGGATAAAGGGATTGTGGAGGCAGCTGAGGCTATGGGGGCTACCCCTTTGCAGATCATCTGGTACTTTTTGCTGCCGGAAGCAATGGGTTCGTTGATTTTGGCTTTGACCACAGGCACCATCGGGCTTTTGGGCGCAACGGCTATGGCAGGTGCCATTGGCGGAGGCGGTGTGGGAACCCTGGCTTTAACCTATGGCTATCAGCAATTTAATACCCCTCTGATGGTTACAACTGTGATTGTGCTGATTGTGTTTGTTCAGTTAATTCAAGGGTTTGGAAATTATTTATCAAAACGTGTCAGAACACGTAAATAAAGGAGAATATTATTATGAAAAAATTAGGATT
The DNA here is from genome assembly GCF_036758025.1 of Lacrimispora sp. Lineage (GTDB taxonomy): Bacteria > Bacillota > Clostridia > Lachnospirales > Lachnospiraceae > Lacrimispora. Next base: position 33,848 of record NZ_DAIOXM010000015.1, on the reverse strand, counting down.
AGCTTTGATTACTGCTCTGCTTGCTGTTGCCGTAATAGGATGTGCACCAAAGAACGAAAGCAAGACCGGTCAGGAGAAGACAACATTAAAATACGGCAAGGCGGCAGGACCCTATACCGTATTATTTGAAGAAGCAGTAAAGCCCATTCTGGAGAAGCAGGGATATCAATTGGAGGTGGTTGATTTTTCCGATCTTCTGCAAAATGACACTGCGTTGAATGAGGGCGAAATCGACTTTAACGTGGAACAGCACATTGCATATGCTGAAAATTTCAATAAGAGCCAAAATGGAAATCTTGTTCCCATTTCCCCTATCCCAACAGTTCCCGCCGGATTGTTTTCCGCAAAACACACTTCAGTGGAGTCTATTACCGATGGCGCTGTCGTGGCAGTACCAAATGATGCTTCCAATACGGCACGGGCTTACGCACTGTTACAAAAGGCCGGCTGGATTAAACTCAATCCCGATGTTGCTCTTGGAACAGTGAAACAATCCGATATCATTGAAAACAAGTACAACATTGAATTCGTGGAAATGGACTCTCTGAATATTCCGCCTGCTCTGGATGATTTTGATTTTGCAGTTATTACGGGAAGTATTGTTTATAATGCAGGCATTGACCCATCTACTGCCATTTTACAGGAAGATATTTTAGAGCATTTGGTTCTGCAGGTTGTGGTAAAGGAAGAGAACAAAGATACGAAATGGGCAAAGGACATCGCAGCAGCTTACCATTCTGATGAATTTAAAGAGTATATGAAAAAGAACAACACAGGTCTGTGGTTTGTTCCTGAGGAGTTACAGTAACCACTGTAAAGAAGATCGTGCATAAGACTGTGAATCCGTGTATAATGAGGATAGAAAACTTAAAGTCACTCAATACAAAAAGAGCAGGGGGTCACATGATTCAGAGAAGCAGAATTGTAAACCAATTTAAAAAAATGGTAGAATTTGATTCCGAAACCTACCAGGAGCGGGAAATTGCCGATTATCTGGCAAAAGAACTGGAACAGCTTGGGTTTCAGGTATGGGAGGATGACGCAGGCTTTCGCCTGAAAGAGAAGATACCTTCCTACGGCGGTGCCGTTCCCACTGGAAACTTATATGGATTTTTAAAAGGAAACAAGGATTCTGAGCCTGTCCTACTGTCCGCCCATATGGATACGGTAAAGCCAGGTATTGGGAAGCGGGCTGTTGAGGATGAAAACGGAAAAATCACCTCAGAAGGGGATACCATACTGGGAGCCGATGACCTTTCGGGAATTGCCGCTATTCTGGAGGCAGTCAGGGTGATCCGGGAAAATAATCTTCCGCACCCGGATATTGAGGTGTTGTTTCCTGTTGCAGAGGAAAATTACGGAAAAGGCAGCCAGCTTGCCGATTATATCAGAATCAAGTCAAAACAGGCATATGTGTTTGATTTAAGCGGGGAAATCGGTCTGGCCGCGACAGCCGCTCCCACGTTGCTTTCCTTTGAAATCAAAGTAAAGGGCAGAACCGCCCATGCAGGCTTTTGCCCTCAGCTTGGAATCAATGCCATTGAAATTGCAGCCAAGGCTATTGCGCAATTAAAGCAGGGCTGGGTGGATGAAGAAACCACCGTAAATATCGGAAAGATCAGCGGCGGGAAACAGACCAACATTGTTTCCGATGAGTGTGTTGTATTGGGAGAAATCCGCAGTTTAAAAGACCATAAGGCAATGGAGCAGTGGAGCAAGGTCAGAGCAGCCTTTGAAGAAATGGCTTCCGGCCTTAAGGGGAGCTGCGAAATTCTCTTTGAAAAACAGATCGAAGCTTATGAAATAGGCGATGAAGAGGAAGTGGTCAGACGGTTTAAGGAGGTATGTGCTTCCATAGGGCTGAAGGGAACTACTCAGTATACCCTGGGAGGAAGTGACAACAATCATTTTGTCCGAAACGGGATCAGGGGAATTGTGGTTTCCTGCGGAATGAATGAAGTCCACACTCCTGAGGAATACACCACAGCAGAAGAGCTTGAGCGGAGCGCCCGCCTGGCCCTTGGACTTTTGACCTGGGAATCAAATAAAAAATAAAGAAAAACGTGCTGTAAAATTCGTTATGCCGCTTCCATTTTGGCATTGGATGTTACAGCACGTTTTTGTGAATAAGGAATGCAGAAAGAAGGCTGTATATATTGACAACAGCATACTGATATGCTAGTATGTAAATAACAGCATTGATGGCTTTAACAATGAAATGCCAGCCGGAAACGGCAATATATATAATATAATTTAAGGAGGTTTCACCAATATGAAGATGACATTTAGATGGTTTGGAGAAAATGATGACAGTGTTTCTTTAAAGCAGATCCGCCAGATTCCTGGTTGTTCAGGTCTGATGGGCGTATTGACCCAGTATGCAGCAGGAGAGGTATGGCCTCTGGAGGTAATCCAGGAATATGTAAAACAGGTTCATGATGCAGGTCTGGAAGTGGAAGTAATTGAAAGTGTTAATGTTCATGAAGACATTAAGATGGGCGTTCCTTCCAGAGACAAGTATATTGACAATTACATCACCACCATCCGTAATCTGGCACAGTGCGGCGTAAAAGTGATCGTTTATAACTTTATGCCTGTATTTGACTGGCTGAGAACGGACCTGGCTCATGATATTGAAGACGGTTCCAATGTTTTATATTATGATGACGCAGAACTTCAGGGCATGACTCCCTTAAAGCTGGTTGAAAATACCACAAAGAATTCCAAGGGCTTTTCTCTGCCAGGCTGGGAGCCGGAGCGTTTAAAGGAATTGGAAGGCGTTCTGGAGGTTTATAAAAATATTTCCCCGGACCAGTTAAGGGAGAATTATAAATATTTCCTTGAGAAAGTAATACCGGTTTGTGAGGAACTGGGAATCCGTATGGCAGTTCATCCCGATGATCCGGCATGGCCCATTTTCGGACTGCCGAGAATCGCACATTCTCAGGAGGATTTTGACAAGATCATCAATCTGGTGGACAGCCGTGCCAATGCGCTTTGCTTATGTACAGGCTCTCTTGGCTCTAATCCGGCCAACAACATTCCGGAAATCATCCGTCATTTTGGAGAGCTGGACCGCATTGCCTGTGCTCATGTGCGGAATGTGAAGTTCCTGGGAGAGAAGCAGTTCAGAGAAGCTTCCCACCTTTCTTCTGATGGAGATCTGGACATGTTTGAAATCATGAAAGCACTTCACGATACCAAATTCGACGGATATATTCGTCCGGACCATGGCCGTATGATCTGGGGAGAAGAAGCCAGACCAGGTTATGGACTTTATGACAGAGCACTGGGAATCATGTATTTAAATGGAATCTGGGAATCTCTGGAGAAAATGAATAAGTAATAGGAAATACTGGGGTGCTGTCTGATAGCGAATGTTAGTTATCAGTCAGCACTCTGTTTTTGTTTTGCTTACTTATCTCCTGGCATTCTTCCTTTTCAAATATGAGTTTATATGTTATTATAAAAATGTATTTTCAAATCATTTTTCTAAAGGTTTTAATTATTTTCTATAAATCATTTTTTAAATCCCATAACACGTTATACCTCTTTCCCCAAGCAATCATCACTGTATTCCCTTCTTGCAACAGAGTGTATGGGATGCTATAATTTCCATATAACTGACTATTGTTGAATGTTGAAATACAGACTCCATATCTCCATAGATGATGCTCTGCGGAAAGCATAAAAAGCAGGACATCTCAAAGGGACCTCCTGTTATTTATGATGAATATGATGACAGAAGTACAAAAGGAGGTTTTGCCTGTGGAGGAGAGTCTTGAAAGGGCCATGCGCATATCCGGCTTAAATGCTCAATATGACAGACATGCCAAAAATCTATTGTCTCAAAAAATTGTTTTAGCCCATATTCTTGTAAATGCAGTTTCTGAATTTGCCGGTCTGGAGCCGGAACACGTCATACCCCTTATTGAAGGGGACCCGGAAGTATCAATTGTTCCCGTTAATCCGGGAGAAACAAATGATCCGGAGGGAGTGAAAAGGGGAGCGGTGGGAGAGATTCCACCGGTCATTGGCGGCTGTAGTACAGAAAGCGGGATTCCGTATGAAGGCAGGATCACCTATGATGTTCGTTTCTTTGTACGGGTTCCGGGAAAAGAAGAAAAGGTCAAAATTATTGTAGATCTGGAAGCCCAGAAGAATTTTTATCCGGGTTATGATCTCGTTACACGGGGAGTTTTTTATACTTCCCGGATGATTTCTGCCCAATTGGATACGGAATTTGTAATTCCCAATTATAATGATATTAAGAAGGTGTATTCCATCTGGATCTGCATGAATTCACCGGAAAAGGCCAGAAATACCATTACGGAGTTTTGTATGGGGAAAAGGCATATTGTAGGAACTTCCGGCGATCTGGGCAGGTATGATTTACTTAGTGTTATTATGGTAGGCTTGCCGGAAACGCTGACGGAGGGAAGTCAGGAATTAAAGCTGCACAGGCTTTTGGGAACGTTATTTTCAGATTGGTTGTCTGTTGACAGGAAAAAGGAAGTTTTATCCCAGGAATTTGGGATTTCCATGACGCCGGATTGGGAAAGGAGTGTTAATATTATGTGTAATTTAAGTGAGGCTATTGAAGAGAGGGGAATAGAAAAGGGAATAAAGACAGGAATAAAAACAGGAATGGAGAAGGGAATAGAAGCAGGGATAAAGGTTTTAATTGAAACTTGCATGGAATTTAATGCCTCCAGAGAAGATACCCTGATTCGAATTGTACAAAAGTTTTCAATGACAAATGAAAACGCAGAGAAGTACTTAAATCAGTATTGGAATAAAGAATAAGATCAAACGGCAGCCTTCCCTTTGGATAGGCTGCCGAATTTTATTCACTTATTCCTGTTTCCCCGCTCTTCCCTGAGACTTAAATTGGCCGGGAGTCATACCGGTATGTTTTTTAAACACCCTTATAAAATTCTGCTGGGAGTTAAAACCAGTGGTCATGGAAATTTCCTTTACCGGTTTATGGGTGGTAAGAAGCAGCTCCTTTGCCTTTTCAATCCGGTACTGGTTTAAATAATCCACAAAGTTAATTCCAAAGCTTTCCTTAAAAAGCCTGCTTAAATAACTGGTTGTAGTCCTGCACTGCTCAGCCAGCAGGTTGAGAGAAAGATCAGGGTTGGTAAAATTTTCTTCAATATAATGCCTGGCTCTGATTAAATATTTATGCTGCTGCTTCTGGTACTTTTCTCCTAATAGAGAGACACAGGCAATACAAAACCGTTCCATATACTCCTCCATCTGTACCGGATTGTACTCCATATCTGCAGAATAAGGTTCAGGATCAAAGACGAAGGCATACTCCTCCTGATCTGTTTCAACAATGCGGTAAGAGGCCAGAACATTTAAGAATGCCAGCCGGTAAAACTCATAAGCCCGGAATAAATCCCTGTTTTCACTGTCAAGGGCTAAGGTATGACAGATGTGCAGGGCCTTTTGGCGGGCCGAATCAATATCTCCCTTCATGACAGAACCGGATATGGACTTTAACTGAAGCTGGAAAAAACGGTGATTAGGCACCACAAAATCCTCCCGGGGAGCTTTCATTCCTCCTTCCGTCTGCTTTGACGGGTATTTCCGGTGAGCCAGACGCTCTACACTTTCCAAATAGGAAAAGGATACCTGCTGAAGAGAAGAACATTTTGGACCGATTTCCAGCCAGGCATGGTCGGAAGCAGCCAGATTATCAAAAAAGATCTGCTCCAGCTTCACCTCAAGCCCTGTAATCAAAGGAAGAGCAGTGTCCCCTTCATACTGAAGGATGACTGCGTAAAGGGATTCGTCAATCTGCTGCATGACATACCGGCTGATTTCCCCCAGGCATTGGGCCAGGGTTCCCATAAAATGTTCTAAAAGCCGGTCTTTTTCAGCCGTTTCCATGGGCTTTTTAAAGGTCAGAACAATGGTTTTACATTCTCCTTCTGCCTGGAGGGGACTGTTGATGTTGGTCAGTATGTTTTGAATATAGGAAGAATCCATTGGTTTGCCGTTGAGCAGATCAAAGTAAAATTCTTTTGAAATTTTTGGAATCATATCGCTTAAAATATAATCCAGCTGCTGTTTATGGCTGGAAATCTTCAAAAAGCTTTCCGTCAGATAATTCCATTCATTTTCCGTACTTTCATTATTTTCCGTATGTTCTTCGGAAGAAATCATTTTCTTTAATTTCTGGACAGGCATGTAGCTTAAATAGAGGACACAGGCTGACAACAGAGTGTTCAATACTAAAATCAGGGCAAAAAAGGGCAGAGAGTTTTTCAGCACCATGCCAAAGGAGGGCATGAAAGCAAAGTCATTGACCAGCAGCACCAGACGAATGCTGGTCTTGTCCGACTGGCTGAAAAAGTAGTGCTGATTTTCGAAATAAAGAGTATTTTTCCCCTGCTCCATGAGAAATGGAATATCCCGTGCCGCTTCCTCCGGAAGAATGCTGTAATCCAGCATGCCGGGAAACAGGGGATTCCAGTCGTTGTCATAGGCAAATAAAAGGCTGAAGGAGGTCTGGGAGCCTTCCAGAGAATCGTAGAGAATGGAGGGCTTCATTTTCATAAATAAGGTTCCAAGCCTTTTTTCACCATTTAAAGGAAAATCCCGGACCATATAAATATTGCCTCTGTACAGTTCAATAGAAGTTGTGCGCCCGCTTTTTAAAAAGGAGGTGGCAGACCGGCCTGACATATGTTTTGTAATAAGGTCCTTCTCCCGGAAATCCTCCAGAAGACATTTTTCATAGGTTGAAGTAAAAACTGCGTCGGTTTTTCTCACATATAAGTAGATCTCATCAATGGCCTCTGTTTCCTGGCAGTATCCGTTTAAAATAGACCAGACCTGGTCATTGGCAGAGGAGGGAAGGCGCTTGGGAGTCACCACAGAGTCAACGATGCCCGCATCATAGGTAATATGGGTCAGGGAGTTGTGAAAGCCGGAAAATAAGGTGTCCAGGGTCTGAAGGGATACATATAAGGCATTGGAATAAACCAGATTATTATTATTGATAAAAGTGGCAGTTGTCTGGTGGGTCACTACCATGGATACGACGGCCATAAGGAGGGCGCTGAAGGTTATCATAACTGTAAATAGCTGGGTCAGCAGCTTTTTATTTTTAAATTTTCCAAGCAGGTCTTTTCGGTTTTGATTCATCAGTCATCGCTCCTTTGTGAGAACTTTGTAAAACTATACAAAAGTTACAAAAATAAGTATATAAGAATTGAAGTTTGATAACAAGTGCTGAAAGAAGTCATTCTTTTGATAAATTTTGTACTGTTAACAAATTTTATCCTTCCTGGATAAATTATGAAAATAAAAGAGAAAACCGGATATTTACATCAGAGAGGTGTCAGGCTATATTCGTATTACATAAACGAGCTCGGTTTGATGTGAATATGCATTGAGAAAGGGAAAAGAAATTATGAAGAAAAGAATTATTTCATGCTTACTGGCAGCAGTCCTGGCAATGGGAACTCTTGCAGGCTGCCAAGGAACAGGCAGTCCATCAGGAACAGGAACAGAGACACAGTCCTCCAAAAAAGAAGGGGTCGAAAATGTAATGACATTTTCCATGTCAGAAGATGTTTACACATGGGACACCATGGGACAGCCTGTGGTTCCGTTCTACAGCATCCAGCTTTTAATCTATGACATGCTGGTGCGCACAGACCACGCAGGAAATTACGAACCTGGACTGGCTACGGAATGGAGCGTATCTGATGACGGCCTTGACTGGACCTTTCAGTTAAGAGAAGGAGTAAAGTTCCATAACGGAGAGACATTTAATGCAGAATCCGTAAAGGCAACTCTGGAAAGAGGTGCGAAAGACAATACCTTAAATATGAATTTCCTCTGGTCTGATATTGAATCCGTGGAAGCAGCAGACGAATATACGGCCATCGTTCACTGCAAGAAACCCATCGGTGATATGTTAAACCAGCTTACTTACATGCCCATGCTTCCGGCAAAGGCATTGGCTGAACAGGGAGAGGATTTATTTAAGACAAATCCGGGTACAGGCCCATGGAAGTTTGTAAGCTGGGATCCGGGCAATGAAGCGGTATTTGTGAGAAATGATGAGTATTGGGATTGGGGAAATGAAAAATCCAATGTGGATAAGATCATTTACAAGCCCATTTCTGAAGATACCACCCGTGTATCCAGTATGAGAACAGGAGAGTTTGACTTGATTTCCAACATTCCGCCGGATCAGGTAGAGGTGCTCTCCGGCAGCGAAGGCGTTACAGTGGATTCCCAGCCCGGCACCACCATAAGCTGGATGGCTCTCCAGTGCGGTGCAGGCAAGCCCTTTGCAGATAAGAACATCCGCCTGGCCCTTACCCATGCCATTGACCGGGAGCTGATTGTGGAAAGCATTCTGGGCTCCGGTTCCCCGGCCTACTGGCCTGTTATGGAAGGTGTGACCGGATATGACAAAGATATGGCAGGCAAGTACAACCAATACGATCCGGAGCTTGCAAAGAAGCTTTTGGTAGAAAGCAACTATAACGGGGAAGAGATTTATTTCATGGCAATTGACGGAAAGGTGCCCCGTACCAAGGAGGTTCTTCAGGCAGTGATGTCCATGATGACGGAAGTGGGCTTTAATGTAAAGCTGGAAATCATGGAAGGCGCCACCTTTGTGACCAAGCGGTCTGCTGGGGAATATGATATCGCATTTTCCAACGTATTTTACAACAACGGTTCCCCATGGCGCCATATGATCACCCACTGGCTGTCTGATTCCGCCAACACAGAACTGGAAAATCCGGAAATCACCGCTCTGCTGACAGAAGCCAAAGAGACCATTGATTTAAGCAAGCAGGATGAACTGCTGAAAAAGGCGTTTACCCTGATGATGGAAGACGGCGGACGTATGTGCTACTTTATCAACCTTGATACCATTAATGCCCACTCTGATAAATTGAGCGGAATCAAGCTCTACAATGACACCATCATTGACCTTTCAAGGGTAATGAGGAACTAAAAAAACAGGGGGTATTAATATGCAGAATTTTATGCGATTTATGGCAAAAAGGCTTTTTTCGGCAATTATCGTGCTTTTTGGAGTGTCGGTAGTAGCCTTTGGCCTTATGCGCCTGGCCCCGGGCAATCCGGCAGCTCTTATGCTGCCGGACAATGCCACAGCAGAGCAGATTGCTGCGGTGGAGGCCAAGATGGGGCTGGATAAGCCGCTGATCCAGCAATATTTCATTTACATATGGGATGTGGTCCGCGGAAATCTGGGAACATCCATTTTTTTCAACCGTTCCTGCGAAGAACTTATTTTCGGACGCCTTCCTGCAACCGGGCTATTGACCTTTGCTGCAGTGGTGATTTCCATTTTCGTCAGTTTTCCCATGGGAATTATTTCAGGAATTAAAAAGGGTTCGGTTATTGATTTTATTTCCATGGTGTTTGCCCTCTTAGGTATGTCCATGTCTCAGGTGTGGCTTGGCCTTTTGTTCATCTTGTTTTTCGGGGTTTTTATGGGGGTGCTGCCCACCCAGGGCTATGGTTCCTTTCAGAACTTAATTCTTCCGGCCCTGACTCTTGGACTGCCCTTAGCAGCCCTGGTAACGAGAATGCTCCGCTCCGGGATGTACGAGGTATTGGAAGAGGATTACATAACGGCAACAAAGGCCAGGGGAATCGGAAACTTTAAGATTTACACCAAATATGCCCTGAAAAACGCTCTGCTTCCCACGATCACCATTATCGGCATGCAGATCGGCCAGCTCTTGGCAGGGGCCATTATCGTAGAACAGGTATTTGGCTGGCCCGGGCTTGGAAGCCTGACGGTAAAAGCCATCAGCATGAGGGATTTTCCCCTGATTCAGTCCATTCTGCTTGTAACGGCTTCTCTGTTTGTAATCATCAACATTCTGGTGGACATCATCTACGTTGTGGTCGATCCCCGCATGAGTCTGAATTAGGGAGGAGCTGTCATGAAAAAAAGTGAATTGCTGCGAAGAATGGGAAAGTCCAAATTCTTCATCATCGGAATGATTATAGCGGTTTTAGTCATCATTGCCGCATTTACATCGCCCCTGTTTGTGGTCTATGATCCCATACAGTCAGATTTGAGAAAACGTCTGATTTCTCCGGAACTTTTCCAGAATGGGCTGGGCGGCCATATTCTGGGCACCGATGCCCTTGGACAGGACATTTTTACAAGGCTGGTAATCGGATGCAGGATATCCCTGCTGATTGCAGCCGCAGGAGTTTTGATTCCTGCTGTAATCGGAACAGCCCTTGGGGCTGTAGCAGGCTATTTTGGCGGGGCCGTTGACAATGTGATCATGCGCGTCTGCGACATCCAGTTGTCCATTCCCACCATGGTTCTTGCCATAACGGTTATGGCTATCTTTGGAAACAGCGTGCCAAATCTTTTGCTGGTGCTGGCAGTGGTCGGCTGGACTTCTTATACCAGGGTGGTACGGGGAAGTGTTATGGGAATCCGGAATTCAGAGTTTATCCAGGCATCGAGAGTGCTGGGAGCCTCTAATGGCAGAATCCTTCTGACCCAGATCCTGCCCTGCGTGCTGACTCCGCTGATCATCTTAATGAGCCAGCAGATCGGATTTGTCATTTTAACTGAGGCTAACTTAAGCTTTCTGGGAATGGGAGTTCCTCTCCCCAATCCATCCCTTGGCTCCATGATTGCAGACGGCAGGGAATACATAGCCACAGCTCCATGGACTGTGGTGGTTCCAGGAGTGACCCTGATGATCATTGTGCTGGCCTTTAACTTCCTTGGAGACGGAATCCGGGACATTTTAGATCCCAAAAACAAAGATTGAGTATGGAGGCGAAAACATGGCACCATTGTTGGAAATAAAAGACCTGCATGTGGAATATAAAACAGGCCGCGCAACAGCCCACGCCTTAAACGGGGTCAATTTAACCATTGAACGGGGAGAGGCTTTGGGGCTGGTGGGAGAGACAGGAGCCGGAAAGACCACTATTGCCTTATCCGCCTTAAAGCTGCTTCCCCATGGAGTGGGCAATGTGACGGAAGGTTCTATTACCTTTGACGGAGCATCTGTGTTAGATATGAATAAAAGGAGTCTGGAGGAAATGCGGGGAAATAAGATATCCATGATATTCCAGAATCCTTTAAGCTCCTTAAATCCCCTTTTTACCGTGGGAGAGCAGATTTCCATGGTTTTGAGAAAACATGAGAATTTAAGCAAAAAAGAGGCGGCCAGACGGGCGGAAGAGCTGCTGGAGCTGGTGGGAATTGCCAAATACCGTCTGGAGGATTTCCCCCATCAGTTTTCAGGGGGAATGAGGCAGAGAGTGGGAATTGCTGCTGCCCTGGCCTGTAACCCGGAGCTGCTGATTGCAGATGAGCCAACCACAGCCCTTGACGTGACCATTCAGGCCCAGATTTTGGAGCTGATGAAGGAGCTGCAGAAGAAGCGTTCCAGTTCCCTTCTCATGATCACCCACAACCTGGGAATCATTGCGGAATTATGTCAGAAGGTAGCTGTTATATATGCAGGAACAATCATTGAATACGGCACCGTAAAAGAAGTATTTACAAATCCCCAGCACTGGTATACCAGAGGGCTTTTAGGGGCAATTCCCAATTTAACAGGTCCCAGGAACCGACTGGCCTTTATTCCGGGAAATGTGGCAAATGCCAACTCCCTTCCCACTGGCTGTAAATTCCATCCCCGGTGCAGTTACTGTACAGACCAGTGCAGGACAAAAATGCCGCCTCTTCAGGAATGCGGCGAAGGCCATCTGGTTGCCTGTTGGGAAAGGGAGGTGTAAAGGTGACGGAGAATCAGAATCTTCCGGTCATTGAAGTCCGGAATTTAAAAAAGCATTTTAAGGTAAAGAATAAAGGGATTCTTCATGCGGTGGATGGCATCAACTTTTCCGTAAAACCGGGAGAAACTCTGGGGCTGGTAGGGGAGTCAGGCTGCGGAAAGTCCACAGTTGGAAATGTGATCATGAGGCTTCATAAGGCCACAGAGGGAGAGGTTTTATATAAAGGAAGCAGTGTTCTGGATTCCAAGGGCAGTGAAAGCATGGAATTCCGGAAAAAGATCCAGATCATTTTCCAGGACCCTTACTCCTCTTTGAATCCGAAGAAGACCATTAACAGCATTTTAGAGGAAGCTTACCGCATTCACGGCCTATGCGAAGGAAAAGAGAGACAGGAAAAAATCGAAGAGATTATTGAGCTGTGCGGCCTGGAAAAATATGTGCTGGAGAAGTATCCTCATGAGCTGGATGGCGGAAAGCGCCAGTTGGTTGGAATTGCCAGGGCATTGTCCCTGGGACCGGAATTCATTGTCTGTGATGAGCCGGTGTCCTCTTTGGATGTGTCTATTCAGGCTACCATCATCAACCTTCTTATGGATCTGCAGAAAAAGATGAATTTATCTTTTTTGTTCATCTCCCATGATTTAAGCGTGGTAAGGCATATATCCCAGAGAGTGGCGGTCATGTATCTGGGGCAGGTCATTGAAATTGCAGATACGGATCAGATATTTGCCAATGCCCTTCATCCTTATACCATTGCCTTATTATCGGCTGTTCCAAAGCTTGATTTTGAGGAAAAGACCAAGAGAATTGTGTTAAAGGGAGATGTTCCCAGTCCCATTAATCCCGGAGAAGGATGCCGTTTTGCTCCAAGATGTTTCTTGTGCAGGGATATCTGCAAAACAGAAAAACCGGAGCTTGTGGAGGCGGAACCAGGGCACCAGGTGGCGTGTCATTTCTATAAGGAAACAAGAGAACATGCTAGAAATATGGAAGCCGGCGAAATAGAATAAACAGGAGGATATTATGGATACAAAGATCAGTGACATTCAGGTGATTTTAACAGCCCCGGAAGGAATCAACCTGGTGGTGGTAAAAGTCATTACCAATCAGCCGGGACTGTACGGACTGGGATGTGCTACCTTTGCCTACCGTCATCTGGCTGTAAAGACCTTGGTGGAAGAGTATTTGAAACCCCTTCTTATGGGAAGGGACGTGGACCGGATTGAGGATATCTGGCAGTTGATGCATCAGAACGGCTATTGGAGAAATGGTCCCATTGAAAACAATGCCATTTCCGGTGTGGATATGGCTCTATGGGATATTAAGGGAAAGATGGCGGGAATGCCGGTGTACCAGTTATTAGGCGGAAAATGCCGGGAAGGAATCCCCGTATACCGCCATGCAGACGGAAGAGATGTGGATGAGGTTTGCGACAACATCCTCAAGTTTCAGGAAATGGGAATTACCAACATCCGCTGCCAGTGCGGGGGATATGGAGGAGACAGCTACGGCACCGTTCCAAAGACAGCACCCAAAGGTGCTTTAGACGGGATCTATCTGGATTCCAGAGAGTATATCCGCAACACGGTAAAGCTGTTTGAAGGAATCCGTGGAAAAATCGGGTATGAAATGAATCTGGTTCACGATGTACACGAGAGAATCGCCCCGGTGGAGGCCATCAGACTGGCAAAAGCCCTGGAGCCCTTTGACCTTTTCTTCCTGGAGGACCCAGTGCCTATTGAGCAGCTTCCCTGGCTGGAAAATCTGAGGAATCAGACCAGCATTCCCATTGCCCAGGGCGAACTGTTTAACAATGGGGTGGAATGGAAGGACATTATTGCAAAACGTCTCATTGACTTTATAAGGGTACATATCAGCCAGATCGGAGGTATTACCCCGGCCAGAAAGCTGCAGATCTTTGCAGAGCAGTTCGGCGTGAGAACAGCCTGGCACGGGCCTGGGGACATGTCACCGGTGGCCCATGCAGCCAACATTCACATTGACCTGGCCTCTCCCAACTTTGGAGTACAGGAGTGGTCCGGAATTGAACCGCCTAATTTCGTAATTCAGGATTTGAAGGGACCTCACGGAGCTTTGTTAGAGGTATTCCCGGGATTGCCGGAATTTAAGGATGGCTACGTCTATGCCAACGACAAGCCGGGCCTGGGCGTGGATATTGACGAAAAAGAAGCTGCAAAGTACCCATGTGAAAATACGGTGACTATCTGGACCCAGACCAGAAGGCGGGATGGGGCATTGCAGACGCCGTAATCATTGAGAATGATATGATAGAATAAGGAGGAAACCAGCATGAAATCTTGTGTGATTACCAGCCCGTTTATTTATGAAATAAGGGAAATCCCCATTCCTGAGCCGGGAGATAATGAAGTATTGGTTCAGATGAAGGCAGCAGGAGTGTGCGGAAGTGACTTACATATTTATAAGGGAGAAAATCCCCTTTCCAAATATCCTCTGGTTCCGGGCCATGAAAATGCAGGAATTGTGGCAAGGGTTGGAAAAAATGTAACCAGAGTCAAGGAAGGGGATCATGTGGTGGTGGATTTGATCATCACCTGCGGCCAGTGTTATCAGTGTACCCATGGAAGGGAAGAGGTCTGCGAAAAGGTCCTTGTGAGGGGAAGCGGAACGGACGGAGGCTGGAGAGAATATTTTACAGTTCCGGAAGATGATGTATATGAGATTGATAAAAGCATTCCCTGGAAGGATGCGGCACTGATCGAGCCCATTGCCATTGGAGCCCACTGCACCAAACGGGGGCGGATACAGGCGGATGATACGGTATTTATACTTGGAACAGGAACCATCGGCACCATTATCCTTCAGGCCTGCAAGGTCATTGGGGCAAAGGTGATATGCTGTGACGTTGACGACAGTTCTCTGGAGCGGGCCAAAACCTTTGGGGCAGATTATGTGATCAACAGCAAAACAGAGGATATGATAGAGCGAATCAGCCAAATCACCGAAGGTCATGGCTGCACCGCAGCTTTTGATTCCGCCTGCTTTCCGGGAAGTCTGGCTCTGCTGCTCCAGCCTGGCATTGTATGCAATGCGGGAAGAGTCATTCCTATGGGCTTTTCAAACAAACCGGAACCTATCAGCCAGGCGGATATTAACAAACGGGAGCTGGACATCATCGGAAGCCGCATGAGCGCTTACCAGTTCCAGCCAGTGGCAAAGAATATGGCAGAGGGAAAATACCGGTTAGAAGGATTGGCGACCACCTTTGTGAAATTCAGTGAAATCCAAAAGGTATTTGAGAACATGGAAAACCCGGACCCGGCTGTAAAGAAGACGGTCATATTATTTGATTGAGGGAGGAAAAAACATGGTATCCAGTAAATTTGACGTAACGGGAAAACACTGCATCGTAACCGGAGGAGCCCAGGGCTTGTCCAGAGGCATGGCAGAGGGACTTTTGGAGGCCGGATGCAAGGTGGTTTTGGTGGATGTACAGGAAGAAAAGCTGAATCAGGTAGTGGCAGAATATAAGGAAAAGGGATATGAAGCCTATGGAGTGGCCGGAAACTTAGCTGACAGGAAAGATATTGACCGGATTTTTGATCAGACCATGAAGCTTCTGGAAGGAAAGCTTGACGTGCTCATTCCGGCTGCAGGTATCCAAAGAAGGCATCTGCCGGAGGAATTTCCTCTGGAGGAGTGGGATCTGGTGGTGGATATCAATTTAAACCACGTGTTTATCATGATCCAGAAGGCTTTGAAGTTGATGCTGTCCCAGCCTTCAGGGGGAAAGATCATTACCATTGGCTCCATGGTGACCTGGTTTGGAGGAACTACAGTTCCTGCTTATACGGCCACAAAGGGAGCGGTATCCCAGCTCACCAAAAGCTTGGCAGTGGACTGTGCAGGCCGCAATATCAACATCAACTGCATCTGTCCCGGCTATATGGATACAGAAATGTGCGCTAATATGGCCCAATCCAGAAAGGATGAATGCACTGCCAGGATTCCGGCGGGAAGATGGGGAACACCGGAGGACTTAAAAGGGCCGGTTCTGTTCCTGGCTTCTTCTGCATCAGATTACTTAAACGGTACTACCATACCTGTAGACGGAGGGTATCTGGTGAAATAGACCTGAAAACAGGATCATAAAAGAAAGTACAGGCAGCCCCAAATCCAAGGGACTGCCTGTTTTTTTGTGTATCTGGAATGTAAAACCCCAGTAAATTTATTAGGTTGAGCCGGCAGAGAAGTCATTCAGGGCAACTCCGCCGACTTAGTAGAAACATATGTATAGCAGCGCTCTGACCGCCTAGTGGGTTTCTCTATGTTTATGATATGATTATACCGGGGAAATATGAAGGAATTTTGACCAGGTTCTAAAGAAAATATGAAATCAATGAAGAAAAAATGACAAAAATTGGAATTGTAACCGTACAAATATTGCGGATACTATCCTAATAACAGTAAATTATCAATAAGAGAAACAGGGATTGATTATTCACATAAAGTATGGTATCTCTATATTTAGTTAGTTATATCTAACTAAGACAAACAATGAATGATCAGCTATAGAATATAAATAATAAAAAGCAAACCAGGATGATGGAGGTATAGACATGTCACTTGAAAGGAAATTGATTGAATATTGCGCCCCTACATTGGCATCACTGAAAACAGCAAATCTGTTCAACCATTCCTTTTCGTCAGAAGAAGAGCTGGAAAAACAGCTTGCAGAGCTGAATAGCCTGCTGGGGAAAAAGGGGATTTTTCTTCAGGTTTTATTTAAAAAGTCAAATAGGGCGCTTATCTATGTTTTCCGTAAATCCCGCCTGCAAGCAGAGTTAAACCGGCCGGCGGTAAGGCGCTTTCTCAGTAAATACGGATACGAGCATATGGATGTGGACTATGGACTGAACCGGCTCAAAGAGAGACTGGGAGAAGACGGAGCATTTCCCCACGAGATCGGCATATTTCTGGGATATCCTCTGGGTGACGTGGTGGGCTTTATTCAGAATGCAGGAAAGAACTGCAAATGCCTGGGTTGCTGGAAAGTATACTGCAATGAGTGTGAGGCGAGAAAAACCTTTGCCAGATACCAAAAATGCAGAACGATTTATTCACGGCTTTGGAAGGACGGAAGAAGTGTCATACAGCTTACGGTGGCAGCATAAAAGAAAAAACCTGATTTCAATGAAGAAATCAGGTTTTTATTTTTATGACCTATCCGGGAATCGAACCCGGGTTTCCGCCGTGAGAGGGCGGCGTCTTGACCGCTTGACCAATAGGCCTTTCTTTGTCGTCGCTGACAACTCCATTATATTATCACAGGAATAGACATTTGTCTACTTCTTTTTTCATAAAATAAAAAAATAATCTGCAGCCATAATTGTCAAAAACAGAGGTCTTATGATATACTTCTCCATAAGCAGAAGGGAGACAGTAAAATGGAGTTGAAAAAACGGGAAATCCAATACGATTATTTAAGGACCCTGGCAGCTTTTGCAATTATTATGGTTCATGCCATTCCCTCAGAAACCATAAATTCCAGGCAATGGCTGTTTTCTGCTGCCCTTATGCCGGTGCTGCTGGCCTTTGTGGGTATTTTTTTCATGCTCAGCGGCATGTTCTTTTTAAAAACAGGAACAGAGAATATCCTTTCATTTTATAAAAAACGGTTTCAGTCCATTGTCATCCCCTTTGTATGCTACAACGGAATTTATTACTGGTATTACAACATATATCTGAGCCAGGAGAAAACAGGAGTTTTTGAGCATGTATCTTTGTTTGCAAAGGAGCTCGTAACAGGAACCATACCCATGGCTCCCCACATGTGGTTTATGTACGTGATCATATCCCTGTACCTTTGTACTCCTTTTCTGTCCCGCATGGTAAATGCCATGAGTGATAATGAATTAAAGCTGTTTCTGGTTCTGATGGTGGTTGTCCAAGCCGCCTGCACCTACCTTCCCTCTTTGGGGCTGGAGGTGGGAGAGAGCTTTCAGTATGTCATATTCAAAGGATGGCTTCTTTATTTTATGCTGGGTTATGGCTGGAAGCGGCTTTATGGCGGGAGAGCCTGGCTGCCCTTTGCCATACTGGGACTTGCAGGCTTTGGAGTGACCATGTTTCAGAAAATTGTTACGCCTCATTTTACGCCGGGAATTCACGACATGGCCCCTTCCATGATGGCAATGGCCTTGTCCGTTTTTGTTTTTTTTGAAACCTTTGGAAATGTTAAAATCCCTGTCCTCGCCCGGCTTGCAGGCTTTATCAGCCGTTACAGCTACTCCATTTACCTGATTCATTATCTGGTTCTGGGACAGGCTGCCAGAGGACTGGTGGAAAAGACTGCTATCCGCCATTATTACGTGCCTAAGATTCTTTGCGAAACAATTGTCGCATTTTTGATCTCTCTGGCAATGGCCTGGATTCTTGACAGTACTGTTATAAGGGCTTTAAAATGGGTGGCAGGAGGATTTTTAGGAAAGAAAGACAGGAAAAGGAGAAACTGATATGGCAGGAAAGAACAGTTGTGAAGACTGTATTTACTATAATTATAATGAAGAATATGAATACTACCAGTGCGAGATTAATTTAGATGAAGATGAACTGATGGGATTTTTAAGCAATTCCCATTATATCTGCCCTCATTTCCGCTTTGGCAATGAATATTCAGTGGTTAAAAAGCAGATGTAGGGAAAAAAGTTCCCTCATTACCCCATAAAAAGGGAGGAGCCGGTGTTCCTCCAGAGAACACCGGCAATTATGAAAAAAATTTTTTTATCTCAAAGTATGTTGGCAACATCTTTTCTCGATGATTTAAGTATAACCGCTAAATATGAAGAGAATTTGACCAGCCTGTAACAATATTGTGACCAGAGTGTGAACATGAAAAAACCGGATTTATATGATATCAGTCACTGAAGTGGTAGCTGTCCAAAAGCTGTTTCTTCATGTGCCACAGCTCATTGGATAAATCCACGTGAACCTCATGAGGGTTTACCAGGCGGCGGGACTCATCCCAGAGAGTATTTAACTCCTTCTGACAGTAATCCCGGATATCCATAACAGCAGGAGAGGAATAAACACAGTCACCGCCCTTAAATACAGGAACCAAAAGATCCCTCATGGTGTAGGAATTAGGCGCCAGATGGGTCTTTTTCCATGTCTCAATGGGGTCAAAGAGAAGGAGGGAATTGCTTTCCCGGAAAACCTCTCCTTCCAGGCAGATCAAGTCAGCAATAATCTTTCCGGTTTCCCGGTTGTAAATCCGCTTGATGGCCTTGTTGCCCGGATTTGTGATCTTTTCCGCATTTTCAGAAAGCTTGATTTTAGGAACGAACTGGCCTGTCTTTCTATCCATAATGGCAGCCAGCTTGTAAACGCCGCCAAAGGAAGGGCAATCCTTGGAGGTGATCATGTTGGTTCCCACTCCCCAGGAGTTAATGGTCGCTCCCTGGATCTTTAAGCTGTTGATCAAAGTTTCGTCAAGGTCGTTGGAAGCGGAGATCACAGCATCTGTAAAACCTGCTTCGTCAAGCATCTTTTTGGCCTTTTTAGAAAGATAAGCCAAGTCCCCGCTATCTAAACGGATGCCGTAAAATGTGAGGGGAATGCCGGCTTCCCTCATTTCCTTAAATACCTTAATGGCATTGGGAACACCGGATTTTAAAGTATCATAAGTGTCCACCAGGAGGATGCAGGCGGTGGGATAAAGCTTTGCGTATTTGCGGAAAGCAGTCAGTTCGTCGGGGAAACTCATGATCCAGCTATGAGCATGGGTTCCTTTTATGGGAACGTTGAACATTTTTCCTGCAAGAACATTGGAGGTGCCGATGCATCCCGCAATCATGGCGGCTCTTGCGCCGTAGATTCCCGCATCAGGCCCCTGAGCCCGGCGAAGGCCGAATTCCATGACTCCGTCTCCGTCTGCCGCATAGATAACTCTGGCAGCCTTTGTGGCGATCAGGCTCTGGTGGTTGATAATATTTAACAGGGCAGTTTCAATCAACTGGGCTTCCATAACGGGGGCGATGACCTTGATGAGAGGTTCACGGGGAAAAATCACCGTTCCTTCGGGAATTGCCCAGATGTCGCCGGAAAATTTAAAGTGGAGCAGATATTCCAGAAAATCTTCTTCAAACAAGCCGGTTGACCTTAAATAGTCCACATCCTCCTGTTCAAAACGAAGTTCCTTGATGTATTCAATGACCTGCTCTAAGCCGGCGCAGATCGCATACCCGTTTCCGCCCGGATTGCTGCGGTAAAAGGCATCAAATATTACGGTCTCGTTGGCATCCTTTTCTTTGAAGTATCCTTGCATCATGGTCAATTCATAGAGGTCCGTTAATAAAGTTAAATTGCGCTGGCTCATAAATTTTCTCCTTTGCGAATCTTTTTCGCACATTATACCATAACTTTACAAAAAAACAATGGAATCGACAAAAATTTAACAATCAATTAAATGACAAAAGAAACAAATAAATTTAACAAATAGATTAAATAAACAAAATTAATATATACAATTTGAAAATTGATAATTAATTTAAAAGTTTTTTAAAAAAAGTCTTGCAAAATCTGCTCCAATCGTATATAATAAAGCCATAAACAAAAGATAATACAAAAGAAAATAAATCAACCCCATTTTCCATATTGCTCCGGAAGATGGAAGAGAAGAGGAGGCGATTCCACCGAAGACATAGGCACAGCCTGATTTGCAAAAACAGAGTTCAGGCAATAGGAAAAACCGTATTACCCAGCTTCAATTCATACCAGGTGATGAATAAATGCGAAAGCATGGATGAAACCAGGAAAGGATCTGACAATCTTATATCTGACTATGATTTGTTATAACTGCAGAGAATATTCATCGTATCAGTCACTTCAAAAAGAATTTGATTTGTACGAAATTTGATTTTTCACTGAGAGTTTCATAACACATAAAAATAATGAAAAGTGATACAGAGGAAAAGGATTAAAGATGATGGTTTGAGCGAGGGGAAGCGGCAAAAAAGTTCATATGGAGCATTCAAAGGAACCGAAATAAAAACCAGAAGAGAGAGGTATATAAGGACCAATGGATGAAAACGTGTAGAACGGGTATCGAATTTCATGAATATGAGTCGGTACCCGTCCTTTTTATGCGGAAAAACTCCCTGTGGATATACTTGCGGGTAAATATAAAAATAGCCTTGACATTTCTTTTTCCAATCCCTATAATTATAAGATATATAGGTGTTATCATCCTCATAAGTAAGAAAAACTTTGATGGAGACAGTAGTACCAAGGGGAAATCCAAAGAGAGCCGGGGATGGTGGAAGCCTGGCGAGAGTAGCCTGGATACGAATATCACTCCGGAGTTTCCGGCTGAATACAGTAGGCCAGGACGTATTTTCTGCGTTAAGGGAAAGCATATGTCGGTATGCGGTAATGGGTGGTGCAGCGAAGATAGAATTCAACCTTCGTCCTGATTACAGGATGGGGGTTTTTTTGATAAGAAGAAACGGAGGTCGCAAAAGATGTATAAGAAAGTCCCTGGAGACTTAAACTTTGTAGCGAGAGAAAAAGAAATCGAAAAGTTCTGGGAGGACCATGACATTTTCCAAAAGAGTATGGAAGAGCGTAAGGATAAGGAAACCTATACGTTTTATGACGGTCCGCCAACTGCTAACGGAAAGCCCCATATCGGCCATGTGCTGACTCGTGTTATCAAGGACATGATTCCCAGATACCGTACCATGAAGGGATACAACGTTCCCCGTAAAGCAGGCTGGGATACCCACGGACTTCCGGTGGAGCTGGAAGTGGAGAAGATGCTGGGCCTTGACGGCAAGGATCAGATCGAAGAATACGGCCTGGAGCCTTTTATTAAATATTGTAAGGAAAGCGTTTGGAAATACAAAGGCATGTGGGAGGATTTTTCAAAGACCGTAGGCTTTTGGGCTGACATGGATGATCCTTACGTGACATATGAAAATAACTTTATTGAATCCGAATGGTGGGCATTGAAACAGATCTGGGAAAAGGGCCTGTTATATAAGGGGTTCAAGATCGTTCCTTACTGCCCGCGCTGCGGAACTCCTTTATCCAGCCATGAGGTAGCTCAGGGCTATAAAGATGTAAAAGAACGTTCCGCCATCGTCCGGTTTAAGGTAAAGGGAGAGGAGGCTTATATCCTGGCATGGACCACAACTCCATGGACCCTGCCTTCTAACGTGGGATTATGTGTAAATCCTGATGAAACGTATGTAAAGGTAAAAAGCGGAGAATATACCTATTATATGGCTGAAGCTCTCTGCGAAAAGGTTCTGGGAGAAGATTACACTGTTTTAGAGAGATATACAGGAAAAGATCTGGAATACAAGGAATACGAGCCCCTGTTCGACTTTGTGAACCCGGATAAAAAGGCATTTTTCGTAACCTGTGACCATTATGTTACCTTAACCGACGGTACAGGTGTGGTTCACATTGCTCCGGCTTTTGGTGAGGACGATTCCAAGGTGGGAAGAAAATACGATCTTCCTTTTGTACAGTTAGTAAATGCAGCCGGTGAAATGACCAGTGAAACCAAGTGGGCAGGCACCTTTTGTAAGGAGGCAGATCCCAAGATCTTAAAGGATCTGGAGGAGAGAGGTCTTTTACTCTCAGCTCCTGTGTTTGAGCATAGCTATCCTCATTGCTGGAGATGCGATACTCCCCTTATCTACTATGCGAGAGAATCCTGGTTCATCAAGATGACAGCTGTCAAAGAGGATTTGATCCGCAATAACAATACCATCAACTGGATTCCGGAAAGCATTGGCAAGGGCCGCTTCGGCGACTGGCTGGAAAATGTTCAGGATTGGGGAATCAGCAGAAACCGTTACTGGGGAACTCCTCTCAATGTGTGGGAATGTGAGTGCGGACATCAGCACTCCATTGGAAGCATTGAAGAATTAAAGAAGATGTCTCCTGACTGTCCGGAGGAAATCGAGCTTCACCGTCCATATATTGACGCAGTGACCATTACCTGTGAAAAGTGCGGCAAGCAGATGAAGCGTGTTCCGGAAGTTATTGACTGCTGGTTTGATTCCGGAGCCATGCCGTTTGCACAGCATCACTATCCATTTGAAAACAAAGAATTGTTTGAACAGCAGTTCCCGGCAAACTTTATTTCAGAAGCCGTGGACCAGACAAGAGGCTGGTTTTATTCTCTTCTTGCCATTTCCACTTTGATTTTTAACAAGGCTCCTTATAAAAATGTTATTGTTCTGGGACATGTCCAGGATGAGAACGGACAGAAGATGAGCAAATCCAAGGGAAATGCCGTCGATCCGTTTGAGGCTCTGGAGACCTACGGCGCAGATGCCATCCGCTGGTATTTTTACGTAAACAGCGCGCCATGGCTGCCTAACCGTTTCCATGGAAAGGCTGTTATGGAAGGCCAGCGCAAATTTATGGGTACCTTGTGGAATACCTATGCATTCTTTGTGCTTTACGGGAATATTGATAATTTTGACCCTACAAAATATACGTTGGAATATGAAAAGCTTCCTGTTATGGATAAATGGCTGTTATCCAGGCTTAACACTCTGGTGGAAGATGTGGATTCCTGCCTGGACGGATACCAGATTCCTGAGGCAGCCAGAGCTCTCCAGTCCTTTGTGGACGATATGAGCAACTGGTATGTGCGCAGAAGCCGGGAACGTTTCTGGGCAAAGGGCATGGAGCAGGATAAGATCAACGCTTACATGACCTTATATACAGCTCTTGTAACAGTAAGCAAGCTGGCCGCTCCTTTGATTCCATTTATGAGCGAGCAGATTTATCAGAATCTGGTTTGCAGCGTGGATCAGAGCGCTCCGGAAAGCGTTCATTTATGTGACTACCCGGCTGCAGATAAAGGCTGCATCGACAAGAAGCTGGAAGAAAACATGGATGAGGTTTTAAAAATCGTTGTTATGGGCCGTGCCGCCAGAAATACAGCCAACATCAAAAACCGCCAGCCAATCGGCCGGATGTTTGTAAAGGCACCCCACACTCTGCCAGTATTCTATCAGGAGATCATCGAAGAAGAACTGAATGTAAAAGAAGTCCTCTTTACCGATGATGTGAGGGATTTCACTTCCTACAGCTTTAAGCCTCAGTTAAAGACAGTGGGGCCAAAGTACGGAAAACAGCTTGGCAATATCAAAAAAGCACTTGGAGAGATCGACGGAAATCAGGCTATGGACACCTTAAATGAAACAGGAGCCCTTACCTTTGAATTTGACGGCACCCAGGTTGTGCTTACAAAAGACGACCTTCTCATTGACACCGCTCAGACGGAAGGCTATGTATCTGAGGGAGATAATTTTGTTACCGTTGTGCTGGATACCAATTTAACACCGGAGCTGATCACAGAAGGCTTTGTCCGTGAATTGATCAGTAAGATACAGACCATGCGTAAGGAAGCCGGTTTTGAGGTGATGGATCACATCCTGGTATACAGTGAAGGAAATGAAGCAATTGCCGG
The DNA here is from genome assembly GCF_036758025.1 of Lacrimispora sp. Classification (GTDB taxonomy): domain Bacteria; phylum Bacillota; class Clostridia; order Lachnospirales; family Lachnospiraceae; genus Lacrimispora. Next base: position 9,583 of record NZ_DAIOXM010000015.1, on the reverse strand, counting down.
AATCCTGCAGGCTCACCAGGAAGAAATAAAGGGAGAAGTTCTTGCAGAGGACATCATCCTTGGCAGAACTGCCGGATATGTAAAGGAATGGAATATCAACGGCGAAGATGTAACATTAGGTGTGGAGAAGTCTTAGTAAACAATTAGGAGGAAATGCAGTATGAAAATGGGATTTGATAAGGAATCGTTTAAAAAGAGCGTCATTCTTAACGTGAAGAATATTTACCGTAAGACCGTGGAAGAAGCCACTATGGAACAGATGTACCAGGCCGTTGCCTATGCGGTGAAGGATGTGATCATTGACGAATGGATTGCCACCCACAAGGAATACGAGAAAAAGGATGTAAAAACCCTGTATTACCTGTCCATGGAATTCCTCATGGGCCGTGCTCTCGGCAACAACATCATCAGCTTTATGGCAAAGGATGAGGTAAAAGAAGTTCTCTGTGAGCTGGGCTTTGAATTAAACGCCATTGAAGACCAGGAGCCGGACCCGGCTCTTGGAAACGGCGGTCTGGGCCGTCTGGCAGCCTGCTTTTTGGATTCCTTATCCACTCTGGGATATCCTGCTTACGGCTGCGGTATCCGCTACCGCTACGGCATGTTCAAGCAGAGAATCAAGGATGGCTTCCAGAATGAGGTTCCCGATAACTGGCTGAAAAATGGCTACCCCTTTGAAATCCGCCGTGCGGAATATGCCACAGAAGTAAAATTCGGCGGCTTCGTCAAAACCGTATGGGAAAACGGAAAAGAGCGGTTTGTCCAGGAAAATTACCAGTCCGTACGCGCGGTTCCTTATGATATGCCCATCGTAGGCTACGGCAACAATGTGGTTAATACCCTGCGTATCTGGGATGCAGAAGCCATCAACACCTTCAGCCTGGATTCCTTTGACCGGGGTGACTATCAGAAGGCGGTGGAGCAGGAAAACCTGGCAAAGACCATTGTGGAGGTTCTTTATCCAAATGATAACCATTACGCAGGAAAAGAACTGCGCTTAAAACAGCAGTACTTCTTCATTTCCGCCAGTGTTCAGAGAGCGGTTATGAAGTACATGGAAAAACACGACGACATACATAAGTTCTATGAGAAGACCGTCTTCCAGTTGAATGACACCCATCCAACTGTAGCGGTTCCGGAGCTTATGAGAATCCTTTTAGATGACTTTAATTTAAGCTGGGATGAGGCATGGGAGATTACTACCAAAACCTGCGCTTACACCAACCACACCATCATGTCCGAAGCCCTGGAAAAATGGCCTATTGAGCTGTTCTCCAGACTGCTTCCCAGAATTTACCAGATCGTAGAGGAGATTAACCGCCGCTTTCAGCAGAAGATTTCCCAGATGTATCCGGGAGATCAGAATAAGCTGAGCAAGATGTCCATTGTTTACAACGGTCAGGTCCGCATGGCAAATCTGGCTATTGTGGGCGGATTTTCCGTAAACGGTGTTGCAAGGCTTCATACGGAGATTTTAAAGAATCAGGAATTAAAGGACTTTTACCAGATGATGCCGGAGAAATTCAACAATAAGACCAACGGCATCACTCAGAGACGGTTCCTGCTTCACGGCAACCCCCTTCTGGCTGACTGGGTCACTGCCAAAATCGGCGATGACTGGATTACAGACCTTTCCCACATCCGCCGGCTGGAGGTTTATGCAGATGATCCTAAATGCCAGCAGCAATTCATGGATATCAAGTACCAGAACAAGGTGCGTCTGGCGAAATATATCAAAGAGCATAACGGCATTGAGATAGATCCCAGATCCATATTCGATGTTCAGGTGAAGCGCCTCCACGAATACAAGCGCCAGCTGATGAACATCCTTCATGTAATGCATTTATACAACCAGTTAAAGGATAACCCCAACCTGGATATGGTTCCCAGAACCTTTATCTTCGGAGCCAAAGCGGCGGCAGGCTATAAGAGGGCGAAGCTGACCATCAAGCTGATCAATGCGGTGGCTGAAGTGGTCAATAATGACAGAAGCATCAGCGGCAAGCTGAAGGTAGTTTTCATTGAGGATTACAAGGTATCCAACGCAGAAATCATCTTTGCGGCAGCCGACGTCAGCGAGCAGATCTCCACAGCCAGCAAGGAGGCTTCCGGAACCGGAAACATGAAATTCATGTTAAACGGTGCCCTGACCATTGGAACCATGGATGGTGCCAATGTGGAAATCGTGGAGGAAGTGGGAGCAGAGAATGCCTTTATTTTCGGCCTTTCTTCTGACGATGTAATCCGCTACGAAACCCAGGGCGGATATGTGCCCATGGAAATCTTCAACAACGACTACGAAGTCCGAAGAGTGCTGATGCAGCTCATTAACGGCTACTATTCTCCTCAGGACCCGGAACTGTTCCGTGATATTTACAATTCTCTGTTAAATACCCAGAGCAGCGACAGAGCGGATATGTACTTTATTTTAAAGGATCTTCCTTCTTATGCGGAAGCACAGAAACGGATTGATAAGGCATACCGTGATGAAGCATGGTGGGCAAAGGCAGCCATGTTAAATGTGGCTAAGAGCGGCAAGTTCACCTCTGACCGTACCATCGAAGAGTATGTAAGGGATATCTGGCATCTGGAAAAAGTAAAGGTAGAGCTGGATTAAACGTTGTTTTTACCATCTTAAAACTGTATAAAGCGCTCCGGAGTGATTCCGGGGCGTTTTTTTGCATATATTGAAATACCTGCAAACATGCCCTTGTATTTTAAGTTTGTATTTTGGGTGATGGACAGGAATGTAAAGCGGTGAGGTGGAAAAAATAGTGAAAAAAATAATCATGGCCTGTATCCTGAGCCTGTTACTTCCATATATAGTGACTCTTGCATGGACCGGAAAGATCGAGGAGCAGAAAAAAGCTCCCGTCATCACCAGCGGAAAGAGAATCCTTTTAGACCGGAAAGGCGGACAGTCCTACATGGATGCAGAGGAATATCTGCCGGGAGTGGTGGCGAGACAGATGCCGGCTGACTACGGGAAAGAGGCGCTGAGAGCCCAGGCCATCATTGCCAGAACATATCTTTATAAAAAGATGGACGGACAGACAGAAATAAAGGAGTCAGAGCTACATATGGAGTATCTGGAAGAGAGTGAGATGAAAAAGCAGTGGGGAAGCGAGTCATTTGTGACCAGCTATCAGGCAGTGGAGGAAGCGGTCCGGTCTACGGCTAAGACTGTTATGATGTATGACGGAAAGCTGGCAGACCCACTGTTTCACAGGGCCAGTACAGGAAGGACCAGGGCAGGTGATGAAAACCACCCTTATCTGCAGCCTGTTGACAGCGGCCGTGACGTGGAAGCAGAAGGCTTTCTGACTGTAGCTGTTTTCACCAGAGAGGAATTTGCAGAAAAAATCAATCGGATTTCGGGAGAGGTTCCAATAAAGGCGGATCAGGTCCCGGAAAGCATTCAGATCATTTCCAGAGACGAAGGCGGATACGTGGAGCAAATCCAGATCGGAACCAGAACTTTCACCGGAGAAGAGGTCCAGTATGCATTAGGTCTTTCTTCACCGGCTTACGGATTCGAGGAATATGAGGGAAATATCAGGGCGGTGACCCAGGGAATTGGCCATGGATTCGGCATGAGCCAGTACGGAGCCAGGTGCAAGGCAGAGGAAGGCTGGACGGCAGAAAAAATTCTCCCTTATTTTTATAAAAATATTGTTTTAATTTCTGAATAACTCTTTCACTCTTGGTAAGAATATTATCGAGGTGATAAACGTGAAAGATAAAGTAAGTCAATTGTTCAAGGATAAAGTATTCCTTGTCCTATTGGTTCTAGGCCTGCTGACTATAGTAGCTGCGGCAGGTGTCATTACCGTACAAAGAGGAAATGGGGCCGGAGAAAGTCCATATCTGCAAGTGCCGGATCAAAGCGGCATGATTGTGGAAGAAACAGCGCCCCAGAAAACACAGGGAGCTGTCGCAGGAAATTCCAACGCAGCAAAGAATTTGGAAGAGGAAATGCAGGTGGCAGATTCCCCTAAAGCCACTGCAAAGCAGGAAGACCAGACCCAGGCTGTAAAAGCCGGCACCGGCAAAAACGCCGCCCAGTCTCTGACACTGAATTTCAGTGATGCATCCAGGATGACCTGGCCGGTACGGGGAAATGTGATTTTAGACTACAACATGGAGTCCACTATTTACTTCCCAACCCTGGATCAGTACAAATGCAATCCGGGAATTGTCATTCAGCAAGACGTCAGTACTCCTGTTGTTGCTCCTGCCAATGCAAAGGTAGAAAAAATCAGTTCCAATGAAGAAATCGGAGACTATGTTATCTTAAACATGGGAAACGAGTACAAAGTCATCTGCGGCCAGTTAAAGGAACTGCAGGTAGTGGAAAATGAGTATATCAAAGAAGGACAGGTGCTGGGCTACGTTGCAGAGCCTACCAAGTATTATTCCGTGGAAGGTGCCAATGTATTCTTTGAACTGACCCACAAAGACAAAGCCATTGATCCTCTGGATTACATGGAGTAAAGAAAACTGAAACTCTTGAAAAATGTTATAAAAAAATAATAATTTGTTCATAAGCGATTAAGACTCATCTGCTATACTTAACCCAATAACCAACGGGGAGTGCAGCTATGAACATACTGTTTTTTTTAACACCTAAGAGTGAAGTGGCTTATATTTTTGAAGATGAAACCCTGCGCCAGGCGCTGGAGAAGATGGAATACCATAAGTACGCCGCAGTGCCTGTCATCAGCAGACGGGGAAAATATGTGGGTACCATTACAGAAGGGGACATGCTCTGGGGAATCAAGAACAAGTTCAGCTTAAGCTTAAAGGAAGCGGAACGAGTGACGATTCAGGCTATTGACAGAAGGTCGGATAACCATCCCGTATATGCGGATTCAAAGATGGAAGACTTAATCGGCAAGGCCTTGAACCAGAATTTTGTTCCCGTAGTGGATGACCAGAAAAATTTTATCGGAATCATCACCCGGAAGGATATTATCCGTTATTTTTATGAAAAATCCCGGGATGTAGACCGGTAGATCAAAAAATGCGCTTTGAAACGGCTTATGAGCCGGACAGAGCGCATTTTTTATGCCCTTTTCCAGCTTTGCTGGGTTCCTCCTTTTTGGCTCAGGGAATAAAAGACAGGGTTCTGAGGCATAATTTCCTTTATGAAGATCAAGCAATGGAATCAGAAGGAAGGCTTTGAGCAAAATACGAGGTGAGAAAATGAAATCAATTTGGACGGAAACAGCCTCCATCCCCCGGAGGAACCCTCTTCCGGGAAACAAGAGGACTCAGGTTTTAGTCATAGGAGCAGGGATGGCAGGAATATTGACGGCCTATTACTTACAGAGACAGGGATTTCATGTGGTGGTTCTGGAAGCAGACCGGATAGGAAGCGGCCAGACCGGATTTACCACGGCAAAAATCACATCCCAGCATAACATGATCTACAAAAAAATGGAAAAGATCATGGGAAAGGAAACGGCAAGGCTGTACGGCAAGGCGAACCAGCTTGCGGTAGAAGAGTACGGAAAGCTGATCAGGGCTCACTCCATCCAGTGCCATTATGAGACAAAGGATGCTTATCTGTACTCGGTCAAAGAATCAGCAGTCCTTCTTCGGGAAGCGGAGTGCGCTATGGGCCTGGGACTTCCTGCCTCTTTTGAGGGAGAGCTGGATTTGCCCTTCCAGGTTCACGGAGCTGTGAAGTTTTCCGGGCAGGCCCAGTTTCATCCTCTGGAATTCTTAAGGGACATATCTGCCGGACTTACGGTATTTGAGCGGACAAGAGTCATTAAGGTCAATGGTCATGAGGTGGTGACGGACCGGGGAGTGGTAAAGGCAGATAAAGTGGTATTTGCCACTCACTATCCTTTTGTCAATGTTCCGGGATTTTATTTTGCAAAAATGTATCAGGAAAAGAGCTATGTGCTGGAGTTGGGGGATGTAAAGCCTCTTCAAGGCATGTATCTGGGAATTGATTCCAAAGCATATTCCTTCCGCAGTGCCGGGAATAAGCTGCTGATAGGATATGGAAGTCACAGAACCGGAAAGCTTCCTGAGGAAAATCCTTTTTCAGTGATGAAACGGCTGGGAGAGCATTTGTTTCCGGGAGCAAAGGAAGGCGGGCGTTGGACGGCCCAGGACTGCATGACCCTGGACGGAATTCCATATATCGGAAAGTTTTCCGGGAGCAGGCCCGACTGGTTTGTTGCCACCGGATTTGGGAAATGGGGGATGAGTTCTTCCATGGTGGCTGCAAAGCTTTTAAGCGCCCAGATTGCAGGAAAAAGGACACCTTATGACCGTGTATTTTCTCCCCAAAGACATCATCCGGCTGCTTCCGCCAAAAGGATGGTATTTCATGGAATGGAATCTGTAAAGGGTCTTTCTTCCGGAGCTTTGCCAGGGGCTGTAAACTGTCCCCACCTGGGCTGCCGCCTTGTCTGGAACCGATATGACAAGCGGTGGGAGTGTCCCTGCCACGGTTCTTCCTTTGAATTTAATGGGAAAATTTCATCTGGCCCTGCACAACAGAGTATTCCATTCATAGATTGATATTAGAAACTTTCAAATAATGAAAGGAGTCATACATTCTATGGATTGTTACACGAAACAAAGCTTTCCGGAAGCCTTTTCAGGCGTGGGCGAAGGCCATTGGGGTCCTGACATGGAGTTTGATATGTCCATGGTCCCTGGAACGGTGATCCGTCCTGATATGCCTCTGGGCTCCGGTCCGGCCAGGACTTCCGATACGCCTGTTGACCAGATGTCAATGGGAAATACACAAATTCCTACCGGTCCCTGTCCCTGGATCCATCCAATGGAAACAGTGATACCAGAGGAAGAGGTCTGTCTGGAAGAACCAGAGGAGGTATCATCAGCCCAGTGTCCGCCAAGGTATGATAAATGCTGCCCGACAAAATGTCCGTCAGCTCAGAAAGAGGCAAAGCAGGTGTACTGCCCGCCCATGCCGGAAAAGATCTGCCCTGCAAAGTGTCCTGCCATGCCGAAGGAAATAAAGCAGGTGTACTGCCCTCCAATGCCGGAAAAGATCTGTCCCGCAAAGTGCCCGCCCATGCCGGAGAAGATCAGCCCCGCAAAGTGTCCGCCAATGCCGGAAAAGATTTGTCCCGCAAAGTGTCCTGCCATGCCAAAAGAAATAAAGCCGGTGCAGTGTCCGCCAATGCCGGAAAAAATCTGCCCGGCAAAGTGTCCACCAATGCCGGAAAGAATCTGTCCCGCAAAGTGTCCTTCCATGCCGAAGGAAATAAAGCCGGTACAGTGTCCCATGCCTGAAAAAGTCTGCCCGGCAATGCCGTGTCCTTCCGGGAATAAGTGGGAGGCTCCCATGGCGTGTCCGGACTCTTATGTAAGGCCGGCCCGGAGAAAGAGGCCGGAAATGCCCATATGCAATCCCCCGGCTATGCCGTATGAAAACATTGACCAATTTCCAGTGGGTATGGCCTATGTGCCATGGCAGCAGTGGCAGCAGGTTTATTCTGTTGAAACAGCTATAAACAGAGGAACCATTTTCCCGGATCTGGATAAACCGTTTATAATGGGGGGGTGCCGGAGATGACAGGAACTAATATTGATTGCAATACATTGTTACAGCAGGTATATGAAGCCAGCTTTGCCATGGATGATGTGGTTTTATACCTTGATACCCATCCCGGTGACCAGGAAGCCTTAAACTATTACTATTATGTGGCAGGTATGAGGCAGCAGGCCGTTTTGGCCTATGAGGCTCAGTGCGGGCCGTTAATGGTTGAAGGAGTTATGGATCCAAATTACTGGACCTGGATTAATGATCCATGGCCATGGGAAGGAGTGTGCGGCTGATGTGGAGATATGAAAAGAGATTGCAGTATCCGGTAAATATTAAAACTCCCAATCCCAAAATGGCTATGTTTATCATGAGTCAGTACGGAGGCCCAGACTGTAAAAACTCATGATAGGTAGTAATAAAAAGAAAAATGGCTGGATTTCCGGTCAAATACGATCTTTTTTATGACCGCCCGCAGTGCATTTCCCTTTGTCTCGTAGTCAACATCCGGGTCGGAAATCATTTCATATACCGCCGAAATCCGGCGGAGAAGTTCTGCTTTGCCGGGAACGGCTTCCGGCTTGCAGGCAGCCTTTTCACGGATTTGGGCAAAGCAGGCTTCCAGCTCCTCACGTTCTGCCTTCAGACGAAGTTTATTTTGTTTGTATTCCTCCAAAGTGTCTATTTGGTTTTCATAGGCTTCCCGGATGCGAAGCTCCTTGGTTTCCATGCGGGCCATGGCTTCCTGAAAGGCGGTTTCTTCTCCTTTGATAACGTGATCGGCTTTACGAATGTATTCATATTCTATATCTTTGGTTGAAATGACTTTTTGCAGGGAGTCAAGCACTGCTTTTTCTGCAATGCGGGCAGACACGCTGCAGGAACCGGGGTGTATGCCTTTGGCATATTTCCAGCATTGAAAGGAGTCAGGACGTTTTTTAAGATCATTGGAGCGGTTAAAGCCCAGACTGCCTCCGCAGGTACTGCACTTTAAAAGGCCGGAAAGCCAGTGGGCAGTGGAAGAAACCTCTCTTCGGCTTAGGGGTCTGTATTCAGATTCAATCCTTTTCTGGACATCATGAAAAATATTGCTTATTGATGGACGGGTTTCATGAGTTCCCTGGAAGGTAATTCCATTCCAATTTACCTCTCCTATGTAAAAACGGTTGGTGAGAATCCGGTAGATTGCCCGGCGGTCAAAGAGATTGCCCCGGCGGCTGCGGAAACCGCATCGATTCGCTTCCCTTGCAATGGCGTTCATGTCCTTGCCGGAATGGTATGCCTGGAAGATGTATTCCACAACAGGGTAATTCTTTTCATCTATTATAAAAGGGTTACCTTTTCCTGTGGCCGAGTAGCCCAGGCAGGGGGTGGCTTGATAGCCGGAACGCAGAGCTTTTTCCGTCATACCGCGAAGAACCTCCCCGGAAAGATTAATGGAGTAGTATTCATCAAACCATTCGATGATGGTCTCTATGAGTCTGCCGAACATGCCTTCCATAATAGGCTCTGATACACTTTTAATTTCTACACCGCATTTTTTCCGGAGGATACCTTTATAAAATGTGCTTTCTTCCTGATTGCGGGCAAACCGGGAAAATTTCCATAGATAAAGACGGCTAAAAGGAGCCGGTTTCCGGGATTTTGCAATGGCAATCATGCGCTGGAATTCGGGCCGGTTTTCAGCCTTTCGCCCGGAGATTCCCTTTTTTTCAATAAAGATAAATTCTTTGGGGATTATAAAGCCGTCAGCTTTGGCAGAATCTATGATGACGCGGGCCTGAGCATCAGGGGATAGTTCGGTCTGGTCATCAGTACTTACACGAATATATGCGGCACCGATCTCCAGAGAGGGTGATGGGGGTAAGGGTTTCATTATATCATCTCCTGTGTGAATATATGATTTTTAGGTATAAAAAATACACCCCCTGCCGGGATGCTTTGGAAATGATAAAATTCTTGCTATCCAATTATCCAGCGGAGCAAAAGCGGTATCCATGCAAGGCTTATGGGAAAAGGACAGAAACAAGTACAAACGGTGGCGCATACAAT
>NZ_DAIOXM010000014.1:108588-116259 GCF_036758025.1 Lacrimispora sp. | reverse complement strand
AAAAGATCCCTTTTAGTGTAGACAAGGGTAGACAGCTTAGTTTAAACGGGCAAAATGATGGGAAGCGTTTCGTTTGGCAAAATGGTTCTACAAGAATAAAGCAGGGCGGACTATGATGTATTTTGTAAGGTAAAGGATGAAATACTGGGAAATATGGTATACAGGAGTTGAAGAATGTGGTAGAATGCAGATATATCAAGACAAATGGAACCCTGTAATAATCATGAATGCAGCTCATGGACGGGTCTTGTCTGGCCGTAAGGAAACATTGGCCGGTAGAACTGTTTGGGCAGCAGAGGATAAGGAGGAGTACATGTTGGAAAAGGTGATTACAATCAGCCGTGAGTTTGGCAGCGGCGGACGTGAATTAGGTATGAAATTGGCGGAAAAGCTGGGAATTCCGTTTTATGATAAGGAACTGATTTCCCTGTCAGCGGAGGAAAGTGATTTGTCAGAGGAAGCATTTCTGCACTATGATGAGCATATTCCTACTTTACAGGAATCTTTGAAGCAGCACGTTTATTCGCCGTTTTCTTCTCTTTATGAAGTGTCTGTATCAGACCAGATTTTCCTGGCTCAAAGCCGTGTAATCCGGAAGCTGGCGGAACAGGGTCCTTGTATTATTGTGGGACGGTGTGCGGACAGAGTTTTGGAAAACAGCTTAAATTTGTTTATATATGCAAAAATGGAGAACCGTTTAAAGAGAATGAATTCTTTGTCCACAGGAGTTGCTCCTGAGTTAATGGAAAGTAAAATCAGGGAAGTGGATAAAAAGAGAAAGGATTACTATCAGTATTACACGGGAAATGAATGGGGAAAGGCCCAGAATTATCATTTGTGCCTGGAAAGCGGTGTGGCAGGGGTTGACGGATGCTTAAGCGCTGTCATGGCCTATCTGGAGTTTGTGCATTAAATAGAAACGTAATTTGTATTGTATTACGGAAATTTTGAAAAATGTAAGAATAACGTAAATCATAACCCAATAAACGGATGGTATAATATGGTTAATGAGAAAACGATTTTAGATTTCTGATGAAAAGCAGCGCTTTTTTCTGCCGTCCATCCGATTACGTCATGCCCTTTAGGTATGAAAACTTGTTTTCGTAATATGACAAATAAGGGGGTTTTTAAAATTGTGGAATTGATAGGAAGAAGATATAAACGTCTGCTTGCCTCGGTATTTGCAGTGGTATTGTCTTTATCCGCCAGCTTAACAGGGTATGGAGAGCCTGTATCCGGGCCAGGGGCAAATCTTGGAGCAGGAGGGACGCCATCCACAAATGGTGTGACCATATATGTGAGCAAACGGACCAAGGTTTTGACATTAAAGCAGAATGGTGCATTGATTGCTCAATACCCTGTTGCATTAGGAGCTTCGTCTGAGGATGGAAACAAAAAGGTGGAGGGTGATATGAGAACCCCCAGCGGCCAGTTTTATGTGTGCACCAGAAATGATAAAAGCGTGGCTTATTTATCCTTAGGGCTTTCCTATCCCGGAATCAAGGATGCGGAAAGAGGCTTTGCAGACGGCATTATTACGGAAGCGGAGCGGGATGAAATTGTGAAGGCGAACCTGGAAGGCAGACAGCCGCCCTGGGACACGGCTCTTGGCGGGGCTATTATGATTCATGGAGAAAGAATTCCCGATGGAACCACCAGCGGATGTGTTGCAGTTGACAATACTGTGATGGATGTTTTATGGAGCTACTGCAATTTAGGTGTGCCGGTTACCATAGGACCATAAGAGAAAATTCCCCCAATATACGGTTTTAAGCCGTTTTTGGGGAATTTTTTATGGCTGTCCTTGTATTATAACAGCCAGTGTACTATAATAACCAGGATATGATAAAATACAAAGAGACAGAGGAGAAGCGGTCCATGCAGTTTGCTAAAAGAATGAATCGTTTTGGAGAGGGAATCTTTTCAAAGCTGTTGGAAATGAAAAGACGGAAAGAGGAAAAGGGAGAGCTGGTTATTGATCTGGGTGTGGGCGCACCAAACATTCCTCCGGCAAAGCACATTACAGAAGCCTTGTGTGAGGCGGCGGCAGATCCGAAGAATTACATCTATGCCATCAACGACCAAAGGGAGCTTCTTGAAGCAGTGGCCCAGTGGTATGACAGAAGGTATGGCGTAACCCTGGACCCGGCAACTGAAATCTGTTCTTTGTTAGGTTCCCAGGAAGGACTGGCTCATATTGCCTTATCCATTGTGGATGAAGGGGATATGGTTCTGGTTCCGGACCCCTGCTATCCTGTTTTTGCAGATGGCCCTCTTTTGGCAGGAGCCAGTCTATTTTACATGTCTCAGAAAAAGGAAAATGGTTATATTATAGATTTTAATGATATTCCTGAAGATATTGCGAAAAAAGCAAAATTTCTGATTGTTTCTTATCCCAATAACCCTACTACTGCTTTGGCTCCCGATTCTTTTTATGAGAAGCTGATTGGATTTGCCATAAAATATAATATTATCGTTCTTCACGACAATGCATACAGTGAGCTGGTGTTTGACGGCAGGAAATGCGGCAGTTTTCTTAAGTTTCCGGGAGCAAAGGAAATTGGAGTGGAGTTTAATTCTCTTTCCAAAACTTATGGACTGGCAGGAGCCAGAATCGGTTTTTGTCTTGGAAATAAAGAGGTGGTCAGCAGAATGAAAACCCTGAAATCCAATATGGACTATGGTATGTTTCTTCCTCTTCAGAAGGCTGCCATTGCAGCCATCGCAGGGGACCAGTCCTGTGTGACAGAGACCAGAAGGGCGTATGAAAGAAGACGGGATGCCCTTTGCGATGGAATGTCTCAAATCGGATGGGAGATGGAAAAGCCGGAAGCTACCATGTTTGTATGGGCTAAAATACCGGAAGGATTTGACAGTTCTGCCTCTTTTGCTGTAGAACTGCTGGAAAAATCTGGTGTTTTGGTAACTCCGGGAAGTGCCTTTGGTCCATCAGGAGAAGGGTATGTGAGACTGGCCTTGGTTCAGGAGGAAGATGTTCTGGCCCGGGCAGCCCAAATGGTAGAACAAAGCGGGATTTTGAGGAACAGGTCATGAAAAAGAAGTATATCTGGACAGCGGTTACAGTGATTTATGTGCTGTTTATATTTTCCCATTCCTTGAAGCCGTCGAATGTTTCGTCAGAGGACAGCGGAAGGGTGCTGGAGCTGGTTCAGAAAGCGTTTGAGTTATGGGAAATAAATGCCCCGTGGGTGACGGAGCACGTGATACGCAAGGCGGCTCATTTTTCAGAGTATGCTTTATTGGGAATTCTGCTGTGGAACTGCCTTCCGGCCTGTGGCTTTGCTCCCCAGGTACGTTGGCTGATCCATTTGGCGGCAGGGTGTGTGATCCCTCTGTTAGATGAAACCATACAGTTGTTTGTTCCGGGAAGGTCCGGACAGGTTGGAGATATATGGATAGACTGCTTTGGAGTAGTTTTTGGAACATTGCTTGGAGCCGCAGGGCTGATGGTGAGAAAGCAGGCTATGAACGGCAGGATAAAAAGAAGGGCGAAATAATATGATGAAAAATTACCGGATGGTACTGGAATATGATGGAAGCAGATACGATGGATGGCAGAAGCAGGGAAATAGCTCTCAGACCATACAAGGGAAAATAGAGAGTGTTTTGGAGCGGATGGCAGGACTGCCTGTGGAAGTCCACGGTTCCGGGCGGACAGATGCCGGTGTACATGCCTTGGCCCAGACAGCCAATTTTCATGTTGATGTGAGCATGTCGGAGGAGGAAATAAAGGATTATTTAAATAAGTATCTTCCGGAGGATATCGGGGTAAAATCAGTGGAACAGGCTTCTGACCGGTTTCACAGCAGGTTAAACGGAATAGAAAAGACTTATTTGTACCGGATCGAAACCGGCGGGAAGAAGCAGGTATTTGAAAGAAAATACATTTACGGTCTTTTTCAGCCTCTCAATGTAAAGGAGATGGAGCGGGCGGCTTCTTTTCTAATAGGAGAGAAGGATTTTAAAAGCTTCTGTTCCAACAAGAAGCTGAAGAAGTCTTCGGTCAGAGTTTTAAAGAGCATTGAATTTAAACAGGAAGGAAGCAAGCTTATCATCCGGTATACGGGAAATGGATTTTTATATAATATGGTAAGGATTCTTACGGGAACCCTGATTGAAGTTGGGTTAGGACAGCGCAAGGCGGAAGAGATGAAGGAAATCCTGGAGGCAAAGGAGAGAAGTGCTGCAGGTTTTACGGCGCCTCCGGAGGGCCTTTTTCTGGAGAAGGTATATTATTAGAATGAATCAGGATGGGAGCGGGAAAGGAGCAGCATGACGGATTTTTTGGTGAGAAGGTTTGTCAGGGATTATAAGAATACGGATGATGTACAGGTAAGGACAAGATACGGGCTGATGGCCAGCACTGTGGGGATCTGCTGTAATATTATTCTGTTCTGCGCCAAAATTTTTGTAGGATTGATGGTCAACAGCATTTCCGTTATGGCGGATGGGTTTAACAATCTCTCTGATGCCGCCTCATCTATTATTGGGTTTGTAGGAGTGAAGCTGGCCGGAAAGCCCGCTGACGAGGAGCATCCATTCGGACATGGAAGAGTGGAGTATATTGCCGCATTTATTGTAGCCTTTCTGGTCATTCAAGTTGGTTTTTCCCTTTTTAAAACCTCTTTGGAAAAGATTTTCCATCCAGAAGAAATGGTTTTTAAAGGAATTTCTGTATTTATTTTACTCCTTTCTGTCTGCGTTAAACTGTGGCTGGCAGCCTTTAACCGCAAGCTGGGAAAACGGATTCAGTCTGCGGTCATGAAGGCCACGGCAGCGGATTCCTTAGGAGATGTGGTGGCGACTTCGGCTGCCATGGTTTCTCTTTTGTTCTATGGGATATGGGGATTGAATATTGACGGAATTGTGGGGCTTATGGTTTCCCTGGTGGTTATGTGGGCAGGTGTCAGCATTGCAAAGGATACCCTGGCTCCTCTTATTGGTGAACCCATTGATCCCAGGCTGTACGGGGAAATTACCAGCTTTGTGGAGAGCTATGATGGAATTATAGGAAGTCATGACCTGATCGTCCATAATTACGGCCCTTCCAGAAGTATGGCTTCCATTCATGCAGAGGTGCCTAATGATGTAAATGTGGATGTTTCCCATGAAATCATTGACAGGATTGAACGGGAGGCATTAAAAAAATTCGGTATATTTCTGGTAATTCACATGGACCCTGTGGAGACCAACAATTCCAGCGTGATGGAGTTTGGCTGTATGGTGGAAAATGTCTTAAAAGAAGTGGATACAAAAGTTTCCTTTCACGATTTCCGTATGGTGGAGGGAAGAAGCAGGATCAACCTTATTTTTGACCTTGTGGTTCCCAGGGAATATGACACAGAGAAACGGGAATGGTTAAAGGAAGAGATTACGAGAAGAATCACTGAGATGGATAAGCGGTGCTGTCTGGTCATTACAGCCGAAAGCGGCTTTGGAGTGGAAAAATAAGGAAATAAAAAATTTCCATATTATGCAATAAGAAGACAGCATTCCGCATTAACTTAGTAGAAAGGAAATCTGATCCATGTTGTTTATGGGATTGATGAGCCTTGGCGGGCCCGAGGATTACGGCCGTTTGAGCGATGAAGCACTGCTTGTAAAGGTTGCCGGTGGAGACCAGGAAGCCTTTCGGCAGTTATATCAGAATACAGACCGGACAATGTATAGCTTTATTCTGTCCATTGTAAAGCACCCCCAGGATGCGGAGGAGATCATGCAGGAAGTCTATTTAAAGATATGGACCTCTGCAGCAGGCTACAAGTCCCAGGGGAAGCCTTTGGCGTGGATGTTTACCATTGCACGGAATCTTTGCTATATGAAATTCCGGGAACAAAAACATGATTCGGATATCACCTTAGAAGATTTAACTGGAATGGAAACGGGAGAAGTCTGCCCGGAGATCGAGATGGCTGCGGATAAGATGGTGCTTCTTGCTGCCCTTCAGATACTTAAGGAGGAGGAGAGGGAAATTGTCCTGCTCTACACTTCAGGAGGGTTAAAACACAGAGAAATTGCCGCCAGCCTTAAGATACCGTTGGCTACGGCCCTTTCCAGATATAACCGGGCTATGAAAAAGTTGGAAAATTATTTAAGAGAGGAGTAGGCTTTGTTATGGCAAAATTAAATCGCAGACAATTGAATAGACAACAGCTTGAAGCCTGCATAAGGTCTGCGGTATGCGAGTTGACTCCTGATGTTCTGGACCGGATTGATTTAAGCACACCCCAGGAAAAGGAAGCAGCAGCCCGGCCAGTCCGGAATGTAAGGCGGAGGGTGACCGGTATTCTGGCAGCCGCCTGCCTTTCCATGATCGCCCTGGCAGGGGGAACGTACACCTACCAGAATGGCAGGGTGGATTCGGTAATCGGAATCGATGTAAATCCCAGCGTGGAGCTGTCTGTAAATAGAAGAAACAAGGTCCTGGAAGCTGAGGCTCTCAATGACGACGGGACAGCTATTATGGAAGATATGGACTTAAAGGGCGTGGACTTAAATGTTGCGATCAATGCAGTCATTGGCTCCATGGTCACCCAGGGCTACTTAAATGATCTGGATAATGCGATCCTGGTCACTGTGTCCAACGACAGCATTAAAAAGGCCCAGGGCCTGCGTTATTCGGTGGTAAAGGATATACAGGCCACGTTGGAGGAAAAGCAGCTGAAGGCAGTGGTCTATGACCAGCAGGTCATTGAAGAGGATGAAGTAAAGCAGCTTGCTGATGAATATAACATTTCTTATGGAAAGGCTTATTTCTTAAAGGAGCTGATCGGACAGAATTCCTCCATGACCATGGAGGATATGAAGGAACTGGCCCCCTTGAATATGGAAGAGATTGCCAGAGTCATAGCAGAGCGTTCCTATGCGGTGGGAGACAGGACCGGTGTTCAGGAGCCTGAGACTTCACCGCCCGCAACACATGCGGAGACCAGCCCGGAAACAAGCCCTCCTTCGACAGAGGAGCCGGTGACTGAGACACCGACCGCTGCGACAGAAAGCCAGACAACGGCCCAGACTTCCCAGCCACAGACCCAGCCGGCCTCTTCGGCACCTTCCCAAACTCCGGAGGAGACTTCCTCAGGGCAGGAGGTGGTATCGTCTGAGGTCATAAAGATTGATTATGTGGATTATGAAAACGAACTTGTTATGGTTTATTTCAAAACCAAGGTCAAATGGAAAAATCCCACTGTTTCTGTAAAGGATGGAGATGGAAATACTTATTCCGCAAAAGTGGAAGATACTTCTTCCGACTATTGTGAGATCCATGTGACAGGGCTTCAGGGAGCGACGGAGTATACCTTTATTCTAGGAGGAATTTCTCCTAAGATTGGAAGGCAGACAACTGTAAAGGGAGTATTTGAAACCCCTGTCATTGGAGACGGAATGCCGGATTCGGGGACAGAGGAGGAAGAAACAGAGGAGACGTCTGACACAGAACCGGCCTCCACCACCGGAACAGCGCCATCTGAAACTACACAAAAAGAGACAAAAAAAGAAGAGACTGCCCATACCGGAGAAGAGCCTTCCTATTAGGAGGCTCTTTTTGTCTAGGGAATGCAGAAAAACAATGAAATATGTAAAAAAATACTTGACCGGAGAGAAAAGCTATAGTATAATATGTTCGTTGTGTCAATGGGCTATCGCCAAACG
>NZ_DAIOXM010000014.1:0-108488 GCF_036758025.1 Lacrimispora sp. | reverse complement strand
GTAAGGCAACGGACTCTGACTCCGTCATCTCAAGGTTCGAATCCTTGTAGCCCAGTTGCAAAAGTTTTGGTTTTCCGGGAAGGAAAACGGAAACTTTTTTCATTTCCAGGCACTGGAAAAAGTGCTTGACAATTTTTTAAGCGTCATATATAATTAATCTCGTTGTAGTGATGGGCTATCGCCAAACGGTAAGGCAACGGACTCTGACTCCGTCATCTCAAGGTTCGAATCCTTGTAGCCCAGGTTGAAAGCGGAACCTTTATGGGTTCCGTTTTTTGTGCGGAAAAAAATGTATCACCTTGGTTTTAAGGGGATTTCTCCGGTTTGTCTGGACAAGAACAGGAAAATGTTTTATAATGTTATTTAATTTTGATGAGAGGTGAGGCATGTATACGTTTGACAGCAGGGTCCGGTACAGTGAAATAGATGAGTATGGAAAACTGACCTTAACAGGTGTCATGAATTACCTTCAGGATTGTTCTACCTTCCAGTCTGAGGATGTGGGACTGGGAATATCTTATTTAAAGAATCGCAATGAGGCTTGGTGGCTTTCTTCCTGGCAGATATCGGTGAACCGCTATCCAGTTTACGGAGAAGAAATTGTAATCGGCACCTGGCCCTACGATTTTAAAGGTTTTTACGGCTACCGGAACTTTACCATACAGAGCCGGACCGGGGAATATTTAATCAAGGCTGATTCGGTGTGGTTTTTGTTTGATACGGAAAAGGGGCGCCCCATTAAGGTTCGTCCTGAAGATATCCGTGGATACGGAGCCGGAAGCGAGGAACGGCTGGATATGAATTATGCTCCCCGTAAGATTGAAGTGCCAAAGGATTACCAGGAGGCAGAGCCGGTTATCATTGGAAACCACCATATTGATACCAACCATCATGTCAACAACTCCAAATATGTGGAAATAGCCAGAGAGGTGCTTCCCAGCGAAATGGATGTGGCTGAACTGAGGGTTGAATATAAGAAGGCAGCAGTTTTTGGCGATATTGTTTATCCCCGCGTAAGCCGTACAGAGGAAGGATACATAGTTTCCTTGTGTGATGATCAGGAAAAGGCTTATGCAGTCGTTTGGCTGGGGGGAACAGCAGAGAGGATGTAAGATGATAGAATTAGGAAAGATGCAGACCCTGCTTGTGCAGAGGGTCAAGGAGTTCGGCGTGTATGTGGGCGAGGAGGCCGGCAGTGAGGCGTCTGTGCTTTTGCCGAAGAAGCAGGTGCCGGAGGGTGCAAAGCCAGGAGATGAAGTCACTGTGTTCATTTACAGGGATTCCGAGGACCGGCTGATTGCCACCTCAGCAGCCCCTCTGCTTCAGGTAGGGGAAATCGCTGTGCTGAACGTAAAGGATGTGGGCAAAATCGGTGCATTCCTGGATATGGGACTGGAAAAAGATCTTCTCCTCCCCTTTAAGGAGCAGACCCATAAGGTGCGTACCGGAGAAAAGGTATTGGTCGCTCTTTACGTGGATAAGAGCCAGCGCCTGGCGGCAACCATGAAAATCTATTCCTATTTAAGTGACCAGACGCCTTATAAAAAGGATGACCAGGTGAGCGGAATCATTTATGAAATTAACGATACCCTGGGAGCCTTTGTGGCGGTGGATAATAAATATTACGGATTGATTCCGAAAAAAGAGGTGTTTGAAAATTACCGGGAAGGCGATGAGATCACGGCCAGGGTCACCAAGGTGAGGGAGGACGGAAAGCTGGATTTAAGTCCCAGGCAGAAGGCCTACATTCAGATGGATGCGGATTCAGCCCAGGTCTTAGATGTGATGGAAAACCAGTTTGACGGCATCCTGCCCTTTACAGACAAGGCGGACCCGGAGATCATCAAACGGGAATTTGCCATGAGCAAGAACGCATTTAAGCGGGCTGTGGGACACCTTTTAAAAGAAGGAAAAATTAAAATAACAGAAAATAAAATCGAAAAGATCAAATAGCGGGTAAGCGGATAACAGGAGGATTGTTTTGGACTCGATAGACTATTATAATAAGTATGCGGCAAAGGAATTTGAAGAAACAGTGAATCAGGATATGTCGGCCATCATGAAGGAATTTCTGGACCTTCTGGAGGAAGGGGACACCATTCTGGATTTAGGCTGCGGCTCTGGAAGGGACAGTTTGTCCTTTTATGATCAGGGATATGATGTGACACCCCTTGATGCATCGGAAGAGATGTGCAAGCTGGCGGAAATCCATACCGGCCTGGATGTGCTTCAGATGACGTTCGAAGAGATGGATTTTGACAAAGTCTTTGATGGAATCTGGGCCTGTGCTTCACTGCTTCACACTCCGAAGAAGGAACTGTCTGACATTCTTAAAAAGATAGCAAGGGCCTTAAATGACAAGGGAATTCTTTACATGTCTTATAAGCTGGGAGATTTTGAGGGATTTCGGGGAAAGCGGTATTTCAGTGATTTTACAGCGGATTCCATCTCAGAAATTTTAAAGGACAGCGGACGTTTTGAAATCGTAAAGCTTTGGGAGACAGAGGATGTTCGTTCTGGTCATTCTGACGTTAAGTGGCTGAACGTTTTAGCAAGGAAAATATAAAATAGCATGAAAATATACAAGGCAGCGCGGAAGATTTCCGGGCTGCCTTGTGGTTTATGACCAAAAAAGTGAGGAAATATCACTGTCCTATCGAATATAGACAGAAATATCTGAGCCCTTCTCCTGATATTTTGGCGTTTCAGTCATTTTTTAAATTGGTTATACAAATTAGCCAAAAGGCCCAAAAGGATTTTGGTAATTAGCAATATGGTAAAAGAAAAATAATTCATGTATGATAATTTCAGAAACAGGACACCCCGGCAGATTTGCCGGCGGTACCGATGGAAGAACACACACTTAATTTTTAGGAGGATTAGTAAAGATGGCTAGTTTATCACTGAAAAACATCGTCAAGAAATACCCCAACGGATTTGAAGCAGTTAAGGATTTCAATCTGGATATTGCTGATAAAGAGTTCGTTATCTTCGTAGGACCATCCGGATGCGGTAAATCAACTACTCTTCGTATGATCGCAGGCCTGGAGGATATCTCTTCCGGTGAACTTTATATTGATGGAAAGTTAGTAAACGATGTAGAACCAAAGGACAGAGATATTGCAATGGTATTCCAGAACTATGCTTTGTATCCACATATGACAGTATTTGACAACATGGCATTTGGTCTGAAGCTTAGAAAGACCCCAAAGGATGAGATTGACAAGCTGGTTCACGAGGCAGCAAGAATCCTTGACTTAGAGCATTTATTAGACCGTAAGCCAAAGGCTTTGTCAGGCGGACAGAGACAGCGAGTTGCCATGGGACGTGCTATCGTGCGTGATCCCAAGGTGTTCTTAATGGATGAGCCTTTATCCAACTTAGATGCCAAGCTGAGAGGACAGATGCGTATTGAGATCTCCAAGCTGCATCAGAGACTTCAGGCAACCATTGTCTATGTAACTCATGACCAGACAGAGGCTATGACCCTTGGTACCAGAATCGTAGTTATGAAAGACGGTGTTATTCAGCAGGTAGATTCTCCTCAGAACTTATATGATAAGCCAGGCAACAAGTTCGTTGCAGGATTTATCGGAGCTCCTCAGATGAACTTGATTGATGCTACTGTTGCTAAGAGCGGAAATGACGTTACTTTGACCTTCGGAGGAAACACCATTGCTCTTCCGGAAGAAAAAGCTAAAAAATTAGAAGGCGCCGGATATGTTGGAAAGACTGTTGTTTTAGGAATCCGTCCGGAAGATTTACATGATGAAGAAGCTTTCCTCGAGTCTTCTCCTGCAAGCGTGATCAGCGCTACCATCAGAGTTTACGAGCTTTTGGGTGCAGAGGTTTACTTATACTTTGATGTAGAGGATACAAACTTTACAGCTAGAGTAAATCCCCGTACAACTGCAAGACCAGGCGATACCATTAAGCTGGCTCTTGACTTAAGCAAGGTTCATGTGTTTGATAAAGACACAGAGCAGGTGGTTTTAAACTAAATTTTATGAAAATTTAAGCAGGCGGGTATGATACCCGCTTGCTTTTTTTTAATTTTTGCTTTAATATATTATACAAAGAAGTTCGATTCGCCCATTGGCTCATCGAACGGCTGGTTTTCTGTGCTAATCCATCTTGTTTTTGAGAATTACGGAAAATCATGCCAAGGTAAATTTACGATAAAGGAGAATATGCCATGATTTCGAATCAGATACTTCAGACTACTATTGAAGGATTGAAAGGAATTACAAGAATTGATCTTTGCATTTGTGATACAGAAGGGAAGGTTTTGGCAACCACGTTTTCTGATGCAGAAGATTACGAAAGTTCAATCCTGGCGTTTGTGGATTCTCCGGCTGACAGCCAGGTGATCCAGGGATACCAGTTTTTTAAGGTGTTCGATGAACACCAGTTGGAATACATCCTTCTTGCCAAAGGAGGAAGCGATGATGTTTATATGGTAGGCAAACTGGCCGCTTTCCAGATACAGAGCCTGTTAGTTGCATATAAAGAGAGATTTGACAAGGATAACTTCATTAAGAACCTGCTGCTGGACAATCTGCTTTTGGTGGATATCTACAACAGGGCCAAGAAACTTCATATTGAAACCAATGTCAAAAGAGTGGTATTCATCATTGAAACCCAGCATGAAAAGGATGTCAATGCGCTGGAGACAGTACGCAACTTATTTGCTGCCAAAACCAAAGACTTTGTCACTGCCGTGGATGAGAAGAATATCATCCTGGTAAAGGAAGTGAGAGAGGGAGAAACCTACGACGATCTGGAGAAGACAGCCAATACTATTTTAGACATGCTCAATACAGAAGCCATGACTCAGGTTCATGTGGCTTTTGGAACCATTGTCAGTGAAATCAAAGAGGTTTCCAGATCTTATAAGGAAGCCAAGATGGCTATGGATGTAGGAAAGATCTTCTACACCGGAAAAAATGTGGTTGCTTACAGCAAGCTGGGAATTGGACGTCTGATCTATCAGCTTCCATTGCCCTTATGCCGTATGTTCATCAAGGAAATTTTCGATGGAAAATCACCGGATGATTTCGATGAGGAGACTCTGACCACGATCAACAAGTTTTTCGAAAACAGCTTAAACGTATCCGAGACCTCCAGACAGCTTTATATCCACAGAAATACTCTTGTATACCGTCTGGACAAGCTTCAGAAGAGTACAGGATTGGATCTGCGTGTATTTGAGGATGCCATTACCTTTAAGATTGCCCTTATGGTAGTAAAGTACATGAAATATATGGAGAACCAGGACTATTAACGTTAGCGTAGCAATGAGCAGTGCGAAAAAAGGCAGTAATACAGCCGCGTTGTGCTTGCACAAAAGCGGCTGTATGGCTGACTTTTTTCATAGGGCGAAGCCCGTAAACCGAGATGGAGCGAAGCGGAATCGAGGTTCCACTGCGGACTAACCGCCCGCCCCATCAAGCTCATCTTTTACCCCTAAAACAAACACAAAAGCCCGTTTTACACCCCCACCAGAGGAAAGACATGATTGAATTTTGGAATGTAAGCAAAACATATGAAGCCGGAAACAAAGCCCTGCGCAACATCAGCATGACCATTCAGGACGGTGAATTCGTATTTATCATCGGCCGAAGCGGTTCAGGCAAGTCCACGCTCTTAAAAATGCTGTTAAAAGAAGTAGAGCCCACTTCCGGAAAAATCGTAGTAAATGATATGAATCTCGGCAAGATGCCAAGAAAATTTATTCCTAAATACCGCCGGAAGCTTGGAATGATTTTCCAGGACTTCCGTCTTTTAAAGGACAGGAATGTTTATGAAAACGTAGCCTTTGCCCAAAGGGTAATCGGCGCCTCCACAAAGAGTATCAAAGAATCAGTTCCTGCCATGCTGAAGATGGTAGGGCTTTCTTCAAAATACAAATTTTTCCCTCAGCAGCTTTCCGGCGGAGAGCAGCAGAGAGTTGCCATTGCAAGAGCCCTGATCAACCGTCCTGAAATTCTTTTGGCTGACGAGCCCACGGGAAACTTAGATGGCCAAAACTCCATGGAAATTATGAAGCTCTTAAATGAGATTAATAAGCTGGGAACAACAGTAATTGTAGTCACCCACAGCCAGGAAATTGTGGATAGGATGAAGAAACGGGTCATTGTGATGGACCGGGGAACCATCGTAAGCGACGAACAAAAAGGCGGTTATACATATGAGAATTAGTACGTTTTGGTATTGTCTGAAGCAAGGTGTCAATAATATATGCAGGAACATTCTGTTTTCCCTGGCCTCCATTGCGACAGTTGCTGCCTGCATTTTTTTGTTCTGTTTGTTTTTTTCCATTGTAATCAACGTTCAGTATGTAATTAAAAATACAGAGAGCACCGTTGGAGTCACAGTGTTTTTCAACGAAGGGCTGGATCAAAATACGATCACGGAAATCGGCAACAAAATCAAGGCCAGAGAAGAAGTAAAGGAAGTGAGGTTCACTTCGGCTGAGGATGCCTGGGAAGAGGCAAAGCAGGAATACTTCGGCGACTTGCAGGAGCTTGCGGAAGGGTTTGAAGAGGATAACCCTCTTGCCAATTCATCTTCTTATACTGTATTTTTAAAAGACTTAGTAGAGCAGGATCAATTAGTCCAGTGGATACAGAACCTTGAAGGGGTCAGAAAAATCAATTATTCAAAAACAGCAGCAGAAGGAATGAACAGTCTAAATAAGGTAATTGGAATTCTTTCCATGCTGATTATCGGCGTCCTGCTGGCAGTGGCTATTTTCCTGATCAGCAACACCATTTCCGTGGCTGCGGCCTTCCGGAAAAATGAGAATCAGATTATGAAGCTGATTGGAGCCACCAACTATATGATCCGGGCTCCCTTTGTGGTAGAAGGCGTTATCATCGGCCTGGTGGGAGCTTCTATCCCTCTTGTTGCCATTTACTTCCTGTACCGCTCTTCGGTTGAGTATATTGTGACTCGTTTCAGCATTTTATCGGGACTTTTTCAGTTCCTTCCGGTGGAAGCCATCTATCCCTATATGGCGGCAACTGCCTTGTCTCTCGGCCTTGGAATCGGCTTTTTTGTAAGCTTCTTCACCATCCGAAAGCATTTGAAGGTATAAAAGACCGTATCAGACATCTGGAAGCAGCCGTAAAAACGTATAATACGGCTGCTATGGGGAATATTAATGATATATGGTTCTGTCTATCCGGTGATATACGTCAGCCCATGAAGAGACAGATAGGAGAGTAACAGTGGAAAATAAAAATAAATTTTGGAAGGGTGCCCTAGTCGGGGCGCTTTTAACCACTTTGGCAGGTCTTGTTATTGTGGGCATGTCTTTGGGGATTTTTTTGATTGGAAGAACAGCCATAGATGGAGGCGGACAGACCGCTGAATCCGGACGCGCACAAAATCAAGAAGGAAGCCTGGACTTAAAGCGGATTTCAGAAAAGATCCAGACCATTCAGGGAGTCATCGATAAGTATTACCTTTTTGATGAAGATAAGGCAAAGGTAGAGGACTGGATATACAAAGGGATGCTTTATGGATTGGAAGATCCCTATACGGTTTACTACAATGCAGAAGAATATAATAAACTGATGGAGGACACTTCCGGAGAATACTGCGGAATTGGTGTCATGGTCAGCCAGAGCGCGGAAACCGGGGTCATTACGGTCACCAAGGTCTTTGAAGGCACCCCGGGTGCGGAAGCGGGAATGCTTCCCGGAGATATCATTTACAAGGTGGGCGATGAGGAAGTGACCGGCATGGATTTGGAGCTGGTGGTAAAGGACCATATCAAGGGAGAAGAAGGAACCACTGTCATAGTCACTGTTCTGCGTCAGGAGACGGGGGAATATGTGGATATGAAAATGCAGCGTCGTCAGATTACGGTTCCCACAGTAGAGCATAAGATGCTGGAAAACAAGGTGGGATACATTTCCGTCAGCCAGTTTGATACGGTTACAGCAGGCCAGTTTAAAGAGGCTATAGCAGATCTGGAAAAGCAGGGTATGGAGAAAATGATCGTAGACTTGAGAAACAACCCGGGAGGGGTTGTGGATGCGGTCGTTTCCATGGTGGATTATATCCTTCCCGATGATTTGGTCATTGAAGGAGACCCCAATCTTGTGAAAACAAAGAAAGATAAAACTCTCTTGCTTTATATGGCGGATAAGAACGGAGAAGGGGAGCAGTATTACGCTTCCGACGGCCATAAGGTAGATGTGCCCATGGCAGTTTTGGTCAACGGACAGTCAGCCAGTGCATCGGAAGTTTTTTCCGGCGCATTAAAAGCCTATGACAAGGCAGAGCTGGTGGGAACGAAGACCTTTGGAAAGGGAATTGTTCAGACCTTATTCCCTCTTGATCAGGGAACTGCCATTAAAATGACGGTAGCTCATTACTATACTCCCAGCGGCCTGGACCTTCACGGAAAGGGTTTGGAACCGGATGTGGAAGTGGAGCTTAATGAGGAATTAAAAACAAAGATTAAAATTGAGCCTGAGGAAGATAATCAGCTTCAGGAAGCTATAAAAGCGTTGAATTAAATGACATTTTTTCAATAGATGGAGCGGGATTCATATCAGAATCCCGCTCCATTCTTGCATTTAGAGCAGTTTTGATTGCTAATTCTATCGCATACTGTGTTTGGATATACGAAATAAGCCTCCGTATCACCGATCTGTTTATTCTCTTCTATGTGCCGTAAATTTGTCAGGCAGACGGATCGCGAAGGGGAAATTCGAATATCCCTGTGGGCGTATTGCTGTTATGTACTACATTGACAGTAACAGGCTGGCTGCCACGGCTAAGATACTCCGACGGGGTTATGCCGGTTAATTGATGAAACACCCGGCTAAAATAATGTACGCTGCTAAAACCCAGCTGCTCCGCAGCTTCCGTTACATTGCAGTCTGAAAAGAGCAGCATATCTTTGGCCTTGTTAATTTTCTGCAGGTTAATATAATGACGGGGTGTACAGCCCATGGTTTTTTTAAAAAAAGAAGAAAAGTAATTTTCGTGGTAGCCGCAGGCTGCCGCCAACTCTGTCACTGACAAATCCGGTTGTATTGCAATCAGATCCAGAGCTTTTTTCAGCTTGCTGTTTCGCCCTACATCCACGG
Source organism: Lacrimispora sp. (assembly GCF_036758025.1). Lineage (GTDB taxonomy): Bacteria > Bacillota > Clostridia > Lachnospirales > Lachnospiraceae > Lacrimispora. The sequence goes on along the minus strand of NZ_DAIOXM010000014.1, from coordinate 99,381 downwards.
GTGGAGAAGGCGGCGTGGCAGACTCTGTCCGATTTAAAAGAAGCAGCAGCTCGTACATCCGCAGACTTGCAAGTTCAGCACTGCCAGCCTGCTGCAGAACTGCCTCCTCCAGCAGATTTTTTAGAAGCATCTGCCGGTAATCTCCGATCCAGGGTACAAAAAGAGGAAATTGTGCTGCCGGCTTTGCCAAGGGCCCCTCGCAGGTAAATTTTATATTCAGGCTACAGGAAAAATCCAGACTGTGGATAGAATGTTCTGTTCCCGGTGGCAGCATGGCAAGCCCGCCGGGGGGGACAACAAAATCTGTCTCGGCAGTATGGATACGGACGTGCCCCGCCAGACCCAACAGATAGTGAAAAAAAGAATGGATGTGGGGTTCTATGTACTGACCGGGTTTCTTTTTGTCACGAACCACCCGGTGAACGATTACGTTGCTTTCCAAAAAGCATCACCTCACATTCAACTTATCATATATCTGAGAAAAGTGCAAATAAAAGCTGTATTTTTAAAAAGACAATCCCCCGTTTCTGAAGTAAAATGATGGAAAAGAGAGGAGGTATTGTTTTTGGAAAATCCGAACCACAGCTTTAAGGACTATAGTGTAATTGAGGGGCTGCTGAAAGAGGTTCCCATCCCGCCTATGTTTAAAATTCGGCAGCACTTTGATGACACCTGCCTGACCGACATAGCTGGCGAGGTACACCGCCAGCTGGAGAACAAGGCACTGGAGAAGTTACTTCACCCGGGAATGCGTATCTGTCTTACAGGGTCAAGCCGCGGTATCCCCAATATGAATGTTGTGCTGCGAGAGGCAGTCTCCTACTTAAAACGCCTGGGCTGCCGGCCTTTTATCGTCCCTGCCATGGGCAGCCACGGAGGGGCTACTGCCGAGGGTCAGCGGCTGGTCCTTTCTGGCTATGGTATTACAGAAGAATTTTGCGGCTGCCCCATCTATTCCTCCATGGAGACTGTGAAACTGGGGGAAGTGGAAGAGGAGGGAAAGCGTTTCCCGGTCTACATTGACAAGATAGCTTTTGAGGCAGATGGCATCGTGGCGGTCAATCGTATTAAACCCCACAGCGCTTTTCGGGGAACCTACGAGTCAGGATTAACCAAAATGCTTTGCATTGGTATTGGCAATCAGGAAGGTGCGGACAGCCTTCACCGAGACGGCTTTGGCGTGTTTAAAACCCGCATTCCCCTCTTTGGAAATTTTGTCCGCACCCATGCTAAGGTACTTTTCGGTATTGGGGTGATTGAAAATGCCTACGACCAAACCTGCAAAATTGCAGTGCTAAACAACGAGGAAATCCCGGTGGAAGAGCCAGAATTGCTGAAGTACGCCAAAAGTCTGATGCCCCGTATCTTGGTGGATGAAACTGATGTCATGGTGGTGAAAGAAATCGGAAAGGACTTTTCCGGCAGTGGCATGGACCCCAATATCACCGGAACCTGGTCCACTCCCTATGGCGGCGGCGGGTTAAAGCACCAACGCACCGCAGTATTGGATTTGACTGATGCTTCTCACGGAAACGGAATGGGAATTGGTCAGGCTGATACCACCACCCTACGCTTTTATGAGAAGTTCAATTTTCTGGAGACCTATCCCAATGCCCTAACCTCCACGGTCTTTTGGCCCATTAAACTGGCCATGGTGCTGCGGGACGACAAGATGGCCATTCAAGGGGCTATCAAAACTTGCAACCACATTGACCTGGAAAATCCCAGAATTGTGTTGATACGCAACACATTGACTATGGGCGAGCTGTATCTTTCCAAAGCATATTGGGAGGTTGCTCAAAACACACCCGGTATCGAAATTGTTGAAGAACCAAAAGAACTGCCCTTTGACGAAAAGGGAAATTTATTGATATGGGAGGAAGAAAAATGAAAACCATCATGACACAGCCTCTTTGTAAAGAGGGATATGATAAATTTAGCCAATCAGGAGAAATCTGGGTTGCCAATTCCGGCAATCCCGCAGAGTATCTGGAGGAGCTTGCCACCGCAGACGCTCTGGTTATCCGCATCGGACACCTAAACGCACAGGAGCTGGAACAGGCACCTAACCTGAAAGTGGTGGGGCGCTCTGGGATAGGTTTTGACAGCGTGGATGTGGCGGCCGCCACTGCACGGGGTATTCCGGTGGTTATCGCCCCACATTGCAACGCAGATTCGGTAGCAGAGCACACTTTGGCACTGATACTGGGGCTGGCCTCTAATCTGGTGGAATGCCATAACGAAGCGCTGTGCGGAAATTTTGAAATCCGTAATTGCGGCCGCCAGTTTGAGCTGTTGGATAAAACTGTAGGTATTGTGGGATTTGGTGATATTGGTCAGCGGGTTGGACGGCTGTGCGCTGCCTTTGGGATGAAGCTGATTGCCTACGATCCTTTTATTACTGAGGAAAAGGCTGCAGAGCATGGTGCGCAGCTCTATCCAACGCTGGAGCATCTGCTGAAAGCGGCGGACGTGGTAACCATCCACACGCCTTTAAAGCCTGACACAAAAGACCTCATTGGCAAAGAGCAGCTTGCTCATATGAAACCCTCGGCCATATTGATAAACTGTGCCCGTGGCGGCATTGTGGACGAGGCGGCATTAATTGAGGCGCTTAATAATGACATTATCGCTGGGGCGGGTATCGATACACCCATAGAAGAACCCACAAAACTCGGGAATTCTCTGTTTGCGGCCAAGCATCTCATTTTTTCTCCCCACAGCGCTGCTCAGACAAAAGAGGCTACGATCCGTGCAGCCACTATGTGTGCCGACGGCTGTTTGGCTGTTCTGCGGGGTGAACAGTGGCCCGGTGTAGCAAATCCAGGGGTTTACAGCCACCCTAAATGGAGCGGCAAAGCTAATTAGGATATATTTAATTATGCGCACGAGTACCCTGCGACAAAAGTAAAGGAGTATATATATGTTAATTTCCAGTCTTGTTTTGGCCGAGCATTACGACTATTTGGCAGAAAAATTCAGAATCAGTTACGCATTTCTCAGCAGACCTGACCTTGCCGACCTTCCGGTGGGAAGTATTAAGCTGGAGCAAGGGGTTACCGCCAGCGTGCAGGAGTATACAACCATCCCTTCACATGAGGGTAAGTATGAGACCCATGACCGCTACTTTGACATTCATTACATGGTTACAGGACGTGAGGTCTTTGATCTGGCACCTCGGGATGCACTGGAGGAAAAGATTCCTTACAATGCTGAGCGGGATATCACCATTTACCACGGACCAAATATGGCCAGCCAGATTATTCTTTCTCAAGGGGAGTTGATTGTGCTCTCTCCGGAGGAGGCCCATATGCCCAAGATTATTGCGGGTGAACCTTGTACGGTTAAAAAAATTGTGCTGAAGGTTCCGGTATACTAAAGTTTATTACAAAAGCCCTTTGGATTAAAAAAGCCCTCTGGGCCGGCTTGCCGGCTGCCAAAGGGCTTTTTCTGTTTTAATGAATTGTTGTCAGCATGCTTCCAAGTCCTTGACAAACTGGCGGCATGCATCTTCTCTGGTAGCCCAGGAAGTGACCAGACGGATTGCCGTATGGCTGTCGTCGATCCGTTCCTGGACAGAAAAAAGATAGCTTTCCTCCAGCTTTGCAATAACCCGGTCAGGGAATATGGGAAAAAGCTGGTTGGTTGAAGAATCGGAGTAAAAGGAATAGCCGCATGCCTCAATTCCCTTTCTGAGAATAGCAGCCATTTCATTGGAGTGAGAGGCCATATCGTAGAAGAGATTGTTCTGGAACAGCTCTTCAAACTGGATTCCTAAAAGCCATCCCTTTGCCATCATAGCTCCCCTTTGCTTGATCATAAAGCGGAAATCAGGCTTTAAATCCGGGTGGCTGATGATCAGGGCTTCTCCAAAGAGAGCGCCGCTTTTAGTGCCTCCGATGTAGAATACGTCTGTCAGCCGGGCAATATCCTCCAGGGTTAAGTCATTGGCAGAGCTTGTGAGAGCAGAGGCCATGCGGGCTCCATCCATAAACAGGTACAAGCCTTTTTGGCGGCAGATGCGGTGAATGGCTTCCAGCTCTGCCTTGGTATACTGGGTTCCGATCTCTGTAGAATTAGATATATAGACCATCTTAGGCTGAACCATGTGTTCGTCGGTGTGATGGTCCAGAGCTTTCTGAATAAGGGCAGGAGTCAGCTTTCCATCCTGGCTTGGCATAGCCAGAACCTTGTGTCCCACAGCTTCGATGGCACCTGTTTCGTGAACGTTAATATGTCCCTTGTCTGTGGAAATAACTGCCTGCCAGGGACGGAGGGCAGCTCCTATGGTGATGGCATTTGCCTGGGTGCCGCCTACTAGGAAATGGATGTCCACATCCTCCCGGCGGATTTCATCCATGATAAGTCTTTTTGCGTGGCTGCAGTGGCTGTCCATTCCGTATCCGGTATTCTGTGTTAAGTTGGCATTCATCATGGCTTCCAGGATCTTTGGATGAGCGCCTTCACTGTAATCGTTGTTAAAGCTGTACATAGTAATTCCTCCTGCTGTTTCATTGTATAAAACGTATAATATAACAAATAGAAGGGAATTACAATATTTTTGTAAAAAAGGGCCGGGAAAGGTAAGGTGAATTTGCCCGACGGGAAAAGAGAGCCCCCTGCAGGGTGATGAAAACAGAACAGATGTTCATGGAATAGCTATACATTTTTGCCCTCCTGTGGTATAATTGGCGGAAAAGGTAGAATGATAACGTGTGTGGGATTCATAAAGGAGGAAGCTTTCATGGATCATTTTGAATTAGTATCGGAATACGCCCCAACCGGCGATCAGCCCCAGGCCATCAAGGAGCTGGTGAAGGGCTTTAAAGAAGGAAACCAGTTTGAGACATTGCTTGGAGTCACCGGTTCGGGTAAGACCTTTACCATGGCAAATGTCATTAAGGCGCTGAATAAGCCGACCCTTATTATTGCACATAATAAAACCTTGGCGGCCCAGCTTTACAGTGAATTTAAAGAATTCTTCCCCAATAATGCGGTGGAATATTTTGTGTCCTATTACGATTATTACCAGCCGGAGGCATATGTGCCTTCCACAGACACCTATATTGAAAAAGACTCTGCCATCAATGATGAGATTGACAAGCTGCGCCATTCTGCTACGGCTGCCCTTTCTGAGCGGCGGGATGTGATCATTGTGGCCTCTGTATCCTGTATTTACGGTTTGGGAAGCCCTATTGATTATCAGGAAATGGTCATTTCCTTAAGGCCGGGCATGATCAAGGACCGGGATGAGGTAATCCATAAACTGATCGACATTCAGTATGACCGGAATGATATGGATTTTAAGCGGGGCACCTTCCGGGTCAGGGGAGATGTGTTGGAGATTTTTCCGGCATATTCCGGCAGCGAGGCGTACCGGGTGGAGTTTTTCGGTGATGAAGTGGACAGGATTACGGAGATTGACACTCTGACAGGTGAGATCCGGGCGGAGCTTGGTCACGTGGCTGTTTTCCCGGCCTCTCATTATGTTGTTTCCAAGGAGAAGATGGAGGCAGCCACCCAGACCATTCTGGAGGAGTTAAAGGAGCAGGTGGCTTATTTTAAAAGCGAAGATAAGCTTTTGGAGGCCCAGAGAATTTCCGAGCGGACCAACTTCGATGTGGAGATGATGAAAGAGACGGGCTTTTGTTCAGGAATTGAAAACTATTCCAGACATTTGACCGGAGGAAAGGAAGGAGAGCCGCCTTTTACCCTGATCGACTATTTTCCCGATGATTTTCTGATCATTGTGGATGAGTCCCATATTACACTCCCCCAGGTGCGGGGCATGTATGCAGGGGACCGGTCCAGAAAGACCACTCTGGTCAATTTCGGTTTCCGCCTTCCTTCTGCCCTTGACAACCGCCCCTTAAATTTCGGGGAGTTTGAGACGAAGATCAATCAGATGATGTTCGTGTCCGCCACACCTTCTGTTTATGAGGCGGAGCACGAGCTTTTAAGAGTCGAGCAGATTATCCGGCCTACAGGGCTTTTGGACCCTGAAATCGACGTAAGACCGGTTCAGGGCCAGATTGATGACCTGGTTTCCGAGGTAAATAAGGAAGTGGCTAATAAAAATAAGATACTGATCACAACCCTGACCAAGAGGATGGCAGAGGATCTGACGGATTACATGAGAGAAGTGGGAATCCGGGTGAAGTACCTTCATTCCGACATTGACACTCTGGAGCGGTCTGAGATCATCCGGGACATGCGTCTGGATGTGTTTGATGTGCTGGTGGGAATCAACCTGCTGCGTGAGGGACTGGATATTCCGGAAATTACACTGGTGGCCATTCTGGATGCAGATAAGGAAGGCTTCCTCCGTTCTGAGACTTCATTGATCCAGACCGTGGGACGGGCGGCCAGAAACTCTGACGGACATGTGATCATGTATGCGGATAAAGTGACGGATTCTATGAGGGTGGCTATAGAGGAAACCAACAGAAGAAGGGCCATTCAGCAGAAGTACAATGAAGAGCATGGGATTACGCCTACCACCATTAAGAAGTCTGTCCGAGACTTGATTGCCATTTCAAAGGCAGCTATAGAAGGGGAGAAGGACTTTAAGAAAGATCCGGAGTCCATGGATGGAAAGGAACTGGAGAAGCTTGCTAAGGAGCTTACCAAGAAGATGCACCAGGCTGCGGCAGAACTGAACTTTGAGGAAGCGGCAAGGCTCCGCGACCGGATGGTGGAAGTGAAGAAGCTGCTGCGGGATATGGAAGATTGATAATAACGTTGACAATAATTTTCAATAAGGGTAAAATCTCTGTGGATGCAGTCCGTGGCAGAGCCATGGCGGACGAAAGTAAAAAGTACTGTCCGAAGGAGATTATTGATGAAGCTTTATGAAGGGGAAATAGGAAAAACTTATATTGTTTACAGTGTCATGGTGAGGGATGCCGTTACCAGACGACTGGAGGCTTTGGGGGTCAATGAAATGACACCTGTTGTCCTTATGAATAAAAAAGGCAGGGGTACTGTTATTATTAAGGTCAGAGGCACCCGCCTTGCCCTTGGAAGAAGGATTTCAGAGGGAATTGAAATAAGGGAGGCCGTCAGCCATGAGTGAAGAAAATAAGATGATACGGGTCGGGTTTGTAGGAAACCCAAACTGCGGAAAGACCACCTTATTCAATGCATTTACAGGTGCCAAGCTGAAGGTGGCTAACTGGCCCGGCGTTACGGTGGAGAGAGTTGAGGGAATGGCCTCTTATAAGGGCTGTTCCCTTCGGATGATCGATACTCCGGGGATTTACAGTCTGACCTGTTATACCATAGAAGAAAAGGTGACCAGAAAGTGCCTGGAGGATGGGGAAGTGGATGTGATCGTCAATGTGGTGGACGCCTCTTCCCTGGAACGGAATCTGTATCTGACCCTTCAGCTTCTGGAGCTGAAAAAGCCTGTTATACTGGCCCTTAATATGATGGATATAGTGGAAGAGCGGGGAATGGAAATTGACTTGCACCGCCTTCCTGAAATGCTGGGTTCCATTCCGGTGGTTCCGGTGTCTGCCAGAAAGCGGACCGGACTTGATGTGCTCCTTCATGCGGTGATTCATCACTACGAGGAAGGGCCTCAGGGCGTGGTGGTGAATTACAGCCCTAAAATTGAGAACAAGATTTCCAAGATTGAGACAGTATTGAAGGCCCATTATGGCAATCTGGACAATTTGAGATGGCATGCCATTAAGCTTCTGGAATATGACGAAGAGGTCTGTAAGGACCATCCGGTGAACCTGACCAATATCATTGAACGCAATTATGAGAAGGAAATTATTAACGAGAAATACGATTACATAGAGGGGATTATCAGCGAATGCCTGGTGAACAAGGAGCAGAAGGCCGCATTTACGGATAAAATCGACCAATACCTGACTCATCCCTTCTGGGGAGTGCCCATATTCCTTGGAATTATGGCTTTGGTGTTCTTTTTGACCTTTACTGTGGGAGACTTTTTAAAGGGGTATTTTGAAACAGCTCTCGATGGGTTTTCCGGGCTGATGCTGGGCCTGATGGAAGGAATTGAGGCTGCTCCCTGGGTTATATCCCTGGTGGTGGATGGAATTGTGGCTGGTGTGGGAGGGATTCTCACCTTTCTTCCCAATATTTTTATTCTGTTTCTCGCCCTTGCATTTTTGGAGGACAGCGGATATATGGCCAGGGTGGCTTATGTGATGAATGAAATTATGGGCAGGGTAGGACTTTCGGGAAAGGCGTTTCTGCCTATGCTTCTGGGATTTGGCTGTACGGTTCCGGCTGTTATGGCCACCAGGGCTCTTCCAAGTGAAAAGGATAGAAAGAGGACTATTTTTATCACTCCCTTTATGTCCTGTTCGGCAAGGCTTCCCATATACGTTCTGTTTTCTCAGATGTTTTTTCCCGGTCATGCCATGGCAGCAGCCTATTCCCTGTATCTGGTGGGCCTGGCGGCAGCTATTGTGATCGCTTATGTGACACACCGGATGAGAAGGGGAATGGATGAGGACGCTCTTTTGATTGAGCTTCCCGAGTATAAAACTCCCAATGGGAGGACGGTAGCCATCTATGTGTGGGATAAGGTAAAGGATTATCTGGGAAAAGCCGGAACAACCATCTTTCTGGCCTCCATTGTTCTGTGGTTTGTGCTGAATATTGGGCCTTCCGGATTTGTTTCGGATGTGTCGGAAAGCCTTGCCGCCATAACCGGGCAGGTTCTGGTTCCGGTGCTTCGTCCTGCCGGTCTTGGGGACTGGAGGATTGCGGTAGCCTTAATCTCCGGCCTGTCTGCCAAGGAGGTGGTGGTTTCCAGTTTTTCCGTGCTGTTTGGAATCAGCAACATCAACTCTGCGGCAGGAATGGAAAGCCTTTCGGGAATTCTGGCAGGTGTTGGGTTTGGGGCCGTAAACGCCTATTCCCTGATGATCTTCTGCCTTTTGTATTCTCCCTGTATTGCGGCGGTTGCTACGATTAAAAGAGAAACCCACTCTTTTAAATGGACAGCAGGCATGGTGCTTTTCCAGATTGCAGTTGCCTGGGGCGCTGCGGTGCTGGTATTTCAGGCGGGAAGTCTGATTTTTTAAGAAAAGAGCAGGAGACAAAATATGAATGATAAACTGCTTGTGGAAACCGCAGTTTTAGCAGGCGAGATCATGTTGATAAGCGGTGCGGAAATTTACCGGGTGGAGAGTACCATTGATCATATTCTGAGGAAATCGGGCCGGGATACGGCGGAGGCCATTGTGTTTTCCACAGGTATTTTTGCATCTCTCAACGATTCTTCCATTGAAGCCATTACAATAGCCAGAAGGGTGTCCGGGCGGTCCACCAACTTAAATAAGGTGTACCTGGTCAATGATGTATCCAGAAAGCTTTGCCAGGACTTGATAACGGTAGAGGAAGCTCACCGCATGCTGAAAGAGATAAGCCATACGGTTCAGTATGGGAGAAGGTTAAAGGATATCGGAGTAGTGGGCGTGGCCTTGTTTTTTACCCTTCTTCTGGGAGGAGGAGTCAGGGAATGCACTGCCGCTGCTGTAACGGGAATTGTGCTGGCCGCTTCTATGGAGGGGGCCTTCAAGATCCGTCTCAACGATTTTTGTGTCAATGGGGTCTGCGCCTGCTTAATCGCCGTCACTGCCCTTTTGATGGAACGTTTTTTTATGCCTGGAATGAAAAGTGATATTGTCATCATTGGTGCCATCATGCCTCTGGTTCCCGGCATGATATTTACGACCGCTATCAGGGATACTTTAAATGGTGATTTTGCTTCCGGAATATCCAGAATCATGGAAGCGGTGGTAGTTGCTCTGGCGGTTGCCGCCGGAGTGGGAGCCGGAATGGGCTTGTTTCAATGGCTGGCAGGAGGTGGGCTTGCATGGTAATACAGACAATAGGTGCCTTCCTGGCAGTGCTCAGCTTTTCTCTGCTTCTGGAGGTTCCCAGAAAATATCTGGCTTTGGCGGGAGGTGCAGGTGCAGCAGGCTGGCTGGCCTATCTTTTGGCGGAGTCCTGGTCAGGGTCGGTCATAGCAGCAGCTTTTTTGTCCAGCCTGCTGGTAGCCCTTTTCAGCCATATTTTTGCAAGGGCTTTTAAAGCTCCGGTCACAGTGTTTTTAATTGCGGGTATTCTGCCCTCCGTACCGGGGGCCTCGATCTACCGCAGTGTTTCCTATGTGATTGCCAATGAACCGGAGCTTTCCAGCCGTTATCTGGTGGAGACACTTCAAATATCCGGTGCCATAGCCGTGGCTATTTTTATTATGGATTCTTTGTTCCGATTGGGGCAGAAGAAGTGAATGCAATGGTTAAGCTGCTTTTGCTTTTAGAATAGTAATAGATGTGATTGGAGAGGCGGTCTTCCTCAGGAACTTCTTCCTGGTTAATGGAAAAGACAGTATCCGCCAGATCTTCTAAAGAAATGGTATCATTGTAGGGAATTATGAGGACTTCGTGAATGCTGGAGGGCAGGATGATTAAATCACTGTCATTGGCGCTTGCGAAGTCTTTTAATATGCCTTCGTAAAAGATGGAGGAAGCCCCGTTCATCCCGGTGGAATTGGTCAGCACGAACATGGGAGGAGACATAGGAGGGGTATCAAAAAAATCCTCCATGGCACCTTCTAATTCTTTTTCCAAAGTTTCTTTGGCAATGTCTGTAATAACCTCGGAAAGGCTTCTGATGCGGGCGGGAAACAGGCGGGGGGTATTTGTTTTGGCCGCCAGGAATAAGTCTTCGGTGGAAAAGCCCCAGGTGTTTAGGTGACTGTTGTGGATAAGGGCGGTCATAAGGCTGTCTTCTGTCTTTTGAAGTGCCAGGCAGAATACAAGGGCCAGGTCCAGATCGGAATAAGGGATGTGGGGAATGGTTTTTAACAATTCTTCATTGGCAGTTTTGTTGATGAGGCGGAAAATGACTTTGCTTTTGACTTGGTCCGGCAGCAGCAGATCTTCGAAGAGAGAGGGGACAGGAAGCAGGCTGTCGTGGTAAAGAGACAGAATGTCGCTTAAAATGTCTTCCAGGGGCCTGCCATAGCGGAATTCCTGGTAAAACTGGTTTAGATAAATGGTGGGAGCTGACCTTTCCCCGGCCTTTCCAATGCACAGGCCATCTAACAGCAAGCCGTTGTTCTTTTGGACGGATTGCAGGGACAGGTTAAATTCTGCTCCAAGTGTTTCCTTTAAGGAATTTTTGACGGTTTCCAGAAATGCTTCGTATACCATATGTATACCTCCTTAGATGTGATTTATGTAACTGCATAAGGCAGATTACAACAATTTAGAAATGATGCTTCCGGAATCGGAATGCGATGGGATTGAATCTTTTTTATTATAAAGGAGTTTTGAAAAAATAACAATATAATTTGTATATTTTTAAATTTTTATGTCGCATAAGATGTGCAGGATGCATAAGAATGCTTGATATTAAGGGCTGAAAGATATATAATTGTATAAGATAAAAAACATTCCGGCTGTATAAAAATGAAGCTGCCGGTGATGTAAAGGGGGCGTTTGTGTGACAAGGCGGGAAAGAAGGCAGATTTTAATACTGGCTTTGTGCGCTGTTGTTTTTGCTGTTTCCCTTTCCCTGATTTTCACCCAGGAAAAGGATAAGCTGGACAGGGAATTCGGGAGTATGATTACCGGCAGCCTGAATCTCCATATTCAGCATAATGCTGAGGAAATCGGCCAGACCATTATAGATGTGGGACGGGCCATGCAGGTGGCAGAGAAAACGCTTCACATGGTTGATCAGACTCCTCAGGATTTTTTTCGGCAGAGAAATGCTGAAAACCCTGTTTATGCGGTGGAATATCTGACTAAGGCGCAGATGGAGGGCGGGGGCCTGTCTGCCCTGATAGAGGACGAGAGAGGGAAGGCAGTCTGGAAGCTGGCAAATGGCCGGGAGCTGATGTGCAGAATACATTATGATGAAGCTTCGTCCGCCTATTATCTTTCGGTGATCATGCCTTTGAAGGAAGGGGGAATTCCCGGCGCATTGTACAGCAGTGTTTCAATAGAGGGACTGTTGCGGGAGACTTCTGAAAGCGCAGTCTATCAGGATGTACAAAGCTGTTTTGTCACTGATGATGGAACTCTCATTTTCAATACCTTCCGGCCTGAGGAAAAGGGGGATTTATTTAAGGAACTGGAAAACTATGGTGTGCCTTTAGAGGAAATCGGTCGTGTCAGAACAATCATAGAGAGCCCTGAGGTGGACAGTATCATCCTTGCGGTTAAGGGAGAAACTTATTTCATATCTGCGGCCCGGCTGGAGCAGAGCGGCTGGATTCTGGTGTCCTTTGCCCGGGGGCCTGAGGCTCTGGCACATTCGGAAAATATTTTTACCAGTGTCGTATATACCAGTGCGCTTTCCATTCTGCTGACTACGGCAATCGGCAGTATGGGACTCTTTTTGTTTCTCTCCGGCCGGAAGCTTCTGCAGAAGGAGCAGGAATATGGTGCGGCACTGTCACAGCGGCTTAAGGCCATGTTTGAGCAGCACAGCGCCCTTAAGGTGGTTTTTGATGCGGAATCTTACAAAATTGTAGATGCCAATCCTTCCCTGCTGGAGTACTTCGGATATACGAGAGAAGCTGTTCTGGGACAGAAGATTCATGAGTTCACTGTTTTATCTCCTGAAATACATGACGAAAGGCTGAGGAAAGAGCTGAACAGAGAGGCAGTCTTTTCTGCTTCCCCCTACCGCCTTAAAAACGGAGAGATCAGATATATGGATGTTCATGCCTCCGTGGTTCAGGATGGGGAGAACAAGCTGATATATGCCATTCTCTTTGATGTGACTGACCGGGAGAAATTCCGGGAGGATCTGGTGCAGGAAAAAGAACGGCTCAGGATAACCCTGCAGTCTATTGGTGATGGAGTGGTGACAACAGACAGCAGAGGCGTGATTACCAGTTTAAACAGTGTGGCAGAAAAGCTGACAGGCTGGGGGAGTGATCAGGCGGTTGGCAGGCCCTTTGCCGATGTGTTTATCCTGAAAAATGAAGAAAGCGGCGAACCGGTGGAAAACCCGATCCAAAGGGTTCTGGAAACAGGACTGATCATTGGTATGGCAAACCATACGGAACTGGTTAACCGCCAGGGAAAGTGCATTTCTATTGCGGACAGCGCTGCTCCTATTAAGACGGCGGATGGGCAGACCTTTGGCGTTGTCATGGTGTTCCGTGATGTAGGAGATGAAAAGGAGCACAACAGGCAGATCGAATTTTTAAGCTATCATGATTGTTTGACCGGTCTTTATAACCGGCGCTACATAGAAGAAGCCATGAATTGCCTGGACAGAGCAGAGCATCTGCCTATTTCAGTGGTTATGGCCGATGTCAACGGCCTAAAAATTACCAATGACGTATTCGGACACAAGGCGGGGGATGCCCTGCTTCTCAGTGCAGCCGGACTGATGAGAAGATGCTGCGGACAGGATGCCATCATTGCCAGGTGGGGAGGAGATGAGTTTGTCATCCTAATGCCCCGGACAAGCCTTCAGACTGCGGAAGAGATGACCATGGAAATAAAGCACACTCCCATTGTCATTGAAAACGGAAGCTTAAGCCTTAGCCTGTCCCTTGGATGTGCCTGCAAGGATCGGTTGGAGGGAAGCATTCATGCTGCTCTTCAGCAGGCAGAGGAATATATGTACCATCAGAAGCTTTTGGAGGGCAAGAGCTACCGGAGTGCCCTGATCAGCACTCTGCTGATCACACTCTATGAAAAGAGCAATGAAACGGAAGAACACTCAAAACGGATTGAAAAGTACTGCCATGCCATAGGAAGAAGGCTTCAGCTCTCCTCTAAGGAGATGGATGAATTGTCCCTGTTTTCCCTTCTGCATGATATCGGAAAGGTCAATATTGACCCTAATATCCTAAAAAAGCCGGGCACTCTCACGCCGGAGGAATGGGAGGAGATGAAGCGCCATCCGGAAATCGGCTACCGCATTGCCCAGGCAACGCCGGAGCTGGCAACGGTGGCGGACTTGATTCTTTCCCATCACGAACGCTGGGATGGAAAAGGTTATCCCAGAGGATTAAAAGAAAGAGCGATTCCCCTTGCCTGCCGCATTCTGTCTGTGGTTGACGCTTTTGACGCCATGACCAATGACCGCATATACCGTCAGGCTATGACAGCCGGGGAAGCTGTTTTGGAACTGGAGAGCGGTGCCGGGACCCAGTTTGATCCCAAGATGGCAGAGCTTTTAATTGAAATAATTATAAATGAGGAAAAATGACCGGAGAAGCCGGAGATAGAAAGAGTCTGCCCCTGAATACAGGCAGGCTCTTTAAATTTGCATATAAAAACAAAAATCCCATTCAGTGGGTTATTCTGAATGGGAAAAAGTCTGTTCTATAAAATTAAGCTATAGCGTTTACAGCCTTAGTGATTCTGGATACTTTTCTGGAAGCAGTATTCTTATGATATACGCCCTTTGTAGTAGCCTTATCGATTTCTGTGATAGCGCTGATTAAACTTGCCTGTGCAGCAGCCTTGTCACCGGCAGCAATAGCAGCTTCTACCTTCTTAATTGATGTCTTCACCTTGGATCTGATCGCTTTGTTTCTAGCGGCCTTTGTTTCGTTAACTAAGATTCTCTTTTTTGCGGATTTAATGTTAGCCAATCTGTACACCTCCAATCAAATAATAAGTATAATCATTTTTTTGTTTCCCATTAAAGTCTGGACACGGACAGTTCAATGTAAACATACCTTAGTATTCTAACGAATTTTAACGTATCTGTCAATACATAATTCCCGCTTTTTTGTAGAAAATGTAATTGTAAGGCATATATGGCCGAAGAAGTGAAAAAGGAGGAAGAAATGGAAAACACATTTGAAGTGCGCACAGACCTTGCGCTGGAGGAAAAGGAAAGCTTTCCGGGAGACGGCGGTGAGATTACAGGGGTGTCCTTAAGGGAATGGCACAGAGCCAACAGCCCCATAAAGATGACGGAAGTGAAGATTTTGGATAAAAAAGGGGAAAAGGCCATGGGAAAACCCATTGGAACCTACATCACCCTGGAGGCGGGAGAACTGTCTGTAAAAGATGAGGATTATCACCGGGAGGTTTCTGAAGAGCTGTCAAGCCAGATCCAGAAGCTTTTGTCAGGGAAGAACTACAGAAAGCCTGATTTTCATTTATTGGTGGTAGGCCTTGGAAACAGCTCCGTAACACCTGATTCCCTGGGACCCAGAGTTCTTAAAAATCTTCAGGTTACAAGGCATTTAAAGGTCCAGTACGGAGATGATTTCTGGAAGGGCAGAAGCATGCCGATAATCAGCGGAATCATACCCGGCGTCATGGCCCAGACCGGTATGGAAAGCGCGGAAATATTAAAGGGGATCATAAGGGAGACAAAGCCTGATCTGATCATTGCCATTGATGCTTTGGCGGCCAGAAGCGTAAGGCGTCTGGGAACTACTATCCAGCTTACGGATACGGGAATTCACCCAGGCTCCGGGGTGGGCAATCACAGGCACAGCCTGACCAGGGAAAGTCTGGGAGTTCCGGTTATGGCTATCGGCGTTCCCACGGTGGTAGGGGCTGCGGCCATTGTCCATGATACGGTTTCCGCCATGATTGGAGCCTTGTCAAAGAGCATGGAAACAAAGGGCATGGGGGATTTTATGGGAAGCATCAGCTCTGATGAGCAGTATGATCTGATCAGAGAACTTTTAGAGCCGGAATTTGGTCCTATGTACGTCACACCCCCTGATATTGATGAAACGGTGAAGGAACTGAGCTTTACCATTTCTGAAGGAATTCATCTGGCATTTTTGGGACAGGAAGATTCGTAGTAAATGACAGGCTTTTTGCATAGGATGGGAAAGGGAGCAAAATGCTTTCCAGTAAATCATTGTGCAGGAAGAGGCTATGAGACAGAGAGACAGAGGAATCAACTGGTTTATAAAAAATATGATGATTGCAGTAAGCCTCGTTCTGGCCGTGCTTCTGGCAGGAAAGACAGGAGGCTTCCAAATGGCGGCCGGATGGTTAAAGGGCGGGGCAGGCCTTGGAGTCTCCTATATCTGGCGCAGCCAGTACCCCGGCGCAGTCTGGGAGGAGGGAGAAACTGGAGATCTTCCGGGCGGCTTTTTTGGCAGCATTCTCTTCGGCAGCTCCCCCCTCTACCGGTATAAGGGGAAACGGGAGGTGCCAAAAGCCGGCTATAACGAGGCGGACCCTGCCTATGAGGGGTATTTGGAAAGCGGAAGGTTTTATGAGGAACACAGCTTTCTTTTATATGACGGAGGAGAGGAAAGCGGGGAGGATGGAAGCGTCAATGCAGAGGTTCACAAGGCTCCGGAGGAGCAGGCGCCTGTAAAGACAGAGATTCCCGTGGAAAAGGACCCGGCTATGACCTGCTCCTCAAGCAGTATATGGCCCATTGTGGGAACTACCTACCGAAGGGAGCAGCTTGCTGATTACGACTACATGATGAAGCATTTTTACAGCGTTCATGCTTCTACCACCGCAGGAAGGGATTTAATGAAGGCGGATGACTTTCTTTCCGAGGATTTCACCCTGGCAGGAGGAAGTGATAAGCCCCAGATTCTCATTTACCACACCCACTCCCAGGAGGAGTTTGCGGACCATGGCCCGGATAACCCGGGGGCCACTATAGTGGGAGTCGGAACTTATCTGACAGAGCTTTTAACAGCCAAGGGTTATAACGTGATTCATGATACATCGGTTTATGACCTGCAAGGTGGAAAGCTGGACAGGAACAAGGCGTATACTCTGGCTTTAGAGGGGATTTCGGGTATTCTTCAGGAGAATCCTTCCATTGAAGTGATGCTGGACGTTCACCGGGATGGGGTCAATGAAAGCCTTCACATGGTCAATGAGGTAAACGGAAAGCCCACAGCCCCTATCATGTTTTTTAACGGAATCAGCCAGACTCCAAAGGGTCAGATCGAATATCTGCCCAATCCCTACAGGGAGAAAAATCTGGCTTTCAGCTTTCAGATGCAGCTTGATGCAGCAGCTTATTTCCCGGGCCTGACCCGGAAAATATACATAAAGGGACTTCGCTATAACCAGCATCTCCGGGCCAGGTCTGCTCTCATTGAAGTGGGGGCCCAGACCAATACCTATCAGGAAGCCTTAAATGCCATGGAGCCCCTGGCAGAAGTTTTGGATATGGTGTTGCAAGGGAATTAAAAAAATGGTATATTTTAATTCGGAGAACATCAGAAAAGAGGAATTTACCATATGGCAGGCGCCCAGCAGAATAAAATACGGAATTTTTGCATTATTGCACATATTGATCACGGAAAATCCACCCTTGCGGACAGGATTATAGAAAAGACAGGACTTTTGACCAGCAGAGAAATGCAGTCCCAGGTCCTGGATAATATGGATCTGGAACGGGAGAGAGGGATTACCATCAAGGCCCAGACCGTCCGCACCGTTTACAAGGCCAAGGATGGCCAGGAATATATTTTTAACATGATCGATACCCCTGGTCATGTGGACTTTAATTATGAGGTTTCCAGAAGCCTTGCAGCCTGTGACGGAGCGGTCCTGGTAGTGGACGCTTCCCAGGGAATCGAAGCCCAGACCCTTGCAAACGTTTATATGGCACTGGATCACAACTTAGATGTGTTTCCGGTGCTCAATAAGATCGATCTGCCCAGTGCGGACCCGGAGCGGGTGGTGAGTGAGATTGAAGATGTCATCGGAATTGAGGCCCATGACGCTCCCAGGATTTCCGCTAAGACAGGGTTAAATGTGGAAGATGTACTGGAGGCCATTGTGGAGAAGATACCGGCTCCGGAAGGAGATCCGGAGAACCCTCTGCAGGCCCTGATCTTTGACTCTCTATATGACCAGTATAAGGGAGTAATCGTATTCTTCCGGGTCAAGGAAGGAAGAGTGAAAAAAGGCGATAAGGTCCGGATGATGGCTACCGGAGCTTTGGAAGAAGTGGTAGAGGTAGGCTATTTCGGCGCGGGTCAGTTCATTCCCTGTGAAGAGCTGAGTGCAGGCATGGTAGGCTATCTGACAGCCAGCATAAAAAACGTAAAAGATACGGCAGTGGGTGATACCATTACCCATGCAAACAGGCCTTGTAAAGAGCCTCTTTCAGGATACAAGAAAGTGACCTCCATGGTTTACTGCGGATTATATCCTGCCGACGGAGCCCGTTACAATGATCTTCGTGATGCCCTTGAAAAGCTGCAGCTCAATGACGCTTCCCTGTTTTTCGAACCGGAAACCTCCCTGGCCCTTGGCTTTGGATTCCGGAGCGGATTTTTAGGTCTTCTCCATCTGGAAGTCATTCAGGAACGTTTGGAGAGAGAATACAACTTAGACTTAGTCACCACGGCCCCCAGCGTTGTTTACAGGGTCTATAAGAAAAACGGCGATATGCTGGAGCTGACCAATCCTTCCAATCTTCCGGACCCTACGGAGATCGAATACATGGAGGAGCCGATTGTCAGCGCGGAAATCATGGTGACCACGGAATTTGTAGGTGCTATCATGACCCTTTGCCAGGAACGGCGGGGTGTATATCTGGGCATGGAATACATGGAGGCCACCAGGGCATTGTTAAAGTATGAGCTTCCTTTGAATGAGATCATTTACGATTTCTTTGACGCACTGAAATCACGTTCCAAAGGCTATGCTTCCTTTGATTACGAGCTGAAGGGCTATGAGCGGTCTGAGCTGGTAAAGCTGGACATCCTGGTGAACAAGGAGGAAGTGGATGCCTTGTCCTTTATTGTCCATGCGGAATCTGCCTATGACAGAGGACGGAGGATGTGCGAAAAGCTGAAGGATGAGATTCCGAGACAGCTTTTTGAAATCCCCATTCAGGCGGCCATCGGAGGAAAGATCATTGCCCGTGAGACGGTAAAAGCCATGAGAAAGGACGTTCTTGCCAAGTGTTACGGCGGCGATATTTCCCGTAAGAAAAAGCTTCTTGAAAAGCAGAAAGAAGGTAAAAAGCGTATGCGCCAGGTGGGTAACGTAGAAATACCGCAAAAGGCGTTTATGAGCGTATTAAAATTGGATGATGAATAAAAAAGATTTAGAGCTTTATATACACATTCCCTTCTGTGCCCGCAAATGCGCATACTGCGATTTTCTCTCCTTCCCGGGAGATCAGCAGGCCCAGAGGGAATACAGTTTTAAATTAATAGAAGAGATCCGATGTCAGGGTGCCCGCGCCGAGGAATACCAGGTAATCAGCGTATTTATAGGGGGAGGCACTCCTTCTATATTAAAGGCAGAATATATGGCGGAAATCCTTTGTTGCTTAAAGGAGAGTTTTCATATCCTTCCTGACGCGGAGATTTCCATGGAGGTAAATCCCGGCACTGTTACTGCTGAGGGCCTTGCCTGTTACAAAGAAGCAGGGGTCAACCGGATCAGCATGGGGCTTCAGTCTGCCGATGATCAGGAACTGCGCTGGCTGGGACGAATTCATACTTATGATGAATTTTTAAAAAGCTATCAGAGAGTCCGTATGGCGGGCTTTGACAATGTGAATGTGGACTTGATTTCCGCCATTCCGGGGCAGACTTTGGAGTCCTGGAAAAACACTTTAAAAAAGACTGCTATGCTGAAGCCGGAGCACATATCCGCTTACAGCCTGATTGTGGAGAAGGGAACTCCCTATTATGACCGGTACGGCGGCTATGAGCCTGCAGAGGGCCGTTGCGGGCGTCAGAGAGAGCACGAATGTCTTATGTCCCTGCCGGAGCTTCCTGACGAGGATACGGAGCGGGAAATGTATTATATGACTCAGGAATTTTTAAGGGAACAGGGATATGAGAGGTATGAGATCTCCAATTATTCCAAAAAAGGATATGAATGCAGGCATAATATGGGATACTGGATGGGAACAGAGTATCTGGGATTTGGACTGGGTGCTTCTTCTTATTTTGAAGGCTGCCGCTTTCATAATACCCCTGATTTTAAGGAATACTGCGATGCCGCATTTGACCAGGAGGAAGAGTTCCGGAAGGTTTTAAGACAGGATTTTGAGAAGCTGACCATAGAGCAGAAGATGGAAGAGTACATGTTTCTGGGACTGAGGATGATAGAAGGAGTCTCGGCCCAGGAATTTGTCAGCCGTTTTGGCCATAATATAAAAAATGTCTATGGGATGATTCTGTCGGAGATGGAGGAAAACGGCCTTATGGAGTGGAAGGACGGATATTACCGTTTGACCTCCCGGGGAATTGATATCAGCAATTACGTGATGAGCCGTTTCCTGTTGTAGAATGTCGCTGATACTTGCAAAAAAATGCCCTGATGGAGCTGTAAAGCTCTTTCAGGGCATTTTTCTTATTGAACCAGAAATGCTTCTACATTCCGCATGCCGTAGGCTCTGGTTTCTCCGTGGGTGTTGAAGAAAATATCGATGTGATTTCCTTTGACACCGCCGCCCCGGTCCTCTGCCGTGTAGATGATCCCATTGACCATGATGCGTGTTCCGTAGGGAATAACTCTGGGGTCAACGGAAATGGTGTGGTTTGCCTTTGCTATGGTTCCGGTACTGGTTCGTCCGCCCCAGCCGCCGGAGCACTGTCTGCAGGGACAGTAGGCTGTAGTGCGGAACACTCCCAGAGAGCGGAGCTGAGAGGAAGCAGGAATTCCCTTGCCATAGAGCTTGGAGGAAAATCTCTGTCCGCCTGCATAGGTTTCCACCAGGAAGGTGCCTTCTCCGTAAGATTCCCATGGTACGGAGATGTCAAAGCCGCAGTTTCCTGTTCCAAGGCCCTGGGCAGCTAAGTCCTCCCGGTAAATGGACGCCTCTGTGGTCAGCTCGGCAGCCACCTGTCCGTTTGCCTGATTGGTGATGACTACTTTTACCTCCAATGGCTGGTCAGCCTGGGAGCTGTTAAATGCCCAGCCTCTTACTCCGTTTTCGTCTGCGTAATCGACGATGCCTGATGTCTGGGCGGCAAAGATATTAAGGGCGCTGATCCATAAGAACGCCGTCATTAGTAATGCTCCTGAGAGCAAGTGAATTCGCTTTGCTGTTTGTTTCATAAATTACATCCTTTCTTTTTACAATCTGTAATATTATTTAATATAATATAAATATTTGTAACAGAATTGTAATAAATGAGGTACAAGTAATTATTTTACACATTTTTCCAGATTTGTCAAGGGCTGATATGGAAAGGAAATAAAAAACGCTGCAGAAAAGAGGGGAAGTCCGCTTTTCTGCAGCGTTTTATAGGTGAGTATATTAACTTTTTGTAATTTCTTTAACAGCAAAGATTTCAATGGTCTGTCTTCCGAACTGCAGCGCTTCTGCACGGCTGCCAACGAAAACATCCACTTTTTTCCCTTTGATACTGCTTCCGGTGTCTTCCACTGTGTAAACAGTTTCTCCGATCATCACCTTTGTTCCTAAGGGAAGGAGGGTTAAATCCGCTGATAAGGTGTGTCCGGCCTGGGGAGTGGTTCCTGAATAAGTTTTTCCGCCTCCGGTACAGCTTGGGCAGTAGGCAGTGGCAGAGAAGTTTCCTAAGGACTCGCCTTTTTCATAAACAGGTGCTGCCGGTGTTTCCTGAACTGGTTCTTCTTTTTTCTTAATGCCCGGTCCGATTTCTTCAGAAGGGGTCTCCGTATTGTTCTCTTTGATGGACTCAGCGGTTTCAAGACTGGCGGACTGTACTGATCCGGCCTGGCTGTTCTCGGTGGCTGCCATGGAAGTCATGGACAACAGCAGTACACAAAGGATTGTCAAAAATCCGGTAATTCGTTTCTGTCTTGGAAAGCTTTTCATGATTTACCTCGCAATGATGTTGTTTTGGTGTTCTCAATTATTATTATATTACAAATATGTTAAATGTCAAGAAAATAATGTCAACACCTTGTAACATTTGAAAGAAAAATGACAAACAGTAAAGAAAAGTGTTACAAAAAGTTCACTAAAAATTTTTTCGGTAATGTATTGACAAAAACCAAAAAAAAGAATATATTATGAACAGAAGATGTTAGCACTCCTAAACGTCGAGTGCTAACAAAAATAACTCAGAAAGGAAGTGGGGCAGTTTGAATCAAAAGGATCAGTTGGATGAGCGGAAGGTTACCATATTAAAAGCCATCATCAAAACTTATCTGGAAACAGGAGAGCCAGTAGGGTCCCGTACCATTTCAAAGTACACGGATTTACACTTAAGCTCCGCCACTATCCGGAATGAGATGTCTGATCTGGAGGAGCTTGGATACATTATGCAGCCCCATACCTCTGCAGGAAGAATTCCTTCTGACAGGGGATACCGCTTTTATGTGGACCAGATCATGCAGGAAAAGGAAGAAGAGTTCACTGAGATCAAGGATATGATGCTAAAGCGTGTGGATCGGGTGGAGCTTCTGCTAAAGCAGATGGCAAAGCTTTTGGCTCAGAACACCAATTATGCGGCAATGATCAGTGCTCCTCAGTACCACAGGAACAAATTGAAATTTATCCAGATGTCAAAGGTTGATGAGGAAAGACTTCTTGTGGTCATCGTGGTGGAGGGCAACATCATTAAGAATACTATGATTCCCCTCCGGACAGAATTAAATGAGGAAGGACTTCTGAATCTTAATATTCTTCTTAACAATGCCCTCAACGGGCTGACCATAGAGGAAATCAATCTCGAAGTGATCAGCAGCTTAAAGATCCAGGCAGGTCCCCACAGTGAGGTGGTGGACCGGGTGCTCACCGAGGTGGCGGCAGCTATCCGGGGAGATGACGAGGATCTTCAGATTTATACCAGCGGAGCCACCAACATTTTCAAGTACCCGGAATTAAGCGACGGGGAACGGGCCAGCAAGCTGATCGGCACCCTGGAGCAGAAAGAGCTTTTGCAGGGACTGGTGGATGATGTGAACAGCTCAGAGAGCGGATCAGGTATCCAGGTTTACATCGGTGACGAGGCTCCTGTCCAGAACATGAAGGACTGCAGTATTGTAACAGCCAATTATGAGCTTGGTGAAGGCTTGCGGGGAACCATTGGAATCATCGGTCCCAAGCGCATGGATTATCAAAAGGTGCTCAGCACATTGCGCAATCTTATGACGCAGCTTGATATCATATTAAAAAAAGATGAAAGGTGAAGGGAAGAACATTGAGCATGGAAGACAAGAAAACAGACGGGAAGCCGGCAGACGAGGCTTTGGATACAGAGGATGTCCTTGACCCTGAACATGAAATAGAAGATGGGGAAACCTGTTCTGAAGAAGAAACAGGAACCCGGAAAAAGAAAGACCCCAAGGATGAAAAGATCGAGGAGCTGACAGACCGGCTCCAGAGAAATATGGCTGAATTCGACAACTTCCGCAAGAGAACGGAAAAAGAAAAATCCGCCATGTTTGAAATTGGGGCAAGGGATATTGTGGAACGTATCCTTCCGGTTGTGGACAATTTTGAAAGAGGCCTTGCAGCCGTTCCTGAGGAGGAAAAAGGCTCTCCTTTTGCAGAAGGAATGGAAATGATATACAAACAGCTTATGAAAACCCTGGAGGAAGCAGGCGTAAAGCCGATCGAAGCGGTGGGAAAACCCTTTGACCCCAATTTCCATAATGCGGTGCTTCACGTGGAAGATGAGTCTCTGGGAGAAAATGTGATTTCCCAGGAACTTCAAAAAGGTTATACCTACCGGGACACTGTGGTGAGACATTCCATGGTGCAGGTAGCTAATTAATTAGAATAGAAACGATTACATTCACACTTTGTTTAATAATAGGAGGAAAAAAACTATGGGCAAGATCATTGGTATTGACTTAGGTACTACAAACAGCTGCGTTGCTGTTATGGAAGGCGGAAAGCCGGTTGTAATCCCCAACAGCGAAGGCGTAAGAACCACACCGTCTGTTGTTGCATTTACTAAGAATGGAGAAAGACTTGTAGGCGAGCCTGCAAAGCGTCAGGCTGTAACTAACGCAGACCGGACCATCTCTTCCATTAAGAGACACATCGGTACAGATTACAAAGTATCCATTGACGGAAAGAATTACAGTCCTCAGGAAATTTCTGCCATGATTCTTCAGAAGTTAAAGGCAGATGCAGAGGCTTACTTAGGCGAGAAGGTAACAGAAGCAGTTATTACTGTTCCTGCATACTTTAACGATGCTCAGCGTCAGGCTACCAAGGACGCAGGAAAGATTGCAGGTCTTGATGTAAAGCGTATCATCAACGAGCCTACAGCAGCAGCTCTGGCTTACGGACTTGACAATGAAAAAGAGCAGAAGATCATGGTATACGACTTAGGCGGCGGTACCTTCGACGTTTCCATCATCGAGATCGGTGACGGCGTTATCGAAGTACTTTCTACCAACGGCGATACACGTCTGGGCGGCGATGACTTTGACAACCGTGTTACCCAGTGGATGGTTGACGAATTCAAGAAAGCAGAAGGCGTTGACTTATCTGGTGACAAGATGGCTATGCAGAGACTGAGAGAGGCTGCTGAGAAGGCTAAGAAGGAAATTTCTTCTGCCACAACAACCAACATCAACCTTCCGTTTATCACTGCAACTTCAGAAGGTCCCAAGCATCTGGATATGAACTTAAGCAGAGCGAAATTCGACGAGCTGACTTTAGACCTTATTGAGCGCACTGCAATTCCCGTACAGAACGCATTAAAAGATGCAGGAATTTCAGCAGCAGAATTAGGAAAGGTGCTGTTAGTAGGCGGTTCCACCCGTATGCTGGCTGCACAGGAAAAAGTAAAACAGTTAACAGGCAAAGAACCTTCCAAGACCTTAAACCCTGATGAGTGTGTTGCTATCGGTGCAAGCATCCAGGGCGGAAAGCTGGCAGGCGACGAAGGTGCAGGCGATATCCTGCTTCTGGACGTAACTCCTCTTTCTCTGTCCATCGAGACTATGGGCGGAGTTGCCACAAGACTGATTGAAAGAAATACGACTATCCCAACAAAGAAGAGCCAGATCTTCTCCACAGCTGCTGACAACCAGACAGCGGTTGACATCCACGTGGTACAGGGTGAAAGACAGTTTGCAAGAGATAACAAGACCCTTGGACAGTTCCGTCTGGACGGAATTCCGCCAGCAAGAAGAGGCGTTCCTCAGATCGAAGTTACCTTTGATATCGATGCAAACGGTATTGTAAATGTTTCTGCAAAGGATCTGGGAACAGGCAAGGAACAGCACATCACCATTACTTCCGGTTCCAACATGTCTGACTCTGACATTGAAAAGGCTGTTAAGGAAGCGGCTGAGTACGAGACACAGGATAAGAAGCGCAAAGATGCCATTGACGCCAGAAACGATGCAGACTCCATGGTATTCCAGACAGAAAAGGCTCTGGAAGAGGTTGGAGATAAGATCGATGCAAACGACAAGGCATCAGTAGAAGCAGACTTAAATGCTTTAAAAGAAGCGATCAACAGAGCACCCATTGAAGATATGACCGATGCCCAGGTAGAGGATATCAAGGCTGGAAGAGAAAAGCTGATGAACAGCGCTCAGGCTCTGTTTGCCAAGGTTTATGAGCAGGCTCAGGCAGGCGCTCAGGGTGCAGGACCTGACATGGGCGGCCCGGAGGCTTCCTATCAGGACAGCGATGTAGTTGACGGCGATTACAAAGAGGTGTAAACTAATCTGGTCGGTTGACGAAACATTGGAAAGAGTGTTGTAGTGATACAACACTTTTTCCGTGGTTTTTAAGCATGGAGTGAAAGGTAAGACCTAAGATGGCAGAGAGTAAAAAAGATTATTATGAGACCCTGGGTGTGGCCAAGGATGCGGATGACGCAGCCATTAAGAAGGCCTACAGGGCATTAGCAAAGAAATACCATCCTGACACCAACCCCGGAGATGCTGCGGCTGCCGAGAAGTTTAAACAGGCTTCCGAGGCCTACAGTGTGTTAAGCGACCCCGATAAGAGACGCCAGTACGACCAGTTTGGTTCCGCAGCCTTTGACGGAAGCGGAGGAGCCGGCGGATTTGGCGGATTCGATTTCAGCGGAGCAGATATGGGGGATATTTTCGGAGACATTTTCGGGGATATCTTTGGCGGCGGAAGGAGAAGCAGCGCCCGTTATAACGGCCCCTCCAGAGGCGCCAATGTCAGAACCAGCATCCGGATCACCTTTGAGGAGGCTATTTTCGGCTGCGAAAAAGAAATTGAGATCAATTATAAGGAAGAGTGCGCCACCTGTCACGGAAGCGGGGCAAAGGCGGGAACCTCTCCCACTACCTGTCCCAAATGTAACGGAAAAGGAAAGATCATGTATACCCAGCAGTCCTTTTTCGGTCAGGTACAGAATGTCCAGACTTGTCCGGACTGCGGCGGCACCGGCACCATTATAAAGGACAAATGTCCGGACTGTTATGGAACCGGGTACAACACCAAAAGGAAGAAATTCAAGGTTACCATTCCGGGAGGAATTGACAACGGTCAGTCCGTCCGCCTTGGAGGAGCCGGAGAGCCGGGAACCAACGGCGGTGAAAGAGGAGATCTTCTGGTTGAGGCAGTTGTTTCCAACCATCCGATTTTCAAGCGCCAGGATACCAGCATTTATTCCACTGTTCCCATTTCCTTTGTAAAGGCAGCATTAGGCGGTCCAATCCGCATCAAGACTGTGGATGGAGAAGTGGAGTATGAGGTAAAGTCCGGAACCCAGACTGACACCAAGGTGCGGTTAAAGGGCAAGGGTGTCCCCTCCCTGCGCAACAAGGCTGTCAGGGGAGATCATTACGTGACTTTGGTGGTTTCAGTGCCTGAACGGCTGACAGAGGCCCAGAAGGACGCTCTCCGGAAGTTTGACGATGCCATGAACGGGATCGCACCGGAAGGGGAAAAACATAAAAAAAAAGGGCTCTTTAAATAGAACCTGAAATGATTTCATAAGAAAAACAGGAAATGCGCCATGTGACTGAATGGTTTAGTCATGAGGCGCATTTCCTGTTTTTAATTGTAAAAAGGTTCCTGTTCTGATTCCAGCGGCCAAGGCGGGTGTGATGGGGTGTAATGCATCAAGGAATTTCGTTTACTTGATATGTTTTTTGCCTCTGCTGCCGGATCAAAACAAAGTTCCTTTTCATCCGTTCATTAAGTTAATGCACCAGCCATCTTTTTTATTGCATTGTTTTTCAAAAAAAATTATTTTTTTTATAAAAAAGGGAATCAGCCTTGAATATTCGTTGATTTTATACGCTTGCAAGGGGTTTCATTGTATGTTATGATATCATATGTTTAAAAATACAGACGTTCATACCGAAGAAAGGGAAGTCACATGTATCAATATCTGATTGTATGCCCTTTGGTTTTTCTGGCGGGCTTTGTCGATTCCATTGCCGGAGGAGGAGGGCTGATTTCTTTGCCTGCATTTCTCGCAGCAGGAATTCCCCCTCATCTCGCCATAGGCACCAATAAAATGAGTTCCACTATGGGAACAGTGGTTTCTACGGCCCGGTTTGCAAAAAGCGGGTATATCAAAGGCTTTCTGTCTTTAATTGCAGCCGGTTTTGCCATCATAGGCTCCACCATCGGAGCCCATTTATCCATGCTTGCCGATGAACGAATCTTAAAGGGAATGATGCTTGCCGCTCTTCCGGTAGTTGCCTTCTATGTTCTTAAAAATAAGAATTTGGGGGATAATGAAGAGGTCAACACCCTTCCAAAGAAAAAAATGTATTTAATCACTATGACAGCCGCATTTCTTATCGGCTGCTATGACGGTTTTTATGGGCCGGGTACCGGCACTTTTTTGCTTTTGATCTTGACCGGACTGGTAAAGATGGATGTCAGGTCTGCTTCCGGAACCACTAAGGTAATTAATTTATCTTCCAACATTGCAGCACTGGTCACGTTTTTAATCAATGGAAAGGTTTTACTTCCGTTGGGGATTGCCTCCGGGATTTTCTGCATTGCAGGTCATTATATTGGATCAGGCATGGTAGTGAAAAACGGCTTGAAGGTGGTCCGCCCTGTGATCATGGTGGTGTTGCTCTGTTTGTTTGTAAAGATTATTAAAGGATAAGGGATTGCTATGAAATGGAAAAAATTTACGCTGACTACCACCACAGAAGCGGTGGACTTGATCAGCAGCATGTTTGATGAAATCGGAATTGAAGGAATTGAGATTGAGGATAATATCCCTCTTACGGAAGCGGAGACAAAGGGCATGTTTATCGACATCCTGCCGGAGCTTCCTCCTGATGAGGGCGTTGCAAAGGTCAGTTTTTATTTAGACCCTGATTCTGATACTGATATAGAAGGTATGTTAAAAAAGGTGGAGGAAGGCTTAGAGGAGCTTTCCATGTTTGTGGACCTGGGGGAGAGAACCATTGAATCCGGTGAAACAGAGGATAAGGACTGGATTAACAACTGGAAGCAGTATTTTAAGCCCTTTACTGTGGATGATATTCTCATAAAGCCTACCTGGGAGGAGATTCCCAAGGGACATGAGGATAAGCTTTTAATTGAAATTGATCCGGGAACTGCATTTGGAACAGGACAGCATGAGACGACCCAGCTTTGTATCCGCCAGTTAAAGAAGTATGTGATGCCGGATACTGTTCTTCTGGATGTAGGAACCGGAAGCGGAATTCTGGGCATTACTGCACTGAAGCTGGGGGCAAAGAGCGTATTTGGAACAGACCTTGATGAAAATGCCATTACTGCCGTAGGAGAGAATCTGGAGGCAAATGGGATTTCTTCTGATAAATTCAAAGTTCTCCAGGGCAATATCATTGATGATCAGGCTGTTCAGGAGGAAGTGGGATTTGAGGCATACGATGTGGTGGTTGCCAATATTCTTGCTGATATCATCATCATGCTTCAAAAGGAGATCCCAGTTCATATGAAAAAGGGAGCTATTTTCATCACCTCCGGCATTATCAATATGAAGGAAGAGGCGGTGAGAAAGGCTTTTGCGGAAAATGAAGCCTTTGAACTGGTAGAAGTCACCTATCAGGGGGAATGGGTCTCAGTCACTGTAAGAAAAAAATAGGAAGAGGCAGAACATGTACCACTTTTTTGTGAACCAGGATCAGGTGGGAGAGGAAACCATATCCATCACCGGACCGGATGTGAACCACATGAAAAATGTACTGCGCATGGGCGCAGGGGAAGAAATTTTAGTCAGCAATGGGGTGGACAAGGATTATTTATGTGAAACCGTGTCCGTTTCTTCAGAAGAGGTGCTGGCAAAGATTCTTTCGGTTACAGAGGGAGGCACAGAACTTCCCGCCAGGCTTTATTTATTCCAGGGACTTCCTAAAAGCGATAAAATGGAACTGATCATCCAGAAGGCAGTGGAGCTTGGAGTATATGAGATCATTCCCGTGGAGACAAAGCGGACTGTGGTGAAGCTGGATAAAAAGAAGGAAGAGTCAAAGCTTAAGCGGTGGCAGGCTGTTTCGGAAAGTGCTGCCAAGCAGTCGAAACGGCTGATCATTCCAAAGGTATCAGGCGTCATGACTTTCCGTCAGGCTCTGGAGTTTTCTGAGAAGGAACTGGACAGGACTGTGATTCCATTTGAACATGCGGGCAACATGAGGGCAACCAGGGAGATTTTAAAGGAAATTGAACCGGGAATGAGCGCCGGAATCTTCATTGGGCCGGAAGGCGGGTTTGAGGATTCTGAGGTGGAGCTTGCAAAGGCTCATGGTGCAAAGCCCATTACATTAGGAAAACGGATATTGAGGACGGAAACAGCGGGACTTGCCCTGCTGTCTGTTCTGTCTTTTCAGCTGGAGCCGTCTGAGACGGAATAAAAGAGAGGTCAGATATGGAAGTTTATTTTGATAATTCGGCCACTACCAGAGTGCTGGAGCCGGTCAGGGACTTGATGGTAAAGGTGATGATGGAGGATTACGGCAATCCTTCGGCCAAGCATAAAAAGGGCATGGAGGCGGAGCAGTATATAAAGGAAGCGGCGGAGATCATAGCCGGAACCTTAAAGGTGGCTCCAAAGGAAATCCTTTTTACCTCAGGAGGTTCGGAATCCAACAATATGGCCCTGATTGAAACGGCCATGGCTAATAAAAGAGCCGGAAATCACATCATCAGCACAGGGATTGAACACGCTTCCGTTTATAATCCGCTGGCATTTTTAGAAGAACAGGGCTTTTCCGTTACCTATCTGACCGTGGATGAAAAAGGCCATATCAGTCTGGAAGAGCTGGAGGCGGCCATAAGGCCTGAGACTATTCTGGTTTCCATCATGTATGTAAATAACGAGATCGGAGCCATAGAACCGGTAGAGGCCATTGCAAAAGTAATAAAAAAGAAGAATCCGGCCATCCTGTTTCATGTGGATGCCATTCAGGCTTATGGAAAGCTGGCCATCCGGCCAAAGCGCCAGGGAATCGACCTTTTGTCTGCCAGTGCCCATAAGTTTCATGGACCCAAAGGGGTGGGCTTTTTATACATTGACCAGAGGGTGAAAATCAAGCCTTTGATTTACGGAGGAGGCCAGCAAAGAGGACTGCGTTCCGGTACGGAAAATGTTCCCGGCATTGCAGCTATGGGAGAAGCGGCTAAAATCATATATACGGATCACGGGCAAAAGATAAAGGCTCTTGCTTCCTTAAAAGATTATATGATTGACAGGCTTTCGGAAATTGACGGGGTGACGGTGAACAGCCTTCCCGGCCATCAGTCGGCGCCTCAGATCGTCAGTGCCAGCTTTGCGGGGGCCAGAAGCGAGGTGCTTTTGCATGCTCTGGAAGACAAGGGAGTTTATGTGTCTTCAGGCTCTGCCTGCTCCTCCAATCACCCGGCTGTCAGCGGAACCTTAAAGGGAATCGGGGTCAAACCGGAACTTTTGGACTCTACCCTGCGGTTTAGTTTTGGAATTAGTAATACAAAAGAAGAGATTGATTACTGTATTGATATGTTAAAAGAACTTCTTCCGGTTTTACGGAGGTATCAGAGAGGATAGGATTACTCATGCAATATAAATCATTTTTAATTAAGTATGCGGAGATCGGTGTCAAGGGAAAGAACCGGTATCTGTTTGAGGATGCTTTGGTGGCCCAGATCCGCCATTCTTTAAAGAAGGTGGATGGGGACTTTGTGGTTTCCAAGGAGTCAGGACGTATTTATGCTTCGGCAGAGTCAGATTATGATTTCGACGAGGTTATTGAAGCCCTGCAGTGTGTGTTCGGCATTGCCGCCATCTGTCCCATGGTTCAGGTGGAGGATAATGGATATGAGGATTTAAAGGAACAGGTTTTAGCTTATGTTGATGAAGTTTATGAGGATAAGAACTTTACCTTTAAGGTCAACGCCAGAAGGGGAAATAAAAGGTATCCGGTGAATTCAGAACAGATCAACCGGGACTTGGGAGAGGTGATTTTAAACCGTTTTCCTGAGACAAAGGTAGATGTTCATAAGCCAGAGGTAATGCTTCACGTGGAAGTCAGAAACAAAATCAATATTTATTCCCGCATTATCCCAGGTCCGGGCGGTATGCCGGTGGGAACTAACGGAAAGGCCATGCTTTTGCTGTCCGGCGGAATTGACAGCCCGGTGGCAGGATATATGATTGCAAAGAGAGGCGTTAAGATTGACGCTGTTTACTTCCATGCACCGCCTTATACCAGTGACAGGGCAAAGCAGAAGGTAGTGGACTTAGCAAAGCTGGTTTCCAGGTATTCCGGCCCCATTCATCTTCATATTGTTAACTTTACGGATATTCAGTTGTATATTTACGATAAATGCCCTCATGAGGAGCTCACTATCATTATGAGAAGATACATGATGCGGATTGCAGAGCGTCTTTCTCAGGACAGCGGAGCCATGGCTCTGATTACGGGAGAGAGCATCGGACAGGTGGCTTCCCAGACCATGCAGTCTCTGGCAGCTACCGATGCAGCCTGCACCATGCCTGTATTCCGTCCGGTTATTGGATTTGATAAGCAGGAGATTGTGGATTTGTCGGAAAAGATCGGCACTTATGAAACCTCTGTTCTACCTTTTGAGGACTGCTGTACCATCTTCGTGGCAAAGCATCCGGTTACAAAGCCGAATATTAAGATGATTGAGCGTTCTGAGGAAAGTTTACAGGAAAAGATCGACGAATTGGTGGAGACAGCCATAGCTACTGTAGAAAAGGTCTGGTGTTAAGAAATAAAAAAAGGGGCTCGGCGCTTTCAAACGCCGGGCCCCGGAAAACACGTAAGGAAGCTTTAGTCTACGATGTATGGAGACAATACACTGATGATCTCATCAGCATTGTTCTCAGAGTGAATGTTTAAATCAATGGGCTTGGATAAATCTAAGCTGAAGATGCCCATAATGGACTTTGCATCAATCACATATCTTCCGGAAACCAGATCAAAGTCAGCGTCGAATTTTGTCAAGTCATTAACAAAGGATTTAACTTTGTCGATGGAATTTAAAGAGATACGAATTGTTTTCATGTAAAAACCCTCCTTAGGTGAACTTATTTTAGTCAGGGAACCGCCCCTTATTTCCTCTATACTACTGAGATATTGGGCAAAAGTCAATGGTAATTTTACATGAAAATAAACAATTATTCAGATAGGAGATATACAATGAGAAAGGCAGCTCTGCATAATCTTGGATGCAAGGTGAATTCATACGAGACAGAGGCCATGCAGCAGCTTCTGGAAAATGCCGGATATGAAATTGTTCCCTTTACAGAAGGGGCTGATGTTTATATCATCAACACCTGTTCCGTAACCAATATTGCGGACCGGAAGTCCAGACAGATGCTTCACAGGGCAAAGAAAATGAACCCCAATGCAGTAGTGGTTGCAGCAGGGTGCTATGTCCAGGCAGCAGGGGAAGAACTGAAAAAAGATGAGGCAGTGGATCTGGTAGTAGGCAACAACAAAAAGACGGAGCTGGTTTCTATTTTAGAGGAGTATTTTGCCTGCACAGGGGAAATGGAGGAACTGGAAACCGTCATTGATATCAATGATACGAGAGAGTATGAAAATCTTTCCATTGACCGGATTGCAGACCATACCAGGGCATTTATCAAGGTTCAGGACGGCTGTAACCAGTTTTGCAGTTACTGCATCATTCCTTATACAAGAGGCCGGGTGAGAAGCCGGAAGCCCGGTGAGGTAGTGGAGGAAATTAAGCGTCTTACTGCATCCGGTTTTCAAGAGGTGGTTCTTACGGGAATCCACTTAAGCTCCTATGGAAAGGATTTTCCGGAGGGAGAAAGGCTTTCCCTTTTGGACTTGATTCAGGCCATTCATGAGGTGGAAGGGTTAAAGAGGATTCGTTTAGGGTCTTTGGAGCCCAGAATCGTGACTGAGGAATTCGCCCAGGCTCTTGCACAGCTTCCAAAGATGTGCCCTCACTTTCATCTATCCCTTCAGAGCGGATGTGATGCCACTTTAAAGCGGATGAACCGCCGTTATAATACAGAGGAGTATTTGGAATGCTGCCGCGTACTGCGCAGGGCATTTCACAACCCGGCCATTACCACAGATGTGATCGTGGGATTTCCGGGAGAGACAAAAGAAGAATTTGAAGAAACCAGAAAATACTTGGAGAGCATCTGTTTTTACGAAATGCATGTTTTTAAATATTCCAGAAGAAATGGAACCAAGGCGGCAGATATGCCGGATCAGGTTGAGGAGTCTGTCAAGGCAGAACGCAGCAATATACTTCTGGGACTGGAAAAGGAAATGTCCTTAGAATATAGGAAATCCTTTTTAGGTACAGAAGCCGAGGTGCTTATGGAAGAGGAATTCCAGTGGGCTGGAAAGAGTTATATGATCGGTCACACCATGGAATATGTAAAGGCGGCAGTTCCTTTTGAAGAGGGCTTAAAGGGCCGGATGGTAAAGGGAATTGTGACGGAAATGCTTAATGATGAAGTCCTGTTTTTAAAACCTTAATGGACAAAATTTATTTTAGTCTTGCCGAATTTGCAATTTTGGTTTAGAATATAGGAGAACAGTTAAAGGACGTGAGAAACATGAGTGATATTCATAATACACAATTTTTCAAAGCAGTACAGGAAAATAAGATGGACGTAAGCCAGGTTCTGGAGCAGGTATATATTGCCCTCACGGAGAAGGGGTATAATCCTGTTAATCAGATCGTGGGTTATATTATGTCAGGAGATCCTACTTATATTACCAGCCATAAGAATGCCAGAAGTCTTATCATGAAAGTAGAACGGGATGAGATTTTAGAGGAGCTTATGGGGGTATATATCGATACGATGTTAAAGTAAGATTGTGGATAATCTTAGGTCTAGCTGTCAGACAAAGTGAAGAGACGGAGTCTGGCAGTTTGTCTTTAATTAGACATGCAGAAATGTTTGTGGGATTTCAGTGTGTGAGCTTGCTCACAAAGCTGAAATCATACAAATATTTCTATAGGGCGAATGCCCGTCATTGATAATTTGGCTACGCCAAATTATCAATGGCATGTCGGACGGATGCCAACAACAAAAAGCTGGCTCCATCCATTACACTGAAATGCCGTGTTCTAACTAGTTGGTTCCAAACCAACTTTATTTTGCTGCGCAAACACGGAAAAACACGGACAAACATGAACAAACACGCACAACCGGAGGACATTTATGAGAATCATGGGACTGGATTTCGGTTCTAAAACTGTGGGAGTTGCAGTTTCCGACCTATTGGGAATAACGGCCCAGGGAGTGGAAACCATTACACGAGAAGATGAAAACAAACTGAGAAAAACCTGCGCCAGAATCGAAGAACTGATTCAGGAATATGAGATTGAAACCATTGTTTTGGGTTATCCTAAGAATATGAATAACTCGGCAGGTGACCGGGCAGAAAAAACGGAACAGTTTAAGGAAATGCTGGAGCGGCGCACAAAGCTTCCGGTAGTACTTTGGGATGAAAGACTGACCACCATAGCCTCAGAACGAATTCTGCAGGAAAGCGGTGTGAGGCGCGAAAACAGGAAGGCAGTCATTGACAAAGTGGCAGCAGGTTTGATTCTGCAGGGCTACTTAGACAGCTTAGGGCGGAGCTAGAAGGCTTGCCCATAACAGGAGAAATCAAATGAGCAGTGAAGAGAAGAAAATCACCCTGACAACAGAAGACGGGGAAGCTGTGGATTTTTACGTTCTGGAAGAGACCAGAATCAGCAACATGAACTATCTGCTGGTAACAGATGCGGCAGATGAAGACGAAGATGGAGAATGTTACATCTTGAAAGATTTGTCAAAGCAGGAGGATTCTGAAGCTTTGTATGAATTTGTAGAGGATGATAACGAGATAGATTATTTATTTAAGATATTTTCTGAACTGCTTGACGGTGCGGACGTGGGAATTGAAAAGTGATTATGGTAAGTGACAAGAGACTGTTAAATGGAACAGGAAATACCATGAAACAATGGAGAGGAGCAGGACGGAAAATTACAACATGGAGGTAAAATATTGAAAAAACAAGACAGTAACGCAAAAGTTAAAATCATTCCTTTAGGAGGAATGGAGCAGATTGGTATGAATATCACTGCTTTTGAATCGGAAGACAGCATAATCGTGGTGGACTGCGGACTGGCATTCCCCACCGATGACATGCTTGGAATTGACTTAGTCATACCGGACGTATCTTACTTAAAACAGAACATCCACAAGGTAAAGGGCTTTGTCATCACCCATGGGCACGAGGATCACATCGGCGCTCTTCCTTATATTTTAAAGGAAATCAATGTGCCGGTATACGGAACAAAACTGACCATTGCCCTGATTGAAAATAAATTAAAAGAGCACGGCTTACTGAAAAATACAAAGAGAAAGGTGATCAAGCACGGACAGTCCATTAACTTAGGCTGCTTCCGCATTGAGTTCATCAAAACAAACCACAGTATTGCCGATGCTTCCGCCCTTGCCATCTTCTCACCGGCAGGCGTAATCCTTCATACAGGCGACTTTAAGATCGACTATACTCCTGTATTCGGAGAGCCGGCTGATTTGGAGCGGTTTGCAGAACTGGGTAAAAAAGGCGTTCTGGCTATGATGTGTGACAGTACCAATGCCACCAGAGCCGGATTTACACCTTCGGAAAAGACGGTGGGAAAGACCTTTGACAACATTTTTGCAGAGCATAAGAACAACCGGATTATTGTGGCTA
This sequence comes from Lacrimispora sp., assembly GCF_036758025.1. Lineage (GTDB taxonomy): Bacteria > Bacillota > Clostridia > Lachnospirales > Lachnospiraceae > Lacrimispora. Next base: position 63,357 of record NZ_DAIOXM010000014.1, on the reverse strand, counting down.
CCTTTGCTTCCAACGTGGACCGGGTGCAGCAGGTTATTAACTCAGCCGCCAAGTACGGCCGCAAGGTGGTAGTGGAAGGCCGAAGCATGGTCAATGTCATCGGTACGGCAAGTGAACTGGGCTACATCAATATTCCCGATGGAACCTTAATTGAAATCGACCAGTTGAAAAATTATCCCGATGAGCAGACTGTGCTCATCACAACCGGAAGCCAGGGAGAATCCATGGCAGCCCTTTCCCGTATGGCGGGAAGCACCCACAAAAAGGTTTCCATTAAGCCAACCGACGTGATTATTTTAAGCTCTCACCCCATTCCCGGAAATGAAAAAGCCGTTTCCAAGGTTATCAACGAGCTTTCCAGGAAGGGTGCAGAGGTGATCTGTGAGGACACCCACGTATCAGGACATGCCTGTCAGGAAGAAATCAAGCTGATGTATGCTCTGGTTCGTCCGAAATACGCCATTCCTGTTCACGGAGAGTACCGTCACATCATGGCTCAGAAAAATTTGGTTCAGGCCATGGGATTTGCCAAGGAAAATGTGATCGTCATGTCCTCAGGAGACGTGGTAGAGCTGGGACAGGAGTCCTGGAAGACCGTGGACCACGTTCAGTCAGGCGGAATTCTGGTGGATGGCCTGGGTGTCGGAGATGTAGGAAATATCGTTTTAAGAGACAGACAGAATTTAGCACAGAACGGAATTATCGTGGTGGTTCTGACTCTGGAAAAATACTCCAACCAGCTTTTGGCAGGACCGGATATTGTATCCAGAGGATTTGTCTATGTCCGTGAGTCAGAGGATCTGATGGAGGAGGCCAGAAATGTGGTCAATGACGCTGTCAATGACTGCCTGGAACGCCACGTCAATGACTGGGGCAAGATCAAGAACATCATCAGAGACAGCTTAAGCGACTTTTTATGGAAGCGCATGAAGCGCAATCCTATGATTCTGCCGATAATTATGGAAGTATAAAGACCAGCAATGGGGGAAAAGGATATGAGCCGGAGAACGAAAGAGATCAACAAAATAGTGGGAGTGGTTATCGCCATTTCAAGCCGGCTCATTCTCCTGGCCCTGGTGGCGGTTCTGCTGTATGAAGGCGCTGTCAGGGGATATGCTTTTGGACATGATATATTTTACGCCTCTTCTGCGGAGGCGGCGCCGGGACGGGATAAGAACGTGACCGTAAACGGCGGCATTTCCGCATTTCAGGCTGCAAAGATATTAAAAGAAAACGGCCTCATTGACAACGAATATTCCTTTGTCATACAGGCTGAGTTTTTCGGATATAAGGTAAATCCAGGAAATTACACCTTGAACACTTCCATGACTCCCAAGGAGATCCTTCAGGAAATGAATGAAAACAAAGGGGAAGAGGAAGAGAAGAAATGATTGTAAATGACAGGATTACGGATTATATCCGGTCTTTGGAAAGGGACAGGAGTCCCCTTCTGGGAGAAATCGGAAAGGCAGCCAGACAGAACAAAGTTCCGGTCATAAGAGAGGAAACAGCGGCTTTTTTACAGACCATGACAGTCTCAGTCAGGCCGAAAGCCATTTTAGAAGTGGGGACGGCAGTGGGCTATTCGGCCCTTTTGATGGCAGAGGTAATGCCTTGTGACTGTCACATCACCACCATAGAAAAATATGAAAAAAGGATTCCCGAAGCCAGAAGAAACTTTGAAAAGGCCGGGGAGACAGACCGGATCACCTTGCTAGAGGGCGATGCCCAGGAAATCCTGGAGGGGCTTACCGGCCCCTTTGACCTTGTCTTTTTAGACGCGGCTAAGGGGCAGTATCTGATCTGGCTTCCCCGGCTTTTGGAGCTTATGAGGCCGGGAGGAATGCTGATTTCTGACAATGTGCTTCAGGATGGGGATATTATTGAGTCCCGGTATGGGGTGGAACGCCGAAACAGGACCATTCACACCAGGATGAGGGAGTACTTATATGAGCTGAAACACTCAGAACGTCTTATGACCTCCATCGTTCCCATCGGAGACGGCATTGCAGTCAGCATTCTGATACCATCTGATTGATAAAAGCAAGAAAGGATTTACATGAGAAAGACCGAACTTTTGATTCCAGCAGGCAGCTTAGAGGTATTAAAAACAGCAGTGATTTACGGTGCTGACGCTGTCTACATCGGAGGAGAAGCCTTTGGCCTCCGGGCCAAGGCCAAGAATTTTACAAATGAAGAGATCCGGGAAGGTATTGATTTTGCCCATGAAAGAGGGGTGAAGGTCTATATTACGGCCAACATTCTGGCTCATAATGACGACCTGCCCGGAGTTGAGGAATATTTTAAAGAATTAAAAGAAATAAATCCTGATGCCCTGATCATTTCCGATCCAGGCGTTTTTGCCATTGCAAAGCGGATTCTTCCTGATATGGAGCTTCACATCAGCACCCAGGCCAACAACACCAACTACGGAACTTATCTGTTCTGGCACCAGCTTGGGGCCAGACGGGTGGTTTCTGCCAGAGAGCTTTCCCTGGCGGAAATCAAGGAAATCCGCAGCCAAATTCCTGAGGATATGGAAATTGAAAGCTTTATTCACGGAGCCATGTGCATGTCTTATTCAGGCCGCTGTCTGCTGAGTAACTTTATGACAGGAAAGGATGCCAACCAGGGGGCCTGCACCCATCCCTGCCGCTGGAAATACTCCATTGTGGAGGAAAAGAGGCCCGGCGAATACATGCCTGTTTATGAAAATGAGCGGGGAACTTATATCTTTAATTCCAAGGATTTATGCATGATTGAATATATCCCGGAAATGATGGATGCCGGAATCGACAGCTTTAAGATAGAGGGGCGGATGAAAACTGCCTTGTATGTGGCTACCGTAGCCAGAACCTATCGGAAAGCAATTGATGACTACAATAAGGATCCGGAAATCTATAAGGCCAACATGGAGTGGTACCGGTCAGAAATCGGCAAGTGTACCTACCGGGAATTTACCACAGGCTTTTATTTTGGTAAGGCCGATTCCTCTGCCCAGATTTATGACAACAATACTTATGTAAAAAACTATACTTATCTGGGAACTGTGGAGCGGATCGATGAAAGAGGCTTTGCCCTGATTGAGCAGAAAAATAAGTTTTCCATCGGTGAGACCATTGAAGTCATGAAGCCTGACGGACGGAATCTGGCGGCTGTTGTAAAGGCCATTTACAATGAGGAAGGAGCGCTTCAGGAAAGCGCACCCCATTCCAGACAGATTCTTTACGTGGATTTAGAGGCGGAGATGGAGCAGTATGATATTCTGCGCCGCAGTGAAGTGGAAGAAAATTAAAAACAGCAATGCCTGAATTCCGGTAAGTAACCTGGATTCAGGCATTTTTTTTAATAAATTTCCTTTGATTATAAAGGGGAAAATCGGTTTGACATTTTATACCTCTGGGGTATAATGAAGAAAAGAGTTCCTGCTATATTGTGAAAAAACATCATGAAAAAGGGGAATACATATGAAGAGAATCGAAAAGGATCGTGTTTCAGGAGTGAAGTCAATTCGTTACCAGGTTTTGCGGGTTCTGCTTCCCATTGTGCTGGCCGGAATGGTTCTTCTGTCATTTTTAGGCTACAATACCGCCAGACAGGTCATCCAGGACAAAACCGACAGAGAGATGGAACTGAATCTTTCTTCCGCTGTGGCAGTCATTGAAAAATCTCTTTCCCAGAACCGTATGGTTGCAGAAGGGCTGGCGCGGGCAGTGGAGGCCAATGAGGACATGGATGCAGCAAACTACCGCAAGCTTCTTCCTTCCATGGTAGGATCAAATGATGAAACCTTTGGAGGCGGCGTGTGGTTTGAGCCCTATGCCCACAATCCCAGGGAGCAGTATTTTTCTCCCTACTGTATGCGGGAAAACGGAAGTATCAGCTACGTGGACAACTATTCTCTGGGAGACGGAGTTTATTATACGGACCAGGACTGGTACACCAATGTGGTAAACACCGCTGAGAAAACCGTCTGGAGCGCTCCCTACTACGATGAATTTGCCAAGATTTCCATGGTAACGGCCTCCTCCCCCTTTTATGATAATTCCGGAAAGTTTAAGGGAGTTGCCACGGCTGACATTGATTTGACAGATATGCAGAAGATGATTCTCGGTCTGCAGTCCCAAGAAGAGGAACAGGTTTTTCTTCTGGATACCAGCGGAACGTATATCGCAGATGACGACAGCTCCAAGCTTCTTAAAGTAAACATCACCCAGGAGGGCAACGGGTCCCTGGCTGCCCTTGGAAATACCATCCTTGCCAATAAAAGCGGAAGAGGAACCTTTGAAGAAAACGGACAGAAATATCTGGTGTGGTATACCCAGGTTCCGGAATCCGGCTGGATTCTGGCATTTGCTGGAACGGAAGACCATTTATTCGGAAGCGTGGATGCGCTGGCTGAGGCCCTGGTCATTCTCTGTATTGTCCTGGCCCTGTTGGTCAGCATAATCCTTACTTACTCCATACATAAACGGGTTGTCAGGCCCTTAAAACACCTTGCAGATGTGACGAGGAGCATTGCAGACGGCGATCTTTCCGTCAACATCGAGCACAGGCTGAAAAATGAAATCGGGGTAGTCTTTGACTCCGTCAAAAGGACCACGGAGCGGCTTCACGATTACGTGGATTACATCGATGAGCTTTCCGGTGTTTTGAATCAGATTTCAGTTGGAAATCTGGATTATGAGCTCCACCTTCATTATGTGGGAGAATTTGAAAAGCTAAAGACCTCCCTGGAGCATATCCGGGAGTCCATGACAGCCACCTTATCTGCCATCCGGGTATCTTCCGATCAGGTGAATACCGGGGCTGCCCAGGTTTCCGACGGAGCCCAGGCCCTTGCAGCAGGTGCCTCAGAGCAGGCGGCAACCATGGAAGAATTAAGCGCCTCTGTTGCCAACATATCCCGGCAGTCAGAGGAGAATGCCGGGAGCGTTACCAAGGCTATGGAATATGTGGAAGAGGCCGGAAAAGGTGTATCGGCGGGCAATGAATTCATGGAGCGTCTTAACCAGGCCATGAAGGAAATCGGAGAATCCTCTCAGGAGATATCAAAAATCACAAAGCTTGTGGAGGACATTGCCTTCCAGACCAATATTCTGGCTTTAAATGCGGCTGTAGAGGCAGCCCGGGCAGGAGAGGCAGGAAAGGGCTTTGCAGTGGTGGCAGATGAAGTGAGATCTCTTGCAGCAAAGTCTGCGGAAGCTGCCAAGCAGACCGCTGATTTAATCCAAAAATCCACAGCCTCCGTGTCTGAAGGGGAACGGCTGGCGGATGAAACATCAAAGATTTTAGCTGATGTTTCAGAAAAATCCAGACTGGCGGATCAGATGATCGGCGAGATCAGGCAGGCTTCCTTCCAGCAGGCAGAGGCCATAGACCAGATCAATATGGGGCTGTCACAAGTGTCCTCCGTGGTGCAGACTAATGCAGCCACTGCCGAGGAAAGCTCGGCTGCCGGTGAGGAACTGGCCGCACAGTCCCAGATTCTGAAGGAGGAAGTGAGAAGATTCAGGCTTAAAAATCGTTAAGGCAAAAGGCTGTTGTAAAAAGCAGATCAGATACTGATTTTCTTTTTGCAGCAGCCCTTTTTTCTCTTATGTTACTCCATGTTGTAGAAATTGCCATATTGTGGTATGCTATAAAAGGTTATACCCGGAAGCTTTCCGGGTTTAGAACGTGCAAAACGGAGGATGGAATATGACATGGATATTATGGCTGGCTGCTGTCATCTGCGTTATTTATTATGCTGTGATCACAGCATATTCGGGCCTGACCACCACCATGTCCTTCATATGGCTTGTATTTGCGGCTCTTAGCATGGCTTTGGCAGTGGGCTGGGAAGCCTATATGAGGCATAAGGACAGGGTTCCTCTATGGCTTCCGGTATCGGTTATTACCATGTGCTGTACCGGGATTCTGGTATTTGTGACGGTGGAAGTTCTGATCTTTACGGGAGTGACGGCCCGGGATGCCGCCAATCTGGACTATGTTATTGTGCTGGGAGCCAGGGTGAAGGAAACAGGACTGAGCAAATCCTTAAAAAACCGCCTGGATAAGGCCATTGAGTATGTGGAAGAAAATCCTGATGTGATTCTGGTTCTTTCAGGAGGCCAGGGAGCTGATGAGCCTGTCAGCGAAGCATCAGCTATGAGGGATTATCTGGTATATAACGGAATCAGGGAGGAACAGTTGGTTTTAGAGACCCGTTCCACCAGTACGGTTGAAAATATTGCTTACAGCAGGGTGGCCATTGAAGAGGACTTGGAGAAGCGGAAAGAGCACCGCAGGAGAAATCCTATTTTCATGGAACCGGGGACCTTTGCCGAGGTGCCTGATAAGCCGGTGAGGATTGGCATTCTGACCAGCGATTTTCATGTGTTCCGTGCACAGCAGATTGCAAAAAAATGGGGAATTCCAGATGCTTCCGGCATTGCCTGCAGCTCAGACCCCATTCTTTTCGTTCACTTTTGCATAAGAGAGTGCGCGGCTATATTAAAAGACAAATTAGTGGGTAATATGTAAATAATACCTAACAATCAGCAGGAGGAAATCATATAGGATGAATCAATTAAAAAATCTTGCAGCCTATGAGGTTGTGGAAGAAAAAAGAATCAAAGAAATCAACGGAGACGGATGTGTGCTCCGCCACAAAAAGAGCGGAGCCAGGATTTTTATCATATCCTGTGAAGATGAAAACAAAGTATTTTCCATTGGGTTTCGCACCCCTCCGGCAGACAGCACAGGTGTGGCTCATATTCTGGAGCACAGCGTTTTGTGCGGCTCGGAGAAGTTTCCCATCAAGGATCCGTTTGTGGAGTTGGTAAAGGGGTCTTTAAATACTTTTTTAAATGCAATGACCTATCCCGATAAAACCGTTTATCCGGTGGCAAGCTGCAATGAAAAAGATTTTCAGAATTTAATGAATGTGTATATGGATGCGGTGCTTCATCCCAATATTTACCGGGAGCCTAAGATTTTTATGCAGGAGGGCTGGCATTATGAGCTGGAAACTCCTGAATCTGATCTGATTTACAATGGTGTGGTATATAATGAGATGAAGGGGGCTTTTTCCTCTCCGGAAGAGGTATTAGACCGCTGTACCAGAAAGGTTTTATTCCCGGATAACTGCTATGGACATGAATCAGGAGGAGATCCTGCCTTTATTCCGGATTTGACCTACGAGGATTTTCTGAATTTCCATAAGAAGTATTACCATCCTTCCAACAGTTATATTTATCTCTACGGGGATATGGATATGGAGGAAAAACTGACATGGCTTGATAAAGAGTATTTGAGCCATTATGAGGAAATTGCGTTGACTTCCGCCATTGGCAGGCAGAAGCCTTTTGAAAATCCCGTTACAGAGGAAACCTCCTATTCTATTACAGAGGGACAGTCAGAAGACCACGCCACCTACCTATCCATTCATACGGTGGTGGATTCGGATTTGGACCCAAGGCTATACGTGGCATTCCAGATTCTGGAATACACCCTTTTGGATGCGCCGGGAGCGCCTTTGAAGCAGGCTCTCATTGATGCGGGAATCGGCCAGGATGTGCTGGGCGGATATGAAAGCGGTATTTTACAGCCTTACTTTTCCGTCATTGCAAAAAATGCAGAAAAGGACCAGAAGGGCGAGTTCCTTGCGGTTGTAAAGGGAGTTTTAAGAAAACTGGCAGACGAGGGAATCAACAAGAAAAGCCTGAAAGCAGGAATGAACTATTATGAATTCCGTTACAGAGAGGCGGATTACGGCTCTGCGCCAAAGGGGCTGATGTACGGACTTCAGTGTATGGACAGCTGGCTTTACGGCGGAGATCCTATGATGCATCTGGAATACCAGGAAACCTTTGACTATTTGAAAAAAGTGGTGGATGAAGGGTATTTTGAACAGTTGATCCGGGATTATCTTCTGGATAATCCTTTTGAGGCCGTTATCACCGTCAGCCCGAAGAAGAACCTGACAGCAAAGGTAGAGGAAGAGGTTGCAAAGAAACTGGCAGCTTATAAGAAATCCCTTTCCGAAGAAGAGATCAAAACTTTGGCAGAGCAGACCAAAGCCTTAAAGGAATACCAGGAAACTCCGTCTCCGCAGGCAGATATGGAAAAGATTCCTATGCTTAAAAGAGAAGATATCAGCAGGGAGCCTGAGGAAATTATATGGGAGAAAAAGGAAGCTCACGGCATTCCTGTTCTCCATCACAATATGTTTACCTCGGGGATCGGATATCTGAAGGTTTTATTTGATATTTCCGTCCTGCCCATGGAAGATATCCCCTATGCAGGATTTTTAAAATCTCTGCTTGGCTATGTCAATACGGAGCATTTCACTTATAGTGACCTGACCAGTGAAATTCATTTAAACAGCGGAGGCGTCAGCTTCAGCGTCACCTCTTATCCTGATTTAAGGAATGAGGGCGAGTTTAAGGGATTTTTCCTGGCAAGTGTCAGAGTGCTGTATGACAAGGTGGACTTCGGCTTTTCCATCCTGTCTGAAATTTTGACCAGATCCATTCTGGACGATGAAAAACGTGTGGCAGAGGTGATCAGCGAGACCCGGTCCAGAGCCAGAATGAGGCTTGAGGGCTCCAGTCATTCAGCGGCAGTGACCAGGGCAGTTTCCTATTTTTCTCCTAACTCTTATTTTAACGATATGACCGGAGGAATCGGATATTATGAATTTTTAGAAAAGCTGGAAACAGAGTATCCGGAAAACAAACAGAAGATCATTGCCAGGCTGAAAGCTGTTGTGGAAAAGCTGTTTACCACCAAAAACATGATGGTCAGCTATACGTCTGATGAGGCGGGATATGAGCTTCTTCCTGATGCAGTAAAGAAGCTGACGGCTGAACTTCCTGAAGGAGACGGAAAGAAGCATCCCTTTGAATTTTCCCCGGAAAACCGGAATGAAGGTTTCTGTACCGCTTCCCAGGTCAACTATGTGGCAAGATGCGGCAGTTTTACAAAGAGCGGCTTTGAATATACAGGAGCTCTTAAAATCTTAAAGGTAATATTAAGCTACGATTATCTGTGGCTCAATTTAAGGGTCAAGGGCGGTGCTTACGGCTGTATGAGCGGCTTCGGACGTTCCGGAGAAGGGTATTTTGCCTCTTACCGCGATCCTAATTTGAAAGAGACCAACCGGGTTTACGATCAGGTGGTGGATTATCTGGAAAGCTTCCAGGTGGAGGACCGGGATATGACCAAATATGTCATCGGCGCCATCAGCGATATGGATGTGCCCTACCCGCCGTCCACAAAGGGCAGCAGGGGCCTTTCCGCTTATCTGTCAGGCGTTGACCGGGATATGATGATAAAAGAGCGGGAAGAGGTGTTAAATGCCTCTCAGGAGGACATCCGGAAACTGGCTCCACTGGTGAAAGCAGTTCTGGGTACAGGAAGCTTCTGCGTGGTGGGCAATGAAGATAAGATAGGAGCAGAAAAGGAACTGTTTGGAGAGACCAAGAATCTGTTCCATTTATAACACGAAGGAGAACCTATATGGAAAACAATTATAAATCAGGCTTTGTTACCCTGATCGGACGCCCCAATGTGGGAAAGTCTACCTTGATGAACTGTCTGATCGGCCAGAAGATTGCCATAACCTCTGATAAGCCTCAGACCACCAGAAACCGGATTCAGACTGTGTATACCGATGAAAGAGGGCAGATCATATTTCTGGATACCCCCGGAATCCACAAGGCGAAGAACAAGCTGGGCGAATATATGGTCAGCGTGGCGGAGCACACCTTAAAAGAAGTGGATGTGGTCTTGTGGCTGGTGGAACCTACCACTTATATCGGAGCAGGGGAGCAGTATATTGCAGAGCAGTTAAGCAAAGTGAAGACGCCGATTATTCTGGTCATCAACAAAATTGACACAGTAAAGAACCAGGATGAGATATTAACATTTATCGATACCTATAAGGACATCTGCCAGTTTGCAGAAATCGTGCCGGTTTCTGCTTTAAAGGCTAAAAATACAGATTTGATGCTGGAGTTGATTTATAAGTATCTTCCTCAGGGTCCCCAGTATTATGATGAAGACACAGTAACAGACCAGCCCATGCGCCAGATTTCTGCAGAGCTGATCCGGGAAAAGGCCCTTCGTCTTTTAAATGATGAAATTCCCCATGGAATAGCGGTGACTGTAGAAAAGATGAAAGAACGGGACAATGGGATGATAGATATAGAAGCAAACATTGTCTGCGAACGGGAATCCCATAAGGGAATTGTTATTGGAAAAGGCGGAGCCATGTTAAAGAAGATCGGAACCTCGGCCCGGAGAGAAATTGAGGCTCTGATGGATGCAAAAGTAAACTTACAGCTTTGGGTCAAGGTACGCAAGGAATGGCGTGACAGTGAGCTGTATATGAAAAATTATGGATATAATAAAAAAGATATCTAAAAGCGGTGATAGAAATTGAGGGAAGTTGAAAAGCTGACAGGAATGGTCTTGAAAGTCTCCCCGGTGGGGGAAACAGATAAGCGGCTTGTGATTCTCACCAGGGAGAGGGGCAAGATCACTGCCTTTGCAAGAGGTGCCAGAAGGCCCGGAAGTCTTCTGATGGGAGCCAGCCGCCCCTTTGTATTCGGTCAGTTTTCCTTATACGAAGGAAGGGATGCCTACACCCTTAAGTCGGCGGAGATCACCAATTACTTTGAGGAGCTGGCTTTGGACATGGAGGGTACCTGCTATGGTTCCTATTTCCTGGAGCTGGCTGATTATTATGCCAGGGAAAACATGGAGAGTACAGAGTTTTTAAAGCTCCTCTACCAATCCATGCGGGCCCTCTTAAAGCCGGCTTTGAAAAAGGAGCTGGTTCAGAGAATCTTTGAGCTGAAGGCCATGGTGCTTGGAGGGGAATATACGGAAATGCCTCCCCGCCCTGTCAGTGATTCCGCCAACTATACATGGGAATATGTGATTGCCTCCCCAGTGGAGCACCTTTATACCTTTACCCTGACAGAACCGGTATTGGAGGAATTCGGAAGGTGTGTGGAAATCAATAAAAAACGTTTCGTTGACCGTCAATTCCACTCCCTTGAGATTTTAGAAGCCATGACAGGGAAACTATTGAAATGAGGGTGGGGATTTGGTATAATATTCGCGATAGCCATGAGCAGTGCAAAACAGGATACGAAAAAGTTTTCGTCGTGCTCGCACGTAAGAAAATTTTTTTGTATTCTGTTTTATAGGGCGAATGCCCGCGAGCCAGTGAATCCAAAGGGTTCACTGGCTCCACACTGCGGCTTCATCAAGTTGTTCAGGAGGGAAATGAATGAAAAAGAAAAGAATGGTTCTCACAGCCCTCATTGCTGCCGGATTGCTGACCGGATGTCTGGGAAGAGGCGGAAACAGTGCCTTAAATGGCGAAAGCAGCAGAATCTTTGTAACGTCGGAAGGAATCTTTCAGACCTCAACCGTAGAAGCCTATGATGACCAGGACTATTACAACCCGGAAGAGTTGAAACTTTACTTAGAAGAGGCAGCGGCATCTTACAATGAGGAGGCAAGCCCGGGCGCAGTTACCCTGGATTCCTGCACTCTGGAAAAAGGAAAGGCCCAGATGGTTTTCACCTATGGCTCAGGAAGGGATCTGGTTGGCTTTACCTCAGAATATGAAGACAAGGAAAACCAGGTGGATTCCATTGACGTGACCACCCTTGGTCTTGTTTTAGGGGATATCCAGTCGGAAGGGGTTGTTTTAGTAAAAGCATCTGACAACAAAGCGGCAGATGAAAAAGCCCTGTCAAAAAGAAAAGAAGCTTATGCCATTGTGGTAGAAAGTCCGGAGCCTGTGACCATACAGACCCAGAAAAGGATTTTATTCGTTTCTGATCAGGCAGTTGTGAAGGACAGCCACACAGTTCAGACAGCGCAGGGAAAAAATTACATCATATTTAAATAAAGAGAGGTTAAGATCATGGAAAAGACAATGGAAAAGATTGTAGGACTCGCAAAGTCAAGAGGATTTGTATATCCTGGCTCTGAAATTTACGGCGGCCTTGCAAATACCTGGGATTACGGCAATCTGGGTGTGGAGTTAAAGAATAACGTAAAAAAAGCATGGTGGCAGAAATTTATTCAGGAAAGTCCTTACAATGTAGGCGTGGACTGCGCTATTCTGATGAATTCCCAGACCTGGGTGGCTTCCGGCCATTTAGGCGGCTTTTCTGATCCTCTGATGGACTGTAAGGCCTGCAAGGAGCGTTTCCGTGCAGATAAGCTGATTGAAGACTATTTATCTGAGAATAAGATCGCCATAGAAGGCTCCGTAGACGCCTGGTCCCAGGAAGATATGAAAACCTTCATTGACGAGAAAAACATATGCTGCCCAAGCTGCGGAAAGCATGACTTTACAGACATCCGCCAGTTTAACCTGATGTTCAAGACCTTCCAGGGCGTTACTGAGGATGCAAAAAATACCGTATACTTAAGACCTGAAACAGCTCAGGGTATTTTTGTAAACTTCAAGAACGTTCAGAGAACCTCCCGCAAAAAAATTCCGTTTGGAATCGGCCAGGTAGGAAAATCCTTCCGTAACGAGATCACTCCCGGAAACTTTACTTTCCGTACCAGAGAATTTGAGCAGATGGAGCTGGAATTTTTCTGTGAGCCTGATACTGATCTGGAGTGGTTTGCATACTGGAAGGAATTCTGCATCAACTGGTTAAAGACCCTGGGTATCAAGGAAGAAGAAATGCGTGTCAGAGACCATGAGGCAGAGGAGCTTTCCTTCTACAGCAAGGCAACCACGGATATTGAATTCCTCTTCCCATTCGGCTGGGGAGAATTGTGGGGAATTGCGGACAGAACCGACTATGACTTAACCCAGCACCAGAATACATCAGGACAGGATCTGACCTATTTTGACGATGAAAAGAAAGAGCGTTATATCCCTTATGTTGTGGAGCCATCTCTGGGAGCAGACCGTGTGACCCTTGCATTCCTCTGCGCCGCATACGATGAAGAAGAGATTGCAGAAGGAGATGTACGTACTGTGCTTCGTTTCCATCCTGCCATTGCGCCTGTCAAGATCGGTGTTCTTCCTCTTTCCAAGAAGCTGAATGAAGGGGCAGAAAAGGTATACCAGGAGCTTTGCAAATACTATAACTGCGAATTTGATGACAGAGGCAATATCGGAAAGCGTTACAGAAGACAGGATGAGATCGGAACTCCGTTCTGTATCACCTATGACTTTGATTCAGAGGAAGATCTGGCCGTGACCGTACGTGACCGTGACACCATGGAGCAGGTGAGAGTTCCCATTGCAGAGCTGAGAAGATATTTTGAGGATAAGTTCCGTTTCTAAAGCATAAAAAGCATATGAAAAAGCGGTAAGGACAGAAAGTAAATTCTGCCTTTACCGCTTTTTTGCATCTACCTCTGCCCTTTATCGTAAGGGATTCCCTCTGCCTTTGGAGCTTGGGAGTTTTTGGAGGTGAAGATTAATACGATCAATGTGATGATATAGGGCACCATCTTGTAAAAATAGCTTGGAATGCCGATTGCGCTTAAGAACGGGATTCCGGAATAGGCCGATGCCACAGCCTTCATCAGTCCGAAGAACAGAGAGGCCAGCATGATGTTTACCGGCTTCCACTGGCCGAAGATCAGAACTGCAAGAGCCAGGAATCCGTATCCGGCCACATCCGCATTAAAGTTGGTGGAGGTGGGAACTACAAAAACCAGCCCTCCAAGCCCGCCTAAAGCCCCTGAAATCATAACACCGGCATACTGCATGTGGTATACGTTGATTCCCGCTGCATCAGCGGCCTGGGGATGCTCCCCGCAGGAGCGGAGTCTCAATCCGAACCGGGTTTTATAAAGAACCACGGCTGAAATGAGGAAGATGGCAATGCCGATGTAGGTGGTAATATAAGCGTTCTGAAACAGGAGAGGCCCGAAAAAAGGAATCCTTCCCAGCACAGGAACGGAAACAATACGGAATGTATTGCTGAAAGGCACCTGCTGTACGCCCTGAATGACCCTGGCGATAAAAATGGCAAATGCAGGAGCAAACATATTTAATGCCGTACCGCTGATGACCTGGTTGGACTTCATGTTAATGGAAGCATAAGCATGGAATAAGGAAAACACCATTCCTGTTCCCATGGAAATCAGTACGGCAAGAAGGAGCTGGGTCTGTCCTCTCATAGAAGAGCCTGTAAAATAAATAAACAGGATTCCCGTAAAAGCGCCCATAGTCATAATGCCCTCCAGGGCGATGTTGACAATGCCGCTTCGTTCAGAGAACATGGCACCTAAGGCCACAATCATAAGAGGAATCATGAAATACATGGTCTGCTGGAAAATGAAGTAAACGACACTCATGACTTGTTTCCTCCTTTCTGTTTTTGAACCTTGGCGATAAAGGTCTTGACCATAAGGGCAAAAGCGCTGAAATAGATGATAACTGCAACGATGATATCAATGATTTCCGTTGAAAATTCAAACAACTGCAAGTAAAAGCCTCCGGCTGTCAAATATGCGATAAAGATTCCGGAAAACAGAATGCCAATGGGGTTGCTTAAGCCTAACAGGGCAACGGAAATTCCGGTAAATCCTTCTGATGCCAGAACATCCTTGACTTCTATGTGCTTTCCGGTTCCGGCCAGGTACAAAAGCCCTCCTGCCAGGCCTGCAATGGCTCCTGCGATCATCATGGACAGGATGATACTCTTTTTCTCATTGATACCTGCGTATTTGCTGGCATCCCGGTTAAAGCCCACAGCTCTCAGCTCATATCCGAAGGTGGTCTTATTAAGCAGCACCCAGATTACCAGGACAACTAAGATTGCAATGAGGATTCCGCCGTTGACACTGGAGCCGGGAAATATTTTATCCAGACCCATTTTGGGAATATTAGCCGTTGCAGCCACATTACGGGACTCATTGCGCAGGTTGTTAAACAGGGGCTTATAGCTTTTTACCACCCAGTTTACCAGATACATGCCGATATAATTCATCATAATGGAGGCAATAACCTCATTTACATTAAAGAAAGCCTTTAAAATTCCGGGAACCAGTCCCCACATTGCACCCATGACTGCGCTGGCAACCAGAGCCGTAACCCAGTGGGCCGGGCCCAAAGAGGTCCAGAGAATGCCTACGTAAACGGCGCCGAAGCCGCCCATAATAAACTGTCCCGGAGTTCCGATGTTAAAAAGCCCTGTTTTAAAGGCAAAGCCCACTGAAAGTCCGGTTAAAATAATGGGAGTGGCATAGTAAAACACCTGTCCCACGCCCTTGGCTCCATGGGTAAAGGCTCCTGTTAAAATAGTGATAAATCCGGGAATAGCCTGTCTGGAATTAGAGAGAAACAGGATGATCAAACCTACGATCAGACCCAGAACAATGGCAAAGACGGAAGAGAGAATGCCTGTGTAATCTCTTGTCTTTTTCATGATTGATTCCCTCCTTTCTTTGCTCCTGCCATATAAAGGCCAAGCTCCTGGACTGTAATGGCTTTTGGATCTAAGTCAGCCACGATTTCTCCTTCAAACATGACCAGTATCCGGTCACTTAAATTCATAACCTCGTCAAGCTCCAGTGAAACCAAAAGAATGGCGGCCCCTGCATCCCTCTGTTTTACAAGCTGTCTGTGAATGTATTCAATGGCCCCCACATCCAAGCCTCTGGTGGGCTGAACGGCTAACAGTATGTCCGGGGATTTTGAAATTTCCCTTGCCACGATGGCCTTTTGCTGGTTGCCTCCCGACATGCTGCGGGTGATGGTAAAGGGCCCTTCACTGCTTCTGATGTCATAGTCCTGAATCAGCTTTTCGGCGTATTCGTAGATCTTGTCATTCTTTAAAAAGCGGCTGCTTTGGAAGTCTTCTTCAAAATACTGCTGAAGAACCAGATTATAGGCCAGGTTGTATTCCAGCACAAGGCCGTGCTTATGGCGGTCCTCCGGGATGTGGGACAGCCCGTGGGTGTTGCGGTAACGGATGGGCCTTTTCGTCATATCTTCCCCGTTTATGGTGACAGTGCCTGCACTCATATCGGAAAGTCCGGTGATGGCATGTACCAGCTCGGTCTGGCCGTTTCCATCGATTCCGGCGATACAGACGATTTCTCCCCGCCTCACCTGGAAGGAAGCGTTTTGAACCAGCTTCTTGGTGTGGCCTTCCTTTTTGGCTTCCACAGTCAGGTCTTTCACCTCCAGAACTACTTCTTTGGGCTCAGAGGGCTTCTTTTCGATGGTCAGGTTCACTTTGCGTCCTACCATCATTTCCGACATTTCCTGAGGTGTGGTCTCTGCCACTTCAACGGTTCCTATATATTTCCCGCGGCGCAGGACAGAGCAGCGGTCCGCTACCGCCTTGATTTCATTGAGCTTGTGGGTGATGAACAGAATGGATTTTCCTTCTTTAACAAGGTCTTTCATAATCTGCATCAGTTCCTCGATTTCCTGGGGAGTTAAAACCGCAGTCGGTTCATCGAAAATCATGATTTCGTTATCACGGTAAAGCATTTTTAAAATCTCGGCCCTTTGCTGCATTCCCACGGTGATGTCTGAAATGAGAGCATCGGGGTCCACCAGTAATTTATACTTTTCGCTTAATTCCATCACCTTTTTGCGGGCTTCTTTCATCTGTAAAAATCCCCGCTTTGTGGTTTCCATGCCCAAAACGATGTTCTGGAGCACCGTGAAATTTTCCACCAGCTTAAAATGCTGATGAACCATACCAATACCCAGACCATTGGCATCCAAAGGACCAGTGATCTTTTGTTCTTTGTTTCTGACCTTAATAACACCTTTTTCCGGCTGATATAGGCCGAATAAGACGCTCATGAGAGTGGATTTTCCGGCGCCGTTCTCTCCCAGCAGGGCATGGATTTCCCCCTTTTTTAACTGGAGAGTGATGTCGTCATTAGCGATGATACCGGGAAATTCTTTTGTGATATGAAGCATCTCAATAATATAGTCCATAAAATCCCCCTTACTTTTGCCCGGTTTATTAAATGTGCCTTGGCATTTTTCTGGTTTTTATAAAAAAAGAGGAGATGCCGTAAGAGACCAGATCTGACTGGTGAATCAAACGGCATCTCCCTCCTGCTTATTCTTCTTATTCTACGAAGTTAATTTTTGTCTTTTCAAGTTTTAAGTCCACTGTAGGATTGTTGTTATCCTCGGAAGGCTGTACAAGCTCGATCTTGCCTTCCTTTAACTCTGCGTAAATCTTGTCATAGTCTTCCTGGGTAAAGGTAGTGAATCTGGAGGTTTCCATAGGAAGGCCGATTCCGTTGTTCTTGGCAGAGAAAATGCTGGTCTCGCCGCCTGGGAAATTGCCGTCGTAGAATGCCTTTACTCCGTCGTATACGGAAACAGAAAGCTGTTTCATAGCGGAGGTCATAACAGTTTCAGATTCAAAGCTCTGGTCAACGTCAACGCCGATGAACTTTTTGCCTTTTTCCTCTGCTGCTGCCATAACTGAGTTTCCTACGGCTCCGCCGCAGCCGAAGATTACTTCGGTTCCGTTCTGATACCAGGAAGCTGCCATGGACTGTGCCTCTGGTGTGGCGGCAAATGCGCCGGTGTAATTATACATGATTTCAATGCCGTCAATGCCCAACTCTTTTGCTGCGTAGTCAGCGCCTTCTGCAAATCCGTATCCGAAACGGATAACAGCCGGAACAGCCATGCCGCCTAAGAAGCCAAGCTTTGTGTTTCCGTCTTTAACAGCTGCATAGCCTGCTAAAAAGCCGGGTTCATCTTCCTGGAAAAGGATTGGCATAACATTGGCTTCTGTTCTCTGTTCAGAGTAATCGCCGCTGTGGGGAACTCCATCCAAAAGGATGAAATGAATATCCTTATACTCATCCTGGGCAAGGAATATGGGCTCTTCAAATAAAAATCCGGGGCATACCACTAATTTTGCCCCGCCCTCTACTGCAAGGCCGATAGTCTCTAAGTAGGAGTCAGTGGTGCCTTCCTGAGGCTGGTAATACTTGTAGGAAACGCCATTTTCCTCGGCATACTTTTTCAAGCCTTCCCATGCACCCTGGTTAAAGGATTTGTCATCAATGGTTCCTAAGTCGGTAACAAGGGCCAGCTCATAGCCGCCTGCGGAATCAGATTTGGCTTCAGTGGATTCTGCTGCCGCTCCTGAGGAAGCTGTAGTTTCCGCTGCAGAAGTTCCTGTGCCTCCGGTTCCGGAGCCTGAAGAACCGCATGCGCTTAAGGATGCGGCCATAAGAACTGCCATAGCTAGTGCCAATGCTCTTTTTTTCATAATTTTCGTGTCCTCCTGTTATGAATTGATTATTTGGATACCTCTAATGTACCACATTTTCAGATAATAGACAATCTAAATCTGGTGATATATTACAAAAATATTATAAAATTTTAGAACAAATTATAATAAATAGTCAATGGCTGATTTTGTCATAATCAGAGGAATTTTGCAGAGAAAATAAGAAAAAAAGTGTATTTTCTGAATTCCTTCTATATTAAAAAGATATAAAAAAAATTCTGATCGTATTCGTATATACGATTAAAAATCGCATATGAGAAAATAACTGAATATGGAAGTACTTTCAAAATAATTGTAAGGAAAAAAGAGGAGGTTTATACAAATAATTGTAAAAAAGGTCTTTACTAGAACTTGAATTATGCTATAATATTCGCAGGGCTTTTCCATCAGACAGAACGGAGGAAAAGCAGAATAATTAACACATTTTAGGAGGAAATTGACTTATGGCAAAAAAATGGGTTTATCTATTTACTGAAGGCAGTGCAGAAATGAAAAACCTGTTAGGTGGCAAAGGCGCAAATCTGGCAGAAATGACTAATTTAGGTCTCCCGGTTCCCCAGGGCTTTACTATAACGACCGAGGCTTGTACCCAGTATTACGAGGACGGCAAGGTAATTAACGATGAGATCATGGAACAGATCATGGAATATATCACTAAGATGGAAGAAATTACCGGAATGAAGTTCGGTGATAAGGAAAATCCTCTTCTGGTTTCCGTTCGTTCCGGTTCCAGAGCGTCCATGCCTGGTATGATGGATACCATCTTAAACCTGGGTCTGAATGAAGACGTTGTGGAAGTATTGGCTGCCAAGTCAGGCAATCCCCGCTGGGCTTGGGATTGTTACAGAAGATTTATCCAGATGTTCTCCGATGTAGTTATGGAAGTGGGCAAGAAGTATTTTGAAGAGCTCATTGACAAGATAAAAGAAGAAAAAGGCATTACAGAGGATGTTGATTTAACTGCAGAGGATTTAAAGGAGCTTGCAAACCAGTTTAAGGCTGCGTACAAGGCAAAGCTGGGCGAGGATTTCCCATCTGATCCCAAGGTTCAGTTAATGGAATCTGTCAAAGCTGTTTTCCGTTCCTGGGACAACCCAAGAGCCAATGTATACCGCCGCGACAACGATATCCCATATTCCTGGGGAACTGCTGTTAACGTACAGATGATGGCATTTGGAAACCTGGGCGATACCTCCGGTACAGGCGTTGCGTTTACCCGTGATCCGGCAACCGGCGAGAAGCACCTTATGGGTGAGTTCCTGATCAATGCTCAGGGCGAGGACGTAGTTGCAGGTATCCGTACACCTCAGAAGATCGAACAGTTAAAAGAAGTTATGCCTGAAGTATACGAGCAGTTCTTAGGCGTTTGCAACACTCTGGAAAATCACTACAGAGACATGCAGGACATGGAGTTTACCATTCAGGATAAAAAGCTTTACATGCTTCAGACCCGTAACGGAAAGAGAACCGCTAAGGCTGCTTTAACCATTGCCTGCGATTTAGTTGACGAAGGTATGATCACAGAGGAAAAGGCAGTCCGGATGATTGATCCGAGAAACTTGGACACCTTACTTCATCCTCAGTTTGATGCAGAAGCTTTAAAGAACACAGAGCCGGTTGGAAAAGCTCTGGCAGCTTCTCCGGGCGCTGCATGCGGTAAGATCGTATTTACAGCTGACGATGCAAAGGAATGGCATGAAAGAGGCGAGAAGGTAGTTCTGGTTCGTCTTGAGACTTCTCCGGAAGATATCGAGGGAATGAAGGCTGCACAGGGTATCCTGACTGTAAGAGGCGGTATGACCTCTCATGCAGCAGTAGTTGCCCGCGGTATGGGAACCTGCTGTGTATCCGGCTGCGCTGAAATTGCCATGGACGAAGAGAACAAGAAGTTTGTTCTGTCAGGAAAAGAATACCATGAAGGTGACTGGTTATCCTTAGATGGATCTACCGGAAAGATCTATGACGGCATTATCCCGACTGTGGACGCTGCCATTGTAGGAGAATTCGGAAGAATCATGGCATGGACTGACAAATATAGAAGACTGAAAGTAAGAACCAATGCGGATACTCCGGAAGATGCAAGAAAAGCAAGAGAACTGGGTGCAGAAGGAATCGGCCTTTGCCGTACTGAGCATATGTTCTTTGAAGGCGACAGAATTGATGCATTCCGCGAGATGATCTGCTCTGATACAGTAGAAGAGAGAGAAGCTGCTCTGGAGAAGATTCTTCCGGTACAGCAGGGAGACTTCGAGAAGCTTTACGAAGCTCTGGAAGGAAACCCAGTTACCATTCGCTTCTTAGATCCGCCTCTTCATGAGTTCGTTCCTACTGACGAAGATGATATTAAGAAACTGGCTGACACACAGGGCAAAACTGTTGAGCAGATCAAGAACATTATTGCGTCCTTACATGAATTCAACCCAATGATGGGACATAGAGGCTGCCGTCTGGCGGTTACTTACCCAGAGATTGCAAGAATGCAGACAAGGGCAGTTATCCGTGCTGCTATCAATGTACAGAAGGCACACGCAGACTGGAAGGTTTGCCCGGAAATCATGATCCCTCTGATCAGTGATGATAAGGAATTGAAATTTGTAAAGAAAATCGTTGTTGAAACCGCTGACGCAGAGATCGCAGCAGCAGGAATTGACTTAAAGTACGAAGTAGGTACTATGATTGAGATTCCGAGAGCTTGTATCACCGCTGACGTGATTGCAAAAGATGCAGAATTCTTCTGCTTCGGAACCAACGATTTAACTCAGATGACTTATGGCTTCTCCCGTGACGATGCCGGTAAGTTCTTAAACGCTTACTATGACACCAAGATCTTTGAGAATGACCCATTTGCAAAACTGGATCAGGTTGGTGTGGGCAAGCTTATGGAAACAGCTATTCAGTTAGGCAAGAGCGTTCGTCCGGACATGCATGTAGGCATCTGCGGCGAGCACGGCGGAGATCCTTCTTCCGTAGAGTTCTGCCATAAGATCGGTCTGGATTACGTGTCCTGTTCTCCATTCCGTGTGCCGATTGCAAAACTGGCAGCAGCACAGGCAGCACTGAACGATAAATAAAACGTCAGAAACTCTTATATCGGTGAAAAATACTGATATAAGAGTTTCTTTTTATGAAAATAATTCTTTAGCCATTCGCATAAACAGCAGATCTGCTTTGGAAAGAAAGCTGTCCTTTAAGGAAGCAATGCACATATCCCAGCAAGCATCGTATTTTTCGTCAATAGAACAAAAAGCCGGCGATTTTTTATTAGTAGGAAGTCTGGTATATTGTCTTGGAACCAAGGTGATGCCAAGGTTTTGGGCAGCCAATAACTGTACTGTTTCAAAGCTTCTTAATGTCATCAGAATATTTGGGCGGAGAATACCCGCTTTGGCTAAAATACTGTCTGTCACCTGCCGGATTCTCTGTTTGCTGTGAAGCATAAGAAGGGGTTCGTCTTTTAATAAAGCAACATCTAAAACCGGGAATTCGTATCCGGTTTTTTTAATTGCACACTTTAACAGCGGATGGTCGGGAGACAGTGCGATCACAAACGGGTCCCGGGTCAGGATGTCATAGCTGAGCTGGGGATGGTAATTGTCCTTTGGGGCGTGCATAATCGAAAAATCCAGGCGTCCGTCAAGGAGGCTCTGTTCCAGTTCTGCCGAGTTTTCTTCCGTTATGGTAAGCTCTATATAAGGGCATATCTCCCGGAATTTAGGAAGGATGGAAGGCAGGGTCAGGGTGCCCAGATGATTTGTGATGCCCAGATGAATGCGTCCTGTTTTCAAATTATTAATATCGCTGATCTCAATTTCAAAATCCTCATACATCTTTAAGATCTGTGAAGCCATATGGTAATAACGTTCTCCGGCAAAGGTCAAGGTCAAGCCTCCGGTGGTACGGTTAAACAGGGGGGTTCCCAAACCGTCTTCAATCCGCTGAATGGACTGGCTCAGGGAGGGCTGGGAGATAAAAAGAAGGCGGGCGGCTTTTGATATGCTTTTTGTATCGGAAACTGTTTTTACATAAAGCAATTCCCTTTGTGTCATAAGAACTCCTTTCTGCTATTGTCGGGGTATAGGTATAACCCTATATATGTTATTAGAATCATAGTATTTGCCTATTGCATAATCTCATTGTACAATAAAAACAAATAAAGATAAAGGATTTTTTGAGGAGGAATTCACATGGTCACATTGTATGATGGCGGCGCTTATCTGGTCAATGGTACGCACCTGATTCCGGAGAAGGATGCAGCCCAGGTTACTGCAATGGCAGGAAAAGAAGTGCATCAGGAAGACGCAAAGAAAGGAACAATTGCTTATTCTATTTTAGAGGCTCACAATACATCAGAAGATATGAAGGCTTTAAAGCTTCGTTTTGATGCCATGACTTCCCACGATATCACCTTTGTGGGGATTGTTCAGACGGCCAAGGCTTCCGGAATGGATCACTTTCCGGTACCCTATGTCCTGACAAACTGCCACAATTCCCTGTGTGCGGTAGGCGGAACAATTAACGAAGACGATCACGTATTTGGATTGTCAGCATGTAAGAAATATGGCGGAATTTTCGTTCCTCCTCATATTGCAGTCATTCACCAGTATATGAGAGAGATGATGGCCGGCGGCGGTAAGATGATTCTCGGTTCTGACAGCCACACCCGCTATGGCGCCTTGGGAACCATGGCCATTGGCGAAGGCGGAGGAGAATTGGTAAAGCAGCTTCTTCGTGATACATATGATGTTCAATATCCGGGCGTAGTGGCAGTGTACTTAGACGGCAAGCCGGGACCGGGTGTGGGACCCCAGGATATTGCCCTGGCAATTATCGGTGCAGTATTCCAGTGCGGCTATGTAAAAAATAAAGTTATGGAATTTGTAGGCCCCGGTATTTCCTCCATGACTACGGATTACCGGAATGGCATTGATGTTATGACAACGGAAACTACCTGTCTCTCCTCCATATGGAGAACCGATGAGGATACCAGAGAGTATCTGGCCCTCCATGGCCGGGCAGGCGACTATAAAGAATTGAATCCGGCTGACGTGGCTTATTATGACGGAGTTGTATATGTGGATTTAAGCACAGTGAAGCCAATGATCGCATTGCCTTTCCATCCAAGCAATGTATACGAGATTGATGAATTAAATGCAAATCTCAGCGACATACTGAGGACCGTGGAGGTGGAAGCGGAAAAGATTACAGGCAGCCTGGAGACTCCATTTTTGTTAACGGATAAGATTGTAAATGGCGGTCTTAAAGTCACTCAGGGAATCATTGCCGGATGTGCAGGCGGTAATTATACCAATGTAATGGAAGCTGCCCATATTTTAAAAGGAAAGTCCTGCGGTGTGGAGGAATTTTCTCTTTCTGTATATCCCTCTTCCCAGCCGGTTTATATGGACTTGGTTAAGAAAGGTGCTGTATCGGAACTGATGGCAGCGGGTGCAGTTTTAAAAACAGCTTTTTGCGGACCTTGTTTTGGCGCTGGAGACACACCGGCTAATAATGGCTTCAGTATCCGCCATACCACCAGAAACTTCCCCAACCGGGAAGGCTCAAAACCAGGAGTCGGACAGATGTCGGCAGTAGCTCTCATGGATGCACGTTCTATTGCGGCAACTGCAGCAAATGGCGGAATTCTCACGTCAGCAGAAGCCTTTGCAGACGATTATCTTGTTCCTTCATATGAGTTCGATAATTCCGTATACCAAAACCGTATTTACCAGGGATATCAGGCAGGAGATGACCAGGCTGAGCTGGTTTATGGCCCCAATATTAAAGACTGGCCGGAGATGAGTCCTTTGACGGATAACATTCTCTTAAAGGTTTGTTCCAAGATTCTGGACCCTGTGACCACCACTGATGAGCTGATTCCTTCCGGTGAGACCTCTTCTTACCGTTCCAACCCATTGGGACTGGCTGAGTTTACTCTTTCCCGGAGAGATCCCCAGTACGTTGGCAGAAGTAAGGTGGCAGATAAGCTTGAAAAGGCCAGAATAGCCGGAACCTCTCCGGCCCAGGCCGAGCCGGAATTGAAGCAGATATTTGATAAAATCAGGACCATTCCAGGAAATGAAGATGTTCAGCCACTAGAGACAGAAATCGGCAGCATGATTTATGCTGTAAAACCAGGCGATGGTTCAGCCAGAGAACAGGCAGCCAGCTGTCAGCGGGTGCTGGGCGGCCTTGCCAATATCTGCAAGGAGTATGCCACCAAGCGTTACCGTTCCAATGTTATGAACTGGGGTATGATTCCATTCCAGATGAAAGAAGATGCAGAGTTTGAGGTTGGCGATTATATTTATGTGCCGGGAATCAGGAGCGTTTTTAACGGCGATATGAAAGCAATCAAAGCTTATGTCATCGGTGGCCAGGTGAAAGAAATCAGTCTTTTTATTGCTGATATGACCCCGGAAGAAAAGGAAATTGTCAAGGCAGGATGCCTGATTAACTACAATCGAAACAGATAAGCGGTTCCCCCAATACCATGAATCAGGTGTTGGGGGATTTTTTTGATGAGAAGAAAGTTCAGTGAGAAATAATTTCAATATACGTGATAGATTTCCCAGAGTTATCATAATATAAGAACAGAAAGCATGTTCCTGTAATCAATACAGTTCAGGGACACGTGACCAGTGACAGTAAAAGGCAGGTAGATAAATGGAATGGACATATTATAATTCAAATGACAGAGAATTGTATGAAGAAACCTATGAATATCTGGCAGATACCTTTAAGGCTTTTGCTGATGCCATCATCCCCCGCTCTCCGGAGTTGGCGCAGCAGTACGGCAGAATACAGTATTACGGTGCACTGGATCAGTATACAGGTGATTTTATTATTTTATCTCTTAACAGCCTGGCGGTTCCTATGGCATTGCCTGTAGCAGATACTTTAAATACGGCTGCGGAGCAGTTTCTCTACAGAGAGAGTGAGGAGAGAAAAGCGGGAGAGGAATTTCCGGGCTCCTCTGCTTTTTTAAGCCTTTCTCCAATAGAACGGCTTCAGGTCACCGGTATGCTGTTTCAGCCGGAGGGTATCGCCTACTTTCCGGCCCTGGACCAGACCAGCCAGGAAGAGGTGTTTCTCGTCCTCCCTTTCCTGATCAGATTATCCATGATGGGATATTATTCTGAATGGGCAGGGTATGGCACCACCCGCCAGAACCCGCCTGAACAGAGAACACTGGAGTATTACCCTGAAAGCTGGGAGCAGGTGGGATATCCCGGCCCTTCCCCGGGTTACCGTCTGGCAGGAGCATACAACTACACATAAGAAGGTTTCATTTGCCTGACGGAAAGGAAAATAGAATGAGGATTGGAGAAAAGCATGAGCAACGGATATGATGCAGATGTAATTATCATAGGTGCAGGCGGAGGCGGCGCTGTTGCGGCCAAGGAGCTGGGAGAAAAGGGTCTTAAGGTGCTGGTGCTGGAGGCCGGTCCCTGGTATGGCAATAAGCAGTGGCCGGAGCCCAACCGGGAACCGGGAGGGACAGGAAGCTCCAGCTATGAGGATCTGGATATTGATTTGTTAAAGAAAAGTTTTACGGATCTTGAAGATGACATGAATGATACCGTTACGGGAAAATTTCGCTGGGGTCCGGCTGACAGGAACCAGAGCCCCTGGGTGAGAGTTCATCCGGAGGGAGGTTATACGTGGCAAAATGCAGGGGTGGGAGGAACAACCCTTTCCTACTTTGCCAATTCTCCCAGGGCTTATCCCAGGGCCTTTGAACAGGATTGGCCCATTTCCTATGAAGAACTGATTCCCTATTATGAAAAGGTGGAAAGTACCCTGCCCGTTCATCCGGCGACAGGAACCTCCAAGGAAGACATATTTTATTATGGACTGAAAAAGGCAGGCTGGAATTATACCGATGCTAAGGATTTGACGGAGCCGGGATACCGGCCTCAGCCAAATGCCATACTTCGCATTAACCCGCTTTTAAATGATCCTGATTTTGACCTGCAAAACAACAATTCTGTCGGCTGCACCTTAAGAGGGCACTGTATAAACGGATGTAAGACCGGCCCAACTGTGGATAGTGTTGCCAAGCGGTCCACTTTGGTAAGCTACATCCCTTTAGCCCTTGCAACTGGAAATGTAGAGGTACGTCCAAATTCCTTTGTGACCCGGATTCATACGGAGGAAAATCAGACAGAGGGGGTGTATGCGGCAGGTATTACATGGAGAAATACCTGGACAGGAGAGACAGGAGAGCTGAGGGCAAAGGTCATTGTCATGGCAGGAGGTTCTATAGAAACTCCGCGGCTTTGGCTCAATTCTGAACTTCCCGCAAATGAATGGGTGGGGAGAGGCTTGACGAACCATGCCTTTGATTGCATATCCGGCATCTTTTCAGAAGAAAGCCTGATGAATGCCATAGGAATGTCCGACATAAAGCCATATGTAGGTCAGACATCTGCGGCCAGGTTTGACTATCCGGGATTGGGTGTAATGGAACCTTTTGGAATGAGTCCCGGAATATATTCTATTATCAATTATGGACTTAGCCAGAAGGGCTATTATTTTCAAAACGATCCAGACGAGACAGAACCTTGGGACTTAGAGGGGATGGTTGTGGGAGAACTGCTAAAGGAGTTTATGAGAAATTATCAAAGAACCCTTTGCATTGCCATATTTACAGATGATGACGTAAATGAGCAAAACTCCATTACTCTTGACCCGGTTTTAAGGGATGAAAATGGATTTCTTCCAATTGTTACATACAACATGAGTGAGAAAGACAAAGAAAGAAGAGACAGTCTGGCCCGGATCGCAGCTCAGTCCATGAGACTGGCAG
Organism: Lacrimispora sp.; assembly: GCF_036758025.1. Lineage (GTDB taxonomy): Bacteria > Bacillota > Clostridia > Lachnospirales > Lachnospiraceae > Lacrimispora. The sequence goes on along the minus strand of NZ_DAIOXM010000014.1, from coordinate 36,279 downwards.
GAGCAGAAATCATTACCCGTGCAAACTGGCCCTCCGATATTTATCTGCATATCATGAGCACTATGCGCATGGGATATGTGACTGATGCCAATTGTGAGGCTTATGATGTAAAACGTCTGTTTATTGCAGATAACAGCGTTTTATCCAATGGCATAGGAGGTCCCAATCCCACTATGACAACACAGGCTCTTGCAACAAGGACATCGGAAAAGATTATAGAAAAATATTTCAGCTAAACTGTGATCTGACAATTCATAGAATATGATTCCTAAAATCTGGCATACTACCCATAAAATCATACTTTATTTTGGAGGTAACTATGTCAGAAGCGGTTTTAGAAAAGACAGAGGGGCGCGTAAGCTACCATGATTCTGTAGAAGAAATGCTGGTTAGAATTAGAGATGACGGCTTATCAAGCGTGTTTTCCAGATGGGATGAACAGGAGAAGATACGGTGTAAATTTTGCCTGCAGGGGCTGAGCTGCCAGTTGTGCACCAACGGCCCCTGCAGAATCAACGAACAGAAGGGACCGGACAAGGGAGTCTGTGGAATCGGCCCTGATGCTATGGCAATGAGAAACCTTCTTATGCAGAATATTATGGGAGCTGCTACTTATGCTCATCATGCATATGAAGCTTTCCGCACCTTAAAGGAAACGGGAAAAGGAAATACGGTTTTTAAGATTACGGATGTTGAAAAGTTAAAATGGATGTGTGAAAAGACTGGAATCGATACCAATCAGGATGTGAACCAGATGGCTGTCTGTCTGGCGGAATTTCTGGATAAGGAAATGAAAGTGAATCCCGATGAAGAAAGTGTGATGGTAGAGGCCTTTTCACCGAAGAAGCGGAAAAAAATCTGGAAGGATTTTAATATTTATCCTACCGGTGTGGAGCATGAGGTGCAAAACTGCATTGCAAGCTGTCTTACCAATGTGGATGGCGATTACGTTTCCCTGGCAACAAAAGCATTGCGTTTAGGTCTGTCCACCATTTATACGGCCCAGATCGGCCTGGAAATGGTCCAGGACATTTTATTTGGAACTCCCATGCCTCATGAGGTGGATGTGGACTTGGGAATTATGGATCCTGATTATGTGAATATTGCATTTAACGGACACCAGCCATGGATTGGAGTGGCTACCTTACAAAAGGCGAAGCTGGAAGAATATCAGGAAATGGCAAGGGCAGCAGGAGCAAAGGGAATCCACATCGTAGGTTCCATTGAGACAGGACAGGAAATGCTGCAGCGTTTTGAAGTGGATGATGTGTTTGTGGGACTTATGGGAAACTGGTTGTCTATTGAACCATTTTTAGCGACAGGAACCGTGGATGCATTTGTTATGGAGGAGAACTGTTCTCCGCCGGATATTGATGTATATGCGGAAAAATATCAGGTTGCCCTGGTCAGTGTCAGTACCATTATCGGCGTTCCCGGAACAGAACACAAGATGCCTTATTATCCCAAAAAGGCAGATGAGATGGCTGAGACATGCATCAACGTTGCCATTGAGAACTTTAAGAAGAGACATAAGCAGATCAAACCAATGGTTCCTAAATACAAACAGAAAGCCATTGCCGGATTTTCTACGGAAGCCGTTCTGGGTGCCATTGGAAATGATTTAAATAATCTGGTGGATGTAATTGCAAAAGGCCAGTTAAAGGGAATTGTGGCCCTGGCTAACTGTTCCACTTTAAGAAACGGTCCTCAGGACTGGAATACGGTCAATCTGACAAAAGAGCTGATTAAGAGAGATATTCTTGTGGTTGCAGGAGGATGCGGAAACCACGGTCTGGAAGTTGCAGGAATGTGTAACTTAGATGCCATTGATCAGGCAGGAGAAGGCTTACAGGGAGTGTGCAGGGCCTTAGGAATTCCTCCGGTATTAAGCTTCGGAACATGTACGGATACGGGGCGGGTCTCCATGCTTGTGACGGCTTTGGCCGACCATCTGGATGCGGATGTTTCTGATCTTCCCATTGCAGTCACAGCGCCGGAATGGATGGAGCAGAAGGCGACCATAGACGGTCTGTTTGCAATTGCTTACGGAGCCTATACTCATCTTTCCCCCACTCCCTTTGTTACAGGAGCCCCAAGGCTTGTGAAGCTGCTCACAGAGGATGTAGAGGGCTTAACCGGAGGCAAGGTGGCCCTGGGAGATGATCCGGTGCAGGTAGCTAAGGACATTGAAGACCACATTATGAAGAAGAGAAAGAAAATGGGACTTTAATAATCATTTTATATGAATTTAAGGGCATGATTCCGTGCAGAAATACAGGGAATCATGCCCTTTCTGCATTTTTTCATCAGATGGCATGAGGAAAATTATGGAATCGAAAAAAGTGGACATACTTTTCATATATTTCCAATTATATTATGAAGCATGGAGGCAGTATATGAGAATACCGAAACATATAGGAATCATACCCGATGGAAACCGGCGCTGGGCAGTGGGAAAGGGTATGGGAAAAGAGGAGGGGTATGACAGCGGTATATCCCCCGGCATGACCCTTTACCATCTTTGCAGGGAAATGGGGATCAATGAAATGACATTTTATGGCTTTACCGTGGACAATACGAAACGCCCTTCTGTCCAGAGAGAAGCCTTTTCAAATGCCTGCGTTAAGGCGGTGGATGAGCTGGCAAAAGAGGATGCAGAGCTGCTGGTGCTGGGAAAGACAACCTCAGCCATGTTTCCGGAAGCGTTAAAGCCTTATACCAGCAGGAGCAGGTTCGGAGCAGGAGGGATGAAGATCAACTTTCTGGTGAATTACAGCTGGGAATGGGATCTGGGGCTTCACGACGGGGCTATAGGGCCTGCATTAAAGACTGCCGATGTCTCCAGAATCGATCTGGTGATCCGGTGGGGAGGCCGCAGAAGGCTTTCCGGTTTTTTGCCGGTGCAGTCCGTTTATTCCGATATGTATGTGGTTGAGGATTACTGGCCTGATTTTAAGCCCCAGCATGTGTATGATGCGATTGAATGGTATTCCAGGCAGGATGTGACTTTGGGAGGGTGAGCAGAGGGGATTTTATGATCCCTCTGCTCTAAATATGTGATGCTCCCTGTACTCCCTGGGAGTGAGGTTTAAGCTGGCGGCATCTGATAATGGAATACAGATCATTTATTTAGAAATGCTTAATTAATTAGATAAATAAATTAAATATTTATTGAATTAAAAGAAAAATTAATGCTTTTATAAAAAAGCAATTATTATCAACTATTGCTGATAAATTTATAACTAAAATTGTTTAAAATGCACAAAAAAGTAATAAAAATATAGAACTATTACCACTTCCCATTGTTTTTAAAAACAGATATAATTAATTAAATAATTAAATGAATGCATCGATGAATATCGAAGGTATGAATTTTGATTAACACTAATGTATTTAGGAGGATTATTATGAGAAAGTTACTTCACAAAAGTGTAGCTAAAGTTGTGAGTCTGGGATTAGTTATGGCCCTTTCTTTGTCAGGATGCGGCGGAGGTTCTTCTGCCGGCACAGCAGAGAGCGCAAAGGAAACGACAGCCTCTGCCAAACTGGCCAGCGATGGAATTCTGGATGTAGGATATTCACAGACACCGGATACCTTAACTGTTTTCCGTGCCAATACCAATCGTGATGCACCATACTGGCCATCGGTTACCGAGCAGTTGGCAATTTTTAGTGTTGATAATAAGTTAGAGCCATGGGTAGCCAAAAGCTGGTCTACCGGGGATAACGGTTTTACCTATGAAGTGGAGATTAACCAGGGTGTGACGGATTCCGAGGGAAATCAAATTACTGCGGCTGATATTGTATGGTTTATGAATAAGTCAAAAGAGATGGCATTAAAGCCTATTTGGGGAAAGCTTGAAAGTGTAGAACAGACTGGAGATTACACATTTAAGGTAAAGCTTGTAAGCAATATTGTCGGAACCTTTGAGACTTTTCTGACAGATACATATGTAGTGAGCCAGAAGGCATTTGAAGCAAGCTCTGATGAGTTTGGTACAAGCCTGGTCAGCACCTCACCTTACAAAATTACAGAATTTACAGCAAACTCCATTATGAAGATGGAACTGAGAGATGATTACTGGCAGGATTATTCCAATATGCCGGAATCAGTTCGGCCAAATGTTCCGGTGGTTTGCTGGCACGCCATTCCAGAAGCTTCCCAGCTTGGCATTGCGGTGGAAACAGGCACCATAGATATGGCAATCCGGATTGATAACTCAACAGGCGCTCAATTCAAGGATAATCCGTCATACACCATGGAACTGGCTGATGGCCCTCAGGGCTGGACCATATTCTTCTCCGGAGCAGATACAAGCCCTATGGCTGAAAACGTAAAACTTCGTCAGGCTGTCAGCTATGCAATTGATGCCCAGGGGCTGGTCACCGGCCTTTGTGCAGGCTATGGTACCCCCATGTACGATGCCCACAGTCCGCTTCACATCGGAGCCAATGAAAAATGGAAAAGTGAAGAATATTACACCTATGATGTGGAAAAAGCAAAACAGTTAGTGGCAGAGTCAGGATATGATGGACGTACTCTTACAATTCTCTGTGGTACCGCAAGCTTTTCATCCCGATTGGCACAGATGGTACAGAATTATCTTTTGGCCGCCGGTTTAAAAGTGGAACTGAATCTGGTGGACCCGGCTCAAATGACAGCAATCCGTTTGGATGGAACAAAATATGATATGTTCATAAATACCATAGGCGGAGTATATCTTTCCGATGCGTGGGCAATCCGCTATGATCCGGCAGCCTATTCAACAGGAGACGGAACCAGCCGCCACGATTATGATCTGGCAGAGCTTCTTTATAAGACATGGACACCAGATGGCTGGACAGAGGAAAATATTGATGAGGTTCATGTTTATTTAAGGGACAATGCCATTGCTTACGGTATGGTAAATCCTCAGAATATGATAATCTGGAGAAATGACATTGGCCTTCAGAATGAAGTGAAGGAAAAAAATGGATATATTGCACCGGCTTCCTCAACCTATGAGGCATTCCCTATGAAGTAACAGGCGACACAGGAGGAGATAAATGCTTAAGTATGTTATCAACAGAATCATTTGGATGGTGCCTATTGTACTGGGAGTTACAATCCTGATTTTTACAATGATGACGTTCTGTCCAGGAAATCCGGCAGAAATTATATTGGGTTCCACTGCCACAGAGGCAGATCTTATGGCGAAGACAGAGGAATTGGGCTTAAACAGCCCATTCCTGGTTCGCCTGGGCACTTATATGGCAGATGTGTTTGTCCGCCATGATCTGGGTGCGTCCTGGATTACAAAAATTGATATTGTATCAACCATTATGGAGAGACTTCCGCGAACCCTGGTTTTAACACTGATTACACTTTTGATTTCTTTTGGTATCGGGATTCCTCTTGGCATTATGGCGGCTACCCATCAAAACCGCTGGCAGGATTCTGCATCGATGTTTCTTGCCCTGTGCGGTGTGGCAATCCCTAATTTCTGGCTGGCTCTGATGCTGGTGCTGGCATTTTCGGTGAACTTGGGCTGGCTTCCTCCTATGGGGATTGACCAAGGTCTGAAATCCTATATTCTTCCGGCAATTTCCGGGTGTATGGGAGCATTGGCTACCTGTGCCCGGCAGACAAGATCTTCCATGCTGGATGTGATCCGGGCAGACTACATAACAACGGCCCGCTCCAAGGGGGTAACGGAACGCATGGTTATATTGAAGCATGCACTGAAAAATGCGTTGATTCCTATTATTACCATGTTTGGAACAACCTTTGGAGCCCTTCTGGGCGGTATGATGATTATTGAAACCGTTTTTTCTATTCCGGGAATGGGAACTTATATCATTGGTGCAGTAAATAACAGGGATTATCCGATTGTTCAGGGCGGTACTATTTTCCTGGCAATCTCTTTCAGTCTTTGTATGCTGGCAGTGGATCTCCTCTATGCAGCTGTAGATCCGCGGATTAAAGCACAGTATGCATCAAATAAAAAGAAGAAAAAAGCAGCTAAGGAGGACGGGCAGAATGGATAATGCGCAGGCAGTCAGAGCCAAAAAAAACAGCGAGCTGATGCGCATCCTGCGTCAGCTGTCTAAAAACCGACTGGCAGTAGTAGGATTGATCATCATTGTGATTGAAGTCATTGTTGCCATTCTTGCACCCTACATCATTCCATATGATTATACAACTATGGATATGGCCTCTGCTTTTGCAACACCATCACTGAAGCATTTATTTGGATGCGATGATATGGGACGGGATATTTTCAGCCGTGTCCTTTACGGTGCAAGATTTTCCATTTCCATGGGTGTTCTTTCTATTGCCATAGCGACTGTGGTTGGATGTACTGTGGGTGCAATCGCAGGCTTCTACGGAGGCTGGATCGATAATTTGTTAATGCGTTTTCTGGATATCATACAGGCGGTTCCGGGCCTTTTGATGAATATTGTCATTGCTGCTATTCTTGGACCTGGATTTATCAATACAATTATTGCCATGGCCTTTGGCTATGTTCCTGGCATGGCTAGAATGCTGCGGGCTCAGATGCTGAAGGAACGGGGAAATGAGTACATAGAAGCAGCCCATTCCATCAACTGCAGCGAGTTCCGGATCATTGTGAGCCATTTGATTCCCAACTGTATGTCCCCTATTATTGTACAGGCAACCATGGGTGTGGCTCAGGCAATCACGCTGGCAGCCGGCTTAAGCTTTATTGGATTGGGCATTCAGCCTCCGACTCCGGAGTGGGGAGCTATGCTTTCCGGTGCACGCCAGTTTATCCGTCAGGCCCCCCATTTGATTTTTTTCCCCGGTCTTGCAATCGCAATCACTGTACTTGCCCTGAATCTGATGGGTGACGGACTTCGTGATGCATTGGACCCCAAATTGAAGAATTAAAGGAGGAGCGAATATGAATAAGGAAACAAAGTTCCTCTCAGTGAAAGACCTGGTTGTAGAGTTCGCTTCTGATGGTGAGATTGTACATGCAGTAAACGGCGTTTCTATGGAACTGGAACGGGGGGAAACTCTGGGTCTTGTAGGTGAAACAGGAGCGGGAAAAACAACAATTGCAAAAGCGATTTTAAGAATTCTTCCGGACGTAGGATGTAAAATCCGGGGAGGAGAGGTTTGTCTGGAAGGCGAGGATCTTTTGAAGCTGCATGAAAATGACATGCGAAAGATCCGCGGAAATAAGATTTCCATGATTTTTCAGGATCCTATGACGGCTTTAAATCCTGTACAGCGCATAGGCGAACAGATTGCTGAGGTTGTAAAGCTTCATAATGATGAACATATCAATCCGGAGAAGCGTGCCAAGGAGATGCTGGAGATTGTAGGAATCCCGGCTGAACGATATTATGAATATCCCCATCAGTTTTCCGGAGGCATGAAGCAGAGAGTGGTCATAGCCATAGCTTTGGCCTGTAATCCGGATCTTCTCCTGGCAGATGAGCCGACAACTGCTCTTGATGTTACGATTCAGGCTCAGGTACTGGATCTGATCGGAGATTTAAGAAAGAAATATAATACCTCTATGCTGCTGATCACTCATGACCTGGGTGTTGTAGCCCAGGTGTGTGACAGTGTTGCAGTGATCTATGCAGGTAATATTATTGAATACGGAACAAAGGAACAGATTTTTGACCATCCATCCCATCCTTATACGAAGGGACTCTTTGGTGCAATTCCGGATATGAACGAGGATGAGGAGTGGCTTCATCCCATTGAAGGGCTTCCTCCGGATCCTACCAACCTTCCCCCGGGATGTGCTTTTGCACCACGCTGCAATCATGCCGGTGAGGTCTGTTTAAAGGGGCCCATAGGGATTGCAAAAACAGCAGACGGCCACGATTGCCGTTGCTGCCGTTTGGATGAAATTGCAAGGGAGGAGGAATAGGATGGAACCGGTAATTCAAGTAGAACATTTAAAAAAATATTTCTCTACTCCGCGCGGAATGCTGCATGCCGTAGATGATGTAAGCTTTACTATTGAAAAAGGAAAAACCCTTGGTGTGGTAGGGGAGTCCGGATGCGGAAAGTCAACTCTTGGACGTACCATTATCCATCTCCATGAAGCCACAGATGGGAAGATAAGCCTGGAAGGCCAGGATGTCACCAAATTAAGCGGAAAAACGCTGAGAGAGGCCAGAGAAAAAATGCAGATTATTTTTCAGGATCCTTATTCCTCTCTGGACCCAAGAAAGACAATCCGAAGCACGATTACAGAACCGCTGAAGGTGTCCGGCAAGATGTCAAAGGCAGAGATCGAGAGAAAGGCAGATGATCTCATGGAGCTGGTTGGAATTGACCAGCGGCTGAGATTGGCCTATCCTCATGAGCTGGACGGAGGACGCCGCCAGCGTGTGGGAATAGCCCGTGCACTGGCCTTGGACCCTAAGTTCATTGTCTGCGATGAACCGGTATCTGCTCTGGACGTTTCCATTCAGGCACAGGTGCTGAATCTTCTTAAGCTCTTACAGGAAAGTAAGGGATTGACCTATATGTTTGTCACTCATGATATGTCAGTTGTAAAACATATTTCCGATGATATTTGTGTTATGTATCTTGGCCAGGTAGTAGAAAAATGTGGATCAAAGGAACTATTTCGCAACCCCTTGCATCCTTACACAAAAGCACTGCTTTCTGCAATTCCCTCGACTAATATTCATAAACCTATGAAAAGAGAAATTCTTCATGGAGAAATTACATCTCCCATCAATCCGAAGCCTGGCTGCCGTTTTGCAGCACGCTGCAAGTTTGCAAAGGAAGTCTGCAGCCAGCCTCAGGTTCAGGAGGAAGTATCTACAGGTCATTTTGTGTCCTGCTGTCGGATTAAGGAATTAGGCTAAATATCAAAAAGAGAGGCAAATTCATATTGGGATTTGTCTCTGTTTTTAAGGAGGATGCTATGAATGAACTTAAATTAGAAATCATTGATCAAGCCGGATGGCTTGTACAGGAAGAAATCCAGGTGATGAAAGATAAATATGCCCTTCTCCTTGATGCGGTAAAAAAAGGAGAAGAGCAGTATAAGGATAGTCTGGGCTGGCTCGATGTGGACCGTTGGGCCGGAGAAGACTGGATCTTGAAGTATGAAGAGCTTGCAAAGGCAGTTCAAAAGGATGGCGATGTTTTAGTTGTCATCGGAATCGGCGGATCCAATCAGTCGGCAAGAGCTGTGGTAGACGCAATTGGTTCAAAAAATCATGTAAAGATCGTATATGCCGGAAACAGTATTTCAGCGGACAGTATTTGTAATGTACTGGAAGAGATAAAAGGAAAAAGTGTATACATAAATGTAATTGCAAAGAATTTTGAAACCTTGGAACCGGGCATCGGATTCCGGGCACTTCGGGCATTTCTGAAGGATCAATATGGGGCTGAATACTCAAAAAGAGTGATCTGTACCGGAACATGCGGTACAAAGTTCGAAGAAATAGCCAGGGAAAAGGGATATTATTTCCTGCCCTTTCCCGAGGATGTGGGAGGGCGGTATACCAGCCTGACACCCATCGGACTTTTCCCGCTGGCAGCAGCAGGACTGGATATCCGTGCTATGGTGGAAGGTGCCAGGCACATGAGCCGGAGGCTTCAAAAGGAAGATGCGGCTGAGAACATAGCACTTGAATATGCAGTTGTGCGGAATATGCTGTATGAAAAAGGACTGAAGCTGGAGATGCTCTCCTGTTTTGAGCCAAGAATGTTTCGTTTTGCAAAATGGTGGATGCAGTTGTTTGGTGAAAGTGAAGGAAAGGACAATAAGGCATTGTATCCCGTATTTGGAACCTTTTCGGAAGACCTTCATTCCATTGGCCAGTATATCCAGGATGGAGATACGATTATGTTTGAAACCTTCCTTAAGGTTGAGGACACCGGAGCTTCCTATGTGATTTACGGCGATGATGTAGAGGATGGGTTTTCTGTTCTGGATGGAATGGATTTTGATGAGATCAACCGGGTTGCATTTGAGGCTACTGTGGCAGCCCACAGTGAGAAATTTCCCTGTCTCATACTTTCTATACCGGCCATTGATGAGGAAACCTTTGGACAGCTTTATTATTTTTATCAGTTCATGTGCTATCTTTCTGCAAAGATTCTGGGTGTGGATCCGTTTAATCAGCCGGGAGTGGAAGCATACAAAAACTACATGTTCAAAAGTTTAGGAAAATGTGTTGAGGATTAGACTGGGATTCCAAAGGAGGAACTATGGTTAGAGATATTCTGTTATATATGTCTGATCAGCACTCATATAATTTGCAGGGCTATGCAGGCAATCCGGTTGTCCGCACGCCTACGCTGGATAAACTGGCAAAGCAGGCAACGGTCATGACTAATGCCATGACTTCCTGTCCGTTATGTGTTCCGGCCAGGGCTTCCATGATTTCCGGACTTCTTCCCAGCAATAATGGAGTGCTGTTCAATTTTAATTCTATCAGCTCAGACCAGGCTACTTTTCTGCACAGCCTGACTGTATCCGGCTATGATACGGTGCTCTGCGGACGGATGCATTTTGTAGGACCGGATCAGAGACATGGCTATGCAAAACGTATTGCGGGCGACAGAACTCCGGTATTTCATAATGGGGTGCCGAATCAGGGAATGAAAGGAGGAACCCAGATCAGGGGCTTCGATGAAAACAGCTCTGTATATTATATGGGCGGAGGCGATTCACCGGTCCTTGCTTATGACCGCTATGTGACAGCCAGAGCATTGGAGTATCTGGCCGGGAATTATGAAAAACCGCAGTTTATCACGGTAGGTGCATATGGGCCCCATTTCCCCTATGTGGCACCGAAGGGGCTGTATGATTATTATTATGATAAGGTTTCCTTAGAGGGAGCAGAGAAGATTGCGGGTGAGCATCCGGTACTGGACGGTAAGCTTTGTGAGACGGACCCTGATGTGGTAAGAGCGGCGAGAGCGGCATACTACGGACTGGTGGAGACTACGGATTATCATATAGAGACGGTTTACAAGGCCTTCCGGGAATACGTGGAGAGGAACGGACACGAAGGAATCTTTATCTATGTTTCAGACCATGGAGATATGAACGGTGACCGGGGTTATTATGGAAAACAGGTGTTTTATGATCCTTCGGTACACATTCCTTTCCTGATTGAGGGAGACGGAATTCCCAAGGGAAAGGTGATTGATACTCCGGTCAGCATTATGGACATGGGGCCTACCATCTGTGAACTGGCGGGAGCAGAAATTCTTCCGGGAGACGGAAAGAGTCTTGTGCCTGTCATAGCAGGTGAAGCAGTGGATGAGGAACGCATGGTGGTAAGTGAACAATACATGTATCTGCCAAATGGGGATACCTGCCTGGGGCGTATGGTGCGGTATCAGAACTGGAAATTCACCACCTATTCCGGGTTTGAAGGAAAGGACCAGCTTTTCGACTGTAAAGCCGATCCTCATGAACGCTGTAACGTTATTGGAGAGTATCCGGAGATTGCCGGACGTTTGAAGGCAAAAACTGAGGAATATAAGGATTATGATACGATTATGATTCATGAAAACTGGCTGATGAATCAGCTTAGAATCCTTACAAAATGCAATTATGATGATCAGGAGGAAAGGTGGCCCTGTCCGGAAATCCCTATGGTGGAGAATCCGGTTCAAAGAAAGGCACCTTTCGAACCGACTCCTTGGGCAGCAGCCATGAGAAAGAAGCTTCAGTAGGATATAAGAACATAAAAATAGAGGTGGCCATGATTTGGCGTTCACCTCTATTTTATTGCTGTTTTATATGGTTACTGTGTCAGAAATCCGGGCGGAGAGATAGATGCCCAAAACAATTTCCAGGGTTTTCTTTGCATCCTCAGGACTCCAGGCCATGGGCTCTCCATGAATGAGAGCCTCATAGCAGCTTCTTATCTGCTTTTCGTGGAAAACACCCCAGTAACTTTCGCCGCCTGCTGTACTGGAGTCAAGGCTGGGAAGAATGGTCTCCCTTTCTCCGTTTTCCCAGGAGATGTCCATCTGATCTGCGGTCAGAAGGGCAGTTCCGTTTTCACAATGAATTTCTATGCGTATGGGGCTGTTTTTGGTGTAATAGTTGCAGGCAAAAAAGCTGTATACGGCACCGTTTTCCAGAGTAATGGCTGCATCTGCCACATCTTCCACCTCAATTGTTTCCAGGACTCTGCGGGCGATGTGACCCTGAACCTTGACAGCGTCCATGTTGGTCATATACCGGACCAGGTCAATGGAATGGATTGCCTGGTCGATAATCACACCGCCGCCTTCGGTCTGCCAGCTTCCCTTCCAGTCACATTCATAATAACTGGGAGGACGGTGCCATGCCAGTATAGAAAATGCGCCTTTCACGGCTCCAAGAGTTCCATCCTGAATCAGGGAACGGACCCGTTCCACACCGTCGATATAGCGGTTCTGGAAGATGACACCCAACTGTTTTTGGCTTCTTTTACTGGCGTCGATCATCTCATCAGCGTCCTTTAAAGAGATTCCGATGGGTTTTTCCGTCAGCACGTTGACACCTGATTCCAGGGCTGCCACCGCATATTCGCAGTGGAGATGGTGGGGCAGAAGGAGGTGAAGGATATCGGGGTGATGTTCCCTGAGCAGGTTTTTAAAGCTTATTAAGTCTACCGTATCAGAGGCAGCGCAGCCGGGGAAGTTTTCCGCAAATTTCTCTGCACGGTCAAGGTGCTTGTCCATAGCCAGCACCACTTCCACAGTTTCTGAGCCGATGTTTTGCAGTGCAGGAACATAGGCAGAGGTGATTCTTCCGCAGCCAATAACGGCTGCACGAAGTTTAGACATACGATCATCTCCCTTCTGTCTGGAGCATGTCACGGATTCCATGAAGATAGCTGAGAGCCTTTTGGTAGCTGGACTGATCAAAGTTTCCAAGTTCGTACTCCACAATTGCCCAATCATTTTCATCAAGATTCTGGTTCAACTGTCTCATGAGACGGGGATAGTCCATATCTCCGGTGCCAAGGTCAACGTATCCGGCATGAACCTCATTGAAATTTAAGGCCATGGGGTTATCTGATTTCTTGTAGTCTCTTAAATGAACATAATGGAATCTGCCGGGATACTGTTTTAAAAGTTCTGCCGGATCAAAGCCGGATACGGCAGCCCAGCCGGTATCCAGGGCAAAATGAACTTCGGGAGCGTAGTCCGCAAGGGCAAACCAGATCAGGCCGTCATCGGCAAATTCCCAACTGTGGTTGTGGTAATTGACACGGACACCGTATTCTTTGTAGATATCCCCGGCAATGGCATTGAAGTTTTCAGCCATGATCCGGACATTTTCAGGATCGTGAAGGTCCTTGTGGGGAACACCTTTGGCCAGGGTACAGGTTTTAAGCTGCTCCATGTCCGGAACTCCGCCGGTGACAATGATATTTTTATCGGGAAGCACAGAAACAAACCGGGCAACTTTTTCCATGGCAGTCCGGGCTGTGCCAGGATCATGGAGAAGATCTAAAAGCTTTACATTGTTGGCGTGCATTCCGGCCAGAGCTACATGGTATTTATCCAATACAGCGGTCAGCTTTTCCCGGTCCTCGACTCCGAAAAAACGCTCCCCCAGTTCACAGCCTTCGGCGCCGGAATCTGCCAGCCGTTTGATTACGGCTTCTGTATCCGATGCAATTTCAGCTCCGTAAAGGACACAATGAGCACCTAATTTCATAATTGATTTCCCCCTTAATTTTCGTTTATGTGTACAATTTCCTGACGGTCAGCGGAATCCTGGGCATACTGGATGAGAGTCTGGATATATTTTCCCCGTTCAAAGGTGAGAAGTGTGTCACTTCCTTTTTGAATGGCATCCAGGAACTGGCGGATTTCGTAGTAGAAGTTAATGGCAAAGGGAACCCGGGGAGCGTTTTTGTCTCCGCCGTAGCATGACTCCGGAACAGGAACCACTTCCGGCTGTTTGGAATAGCCGCCGTTTTTATCCTTTAACTGGAGTGTCAGTTCAAATGGCCGGTTTCCGTGGAAGGTCATTTTTCCGCCTTCTCCCACAATTTCCAGCATAAAGGTTGCACCTACCCGGCTTGCTGTAAAATTATAAAGGGTTCCTCCGGTAGTGCGGCAGATCCAGCAGGCCACATCATCATTGGTCACAGTTCCCATTTCGCCGGGCTTTTCTATGATCTCTCTTTCCTTAATGCATGTGTCCTGCATTGCGGTGATGTCGCAGATGGGGCCACAGATATCGCGGAGGAGATAGTCGCAGATGTCCATCATATGGCTGCCAAAGTCGGCTAAAGCACCTGGACCGGAAAGCTCCTTCTGCATGCGCCATTCCAATTTGACTTCCGGGTCGGCAATGCGGTCACCACCTTGTTCTTCCCGGACAAAGAAAATTCGTCCCATGACTCCCTCATCGAGAAGCTGCTTCATGTATACAAACCCTGGAATATCCCGGTAGCACAGGCCGATCATGGCAACCTTTCCGGTTTCCTTTGCATACTTTAATGCCTCGTCGCAATCTTCTGGAACAGGAGCAAACGGTTTTTCACACAGAACGTGTTTTCCTGCTTTTAAAGCAGTCACAGACAATTCCACGTGGGTTGAATTTGGTGTACATATGCTGACCGCATCGCAGAGGGAAAAGAGCTCTTCAAGACTGCTGCATGCTTTTGCATCCTTCATTTCCAGCTTTTCGATGTAACCCTGGGCACGTCCTTTTGCAATATCATAGACTGCCGTAATGACTGCATCCTCACAGCACTGATATGCCTTAATGTGATTCTGCGCGATGCCGATGGTGTTTCCGCTTCCGATAATACCGATTCTAACCATGTTAATACCTCCGCCTTTTTATTGTTTATATGTAACTGTTCAGGACGGGGATTTTCTTGCATGACACTGATTTTAACCCCATTATTCCTCCGTACTGGACTGTTAAATTTATATTATAGAATGAGGTTTTCCAGATACGCTTTCCCCTCAATTAATCCGTTTTCTACAGCATCAAGACTTCCTTCGTAAGCTGCATCCTCATGCTCTAAGCTGATGGTCCCGTCGTAGCCGTTTTCTTTCAGCAGACCGATGAGTTTTTTCCAGTCCAGTTCGCCTCTTCCGGGAATGCGGTAGCTCCACCAGCTGAAATCTGTTAAGATACCGGTGCGCGCCAGTTGTTCCCGGTCAATGGCAGCGTCTTTTGCATGAACGTGAAAAATCCGGTCCTTAAATTCGCTGACCGGTGCATAAGGGTCTATCATCTCCCAGACAAGGTGACTGGGGTCATAGGCAAGTCCTGCCAGATCACTTCCCAGACGGTCAAAAATCTGGGTCCACATTACAGGGGAGATGGCAATATTGCCCATGAGAGGACAATTTTCAAAGCAGAGTTTCACATTGTTTTTTTCTGCCAGTTCTACCATGGGACCCAATACATCCACCACCTGATCAAGACTCCGGACAGGGATGCGCCGGATCATGTTTCCCCTGTCTTTTACGGAAGGGTCACGGTCATAAATGCCTTCCTCAATACTCTTGTTAATTCCCGTAGAAGTCACCACCTTTGGAATTCCAAGGGCACCGGCAAATTCAATCCGTTTCTTTAATTCGGCCAGATGTGTTCCGGCTTCTTCCTTATCTGTGCTTAGATAATTGCGGCAGTAGATCAGTGTTGAAATGGATATTCTGCCGTCAGACAGGACTTTTTCATAGGAATTCCGATCCAGGGGGAGCATGGGGCCGCATTCCAAGTCAGTAAATCCGTGTGCTGCCCCCCAGTCGGCCACTTCCTCCAGAGTTTGAAACTGATTCCCGAAACTCCGCCCTGCCTGTTCCACAAGTGCATTTGTTATGAATCCGATTTTCATATTATGTTAATCTCCTGATATGATATAGTGTGAAACATGTAAAAAATATATTTAATAAATTAAATTGATTAAGAAATACCTATAGTCATTATATAGAAGAACAGGCATAAAATCAACATATATTAGTATTTTTAATATTTTTTTTACAAATTCAAAAAAGTGTGATATGATGGATTTATAAAATATAATTTATATAATTAATAAATAGAAGATGAAAATTCAAGGGGGAAACAGTATGCCTGTATTACAGGGAAAAAATCTAATGAAAATAAAGCAGCAGAATATGGAGTCCATTAAAAGGGTGCTTTATCAGAGTGCACCTATTTCCAGGGCTGAGATAGCGGAACGGCTGGAACTGACTCCGCCTACGATCACCAATATTGTGCTGGAGCTGATTCAGCAGGGAGTCGTACAGGAGCTGAAGGGAGATCAGAAAAAGCAGACAGTAAAGGGAGTTGGCCGGAAGCCCATTAACATTGATCTGGTTGCAGAATCAAGGCTGGCTCTGGGAATTTCCCTGGGAAGAGATGTGACTCATTACTGTATTACAAATCTCAGAGGAGAAGCCCATATTCTTGAAAAGACGGATGTGGTATCTGATGATTATGAGACCATGCTGGAACAGATGAAGAACCTTCTGCATACGGTCAGGAGCAGATATCCTGCGGAATGGGAAAAGCTGCTTGGAATCGGAGTTTCGACTCCGGGAATTGTGGATTCAGAAAGAGGTATCCTGAACAATCTGGAGACAGAACGAGTAAGCTGGAACGGACGTTTTCTGGCAGATGAGATCAGTCAGATGGCAGGGCTGCCCGCTATGCTGGAAAATAATGTTCAGGCCAGGGCATCCATTATATCCCTGTTCCGGCCGGAGCTTTTAGACGGTGATACCACCTTTGCGCTTTGCCATGTTGCATGGGGGATTGCATGCCCCATTATCCTGCGGAATCACTCCCTGATGGGCAATGATTTTGCAACAGGTGAGATTGGAAAGATGATTTTAGATCCTAACGGTGTGAAAGTTCCTCATTGCGGAAAGCCAGGAAGCTTAGAGTCAACCTCCAGTCTCCGGGGCATTTTAGAGCTGTGCAGACAGGCCATGGCAGAAGGAACGTGTGAAGAACTGCTTAAAATCTGTCAGGATCCGGAAAAACTGGAGCTTGAGGATATTCTGGCGGCTCAGAACAGGGGAGACAGGGCAGTCTGCAAAATTATGGACAATGCAATGAAATTCCTCGGAATTGCACTGGCTAATATGGTCGGAGTCATCAATCCCCATCGGATTTTCCTTGGGGGAGGTGTTTTCCGGAACTATCAGAACTTTGAGGTGGCCCAGTCTTCCCTTATGAACCATGCATTCCGGGCCAGTGATGAGAAGCTGGAAGTTTCCTTTATAGACCTGGGAGAGTATGGCGGAGCAGTGGGGGCAGCGGCAAAATGCATTGAACGGTTTTTTATCAAAGGGTAAATGAGGTAAGGTGTTATGACGAGTAAATTTCGGATCCACACGTTTAAATATCTGATAGCAGCCGGGACATCAGCGGTATCTCTGGGAATGGCGGTTCTGATGTTTTATCTTCACGAGTGGCGCGGAGTGGTCATGTTCCTGTTGGTGGCCTGTCTGTTTGCCTGGATAGCGGTACTGTATGGGGCTGTGATCACCATTGACAGAGATGAAATCCGAATGAGTTTTTGGGGAATACCCATAAGAAAGAACACCTGGAATGAAATCAAAGAGGTTGGGGTGGTAGGAACAAATATTTTCAGGGCAGAAAAGGGAAAGTACACCGGCAGCCGTTACATTTATTTTTCCACGGAACCAATGGATGAGAATGAGCGGTTCCGGCTGGCTATGAAGTGGCCGCCCGGAAAAATGATATATCTGCTTTACACCAGAGAGAGGGTGGACCGGATCCAGGCCATTTGGGACAATGAGATATCTTCTTATCATGCGGGAGATATATTTTTTTAGTCAGGAGGATACATAAAGAGATGCGTAATGAAAAAAGACCCAATATAATTATCTTTAACCCGGATCAGATGCGTGCAGATGCACTGGCACACCTGGGAAACCCTGCTTCTTCAACAACGTTTCTGGATGAGTTTTCCAATACTGATGCAGTATCATTTCGAAATGCTTACTGTCAGAATCCGGTCTGTGTACCCAGCAGATGCAGCTTTTTTACCGGACTCTACCCTCACGTATCCGGACACCGGACCATGCAGTATCTGCTTCATGAAGAGGATTCAACGCTGTTTTCTGAATTAAAGGAGGCAGGGTATTATGTGTGGATGAATGACAGAAATGATCTGCTTGCCGGACAGGCCTCCGGACTGGAACATCAGCACAGTGACGAAATCTTTTTTGCCACCGGTCAGTCTGAGGGCGCCGGACCTGTTAATAAGGACTTCCGGGGAAAGCCTGGGGATAAAAATTATTATTCCCATTATGAAGGCCGGCTGGAAACAGATAGGGACGGCAGGTATATTTCTGATGATGACCTTTCGGTAAATGCAGCCATTGAGAGACTGAAAAATCCGGTAGATGACAGGCCCATCTGCATGTTTCTCGGATTGATGTATCCCCATACTCCTTATGGGGTGGAAGAACCCTACTTTTCCATGATCGATTCCCATAAACTGCCCCCAAGGGCATCAAAGGGACAGGGGAAGGCACTGATGCAGGAACGGCTGAGAGAACTTATGGGAATGCAGGATTACACAGAAGAGGACTACGATCGGGTACGGACCTGCTACCTTGGTATGTGCAGAAAGGTAGATGATCAGTTCCGACGGCTCTGTGAGGCTCTAAAGGAGATTGGGGAATATGATAATTCTGCCATCTTTTTCTTCAGTGACCACGGGGATTATACAGGAGACTATGATCTTGTGGAGAAGGCACAGAATACCTTTGAAGACTGTCTGACAAGGGTTCCGTTTCTCATTAAGCCTCCCAAAGGTTTTAAAACAGATCCTGGAATTACAGATTCTTTTGCCGAGCTGGTTGATTTTTATGCTACAGCCATGGATTTTGCCGGTGTTGTTCCCGGGCGGGATCAGTTTGGCAAAAGTCTGGCTCAGGTTCTTGCTGACAGAAGTGCAGTGATAAGAACAGCGGTTTTCTGCGAAGGAGGCCGTATGCCCTATGAATACCAGTGTGATGAGTACCATGCGGCATCAGGACTCAATGGAGAGATTCCGGAAGGAAGCATGTACTGGCCCCGTCAGACCGCCCAGAAGGATGATCTGGCACATGCAAAGGGGACCATGATCCGGATGGGGGATTATAAGTATGTACACCGCTTTGGGGGAAAACATGAATTTTATGATCTGGAAAAAGACCCCAGGGAAGAAATGAACCAATATGAAGATCCGGATTACCGGGATATTATTATGCAGATGCGGCTGCGAATGTTAGACTGGTACCAGGAGACCTGCGATGTGGTTCCCAGGTCCTATGATAGGAGGATGTCGGCGGAAGCTATGTGGAAACGTTTTAAAAAGAAGTGTCCGCCAGAGGCAGAGGAATCCATAAAGGCCATGATACAAGATGGTGCAGGCCCGGCCATGATACAGGCGGCATTGAAAGAATATGCTTAATATGGATGAAGGTCACCGTCATAACGGATAGAAAACGTTTCGGTATTTAGTGCAAAAAAAGGAGCGCTGCTATTAGGCGGGGTATCATAGGGACAAAAAGTGAACCGAGTATAAATTCCTGTGATGGGGCGGACAGTTTTGGCTGTCCGCCCTGCTTTTTTGCCTATGCTGCCAGGTGCGTTTCTGAGAAATCCATAAGCTCGTATTCCTCAGGTACTGCTTCTGTTTCACAGGATTGCTCCACAGGCGTGTCCATCTGTTTGGGTGGGCGTAAGAATTTGTTCCGCTTTCAACTGTTTGGCGATCTGGCTGGTGTCCTTGGCGTAGAAATCATTGAACAGGTTGACAGGCTGCTGAAATCCTAACGAAAAAGTCTTAGAACTACAGGAAAAATACAGATTGCTGTGTTATCCTTTTTACGGAGGGATATTTGAGGACGATGAGCATATCTGTAATACAGTCAAAGCCTTTCTATCAGAGGCAGGATATAGGATGCCTGCCTGCCCCGTCTGCGCTTTTGTCTTTGCGCGGCAGATGACCAAACCAATCATGCGCCTCGCGGAGCCGAAAGCGTAAGCAACCACAAGGAGAAAATTAACAATGAAAAGCAAAGAGCGAAATACCCTTACAATCGTATTGTTCATAGTATATATACTGCTGCTGACAGGAGTAATTCTTTTCAAGCTGCCATTTTATTCTGAGAAGATATCAGACGGGATACGAGTAATTAACTTGATTCCATTTCAGGGGTCTTTCGACGAAAACGGAGTTATACTCTTGCGCGAAATCATCCAGAACATACTCATTTTTATCCCTTTGGGCATCTATATCTATATGATAAAATACGAATGGTCTTTTATGAAAAAAGTGCTTCCGATTATGGGTTTATCCTTATCATTTGAACTCATACAATTCATTTTTGCAATAGGAAGAACCGATGTAACTGATTTGCTTGATAACACACTTGGAGGGATAATCGGCATTGGTATGAGCGCCGTAATATTCAAGATTTTCAAAAACCACACTGTTAAGATTGTAAATATGCTTGCATTAGTATTAACTGTTTGCGTAGTATTGCGTTTTGCCTATCTGTTTTACCTTAGTCATTTTGTTATGGGGCATCCGCCCGGTTGATATTAGTAACCTTACTTAATCGCTTTGATCGACAGGGGTATCCCTGCCGGTCTTTTTTGTTTCGCCGCTACAGACAAACTTCAGGTTGGCTGCAGGGAAACTACAGATTGGTTTGCCATAATGAGAACCATAGTGAACACAAATACCTATTCATTGGGAGGAAACTGAATGTATATTCTAATTAAACGCCATTCGGAGACTTGCCCCTCCGCTAAGTTTGTTGCCGACAGCGAGGAAGGCTATGCCTTAGCTGACAACTGGTCTGCCACCGAAGCTCAAAATATTGTCGAAAACTGGATTTCCAGCGGATTGATTAACGACATGAACGTAATCGCGTGTATGAACGACGCACTGGCTGACGCGGCAATCACGGCGCTGGGTGACGATTACCCGGATATGATTGTGCTGGGTGTTGACGGCAAAATGATCGGACGGAAGAACATACAAAACGGAAAAATGAAAGCGACTACCGCTCAGAACAACACCCTCTTCATTAAGAAGATGCTGGACACCTGTGTCGATTTGGCTAACGGTGCCGAGATTAAGTTTGACGACCCGAAAAATAAAATACTTGACCCGCTGAACATCACCCTGCTGACCGTCGACACTTTATCGGCACCAAAATAATCGTATTTTGATACTTTTTTGACTACTGATCTATCATAAAAAAATTAATGAAGGTAGTAGTTTTATTCTCCGAACGCTCGTAAATGTTTATGATTTTTAAAATAGATATTTTATGTAGTTTTCACTGCCGCCAATAATCTTAGAAAACGTTTGAGCAAAAAGTTAATGCCTTATTCCTCCATATAAGGTATAATACCAAATGGAGGGATTTTTCATGTATGGATTAATGATTATCGTATTTGCAGTCAGTCTGCTTTCTTCCGCTGTTGGAGCCATTTGCGGCATTGGAGGAGGTGTGATTATAAAACCGGTTTTAGATGCAACGGGAATTATGAGTGTGTCGGCCATCAGTTTCCTTTCAGGCTGCACAGTTCTTTCCATGGCAGTGGTTTCGGTATTTAAAAATATTAAGTCAGGAAATACCAGACTGGATATTAAAATGTCTTCTTTGCTGGCTCTTGGTGCGGTAGCCGGAGGAGTGACAGGGAAGATCGGCTTTCAGATGCTGAAGGATTATGCAGGCAATGAGACACTGATCGGGATGGTACAGGCAGCTGTTTTGCTGGTCATTACAGCATCAACCCTGATTTATACTCTGCTGAAATCAAGAATTAAGACAAAGCAGTATAAGAGCAGAGGAGTGCTGGTTTCCGTAGGATTGATCCTGGGTATTATGTCCAGCTTTCTGGGTATAGGCGGAGGTCCTATGAACCTGATCGCTCTGGAATACTTCTTTTCCATGAGGACAAAAGAAGCTGCATTTAATTCCCTTTACATCATTATGTTTTCACAGATTGCCAGCTTAATTCAGGTTTCTCTTACAGGAACCATGCCGGAAGTGAACATGATATATGCCCTGCTAATGGTAGGAGGCGGTATATTAGGTGGAAATATTGGAAGTATTATCAATAAGAGAATCGATGAAAAAGCAGTAACTAAATTATTTATTGGGTTGTTGGTGGTAATTATAGGAATTAATATTTATAATATTGTTAAATTCTCGGCAATTTGACCCAGGGATTATTGCCTGTTTATAAAGATGATCCCCTTCCTTATTCTGCTTATTCCTTGTATATCCAAAAGGCACATATTAAAGTGCCTTTTTTATTTTCTGTTAAATTCCTTTTATTTATATCTAAGAAAAAGTATGAAAAAAGATCAACCTTATTAATTCTGATTAACATGTTAAAATAGCCTTATCACAAAGAGAATGAAAAGATAAGGAGAGAATTATGAATAATAGGAAAAAGACCGACAAAATTCCTAAAATAGCCTGGCTGTTGATATCATTTATGACGGCGATGATTTTATGGTATCTCTTGTCATTGAATCCAAAGACCGCACGAAGTTTTCCTAATATAATTCTTACGTTTCAGTCCCTGGAAACCATGATTTCACGAGGGGTATTTTGGGCAGATATGGGAAGCAGTCTGATTTCAGTAATGGCCGGCTTTGGAATTGGATTTGTATTGTCCCTGCCTGTTGCCGTTTTAATGGCCTGGTATGCGCCTGTCAGAAATATAATCGAACCATGGATCCAGTTTGTCCGTAATATTCCGCCTCTGGCATATGTGCCGCTGGTTGTAATATCGGCGGGTGTAGGACGGAAACCTCAGATTATTGTTATTACAATTGCCACATTTCTTATTATGGCAATTACAATTTACCAGGGTGTTGTCAATGTGGATGAAACATTAATAAAAGCAGCCAGGGTACTGGGGGCCAGTGACAGACATATTTTCTTTAAGGTAATTGCACCGGCCACACTGCCGTTTATTATAACAGCCATCAGGCTGGGAAGCTCCACTGCACTGACCACACTGATTGCAGCGGAATCTACGGGCGCTGTAGCGGGCCTGGGGATGAGGATCCGTTCGCTGAATAACAGTTTTGAATCTGCTCCCATGCTTTTATATATTATAACCATTGGCATCATTGGAATGTTAATAGAAAAATTAGTTAAGTTTCTGGAGAGGAGGTTTACCGGATGGCAGGAGAAGAGGGAAGTGTAAAAGTCAGAATTGACAATGTCAGGAAGGTTTTTAATACCAGAAACGGGGAAATGATTGCCTTAAACGGTGTGAGCCTCGATATTAAAGAAAATGAATTTATTTCTGTGGTGGGACCTTCCGGATGCGGTAAATCGACGCTGCTGAACATTATTGCAGGGCTATCAGAACCAACCTCTGGCCGCGTTCTGTGCGATGGAAAAGAGATACACGGAACAGGAACGGAACGGGGAGTTGTATTCCAGCAGTACGCCTTATTTCCGTGGCTGACTGTCAAGAAGAATGTTATGTTTGGACTGAAAATAAAGGGAATCAAAGGGAAAGAAGCAGAAGATATTGCCATGAAGTATATCAAGATGGTACAGTTGGAGGATTTTGCGAACCACTATCCCAAGGAACTGTCCGGCGGCATGAAACAAAGAGTTGCCATAGCAAGAGCATATGCGGTGAATCCCTCCATCCTTTTAATGGATGAACCTTTCGGGGCATTGGATGCCCAGACAAGAACACAGCTTCAACAGGAACTTCTCGAGACCTGGGAAAAGGAAAAAAAGACATGTTTCTTTATTACACATGATGTAGATGAGGCCATCATCCTGGGAGGAAAGGTGATCATCATGAGTGCAAGACCCGGCTGTATTAAGGAAATTGTGGATGTTGATATTCCCTATCCGCGTAATCAGGAAGTAAAAATGGCACCAAAGTTTCTGGAGTTAAAAAATTATATCTGGAGTCAGGTGTATCAGGAATATCTGGAGGTAAGAAAGTAAGGATACACCTGAAGGAATATTAAAATAAGGCATGGAACACTGGGCTGTAAAAGGCCTGGGGAAACAAAATACTGCAAAATAATATGAAGGAGGAAGGATTGGTATGAGGAAAAAGGTATTGGGGTTGTTATTGGTAACATCATTGGCAGCAGGCGCATTGATTGGCTGCGGAGGTAAGAAGGAGGCTGCCCCTGAAGTGACTTCAGCAGAGATTTCACAGACAAAGAATGAAGGAACGGCAGCAGAAAAAGAAGCCCAGGAATCAGCAGAAGTTCAGAAGCCGGTCACGGTCTCTGTTGCGTATATGCCTAATTATGGGAGTCTTTGGGCAATTGAAAATGCTATAGCACAGGGCTATATGGAAGAAGAGGGAATTACAGTTAAGTTAACGGAATTCCAGGATGGACCAACAATTATAGCGGCTATGGAATCGGGAAGCATTGATATTGGTTATATTGGACAGGGAGCCCATAGGCTTTGTATTGAAGGACAGGCAACCATTTTTGCTTTATCCCATATTTCTAATGGCGATGCCCTGATCGGCGGAGAAGGCATTCTTTCTGTTGAAGACCTGAAAGGAAAAAAGGTGGCATATTCATCCGGAAGCTCCAGTGAGGATATTCTTCTCAATTCATTGAAAAAGGCGGGCATGACTATGGATGACATTGAAGCGGTGGATATGGATGCTTCTGCAATTGTTACGGCAATGTTATCCGGAGGTGTTGACGCATGTGCCACCTGGTCACCTAACAGTCTGAAGATTTTGGAAGAAATGCCTAAGGCAACAAAGTTAACAGATAACCTTACATTTTCCGACAAGACAGTATCACTGGCAAGCTGGATTGCAATGCCTGGTTATGCAAAAGAAAACAGAGATGTATTAGTAAGGTTTACACGTGCACTATTCAAAGCAATGGATTATGCGGCAAATGATCACTATGAGGAAACTTCTGAATTAATTGCAAAGCAGACAGCGCAGGATGTAAAAACAGTGTATGAGCAGCGCGGTGATGCGGAATGGTTAACCGGAAAAGTGGTTGCCGGGGGAGCAGCCAATGGTGAAGTGGAAAAATACTATGAATTACAGAAAGCCAATTTTGTTGAATCAGGAGCTGTAGGAAAAAATCCGGCTGTTTCAGATTATGTTATGTTAGATGTTATGACCGAAGCCGGAGAATATTAAAGTCTGGAAGTTTTTGATAAAAAACGGCAGTTATGCGGGGGATAGGGTTGCTGAAAGGCAGCTCTATTCCTACTATAAAAACAGTTGATGAAACCATGAAAGCTATGAAGCAAAGGAGAGAATATGTATCATAATTACTATTATTATAACAAGGAAGAGCTGTTGAAAAGTCCAAAGATTCCTCTTATTGTCAGAGAAAATAATGAAGCTGTATTCAAGGCAATGGCCGAAGAAATGCTGGCAGAGATCAAAGAAAAAAATATGAGGGGAGAGAAGACCGTATTTATATGCCCTGTAGGACCAGTGGGACAGTATACGTATTTTATAGAACTGGTTAATAAGGAAAAAGTCAGTTTAAAGAACGTTTGGTTTATTAATATGGATGAATATTTAACTGATGACAGACAGTGGATTCCCAAGGAACATCGGCTTAGTTTTCGTGGTTTTATGGACCGTATGGTGTATTCTAAAATAAGCGGGGAATTGGTGATGCCGGAAGCTCAGCGTGTTTTTCCGGATCCGGATAATATTGCCCGTATACCGGAATTAATTGAGGCTCTGGGCGGCGTGGATATATGCTTTGGAGGAATAGGTATTAATGGTCATGTGGCATTTAATGAAGCTTCGGATGAATTAAGTCCTGAAGAATTTTTAAAACTGAAAACGAGAGTACTTAAAATTGCAAAAGAAACAAGAGCAGTCAATTCAATTGGTGCTTTAAATGGAGCTCTGGATGACATGCCTCAATACTGCATTACGGTTGGGTTCAGCGAAATTTCACAGGCAAGAAAAATCCGGCTGGGATGTTTTAGAGACTGGCATAGGGCTGTTGTAAGACATGCTGCTTATGGGGAAAAAAGTGCGCATTTTCCGGTAAGTCTGTTACAGGACCATAAGAATATTAATATCCAGCTTACGGAATTTGTAGCAGACCTTCCGGAATAAGGAGAAGCTTATGTTTGATTACTATTTAAAAAACGGAAAAGTTTATATCAATCATACCTTTGTAGAAATGACAGTCGGAGTCTATAATGGGAAGATAAGATTGTTTCCGGCAGATAAAAAGCTTCCCGAAGGGGCCGGAATAATTGATGTTTCGGGTAAAAAGGTGGTACCGGGTTTTATTGACATACACTCTCATGGAGCGGCAGGGGTGGATGTCAATGGGGCGGCGGCAGAAGGGTTGGAAACAATATGCAAAGCTGTGGCGCGGTGCGGAACAACTTCCTGGCTGGCTTCTGTACTTACGGATACGGAGGAACAAACGAAACGATTCATTGATGAATTTAAAAAGCATAAAAATATGGAACATAAAGGAGCTGACTTATTAGGAATCCATTTGGAAGGACCATTTTTGTGCAGCATGTATAAGGGGGCCATGCCGGAACATTTGCTGCAGATGCCCAATATGCCTCTGTTGAGAGAATATCAGAGACGAGCCGGGGGAGATATTAAATACATTACCATATCACCGGAAGTAAAAGGCATTGTGGATGATATTCCTGAGATGATAAAGCTTGGAATGGCAGTGGCTATAGGGCATTCCGGTGCAGATTATGACACCAGCTGGAGGGCCATTCACAATGGTGTGTCTGCATGTACCCACACCTTTAATGCGATGAAATTGATGCACCAGCATTTTCCAGCCATTATGGGAGCTGTATTGGAATCAGATATTTATTGCGAAGCAATTTGTGATGGAAGACATTTACATCCGGGAGTTGTGCGTTTATTGATTAAGACTAAGGGGCTGGATAAGGTTATTGCAGTTACGGATTCCATTATGGCAGCAGGGCTGCCTGACGGACAGTACCGGTTAGGGGTAAATCATGTCATTGTTAAAGATGGGGATGCCAGGCTGGAAGACGGAACCCGTGCTGGAAGTACATTAACACAGAATGTTGCTTTAAAAAATTTACTTGCTTTTACCGGAAGGCCGCTGGAGGAGGTACTTCCTCTTTTGACTGAAAATCCGGCAAAACTGGTAGATGTATACGATAAAAAAGGATCTTTGGAAGATGGCAAAGATGCAGATATTGTTGTTCTGGATGAAAAGAATGACATATTTGAAGTGTTTGTTCAGGGAAGAAAAATCCAAAGGTAATATATATTCTTCTGCCGGTGTGGTAAAATGAAGAAATCATAAATCATGGAAAGTGAGGAATCTGGAAGTGTTAATTATACTTGCGGTCGGTCTTGTGATAGCCTCCATGTTAATTTTGTTTTTGAAGAAAAGTAAGGAATCCATGTATCTTTTCGGATTGTGTTTAAGTCTGATGCTGGAAATTTGCGGAGTTATGTTATTCATAGCAAAGAAAGGCGGTATTTCGCCGGAAATAATAAGCCTGTTTTACTTCTCCAGGAGAATAAAAAACGAAATACAATATTTCCTAATAACATTAAACCAGATGGGATACCTGATTGCATTGGGGAGAACCCTGTTTCCTTATTTTTTAATAAAGCTTGCCATGAATTATTCCATGATTCCTGTTATTAGAAGAAAGCAGTGGATAACCAGGGGCGTTTCTGTATTGCCTGTCATAACTCTGATCCTTTATTATCCCGGGATATATCGGTTTATTACATCGGACAGCCCCACGGTTCAGATCATCCTTGTGAATGGGACATTGTTCTGGATGACATCATATCTACTCATAGCTGCCTTTCTTCTGCTTTATGAATTCAAATCAATTACAATGAAGTTCTGTAAAAAGCAATTCAGCCAAATTATGATATGTCTGTTTGCCCTGTCCGGAATATATTATCTGTACTATAGACAGGACCCGGGACAAGTGTATCGTTTTTACTGGTATACATATTCCTGGAGTAAGGGAATCGGGTACATGCAGGTAAATCCATCTCTGCTTAGCTATTTGACCTTGGTGATTATCAGTGTAATCTGCTGCATTCTTGGCTTTTACAGTTTGTTTCGTTTCACCAGAAGAACTTACATGGATAATAAAGAAGATGTGGTGATGGAGCGTAAATTTGATTCTGTAAAAGTCGGAGTATCTGTGTTTGTACACAGTATGAAGAATCAGTTGTTATCCAACAAGGTGGTATATAAACGTATCGACCAGTTATATGGACAGCCAGAGGTAGATGTACAGAAGTTAAGAGAATATATAACCACATTGGAAGAGGTCAATAACCTGATGCTGGGCAGGATGGAAGAATTGTACCGGTGTGCAAAGTCAAATGCAATTTATATGGTACCTGTCAGCGTGAAAGAAATTATGGAATATACCCTGGAACTTTTTCGGAAGAAATATCCGGATGCCTGCGTGCATATTGATGCAGGGGCTGAAACGGTAATTCTGGCTGATAAGGTTCATTTATGTGAGGCTTTATATAATTTACTGATTAATGCACAGGAAGCTGTATTAAGTTCGGAAAGGAAGGAAGAAGGAGAAGTAGCACTGCTATGCCATAATGAGAGATTATATACGGTTATTGAAATAAGGGATAATGGATGTGGTATGGATAAAAGTCATACAAAAAAAATATTCGAGCCCTTTTACTCCAGTAAAAATTCCAATTATAACTGGGGAATGGGATTGTATTATGTAAGAGAGATCGTAAAAAGCCATTTTGGTTCCTTAAGAGTGGAGAGCAGGAAGGGAAAAGGAAGCAGCTTTTACATCTTATTGCCTAAGTACCAGTAATTAATTTGCCTGATACAGTACAATGCAAAAATAAAATGTAAAAGGGGAGGGAATTGTTTTGAGCAGGAAAATAAAAATTTTGATTGCTGAGGACTTTTCGTTATTGCGCGAAGACATGAGTGAACTCATCAACAGCCAGCCTGATATGGAAGTTGTGGGAGAAGCCTCCAGTGCAAAAGAAATCATCTATCTGGCAGAAAATATCAGTTATGATCTTATTTTGATGGATATTGAAATGGAAGCAATGAACGCGGGCATCATTGCCACACAAAAAATCAGAAAAAAGAATCCGGAAGCAAATATTATTTTTCTAACAGCACATGAAACAAAGGAAGTCATAGTGGCCGCAATGGGGACGGGGGCATCGGATTATCTGATAAAGGGATGTGAAAATCAGGAAATGCTTTATCATATACGCCGTTCATATGAAGGCCGTCCGGTTATGCAGGAAAACATTCATGAAACTATCCTGCAGGAGTTTGTAAGGCTTCAAAAAAGCGAAAGAAGTCTCCTGTTTTTCATTAACAGTGTTTCGAAATTGACTCCAACGGAGAGGGAGTTGATAAGGCTGTTGTTACAGGGGTGTAAGGTGAATCAAATTGCTGGAATTCGAAATGTGGAGGACAGCACAATAAAGACACAGGTGAAGGGGCTTTTAAATAAGTTTGGCTGCACCCGTACCAAAGAAGTCATTCAGATAATACATGAGCTGAACATAGAATATTTGTTTTTATCTGAATGATAACCATGGATTCTGAATTTATATTGTGCAGTGTCAAACACCTGCTTTTCCCCTAAGTCATCCCATTGAAATTCAGGCTGAGGATTTCTTTTCACAAGAAAGTTTCTTGTCCTCTGAGGCGCTGACCAGCAGGAATTAAGCCCCTTTTACATGAGACATTACCTTGAAGGCGTCGCGCAGCTATCCCGCTTTGCCAAATAGCATGGGAAATTTATTTTAATGGGAATCGTATGCCCGCCGTTGATCCGGTCTATGATAGTTTTCGCAGCATACTGGCCCATTTCTTCTATTGGAATATGAACAGTGGTCAGCATGGGGGATAAATACTGAGCTGTATCAATATCGTCGATTCCTATCACGGAAATATCTCTTGGTATTTTTAAACCGCAGTCCCTGATGGCACGCATGGCTCCGATGGCAGTCATATCATTGCCGCAGAATATGGCAGTTAAACCGGGCTGCTGCTCCAAAAGTTTTTTTGCTCCGCTATAGCCGCTGCTGGAAGTCAGCTCCGCAGATAAGACGTAGTTTTTATCGTAAGGCAGCCCGTGTGTCTCCAGTGCAGCCTTATATCCCAGATAGCGGTTTTCTGAAGCGGTTTCTCCTAAATATCCGATATGCTTATGTCCCAGGCTGATCAGATGGTCCATGGCACACAAACTGGCCTGGTAACCGCTGCACAAAATTTGGTCAAAATTTGCGTCAATTTCATTCAATCCGGTGTATACCACATGGTTAAAATGGGTTCTTAAGAATTTTAATGTGGCCTTATCGCACCTTCCCAGGATAACGACCCCGCTCACGTCATTATTTAAAATCAACCGGCATGTTTCCGGCTTTGTGATATCGATGGAGGTAAAGGAAAGCTTCATGATGTAATCGTGTTTATATGCCTCCACCTCAACGCTTCTGGCGATTGTGGAAAAAAAGGGATCATTGGGGTCGGGAGTCCGGGCAAACAAGCATGAGAGTGAACGGGACTTTGCTTTTTTTACATCAGTTCCCTGCTTTAAATTTTTAGCGGACATGTTGGGCATGTATCCGGTCCGCCTTACAATGTTCCAGATCCGTTCCCGGACCTCTTTGCTGGCCGCTTTTGAGTTGGTATCGTTGATAACCCGTGAGACAGTTGATATGGAAACGCCAGCCTCTTGGGCAATGTCTTTTAATGTCATTGAAATTCCCCCTTTTCGTATGAAATTATTAAAATCAACAGTTTTTATATAGATGTTTCACTGCTTCCTTTTTGTAAGTTTGATGCTTTACTAATTAATTATATCACACATTTTTGCTTGTGCAAACGTTTGAGTAAAAAAACCTTGAATGTTGTTGGGCAAAATGCTAAGATTTTATTATCAAATAGTGCAAGAAATATACCAATCAGGAGGAGAAATGAAAAATGCCATTAATTCCGTTAAAACCGCTGATAGACGCAAGTGACAAATATCATTACGGACAGGGAGCTTTTAATGTCAATGCGGTGGCACAGGCCAAAGCAGTGATTGAAGTCCATGAGATGTTCCGTTCCCCGGCAATTCTCCAGGGAGCCGATCTGGCCAATGGATTTATGGGAGGCTGCACGGATTTTGCCAAGGCAACCCTGGAAGACAAAAAAAGAGGTGCGAAACTGATCGGTGATGCGGTCAGAAAGTATGGAGAGCATGCATCGATTCCTATTGTACTGCATCTGGACCACGGAAGGGATTTTGACTCCTGCAAAGCCGCTATTGACGGAGGATATACGTCTGTTATGATCGACGGTTCTTCCCTGGATTTTGACCGGAACGTGGAGCTTACAAGGGAAGTGGTGAAATATGCCCATGCAAGAGGGGTGAGCGTAGAAGGAGAACTGGGGGTTCTGGCGGGTGTGGAAGACCACGTATTTTCCAAAGAATCCACATATACCAATCCCTTAAAAGCAGTTGAGTTTTTCAAGAAAACACAGGTGGATGCTCTGGCGATCTCATACGGAACCATGCATGGTGCATCAAAGGGAGCCAATGTGAGATTGAGAAAAGAAATTCCCCTGGCAATCCGGGAATGCATGAGGCACGAAGGCATTGAAGGAGGTCTTGTATCACACGGCTCTTCCACGGTGCCGGAATATATTGTCAATGAAATCAACGGTTTAGGTGGGCAGATCGGCAATGCTAATGGAATTGCCATTGAACAGCTTTTAGAGGCTATCCAGTGCGGAATTAATAAAATCAATGTGGATTCCGATATCCGGCTTGCCGTTACCAGAAATTTCAGAGAATTATTCCACAGAGAAGAGAGCCTGAAAACCAGCCCTTCTGTGGGAGCCATATACCGGCTGCTGGAGGAGAAAAAGGAAGCATTTGATCCCAGAGTATTTGTCACTCCGATTATGGATACGGTCATGTATGGAAACATTCCTGACGGGGATGTGGAAAAAATCGTGACTGCAATGGAAAAAGGGGTGAAGGAAGTGGTTGGAACCCTGATTGTCCAGTTTGGGTCTTACGGAAAAGCGTCCCTTGTAGAATGCAAAAGTCTTGAGGAAATGAAGGAGTTATATAAATAACATGAAAAAGAATGTATTGGTAGTACATGGCGGAGGGCCTACTCCGGTCATGAATGCATCTCTGTACGGTGTGGTCCAGGAAGCTAAGAGACATGGCGATATTGGTGCAGTATACGGAGCAATGGGAGGCATGGAAGGGATTTTAAAAGAAGACCTTGTTGACCTTATGACCATTGACGAAAACGAATTGAAAAAACTGCTTTCCACTCCCGGCTCTGCTATCGGTTCTTCCAGATTTCCGCTGACAGAGGAACAGTATGAAGAAATGGCTAAGATCATCGGAAAATACGGAATCAGCTACCTTCTGCCCAACGGGGGAAATGGAACCATGGATACCTGCGGGCGGATTAACAGGGCATGTGTGGCCCTTGGAAATACAGATGTAAAGGTGGTGGGGATTCCCAAAACAATTGACAATGACATTGCTATTACAGACCATACTCCCGGCTTTGGAAGTGCGGCAAGATATATGGCAGGCACTGTGAGGGAAATTGCAGAGGATGTAAAATCCCTGCCTATTCATGTGTGCGTCATTGAATCCCTTGGAAGAAATTCAGGCTGGATTGCAGCGTCTTCGGTTCTGGCAAGAGAAAAGGCAGGCGATGCTCCTCATCTCATTTACACGCCGGAGAGGCCTTTCTGCCAGGAAGAATTTCTGGAGGATGTGAAAAAGCTGTATGATGAATTGGGCGGAGTTGTGGTAGTCGCCAGTGAAGGCTTAAAAGGGAAAGATGGTAACCCCATTGTGGAACCCATTTTTAAAACAGAACGAGCCGTGTATTACGGAGATGTCAGCACACATCTTGCCAATTTGGTTGTGAAGGAGCTGGGGATTAAAGCCAGGAGCGAGAAGCCGGGACTGGCAGGCCGGTCTTCTATTGCATGGCAGTCAGAGGTTGACCGTGAGGAAGCCAGGGAAACCGGTGAAATGGCTCTCAGGCTGGCAGTTCAGGGGAAAAGCGGGATCATGGTTGGAATCGAGAGAGTGGAAACACCGGATCAGTCCTATGAAACCAGATTCATTGAGATTCCCATTGATCAGGTTATGATGTATGAAAAGACCCTTCCGGCTGAATACATCAATGAGAGAGGCAATGACGTGACAGAAGCATTTTCAAAGTGGTGCAGGCCCCTGGTGGGAGAGAAGCTGCAAAGCTTTATTAATATCAAAGACAGCAGACGGGAGAAGCAGATATGAAAAAGATTTATGTTAACCTAAAACGATTTGATGTTCCCAGAAGCTTTGACGGTGTCAACGGCATTGCGGATATCCAGGACTGGGGAAGTTATATTTTAAAAAACGTAAAAGACGGCATTAAAAAATACGGACATAAGGCAGAATTCACTTTTTTCATGCCGGAAATGCACATTCTCAGTGCTCTTAAGGAAACTGCAGGCGAAGAGCAGCCGGAAATAGGCTGTCAGGGAGTGGGCAGAACGGATGTGAAAAAGGGCGCAAACTTTGGAGCTTTAACCACTTCCCTTCCGGCAGCGGCGGCAAAGGCAGCAGGATGTTCCCAAGTGCTGATCGGGCATTGTGAAGAAAGGCAGCAGCTTTCTCAGGTGCTGGCTGAAGCAGGTGTTACCGATTCCGCGGCAGTGAACCGACTTTTAAATAAAGAGGTTCAGGCGGCAATCGGACAGGACATGAAGGTATTATACTGCATCGGAGAAAAGGAAAGTGAGTTGGAAAACTGGCAGGAGGTATTGGAGGAACAGCTTACCATCGGGCTTTGTGATGTGGATACCTCAAAGGTTGTGATTGCTTATGAGCCCATCTGGTCCATTGGACCGGGGAAGACACCTGCCGGAAAAGAATATATTGAAAAAATAGCCAGCTTTGTAAAAGAGAAAGTTGCCGGCATACAGGTGGTTTACGGAGGCGGACTTAAGAAAGAAAATGCAGAAATGCTTGCATCTGTCTCCAGCATTGACGGCGGCTTGATTGCCCTGACCAGATTTCAGGGAGAGATCGGATTTTATCCGGAAGAGTATCTGGAAATTGTAGACTTATATTTAGGCGGGGAGGGAAAATCATGAAATTAGAATTTGAATACGGGCATGGCACTCTTGCAGCAGAGCTGCCTGATAACACGGATGTTTTTATCCCTGGAGAGACGGTAAAAGACCCTGATTACATTCCGGAAGGCGAGCTGATCAAAGCTTATGAGGAAAGCCTTGCTCATCCGATTGGAATGCCCACGCTGACAGAACTTGCCCGCAAGGGAAGCACAGTGACTTTTGTTATTCCGGACAGGGTAAAAGGCGGAGAGCAGGAGACGAGTCATAGAAAAGTCAGCATCAAGTGCATGTTAAAGGAATTATATGCAGCAGGGGTGGAGAAAAAGGATGTTATGTTCATCATTTCCAACGGCCTTCATCCCAGAAGCAAAGAGTCCGATGCGAAAGCCATTTTTGGAAAGGAATTGTTTGATGAGTTCTGGCATACAGGCCAGATCATCAGCCATGACAGCGAAGACCAGGAGAATATGATGGATTTGGGCTTTACAGACAGAGGTGATCCTGTTGTAATGAACAAGTTTGTATTTGACAGTGATATTCCCATCCTCATCGGCCATGTGCAGGGCAATCCCTATGGAGGATACTCCGGCGGTTATAAACACAGCGCCACGGGAATTACCAATTGGAGAAGCATAGCCAGCCACCATGTTCCTTCTGTTATGCACAGAAAGGATTTCACTCCGGTCAATGCAGGAAGTCTGATGCGAAATAAATTTGATGAAATCAGCATGCATATGGAAAAGGCTATGGGACACCCCTTCTTCTGCTGTGATGCGGTTCTGGATACCAATTCCAGGCAGATTGCCATTTTCTCCGGTTATGCAAAGGAAATGATGGCGGAGAGCTGGAAGATCGCAGATAAAAGGACGTATGTCCATTGGGCGGAGAAGAAATATGATGTGGTTGTGTTCGGTATGCCTCAGAAGTTCCACTATGGAGATGGAATGGGAACCAATCCGATTATGATGATGCAGGCTTTAAGTGCTCAGGTTCTCCGTTATAAGAGAGTGCTGAGCGATAAATGCGTGATTATATGTGCTTCTACCTGCAACGGCTATTTCCATGATGAACTGTGGCCTTATCTCAGGGAATTGTATGATTTATTCCAGCACGATCATATGAATACGCTGCCGGATATGAACCGGCTTGGGGAGTATTTTGCCGCTAATGAGGAGTATATCCGCAAATACCGGTTTACCAATGCATTTCATCC
The DNA here is from genome assembly GCF_036758025.1 of Lacrimispora sp. Taxonomy (GTDB): domain Bacteria; phylum Bacillota; class Clostridia; order Lachnospirales; family Lachnospiraceae; genus Lacrimispora. The sequence continues at coordinate 959 of NZ_DAIOXM010000014.1, read as the reverse complement.
CTTCCATGGATTTTCCATGATGTCATGTGCCCATATTGCAGAAATGAACACCAGCGCCATATACATTGTAGGTGCACAGGAGCCGGGATACGCAAGAGGAATGGGGCTTAAAACAAGGGAAACCTTTGAAGAAGCTTTGGAAGACGCCAAGAAAAAGTTTGTGGGAGAGACTCCAAATATCCTTGCCCTTCCTATGACATTTAAAAAATCAGCCATTCATATGTGCATGAAAGATCCTTCTAAAAATAATATGGATGCATATGGTCATCATCCCTGTATGGGATAATGGAATAGAAAGCTGATATAAAGAGGCCAGCACCAATAAACCAGATACAGCTTACTGGATTATTGGTGCTGGCTTTATTGAAAGACAAGCTCAAGATTCTGCTTCCTTAAAATCTGCGTCATACAATCGGGATACAGTTTTCCTTTCTCACATTAAATTTTCTTGTTTTTTAGGTATGCTTCGGCTTCTTCTCTCGTCAGTTTGAATTTATCCTGCATTTTTTGCAATATAATCTGATCAGATATTCCGACTTCCCTGAACGCATCAACCAGGTTAAGAATTCCTTGTTCCCGTCCGATTTCCAATCCTTCTTCTCTGCCTAATTCTATAAATTGCTCCATTACTTCACACATAGTATCATGGCCTCCTTCCTCGCACTTCAAAAAATGTACCCGTTTTGACAGCATACCCTGGCTGGTGTCTTCAGGATCTGTTTCTTTAAAATACTTCATCATCCGGGCGGTCTCTGTGCCATCGTCGATTGCTGCATTCACATATAATATAGTTACTCCGTCTTCATATACGGTATCCGTACCTTCAAAAAACTTCTTAACAGAATAGGTTGTCCTCCCTGCCTTCCATAGGTCTGTCTCACTTATATAGATGATATGTACATCTGGCAGTTCATCATAATCTTTCCCCTTTTGCAGGAATTCGCTGTCTATCATGGAAT
>NZ_DAIOXM010000013.1:0-139984 GCF_036758025.1 Lacrimispora sp. | reverse complement strand
AATAAAGTGGGGAATTTTCTCCGCCATTTTTGGGACTTTTTTATTGACAATCACAGACAGCCAGAACTTTGCGCTTTCATTTTAACCAACTTTAAATATGCAAGTACAATATTTTTCTTAGTTTTATTTTAACAGTTTTAAAAACGGAGTCCATTTCTCTCTTATGAGAAACAGACTCCGTTTTTACGTTTATTAATTAATTCAAGCACTCTTTCATAACTTCATAAGCGCCTTTTTCCTTAATTGCCTTCAAATAACTGGCAACAGCAGCTTCGAAGCCTGGGATTTTGGTCAGATCCTCATCCCAGAAATCAACATTGGTGCAAACGGCATGAGTAAGCGCCTCTGCATCGTCATTTCTGTGGTCATAGAAGAACTGAAGAATCGGCTTGTCATCCTTAACAGAGTATTCATCTCCTGCAGGACGCACTGCATTTAAGCTGTCTTCTGTCAGTGTGGTTCCGTTATAAAATGCCAGATAGAAAGCAAAGGAAGCGGTAATGCACTTTGGAAGAGTTCCGGTTTTCTCTACATATCCCTTAAGAGACGGCATTACGCGGGCTTTCCACTTTGCGGTGGAGTTTAAGGAAATAGCTAACAGGGCGTGGTCGATGAATGGGTTTTTAAAACGCTCTGTTACAGAAGCTGCGAAGCTTTCCAGCTCTTCTTTTGGAAGAGTTAAGGTTGGGAAGATCTCATCGTAAATGGTCTTGTTCATAAAGTCGCAGATGACCTCGTCATCCATACAGTTACGTACGATATCCTGTCCGGCAAGGTAAGCGCCTAATACAAAGGAGGTATGAGCGCCGTTTAAGATACGTACCTTTCTCTGCTTATATGGCTTGTGGTCGTCACAGATTAAAACAGGAAGTCCAGCTTCTTCAAATGGAAGCTCCTTCTTTAAGCTTTCCGGCGCTTCGATAACCCAAAGGCCGAATACTTCACCTGTGTTGATTAAGTTATCCTCATAGCCTAATTCCTCGCAGATAGCAGCAGCTTCATTTCTCGGATAACCTGTTACAATACGGTCTACCAGGGTGGAGCAGAAGAGGTTTTCATTCTTCACCCAGTTGATGAAGTCTTCACCTAAATTCCACTGTTCCGCATACTTTAATACGCATTTTTCCAGCTCTTTTCCGTTGTTGTCGATCAGCTCACAAGAGAGGATAACAAAGCCTTTTCCAGCTTCTTTTCCAAAGATTTCAAATCTCTTGTATAAGAACTGAGTCAGCTTTCCAGGATAGCTGTCAGCAGGAACATCGGTAAACTGGCAAGCAGGATCATAGGCAATTCCTGCCTCAGTGGTGTTGCAGGCAATATAGCGAAGATCTGGGTTCTTTGCACAATCCAGAACTGCATCGTAATCCTTATACGGATTTAAGCATCTGCTTACGCAGGAGATCACGCGCTTTGCATTTACTTTCTCGCCGTTTTCAAAGCCGCGGAGGAAGAGGGTATAAAGTCCTTCCTGCTCATTGATCATATCTGCAAGGCCGGGAGCGATAGGCTGGCATAAAACAACCTTGGAGTTGAATCCGGTTTTCTCGTTGAGAACATCAATAAAATAATCCACAAAAGCTCTTAAAAAGTTTCCTTCGCCGAACTGCAGCACACGTTCCGGAGCCTCCTTTAAAAGGTATCCGTCGTAGCCCAGTTTTTCCAGTGTCTCATAACATAACTTTTCCATTTGAAAATCTCCTTTTTATTAATCTTATAATGTCACACCCTGCTTAAAGATGGCCATATCGTGGAAACCTGCTTCCTCAGACTTTACTTTCTTGCCGGAAGCTACTTCTATAACAAAATCAAAGAACTGATTTTTAAGGGTATCCATATCCGTATCTTCTACCAAAACGCCGCAGTTAAAATCGATCCAGTTTCCTTTTTTAGAGCTCAATGCGGTGTTGGTGGAAATCTTCATGGTCGGAACAGGACATGCAAAAGGAGTTCCCCGTCCGGTGGTAAACAGAACAATGTGAGCGCCGGAAGCAGCCAGGGCAGTGGAAGCCACCAAGTCATTTCCGGGAGCATTTAAAAGATTTAAGCCTTTGGTGCGTACCGGCTCTCCGTATTTTAAAACGTCCACAATAGGAGCGCTTCCGGATTTTTGTACACAGCCTAAGGACTTGTCCTCTAATGTGGAAATGCCGCCCTTTTTATTTCCAGGAGAAGGATTCTCGTAAATAGTCTGATTGTGTGCGGTAAAGTAGTTTTTGAAATCATTGATCAAGTCCACGGTCTTTTCAAAAACTTCTTCAGTCTGAGAACGGTTCATGAGAAGAGTTTCTGCACCGAACATCTCAGGAACTTCTGTCAAAATAGTGGTTCCGCCCTTGGAAACAAGCATGTCGGAGAATGCACCAACCGTAGGATTGGCTGTGATTCCTGATAATCCGTCAGAGCCGCCGCACTTCATGCCGATGATCAGCTCGCTGCTGCTGATAGGCTCTCTTTTAAAAGAACCTGCATATTCCACTAACTGTTCGATCATTTCCATGGCTTCTGCCATCTCGTCTTCGGATTCCTGAGCTACCAGGAATTTCACTCTGCGTTCATCATAATCGCCGATGTAAGGCTTTAACTCTGCCACGCTGCTGTTTTCGCAGCCAAGGCCCAGAACCAGGACGCCGCCTGCGTTGGGGTGGTTGATTAAGTCTGCCAGAATGGTTCTGGTATACTCCTGGTCATCGCCCATCTGAGAACAACCGTATGGATGAGGGAATGCTGCAATTTCATCAATGGTGCCTGTCACAAATTTCTTTGACATAGTTTCCAGGGAAGTGGCAATTTTGTTAACACAGCCCACAGTTGGAATGATCCAGATCTCATTGCGGACTCCAACTTTTCCGTTTGGTCTGCGGTAACCGTTAAAGAAACGTTCTTCTGTAGGCTCAAGGGTGGTGTCCTGCTTGTCGTACGTATAGGTCAGCAGATCTCCCAAACCTGTTTTTAAATTGTGGGTGTGAATCCAGGAACCGGCCTTGATATCTTCCTTTGCCAGACCGATGGCATTGCCGTACTTGATTACTCCGGATTCAACTGATATATCAGTGAGGGCAAATTTGTGCCCCTGGGGAATATCCTCCAGGAGAGTGATGGGGCTGCCGTCAACGGTCAGTTCTGTACCGGAAGCAAGGGGCTTTAATGCAACTGCAACGTTGTCCAGGGAATGAATTTTAATAAAATCCTGCATAAGCTTCCTTTCCTTTCTTTATGTGTTTTTAGCTGTTATTGATAATGTAAGCACTTACATAGAGCATACACTATTTTGTGAAATTCGTCAATAGGAAAACAAGGTAATTGACGAAGTCAATAGGATTGTTATAAAATTATCTAAATAAGTGTTGACAATACAATTCTATATGAAATAAACTATAGATAAAACTTAAAATCCTCAAAATTATTTTGTTTTAGATTACGATGGCTAAAGCGGCTGGTTTACCGGCGTCCGTCATCACGGCAGAAGGGGGCTATTATGAATAGATCGGCACGAGAGGACAAAGTATCAAATGCTTACGAATATATAAAAAATAAAATTGTACTGGGTGAATATCTCCCTTTGCAGGATATCTCAGACATGGAACTGCAAAAGGAGCTGAGTATGAGCAGGACTCCTATCCGGGAAGCGATTCAAATATTGGAGAAGGATTCTTTTGTTAAGATTTATCCGCGGAAAGGAACTCTGGTCGGTGAAATAGATTACAATCTGGTCAATGCGATTTACGAGGTCCGTCTGCTGAATGAGCCTTATATAGCAGTACAGGCCTACCGCATGTTAGGGCGTGACTGGCTGAAAAAAATGTATGATGCATTTGAAAATCCGCCTCAATTTAAAAACCGCGAGGAATATGTCAGATATTATACCAAACTTGACGATAACCTGCACAATACCATTATTGCCCAGTCACAGAACAGCTTTTTAAAAGAACTGCTGAATGTGGTGGCGGACCACAGCAACAGAATCAGAGTATATTGTGCAAAAGTCAACCAAAATTATGCACATTCCATTGAGGAACATCTTGAGATTCTGGATGCCATGATACGCAAGGATGATAAAGAAGTAAAGGCAAGTTATGAGAAGCATATTAAAAATTCCTGGAATGACACAGTGGAATTTATATTTCCCAAAAAACGTTTAACGTAAACATACGAAAAAACATATTTATGGAGTGAAACTGCGCCTTGAAACGGCTTTAAAGCCATCAAGACGCAGCTTTATATAGTTTTTACAGCAATGCTATGCTTCGGCAGTCTTTTCCTGAGGTTTTGCAGCCATGTGATTAAATGGTGCCATCCCAGGAATCTACTTTTTCTCTTTTCATTTCATCTTCGTCAAACCAGCGGGTTGTTACGCATTTGGATTCCGTATAAAAGCGCAGGCCATCCTTGCCCAGGCAGTGAAGGTCTCCAAAGAAGGAATTTTTATGGCCGGAAAACGGGAACATACCTACCGGTACAGGGATTCCCACATTAACACCAACCATGCCGCCATGGGTTCTCTTCTGGAATTCCCGGGAATAATAACCGTTTTGCGTAAAGATTACGGAGCCGTTGGCAAAGGGGCTGCTGTTCATAAGGGCCAGTCCTTCTTCAAAATCCTTAACCCGTTTGATGCATAATACAGGTCCGAAGATTTCCTGGATTCCCACGGTCATTTCTGAAGTCACATGATCGAAGATGGTGGGGCCCATAAAGAATCCGTTTTCAAATCCCGGAACAGTACAATTTCTGCCGTCTAAAATTATCTCAGCTCCTTCTGCAATTCCGGTTTCAATCCACTTGGCAACAAACTGCTTATGGGAAGCGGTAACGACTGGACCGATATCCGTATCCCTGGCAACGGATTCGCCAACCTTCAGGGCTTTGGCTTTTTTCACAATGCTTTCCACTAACTGGTCTGCAATGGATTCCTGGACAACTACAACGGGAAGTGCCATGCACCGTTCTCCGGCACATCCGAAAGCGGCGTTAATGATTCCGGCTGCGGTACGCTCGATGGGAGCATCCTCCAGGACCAGGGCGTGGTTTTTCGCTTCACACAGCGCCTGGGCCCGCTTACCGTTTGCTGCGGCTTCTTTATAAATATGCAGGCCTACGGAAGTGGAGCCTACAAAGCTGATTCCTTTGATGTCAGGATGCTTCATAAAAATTTCCGCTTCATTCCGTGAACAGGTGACAATATTTAAAACGCCATCCGGAAGACCGGCTTCCTGGTAAAGCTCTGCAATCCGCATACAGGTCATAGGAGTGGGGCTTGCAGCCTTAATCACAATGGTGTTGCCCGCAGCAATGCACATGGGAGCCATCCAGCCCATAGGGATCATGGCTGGGAAGTTAAAGGGAACAATGCCTGCGAACACGCCTAAGGATTCACGGTATAAGGTGGTATCCACGCCGCTTGAGGCATCCATAAGGCTTTCTCCCATCATCAGATTGGGAGCATTGATGGCCTGTTCTGTCCCTTCTTTTGCTTTCAGAACATCTCCCTGGGCATCTCCCCAGGACTTTCCGTTTTCCGTAGCGCATAAAGCGGTCAGCTCGTCTAAATGTTCGATGATCAGATCCCTTACGCGGTAAAGAATCTGTACCCGCTTTAACACAGGGGTTGCAGACCATGTGGTATAAGCCTTTTTGGCAGATTCAATAGCATGTTCTACCTCGTCCTCGGTACAGCATGGAGCCTTTGCAATGATTTCTCCTGTACTTGGGTTATAGACATCCATGTATGTTTCGGTTTTTGAAGAAATCCACTGCCCGCCGGAAAAGAATTGTAATGTTTTCATTTAATAAATCTCCCTCTCGTTTTTTATTTATATTGTAAGGTCAGCATTTTCGCTTTTGCTGTCTGGCAAACTGCTTTCATCGGTTCCTGGAACAGCTTAATTCTGTCGTATGCGCTTGGATTCTCCTCCATAGCCTTTCGCAATGTCTTTCCAAAGGCCATCCGAAGGGAGGTACCGATATTGATTTTCATGGCTCCGCTTTGGGACAGTTTGGTTAAGTCACTGTCAGCCACGCCGGTTGAGCCATGAATGACCAAAGGAACAGAAACCTTGTCCCTGATTTCCTTCAGCCGGTCAAACTGCAGGTTTGCCGCCTGTTGTTCCATTCTGTGTACGGTTCCGATGGAAACGGCCAGGCAGTCAACCTTGGTTGACTCTGCAAAGAACAGGGCCTCTTCCGGTTCGGTAAAAACGGTTTTTGCCTGGATAGCCGGATCAGAGTATCCCACGGAGCCGATTTCCCCTTCCACTGTAATTCCCAGAGGATGGGCATAATTTACCACTTGCCTGGTTATTGAAATATTTACTTCCATAGGAAGCTGTGAGCCGTCAAACATGACTGAGGTAAAGCCTGCACCAATGGCCTCCTTGATGGTGTCAAAGCTGGTGGAATGGTCTAAATGGACACAGACCGGTACGGAGGCCTGCTGGGCCAGGTAGGTCATGATTTTTCCCAAAACAGGCAGAGGCATATGAGTCACAGCATCCCTGTTAGCCATTAAAATCACCGGTTCTTTCAGTTCCTCGGCAGCGGCCACTACTGCAGCGGCATCTTCATAGCCGAAGATATTAAAGGCTGCAACAGCGTAATCCGGGTGCTGGCTGAATATTGTATTTAAATTTGTTAACACAGATCAATCCCCCTGTTATTTATCTTTTTCAATTTTGCTGATCACTTTGCCGTAAGCTTCCCTGGATTCCTTGATAAAGCTTTCCAGAGATTCAAAATCAGGCATGGAAGAAGAGCAGCTTGGGCTGGCAATTACCATAGAAGCGCTTGCCGTTGCCATTTCAAGTGATTGCTCGATGGTAAAGTTTTTAAGAAGACCGGCTAAAAATGCGCTGGAATAAGCATCGCCTCCTCCGGTTGCTTTCAGTGCCTTGACAGGAAATGGTTTTACCTGGTAAGCGCTGTCGTCGGAACAGTAGACCCGGGAGCCTTCCTTTCCGTGTTTGATGATGACAATTTTAGCCCGCTGCTTAAACCAGTGGTCAGCTGTCTGCCAGTCATCGTAATCAGAAGAAGCGGTCATGGAATCCATCCGGTCAAATTCTTCTCTGGAGCCCATAATAATATCTGCGTATTTTGCCGCTAATGTATAGTAAATAGAGATCTCATCATCGCTTTTCCAGGTTTGAGGACGGTAGTCAATATCAAAAACAATGACGCACTGATTTTTCTCTGCCAGTTCCAGCACCTTAAAAACAGCTTCTCTGGAAGGGGAGGCAGCCAAAGCTGTTCCGGAAATAACAACGCATTTGGCTTTCTTTATATACTCTTCATCAATTTCCTCAGGAGAAAGCTGCAAATCGGCAACCGGGCCGCTCCGGTACATCATTAGGTTGGTACTGCCGTCTGCTCTTGTCTCCGTAAAGGCCAGTCCCAGAGTTTCATCGCCCTGGCAGCGGGAAATATGAGAGATATCAACTCCCTGTTCCTCTAAATAACCGACAACGTAGTCTCCCAGGCTGTCGTTTGAAACCTTTCCGATAAATCCGGTTTTTATGCCCAGATGGCTTAAGCCTGCAGCAGTATTGGCCGGAGAGCCGCCTACATACTTATTAAATGTGGTACAGGCGGTAAATGGCTCGTTAAAATTGACAGGATTAAAATCAATGGCAATCCTTCCCACAGGTACGACGTCAATAGGGCGTGAGGAATCAAATGTGATCATGGACAAATCCATCCTTTCTGAAATCAAAATGATTAAGTTATGATAATAATTTGATGAAATTATATAGCTTTTGTGTTTTTAAGTCAATACTAAAATAAAAAATAATTTAATATCACCGTATTGTCCTCAAAATGGCAGGCTTTACTTTGATTTTATATTGACAAGAAATAAAATATGGTTATAATAATGATAAACAATTGATAAAGTTTTGAAAGGAGATTGGATGAAACGTTTAAGTTATGATGTCCTGGAAGAGCAGGGCTATGAAGGTTATCTGCTGAAGGAAGGACCGGAGCGGGTTCTTCAATTCGGAGAAGGCAATTTTCTGCGCGCCTTTGCAGATTATTTTATTGACATTGCAAATGAAAAAGCCGGTTTTCAGGGAAAGGTCTGCATTGTACAGCCCATAAGCAATGGTCTTTCTGATGCAGTCAATGAACAGGAAGGCCTTTGCACCATTTATCTGCGGGGCTATGAAAACGGAGAAAAGGTGAGCCGGAAGAGAATCATCAGCAGCATAAACCGGGCTATAAACCCCTATGAGGATTACCGGGAATTTTTAAAATGTGCAGCGAATCCTGATTTGAGGTATATGATCAGCAACACCACGGAGGCAGGGATTTCTTTTGACGGTACCAATAAGTATGAAGACACTCCGCCGGATAATTTTCCTGCGAAGCTGACCCGTTTTCTCCATGAGCGTTATTTAATATTTGGAGAGGAAAAAGGAAAGGGCTTTGTTATATTATCCTGTGAACTCATTGATCATAATGGGGATGAGCTGAAACGGTGCGTGAAAGAGTATATAAAGCTGTGGGGCCTGGAAGAAGGCTTCCTTTCCTGGCTGGAAAGAGAAAATACCTTTTGTTCCACCATGGTTGACCGCATTGTAACAGGATATCCGGCATCAGAGATCAGTGACCTTGAAAAAGAAAACGGATATGAGGACCGTTTAATCGATACCGGAGAGATTTTTGCAATCTGGGTTATCGAAGGGCCGGAGTGGCTGAGAGAGGAGCTGCCCTTTGAAAAAGCCGGGCTTCCGGTGATTGTCTGCGAGGACTGTTCTCCCTATAAGAACCGGAAAGTCCGCATCTTAAACGGCGTTCAGACCGGCATGGTGCTGGCATCCTACCTTTCCGGTTATAATATTGCCCGTTATTGCCTGGATGATCCGGTGATTATGGGTTATATGGAACGAATGGTATATGAAGAAATCATACCGGCCCTGGATCTGCCTGAGGAGGAAAAGCTTTCCTTTGCAAAAGAGACCTTTGAACGGCTGGCAAATCCGTTCATTGACCATAAACTGCTGGCAATATCTTTGAATACCACCTCAAAGTGGAAGGCGAGAGATCTGCCCAGTGTGAAAAGCTTTTATGAGAAATTCGGAAAGCTGCCTTCCAATCTGGTGTTCAGCTTTGCAGCCTATCTTGCTTTCTATCACTGCAGCCGCTTAGATGACGGGCATATGGTCGGCTTAAGAGGAGAGGAAGAATACTTTGTCAATGATGACCGGGAGGTTCTGGAATTCTTTATGGAACACAAGGATGACACGGTTCCCCAACTGGTTCAGGCTGTATGCAGCAATGAAAAGATGTGGGGCGAGGATTTGACAAAGCTGGGCGATTTTGCTCTTATGGCAGAAGTGTATTTGAACAGGATTTACGAAGTGGGAATGCATGCAGCCATGGAAATGTTATCTTCATAATCGGATGGACGGCGCCTTTTATGAGAAGTTGAAAAACAACTTCTCATAAGTTATACTATAGTGGAATAATGATGAAAATTTATGATTGGGGGCACATGCATGAAAGACAGCCGTATTAATGAGATGAAGGAGTACATTGAGAAATGCGGAACCGTATCCATGGAGGACTTAAGCAGGGAATTTAAGGTATCCCTGGTAACGGTGCGCAGAGATGTCAGTGAACTGCAGCAGACAGGCCTGATTGAAAAGGTATACGGCGGTGTCCGAAAAAAGTCAGGAGGAAATCTGATTGCCTTTGAAGAGCGGGAGATCCGGAATATTGATGGAAAAATGGCCATCGGGCGCAGAGCGGCAGAGCTTGTGGCTGACCAGGACATTATTTTCATTGATTCCGGAACAACCACGGCATGCGTGGTGGATTTCCTGGAAGGCAAGCAGGTAACTGTCATCACTTCCAGCCTGGAGGTAATTGAAAAGGCTGTAAAGCTTGACAACATCGAACTGATCTGCGTCACCGGAATTTATAACAAGACCACCAATTCCTTTGCAGGAATTGATACGGCCGAAGCTCTGGGCAAATATAACATAACAAAGGCTTTCATGGCGGCGTCGGGAATTACCATTGAATCAGGCATCACCCATGCATCACCATGGGAATATGACATTAAGACAACAGCAGTAAGAAAAGCCGGACAGGTTATTTTGATGGCAGATGAAAGCAAGTTTGATGCGGTCACCCTTGTGACCTACTGTATGCTTCCGCAGGTGCACACGGTGATCACCGATGTCCGTCCTTCAGAAGAGTTTGTCGAGTACTTTGAAGAGCAGGGGATTGATCTGCAGATCGCGGGTCAGAAGTAAAGAAGAGATATGTTCAAATGAATATTTTTAATAAGTCCGCCCGGTGGCGGGCTTATTAGCTTTAATGGCCATTTTGACACAACCCCTTTTGTCATGTATAATCAAGGAAGTTTGCATTTTAGTATTTATAAGGAGGGGCGTGTATGCGTTCTAAAAATATCTATTGGCTTTTATTTTCAAAAATGTTTTTTATCAGTGCCTTTACCTTTGGAGGCGGTTATGTGGTGCTTCCAATGCTTCAGCGTTATTTTGTTGATGAAAATCCCTTGATTGAATCGGAGGAACTTTTGGATATGGCTGCCATTGCCCAGTCTTCTCCGGGTGCCATTGCTGTCAATATCTCCGTTTTGACAGGTTACCATCTCAGAGGCATAAAAGGCGGGATCTTGGCAGGGATAGCCACCACCCTTCCCTCATTATTGGTTCTCTCAGTTATTTCTATGTTTTATGCAGCTTTTCGGGACAATGTACTTATCTCAGCCATTCTCAAAGGCATGGAGGCAGCAGTTGCTGCAACAATTGTGGACTTTATATTTACCATGGCTTCCGCCATTACAAAAGAAAAGAGCTGGTACTTTACATTGCTCATCCCGGTTGCATTTATTGCCAACTTTATATTTAATGTCCCCGTTGTCTGGATTCTTGTGATCAGCATTATTTGTTCAGCCCTGTATGCTCTGTGGATTGTGAAAGGAAAGACTTACCATGAAAGCACTTCTTGATTTATTTTTAGCTTTTTTCAATATTGGATTATTTAGCATTGGCGGGGGATATGCTGTCATCCCGCTCATCCAGCAGCAGGTGGTGGAACAAGCGGGATGGCTCACTTTACAGGAATACAGTGATATCATTATTATTTCACAAATGACGCCGGGGCCTCTTGCCGTCAATACCTCTACATTTGTGGGGATTCGTGTACTGGGAATCATGGGGGCCATTGTTTCAACCTTTGGATGTGTAATCGGCGGATGCGCCATTTCTTTAGTACTATACCGCTGGTACTTAAAGCACAAACAGAATCAAACCATTTTTTATATTGTAAAAGGTCTCAAATCCGCCTCCTTAGGTTTGATTATCTCAGCCGGCGTTCTTATGATCTTTCTCGCTTTTTTTGGAACCATGGAGCCCAGCTTCAAGACCAATTCCATAAACGTCATAGCACTTTGTATTTTCGGAGTCTCATTCCTTCTGCTTCGTAAGTATAAAATAAATCCCATACTTATATTGACACTCAGCGGTGCAGCAGGGATTGTATTTTATTATCCATGGTAATATCTTTGAATTTCTTCATCAAATTTCAGAAAATGAAGCCGGAATTGCTTATTGCAAAACCGGTTTCATTTTTTTGTGCCAAAAGTCACTGAAGAACCGAAAAGTATTAGAAAAATAGCCAGTGAAATTCTGGAAAAACCAATAAAAGAATCTGACGTATTGACAAGTAAATCCAGATTGAGAAAGAGTAAAATACACAAAAATACGAAAAATAGGGTGTATTGCATACAAAGTACAAATAAAATACACAAAAAACAACTTGACTTTCAAAAGATGTTAGTATATTATTTACTTACAAATTCAACTGATATATCAGATGTATAAATGTTAAATTCCAGACACAATGATTTCGCCCCTGCATACAAATTCTGGTTGAGGGGAATCATAAGACAGGTATTACCTGGAAGATTTGGGGTGTTTCTGGAGGAAGGCTGCGAATGCAGCCGGTTAGCAAGGAAAGGATGATTATGAAACAAGATTATTCTAAGCAAAGAGATATTGTGGACAAAATCTGTCAGGATGTAGTTCTTCCCAGAATGGTAAAAGTCCGTCAGGTTTTCGATAAATCTCATTTGGAACCGGAAGAGATTCCGGATATTGTTTTCCAGCATTTGTCCCAGGATAAATTTGCCGGACAGATTCATGAAAATGACCGTATAGCTATTGCTGTAGGGAGCAGGGGAATCACCAATATGGCATTGATAGCCAAATCAGTTGTGGAATTTGTAAAGAGTAAAAAAGCAATCCCATTTATTTTCCCTTCCATGGGAAGTCATGGAGGAGCCACGGCAGAAGGGCAGAGAGCTCTTTTGGCAGGCTACGGCGTGACAGAGGAGTATTGCGGCTGTCCAATCCTTTCCTCCATGGAAACCGTTCAGATCGGAGAACTGGAATCAGGAATGCCCGTATTTATGGACAAGAATGCCCATGATGCGGATGGCATTATTCTCACCGGACGGATCAAGGCCCATACGGCATTTCGTGCACCTCACGAAAGCGGACTGATGAAAATGTCGGTCATCGGCATGGGAAAGCAGCAGGGAGCAGAAACCGTCCATGAATCAGGATTTGAAAACATGGGCGAATTGATGCCAAAGGTGGCCAAGGTGGTTCTTGGCTATGCCAATGTAATCTGCGGTCTTGGCATCATTGAAAATGCCTATGACCAGACCTATAAGCTGGAGGCATTAACAAAAGAAGAAATCTGGACAAAAGAACCTGAACTGCTTGTAGAAGCAAAAAGCAAGATGGGAAGAATCCTTTTCGATGAAATTGACGAGCTGGTTGTAGATGAAATAGGAAAAGACATCAGCGGAGACGGAATGGACCCCAATGTAACCGGCAGGTTTGCCTGTTACAAATCAGCCAGCGGAGGCATTGAGGTAAAGCGCATCGTAGTCCTGGACTTGACAGAAAAGACTCACGGCAATTTTAACGGCCTGGGAGTGGCGGATATTACCACAAAACGCTGCTTTGACAAAATGGATGCAGATGAGACTTATCCCAATGGAGTCACTTCCACAGTTTTAGATGTGGTGAAGGTGCCCATTGTAACCCGCAGAGATGAAACAGCCATTAAGCTGGGGCTGAAAACCTGCAACGGCACGGACAAGTCAAATCCTTATATTGTCCGTATCCGCAATACAAAGGATCTGGAAGAGATCTACATATCAGAGGCTATGCTGGAAGAAGCAGCGAAAAACCCTGATATCCAGATTCTGGGAGAGCCTGAAGAATGGGCTTTCGATGAACAAGGTAATCTTTTTTAAAGATAATAAAACTAAATGGAGGAAATTGAAATGAAAAAAACGTCATCTAAGATCCTTGCCCTTGGGTTAAGCTTAACTATGTTCTTAACCGCATGCGGGGCTGGAGGAGCAGGTAAAGCAACAGAAGGAACCACTGCTGCAGGCGCTGGTTCAAGTGCTGCTGCAGAGACTACTGCTGCTGCAGGAGGCGCAAGCGGAGAGACTTTCGTAATCGGTAACCCACAGCCTTTAACCGGTGTTAATGCACAGGTTGGTGAGTCTGCTAACATGGCGGCTGCACTGGCAGTTAAGGTGATCAACGAAGCAGGCGGCTTTAACGGAGTTCCTGTAAAGCTTGTAAACTACGATGATCAGGGATCTCCTGAGGAAGCAGTTAAGATTGCAAACAAGATGATCCAGGTAGATAAGGTAAATGCCATCTTAGGTTCTCTTACAAGCAGCAACGTACTTGCAGCCGGCGGAATTTACAATGAAGCTAAAATTCCTACCATCGGAACAGGAAACAGCCCTACATGGATGCTGCAGGGTTGGGAATATGTATTCCGTGCAGGACTGAACACAGCACTTTCCATGCCTCATATCGCTGAAAAGATGGTAGAACTGGATATTAAGTCAGTAGCAGTATTCCGCGGTCTTGATGATGCGGCAAAGAGCAGTGCTGAAGCATTTGTAGAAGAAGCTAAAAAAGTTGGAATTGAAGTTACAACAGTAGAAAGCTACACCGAAGGTGATACAGATTTCTCCGGCCAGGTAGCTAAGATGATCAATACAAAACCTGATGCAGTATTCTGTTCCACCAATGGACCGACTCAGGCAATCTTTGCAAAGCAGTTACGTCAGCTTGGATACAACAAGCTTTGCTTCAACCGTGAAGGTATTCCGGTAGATACTCTTAACGTTGCAGGCGAAGCAGCAAACAACTGGGTATTCTCTTATCCATACGTTGTATACAGTGATGTTGAAGAAGCTACAGATCCAGAGATGAAAGAATTCTTACAGCTTTATGTTGATGAGTACGGCGTTATGCCTTTCCATGACTGTGCATACAGAAGCTGGGATGCAATGATGGTATTCTGGGAGGCTTCAAAGATTGCAGGCAGCAACGACAGCGATGCAATTAAAGATGCTATCAGCCAGATCAAAGATTTCAAATCCCTTGGCGGAATGCTTGACTTCACCGACGGAACCCGTGAAGGACTTCATACTCTGAATGATTATATCATTTCTGATGGAAAATATCTTGATTTCAATCAGTGGCTTGAAGAAGGCAACTACGAAAAGCTTGCAGAGTAATAAAGTTGCGTTTCCGCATGACTGAACCGTAACACCACATATAATGGCCCGCCTATCTCCCTTCAAAAGGATATAGGCGGTTTCCTTGGAGGTAAATATGATAATACAGATTATTGTTTCTGGTCTTGTACTCGGCTGTGTTTATGGTTTGATCGCTCTGGGCTACAGCTTAATCTACAAAGCATCAGGAATGCTTAACTTTACACAGGGTGATATCCTCACATTAGGTGCGTTTTTGGGATATACCTTTTACGGAGTGTTTCACATCCCGTTTCTTCTTACAGTATTAATTGTTTTTGTTATTATGCTGGGCGTTGGAATGGTTCTGGAAAAAGGCATTATCAGCAAGTTGGTAGCAAAGGGAACTCTGCCGATTTATACGGTTTTGGCAACCATTGCTGTATCCTACATTATTCAGAACGGTTCCATGCTGGTATGGGGAACCCAGGCCATTAACTTCCCGAGAATTTTCAGCATCCAAAATATTAAAATATTTGGTGTAAACATTCAGACAGAAGCTTTTGTCTGCATTTTAATTTCCATCGTATGTATGTTAATTCTTCATATTTTCATGAAGCATACAAAATTCGGAACTTCTATGAGAGCTGCAGCTATGGATCCTTTGGCAGCCAGAAGCCTTGGAATCAACGTATCTCTTGCAACAGGCCTTACCTGGGGGATTTCTGCAGCTGTTGCTGCACTTGCAGGTATGCTGATCGGACCTCTATACGGCGTATACACCACTTTGGGTGCAACCATCGGAAGAAAAGGTTTCGCCAGTGCGGTTATGGGCGGTTACGGAAACATGTACGGTGCTATGGTCGGCGGTGCAATCCTCGGATTGGTAGAGACGTTTACTTCCGCTTACATTTCCTCTTCTTATAAAGACCTGGTAGCTTATGTACTGTTAATTACATTCTTGTTCATTAAGCCAACCGGTATCTTTAATGAGCGGGCAATTCAGGATTAAGGAGGAGAATGGAATGAATCAAACATTAAAAAATGCCATATCAAACAGAAAGAATGACTTTGTTATTCTTGTAGTCCTCTTATTATTGCCGATGCTTTTCAAAGCGATTAATTTTGAGTATGCATTTACTATCATAAGCTTTATCTTTATTTATATCGTAGCTGTATCTGGTTTAGACATTGTATTCGGCTATAGCGGACAGATTTCCCTGGGACATGCGGCTTTCTTCGCAATAGGTGCCTATGGATCTGCGATTCTTCACAAATATGTCCATATTCCGGTTGTACTTACCATGATCATTGCGGCTTTTCTTGCAGCCATCATTGGTGCAGCTCTGGCTTACCCTGCCTCTAAACTGGTTTTCCATTTCCTTTCTCTGGCAACCATTGCCTTTGGTGAAATTGTATATCAGCTGGTGGCTCAGTCTCCTTATGAAATCACAGGTAACTTTACCGGCTTCTTTACAGAATCCGTAAACCTTTTCGGCATTAAGCTCAATACCTACAACAAGTTTTATTACTTCGGACTTCTGTGCGTTGTTATATTCCTTACTATTAAAAACAATCTGATCAAATCCAAGGTTGGCCGTGCTTTTATCGCTATCCGCGAGAATTCCCATGCAGCAGACGGTATGGGTATCAATGTACGGAATTATAAGATTCTGGCATTTTCCATCAGTGCGTTCTTCACTGCATTTGCAGGCGGTATGTATGCTCACTGTGTAAGATTTATCAGTCCGGATACATTTATGTACAAGCAGTCTGTTATGTTCCTTACCATGCTTTTATTCGGCGGAACTGCTTCCCGTTTCGGTCCCATCTTCGGTGCCGTATCTGTACTCATATTAAATGAGGCACTTCGTGCAACTGAGAAGTACCAGTTATTAATTTACGGTGTTTTGCTGCTTATTGTAATCGTCGGACTGCCAGGCGGGCTTTACGGCGCATTCCAGGATATTATGGCAAAATTCAAAAAGAAAGGAGCAAAATAAATGCTGAAAGTCCAGAACGTAACCTTAAGGTTTGGCGGGTTGGTGGCAAATAATGATGTCTCCATGGAAGTGAGAGAAGGAAAGATCACCGGTCTGATCGGCCCTAACGGTGCTGGTAAAACAACCTTTTTCAACTGTATCAGCGGTGTTTACACTCCTAACGAAGGAAAGATCATATTTGAAGGGAAAGAAATTCAGGGTTTCCGCCCTTATCAGATAAATAAAGCTGGAATCAGCCGTACCTATCAGATCATCAACCTGTTCAGAAAAATGAAAGTATACGAGAATGTAATCGTAGGAATGCATTCCCGGTTAAATTCTAAATTTACAGATTCTCTTTTTAAGACAAGAAAAGAAAGAGAAGAAGAGCAGAAGGCTTATGGAAAGGCTCTGGAACTGCTGGATTTCGTAGGACTTCTGGCACTGAAGGATGAACCCGCAGGTTCTCTTTCTTACGGAAAGCAAAGACTTCTGGAAATCTGCCGTGCCCTTGCCAGCGATCCCAAGATCCTGCTGCTTGATGAGCCTGCGGCAGGTATGAATGCAACAGAAAAAAATGAGCTTGATGCTTTGTGCAAAAAGATCGTTGAACGCGGCATCAGCATTTTGATTATTGAACATGATATGAAACTGATGATGGGACTTGCGGATTACATGTATGTATTGAACTACGGAAAACTGCTTGCAGAAGG
Source organism: Lacrimispora sp. (assembly GCF_036758025.1). Lineage (GTDB taxonomy): Bacteria > Bacillota > Clostridia > Lachnospirales > Lachnospiraceae > Lacrimispora. The sequence goes on along the minus strand of NZ_DAIOXM010000013.1, from coordinate 122,747 downwards.
TATTCCTTCCGAGATTCAAAATAATCCTGCAGTTATTGAAGCATACTTAGGAGGTGAATAATGGGAAAGCATTTATTAGAACTGAAAAACCTTCAGTATTCTTATGGAAATATTAAAGTAGTACATGGAATTGACCTCTATGTAGATGAGGGTGAAATTGTAACCATCATCGGCGCCAATGGTGCAGGAAAAACCACAACTCTTCAAACCGTTTCCGGACTGACCGCAGCTTCCGGTGTAAAAGGTGAAATCTATTTTGACGGCAAGCGTATTGACCGTATGAGAGGACACTTAATTACCAATCAGGGTCTGGTTCAGGTTTTGGAAGGAAGACACGTATTTTCAAAGCTTTCCGTAGCAGAAAATATCCAGATGGGAACGTATATCCGTAAGGATAAAGCCAACATTAACAAAGATATTGACAAAGTATACGAAATGTTCCCGAGGCTGTATGAGCGCAGAACCCAGTTAGCCGGTACTCTTTCCGGCGGCGAGCAGCAGATGCTGGCAATCGGACGCGCCCTGCTTTGCAACCCCAGAATGATTTTGCTTGATGAGCCTTCTCTGGGACTTGCACCTATTATCATCAGAGAAATTTTTGAATCCATTGTTCGCATCAACAAGCAGGGAACCTCTGTTCTTTTCGTAGAGCAGAACTCCAAGATCGCATTGAATGTAGCCAACCGCGGCTATGTTATGCAGAACGGAGAAATTACACTTCACGATACCAGTGAAAACCTGCTGCAGAATGAGGAAGTTAAGAAAGCCTACTTAGGCGAATAGTTGCTTTTATGGCAGACATGGTACACGCTTGTTATGAAATCAATGGCTGTATACCATGTCTGTTTTATCTACACAAAGAAAGGGAAGTGCGTTGATATGAGAGAAAGACCTTTTATAGCAGATCTGGTCAAGGATGTAACCATCCCTAAAATGTTTCGGGTACGCCAGATATTTCCCCGTCCTAAAATTGAGCCAAAGGATATTCCCGGAGTCATAGAAAAACTGCTTTCAGAAGAAAAATTTTCTTCCCAGATTAAACCGGGGATGAGAATCGCAATTACAGCCGGTTCCAGAGGAATCGCAAACAATGCCCTGACCACAAAATGCATTGCTGATTTTGTCAAGTCAAGAGGCGGACAACCCTTTGTAGTTCCAGCCATGGGAAGCCATGGAGGCAGCACGGCAGAGGGGCAGAAAGCAGTTCTGGAAGGCTACGGAATCACAGAAGAATACCTTCAGTGCCCCATTCTGTCCTCTATGGAAGTGAAAAAAATAGGTGTCAATGAAGAAGGCGGAGATGTTTATATTGACAAATACGCCGCAGAAGCCGACGGAATCATCATCGGCTGCAGAATCAAGCCCCATACGGCATTCCGCGGTCCCTATGAAAGCGGAATCATGAAAATGATGGCTATTGGCCTTGGAAAGCAGTACGGAGCCGAGGTTTGCCACGAAGCAGGCTTTAAGAACATGGCAAAGAATGTGCCGTTGTTTGGCAAAGCAATTATCAAGTATGCCCCCATTTTATTTGCTGTTCCGACCATTGAAAATGCATACGATGAGACTTGCAGAATCGTAGCTGTAAATGCAGATGAAATCGAAGAAAAAGAACCGGCCCTCTTACAGGAAGCAGCTTCCTATATGGCCAAAATCCTGGTGGATTCCTGCGATGTTCTCATCGTAGATGAAATCGGAAAAAATTACAGCGGTGACGGAATGGACCCCAATATTACAGGAACCTTCTGCACCCCCTATGCCACCGGCGGCATTGATGCCCAGAGAGTGGTTGTTCTGGACTTAAGCGAAGAAACCCATGGAAACGGCATTGGACTGGGATATGCCAGTGCCACCACAAAGCGTGTGTTTGACAAACTGGACTTAGCTTCCATGTATCCCAATGCAATCACCTGTACTGTCCTTGGAGGTGTCAGGATTCCCATTATCATGGAAAGTGATAAGGAAGCCATTTCAGTCTGCATCAAGACCTGTAACGAGATCGACAAGACCCGGCCTAGAATTGTAAGAATTCCCAACAGCCTTCATCTGGAGCACATCATGCTTTCAGAAGATTATCTGGAGGAAATCAAGGGGATTGAAAATATTGAAATAGAATCTGAGCCAATGGATTTGCCTTTCGATGAGGATGGCATGCTTTGGTAGGAATTGAAGATAAGGAGATGTGATATTATGAAAGCAGTTTATATTGTTGAGCCTGGCAAGGTGGAAATCAGAGAAATTGAAAAGCCGGTAAGAAAGCCGGGAGAAGCATTGCTTAAGGTTTTATATGGAGGTATCTGCGGCAGTGATTTAGGTTCCTACAGAGGAACATTTGCCTATTTTGATTACCCAAGAATTCCCGGACATGAGTTCAGTGCGGAAATCGTTGAGGTGGATGAGGACAATGAGTACGGCTTGAAAAATGGAATGGTCGTTACCTGCAATCCTTATTTTAACTGCGGTACCTGCTATAGCTGCCAAAAGGGACTTGTCAATGCCTGCATGGATAACCAGACCATGGGCTGCCAGAGAGACGGTGCATTCTGCGAATATATCACCATGCCGCTGGAGAGAATTTTTGACGGAAAAGGAATTCCTGCCAAGGTTCTGGCAGCCATCGAGCCTTTCTGTATCGGATACCACGGCATCCAGCGTGCTGGAATCAAAAAAGGCGATAAGGTACTGGTTGTCGGCTCCGGAACCATCGGCGTTCTGGCTGCTATCGCTGCAAAAGCTCTTGGCGGCGAAGTATATATGGCTGATGTGGCAAAAGCGAAACTGGATTATGCCATGGAAAGCTTTGGATTTGCCGGAACCATCTTAAATGACGGCCCGGATGCCCTTGATAAAGCGACTAAGGAGATTACCGGAAGCATTAATATCAACGGCAATGAGGCTGCTTACGGATTTGACGTGTGTATTGAAGCGGTAGGACTTCCTTCCACCTTCCAGAACTGTATCGATGCTGCGGCATTCGGAGGAAAAGTGGTTATTATCGGCGTAGGCAAGAAGAATCTGGACTTTAACTTCACCATGATTCAGAAGAAAGAGCTGGATGTTTACGGAAGCCGTAATGCTATGAACAAAGATTTCATTGAATTGATTGATATTGTAAAAGAAGGCGGTGTAAACTTAGAGAAAGTAATCACCGATGAATACCCATATGAAGAGGCCGCAAAGGCCCTTGAAGATTTCAGCACCAACGGAGCTGATATGCTGAAAGTTATTTTAGATTTCACAAAATAGGCATTTATGAAATGCTGCATGGTCCATTTGGGGCACCTTCTTTACAGAGGGTGTCCCAAGGACTTTTTTAACTTGATTGAGCCCTGTTTTCTATTCTGAAAAATGAATAATAATACTTGCTTTATAGACAAGCATCCGATATAATAAACGAGAAAAGTGTAAGTGCTTACACGGTTATTTTTTAAAGAAATTGAAACTCAGGGTAAAAACGCAGGCATAATCTGACAGCAAAGCCGTTTTACCCCCTTTTTATTATAAAAGTTTAATGATGTAAGAGGAACTGCCAGGATGAATATTTATGACATTGCAGCGCTTGCAGGAGTTTCCATTGCCACTGTGTCACGGGTGGTCAATGACAGTCCGCGGGTAAGTGAAAAAACGAAACAAAGGGTCAGGGAGATTATGGTGGCCAATGATTATACACCAAACGTATTCGCCAGGGGTCTGGGTCTTGATTCCATGAAGACCATCGGAATCCTGTGCCCTGATGTGTCGGATGCCTATATGGCTGCGGCAGTAGCCCATTTAGAGAGCCGTATGCATGAATACGGCTATGACTGCATCTTGTGCTGCAGTGGTTTTGAACAGTCAACCAGAGAAAAGTATGTCAGCCTTCTCCTTGCAAAAAGGATTGACGCCCTGATTATGGTAGGTTCTACTTATGCCGGTTCCGGGAAAAAAGGAGAAAAGCCCAAATACGTCTGCGATGCGGCAAAGCAGGTGCCAGTATTTATAATCAACGGCCACCTTGACTGTGAAAATGTATACTGTGCCTATGGAGACGACTATCAGGCCACCTTTGACGTGACCAGCCAGATGCTTAAAATGGGACGGAAGAGGGTTCTGTTCCTTTGTGATTCTTATTCTTACAGTGCCGCCCAGAAGCTGCGCGGTTATGAGTCCGCATGGAAGGCAGAAGGGCTGACGGCTCCCGGAGATTTAAAGCTCTATGTAAAGAACCGGATTCATACGGTCCGGGACATTCTCTTAGAGCGGAGAGACTTAAGCTTTGACGGTGTGGTTGCCACCGATGACGGACTTGCCGTGGGCGCCATTAAGTATGCCAACGCCAGGGGCCTGGCAGTTCCCCGGGATATGTGCATTACAGGCTTTAATAACTCCACTCTTTCCGTCTGCTGTGAGCCGGAGCTGTCCTCCATTGATAACCAGGTGGAAAATCTCTGCAATATTACGGTATGCAATATGATGGCAGTTCTTCACGGGGAAGGAGCGGCAGTGAGCCGGGATACCCGGGTGGCCTGCTGCCTGGTGAAACGCAGCACCACTGATTTTTAGGCTATTGTCATTTCTTTTCCCCTGTGTTAAAATAAAAAACCGGTATATAATATGAAAGAAAATTAATCCATTGAAAGAACGGTGTGGGAAGATATGGAATACGATGAAGGTAAGGTGGTGCTGTGCGGCGCCAATTCATATGAACGGAAATATTATTTAAACCAGCAGTTTTCAGGCCTTCCTGAGAGCATCAAGCAGGAACTTCAGATCATGTGTGTTCTTTATACGGAGGATGTGGGAGGAGTTCTTGTTTTAGAGTTCGACCAGGATGGAACCTTGGAATTTAAGGTGAATGCAGAGGAAAGCGACTATCTCTTTGATGAAATCGGAAGCGTGTTAAAGATCAAGCAGTACCGGAGAGAAAAGAGAGAGCTTTTGGAGTCCTTGGAGATGTACTACAGGGTATTTTACCTGGGAGAAGAACTGGAAAGCGGAGATATAGATAAGTGAAGTTTAAAATCGGAGATGTGACATTTGACAACAATCTGATGCTTGCACCGATGGCAGGGGTTACGGACCTGCCATTTCGTCTGCTTTGCAGGGAACAGGGGTGCGGCCTGGCGGTTACGGAAATGGTCAGCGCCAAAGCAATTTTATATAAAAACAGGAATACGAAGGAGCTGATGGAGGTGGCCGAAAACGAAGGCCCTGTAGCCCTCCAGTTGTTTGGCTCTGATCCTGAGATCATGGCCCGTATTGCAGCCCAGGTGGAATCAGGCCCTTATGCATTTTTGGATGTGAACATGGGCTGTCCTGTTCCGAAGATTGTGAACAACGGCGAAGGTTCTGCGCTTATGAAGGATATGAAGCTGGCTGAACGGATTTTGACCGCCATGGTAAAAACGGTAAAAAAACCGGTTACGGTCAAATTCCGGAAGGGCTTTACAGAGGAAGACGTCAATGCAGCGGAATTTGCCAAAATGGCTGAAAGCTGCGGAGTGGCGGCAGTGGCCGTCCATGGAAGAACCAGGGATCAGTATTATTCAGGAAAAGCAGACTGGCATATTATAAGGAAGGTAAAGGAATCCGTAGCCATTCCTGTCATAGGTAATGGTGATGTGTTTCATCCTGAAGATGCAAAGGTACTTATGGAACAGACCGGATGCGACGGAGTGATGATTGCCAGGGGAGCCAAGGGAAACCCCTGGATATTTTCCAGAACTCTTCATTATCTGGAGACCGGAGAAATTCTTCCGGGGCCTGCTCCAGGTGAAATCAGCCGGATGATTCTGCGCCATGGAACGTTGTTGTCAGAGCACAAGGGAGAGGAAACTGCCATGCGTGAAATGCGAAAGCATATGGCGTGGTATACAGCCGGACTTCCCCATTCAGCCAGGCTGAGAAACGATATCAACCAGGTGGGAACATTGGACGAATTAAGGCGGTTTGTGGAAGAAAGAATCGGGTACGATTCTTGACATTTTAAGATGTTTAAGCTATAATATTTGGAATGCCAATGAGCGAGTAAGTAACCAGGAGGAATTGAAACCATGGTAGACAAGAAAAATATTTTAACATATGAAGGCCTTAAAAGATACGAGGATGAACTTCATACTTTAAAGGTAGTAAAAAGAAAAGAAGTTGCTCAGAAAATTAAGGAAGCCAGAGAACAGGGCGACTTATCTGAGAACGCAGAATACGATGCTGCCAAGGATGAGCAAAGAGACATTGAGCTGCGCATTGAAGAGCTGGAGAAGCTTCTTAAAAATGCAGAAGTAGTGGTTGAGGACGAAATCGACTTAGATAAAATCAACATTGGCTGCAAGGTAAAGGTCTACGATGTGGATGAAGACGAAGAAATGGAATTCAAGATCGTTGGTTCCACAGAAGCAAACAGTCTTCAGAATAAAATTTCCAACGAATCCCCGGTGGGTCATGCGTTGATGGGTAAACAAGTAGGAGATGTAGTTGACGTAGAGACACAGTCAGGCGTAATCCAGTATAAAGTGCTGGAAATCCAGAGAGTGTCTTAGTTCATATAGTTCACAAAGGAGCGAATACAGGTGGCAGAAAATCAGAACCAGAATCAGGTTATGGAAGAGGACTTAAACCATTTGCTGAAGGTGCGTCGTGAAAAGCTGGCGGAACTTCAGGAAGGCGGAAAGGACCCGTTTAAAATTACAAAGTACGATGTCAGTGCACACAGCGCTGATATTAAGGAACATTATGAGGAATGGGAAGGAAAAGAAGTATCCATCGCAGGACGTTTGATGTCCAAACGTGTGATGGGAAAGGCTTCTTTTTGTAATGTACAGGACTTAAAGGGCAGCATCCAGTCCTATGTAGCCAGAGACAGCATTGGAGAAGAGGAATACAAGGAATTCAAGAAGCTGGATATTGGCGATATCGTAGGTATTAAGGGTACTGCTTTTACGACGAAGACAGGAGAGGTTTCCATTCATGCGGAAAGCGTTTCCCTGCTTACTAAGAGTCTTCAGGTTCTTCCGGAGAAGTTCCATGGTTTGACCAATACAGATCTCCGTTACAGACAGAGATATGTGGATCTGATCATGAATCCTGAGGTGAGGGACACATTTGTAAAGCGTTCCCAGATTATTAAGTCTATCCGCGATCATTTGGATGACCAGGGCTTTATGGAGGTAGAAACTCCCATGCTGGTTGCCAATGCAGGCGGTGCTGCGGCAAGACCTTTCGAGACTCATTACAATGCTCTTGATGAGGATGTGAAATTGAGAATTTCTCTGGAGCTTTATTTGAAGAGATTGATTGTAGGCGGCCTGGAGCGTGTTTATGAGATCGGACGTGTTTTCCGTAATGAAGGCGTGGATACCCGCCATAATCCGGAATTTACACTGATGGAGCTGTATCAGGCTTATACTGATTACCACGGCATGATGGATCTGGTTGAGAATCTGTTCCGTTCTGTGGCGCTCAATGTGCTTGGAACGGCTGTGGTGAGTTATGATGGTGTGGAGATTGATTTGTCAAAGCCATTTGAGCGTATTACCATGGTGGATGCGCTGAAAAAATATAAGGGTATTGATTTTACGACTATTCGTACTGATGAGGAAGCAAAGGCATTGGCGGATGAGCATCATATTGAATATGGGGCTCATCATAAGAAGGGTGATATTCTCAGCATGCTTTTTGAGGAGTTTGTGGAGGAGCATCTGGTTCAGCCTACCTTTATCATGGATCATCCGGTGGAGATTTCTCCTCTTACCAAGAAAAAGCCTGATGACCCGGATTATACAGAGCGTTTTGAGCTGTTTATCACAAAGAGGGAAATGGCCAATGCTTATTCTGAGTTAAATGATCCACTGGATCAGATAGAGCGTTTTAAGGCTCAGGAGGCGCTGCTGGCAGCAGGTGATGAGGAAGCTAACAGTATGGATGATGATTTTGTCAATGCGTTGATGATCGGAATGCCGCCTACGGGAGGAATTGGAATCGGAATTGACAGGTTTGTTATGCTGTTGACGGATTCTTATGCGATCAGGGATGTGTTGTTGTTCCCGACGATGAAGTCACTTAATTAAAAAAGCCAGTGTTTATGCGGGTTTAAAGCATCTGTTATCAGGATTCAGCAACAAGAATTCAGCAACTTTTGAACGAATAATAGGTCATAATACGCCTATTAATGTTCAGCGTTGTGCGAATCCGATCAAATATTGTATTTTAGGGACATTTTTCTAAGAGAAATTTTAGGGGAATGTCCTTTTTTGTTACGATCAATAAATAAAAAAACGACAGTTTTGATTGTTATTTCAAAACCGCCATTGAATGGATATGTATTATATTTCTGTTAATTCCTCAGCTTTATCAATAAATACCAAGCCATCTAAATGGTCAATCTCATGACATAAACACTTTGCCATGAAGTCAGTACCTTCAAGTATAATTTCTTCTCCTTTTTCATTCAGTGCCCTTACTGTTACCTTTTGGGGACGATGTACTTTTCCCCATAGACCGGGAAAACTCAAACACGCCTCTGGTTCAAACTTGTCGCCCTCTGCTGAAATAATTTCTGGATTTATCAGCTTTAACACACCATTTTCTGTATCTACAACAACCAATCTTCTTAAAATACCGATTTGATTTGCTGCCAATGCTCCGCCATTAGGGGTGCTGTGCAGTGTTTCAACCATATCATCAAGGATTTCCTGTATTCTCTCCGTTATCTTTTCAACAGGCTTACACTTTTTTCTTAAAATTTCATCCTCAAACATTCTAATTTGCCGCAATACCATTTTTTACACCTCTGCTAAAATCTGCCCGTGATTTTCTTTCGCTTTCTTCAAACAAAAACACGTTTTCTATTGGCTGGTTAAATACTCTTGCAATATCATATGCCAGCCAGATTGACGGTTCATTTTTTTCTGTTTCAAGTGCATTAATTGCTTGGCGGGATGTGCCGACCATTTTGCCAAGTTGTTCTTGTGTAAGACCAACTGCTTCCCGCAACGCTTTGATTCTATTTTTCATAAGTCACCTCCCAATGTAATGTTGACCTTACAATATTCTATCATGACTTTTTCTTTGAGTCAAGTTAACCTTACAATGAATTGTGGTATTGTTAAGGAGAAACGGTTTAATTTCGTCACGGCCTGTTCCTTCACCTTCAGATTTTATACCACAAGTATAATGACAGATTAAGAAATTCATGTTATAGTACGATCATAGAAAGAAAAAGCGGACGGAAAGAGCCTGGAAAGGAAATAAAAATGAACATATCAATCAATACTTTATATTATCTTAATAATGAACGACATGAGCAGACACTGGATAAAAAACAGAGTCTTAATTTGGTGCGTCCATATAAGGTAAAAGAAGGTCGATTGAAATGTTCGGATATAGGACTGTGTGCTGACAGCATACAGTGAAATAGCACATGAACTTTCGGTATTAGCCGCTTATCTTGTATGGGAAAATTTCCACAAGATTGGCGGTATTTTTTTGTGCAATCAGCTCCATTAGCTCAGTTGGAAGAGCACTCGACTTTTAATCGAGGTGTCGTGAGTTCAAATCTCATATGGGGCATTCCCATGGTAAGTTGTCACAGGAGGAAATAAAATGCTAGAAATAAAAGGAAAAGTAAATACAGCCCTATGCTACGCCAAAGTAGTGGAGGATGAAGCAATTGAGCAAATCCGCAGAATGTGTGATTATGAGTTTACAGAAGGAAGCAAGATCCGCATTATGCCGGATGTTCATGCCGGAAAAGGCTGCACCATTGGAACTACAATGACGATTGTAGATAAAGCAGTTCCTAATATTGTTGGAGTGGACATCGGATGCGGCATGTATACTGTAAATATTGGTACAGAAGATATTGATTTCACCAAATTGGATGAGGCGGCTCATTTTATCCCATGCGGAATGAACGTGTGGGAGGGCAGGCAGGAACGATTCGATTTAACGGAACTTCGCTGTTACAGAAGCCTTAAAGATACGAAACGCTTGGAACGAAGCCTTGGCACTTTAGGCGGAGGCAATCACTTTATTGAAGTGGATCAGGCACAAGATGGAACAAAATATCTTGTGATTCATTCAGGAAGCAGAAATCTTGGTAAGCAGGTGGCAGAAATCTATCAGCAGCTTGCTATTGACTTAAATAAGGGAAAAGATACCTATTTCCAACAGAGAGATGAGATTATCCAGACCTATAAGTTCGCGGGAAGACGCAAAGACATACAGGCAGCGCTGAAAGAAATATCATGGGATAAAAGAGAGACAACGATACCGGAGGACTTGTGCTATCTATATGGAATCTATTTTGAGGATTATCTGCACGATGTGGAAATCTGTCAGCATTTTGCAAGACAAAATCGTGAGAAAATGGCCGAAGTCGTTCTGGAGAGAACCGGAATCCATGGCACAGACGGTTTTCACACCATTCATAATTATATTGATACAGAAGAGATGATTTTAAGAAAGGGAGCCATAGCTGCCCATAAAGGTGAAAAGGTACTGATTCCTATTAATATGAGAGACGGAAGCGTGCTGGCAGTTGGCAAGGGAAATCCGGACTGGAATTTCTCGGCACCACATGGAGCGGGACGATTGATGTCACGTAGAAAAGCAAAAGAAAGTTTGTCTATGGATGAATATAAGAAGATGATGGAAGGGGTTTATACAACTTCTGTTAATGAATCCACATTGGATGAAGCCCCTATGGCATATAAGTCATTGGCAGATATCATAGATGTGATTAAAGAATCCGTAGATGTCATTGATATAATGAAACCAATATATAATTTTAAGGCATCTGACTAGAACAATTCTGTTCCGGTCAGTTCCGGAACAGGAGGAAAATGAAATGTTTACAATCCCGGCCATTGATATGGCCAAGACGGGGCAGAATATTGCAGATTTAAGAGCGAAGGCAGGATTGTCTGTGAAGGATCTTCAGGATATTTTCGGTTTTGCTACGCCCCAGGCAATTTACAAGTGGCAGCACGGAACGGCCTTGCCTACTATGGACAATATGGTTGTTCTGGCAGCAGTGTTTAACGTGAAGATCGATGATGTTTTGGCGACAACCGGCAGCCAGATGGGAGTCAGTGTCTGAATAAATAATGCCAGACTTACTATATTATAGAAACAACCCGGCAAGCTTATGAAGCTGCCGGGTTGTTTATGGCCTATTCTGCTCCGCAAATCGGGCAAGGCTCAGGAATCTGAAGAACATCCCGGAGCCATTTTATCCAATGACAGATTGTGGCATGCTTTTCATTATCACGTTTATAAATAATGTAATTTTCTAACGGCGGGAGTTGATTCCCTATTAAAGGGATATTAATCAAAGTCCCCTCCAGGAGTTCCTTTTCCACAAGTTTCTTTGGTAAAAAGGTGTATCGGTCACCTTTTTTTAGAAAAGGGACAATTTTCCCTCCCACGTCAATGTCCAGAGAAAAGAGGTGCTGCCTGGGGAATATCCAGTTTTCTGTTGCATGATCCAGAAAGCTGGAATACAGGATGGGCAGATTTTTAACCTCCCATATAGAAATGCCATTCATGTATCGGCTGTTATGGGCTCCTGTCACCAAAAGCATCTCATCGACATTGAACAATTGGCAGTAATAACCCGGATGATTATATGGGTGATGCGTAAAACCGATATCAAGCTCCCCGGTTCCTATGCTATGTATGATTTTCATTGAATGTCCCAAAACAATTCTGATTGCAATATCAGGATGCCTTTCTAAGTGATCTTCAAGATTATCTGCGATAAATGAATCATAAAAGTAATACACTGTTCCGACAACCAGCCTTTCTGAGAAAGTGCCTGCAAGGCTGGCTTGTTCTATTGCGTTGGCCTCCAGGCCGACAATTTTCTCGGCGTATTCCACCAACGCCTTTCCAGGCAGTGTTAACACGGCTGTCCCGTGATTACGTTTGAAAAGCTCTTTTCCAATTTCTTTTTCCAGTTCCCTGATTCGGATACTTACGGTAGACTGAGAGACAAAAAGATTTTGCGCTGTTTTGGTAAAGTTACCATTGCTTGCAAGGGCCAAAAAAGTCTTTAAGTATTCTATGTTCATGACTCTGCTCCAATCAACTATTAAAAATATCAATAGAATCAATCAATATAATTCGTTTTACAAATCATAACACAGTCTGTATAATAATTCAAGGTTAGCATCATCTAACTACAAGAAACTGTCTCATCATAAAAGAGGCAGTTTCATTTTAAGGAGGTTTTAAAATGAAAAGGATTTCTGTGTTTTTACTTTCGGTTGTAATACTTATGATAGCCGTGGGTTGCTCGAATACAGGGGGAGCCTCTCAAGAACCCTCATCTTCCCAGAATGCACAAGTTTCTTCTTCCGGGACCCCTGGTGTAAAAGAAATGGTGGTATCTGTTCGGGGTGAGCCCTCAAAGGGGTTTGATCCCGCTTTTGACTGGCCTGGTCTTGGAGAGGCTCTGTTTCAAAGCAAACTGGTTATTTTTGACAAGGATATGAATCTTGTAAACGATTTGGCAACAGAGCGTATTTGGAGTGAGGACGGAAATAAGCTGACAATAAAAATCCGCGACGATGCGCTTTGCTCGGACGGCGTAAAGCTGACGGCCAGCGATGTGGTTTTCACCTTTGAAAAGGTTCGGGAGACTACCTCTTATATCGACCTTTCCAACGTGAAGGAAGTGACGGCAGTTGACGATTATACGGTGGATTTTGTTTTAAACCATCCTGATTCAACCTTTGAATACACGCTGACAAGAATTGCTATTATACCAGAGCATGCCTACAGCGATAGCTACGGTCAAAACCCTATTGGAACCGGTCCTTATAAATTCGTAGAGTGGAAAAAGGGAGAAAAACTTATTATTGAAGCAAACCCCCTCTATTATGGCAAGAAGCCCAATATGGACAAAGTGACGTTTCTATATCTGGATATGGACGCCAGTTTTGCGGGAGCTAAGCGCGGTGAAATCGATGTTGCCAGAGTAAGCATGGCCTATAATCATCAGGAAATTCCAGGCTACACAAGGCGTAACATTGAAACCATGGACATTGTTTCCCTCAGCTTACCCACTGTTAAACGGGGTACATATGAAATGGAGGGTATTCCCATTGGAAATGATGTCACCTCCGATGCTGCCCTGCGCAGGGCATTGTCTTACGCTATGGACCGGGAGGGGATTTGTACCAATGCCCTCAACGGTGCTGCCCGTCCGGTCTATTCCCACAATCCCGGCATGCCTTGGGATAACGAGGCAAATAACATTAAAAATGCCGATATAGAAACTGCAAAGAAGATCCTCAAAGACGGCGGTTGGCAGGATGCCGACGGCGACGGTATTGTAGAAAAGGACGGAGTAAAAGCGCAGTTCACCCTGCTCTATACCCCTGGAGAGGTAGAGCGGCAGGCCGTTGTCCTGGGTGTGCAGGAAAGCGCAAAGAAAATCGGCGTCCAAATTGATTTAGTCTCCAAGCCCTGGGATGAGATCGCTCTTGAAAAGGGTATATACAGGGATGCCTATCTGTTTGGAAAGGGCGCAGACAGCCCGTTTGAAATCTATACCAACTTCAGCTCGGACCGTATTGCCAACTACAACACCAATTCCCCCAGTTATGGGAATGAGATTACGGATGATTATCTGAACAGGGCCATTAGAAGTACAGATCAGGCGGAGGCCCTTGAACTTTGGAAAAAAGCGCAGTGGGATGGCGAGCACGGAGTCAACTCTCTTGGTGATAGTCCGTTCATTCCGATGGTGGCTTTTCATCACACCTTCTTTATCCGTGATGGTGTGGAGATTGGTGAGTTTCGTCCTGCTCCCCATAGAGGTGCGTATTGGATCACCGTTGAAAATATCAAGGATTGGGAGAAGAAATAGATGTATGGAACCGGTAATATTATTAAATTTATCGTTAAAAATGCAATCCGGCTGCTGCTGGTCCTATTTGCAATCAGCCTTATTTGTTTTATACTCATGAAATTCTCGCCCATTGATCCCATAGTAGCCTATATGGGCGGGGAGCATTCCTCGCTGCCTCCGGAGCAAATCGAAGGCCTGCGGGAATATTGGGGAGTGAACGAAGGGTTTGTCACCCGCTACATAAAATGGATACAAGGGCTTTTGGAAGGCAATCTTGGTCATAGCATTGTCTATAATCTGCCGGTAAAAACAGTTATTATGGAAAAGGCCTCCGCCTCCTTGCTTTTAATGTTCACGGCATGGGTTTTATCGGGTGTGCTTGGATTTATTATGGGCGTTGCGGGCGCAATGAATGAAGGAAAGCTGACAGACCGGATCATTAAAATGTACTGCCTGACGCTGGCCTCTGCCCCTGTCTTTTGGGTGGGAATTCTTTTACTCATTGTTTTTTCAGTGAATCTCGGCTGGTTTCCCATTGGCCTCAGTGCGCCGATCAGCATAACATCAGCAGATGTCAGCCTGGGGCAAAAAATTTATCATTTGGTGCTGCCTGCGCTGACACTGAGCGTTACCGGCGTTGCCAGCATCGCTTTGCACACAAGACAAAAGCTGTTGGATATTATGGACAGTGACTATGCTCTGTTCGCTAAGGCCAGAGGAGAAAAGAAATGGATGCTGCTTAAAAGACATGGGCTGCGCAATATTTTACTGCCGGCAATCACACTGCAGTTTGGATCGCTGGCTGAAATTTTCGGCGGCTCCACCCTGGCTGAAACTCTTTTTTCTTACCCGGGTCTTGGAAACGCTGTAGTAGAGGCTGGAATTAAAAGCGATCTGTCCCTGTTGGTGGGAATTAGCTTATTTGCTGCGGCTTTTGTATTTGCGGGAAATCTGATTGCCAACGTTCTCTATGCTGTGGTAGATCCGAGAATTAGGGAGGGATATGCAAGTGAAAAATAATCATCCTGCAGGACCGGGTAAAACTGGATGGAACATACGGAAAAAAACCATCGCTTACATCTGTTTGTGTACTATGCTGCTATCCGTCATATTTATTTGTGGATATTTTCTTACAGAGGAACATATGCCGGTCAGCTTTGCCGAAAAAGGCTTAAAACCTTCGGCAGCCCATATTTTCGGAACTGATTGGTTTGGGCGGGATATGTTTTTACGGACCATTAAAGGACTCTCCCTCAGTATTTTCATCGGAGTCATCGCCTCTGTCAGCAGTGGAATTATTGCCATTGCAATCGGCGTGGCGGCTGCCGTTTGCGGGAAAAGGGTGGATGCCTTTATCGGCTGGCTGACGGATGTTTTTATGGGTATGCCCCATTTGATCTTTTTGCTGCTGGTTTCTTTTGTGACCGGAAAAGGCGCAAGAGGGATTATGATCGGCATTATCATTACACACTGGACCTATATTTCCCGTGTAATACGTGCCGAGGTACTCCAGCTCCGTTCGAGCCAGTATGTCAAAGCCGCAAAGGGCTTCGGCAAAAGCAACTGGCACATAGCAAAGGAGCATATGCTTCCGCATATCTTTCCCCAATTTTTCGTAGGACTCATTTTAATGTTTCCCCATGCCATTTTGCATGAGGCTTCCCTTACGTTCCTGGGATTCGGCCTTTCTCCTCATCAGCCGGGGATCGGGGTTATTCTGTCGGAGTCTTTAAATTATCTCAGCACGGGGCAGTGGTGGATTGCGCTGATGCCCGGATTATCTCTATTGCTCATTGTCCGCTTATTTGACATTCTGGGGGAAAGTGTGCAGGCGTTGTTTAATCCCCATAGAGCCCATGAATAGGAGGTGTGTAATGGAAAATCGTAAACCGCTGCTGGAGGTGCAGGACTTTGCTGTAGGCTTCCGTCAATATGTAAAAGGGCTGCGTCAGCGTGATGTTCAGGTCATTCACAATTTTACGCTGGATCTTTACCCAGGAGAAATTATGGCCATAGTAGGTGCAAGCGGTTCCGGGAAAAGCCTGCTTGCCCATTCGATTATGGGAATCCTGCCATCTAACGCCTATACCACAGGCAGTGTCCGGTTTAAAGGTGAGGAGCTTACCGAGGAACGCAAAGAGTTGTTAAGGGGAAAGGAGATTGCCCTTATCCCTCAATCGGTCGGTTATCTTGACCCTTTGATGAGAACAGGAAAGCAGATAGACAGTCCATTGGGCGGCATTAAAAATTCTGTAAAGGGATTTTTGAAAAAATTTGAGTTGTCCGAAAAAACAGAGCAGCTATACCCTTTTCAGCTTTCGGGCGGCATGGCGCGCAGAGTTCTGATCGGTACGGCGCTCACTTCCGGGGCGGATTTAATTATTGCCGATGAGCCCACCCCGGGGCTGCATCAGTCTGTAGTGGAAGAAACTCTCCAGACTCTTCGAGGTCTGGCTGACAACGGATGCGGTATCCTTTTGATTACTCACGATATTGACCTGGCATTCATTGTGGCTGATAAAATCGCCGTATTTAACAAGGGTGTTTCCGTAGAGGTCGCAGACGCCAAGGCCTTTGAGGCTTCCCCTGAAAACGTGAATCATCCGTACAGCAAGGCGCTTTGGCATGCCCTGCCGCAAAATGGATTTCAATCTGTTCGAGGCATGGATTATGGAGATCTAATTGATTTGCCATCTTCCAGTACATCCGGAGGTGACTTATGAAACTAGAAGCGAAAAATATATATTTTCAATATGTGAGCAGCAAGAGCTGGGTATTGGAAGATGTTTCTCTTGAGGTGAATTCCGGAGAGGTAGTAGGCTTGGTTGGAACAAGCGGGCGGGGGAAAAGCACTTTAGGAAAGATTTTAGCGGGGCAGACCTATCCTCAAAGAGGGGATGTCTTACTTGATGGAAAGAAACTTCCGGCTAAAACCTTTTCCCCGGTGCAGCTCATTTATCAGCATCCGGAGCTGTCGGTCAATCCCAAATGGAAAATGTCAAAAACTCTGCTTGAGGCCGGCGAATATGATGACGATTTGCGCCGTGATATGGGAATTCGGGAGGAATTCCTGAATCGGTGGCCCAACGAGCTGTCCGGCGGTGAGCTGCAGCGCATTTGTGTGATGCGCGCCTTGAAACCGCAGACAAAGTTTATCATTGCTGACGAAATCAGCACGATGCTGGATGTGCTGACACAGTCTCAGATATGGCACATTATTCTGGATTATGCAAAACAGCACAATATTGGAATTTTAGCGATTACGCACAATCAGTATTTGGCAGAAGCAATCTGCTCCCGTATTGTTCATTTAGATTAAAACGATGATTTCCCATGATCCAAATGCAGCCGGCATCATATTTTTATGCCGGCTGTATTTGCTATAGAA
Organism: Lacrimispora sp.; assembly: GCF_036758025.1. Taxonomy (GTDB): domain Bacteria; phylum Bacillota; class Clostridia; order Lachnospirales; family Lachnospiraceae; genus Lacrimispora. The sequence continues at coordinate 105,528 of NZ_DAIOXM010000013.1, read as the reverse complement.
AGGTTATGCAGGCTCGAGTATGGTATTTTATATAAATCATGAAAACACAAAGCTGACTTTTGCATTTCCATATTCACCCGATAATATTTTTTCAATGGAGAGCGCTTTTTCATGCAGCTCACTTATACTACATAAATCATCCTTACCATTAAGCAGTACAATAACCCGAAGGCTCATGCCGATTTTATGAATTAAGCATTTTTTCATTTGAGTACTTTGGGGTAGGTTCTTTCGGATTACATCTTCAATCGCTGCCTTTATTTCGTCTTTTGTAACCACTCCGTCTGCTATTTCGATAAAGGCCTCCCGCAGAAGAATAAATGGCTCCTTAATGGAAAACAGCACCAATAAAATGGTAATGAAAAAATCCCCTGTATAGAGCAGGAAAGACAGTGGGCTGCTATTGTCAATGAACGAGATCGCAAAAGCAGCAAGGCCGATCCCGCCGGACATCAATCCATCCACCATAGTACTTTTCGTTTCCGCTTTTAATAGAATACTGGTATTTCCGATACGGTTGTTCTGGGTGCGGTAAAAAAAGAACAATGCACCGCAGAGGACTACCATAATAAGTTCATAAGGGATAATAGGGCCAATAAGCATTTTTTCGCCTGTGCCGCTGATAAAGTAAGCAATCGCCTTTTGTGAGACGCTGATGGAGGCAGCCCCTATTAAAAAAATCATGAGCAGGGATTTGAATACCACATAAATCGGTTCCAATACAAATAGCCCGTGGGGGAAGATCTCGCTTGTGTATTTGCTGCGTTTGGAAATGACTGCCGCAGCAATACCAGACAGCACTGTGACTAAAGTAAACATCGCATCCAGAAATAATGCCTCTATCCCGGTGGCAAAATACACACTTAAACCAGCGGCCCCCATAAGCAGGTTGGCTGCAATTCCAATTACAAGAGAGAAGTGTTCTCTTTTTTTAGGAGTCATTATCATCCCTCCTCTCACCATCTGCCATTTCTCCATATTGATTGTAATAATTGCTGAATGTATCCAGCATTTCACAAAAATGGTCTATTTCTTCGGTGGAATATTGCTTTTGAACTTGCTCCAAAGCATAATTTGCGGCTCGGTCAAGATTCTGAAATTCTTCCAGTATTTCGGGCCGCACAGTCAGATAAAAGACCCTGCGGTCCTTGTCACTCTGTTCCTTTTCCACCAGCCCCTGCTTTATCAGTTCGTTGACCTTTAACGTAACGGATGATTTGGCTACATGTAAAGCATTGGCTAAAAAGCTGACAGTGCAGTTTTTCGTATAGCTGATTAAATCAAGATATAGAAGACTGTTATAGGTTATGTTATCATATAGCCTGCTCTCGTTCATCATGCGGAGCTCATTCAGTATAATGTTATAATATAGCCGGTCAATGGCTTTGGCTGGATTCATAAAATTCTCCTATTAGTTAGATTATTATAGTTATAATTGCCTAACTAATTATAGGATAAAATAAGCTGATTGTCAATTGAGATATCCGGTAGGAGGTTGAAAAATTATCTTAACATTGAGAAAAAGCTTTACATTGGCATTTTCATTACATTGGCATTTTTTCGGTTTTGTTTGAATATTCGACGGTAAAATGGTATATTTAATTTCAATGAGTGGTGATATAATTCAGGAGGCGAATGATAATTATGAATTCATATGTTGTAGAAGAAGTGGAATTTGGCTCACAACGTTATAAACAAACTGTTTTGCTGCGTGACAGAGTTATGAGAAAGCCTTTGGGGCTTTCAATCAAAAATGATGATTTATCCTTTGAAAAACAGGCTACTGTGCTTGCTGTTTTTGAATCGGATACCATGATAGGAACAGGGATTCTTGTTTTTAAAGAGCAGGAAACTGCGAAGGTCTGCTTTTTATGTGTTGACCCTGATGTTCAAAAAGGTGGTGTGGGACGTGCCATTCTTGAGGATATTGAAAAGCGTGCATTACACCATGGCATTAAAAAGATATGTCTGGAATCACGTGTTTCCGCTAAAGATTTTTATAAAAAACTAGGTTATCATGAATATGGAGATGTTTATTTCATGAAAGAAGCTCCGGTTGAACACATTTGGATGGAAAAGGTACTATAATTTGATTTTTATAGAGAAGCGGCGTATGCTGCTTCTTTTATTTTTACTTAACCCTGGAAAAATATGAGTTAACATATTATAATCAATATAGCTGTTTTATAAAAAACAAGACCCCCCCTTTGGGAGAAGATATAACATGGAAAACACTGAACTGATTATGAAACCGGTAAAAGGAAATAATGAAGCCGCAGCAGACGGGGAAATAACTGAGTCCAAACTATTGCGCTGGTGTTTAAGAATCTTTATCATTCTTGCAATAATAAGTACTTTTCCCATGAATTTCACCCCTCCCCCAAAGGCTAAGGCAGGAATCATATATTTAACAAAATTACAGCTTGAACAAGCTACGGTTCCCCTGGACGGTCAGTGGGAGTTTTACTGGAACCGGCTTCTGGAACCGGGGGAATCAGTCTCCGATATAGGAGCCGGATATATTGATGTCCCAAGTTCATGGAATAAGTATACATTCAATAAAAGGACTTCCTTTGGAGACGGCTATGGCACCTACCGGCTGAGATTTGTAATTAATGAGGATACCAGATTAGCTTTAAAGATTCCAAGGCTGCGCACGGCATACAAACTTTGGGTCAATGGAGAATTGATTTCCTCGGCTGGGACAGTAGGGAAAACCAGAAATACAATGGTGCCTCAATATCTGACTAATATTTCTTTCTTTGATGCACTGCAGGGAGAGAATGAGATTTTAATTCAGGTCTCTAACTTTCATCACCGCAGCGGAGGAATTCTGGAAAGTTTAAGGATGGGGAGCGAAAATCAAATTCTCAGATTGAAAAATAAAAACATGGCCATTGAGCTTATTATATTTGGAAGCTTAACCTGTATTGGAATATACCATCTTGTTTTATTTTCATTCAGAAGAAAAAAGGAACGTTCAACCATGTATTTCGGGTTGTTTTGTATTTTTATTGCAATAAGGACGACTCTGGGAGGAGAATGCTTTTTTTGCTACTTTTTTCCAGAGTTCAGTTGGGAGATCTATCATAAAATACTGACATCCACTTATTATTTAGGGGTTCCTCTTATGCTGATGTTTTTCATGGAGATTTTCCCTGAATATTTTCATGACCGGATCATCAAAATCTCTCAAATAATGGCGCTGGTCTTTACCTCAATCCTTATTTTCACTCCTGCCAGAATTTTTACAGTTGTTAATATTTATTATCAGATATGGAGTATTGCCGTAATCATATACATATTCATCGCCTTGATCAGAATATCTGTCAATAAGGAAAAGGACTGCTGGATCATCAGTTTAGGTGCAGTGGCTCTGTTAATGAGCAGCATGAATGATATTGTTTTTTTCACCCCATGGGTGAGCGACAATGAACTTGCATTTTTAAAGCATTGGCTCAGAACCAACAACCTTACTTCGTTAGGGCAGTTTATTTTTGCCTGTATCAATTCATTATTAATAGCAAAGAGGTTTTCTGATGCCTTAGAACAAGAAGAGATTATAACTGCAAGGCTGACTGAAATGAATGCCCATTTAGATGATCTGGTTTTTCAGCGGACGAAAGATTTAGCAGAGTCCAACCGGAAAATCGAACATCAAAACCTTGAATTAGAAAAAAAGAATCAGGCTTTGCAGAAACTTTCTTTTAAAGATTCCTTAACAGGGATGTGGAACAGGCGAAAATATGACCAGATGATAGAAAAAGAATGGAACCGGTGTTTGAGATACCAAAGGCCCATGGCCTTATTGGTTCTGGATATTGATTATTTTAAACGGTTTAATGATTTTTATGGACATATGGCAGGCGATGAGTGTCTGGCTCAGATTGGGCAGGTTCTTAAGAGCTCTTTATCCCGTTCAACCGATATGGCAGCCCGTTACGGCGGAGAAGAGTTTGCAGTGCTGCTGCCTGAGACAGGTAAAGAAGAGGCAATCGAAATAGCCTCCATGCTGCGGCAGAAAATAGAGGATCTTAATATTCCCCATGAAAAATCCCTGGTAAACGGTTATGTAACTGTAAGCATAGGGGTCACTTCTGCGGTTCCTGATCTTAATTCTTCATATCAGGATCTGTTCAGTGCAGCAGACAAGGCTTTATACCAGGCAAAAGATGCCGGAAGAAATCAGGTTAAATTTTTATCGGAATAATCTGTTTCATTGCCAGGGCTTTCACAGCCCAGGTAATTAAATATGAGATCATAATGGAAGCAGGGACGAACTATGAAGCTTTATGGTAAATATTTCAGAAGATATAAAACGCCGTTTTTTACAGCCGTTTTGTGTGTAATACTGGAAGCAGTCTGCGATTTACTGGGGCCGACACTGATGTCCCGCATCGTAAATAACGGAATTGAAGACGGTTCTCTGACAAAGGTTTATTACTGGGGAATGCTGATGCTCTTTGTAACCTTGACAGGAGCCTGCTTTGCCATTTCGCGGAATATTCTGTCAAGCCGTGTTTCTCAAAAAATGGGAGCGGATTTGCGGGCAGATTTATTTGAGAAAATCATGTATTTTTCGGAAGTGAGTGCGGATAAGATTGAAAGCGGTTCACTCATAACCAGAATGACAAATGATACTTCTCAAATTATACAATTCGTAAATGGAGTGATGCGCATTTTCCTTAAGGCCCCCATTCTCTGCATCGGCAGCATTGTGCTGGCAAGCCTTCTCAACTTCCGGCTCAGTCTCATTATTTACGGAGTGGTGGCTGTCGTTACCGTTTTGATTTATATCAGCATGAAAATCAGCTATCCCAGATTCTATCAGCTCCAAAAGGCTATGGACCGGGTCAATTCAAAGGTACAGGAATATTTGATGGGTGTCCGGCTTGTCAAGGCATTTGGCACCTTTGAAAAAGAAACCGGTCAATTTGAAGAGGTTAACTGGAATTTAATGCAGAAGGGGATATCCTCTCAAATGGTCATTACAGTCATTTCACCTCTTTTGACCCTGGTTATGGGATTTGGAACAGTGATTGTGATTTATATTGGAAGCAGGCTGTTTAACCTGGATTTGGCTAATACGGGAGATATTACGGCATTTACAATCTATATGGCGCAAATACTCACTTCTCTGATTATGATAACCAATGTGTTCACCATATTCGTCCGTACCAAAGCGTCTACAGTCCGTATCAGCGAAGTATTTGACTGTGAAGAGGATTGTGAAAGAAGCGGTAAAGGCAGAAAACTGAGCGGAAAAATCACCTTTGAGCATGTTACCTTTGCCTATCCGGGCGGCAGCGGAGTTCCGGCAGTCAAGGATCTTTCTTTTTCCGTAAACAGCGGGGAAAGTCTTGCGATTATCGGTCCCACCGGAAGCGGTAAATCAACCCTTACCTGGCTGCTTCTTCGCTTTTACGATGCGGACAGCGGAAGAATACTTCTTGACGATTACGATATAAAAATGCTGGGAGCCGATGAGGTTCGGAGCAATATTGCGGTAGTTCCCCAAAAACCAATGCTGTTTTCAGGATCAGTAGCAGAAAATCTCAGATGGGGCGATAAACACGCAGCCATCGATGAGCTGCAGCAGGCAGCCCAAAAGGCACAGGCAGACTTTATTATGGAGATGTCCGACGGCTATGACAGCCTTCTTGGAAGCGGCGGAGTTAATTTATCCGGCGGGCAGAAGCAGCGCCTTTCCATTGCAAGGGGAATCTTAAAAAAAGCTCCTGTACTGATTTTAGATGATGCAACCAGTGCCTTAGATGCGGTAACAGAGGCAAAGGTGCGGGAAAACCTCAAGAATAAGGAGTTTAACCAGACCGTAATTATGATCACCCAGCGCTGCGGAACTGCCATGTCAGCAGATAAAATTCTGGTTATGGAGAATGGAAGGAAGGTGGGGTTTGGTACCCATCGGGATTTAATGGAGTCCTGCGAAATTTACCAGGACATCTATCACACGCAGATTGAAAGCAGCAGGGAGGCGTAATATATGGCAGCAAGATTCAGTCAGCAGCAGCCAAAGGGACCGGCCATAGGCCGGCGTTTTGGGGCCGCCGGAGAGCGTTTTATTCCGGGGGCAAAACCTAAAAATGCAAAAGGAACTCTGATCCGAATTGTTAAAATCTATATGCGGTGGGCGAAGACCATAATTGGGGCAATTGTTCTGACCGTGATTTCTTCCGCCATATCAGTCGCAATTCCATATTATGTGGGCGTAACCTTTAATACCTTTGATATAGCCCATAGGAGTGTGGACTCCGGCAGGCTGGTTTCCCTTCTCATTCTCATTCTAGGCTTATATGTGGTTAACTGGCTGCTCAGCTTAGTAAACGGTGTCATCATGCTTCGCATTTCACAGAAGCTGGTTTTTACCCTTCGCACGGAATTTTTTGAGAAAATGCAGAGACTTCCCCTTGGATTTTATGACACCCAGTCTCATGGGGATACCATGAGCAGAATTACAAATGATGTGGATAATATCAGCTCCACCATAGCACAGACGACCACACAATTGATATCCAGCATCTTAACCCTTATTGGCTCTCTGGCAGTTATGATCACCTTAAATCTGCCTCTCACCTTTGTGGTTTTGCTGTGCGTGCCTCTGGTTTCCCTGTTGACCAAAACCATTGCCGCCAAAAGCCGTGCTCATTTTCTGGAACAGCAGAGAAGTCTTGGAGGGCTTAACGGTGTCATTGAAGAGAATATTCTTGGTTTAAAAATGGTGAAAGCTTTTGACAGGCAAGAGGATACCATTTTACAGTTTAAAGAAATCAACGGGCGTTTAAGTGAAAGCAGTACCAATGCCCAGATTTGGTCCGGTTATATGATGCCGTTAATGAATGTGATTAATAATTTCGTATTTGCCGTGGTCGCCATCTTAGGCGGTATTTTATCCGTAAGCCATGGCTTGAAAGTGGGGACAGTCGTAAGCTTTTTAAGCTATTCAAAGCAATTTGCCCATCCTCTGAATTCAGTTGCAGGAATGTTTAATACCATACAATCCGCATTGGCCGGAGCTGAGCGGGTTTTTGAAATACTGGATTATGAGGAAGAAGCGAAAGACCGTCCGGATGCCATAGAAATCCAGAATCCGGTGGGAGAGGTTTCTTTTCATCAAGTGTGCTTTTCTTACAATAAGACAAAACCCATTCTTAAAAACGTCAGCTTTCACGTAAATCCGGGCGAGGTCATTGCATTAGTAGGAGAAACAGGTGCCGGAAAGACTACCATAGTCAATCTGTTAACCCGGTTTTATGATGCGGACAGCGGCGAGATTACCATTGATCACGTGCCGGTCACTCAGATCAAGAGGGACAGTCTGAGGCGCTGTTTTTCCGTAGTGCTTCAGGATACCAGCCTGTTCAGCGGAACCATTATGGACAATATACGGTATTCCAGAACTGACGCCACAGAGGAAGAAGTGATCAAGGCGGCGAAAATTGCCCATGCCCATGACTTCATTCATAAGCTTCCCAAAGGCTATGCCACCAATGTTTCCGCTGCTACCGATAATTTAAGCCAGGGGCAGAGACAGTTAATATCCATTGCCAGAGCGGTCCTTTGTGACAGCCCGATTTTGATTCTCGATGAAGCCACAAGCAGTGTTGATACGAAAACAGAGAAAGAGATACAAAAGGCCCTGGTCAGCCTTATGAAAAACCGCACCAGCTTTCTGATCGCTCACCGGCTTTCCACAATCCGGGATGCGGATCACATCATGGTGATTGGAGACGGACAGATTCTGGAAAGCGGTAATCATCAAAGCCTGATGAAGAAGCAGGGACGTTACTATGAAATGGTGATGAACCAGATGGGAAAGGTGCTGCAATGACGCTGCAAAATTTGAAATACATGGTTACGGTTGCGGAAACAGGGTCCATTACGGAAGCTGCCAGACAGCTTTTTATCTCCCAGCCCAGCTTATCCAATGCCATTAAGGAAGTGGAGAAGGAAGTGAAATTTGCGATTTTTTCCAGAAGCCGGGCCGGGATTGCTCTGACCAATGAGGGCATGGAGTTTATGGGATATGCCAGGCAGGTAATTCAGCAGATGGATTTGCTGGAAGATAAATTCATTACCAACCTTCCGAAAAAGCAGAGGTTTTGTGTTTCCACCCAGCACTATACGTTTACAGCCAATGCCTTTGTTGAAATGGTCAAGCAGTTTGGACAGGAGCGGTTTGAATTTATATTAAATGAAACACGGACTCATCAGGTTCTTGAAGATGTAAAGAACCGGTTCAGTGATCTGGGGATTATCTATATCAGCAACAGCAATGAAGTCGTCATCAGAAAAGCGCTGGAAGATTATAAGCTTACCTTTACGGAATTATTTACGGTCAGACCCCATGTTTTTTTGCGGGCAGAACATCCTTTGGCTCATAGGGTTTCTGTAAAACTGGAGGATTTAAAGGAATATCCCCGGCTGAATTTTCTTCAGGGAAATTATGAATCGGCTTATTTTTCCGAAGAGCTGTACAGTACAGTTCCGGCAGAAAAAAGCATAAAAGTCAATGACCGTGCTACAATCGGAAACCTGATGATTGGTCTGGATGGCTATACAATTTCCAGCGGCATTTTCCCCAGGTATTTGCAGGGGGATATGATCATTGCGATTCCTCTGGATGAAGATGAGCGCATGTGCATTGGTTATATTTTAAATGAAAACCAGGAATTATCCGAGCTGGGACAAATCTATATTTCTGCATTAGGAAAATATAATAAAAATTAAACATAGTTTAAAACTATGGAATAGCATATAAAATAAGAATTGGCTATTGTACATCCGTCGTGGTATCCTAGAGCGTGTTTGAAACATGTTCTGAATAAAAATGAAAAGGATGTATATTATGCCAGGTTATGTTTTACTTAATTTCTTTATATATGTTGCAATCAATGCTTTTACACCGGGGCCGGGAAATATTCTGGCACTCAATACGGTGACTAATTACGGATGGAAAAAAGGAAAATCTTTGTTTTTCGGAATCTTTGCCGGATATTATGCGGTGCAGACCATTTGCGCCGTATTTGTTCACGGAGTAAGTTCTTTGCTGCCAAATGTTCTTGGAGTTATGAAATACATCGGCGCAGCTTACATTCTGTGGCTGGCAGTTCACATTGCGATGAGTAAGGCAAGCAACGGTGAGGCAGAAAAGTCGGCTTCTTTTTTAAAGGGTTTTATGCTGCAGTTTGTGAACGTGAAAATTTACATGCTGGGCATTACCGCCATGACCGGATACATAACCCAGTACAGCACCTCTTTTCTAATGATTCTGGGATTTGAACTGATTATAGCAACAATAGGAGTTATTGCAACACTTACATGGATTGGTATGGGAATGGCCATTCAAAGAGTATATTTGAAGCATTTCCGTATCATCAATATTATCCTGGCAATCATATTGCTGGAATGCGTTTATGGCATGTTAAAATAAAGCGGATAAGGAAATTACTGCCTATGATAAAGTATTCACAAAAAGAAATGGAATATATTTCCCGGAAAAATGATGTGATGAGGGATTTGGTCAGCCATTTTGGCCATATGGAAAAAGGGGTGTCAGGAGATGTGTTTTCTTCCCTTGTTATGAACATCATCGGGCAAATGCTGTCAAACCGGGTGGCAGAGGTTTTGTCTCAACGGTTTCTCCATATAGTGGGAGATATTACTCCCAGCCATATTCTGGCCGCTGATATTGATGCCATAAAACAATGCGGAATTTCCAAAAGAAAAGCGGAATATATCATGTCTCTGGCACAGGAGGTTTCCGAAGGCAAATATGACTTTTCTCTTTTAGAGAATATGTCAGACGAAGAAGTGATTAAATATTTAATGCAGATCAAAGGTGTGGGACGGTGGACTGCGGAAATGATCGCAGAGTTTACCATGGGGCGCCTGGATATATTCAGTTATGATGATGTGGCTCTGCAAAACGGAATCAAGAAAGCCCATGGATTTAAAACATTGAGCAGACAGCGGTTTGAGGGCCTAAGAAAGAAGTATGCGCCTTATTGTTCTGTTGCATCATTGTACTATTACGCATTGAATGATGAAAGATAATGGGATTGAAACCATAAAATCCTGCCTTTATTCTGAAATGGGCGGCATTCTTTTTAAAGGTGACAGAGGGGAAGCCCCAGGATATATGGGGAAGAATAGGCCGGCGTGAAACTGGTAATACTACTGGTAAATCAAACCAGGAGGAATCGAACATGGTCACGCTGAAAGATAGTATTACAAAAGAGAATCTGTTAAGAGCCTTTGCAGGAGAATGTCAGGCCTGGCGGCGTTATGAGTTTGCCGCAACCCAGGCAAAGAACCAGAATCTTGAAGTGCTGTACTGGCTTTTCCACTATACGGGAACCCAGGAAAAGGAACATGCTGAGATATTTTACAATCACTTAAGAGAATTCAATGGACAGGAAATCACCATTGATGCAGGCTATCCCATTGATCATTCCAGTGATATGCAGGAACTTTTGAAGCTTGCCGCACAGCATGAAGCCGCGGAACACGATACGATTTATAAATCCTTCGGCGATAAGGCAAAGGAGGAGGGATTTTCCAATATTGCAAACTCCTTTTACATGATTGCTGAAATTGAAGAGGTGCACAGCCAGCGCTTTACCCGGTATGCCAATCTGGTTCAGAACAACCGGTTGTTTGACAATGAAACTCCTACGGAATATATCTGCTTAAACTGCGGACATGTTCATAACGGAGCCAAAGCGCCCCAGGTCTGTCCGGTCTGCAGCCACAATCAGGGATTTTTTGTACGGAGGGATGATTCTCCCTTTGGAAGATAAAAGAAAGAGTTATTTCAGCCATGTTCGGATGGCTGAAATAACTCTTATATTTTACTTCCAGATTTTCTCTGCATGGGGGTCTTCTGCCAGACATATTTCCCTCAGTTCTTCTAATTCTGCGGTGTGATCCTGAGCAGGATCCTCATATTTTAAAACTTTTAAAACAGAGCATTCAAAACCTTCCAGATCATATTGGTTCCATAATTCCTGAAGCTTTTTATTTGGGTGGGAATTTGAGGATAATTTGACGCAGATGCTGTTGAAGCCGGCTTTTGTATCCGTGGAAATCCCCAGAAAAGCCTGGCCTGTTGCTTTGCAGCGCAGGGAAATGACTCCCATTTCAGGGCGGCGGTTTTTATATTCTTCTAAAAGCAGTTTTCTTCGTTTCATGTCCATTTATCTTTACCTCCTGAATCATTGTACCCTAATCCATTTCTCAAAGCAATCTACGCTCCGTAGACAAAACATAAAAGTTTAATCTTTTTTAATAGATGGCTCATAGTGTTTAGAGAAGATATGTGATACAATAAGTGCTCTGAGATTATCAATGGAACAGAGTTTGTACATATAATATAAGTAATAATGATTCTCTGCGACAGCAGATCAATATAGAAATGAGATGATATATATGGAAATAAATAAAACAACATCAGGTAATATAAAATTAAGCAGAAGCGAAGTTTTTAAAATAAAGGATGGAAACCGCATTTATAACGGACCGGATCAGAGCTGGTATCGAAAGGGTTTTCAAAGGCTGGCAGGGTGCGGCCCTACCTCCTGTTCCAATATTATATGGTATTTATCCCAGACAAGAGAAGAATATAAGGAGCTGTGCTCCTATGACGGCACCACTTATAAAGGTTTTTTAAAGCTTATGGAGGAGGTGTGGAAATATGTGACTCCGGGTCTTATGGGACTGAATAAAATTGAAAAATTTGAGCAGGGAGTCATTGAATTTGGAGAAAGTAAAGGCTTTCAATTATCCTGCGATCTGCTGAAAATACCGGAGAAAATCCAGATGGATGAGGAAAAAATAAGGGAAACCTTTGACTTCATTGAATGTGCTCTGAAAAAAGATCTGCCCGTTGCTTTTTTAAACCTTCACAACGGGAACCTTCATAATCTGGAAAGCTGGCACTGGGTGACAATTTATGAGTCAGACAGAAAACATGGTCTGGTGTCTATTTTAGATCAGAGCAGGCTGGAAGAAATTGATTTAAGGTATTGGCTGGGAAACACCAATAAGGGCGGAGGTTTTGTGACCGTATATTAATTCCTCTTCCATATATTATCAAAGCCCAAATCAAACATAAATACAGGAGAAATGAAAGATGAAGCAGAATAAATACGATGATAAAATATTTTTTGAAAAATACAGCCAGATGGACCGTTCTGTAAAGGGGCTTGAGGGCGCCGGAGAATGGAAAACCTTAGAATCCATGCTGCCTGATTTTAAAGGGAAAAGGGTGCTGGATTTAGGCTGCGGATTTGGCTGGCATTGCCAGTATGCGGTGGAGCATGGGGCGAAGGCGGTTACCGGAGTTGATATTTCTGAAAAGATGCTGGCTGGGGCAAGAGAAAAAACAGATGATTCCATATGCTATATCCAAATGCCCATAGAAGAAATATCCTTTGATCAAGACTCTTTTGATGTGGTCATCAGCTCCCTTGCCTTTCATTATCTGGAGTCCTTTGACCAGATTGCCGGGAAGGTGTCCTCCTGCCTTGCAAGCGGGGGAGATTTTGTCTTTTCCGTGGAGCATCCGGTTTTTACCGCTTACGGCAGCCAGAACTGGTATTACGATGAAAACGGAAACATCCTTCATTTTCCCGTTGACCGCTACTTTTTTGAGGGAAAGAGAGAAGCGGAGTTTCTGGGCGAAAAGGTCATAAAGTACCACAAAACCCTTACTACTTATATCAATGGGCTTATACAGGGCGGCTTTGAGCTGACCGGAGTTGTGGAGCCTCAGCCGTCAGCTCATTTGCTTGAAACAGTAAAGGGGATGGAGGATGAGCTTCGCAGGCCCATGATGCTGATTGTTTCCGCAAAGAAAAAATAAATCATATGTGAAAAGACATTGGAATGAAAATTCCGGTGTCTTTTTTGCATTGTCCGGTACAAAGAGTTATGAAAAGCCATCCATCCGGAAATCCTATGGTTATGATTACAAAATGAAGGAAGCAGACGGAGGTATGACTTAAAGGATGAATAAGAAAATTTTACAGAGTAAAAAAGAGTTTGGTAAAAAAGTAAAAACAGGATATTTTGAAGGATGGTATTTTAAACACCAGAAGGGTGATACCGTATTAGCTCTGATTCCAGGGCAGAGTGTGGATGAAAATGGGGGAAAGCATCCCTTTTTGCAGATTATCTGGAATGAGGATTCCTATTTCATAGAGTTTGAAGAGGAGGATTATCTGGCAGATAAACGGCAGGGAAGGGTTATGGTGGGAAACAATGTTTTTTCCCGGAGAGGGGTCAGGCTGAATATAAGATCAAATGAGGTTGCCATTGAGGGCACTATTGGTTATGGTCCTTTAAGCCCCATTCGTTATCCCATTATGGGGCCCTTTCAGCTGGTTCCTTTTATGGAATGCAGCCATGAAGTGATCAGCATGGTCCATTTCCTGCAGGGAAGGGTGAGGATCAATGGAAAGGTGCTGGATTTTAACGGCGGAAAGGGGTATATAGAAGGGGATAAGGGCAGTTCCTTTCCAACCGATTATCTATGGCTCCAATGCAACCAATTCCGTGAGGCTGCTGCTGTTATGGTTTCCATTGCAAACATTCCCTTTCTCGGACGCAGCTTTCAGGGGTGTATCTGTGTGGTTCATTATCAGGGAAAGGAGTACCGGTTTGCCACATATTCAGGGGTGAAGGTGGTGAGAAAAAGAGAAACCGCAGTTGTGTTAAAGCAGGGGAATTATTGCCTGGAAATATTTATATCAAATCAGAGAAAATCCGGAGATGCAAGATTTTCCCATAAGCTTCCTGCACCGGACCAGGGAAATATGAGCCGGTTTATAGAGGAAGCCCACATGGTTAAAGGAAGGTTTATATTGTACCAAAAGGAAACTTTGATCTTTGATCTGACCAGCAGGCATGTGAGTTTTGAGTATGTGGAAGGATAGGGTAATCCATAAATTCCCTTGGTTGATAGAGACTGTCTATAAGTACCTCCCATCTATCATGTTTATCTATTGGACGTAATGCATAATCCCTAATAAAATAGATATATCAACATTAAATATGCGGGAGGTTACACAAAGATGAATGTAAAACAGGAGGTTAGTGTAAAGAAGATTGGTGAAGAGGCGGAGGCATTGTTCCGGGGCGGTTTCTTTTGCTCGGAGGCAGTTATGAGCTCCATTCGTTCCAACTTCGAACTGGACATACCTGAAGAGGTTATTGCTATGGCATCGGGATTTCCGGTGGGGATCGGACGTTCCAAATGCCTGTGCGGAGCAGTATCCGGAGGCGTTATGGCCCTTGGACTGTTTTTTGGACGGACCAAACAGGGAGATCCTAAGGTGGAGAAAAACCTGGAAGTGGCAAAGGAGCTTCACGACTGGTTCAAGGAAAACAACGGGAAAAATGCACTGTGCTGCAGAATATTGACCAAGGAATTTGACATGGGTGCAGGAGAGCACAAGGAGCAGTGCATAAAATTAACCGGAATGATAGCAGGAAAAGTAGCTGAAATCGTGGTTCGGGAATTCGGCCTCACCAATGTGGATGAATTACAGCTTGCGGGGGAATGAGATGATTAAGAAAACACCTGTTCCAATGGCAGGGCTTATGCTGGGGCTGGCAGCCCTGGGCAATCTCCTGCAAAGCTATTCGGAGGCTGTCCGCCTGCTGTGCGGAGCCATTTCAGCCATACTGGGAATTTTGATTCTGTGCAAATGTCTTTTTCATTTTGATATGGTAAAAGAAGATATGAAAAATCCGGCGGTGGCAAGCGTGTCAGGAACCTTTTCCATGGCATTGATCTTGCTGTCGGCCTATGCAAAGCCTTTTATGGGCAGCAGTGCAGTTTATATCTGGTATCTGGGAATCGGATTACATACTTTGCTTATCGTGTATTTCACCGTCCGTTTCCTTTGTAAATTGAATATGAAAACCGTATTTGCCAGCTACTATATCGTGTATGTTGGAATTGTCGCAGCCAGCGTCACAGCACCTGCATTTGGACAAACAAGACTTGGGCTGGGGATTTTCTGGTTTGGTCTGGTCTGCTGCCTGATTCTGCTGGTGCTTGTAACAGTCCGGTATGTGAAGCATAAGGAGATTCCGGAACCGGCAAGGCCGCTGTTTTGTATCTACACGGCACCGGTCAGCCTTTGTCTGGCAGGTTATCTCCAGTCTGCAGAGGTAAAATCACCGGGAATGGTTCTGTTTCTTTTGATATTGGCTTCAGTGCTGTATTTATCAGTGCTGATCCAGCTTCCTAAATTTCTGGCTTTGCCATTTTATCCAAGCTACTCCGCCTTCACATTTCCTGTTGTCATCAGTGCCATTGCATTGAAGATGTCAGCCGGATTTCTGGGAAAGGCAGGCTATAGCGTAAGCTTTTTACCGGCGCTGGTGACTGTGGAGACGGTCATTGCAGTATGTCTGGTTGTTTATGTATTCATTCGGTATATGAAGTTTTTGTTCAGCAAATAAGTATAACGCCAAGCAGACAGCGGGGAAGGGAAACCTTCCCCGTTTTTTGCTGTGGCTGAAAAAGCGGGAAAAATATCTGCATTATCTTTGGTTTTATAAAAAATAGTGATAAACAGTATATAACAGTTGACAAATATGCGGCACTGTTATATACTGTTTATCGAGGAGGGGAATTATGAAGCTGATTATTAATAATTCATCCATGCAGCCTATTTACGAGCAGATTGTGGAGCAGATTAAAGGTCTCATTATACAGGAACAAGTGAAAGAGGGGGATATGCTTCCCTCGGTGCGGTCTTTGGCAAAGGACTTAAGGGTCAGTGCCTTGACCGTAAAGAAGTCTTACGATGCACTGGAGCAGGAGGGCTTTGTCATAACTGTTCACGGCAAAGGCAGTTTTGTGGCCGGAACCAGTCCCAATCTGGTTTTAGAGGAACGGAAAAAAGAAGTGGAAGCTGATCTGGAAACAGCTATTCGGAAGGGTAGAAGCTGTGGGATGAGCAATGAGGAACTGATGGAGTTGTTTCATATTGTTTTGGAGGATTGATCAGGATGTTAAAGTTAGAAAATGTGGAAAAGTATTATGGTGATTTCAATCTCAACTGTTCTATGGAATTGCGCCCAGGCTGTATCACCGGGCTGATCGGGCCAAACGGCGCGGGAAAAACCACAGTATTTAAGTCGGTTTTGGGTTTGATCACTGTAGACGGAGGCCGTATTACGGTCTTTGGAAAGGAACCTGATTCCCTGACTTCTCAGGACAGGGAAGACATTGGAGTTGTATTGGCTGATTCAGGATTCAGCGGATATTTGTCCATTGAGGATATTATTCCGGTCATGGAGAGTCTTTATAAAAAATTTGATAAACAGGAATTCAGAAAGAAATGTAAGGAATTTGACCTGCCTTTTCAGAAAAAAATCAAAGATTTTTCCACCGGAATGAAAGCAAAGCTGAAAGTGATTGCAGCCATGTCCCACGGCGCCAGGCTGTTGATTTTAGATGAACCGACCTCAGGGCTGGATGTCATAGCGAGAGATGAGATATTGGACTATATCAGAAGCTATATGGAAAATGGGGAAAGATCCGTACTGATCAGCTCCCACATATCAGGCGATCTGGAAACCTTATGTGACGACCTGTATCTGATTGACGGAGGCAATCTGGTCCTTCATGAAGAAACAGATGCCCTTCTTGGCAATTACTGTCTGTTAAAAGTAACGGAAAAGCAGTATGAAGAACTGGATAAACGGTACATCATTAAACGCAGGAAAGAAACTTTTGGCTATAGCTGTCTTTCGGACCGAAAACAGTTCTATCTGGAAAACAGTCCCGGGCTGGTCATAGAAAAGGGAAGTATTGATGAGGTGATTACAATGATGATTCGAGGTGAGAAAATATGAAAGGATTATTGATCAAGGATTTGATGCTGCTGAAAAATCAAAAGAGATTTTTGGTTGTGCTGCTGATTGCGTGCGGAGTCATGTTGTTTACCAACAATGATCCTTCTTTCGTTATCAATTATTCGGTTCTTATTTTTTCCATGCTTGCATTGAGCACCGTCAGCTATGATGAACTTGAAAATGGCTTCTCCTTCCTGTTCACCCTGCCCATAAGCAGAGCCGGATATGTGGCTGAAAAATATATATTCTGCTTACTGGTCGGCGGGGCAGCCTGGCTGCTGGCATCCTTGATTGCAGTTGTGGGTGTGGTTTCCGGGCAGGGGTGGGAGCTGTCCCAGGCTCTTTCCATGGCTTTTGTTTCCCTGGCAGTGACCCAGGTGCTTTTTTCAGTGACCCTGCCTCTTCAGTTGAAGTTTGGGGCGGAAAAAGGCAGAGTCGTATTGATGGCAGTCATTGGCTTTTTAGTGGCAGGGGCTTTTGTCCTTGTGAAAAGACTGGGGAATTTGGATTACAATATAGGCAAGGCGGCAAAGCTGGAGGTTATGGGACCTGTGAAATTTGTTGGATTGGCGCTTCTTGTTTGTTTGGCTGCTTTTGCTGTTTCTTATTATGTATCCGTCAGGATTATAGAGAAGAAAGAATTTTAACATAGCCGGTTCAGATGGAATAAAAAGAAAGGGAAACTCGTTTTGTGAGTTTCCTTTTTTGATTGCATTCATAATGGAAAGTCTTAAAATTACCGTTTTCCCCTCTGTAATGTATATTCGTTGAGTCCGGCCTTCATTGTATAATGTTCGTATTGAAAATACCTGCAGGAGGGGAAGAGATTTATGAATATATTGGTTATCAACTGCGGAAGTTCTTCTTTAAAATATCAGCTGATTCAATCGGATACGGAAACCGTACTGGCTAAAGGGATCTGTGAGCGGATTGGTTTGGAAGAAAGCCGGGTTTCTTATGAACCTGCTAATGGGAAGAAAGAAACGAAGATAGTTTCCATGTCTACTCATTCAGAGGCAGTCCGCATTGCCCTGGACGTGCTTACAAATGAGCAGAGCGGAGTCATAAAGACATTGGAGGAAATTGGGGCTGTAGGTCACCGGGTGGCTCACGGAGGAGAGTTTTTTACATCCTCTACCTTGCTCAATGAAAAAGCCATCAAGGCAGTTGCAGACTGCTGTGAGATTGCGCCGCTGCACAATCCTCTCAGCCTAAGCGGTATCTATGCCTGCAAAGAGCTGATGCCAAAAGTGCCTATGACTGCGGTTTTTGATACGGCGTTCCATCAGACCATGCCGAAGAAGGCCTACTTATATGGGGTTCCCTACGAATACTATGAGAAATATAAGATGAGAAGGTATGGTTTTCATGGAACCAGCCACAGCTATGTAGCGAAAAGAGCAGCAGCACTTCTTGGAAAGCCGGCGGCTTCTTTAAAAACAATTGTGTGCCATCTGGGAAATGGTTCCAGCATTGCGGCGGTAGAATATGGAAAATCCATTGATACTACCATGGGATTCACTCCCTTGGAAGGTCTGATTATGGGAACCAGAAGCGGCAGCATCGACCCGGCCGCACTGCAATACCTGATGCATAAAGAGAATCTGAATATTGACGATATGCTTGGTATTCTCAATAAAAAGTCAGGGGTTTACGGAATTTCCGGCAGATCCAGTGATTTCCGTGACTTAGGGGAGGCAAAGAAAGCGGGCAGTGAGCGGGCAGCAGATGCCTTAGAGATATTTGCCTATCAATGTGCAAAATTCATAGGGGCATATGCAGCCGCCATGAAGGGGGTGGACGCAATTGTCTTTACTGCAGGTATTGGAGAAAATGATAAGGACACCAGGGAAAGAATATGTGAATACTTATGCTGGCTGGGAATCCGGATTGATGAATCTGCAAATTCCAGACGGGGAGAAGAGATGAAGATTTCCACATCTGATTCCAATGTCACAGTTATGGTAATTCCCACCAATGAAGAGTTAGAGATTGCCAGAGAAACCTTACGGCTGATTATGTCTTGATATTACCTGTTTTCAGAATGAATAGTATAATTAAAATTCCATAAACAATGTTAAAATTTAATTAATCAGAAAACAGGAAAGGAGAAAGGTATGGATATTTTTGCATTAATCGCATCATTTGGGGGAGGCATTATTGGAGCTTATATGGGAGCACTTCCTGCATTTATTCTTACGGGAGTCATTGCAATTACAGGTGCCGGAGTGGCTATGGGGGGAGGGGCTGATATGACGGTTGGATTTATTGCCTTCGGTTCCTACCTTGGGCCCCATGTTGCATTTGCCGGAGGAGTTGCTGCAGCCGCTTACGCAGGAAAGCAGAAAAAACTGGGCAGCGGAACTGATATTTTGTCTTCTCTCAACGGTCTTTGTGACCCTATGACATTGATTGTAGGCGGTATTTTTGGCGTGTTTGGTTTCCTGGTACATTATCTTATGGGTTCCATCCTTCACTTAAACACAGATCTTCCGGGTATTACTGTTGTTATTTCTGCAATTGTTGTTCGTTTTCTCTTTGGAACCAGCGGTCTTATAGGGAAAGCTCCGGCAAGCGAAAAGAGAGAATATTTTACATCAGGAAATGGCATGATGTGTAATGTACTGCTGGGACTGGGACTTGGTACAGCCGTTGGCTTTATATATCAGGTATTGGTAAACAGCGGAGCCGGCGACGCAGTTCTGGGAAGTTATCCGATCCTTTGCTTCGGTATAGCGGCCGCGTCACTGATATTTACACAGACAGGATTTGCAACACCGGCAACCCATCATATCGCATTGATTGCCGCCCTTGCTGTGGCTGCTTCCGGAAATCCTGCTTTGGGTCCAATCTTCGGTATCATCGCCTCATTAGTAGGTGATTTTATGGCAAAAACCTTTAACAGCCATTGCGATACCCATATTGATCCACCGGCGTTTACCATTTTTATCCTTACATTTATTATAAACGCTGTATTCGGAAACGGCTTTTTCAGTGTCTAGGCCTTATCTTACATATCTGAAACGGCTGATCTCCCATACGTGTTTAAGTTTCGGAGATCAGCCGTTTCAGATGGCTATAGTCTATAGTCTGTTTAAAATTTCTTTTATTTTATCAAGACGGAAGCCGGATATCTCGTGAGTTCCGATGATGGTGACCGGCAGTGCTGTGTAGCCCCTTTCTTCCATAAAGGACTGGCCGGCCTGGTCAGTTTCCAGATTGATTTCCTGAAAAGAAAGTCCCTGGCTCTGTAAATAATCTTTGATCTGACTGCAATACGTACAGCCGGGGAGGGAGTAAAGCTTGATATTTTCTGATGAAGCTGCGGCTGGCTGAGGTTTCTCAACCACCTGCTCCGGAGTGAGGTTGCTGCTTCCAACGGTCCAATTGGCGCCGCACAGGCCGTTTGTCTGCAGGGCTTTTAATACCCTTAAGATTTCTTCTGTATTCCGGCCTATATGATTGTCGTGGATTACGCTGTAACGCACCGTCAGTTCGGGATCAATGATAAAAAGACCGCGGAGGGCGATTCCTTCATCCTCCAGCAGCACGCCGTAGTCAGAAGACACGGACATGGTCTTGTCAGCGGCCATAGGATAGTTTAAGTGTCCCAGACCATTCCGAATCCAGGCCTGATGGCAGTATTTGCTGTCAGTGCTGACAGAAAGCAGTTTTGCCCCTGCTTCCTGGAAAAGGCGGAAGTCTTTGCTGAAACCGGTAAGCTCCGTAGGACAGACGAAGGTAAAGTCCATAGGGTAGAAGAAAAGGATGAGCCATGAGCCTTTATAGTCATCCAAATCCAGTGTGATGAATTCTTCTCCGTCACCGGTGACAGCTTCCATGGTGAAGGGGGGTGCCTTTTTATTGATAAGTCGTTCCATTTAGTACCTCCTTTATTGGAAATGTGTTATAATACCGTATCAAATTGTTGAAATATATATCTATCATACGGAGGAAATGCCATGAATAAAAAAGATGAATTTGCAGGTAATTTTTATCAGACAGACGAGGTAGAAAAGATGCCGGACGATTGTCCCAGTTGTCTGTATAAAAATAAAAAGGTGGAGAAGAAACCTGATGAATGCCCTAACTGTTACTATAATCCCCCCAAAAAGGAGGATTTAACAGAGGGCACGTAAGTGTTCCCTTTTCCGAAGTCTAAAGCCGCCTGCTGGCGGCTTTTTTCGTTACGCTGCAAATATCATGATTCCCAACGAGCTATGATATGTTTTGCGACACAGATATCTTGTTCCAGAGTACCTCCTGAAACACCCAGGCCGCCGATACAGCGGCCTTTTCTCATAATAGGAATTCCTCCGCCAAATACGCAGAAGTTTCCCCCTCCGGTTTCTGCAAGGCCATAGAGGGGCTGCCCCGGAAGCACGGAACCTGCCAACTCCTCCGTAGGAATTTGCAGAGCCGCCGCAGTATATGCTTTCGATAGGGAAATGGCAATGCTCCCAATAAAAGCGTTGTCCATGCGCTGCTGGGCAATTAAATTGCCGCCGCTGTCTACAACCGCTATGACCATTGAAACCCCTGATTCCAAAGCTTTTTCTTTCCCCAGTTCTATGAGGAGCAGAGCATCACCCAGGGTAATTGTCTCAAGCCTCAGTGTATCCACAATAGCACCTACAAGCTTCTCCATCTGGTTTTCTTCCATCATCATCGTTCCTCCTGATATCTGTTACAGCAAGCTGTCATAAAGCTCCTTTGCCGGGTGGGCGATCACAATCTTTTCAATCATGGAGCCTGTGGCCTCGGCAGTTTTTGCACCGGCATTTACGGCTGCTTCCACGGCTCCCACATCACCTGTAAGGGTGACAAAAGATTTGCCGCCGATTCCCGTTCCCAGGCGGATTTCTATTAAGGTTACATTAGCTGCTTTCACTGCACTGTCCGCAGCTATAATAGCTCCGGCAATGGAGAAAAACTCCAGTACGCCCAGGGCTTTACGCTCAGGTACGGAAACAGACATATGAATGGCTTCTATGACTTGAGGATGGACTCTGGGAATCAAAAGTTTGTCTATCATATTGCTTTTTGCCGCTGCCTCACCGCTGGTTAAAGAAGTTTCCACTGCAGAAACCTCTCCGGAGATTAATATCTGATACTTTCCGGGACAGCTGGGCCTTGCGGCTATCAGTTTGACATCTGCGGCCTTCAGCATCATATCTGCAGCCAGAATCCCCCTGGCAATGCTGTTCAATTCTAAAAATCCAATGGTAATCATAATACCCTCCTTGTCTGGCTTCATTCTGCACAAATGATAATTTCGGAATTGGAAACCGACCTTACCCGGCCGCAAATACTCGCGTGAATATTAGCTCCCAATGCTTTTTCCGGAATCCTTCCGATCAGCTGCCCGGCCTCCACACTGTCACCGACAGCGACTGCAGGAAGGGCTGAGGCGCCAATGTGCTGCTGAAGCGGGATATGCACAACGCCAGGCATGAGCTCATGGCATTTCTCTATGTGGTAATCGTAATATGCATCCACACCAAGCCTGGCGGCAATTCTCCTGGACGGAACACGGCGGTAAGAACGTTCCTCCAGCTGCTGAAACGCGTCCAATGGTTTTTCGTACCGGAATCCTTTTTGGCGCAGCAGGCCTTTTAAGTAGATGTTCACCTGCCTTGGTTTTAATCCCATAGGACAGGCATATGTTTCGCATAAACCGCATTCACTGCAAATCATGGCATCTTTCACGTGGACATCATCCAAAACATCTTCAGGAGACTGGGCATAGGCCAGCTTGCGCATGATCATATGGGGTCTCAGCGGATGGCCGGTTAAATATCTGGGACACATCTGGGTACAGTAGGTACACTGGATACAGCTCATCTTTGCCCGTTTCAATGACACGTTCACAGGAATCTGGTGATTCACTACCAATGGGGCGTCATCCGGTACAAGTATAAAACCGGAGGTTGTTTTCGTTACAACAAGCTTCTCTGCTTCCTGCATACTATAACATTTTCCCATAAGCGGCCCGCCGGCAATTACATGGCAGCCGGAGGCTGCGGGCCCGCCGGCTGCCTTAAGGCATTCAGCGAAAGAAGTTCCAAGGGGCGCATGTACAATACAGGGAGAAGCTACTGCTCCTGTAACCGTCAAATATTTGCTTGTAAACGACTCTCCCCGGGAAGCTTGATAGATCGAATACGTAGTGGCAAGATTAGACACCACAGCGCCTACATCCAGTGGAATTCCCGAAGGAGGCACGGTACACCCCGTTACATCACAGACCATAATCTGCTCGTCTCCGGCAGGATAGAAATTCCTCATCTGAAACAGCCGTACAGGACTGGACTTTTTTGAGATTACAGACTCCAATGCCTGGATTTCCTGGCGGTAAGTTTCTTTCAGCGCAATATGTATATGGCTGGCCTTTACCATCTCAGCCATCATCTCAGCCGCAGTGATGATCTCATCGGATTTGTGAATCATCAGCCAGCGGTCTGTACGCAGAAGGGGCTCGCATTCGGCAGCATTGATGATCAGATGTTCTACCGTACAGTTTAATTTGACATGGGCCGGAAAACCAGCTCCTCCGCATCCGACAATACCTGCATCTTTTATTTGTTCTAACAGTGACATAGCTGTACTCCTTTCGTGAGAATAAAACATACTCCTTTATCATTATAAAAAACGGGAAGAGAATACTCAATTACGCCTCAATCTAAAAAAGGGTAAAATCCAATACACTTGCCTGCGGACAAAGTGTGTCTGGATTGTGGGGTAATCTGGTCTGCTTATTATAAAGAGGGATGTTTGTGATTTGATATAATAAAACAAGTACAAATGATGTTCTGCCATATGAAAAAAGGAGGGAGCAAGTGAAGAAAGTATTGATGCTGGCTGGTGATTACACAGAAGATTACGAAGTCATGGTGCCGTATCAGACATTGATGGTGGCGGGGCTTCATGTGGATGTGGCCTGTCCGGGAAAATCGGCTGGAGATACGATAAAAACCGCCATCCATGATTTTGAAGGGGATCAGACCTACTCAGAAAAGCCGGGGCACCTTTTTATGCTGAACGCTGATTTCAGTTATCTGAAATTAGACCAGTATGACGGACTTTTTCTCACCGGAGGAAGAGCGCCGGAATATTTAAGGCTGGATACCAGAGTGCTTGACATTGTCCGCTATTTTATGGAATTGAAGAAACCGGTGGCAGCTATCTGCCATGGGGTTCAAATTCTTACGGCCGCAGACGCAGTGAGGGGGATAAGGCTTACCGCCTATTCTGCAGTAAAGCCTGAAGTTCTGGCTGTGGGAGGAGAGTATGTGGAGGTGCTTCCCCACGAAGCAGTGATCAGCGGAAATTTGGTAACTTCCCCAGCCTGGCCTGGAAACGTGGAACTGCTGAAAGGTTTTTTGAAATTGCTGAATGTACGAATCGACTGCCCTTGATAAGTGAAAAGTCTGGATTGTACATTTTTTCAGTTTTGATTCTATTTAGCTCTGTTAAGCCCAATAAGGTATGATGGAGCCCATAAGACATTTGCTGCCCGGTTATTTTGCAGTAAGTAAATAAAAGATTTATATAATGTAAAGGAGGATTATCATGATTGCAAGAGGTTTTACAGAACCAACTGAGAGGGTGAAACGCTTAAAGAAAGCGATTGTAGATGCTATCCCTTATGTAGAGTCTGAACGTGCAGTGCTCGTTACGGAATCCTACAAAGAGACAGAAGGTCTGTCTCCCATTATGAGACGTGCAAAAGCAGCAGAAAAAATCTTTAACAGCCTGCCTGTTACGATTCATCCGGATGAATTAATCGTAGGTGCAATTACAAAAAATCTGCGCTCCACGGAAATTTGTCCTGAGTTCTCTTATGACTGGGTAGAAAAAGAATTTAAGACCATGGGAAGCCGTATTGCAGATCCCTTCCAGATTCCTGAGGAGACTGCAAGGGAGCTTGCAGATGCGTTTAAATATTGGGAAGGCAAGACTACAAGCGCTTTGGCTGATTCCTATATGTCAAAAGAGACAAAGGACTGTATCGCTAACGGCGTATTTACGGTAGGCAACTATTTCTACGGCGGTGTGGGACACGTATGCGTTGATTACGGCAAGGTTTTAAAGATTGGTTTTACCGGAATCATTAAAAGTGTAATCGAAGCCATGGAAAAACTGGATACCAGTGATCCGGAGTATATTAAGAAGAAAAACTTCTATGAAGCATTGGTCATTACATATACAGCAGCAATTAATTTTGCACATCGCTATGCAGCAAAGGCCAGAGAAATGGCTTCCGCCTGCCTCGATCCTAAGAGAAAAGCAGAGCTGCTTCAGATCGCAGCAAACTGTGAACGGGTTCCGGAAAGAGGAGCTTCCAATTTCTATGAAGCCTGCCAGGCGTTCTGGTTTGTCCAGATACTGCTTCAGATTGAGGCAAACGGACACTCCATTTCTCCCGGACGTTTTGACCAGTACATGAATCCATACCTGGTTATGGATAAAGGCATTTCCAAAGAATCCGCTCAGGAACTGGTTGATTGTATCTGGGTTAAATTAAATGATGTAAATAAGACACGTGATGAGATTTCCGCTCAGGCATTTGCAGGCTATGCCGTATTCCAGAACCTGATTGTAGGCGGACAGACAGAAGACGGTCTGGATGCAACCAATGATGTATCTTATATGTGTATGGAAGCCGTTGCCCATGTAAAGCTGCCGGCACCTTCCTTCTCCATTCGTGTTCACCAGAATACTCCGGACGAATTCCTGTATCGTGCGTGTGAAGTGACCAGACTTGGCCTTGGTGTTCCGGCCATGTACAATGATGAGGTTATTATTCCTGCCCTGTGTAACAGAGGTGTATCGCTGGCAGATGCAAGAAGCTACTGTATCATTGGCTGTGTAGAGCCTCAGTGCCCCCACAAGACGGAAGGCTGGCATGACGCCGCATTCTTCAACATTGCCAAAGTTCTTGAGATTACCTTAAACAATGGCAAGGTAGGCGACAAGCAGTTAGGACCGGTAACAGGAGATATGACTTCCTTCACCAGTCTGGAGGATATTTTGGAAGCTTATCAGAAACAGATGGAATACTTCGTATACCACCTGGCAGAAGCAGACAACTGTGTGGACTTTGCCCATGCAGAGAGAGCACCCCTTCCGTTCCTGTCCGCACTAGTAGACGATTGTATCGGAAGAGGCATCAGCGTTCAGGAAGGCGGAGCTATCTATAACTTCACCGGACCCCAGGCATTCGGCGTTGCTGACTCAGGAGATTCCCTGTGTGCAATCAAGAAGCATGTATTTGATAACAAAGAAATCACCATGGCACAGTTGAAAGATGCTCTGGCTAATAACTTCGGTTATGGCTGCGCTTCCAACAGCACGGCAGCTATATGTGATGATGAAGCGAAGATTTATGAAGCGGTTAAGAGAATTTTAAGCAACAACGGTTCTATTAATCTGGCAGACCTTCAGGCTCAGTTAAGCAGCCCGCAGACAGCTTCTGCAAGCGGAAATGGTGACTATGCCCAGATTAAGAGAATTCTTGAGAATACTCCCTGGTTTGGCAATGATGACGATGAAGTTGATATGATTGCAAGAAAATGCGGCCAGATCTATTCCTATGAAGTGGAGAAATATAAAAACCCAAGAGGCGGCCAGTTCCAGGCAGGCTGCTACCCTGTATCCGCAAACGTATTGTTCGGAAAAGATGTCGGAGCTCTCCCGGATGGAAGACTTGCTAAGACACCTCTTGCAGACGGTGTTTCCCCAAGACAGGGCAAGGATACTAACGGACCGACAGCAGCTGCTATGTCCGTAGCAAAATTAGACCATGAGAATTATTCCAACGGTACTCTCTATAACCAGAAGTTCCTTCCTTCCGCATTGGACGGAGATGAAGGCCTTCACCGTTTCGCCTCTGTGGTTCGTTCCTACTTTGACCATAAGGGCATGCATGTACAGTTTAACGTAATTGACAAAGAGACCCTGTTGAAAGCTCAGGCAAATCCGGAGGATTATAAAGACCTGGTAGTCCGTGTTGCCGGCTACAGTGCCCAGTTCACCGTATTGGCAAAAGAGGTTCAGGATGACATTATCAGCCGTACAGAGCAGGAATTCTAAACCATATCCATAAACAACAGGGAAGGGAGTCAGCATGCATTCGATCAATTATAATCTGACAGGAACAGTGTTTGACATTCAAAGATTCTCCCTCCATGACGGGCCGGGAATCCGTACTATCGTGTTTTTAAAAGGCTGTCCGTTATCCTGTAAGTGGTGCAGCAACCCGGAATCCCAGCATATAAAACCTGTGATTATGTATAAGCAGGCTGATTGCCTCCATTGCGGCCTTTGTATTACGGCTTGCAAGATTGGGGCAATCAGCCCCCGTAATAAGGGCTTTATTAACAGGGATATCTGTACCGGCTGCGGTGAATGCGTGAATGCATGTCCGTCTGGCGCACTGGTAATTAAGGGCAGGACCATGACAATCCAGCAAGTTGTGAAAGAATTGAAAAAGGATGCAACTACCTACCGCAGGTCGGGAGGCGGAATCACCCTGTCAGGCGGGGAACCCCTGGTACAGCATGCATTTGCTGCAGAGCTTTTAAAGGCCTGCAAGGCTCAGGGCTGGAACACTGCAATAGAAACTACGGGAATCGGCACAGAGGAATCAATTGAAACGGTTATTCCCTATGTTGATACTGTTCTTCTTGATATTAAGCATATGGATGGGGAACAGCATAAGAAATTTACCGGTGCGGATAATGAATCAGCTAAGAAAAATGCACCCCGTATCTGCCAGATATCCAACACAGTCATTCGCATTCCGGTTGTGCCGGGCTTCAATTTTTCCGCAGAAGCAATTAAGGACATTGCTGAGTATGCAAAGACACTGATGGGAATCAGAATCATCCACCTGCTGCCTTATCATTCCTTTGGTGAGAATAAATACGGCTTGTTAGGCCAGGATTATGAGCTGAAGGATATAAAGCCTTTAAGGTCCGAGGATTTGGCGGAAAGTAAAAAAATTGTAGAAAGCTTAGGCTTTCAATGCATCATAGGCGGATAAAACTTATATTTAAGCTATATTGAGAATGGAGGAAAATCATGGATCAGCAGTTAATTGAAAAAGTAATGAAACAAGTGAGCAGCGAACTTGGCATCAAGCAGGAACCGGAAAAACCAGCCTGCGGCAGTGCTGTGGGGTTAACAGAGTTTGTAGGAACAGCCATTGGCGATACCATTGGTCTGGTAATCGCAAGCGTTGACCCGATGCTGTTAGACATTATGAAATTAGGAAAATACCGTTCCATCGGCATTATCGGCGGAAGAACCGGAGCAGGTCCTCAGATTTGGGCAGTGGATGAAGCTGTCAAAGCTACAAATACAGAGATTATTTCTGTGGAGCTTGCACGTGATACCAAAGGAGGAGCAGGACACGGCAGCTTAATCTACATCGGAGCTGATGACGTATCCGACGCCAGAAGGGCGGTTGAAATTGCACTTTCTGTTCTGCCTAAATATTTTGGTGATGTTTATTCAAATGATGCAGGTCATCTGGAGTTTCAGTACACGGCAAGAGCCAGCTACTGTTTGGAGAAGGCCCTTGGCGCCCCGGTAGGAAAAGCATTTGGAATGACCTGTGCAGGTCCGGCAGCTATCGGTACGGTTCTGGCAGATATCGCAGTAAAAGCAGCAAACGTTGAAGTAGTAGGTTACTGTTCACCGGGCGGTGGAACCAGTTATTCCAATGAGGTTATCCTTACTTTTACCGGAGATTCCGGTGCCGTAAGGCAGGCAGTAAAGGCAGCCATCGAAGCAGGAAAGAAGATGCTGGGCTCTTTGGGAGATGTCCCCAAATCCAGCACAACACCGTACATTTAATAGTTGAGATTAAGGAGGTTCCTTTATGAATGCAGATGCATTGGGAATGGTTGAGACAAAAGGCCTGGTTGGCGCTATTGAGGCAGCCGATGCCATGGTAAAAGCAGCAAATGTTACGTTAGTCGGATATGAAAAAATCGGTTCCGGTCTTGTAACTGTAATGGTCAGAGGTGACGTAGGAGCTGTAAAGGCGGCTACAGATGCAGGAGCAGCTTCAGCGGCAGCAATCGGTGAAGTAGTTTCTACCCATGTGATTCCTCGTCCTCATACAGATGTGGAAAAAATCATTCCTCATCTGGACTAATAAAGCAAGCAATTGCAGCGGGAGAACCTCTGTCCGTCGGGCAGGGGCTTCTTCTGAAATGAGGTGAAGTTGATGATAAGTGAGGAACGCTTAAGAGAAATTGTGCAGCGTATCCTGACCGAACTGGAGACGGAAGAGAAACTGAAAAGGAAGCAGAGAAAGATTTATATGCTTTGTACCTCTCATTGGGATGACAGGTTTCCTGCATATTTGAAAAAAATGACAGAATCACCGGACTTTGTGGTGTACCCGGTAATTCCCTTATCCTGGAAAAAACAGGGATATGAGGAGATTCTCCTTGCTTACCCATCCTGCGGCGGTATTCTTTACCGTTCCTGTGAAAAACCCCTTGATTTGGAGCAGACCGTCACCGTCCTTCCAGTGGTGCCAAGGGATGTAGTTGTTAAGACTGCTCTTTGTATTGCAGACACCTATGAGACGAATTGGATCGCCTCCTGCATGGAGGCCGGAAGCCAGGTGGTATTTGCCAGAAATGGCCTTGCCAGATTTTCCGGAAAAGAACCGGAAGCTTATAAAAATCAGATTTTGTCTTATTACAGAACAGTCCTTACATATGGGATTACGATCTGCGGCGGAGAAGAGGCGGTTCCTCAGCCGGTTCCAAGAACCGAAAATGCGGCAGTTTGCAGGAACGATGAAAAAAAGCGTGTCATTACAGCCTCTAATATTGAGCAGATGGCTGTAAACGGCGTTCTGTTTATTAACCGTAGGGACATTGTGACAGATTTAGCATTAGACAGGGCGAAATTCCTGAATATTGTTTTAAAAGAGCAGGATTGTGAGGTGAAAGGATGAAGCAGTCATTGGGACTGGTTGAGATTATCGGCATGTCCACAGCGGTTTTGGTGGCAGATGTTATGGTAAAAGCAGCCAATGTCCGGATAATAGAAATGGAAAACTCAAAAGGCCTGGGTTATATGACTATTAAAATCCAGGGGGATGTAGGAGCCGTAAAGGCAGCCGTTGATGCAGGAAGCCAGATGGGCCGTATCTGTGGAAAACTGGCAGGCTGTAAAGTGATTCCGCGCCCCTCTGATTATGTGGAACAAACTTTTTGCAGTCCGAAAGATCCTGCACCGTCTGCATTGCCAGTGCCTGAACAGGAGGTTATAGAGCTTCCGAGTGACAGGGAAGCGGGAATACCGGGGGAACCTGAAATATTGGGAACACCTGAAATATCAGGAACATCTGAAACACCAGAAGTATCCGAAATATCAGAAGCACCAGAAATACTGGAAACATCCGGAGCATCCGAAATATCAGAAGCACCCGAAATATCGAAAACACCGGAAATACTGGAAACACCGGAAGTATCCGAAATAACTGAAACACCGGAAATACTGGAAACACCCGGAGCATCTGAAATATCAGAAGCACCCGAAATATTGGAAACACCGCAAGTATCCGAAATAACCGAAACACCGGAAATACTGGAAACACCCGGAGTATCCGAAATATCTGAAACACCGGAAATATCCGAAGCACCTAAAACACCCGAAACACCGGAGCTTCTGAATGCAATTCCGGCGGAAGAGATCGGTGAGGCAGAAGGTTTGACGGAAGAATCGGAAAAAACAGTCAATAAGGTAAAGAAACCGGCTTCCGGTACCGCAAAGAAAACAACAAGAAAAACAAGCCATGAGAAAGGCGATCATTAATGGTACACCATGTTTTTAGGTGAAAGGAACATAATATGAAATTGGCTAAAGTTATTGGAACCGTTGTGGCAACAAGAAAAGACGAGACGTTGGTAGGACATAAGCTGATGATTATCAGGCGGATTGACGGAAACGGCAATTTCATTGATTTAGAGGAAGTGGCAGTAGACTATGTAGGGGCAGGAATCGGCGAGCTGGTGCTTGTCGGCCAGGGCTCATGTGTCAGAGTGGATAAGAGAAAGAAAGAGGCTGTTATCGATATGGCAATTATAGGCATTATCGACTCCATGGACGTTTAGTGTACCATCTACGGTTATTTATAAGGAATTGTTTCGGAAAGGAGGTAATGTCTGACATGAAAAGCAGTATTTATTCCAATGTAACTGATGCTGTATCGGCGGTGAAATGGGCCTGTGACAGGTATACAAAACTGAGTATGAACGAGCGTCAGGAAATTCTGGAAGCTGTGAAAGCAGCACTGCGACCCTTGATAAAAGAGCTTGCAGAGATGACTGTGGCTGAAACAAATATGGGAGTGATACAGGATAAGGCAGATAAAATAAGCCTTGCCATAGAAAAGACGCCCGGTACCGAGGATTTAATTACAGAAGTGAATACCGGAGACCACGGTATGACTTTGTATGAGTTATCACCTTTTGGTATTGTATGTGCCGTCCACCCCTGCACAAACCCCTGTGCCACGTTAATCAGCAATACCATCGGTATGCTGGCTGCAGGCAACGGCATCATACATTGCCCGCATCCAAGGGCAATTAAGGTGTCGCAGTATCTTACAGGTGTTATCAGTGATGCAATTCGGGGCGTATGCGGGATTGATAATCTGGTAGTGACTCTTCACGAAAGCCTGATGGGATTTACAGCAGAAGTCATGAGCCATCCGGATGTGGATCTGGTGGTCTGCACAGGCGGCAGCAGTTCTCTTCGTCAGGCTATGACATCAGGAAAGAAAGTAATTGGAGCAGGTCCGGCCAATCCGGTTGTCATTGTAGACGAGACGGCTCATTTATCAAAAGCGGCCAGGGATATCGTGCGCGGGGCTGCCTTTGACAACAACTTGATGTGCACCTCGGAAAAGTGCATGGTGGTAGTTGATAAGGCGGCAGATTCCTTCATTTTTGAACTTTTGAAAAATGGCGTCTACTATGTAAAAAATGAAGAGGAGATTCAAAAACTTCTTCATGTGACAGTGACGGAAGATTTTGTAATTAATAAGAAGCTGGAAGGACGTTCTGCTGATGAAATACTCCAGTGCGCCGGCATCTGCTGTCACAGCAGTGTAAAACTCATTGTGGCAGAAACCGGGCCAACGCATCCATTTGTAACTTTGGAGCTTTTGATGCCGCTGGTGCCATTAGTGCGTGCCAAAGATTTTGACGAAGCTCTGGAGATGGCACTTGACATTGAACAGGGCTATAAGCATACAGCTGCGTTGCATTCGGAATCCATTGAACGGCTGAACCGGGCTGCTAAGCTGATGCAGACATCGGTGTTTGTAAAAAACGGTCCGTCGCTGTTGGGAATTGGCTTTGATAAAGAAGGAAATACCAGCTTTACCATAGCCACCACTACAGGAGAAGGAACTACATCAGCCAGGCACTTTGCCCGCCGCAGAAGGTGTACCCTGACCAGCGGTTTTTCTATCCGTTAAAACAAAAAAACTTTATGTCCAAAGAGCGTGGACAATAATAAAGAAGCACCCTTCGGGTATACCACTATGTCCAAAGAGCATGGACAAAAATAATGAAAGCAGGAATATGGTATGAAAGAGGAACAAAATACAGCATATTTTGTAACTTCTGAATCCGTGACAGAGGGCCATCCTGATAAGATATGTGATCAGATTTCAGATGGAATTCTGGATGCTTATCTGGAACAGGATGAAACCTCACGGGTGGCAGTGGAAGCCATGGTATCTGCCAATACGCTGATGCTGGCGGGAGAGGTTACCTCCAAAGCTCAGATTGATGTAGTCAGCAAAGCCAGAGAAATCATCCGAAATATTGGCTATACAACAAAGAACAAGGGATTTGATGCAGATACCTGCATGATATTTACCAATATTCATAACCAGTCTCCGGATATTTCTATGGGAGTCACGAAAAAATCGGATGGCAAAAAGGAGATCCTGGGTGGGGGGGACCAAGGGATCATGTATGGTTATGCCGTGGATGAAACAAAGAGCCTGATGCCTCTGCCCTGCGACTTGGCAAACCGTCTGGCAAAACAGCTGGCGGATGTCAGAAAGAGACAGGGAAATGGGTTTCTGTTCCCGGATGGAAAAACTCAGGTGACTATGAAATATGATGAAGATGGAGAGCCTGTTTCCATCCACAGCATTGTGGTTTCCACACAGCATGGGGAAGATATTCCCCATCAGATATTGGAAGCGTTTATCCGCTGTGCAGTGATTGAACCGGTGGTTGATTCTAATTGGATCACTCCCATGACAAAAATCCATGTAAATCCAACGGGACGTTTTGTTATCGGGGGACCGGCAGGAGACACAGGCCTTACGGGGCGGAAAATCATGGTAGATACATATGGAACGGTAGGAAAACATGGAGGCGGTGCATTCTCAGGAAAGGATTCCACCAAGGTAGACCGTTCCGCAGCATATATGGCCCGTTATGTAGCCAAAAATATTGTTGGTGCAGAGCTTGCCAGACGCTGTGAGGTTTCTCTCGCCTATGTGATCGGCGGGACAGAACCGGAAGCAGTGACCATCAATACCTTTGGAACAGGAAGGATTCCGGACCGTCAGATTGAGCGTCTGGTGGGCAACGTATTTTCTTTTTCTGTAGCAGATATCATTGCACATTTGGATTTGAGAAGGCCACAGTTTCTAAAGACGGCAGCCTATGGTCATTTCGGAAGAACAGACCAGGGATTTCGCTGGGAAGAAACTGATAAGGCATGGATGTTAAGGCAATTAGCAAATTAAAAACAAAAAAGATAGCAGGAGGAACAGAATTATGCAAAATGAAGCATTGGGAATGGTTGAAACAAAAGGTTTGGTAGGGGCAATTGAGGCAGCGGATGCCATGACAAAGGCAGCTAATGTCGTTCTCATCGGATACGAGAAAATCGGCTCAGGACTGGTAACTGTTATGGTTCGGGGCGATGTAGGAGCCATAAAGGCTTCTGTAGATGCAGGTGCGGCAGCAGCTTCCAATGTAGGTCAGGTTGTATCCCAGCATGTAATTCCAAGGCCTCATACAGATGTGGAGAAAATTTTACCAAAGTCATTGTAATCCGTGGTCATAGGCTGACAATCTGCTGAATGTTCAAATTCCGAAAAGGGGTTTTACACAATGTTAAATGATGCATTAATCAGGCTGGTTGCCAAAAGGGTAATGGAAAAAGTCAATGAATACAATACTTTTAAAATACCTGTCGGAGTTTCCAACCGCCATGTCCATGTGAGTCAGAAGGACTTGGAGACGCTGTTTGGCAAGGGCTGCCAGCTTACAAAGAAAAGTGATTTAAAACAGCCAGGGCAGTACGCCTGCAATGAAACGGTGACAGTACGGGGACCTAAGGGGGAATTTGAGGGAGTCAGAATATTAGGGCCGGTCAGAAAACAGAGTCAGATTGAGATTTCCAAGACGGATAGTTTCCGTCTTGGAGTCCGGCCGGCCATCCGGGAATCCGGTGATCTGGAAGGAACGCCGGGGCTTGAAATGATTGGCCCGAACGGAACGGTATCTCTCCATCAGGGAGCCATTATTGCACTGCGCCACATACATATGCGGCCGGAACAGGCTGCTGCACTGGGCATAAAAGACAAAGACCTGGTAGAGGTGGAAACCTTTGGGGAGCGTCACGGTGTATTCGGTGATGTGCTCATCAGAGTATCCGAGGACTATCATCTGGAGATGCATGTAGATTTGGATGAAGCCAATGCATGTGCACTGAATAACAATGATTATGTAATGATCAGAAAGAAATAAACAGGGAGGAAAAGAGGAGTAAATATGCTGATAACCAATGAGGTATTATCTGAATTTGCAGAGTTAATACAGAAAGGCAAATCCAATCCCTTTTCCGGCTCCCTGAAAGCCGGAGTCGATTTGGGAACAGCCAATATCGTACTGGCTGTGACTGATGAGTCTAATCAGCCTGTTGCAGGAGCCACTGCAGAGTCTAAAGCAGTAAAGGATGGGATTGTAGTGGATTTTGTTGGCGCCATTCAGACGGTCAGAAGATTAAAGGCACAGGTTGAAGAACTCATAGGCATGGAGCTGACCACCGCTGCCGCTGCCATTCCCCCAGGTATCCTGGAGGGGAATGTGAGATGTATTGCCAATGTGGTAGAGGGGGCAGGTTTCGATGTGACCAGCATCATTGATGAGCCTACAGCGGCGGCAAACATACTGGGAATTCAGGATGGCGCTGTAGTGGATGTAGGGGGCGGAACCACTGGCATCAGTATCTTAAAAGATGGAAAAGTCATTTTTACGGCTGACGAACCAACAGGGGGAATCCATATGACCCTGGTATTAGCAGGTTACTATGGCATTTCCATTGAGCAGGCCGAGGCTTTGAAGAAGGACTTGTCAAAAGAGGATTCAGTCTTTCCTATTGTGAAGCCTGTGGTAGAAAAGATGGCTTCTATTGTTAAAAGGTTCCTGACAGGTTATGGGGTGGATCAGGTTTATGTTGTAGGCGGTGCTTGTTGCTTTACGGAATTTGAGAACACCTTCGAAAAGGTGTTGGGAATCACTACGGTTAAGACAAATGATTCGCTCCTGGTTACACCTTTGGGGATTGCCTGGAATGCAAAAACAATATAGAAAAGAAGGTGTGATAATTTGGAAATAGATATGAGAGTAATTGAGCAGTTGGTATCTCAGGCTTTAAAGGAAATTCAGACAGAACAGCCGGGGCTGTTTCATGAGCCTGAAATAGAACGTTACGGCGTATTCGCAACCATGGACGAAGCCATAGATGCTTCCGAGGCGGCACAGAAAAAGTTACTGCTTGAAAAAATTTCAAAGCGTCAGGAATATGTGGATGTGATCCGAAAAACCGCACTGAAGCGGGAAAATTTAGAACTGCTTTCCAGATTAGCAGTGGAGGAAACGGGAATTGGTAATTATGAACACAAGCTGCGAAAGAACACTTTGGCTGCAGAGAAGACCCCTGGAACAGAAGATTTGATTACTGATGCATTGACTGGGGATGGCGGTATCACCATTACCGAATATTGTCCCTTTGGTGTCATCGGCGCAATTACCCCAACCACCAATCCTACGGAAACGATTATTAACAATTCGATTTCCATGATTGCCGGCGGAAATACTGTTGTATTCAGCCCTCACCCAAGGGCGAAGAAGGTTTCCCAAATGCTTGTAAAAATGCTCAATAAGGCATTGGCCGAAGCAGGAGCACCGGCCAACTTAATCACCATGGTGGAGGAACCGTCTATCGAAAATACAAATAAGATGATTGGTAATCCCAAGATCCGTCTTTTGGTTGCTACAGGCGGCCCGGCTATTGTCAGTCTTGTCCTTTCCTCCGGAAAAAAAGCCATTGGAGCGGGGGCCGGAAATCCTCCTGTGGTAGTGGATGAGACAGCGGATATTGAAAAGGCGGCAAAGGATATCATAGATGGATGCAGTTTTGATAACAATGTTCCCTGCATTGCCGAAAAAGAAGTTTTTGCCGTAGATTCTATCTGCGATTATCTGATTCACAATATGAAGTTAAACGGCGGGTTTGAGATCACAGATATGGAAATGGTAAAAAAACTGGTTGAGTTAGTCACAACCGATAAAGGTGGGCCCAAGACATCATTTGTAGGAAAAAGTGCAAAGTATATTTTAGAGCAGATGGGAATTAACGCAGATCATAATATAAAAGTGATTATTATGGAGGTTCCTAAGGAACATTTATTGGTTCGGGAAGAGTTGATGATGCCTATCCTGCCGATTGTAAGAGCCGCAGATGTGGATACCGCCATTGAATACGCCTATGAGGCAGAGCAGGGGAACCGCCATACCGCTGTCATGCATTCTAAAAATGTGGAGAAGCTGAGCAAGATGGCAAAGCTTTTAGAAACCACAATATTTGTAAAAAATGCACCGTCATATGCAGGAATGGGAGCCGGGGGCGAGGGCCATACTTCGTTCACCATTGCAGGGCCCACCGGAGAGGGACTCACTTCTGCCAGATCATTTTGCCGCAAACGCAGGTGTTTACTTAGTGATGCATTCAGCATCCGCTGAAAAAACTTCTGCCAAAGGTAAGGGGACATAAAGATGTCAAATGTATATATCAAAACAAAAGTGTGCAGCGGACAGTATGCCATGGAGTATTTAAGAAAAATACGAAGAAAGAAAATACTGCTTGTCTGTGACAAGTTTATGATGGAAAACGGAAGCGTCAATTATATTGTTGATGCTCTGGATTCCAGCAATATCATGGAAATTTTTGACCAGGCCATACCTGATCCGACCATTCAGGTGGTAGGAGAGGGTGTGGGTGTGGTATACAGGGTAAAACCTGATATAATCATAGGCTTTGGCGGCGGTTCTGCTATAGATACAGCAAAAGGAATCATTTACTTTGCAGAGGCAAGGAATCTTATTGAAAAGCCAAAGTTTATCACCATCCCGACCACAAGCGGAACGGGCTCAGAAGTTACGTCTGTAGCGGTGATTACAGATCCGGAGAACAAAAGCAAGCACTTGATTTCATCTGATGGCATTTTGGCAGATGTTGCACTTTTGGACCCGAAACTAACCCTGACAGTTCCTCCAGCCGTGACGGCCAACACAGGCATGGACGTATTGACTCATGCTTTGGAAGCTTATGTGGCAAAGGGAGCAAATGTCTTTTCGGATGCATTGTCGGAAAAGGCGGTGGAGCTGCTGATAAAAGCTTTGTTACCTTGCTATTGCGATGGCAGGAATTTAGAATCCAGAACTTTCATGCATGAGGCATCAACTCTGGCCGGTATGGCATTTAACACAGCAGGTCTGGGAGTAAACCACAGCATCGCTCACCAATTAGGCGGAACATTTCATATTCCCCATGGATTGGCCAATGCAATACTGCTTAATAAGGTAATTGACTATAACTGCAAAAATTCCGATATCAGGAAAAAATATGCTGCTCTGGCATATAAGGTAATGTTGGTCAGTATGGACGAATCACCAAAACTTGCTGTAAATGTCCTGAAACAATTAATCTCCACTCTGATGAGAAGTATGGATATGCCTGGGAGCATAAGAAGTCTGGGTATTAAAAAAGAAGACTATGACAGACAGATTCAAAATATGGTGGATAATGCTTTGATGGATAACTGCCTGAAAACCACTCCCAGAGAGATTGGAACAGGGGCAATCAAAGAGATCTTAGAAAGTATTTACTAGCCTTTATAATTAAATAATAAGATTAGACTGGATTCCAATTTCATGAATGCAGTCTGATTTTATTTTCTATATAGATTCTTTATAAAAATGGAATTGAAAACCAAGGGGAAAGATAGTAATATAATTATGAAAGCCAAAGGAGGAGCTCAGATGGATAGATTCGATCATTTAGTTCTTGGTACAGAGTCATTGTTTTATTCAGAAATGGATAATTATATTCACGAAAACGATGAGAACTTTACTCAATTGGATATCATCCACCTTTTCGGTAAGGAAAGATTAGAAAATATACAAAAGAGCTTATCCAAAGCTACCGGACTTGCCTTTATTACAGTGGACTTTCGCGGGGAACCTATTACAGAGGCGACATACTTTTCCCGCTTTTGCCAACAGATAAGAACGTTCCCCCAAGCCTTGGAACGCTGCAAATCTTCTGATGCATTCGGCTCCATCCAGGCAGCCGTAACCCAGAAAACCAATGTATATTTCTGCCCCTGCGGTTTGCTGGAGGTTGCTATCCCAATTGTGGTAAGAGGACACTATCTGGGCGGATTTATCGGCGGTCAGATTCGCTGCAACGATGCTCCGGATTCTATCAGCAGACTTGCATCTGTCATGCATTTCAACCAATCTGAGAAATCGGAAGAATACAACAGGCTGATGGAAGAGATTCCAGTGTATTCTTACGAGAAATTTTTGGACATAGCCAATCTTGTTTTTCTTGTTATCAATCAGTTAGGTGAAAATGAAGTAAGCCAGTATATGCAGGCTGACGTTCTGAAAAAGAAAATCAAGAAAGTGCAGAATACAAACCAAAAATATCTGAAGAATTTGAAACAGAAAAACAAGCAGCTGCAGGAACTGAAAATGCAATCCAATCCATATTATCTGCTGGATGCCATTGGCTCCCTGCTTAACCTGTCTATTATTGAGGATGCTCCCCAGACCAATGAACTTTTGAATACTTTAGCCGATTATGTACGGTATAGCTATGAGGAGCAAGCCAGCTTTACCTATCTGTCGGGAGAACTTGAACAAGCAGAACGTTACTTGGCAATCAAAAAGCAGAAACTAGGTGAGCGGATGGAATACTCCGTTCAGGTGCCTAGGGAGATGCAGATGCAGAGAATACCGGCTCACATTCTTTTACCATTTGTACAGAATGCATTTTATAATGGGATTATGCTGAAGAATGAAGGCGGAAAGATTACCATAACCGGCTGTATAAAAAATAATCATGTCATGCTGGAGATTTATGATACAGGCCCCGGATTGACTCAGAATGAGCTGGATATAAAATTTGAGGCTTTGAAAGATTATCATGAAGGTCCGTTTATAAAGCTTGGAACGGATTATGCCCAGGAAAAGATGAAGCAATTATTCGGAGACGGATATGATATCATCGTAGAAGATTCCCGGGGGAAAGGACGTAAATGTATCATACGCTGGCCAGAGCACTTTGAAGAAAGGGAAGAAGATGTATGTACAGAGTTTTAATTGCTACAGATGATGTCCTTATGCGGAAAGCATTTAACATTATGATATCCAGGGAAGAGAAGTTTCAAGTGGCATACATGGTCGGAACTGGAGAAGCTGCAGTTAAAGCCTGTAAGAAAAGCACCGTTCATCTTATATTCATGGACATGCAGATGACAGGCATAAACGGGATTGAGGCCAGCTGGCTGATTAACCAATCCAGTCCGGAAACCGTCATCTATCTGTTTACCGGTCCAGCGTCCAATGTTCTGATAAAGGGAATGACCAAAGGTACGGTAAAAGATGTTTTGGAAAAACCTGTCTCTGCCAAATTAATTAAAAAAATTCTTGATAACTATAAAACAGAACATGAAGATTCTGTTCAGAACCAATTATATGAACTGGCAGAATTTGTGAGAAACCGTAACTTTAATCTGTTTTACAGCAGACTACCGTATATTATAGATGAGGTCTATGATATGACAGGGAATGACTCGGCCCGTCTGATCAAAATATTTAATTACATAGGCCAGAATCTTCTGGATATGAGGAATATTTACGATAGCAAACAAAGTGTTATGCAGGAATTTCCCATCAATGAGGCCCTGATTTCAGAACGCAAGATTTCAGAATTATGGCTGTTTCGGGTGGTGGATTATTTATTCCGGCAGAACAGCATCAGCCGTTACCCTCTGTTGGAAAATATATTTATTTACATAGAGAAGCATATCAAAGAAGATATTACCTTGAACGGTATTATTGAGAACTGCGCCATAAGCCAGGGTTACTTAAGCCGCATTATCCGGGAACAGTTCCAATTGAGCGTGATGGAATACATCCATATGAAAAAAATGCATCTGGCAAAAGGATATTTCTATTTTACAGATGACAGCATTGCTGAGGTGGCGTTTAAGCTTGGATATAATGAGAGCAGTTATTTCAGCAAGGTATTTAAAAAACATGAATCCATGACAGTGAAACAATACAGAAATGAAATTCGAAGGAATTAAAAAGGGAAACTCGTTTTGTGAGTTTCCCTTTTTGATTAATATACAACTCCTTCGTACCCTTCTGTAGAAGGAAACTCAATGGATATGGTTTGTCCCGGATTGTTGTAGTTCTGGTTAATGTTCATGGATACGCCCATGGTCTCTCCCTCTTCGGTCATGGACATGGAAAGAGAGAGGGTTTCATTGGAAATATAGCCTTCGGAGTTGATGGTGATCCTGCCGTTGATCTGACTGAATTGAAATTCAGAAAGAGGGGGCATTTCATCGCCGTAAAGATTGTTCAGTTCTCTGTCTAAATTCTTTGTTTCGGCAGAGTATAAAATGATTTTATTTCCCGCCTCGTCCTCAGCAACCTGAAGGTTGTCAAGAAATACTCCAAATTCTCCTAACGACTCTTTGAATGGGAGATATTCCATCATATCCTGAGGTCCGATGTACATTTTATATTTTCCGTAATCATCCGAATAGTAACAGCCTCCGGTGTAGAATGAGGTTTCCGTCATGTCCAGGCCGAACATGCTGGAAGTGGTCACCAGAAGAAATTCCATGTTTGGAGTATTTAAATCATGGTATTTTAGATGTGTATGTTCGGAGGCAGAAAGCTCCAGTCCTTCGTAGGAAAAGGTCATCCAAAGATCCGTGTTCATATCCAGACCCGGAAGCTCCGATGTCTTCTGGCCGGCTTCCTCATAAAGCGTTTTGCCTTTTTGGTTGACAGCCTGAGCAGTAAAGGGGTTAGTGGCTCTCTGGCGGACCAGGCCCTGCTCAACCCATGCGCCGGATTCGTTTACCGTATAGCCGTCGGGAGTGGTGGTTCCGGTGAGAAGATAACCGTTTTCATCAAAATAGTAGCATTCCGCTATTCCGTCTCCATCGGAGTCAATCCATTCCCAGGTGGATGAGGGATAGGTTTTGTCTTTTTCCTGCCACCACCAGCCATGGTCGTTTTGCTTCCAGGTTCCTGCAAAGGCGGCCGATGCCATGGATATGGACAGAAGTGATGTAACAGCCAGCAATCTTAGAATCTTTTTCATACTGTAGTTCCTTCCTTCTGTTTTACATTGGCCCATATAAAAAGGACCTGATTCAGTATTATACCATATTTTGGAAAATACAACAATGGGTTGCTGAGTAAAACCATCGACACCATTGACAGGGCGTGTTTTTTCCAATATACTTCAAGGTGCAGCAGGGTCATACATAAGTGATGAACCAAAGACAAATATAATCAGATAAAAGGAGATGGGTAAGCATGAGAATCGCATTGATAAATGAAAACAGCCAGGCGGCGAAAAACCAAATGATTTATAACAGCTTAAAGAAGGTTGCAGACACAAAAGGCTATGCGGTGGATAACTATGGAATGTACTCCCCGGAGGATGAAAACGCTCTGACTTATGTACAGAACGGAATTCTGGCAGCAATTCTTTTGAATTCCGGTGCGGCTGATTATGTGGTAACAGGATGCGGAACCGGAGCAGGAGCCATGCTGGCATTAAACAGCTTTCCCGGCGTGATCTGCGGCCTTGTGGTTGATCCCAGCGATGGATATATGTTTGCTCAGATCAATGACGGAAATGCCATTTCCATGCCGTTTGCAAAGGGCTTTGGATGGGGTGCAGAGCTGAATCTGGAATATACATTTGAAAAGTTATTCTCAGAAGCCAGCGGACAGGGCTATCCCAGGGAAAGGGCAGTACCGGAACAGAGAAATAAGAGAATCCTGGATACAGTGAGAGAGAATAACTTAAAGGATATTCTGACATGCTTAAAGGGTCTTGACCAGGAACTGGTTAAGGGAGCCGTTGGCGGCGTGAAATTTGCAGAGCTGTTCTTCCCTAACTGTAAGGATGAAGCCATTGGAGAATATGTAAAGAGCCTGTTGGCCTAAAATGCAGGAGTATTTATACAGAAAAAAAGGGGTGCTGTCTGGACAGCATCCCTTTATTTTACTCAGGCAAAGCCTTATTTTTATAAAATTTAACTGTTTGTTTATGTATGGAATCAGATCGGTCATGCCGATGGATTATTCATCCTCATCCATGGTTTTGCAGCTATCAGAAAACTCCGGAGAACAAGCTGAATCGTTAATGTCTACGACAGGATTTATAACTGTAGGTTGCTTTTCTTCCGGTTGTTTTGTAATTTTTTGATCTTTGTCTGTCATAAAAAACACCTCCGTTTATTATTTTGCTGTTTTCATTATAACTCTTTGTCTGACAAATTACAAGAAGAAATAGTTGGGTTTTCACTAATCTATGAAAAAGTAACAATAGAAAACCAATAGCAAACGTGATATTATATATATAATCATTAAGATGGAACAGAGCAAAATAATACTGTTTTTAGGTATAAGAAGGAGATTTATGAAAATATATATTGATGCAGATGCATGTCCCGTAGTAAAAATAGCAGAGAAGATTGCAAAAAAACATCATATACCGGCAGTCCTGCTTTGCGATACAAATCACGTTCTCACATCTGATTACAGTGAGATAAAGATCATTGGCGCCGGAGCAGATGCGGTGGATTTTGCGCTGATCAGCCTTTGCAAAAAGGGTGATTTGGTGATTACCCAGGATTACGGCGTAGCTGCCATGGCGCTTGGAAAAGGAGCTTACTGCATCCATCAATCGGGAAAATGGTATACAAATGAAAATATTGACGGAATGCTGATGGAACGCCACATGGCAAGAAAAGCCAGAAATTCAAGTAAAAAGCATCATGTAAAAGGGCCGGCCAAGCGGACGGCAGAAGATGATGAGAGGTTTGAGGAGTCTTTTGAAAGGCTGCTTAAGGATATAAAAGGCCTTGGAAATATTTAAATTTGACAACAATACCTGGTTCATGCTAAAATAATTTCAATAAATGAGAGGAGGGCATCCAAGTTTATGTGTTATATTCGTTTAAGATAAGCCGGCAATAAAAAAGCAGTGATACTTTCCACAGCAGTGGGCTTTTTTGTTATACTTATTTTACGGATTAAGACATGGATGCAGGAGAAGTGTGCCGTTTTTGAAACGGCGCGTTTTTGACCCGGGTCTTTTTAACGTTGATATGCTGGCAGAAGTCTAATTGCGGATTTTAGCCTGCATTTTTTATTGCCAAAAACCAGAAAAAACAACGGTAAAAAGTGCAAGGAGAGAAAAATATGATAAACGAAACTTCAAAATGGAAACTGGATTTTTTTACGATATGGGCAGGACAGGCGGTTTCTCTGGTGACCAGTGCCATCCTGCAAATGGCGGTG
Source organism: Lacrimispora sp. (assembly GCF_036758025.1). GTDB lineage: Bacteria > Bacillota > Clostridia > Lachnospirales > Lachnospiraceae > Lacrimispora. The sequence goes on along the minus strand of NZ_DAIOXM010000013.1, from coordinate 61,657 downwards.
ATTTTTTATCTCACCGAAGAAACGGGCTCAGCCATGGTGCTGTCTATCGCTTCTTTTGCAGGATTTCTGCCTTATGCGGTTCTGGGACCTGCCATAGGTGTATTGGTGGACCGGTATGACCGAAAGAAGATCATGATTGGCGCTGACTTGATGATCGCAGCAGCAGGAGGGATGCTGGCTGTCATTGGATTGTATATGAAACTACCGGTTTGGCTGGTTATGACGGCACTGTTTGTCCGGAGTGTGGGAACAGCGTTTCATTCCCCGGCCTTAAGTGCAGTAACCCCTTTGCTGGTGCCAAAGGAAGAGCTGACCAAATGTGCGGGCTACAGCCAGTCCGTCCAGTCCGTAAGCTATATTTTAAGCCCGGCTGCGGCTGCATTTTTATATTCAGTCTGGGATTTAAATGCGATTATAGCTCTTGATGTGGCGGGCGCAGTCATTGCGTGTATTACAGTGGCTTTTGTACGGATTCCAAAGCCTGAGGCGGTGGAGAAGAGCCAGGGCCAGAATTTTCTGGAGGAGATGAAAGAGGGATTTATTGTTCTGAGGAAAAATAAAGAATTGTTTGCACTGCTAATTATAGGCACATTATACATGTTTGTCTACATGCCCATTAACGCCCTTTATCCTCTGATCAGCATGGAATATTTCGGCGGAACGCCTGTGCATGTTTCTGTTACGGAAATCGCCTATGCTTCGGGTATGCTGGTTGGAGGCCTGCTGTTGGGCCTGTTTGGAAAATTCAAAAGACGGACTTTGCTGATAACGGCCTCTATTTTTATGATGGGAGCCAGTTTAACGGTTTCAGGCCTGCTTCCTCCAAATGGATTTGCCGCATTTGCGGTATGCTGTGTGGTCATGGGGCTTTCGGTTCCGTTTTACAGCGGTGTTCAGACGGCACTTTTTCAGGAACAGATCAAGCCTGAGTATTTGGGGCGGGTGTTTTCCCTGACAGGAAGCATCATGTCTCTGGCTATGCCCATAGGATTGATTCTTTCCGGATTCTTTGCAGACCGGATCGGTGTGAATTACTGGTTTCTCATATCAGGTATTTTAATTACCGGCATTGCCCTCATCTGTCCGCTGGCGGCTGGTACCGGAAAGTCCGGCTAAAACCAGGGGGCAATGAACACATATTTATAACTAAAAAACTAAGGATATCTGAAAAGCCGAAAAATGACTTTTCAGATATCCTTTTTTTCTGCCCTTATTTCATATCTTTGATAATTGCCGATATATGGGATACCTTTTCCTTACTGAGACATTGCAAATCCTGGATGATATCGTTAAGCTGCTCCGGATTTGGCGAGTCAAAGTCAAAAAAATCCTTGGGTGAAATGCTCAGATATTCACAAATATCAAAAAAAGCAGCCATGGAAGGCAAGTTGTTTTTGTTTTCGATATTGTTGATATAACCTGCACTTTGCCCCAGGGATAAGCTCATATCTCTGGCTGAAACACCCTTTTCCATTCTTAACTGCGATAGCCTTGCCACAAAACGTTCATTTATCATACACTCACCACCTTACCCTATTTTACCGCACATAATGGAAACTTATGTCCTGTTTAACCTATTATTTGTGTTGACACATCCTGTTCAACTATATATAATTAAATTGTTTATACGATTGAATCAGTTATATATGATATTGATATAATAGATAAATTGCAAGCGATACATAGAGAATCGGATTTCAAGGGGAAGGACAGCCAGCTCATGAAAGAAAAAGAACTGCCGCAGGACAGCAAAAGCTGCCGCAGCGCAACCATTGACACATTGCTCGCCATCCTTTATGAGAAAAGCTGTGAAACGGAAGAACATTCCAAGCGTCTCGGAGAATACTGTCATGCCATGGGACAAAGGCTGGGCCTTTCTTCCAGGGAACTGGATGAAATAGCCCTGCTGGCCCTGCTGCATGACATCGGAAAGGTTGGCATTCATGTGAATATCCTGCAAAAGCCAGGGGCCCTTACCCCTGGGGAATGGGATGAGATGAAGGAGCACCCGAAAATCGGCAGCCGGATTGCCCGGTCTATTCCGGAACTGAATGCTATATCGGACCTGATACTTTCCCACCACGAACGCTGGGATGGAAAAGGCTATCCCAGAGGGTTAAAGGGAGAGGAAATTCCTCTTTCCTGCCGCATTCTGGCAGTGGCCGATTCCTTTGACGCCATGATCAATGACCGGGTATACCGGAAGGCCATGGAAAAGGAGGAGGCAATCCAGGAAATTGAAAGCAATGCGGGAACACAGTTTGATCCAAGGATTGCGGATATTTTTGTTAAAATCATGAGAGATACTGGAGTGGAGAGCCTGTAAGCAGCCAGTGAATTTTTCCGGCCAGGCTCCGGAACTTTTGATTGACAATAAAAGACACCTATGCTATCATTACACAAAATAGTGAAAAGGCGAAGAAGAGGAATAGTACATATACAAAGAATTTCAGAGAGAAGATGGATGGTGCGAATCTTTATTTCAGTATGTGGAAGCAGTCTCGGAGCTTTGGACCGAACAATGGCAGGCGGATGACCGCCCGGCTTTTTAGTAGGCTTCAACGTATTTCCCACGTTACAGGGACTCGGTATGTCAGTACCGTAGAGAGTGCAGAGAATTTCTCTGAATTTAGGTGGTAACACGGATTGTATATTCGCCCTAAACGTTTCGACGTTTAGGGCTTTTTTTAATTTTCACTTATTTTATTACTTTAGGAAAGAGGTACATAATTATGAGGAATTTTGAAAAATCAAGTAAATTGGATCACGTTTGCTACGACATCAGAGGGCCGGTCATGGATGAGGCCAACCGCATGATCAGCCAGGGCATGGATATATTAAAATTAAACATCGGAAATCCCGCCCCCTTCGGTTTTCAGGCGCCTCAGGAGCTTCTTGACCGGATGAATGAAAACTTATCATCCACAGAAGGATATTCCGATTCAAAGGGCCTCTTATCCGCAAGGCAGGCCATTGTTAAGTACAGCAGGAAAAAGGGAATTGAAGGTGTTACGGAAGATGATGTATACACAGGAAACGGAGTCAGCGAGCTGATCACCTTATCCATGCAGGGACTTTTAAATTCCGGAGACGAAATTTTAGTTCCCTCACCGGATTATCCCTTGTGGACTGCATCTGTGACTCTGGCAGGGGGTGCCGCCGTCCATTATGTATGCGATGAAAATGCAGAGTGGTATCCTGATGTACAGGACATAAAAAAGAAGATTTCAGACAGGACAAAGGGAATTGTCATCATCAATCCCAACAATCCCACCGGCTCCCTGTATCCAAGGGAAATCCTGGAGGAAATTGTGGAGCTTGCCCGTCAAAACGGACTGATTATCTTTGCCGATGAAATCTATGACAGACTGGTATTAGACGAAGAGGAACACGTATCCATCGCCTCCCTGGCTCCCGACCTTTTGACAGTCACCTTTAACGGCCTGTCAAAATCCCATTTGATCGCAGGCTACCGCTGCGGCTGGATGAGCCTTTGCGGAGATAAGTCCTTTGCAAAGGGCTATGTGGAGGGTATCAATCTTTTATCCTCCATGCGGCTTTGCTCCAATGTTCCGGCCCAGTCAGTGATCGGACCGGCCCTGGATATGGAAGAGGAGACGAAAAAGCTGCTGGTTCCGGGAGGCAGGGTCTATGAGCAGAGGGAATACATTCACCGGGCATTAAATGATATTCCCGGAATCACTTGTGTCAGGCCAAAAGCAGCCTTTTACGTATTCCCGAAAATTGATATCAAAAAATTCGGCATTTACGATGATGAAAAGTTTGTTCTGGATTTTTTAAGGGAGAAGCAGATCCTTCTGACTCACGGAGGCGGTTTTCACTGGGAAAGGCCGGATCACTTCCGAATCGTCTATCTGCCGGAGCTGAATCAGCTTAAAGCGGCATGTGACAAGCTGGGAGACTTCTTGTCCGGCTACAGGCAGGCATAAGTAAATGTGAAATATTGGCGGAAATACGCAGCAATTCCTTTTTTGATGAATATATTTAATATAGTGAAATAGGAAAGGAATGCGAATATGCCTATTAGAATATTTATTGATCAGGGACATAACCCCAGCGGATATTTTAACAGCGGAGCAGAAGCCAATGGCTTAACAGAATCAGAAATCAATTACGAGGTAGGGATATATTTACTGAACTTACTCAACAGCGATCCCAGATTTGAGGCCCGGGTTTCAAGGCCCACACCGGATACGGTATTGGGAACCAATAACACCACCAGTCTGGCGGAGAGGGTCCGGATGGCAAATGCGTGGCCTGCTGACTACTTTATCAGCATCCACTGCAATTACAGCCCCAACCCCGGCCTCAATGGGACAGAAGTTTACATTTACCAGTACGGAACCCAGGCCCAGTGGGTGGCGGAAGATATCATGAATGGAATCAACTGGTTCACCGGAACGAGAAATAACGGAATCCGGGAAAACCCCTCTCTCTATGTTTTGAGAAATGCAAACATGCCAGCCAATCTGGTGGAATTGGGGTATTTAAGCAGCCCTATAGATTCAGTATTGCTGAGGGATAACCCCTATGGATTTGCTTACGGCATTTATTTCGGGCTTCTGAGATACTTTGGTTTTGAATGAGTCAGGGCAAAGTCCCGTTTAATGATTAAAAGCTCTTTCAACTGTTTTAAGATATAGAATAAGATGGCTCTTGCCTCAAATTCCTCCCGGCTGGCAGGAAGCTCATGGCCTTTTAAATCCTGAAATAAAAGGTCCAGCTCCTGCAAAAGCCCTTCTGCCGTATTGTCTCTGTGATAGTTCTGCCCGATGCTTTCTATGAGCTTTGCCGTATGAAGGGCTTGTCTGGGAAGGCAGGAAGAGCTTTTGACATTGTCATAGAGCTCCTGAAGAACCATGCTTTGCTGCTGGCGCATTTGGATGTAATCTACCTCGTAGGAGTCCCTTTTGCGAAGGTGGTTGTTGTAGTTGTTTAATGCACACGTTTTTGCTGCCTCCAGACTCTTTTGAAGCTGTAATAAGCAGCCGGGGCCGTTTTTTTCTTCATCCCCCAGCAGCAGCCAGACAGCCATTTGTTCCAGCAGGCCTTTGACCTGCTTATCCGCCTCATCTGCCAGCCTTTGGAATTCGTCTCCTTTTCTGCGCAGGTGCATGTTGACCAGAATGCCCACGGAGGTACCGATGAGAAACAGGGCGATTTCATTTCTCATAAGGGCTGCTGACATGGACTGTTCAGAAAGAAAATGGGTGATTAAAACCGAGTCCATAGCAATGGCCTCTCCCCAGTCTGCATAGAGACAGAGAAGAGAAAAGAGTAAAAGGTATACTGCAAAGGCGGAGAGGGTAAAGCCTAGCAGGTGAAAGGCTCCTGCGGCCAGGATCAGGGCGCATAAAAATGCCAGGGCACGGTTTCTGGCGCTTTTCAGAGTCTCCCTCTTTGTGTTTTGAATACTGAGAACTGTAATAATTCCGGCAGTTGCCGAATATTGAAAGCCCAGTCTGGCCGCAATGGAAATTGCCAGAACTGCGGCCAGGGCCATCTTAATGCTTTTGATTATTTTTTCTTTATTCATCTTTTGATTCTCCTCAAATGAATGGTATTGGACGGTTTCAGTATACCATATCCGGAAAAACATCACATCAAAAAGATTTGTGTTTCTTGCAAAATGACGTAAATCTGGTATACTGTTTTTCAGAGCGTCTGTTTGGGACAGCCGGATTTACGGGAGGAGAAGGATTATGATAGGAACCATTGTAAACACTGCAGCCATTTTAGCGGGCAGCGGAATCGGTGCCTGTGTCAGAAAGGGTCTGGGAGAGCGTTACCAGGATGCCTTATACAATGCCATGGGACTTGCAGCCTGCGGCTTAGGTGCCAATGCAATCGTCCAGAACATGCCCAAGAGCAGCTTTCCGGTCTTATTTATCATCAGTCTTGCGGCAGGAAGCTTTCTTGGAACCATGGCTGACTTGATGGGACGGTTTGAAAGGCTTACCAAGCGTTTTTCAAAAGGGAATTTAGGGCAGGGACTGTCTACTGCCATTCTTTTGTTCTGTATCGGGACATTATCTATTCTGGGGCCTATGGAAAGTGCTCTCCGGGGAAATAACACCTATCTCTTTACCAATGCCACCCTTGATTTTGTCACCTCCCTGGTCCTGGCCTCTACCTATGGCATCGGGATTGCCCTTTCAGCAGCAGTGCTGTTTTTGTGGCAGGGAAGCATTTATTTGTTTTCCGGAGCTCTGTCCCAGTTTTTAACAGAAGAATTGCTGACGGAGATTTCCCTTGTGGGCGGTTTTTTGATTTTCAGTTCCGGCCTTTCTATTTTAAAGATCAAGGACTGTAAATCTCTGAATATGCTGCCGGCTTTATTTATCCCGGTTTTATGGTTTCTTTTGAAGCCGTGACAGCAGAGTTGAAAGGAGAAAAATAATGGAAAAAAGAATTTCAGGAAAAACAGGTTTAATGGCGCTGATTGGCTCTCCCATAGGGCATTCCGGTTCACCGGCCATGTATAATTACAGCTTTGAAAAACTGGGGCTGGATTATGCCTATCTGGCTTTTGATGTGAAGGTAGATGGAGTGGAAAAGGCAATTGAAGCCATGAAGACCCTCCATGTAAAAGGCTGCAACGTGACCATGCCTTGTAAAAATGAAGCTGCAAAATATATGGATGAATTATCTCCTGCAGCCCGTATCATCGGCGCAGTCAATACCATTGTGGAAAAGGACGGAAAGCTGATGGGCTACATCACCGATGGCGAGGGCTTTGTGGACAACCTTCGTGATCATGGAGTGGAGATTGCAGGAAACAAGATTACAGTCTGCGGCGGCGGCGGCGCAGCGGCAGCCATCCAGGTACAGTGTGCCTTGGAAGGGGCAAGGGAAATCTCTGTTTTTAATATCAAGGATGAATTTTTTGACCGGACCCTGCGCCTTGCGGAAAAGATCAGACAGGAAAAGCCGGGATGTGTGATCAATGTTTATGACATTGAAGATATGGAAATTATGAGAAGAGAAATCGCTTCCAGCCAGGTGTTTGCCAATGCAACCATTGTGGGCATGAAGCCTATGGAAGAACAGAGCGTGGTAAAGGATGTTTCCATGTTCCATCCAGGTCTTGTGGTGGTGGATGCGGTATACAATCCAAAGGAAACCAAGCTGCTGAGAGAAGCAAAGGAAGCCGGCTGCACCTGTATTGACGGACAGGGAATGCTTGTGTGGCAGGGAGCGGCCGCATTTAAGCTGTTCACTGGCTTGGATATGCCGGTAGAGGGCGTAAAGGAGCTGCTTTTTAAATAATATGCCCATATTTTTCATTCCGGAGAAGGTCCTGGGGTTCCCAAAACAATATGAAAAGGCTTGATGACAAATTTGCGGGAATCGGATATAATGAATTTGAGAAAGGGCTTTCAGGAGGGTAAAAAGATATGAACATCTATGACATAGCGGCAGAAGCACAGACGTCGATTTCCACGGTTTCCAGGGTTTTAAACAACAAGGGAAATGTGAATCCCCAGATCCGCAGCCGTGTGGAGGAAGTATTAAAGAAATACGATTACAAACCTAGCGCCATTGCCAGAGGACTGGTTTCAAAGACCATGAAAAACATTGCCATCCTGACTGTGGATGTGAGGGTATCCCACTATGCCCGCACGATTTACGTAATTGAGCAGGAGTTCAGCAACCGGGGATACAATGTTACGGTGTGCAATACAGGAGGTTCCATTGAGGAATGTCAGCGGTATATGGAAATTCTGTCGGAAAAACAGGTGGATGGCATCGTCCTTATCGGATCTATTTTTAATGATCTGATCCATCATCCGGATATTACATCAAAAATTAAGGATATTCCTGTGGTGGTAGCCAACGGAAAGGTGGACCTTCCTAATTTTTATTCCGTTTTGGTGGATGACACCAAGGGAATCAGGACTGCAGTGGATTACCTGTATGAAAAGGGGCACCGGGAGCTGGTGTATATATACGATTTAAAGACAGAAAGCGGAAAGGCCAAGCGCCAGGGCTTTTTGGAAGCCATGAAGCTGCATGATATTCCTGATGGGGAAAAGAGAGTTATATCCTGCGGCTACGGGTTAGATGGCGGACGTGAGGCGGTTGACACCCTGTGGGGCCTGGGACTGGATTTTACGGGAATCGTATGCGGAGAGGATCTGACTGCCATTGGAGTCATGAAGGGACTGAGAAAAAAAGGTTTTTCCATTCCCGGTCAGGTGGCGGTTACAGGCTGCAACAATTCCCTGGAATCCCTGCTCTGCGAGCCGGAGCTTACCACTCTTGACAATAAACCGGAGATATTGGGTGGACTGTGCGCCCAGTTGCTGCAGGAGGTTTTGGAGGGAAAGGTATCGGACTTTAATCTGGCTATCCAGCCGGAGTTGATTGTACGGGGAACCACGTAGGATTGGATGCGGTATGTGACCGTGAACATATAGAAGAAAAGGTGAAAACGCTTTTTTGAAAAAGAGACAGCTTATTTTAGGGAGACTGAAATAAGCTGTCTTTATTTTTTGTCTATGGCGTGAAAACGCTTTATTTGTGTCTGGGTCTCATATAACTATTTTACAAAAAAGCATTGGGTAAATTGTATAAAATAACTAATAATAAAGAAAAATAAAGGTTTATATTGACATATAGTTGTAGGATGTTATAATGAAAATCAAGAAAGCGCTTTCTTGAAAATGCGCATGAAAATAAAAAAGGAGAGTCAAGGACATGAGAGTAAAATATGAAGATCTGTTAAAAAAGTTCCAGAAGATACTGGAAAGCAGAGGTTTTTCTCCGGAGCATGCAGAGGATGCTGCCTCTGTGTTTGCAAAAAACAGCCTGGATGGTGTTTACTCCCACGGTGTAAACCGTTTTCCGAGGGTGGTCAGCTATTTAGACAAAGGAGAAATCGATCCAAAGGCCATTGCAGTCTGTGAATCCTCTATGGGAGCCATTGAACGGTGGAATGGGAACCGGGGATTCGGTCCGTTAAATGCAAAGATTGCTATGGACAGAGCCTGTGAACTGGCAAAGGAGCATGGGGTGGGAGTTGTGGCCCTGGGAAACAACAACCACTGGATGAGAGGCGGAAGCTATGGCTGGCAGGCTGCTGAGGCGGGCTGTATCGGAATCTGCTGGTCCAATACCATGCCCAACATGCCGGCATGGGGAGGAAAAGACAGAAAGATCGGAAATAATCCTTTCATCATGTCCATTCCCAGAAGCAGCGGAAAGCATGCCGTCATTGACTGCGCCGTATCCCAGTTTTCTTACGGAAAGATTGAAGAAGCCAGATTAAAGGGCCAGCAGCTTCCGGTACCCGGCGGTTATGATACAAAGGGAAATATCACCACCGATCCGGCCGAGATTGAAAAGACATGGCGGGTTCTTCCCATGGGGTACTGGAAGGGAAGCGGAATCTCCATTGCCCTTGATTTAATCGCAACGGTACTGACCAGCGGAAACTCTGTAAGAAAGATCGGAACCTTTGGTGATGAAGTGGGATTGTCCCAGGTGATGATCGCCATTGATCCGGAGAAGTTCAATACAGTGGAAGAGACGGATGCCATTGCAGATGAGATATTAAATGATATCAAAGCTTCTGAACCGGTTTTGGAGGGCGGAGAGGTGTTCTATCCGGGAGAGCTGGAGTTAAGGAGCAGAGAGGACAACCGGAAGAACGGAATTCCGGTGATTGAAGAGGTATGGGAAGCCTTGAATTCCCTGGAGAAGTAATACCGGCAGTGTGAAAAAAGAGTGTAAAAGGGAGAGATAAGTCAATGGAATATATCATAGGGGTTTTGATTTTAGTTTCATTTTTCGGCCTGGCATTTTATGCCGCAAGAGGCGGAAACCTGATGATGGGAATGCTGGTCATGGCTATTCTTTGGACCGTGCTTCCTATGATTGGCAATACCTTTGCCACAAACCCGGAGTTTCTGGCAGCCAATGGAGATAAGGTAGGAATCACATGGATTCAGGCTTTTTCAAAAGTATTTCAAAGCGGCCCTGAGGGCTGGGGAAATGTTCTTGTCAATGTGGTGTTCGGAGCGTGGTTTGGCCGTGTCCTGTTAGGAACAGGGGTTGCCTCCACCTTAATCCGCAAGACAACAGAGCTTGGGGGCGACAGGCCTGCTGTTACCTGTATTTTGCTGTGCATCGTTACAGCCGCCATTTTCTCCTCCCTTTTCGGAGCGGGAGCAGTGGTTGCCATCGGCGTTATTGTTTTACCGATCTTGATGTCCCTTGGTATTCCCAAGGTGCTTTCCGTGGTTTCCTTTATGCTGAGTATCGGTGCGGGAATGTTTTTAAATCCGGTTCTGTTCGGCCAGTATACGGCATTTTTCTTAGATGACCAGGGAAAGGCTCTCTATCCTTATGACCAGTATGTGAGGTGGGGAGGAATCGCATGGGCGGTTCAGCTTACTTTTACCATCTGCCTGGTTTTATTCTGTACGAGAAAAAGGCGCTTTGTCCATCATTGGTCCGCCAGAAGACCGGTGAGACAGGTTCTGGATTTTGCTCCGGGAAAGGCTTTGATTACACCCTTTATTCCTGTATTTCTTTTGATTGTATTTAAGGTTCCCATTATCATGGGCTTTTTGATCGGAGGCTTTTACGCCCTTTTCGTCTGCGGAAAGCTGCCGGATTTTAAAACGGCGTGCCGTACTTTTAATAAGGATTTCTTTGACGGCGTTGTGGATACGGCTCCTCTGGTAGGCTTTTTGCTGATGGTTCCCATGTTTAATAAGGCAGCAGAACTTTGTATTCCCTATTTCAATGCCCTTCTTGGAAATGTAATACCCCAGAGCACCTTATTCATCGTCATTGCATTCTGTGTCCTTGCACCTCTGGGCCTGTTTAGGGGGCCGTTTACCTTATATGGATGCGGTGCTGCTACCCTGGGAATTTTGAAGGGAATCGGATTTTCCACTCCGTTCCTGGCTTCTCTTATGATTGCGGCTACAACAGTTATGAATGTTTCCTGCTGTATCACCCAGTCCTGGATTGTATGGGGAATCAGCTATACCAAGGTGTCCACAAGGGACTTCTTAAAAATGAGCGTTGTCTGCGGTTGGATCATCTGTATTATTTTGCATGCTATTACATTCGTTATGTTCGGTTAATGGGGAGGAGACAGACATGGGAAAGAGATTAGTGAGAATGGGAATTGACGTAGGGGGCACCCATACGAAAGCGGTTGCCATTGATAACGGGACTCATGAGATCATCGGAAAGTCCTCCGTTAAGACCACACATGATGATCAGTATGGAGTGGCAGCAGGCGTAGTAAAGTCCTTTCAGAATTGCCTGAAGGAAAATGATATTGATCCGGAGGATGTGGTCTTTGTGGCCCACAGCACCACCCAGGCCACCAATGCATTGATTGAAGGCGACGTTGCCACCGTAGGAGTCCTGGGAATGGGGCCAAAGGGAGTGGAAGGCTTTCTGGCAAAATGGCAGACCAATTTAAAGGACATTGACCTTGGGTCGGGAAGAAGGATCAAGGTCAGGAACCGTTATTTAAAGGATATGGATGTGGATGAAAACACGGTGAGAACCGCTGTGGAGGAGTTAAAGGGAGAGGGAGCCCAGGTTCTGGTAGCTTCCGATGCTTACGGCGTGGACGATATTTCAGGAGAACAGTTTGTCTTTGAAATCGGCCATGATGAAATGGGGTTTGAGACGACTCTGGCTTCTGATATCACAAAGCTCTACGGCCTTACCAGAAGAACCAGGACTGCCATCATCAATGCCAGTATTTTACCTAAGATGTTAAATACGGCAACTTCTACGGAGAAAAGCGTAAGACAGGCGGGAGTGGAAGTGCCTTTGATGATCATGCGCGGCGACGGCGGTGTTATGGAAATCAATGAGATGAAGAAACGTCCGGTTCTGACCATGTTATCCGGTCCGGCGGCCAGTGTTATGGGCTCTCTCATGTACTTGCGGGCTTCCAATGGAGTGTACTTTGAAGTTGGCGGAACCACCACCAACATCGGTGTCATTAAAAACGGGCGTCCTGCCATTGACTATTCCATTGTAGGGGAGCATAGAACATATATCAGTTCTCTTGATGTCCGGGTTTTGGGCGTGGCAGGAGGAAGCATGATCCGGGTCAATAAAAGTGGTGTTCATGATGTAGGACCACGTTCTGCTCATATTGCGGGTCTGGATTATGCGGTGTTTACCGATGAAGCTGAAATTGTGGACCCAAAGCTGGAGTTCTTCTCTCCAAAGGAAGGGGACCCGGCGGATTATGTGGCTATCCGGCTGGCTGGCGGAAAGAGGGTCACTTTGACAAATAGCTGTGCGGCCAATGTGCTGGGACTGGTAAAGCCGGGTGATTTCTCTTATGGAAATGTCAATGCCGCCAGAAAGGCCATGCAGCCTGTTGCAGATTATCTGGGCGTGACCGTGGAAACAGTGGCGGAACAGATTCTTACAAGGGCTTATGAAAAGATTGAACCAATTATTACAGAGCTGGCTGAAAAATACCGTCTGGAGCACGACCAGATTTCCCTGGTAGGGGTAGGCGGAGGAGCCACCTCTTTGATCGGCTTCTGCGCGGATAAAATGAAGATCAAATACAGTGTTCCTGAAAATGCGGAAGTAATTTCCTCCATCGGCGTAGCTCTGGCCCTGGTCCGGGACGTGGTGGAACGGGTGGTGCCAAATCCTACGGCAGAGGATATTAAGAGCATTAAGAGGGAAGCCATTGACAAAGTGGTGGAAAGCGGAGCGTCTCCTGATACGGTAGAGGTTCACATTGAAATCGATGCCCAGACCTCCAAGCTGACTGCCATTGCATTGGGCTCTACAGAGGTAAAGACCACGGATTTATTAAAGGAGTGTACGGAGACAGAGGCCAGAGGCCTGGCGGCAGAGGATATGCGGGCAAAGCCGGAGAACATAACCCTGGTGGGCCAGACTCCCAGTTTCTATGTATATAATATGGAAGCAAAGGGGAAGAAGCCTCTCCGGATTCTGGACAAAAAAGGCTTTATCAAGGTTCAGAGAACCGATGGCGAGGCTGTTCTTGCCAAGGCGGCCTCTTACAGAAGCGTGGTATCGAAGATGTGGGAAGAACTGGCTATTTTCAAGGCAGATGCCATCCTGCGCCCTGACTACTATCTCTGCGTAGGCGTCCGTGTCATGGATTTTAACGGGACCGGGGAACTGGAACAGATTCTTATGCTGATGGAAGTGGAAATGCAGATGGTGGATACGGGAGATGACATCATAATTGTTGGAGCGAGAAATCAGTTATAGGCTTGAGGCTGCGGATATCCGCAGTCTCTTTTTTACTCTTTAACCTGTAAAAGAACTCCCTATTTCGGCTTCGTTGTGGTATAATGGGGCTATACATAAGGAAGAGAAAATGCCCCCTTGAAGAAGAGGACAAGAAGTAATATGATTAAGAAAAAATTGATGCAAAGGACTATTGATCATTAATCATGAAGACATTAAACAGGGATTTTTATAATAGAGATTCTATCACCGTTGCCAAAGAGCTGCTGGGAAAGATGCTGGTCCATGAAACAGGCGGGAAAAGGATCAGTGCCAAAATCGTAGAAACAGAGGCATATATGGGAGTCATAGACAAAGCTGCCCATTCCTACGGAGGGAAGAGAACGCCCAGGGTGGAGGTCATGTATGGAGAGCCGGGGCATTCTTATGTGTATCTCATATATGGCATGTACCACTGCTTTAATGTGGTTGCCGGACCTCAGGGGGTTCCCCAGGCCGTTCTCATCCGGGCTTTGGAGCCGGTGGAAGGACTGGATATGATAGCTTATAACCGGTATCAGAAGCCATACGGTGAATTGAATAAAAAACAGATCACCGGGTTGACCAGCGGGCCGGGAAAGCTGTGCAGAGCCTTTCTGATTGACAAAGAACTCAATGGCGAAGATTTGTGCGGCAGCAGGCTGTATGTGGAAGAGGGAGAAACAAAGGGTCTTTCCATAGTAGAATCCAGGCGGGTAGGAATCGATTATGCGGAGGAAGCCAGGGATTTTCTCTGGAGATTTTATATAGAAGGCAATCCTTATGTTTCTGTAAAATAATTTCGATATATTATATAATAGAAGGGACAGGAAGTAAGCAGAAATAGATTAATCAGAGAAGAATTTAAAATAAAATTGTAAAAAAATCAAATGCGTTGTTATTACAACAGACAAAACTGACAGGAAATGATATCCTCTAAAAGAAGTAAAGACAATACGAGCACAGGCGCCGGCATACCCCCGGTGTTATGCATAAAATTTTACAATGGAGGTAATAGGATATGAGCATGTTTTGCTATCAGTGTCAGGAAACAGCAAAAAACACAGGTTGTACCATTAAAGGAGTCTGCGGTAAGAATGAGGAAGTAGCAAAGCTTCAGGACTTGCTGATTTATGCAACGAAAGGAATTTCTGAAATTATTGTAAAGACAAAGGCTAACGTTGCAGAACTGACTGAAATCAATCATGAAGTTTTGACAAGTATCTTTATCACAATCACAAACGCAAACTTTGATGCGGACGCCATTGAGAAGCAGATCGTTAAGGTACTTGCCTTAAGAGATGATCTTGCAAAGAAGACAGACTACACAGGAAATAACGATGCAGCAGTATTCACCGTAGGTGACAGAGAGTCTATGCTTGAGAAAGCTGCAACTGTAGGAGTTCTTTCCACAGAAAATGAAGATGTTCGTTCCTTAAGAGAACTGATCATTTACGGAATCAAGGGAATGGCTGCTTACACAGAGCATGCTTACAACATTGGCAAGGAAGACACTTCTATTTATGATTTTATGTATGAAGGACTTGCAGCAACATTAGACGACAGCCTTACTGCTAATGATCTGGTTGCACTGACTTTAAAGACCGGAGAATACGGCGTAAAATCCATGGCTCTTCTCGATGAGGCCAACACTTCCCGTTACGGAAATCCGGAGATTACATCTGTAAATATCGGTGTTAGAAAGAACCCGGCTATCCTTATTTCTGGACATGATTTAACTGATATGGAACAGCTTTTAGAGCAGACACAGGGAACCGGAGTTGATGTTTATACTCACGGCGAGATGCTTCCTGCCCACTACTATCCGGCATTTAAGAAATACGACAACTTCGTAGGAAACTACGGTAACTCCTGGTGGATGCAGGTTGGCGAGTTTGAGTCCTTCCACGGTCCAATCCTCTTTACAACCAACTGTATCGTTCCTCCAAAGACTCCGGAAGTTGCAACCAGAATCTTTACAACAGGTGCATCAGGCTTCCCAGGATGTCCGCACATTGTTGCTGATGAGAACGGCAAGAAGGATTTCTCCGCTATTATTGAACTGGCAAAGACACTTCAGTCTCCTGATGAAATCGAAACAGGCAGCATCGTAGGCGGTTTCGCACACAGCCAGGTATTTGCACTGGCAGATAAGGTTGTTGACGCAGTAAAATCCGGCGCTATTAAGAAATTCTTTGTTATGGCAGGCTGCGACGGAAGAATGAAATCCAGAGATTACTATACAGAGTTTGCAAAACAGCTTCCAAATGATACTGTTATCTTAACAGCAGGCTGTGCAAAGTATAGATACAACAAGCTGGGCCTTGGCGATATCGGCGGCATTCCGAGAGTTCTGGATGCAGGACAGTGTAATGATTCCTATTCCTTAGCTGTAATCGCATTGAAATTAAAGGAAGTATTTGAGCTTAATGATGTCAATGAACTTCCAATTGTTTACAACATCGCATGGTATGAGCAGAAGGCAGTTATCGTGCTTCTGGCACTGCTTTCCTTAGGCGTGAAGAACATTCACTTAGGACCGACATTACCAGGATTCTTATCTCCAAATGTTGCTAAGGTTCTTGTGGATACCTTCGGCATCGCAGGCATTGGAACCGTTGAGGATGACATTGCATTATTCACTGCATAATTACTTAAATCATCTGTCAAGGGTCCGTCCGGTATTTTATGCCAGGGCGGGCCTTTGGGGTAAATAAAACATAAAGTGACATGTTTTGGAATAATTTACAAAAAACAGACAATACTAAAGATGAATTTTGGGCTAGGAGAAACAATGATTCGGAAGACCATTATACCCAAAATGCATGGGCGAACAAGGCGAAAGGAGATATCAGTATGAAAGCAGTAGTTGACAGAGATGGCTGTATTGAATGCGGTTTATGCGCATCTGTATGTCCGGAAGTATTCCGAATGGCGGATGACGGTCCGGCTGAGGTTTACGTTGATGAAGTACCGGCAGAAGCAGAAGATTCAGCAGTGGAAGCACAGGAGGGATGTCCTGTTTCCGTAATTACAGTAGAATAACTTGTTTAGAGCCAGATAACCTTGTAAATTCAAGGAAATCTGGCTCTTTTCTTTTGGTAGTGAAACTAAAATGGAACGATAGCTGCATTGAAAATGACAGCAGAAGATTTACATACAGAAATTATCCAGACGCAGGTGGTTCCGAGAGAGACACCGGAGCATTACAAGGAGAAAAAAGTTTTTGTGTGGATTACTCCGCATTGCAGACTGGAAAGGTATCTCTTGTACATGAAGGACCCTATTCAAGACGCTTATACTTCCACTCTGAGTATAATTTCCAGACATATGAAAATCACAATACAAAGGGTCATTGGCTTGAGGATTGGAAACCTGAGGGAGTTAAAACAAACCATGTGGCAGAATCATTCAAGAAGAATTATAAGAGTCTCTCAGGGCTATGAAAATGGAAAAGAGGTAGCAGGACATGACCAACGAGGAATTTGTAATCAGGATCAAGGCCGGGATTGATCCGGCAGAAAATATGCTTGCCCTGTATAATGATGTAAAGGCCTTTATCCGTACAATAGCCTGAAGCACCGGGGGATATCTTCTGATAGCCTGCTACCAGGGAAAACAATTGCACACTGAAAGAGGATATGCTATTATTGTGATATGGAACAATCGTGTCACTGCAAGGGCGTTGGCCTTCCATCATACATAGATGGGAGGTGGTGCGGATGAAATATGACTTTAAGGATATTATGGCCTTTGGCATGTTTATTATCGCATTACTTACCTTTATTTTCGTAAATTGTAAGTAACGTTTTTTCTGTAAAGTCCTGGAAACAGGCATAGAAAAACCACCCTTGTATACTTTGGCGAGTTCGAGGGTGGATTTCTATCTTCTAATGGCCAACCCCTTGTATTGGGGCGGTTGTTCCTTTTGTAATTCTAATATAGCATATCTGGCGGCAGGATTCAAGAAAGATTTACGCAAGGCGTAAAAAAAGATATAAAATTTACGCAAAGCGTAGTTAAAGAACGCAGTATACCAATTCTTGAGTAATACTTTCATTTCAGATTGTTCTAACTTCTGTACGCATATCTAGTACAGCAATTTAGGCCTGATATTCCACGCCAGGGACATATTCCACTATATTACCGGGGAGACATTGAAGTGATTTACAGATAATTGAAATATTATCCCAAGATACAGACTCGTTATTACGAATGTTTTATATAGTTGCTTCACTTAACAGCTTTTCTTAGTCGAATAATGGGTATTTTATTTCGTTGGATATTGATGTATGATAGAAAGAAAAAAGGATATTTAGTATATGGCTGATTACGGATTTGATGAAAAAGTTGAGTTGAAAAAATACAAGGGTGTTGGATCTGGTAAAGGATTTTATAATTATTGTAGTTGGGAAGAATCAGTGTTAGAAAGATATAGAAAAATTACCGAACTTAAATTTATTACTAATTTGAAGGCAAAATTAAATAGAGAATGCAGGCAATGTGAGAATTACCGGGAATCAATATTATCATTTTGGATTCCGCTTTTAGCATTGATGATTTCACTTGCCTTAACCTTAACTTCTGCATTTATTAGCTTAAAACAATATCAAGACAGTGTACATAATGATGCAAACAATGCATATCTTGAAAGTTTGAATAAAGCCAATGTTGAGGGCAATATATTAAATGAGAGAAATGTAGAGTTATTACAAAATAGGGTTGATCAATTAAAACTTAGCATGGAGTATGTCTTTGGTTCATTTTACCTTTTGTACATAATACTTGTAGTACTTATTGGGATATTTTGGGTTAATTTAAAAGAGAAATCTGAAAAAATTGTTTTTTATAAAGACTATATTATTGTCTTAGATAAGGTCATGGAAGAAAAAAATAAAGATATTCATTAATATTATTATAAAATTGCGATAAGTTAAAAAGAGATTGCCCTCCGTTTCTTTCACTCAAAACAGACACATTTTCAAATAAAAGGTATAAAAAGGAACCCCAAACAGTGTTTTCAATATGCTATAAAATACAAAGCAGTACAGTAAAGTAATCAGAAGGCGGTGCCTTCGTCTGAGCGGAATATCTGCTTGGGCGGAGGCGTTTTTACATTTGACTGACAGGTGATGCTCTGCAAAAGAAGATCTGGAAAAGTAATGGGATTAATGGTAAAATAGCAGCATAGAACGGTACTTTACACGGGAAAATGAATGGGGGTTAGAGGATGAGTGTATTTTTTTATGGCTGCATAACAATGGATGGTTATCTTGCGGACAAAAACCATGGTTTGGACTGGCTTCACCAAACAGGCGGGGTAGAGGAAACGGATTATGAAAGCTTCTATAAGAGTATGGATATTACCGTTATGGGGAAAAGGACATTTCATGAAATTGAAAACATGGATAATGCCGGCAGTTTTTATCCAACTACTGAAAACTATGTATTTACACACGATAAAAGCTTATCTTTGAAAGAATTTATTCCTGTAAGCGGCGATGTAGTTGAATTTGTCAGAGGACTTGAAAAGGATAAAAATGTCTGGATTATAGGCGGAAACACAATATTGGCTCCTTTACTGGATCAGGATATGGTGGATCAAATGATCATACAGATTGCTCCTGTGCTGCTGGGGGATGGAATTCCTTTGTTTTCGCAAAAAGAAGGGTTAAAAAGGTTTTGCTTAGAGGAAGTAAAAAAATACGGGCCCTTTGCAGAATTGGTTTACCGTAAGCTGTAAGAATAAAACACAGCTTTTAAGATTGGATAGCAAAGTATTGCTTTACAATCTGTCTCTCATGTAGGTATAATGGAAAAAACCAATGGAATTGAGTGTATAAAACAAAAAACGGAGACAAGAGATGAGAGAACTGAATGAGATAAAAAACGATCTGGACAGCTGCGGCAGGGAATTGATTAAGCTTTTGGAAAAAAGGCTTGACTGCGCGGCAGAGCTTATGGAATATAAAAAGGCCCATGGATTTCCTCTTTTTTCACAGGAAGAAAATATCTGCCATGAAAGCCTGTATGATGATATAAAGGACCATGTCTATGAAGAGGAATTGAAGAAGATTTTTAAGCATGTGGGAAAAGCGGAAAAGGCCGTACAGGGGAAAAGTCTGCTTCATTCCAACATTGCCCTGATTGGGTTTATGGGCACAGGGAAAAGCACGGTTTCCAAATATTTGAGGGGCATGCTCGCCATGAAAGAAGCTGATACGGACTCCATGATCGTTCAAGAACAGCAGATGGAGATTAAGGATATTTTTGCACAGTATGGGGAGGAGTATTTCCGCAACTGCGAAAGCAATGCCATTATCAGCCTGCAAAACTGCCGCCGGACCATTATTTCCTGCGGAGGCGGTGCGGTAATCAGAGATGAAAATGTAAAGAATTTAAAAAAGAGCAGCCGTATTGTGCTGCTGACAGCCAGCCCTGAGACAATTCTGGAGAGGGTGAGGTACAGCGATGAGCGGCCCATTTTAAATGGAAATATGAATGTGGAATTCATAAAGGGGCTCATAGATAAACGTGCCGCCTACTATAAAAGGGCGGCCGATATTACCGTTGAAACGGACTGTAAAAGCGTGCAGCAGATCTGCGAGGAGCTGGTTGCGTCTCTGATCCGGTTTGAGGCGGAAGCAGAAAACGAAAGAGAAAGGAAGTAATAATCATGCTTTGGAAAGAGAAATATGAATTAGGCGTTCCGTTGATTGATGAGCAGCATAAGGAACTGTTTCAGCGTGTGGAAGCATTTATGAAGGTGCTTCGTTCTTCATCCTCCTGGGAGGAGAAGGTAGAACAGGTCAATGAAACTCTGGCGTTTATGAACGCATATGTGGTGGAGCATTTCAGGGACGAAGAGGAATACCAGGAGAAGATCGGCTATCCGGGCAGCGAGGAGCACAGAAGAATACATAATGATATGGTGAATTTTGTCCTTACGGTTACCCGGGAATATGAAAGCAGCGGTTATGAGGAACAGCTTATGCAGCGGTTTGCAGGCAAACTGATGGCCTGGCTTATTAACCATGTTGCAGCAGAGGATCAGCGCATTGCTGCCTATGCCATTGAAAAGGGGGTGGCCGGTCATGACTGATCTCTACAACCCATTTTTAGAGGCTACCCGCAATGTGTTCCAGTTGATGCTGGATCTCACAGACGTTTCCGGCCAGCCGGCAGATTGCTTTGACTGTGAGAAAGAACTGGATGTTTCCATAGGCTTTACGGGAGATTTACAGGGAGAAGTGGTTTACCGCCTTCCTCATGAAACCGCCTTTGGCCTTGTCAATTCCATGAGCGGAATGGAATTTGACGAGGTAGATGAATTTGTTACTTCCGCAGTATCTGAGATCGCCAACATCATCAGCGGAAATGTGGTCACCCTCCTTGCAGGAGAGGATTTGACCTGTGACATCCTTCCACCGGTATTGAAAACTCCTGATGAAGGAGAAGAATATACCATACGCACAGCCTGTTGTGTGACGACATCCTTAGGCGAGGTTTATCTGGACATCCGGTTTAATCCTGGAGAATAATGGAATAAAATCAATGGAATACGTCTGCATCCCTTTTCATCGGGTATGCAGGCGTATTTTTATTTATGTAAATAATCGAAAAAACATTCATCTCCACAACTTTTACAAATTCTCCTGTTATTCTTGGGTTCAGAAACGAAAAGGAGGATAGGTCATGGGCTCTGGTTTGAAAACCAAAAAGTTGCGTATCGGCGGAATGACCTGTGTTAACTGCCAGAATAAGATTGAAAAGAAATTGAAAAATACTGCGGGAATTGAACATGCGGAAGTAAGTTATAACGCAGGAACAGCTACCATCACTTATGATACGGATATTATTTCCTATAAAAGCATTGTGGAGCTGATTGAAAAATTGGATTACATGGTATTAGAGGGAAATGGAAAACAGGAATCCGGCTCCAGCCGGGCCATTGGACTGGTTTTGATCATCATTTCCCTGTACATGATGCTGGAACAGTTCGGATTTTTAAATCTCATGGCTCCAAGCCAGTTGGCAGAAGCAAACATGAGCTATGGAATGCTGTTTGTCATCGGCCTGGTCACCTCGGTTCATTGTGTGGCAATGTGCGGAGGAATCAACCTTTCCCAGTGTATGCCGAAAGGGGAAGAAGGAAATGGGGAGCAGGGACGTTTTTCCGCCCTTCGTCCAACCTTTCTCTATAATCTGGGACGTGTGATCTCTTACACGGCAGTGGGCTTTTTAGTGGGAATGCTGGGTTCCGTCGTCACTTTTTCCAACACCCTTCAGGGAGTGCTGAAGCTGGTTGCCGGAGTGTTTATGGTGATTATGGGAATCAATATGCTGGGGATTTTCCCCTGGCTTAGAAAGTTTAATCCCAGAATGCCCAGGGCCTTTGCAGGAAAGATCAACAGAGAAAAGTCTAAAAGCAACAGCCCTCTGATTGTGGGATTGTTAAACGGATTTATGCCATGTGGCCCTTTGCAGGCCATGCAGATTTATGCACTGTCTACGGGGAACCCCTTTTCAGGCGCATTGTCCATGTTTTTATTCAGTTTGGGTACCGTTCCCCTGATGTTTGGTTTGGGTGCCATTTCCACAGTTCTTGGAAAGAAGTTTGCAGGCCGGATTATGACGGCAGGCGCAGTGCTGGTGGTTGTTCTTGGAATGTCCATGTTTTCCCAGGGAGTCAGCCTGGCTGGGTTTGAAGCTCCTGCGTTTTTAGCCGGAGAAAACGGGACCGGCGGTGACCAGCAGGAAGGTGGAGAAAATGTCAAGATAGAAGACGGAGTTCAGGTGGTCAACAGCACCCTTTCTCCTGGAAAATATCCCAATATTACAGTTCAGGCAGGTATACCGGTGAAATGGATCATTGATGCGCCTCAGGGAAGCATCAACGGCTGTAACAACCGGATATTCATTCGGGATTATGGGATTGAATATACATTCCAGACCGGAGAAAATGTCATTGAGTTTACGCCTGAAAAGCCCGGAAAGATCCGCTATAGCTGCTGGATGGGAATGATCCGCGCCAGTATCTACGTGACGGAAGAAGGGGAAGCAGGCACAGCGGAAGAAGGTGTGTTACAGGAATACAACCCGGAGACACCGGTTCCAGCAGGCTATGAGATTCCGGTAGAAGATGTGGTTATTGCGGAAAAGGGAGAAGACGGATACGGAAATGAAGTCCAGAAAATTACCTTAGAATATACTGACGAAGGCTTTAAGCCTGCCGTTGCAGTGGTGGAAACCGGAATGGATGTGGAGTGGGCAATTGTGGACAACAGCACAGAATCCGATTATGGTCTGGATCTTCTTGTTCCTGCTTTTAATACACAGCTTTTCCTGGAAAAAGGGGAAAACCTGCTTTATCTCACCCCCACGGACAGTTTTGACTTCTCAACAGGGGATAACAAGTTCTATGGTTACATCAAGGTTGTGGATGACATTGAAACCATGGATTTAGATGCAATTAAGAAAGAAGTCGGCAGTTTCCAGACCATGATCTGGCCTGAAGAGACCTTTCAGGGATCAGGCGGCGCTTCCTGCTGCCAGTAAGAGGAGGAGACATTTATGGGATTATTATTAAGCCATTGGCACTGTATTCTGCCGGCATTTGCCATGATAGCAGCCATGTTTTTTATGGGAAAGAAGTCTGATAAGGATGAATAGCATTGATGCTCAGGAGGTATATTAAGATGATTCAGAAGTTTTGGAATAAAACAGAAAAAGGCCATAAAACTGGCTTGAAAAAGAAAAATTGGATGGTTTCTGCAGGGCTTCTTGCAGCGGCCATGACAGCAGCCTTGGCTTTGACGGCCTGCGGATCCAAGGATAAGGCAGAAGCAGCAGGTGCTTCCTCAGATAAGGCCCAGGTCATTGCAGAGGGAGAGAATCTGGTGATTTCTGTAGGCGATATTTCAGAAACAGCCAGCTTCTATCCTGTAGAAGTGGATGGAACTCTTATGGAAGTGGTAGCGGTTCAGGCTCCTGACGGAAGTCTGCGGACGGCCTTTAACACCTGCCAGATCTGCTACGGTTCGGGAAGAGGTTATTATGTGCAGGAGGGAAATGTTTTAGTATGCCAGAACTGCGGAAACCGTTTCCCCATGAGCCGGGTAGAAGTGGAAGCAGGCGGTTGTAACCCATGGCCTATTTTTGATGAAGATAAGACCGTGACAGACGAATCTATCACGATCTCCTATGATTTTCTGAAAGAATCTTATAAAATATTTGAGAACTGGAAAATATCATAACTGAGGCTGTTTGTATCAGCCGGGAAATCTCATGGAGCAGCTTACGGAAATGCCATTTTGGCTTAAGTAATCTGCTCCCCATTTGTACATGGCTTCCAGAATAGGCTGAATGCTGGTTCCCAGCTCAGAAAGCCGGTATTCCACCTTGGGGGGAACCACCGGATATACGGTGCGTATGATCAGGTTGTCTTCCTCCAGTTCCCGAAGCTGCTGGGTCAGCATTTTAGGGGTGGCTTGGGGGATGAGCTTTCGAAGCTCTCCAAACCGCAGGGTGCGGTCAATTAAATGCCAGAGGATGAGAGCTTTGTATTTTCCTCCTATCATATCTAAGGTAGCGTCTACGGGGCAGTTAACACCGGTACAGTTATCATGCATGGAATTGTCCTCCTATAGTATCATTTTGGGTACTATAATACAAAAAAGTGCATACTTGCAAAAAACGAAATTAATGTCATAATAGTATCATAGTAACTGATAAATATCAAGGGACTCCCTAAAAAATAATCGTGAGGTGAAATATATGGAAAGTCAAATGTTAGATATACGGGGAATGACTTGCGCAGCCTGTGCCCAGAGAATTGAAAAGGTTGTGCGAAAGCTTCCAGGTATTGAGCAGGCCAATGTGAATCTGGCAAGTGAAAAGCTGTTTGTGGAATATGACAGCAGTGTTTTAAAGCTGGATCAGATCAAGGAAAAGGTGGAGAAGATCGGATACCAGGTGGTAGAACGGTCTGAAAATACCACAGTGACCATTCCCATCGGAGGAATGACCTGTGCTGCCTGCGCCCAGCGTATCGGCAAAGTGGTTGGAAAGCTGGAAGGTGTGGAAGAGGCATCGGTCAACTTTGCAACAGAAAAGGCAACCGTTACTTATGATCCCCAGAAAGTACGGCTTTCAGCCATTAAAGGAGCCATTGAAAAGGCCGGATACAAGGCTTTGGAGGTTGACAAAGCGGATGCCTCCGATGAAGATCGGGAGCGCAAGCAGAGGGAAATTAAGACCCTTTGGACTAAATTTATTATTTCTGCTGTTTTCTCCCTGCCGCTCCTTTACATTGCCATGGCACCTATGGTTCCATTTGTCACTTTGCCCTTCCCGGAGGCTTTGGACCATATGCAGTATCCCCTGGTATTTGCCGTAACCCAGCTTCTTTTGGTGGCTCCGGTGGTTGTTGTTGGATACCGGTTCTATACCGTGGGCTTTAAGGCTCTGATCCAGAGAAGCCCTAACATGGATTCCTTAATTGCAATCGGAACCACAGCCGCAGTGTTATACAGCGTTTACAACTTGTATCAGATTGCAGACGGACATTTTATGGCAGTGGAAGCCCTTTATTTTGAATCAGCAGGTGTCATTATCACCCTGATCCTTCTTGGAAAATCCTTGGAGGCTGTTTCAAAGGGAAGAACCAGCGAGGCTATTAAAAAGCTGATGGGTCTTGCGCCGAAGACAGCTCTCATTCTGGAGAATGGAGTGGAAAAAGAAATACCCATTGACGAAGTGGAAATCGGAGATATAATTGTAGTAAAGCCCGGCGATAAAATCCCGGTGGATGGAACCGTTTTAACCGGTCATACGGCCATTGACGAATCCATGCTCACAGGTGAGAGTATGCCGGTGGATAAAAAGGAAGGCGACAAGGTATACGCCGCTTCCTTAAATACAACAGGCGCCATTCAGTTCAGAGCTGAAAAAATCGGCAGCGATACAGCACTGGCCCAGATCATTAAGCTGGTGGAGGATGCCCAGGGCTCCAAAGCCCCTATCGCCCAGATGGCTGATATTGTTTCCGGCTATTTCGTGCCGGTAGTATGTGTTATTGCACTGGTTGCCGGTGTGGCCTGGTACTTTGGAACCGGAGGCGATTTAAAGTTTGCCTTAACCATATTTATTTCCGTGCTGGTTATTGCCTGCCCATGTGCTCTCGGTCTTGCAACTCCTACGGCAATTATGGTGGGTACGGGAAAAGGAGCTGAAAACGGCATACTCATTAAGGGCGGAGAGGCTCTTGAATCAACCCATAAAATCAACACCATCGTATTTGATAAAACAGGTACTATTACAGAAGGAAAGCCCAGAGTTACCGATGTGCTGACCACCGAAGGATTTTTAAGAGACCGTCTTTTACAGCTTACGGCTTCCGCAGAAAAGGGGTCTGAGCACCCTCTGGGTCAGGCGATTGTCCACGGAGCAGAGGATGAAGGTCTTGCCATACTGGCAACAGAAACCTTTGAATCTCTGACAGGACGGGGAATTGAAGCGAAAATTGACGGCCAGGTGGTTCTTGCCGGAAACAGAAAGCTGATGGATGAGAGAGAAATTTCCCTGGAAGGCATGGAGGAGACTTCAGACCATCTGGCGGAAGAAGGAAAGACACCTATGTATGTGGCGGTTGACGGCAGACTGGCCGGAATTGTGGCCGTTGCAGACGTGGTGAAGGAATCCAGCCGCAGAGCCATCGAAAGGCTTCACAAGATGGGCATTGAAGTGGCTATGATTACAGGAGATAATAAGAAAACTGCAGCAGCCATTGCAAAGCAGGTCGGTATTGACAGGGTTCTGGCTGAGGTTCTTCCTCAGGATAAGTCCAATGAGGTGAAAAAGCTTCAGACAGGCGGACGCAAGGTAGCCATGGTCGGAGACGGAATCAACGACGCTCCCGCACTGGCACAGGCTGATATCGGAATTGCCATCGGCTCCGGTACGGATGTGGCCATGGAATCGGCTGATATCGTTCTTATGCGGTCTGATCTGATGGATGTGCCTACGGCCATTGATTTGAGCAAGCACACCATCCGCAACATTAAACAGAATCTCTTCTGGGCATTTGGCTACAATACCGTTGGCATTCCCATTGCAGCCGGATTACTGCATCTCTTTGGCGGCCCTCTTTTAAACCCCATGTTTGCAGCGGCAGCCATGAGCTTAAGCTCTGTTTCCGTTCTGACAAATGCTTTGAGGCTTAAGAGATTCAAACCAAGTATGAAATAGAGGTGAGCGCATGAAGAATAATACAAAATTAATTGCAGGAATCGCCGGGGCAGTCCTTGTAGTGGCTGTAATCATGGTGACTGTACTGAATAAAGTAAATGGAGATCTGGATATAATCGGCCAGAGTTCCTTCCGGTCCTTTGGCCGGGTGTTAGAAGCAGCTTCCGGTCAGCTGGAAGCAGATGAGGCAAATGCAGGCTGGTCCCTTTCAGCCCCGGATAAAAGCGCACGCTTTGTCTGGAGCCAGGATTACAGCAAAAGCCCTGATTACGATGTGATGCTGGAATTTGATGCAAAGCCATTTCTGGATGCAGGGCTTGATACTGCAAGCCTTCCGGAAAGCTATACCGTAGCAGATGAGAAGCTGGTGGTAGGCAGTAAGCTTGGAGATGAGGCATTGGTCTATGATGGAGAGCCTACAGCTCTTGAGGCTTACGGACAGATCGTTAAAAAGCACCGCAGCGCAGTCAGCTACCATATGGGAGGCGACCATTACGGTGTTGGCATCGGTCATGGAAACGGCGTGGAATGGGCCAATGACCTGGAAATGAATATGGCAACCAAGGAAGCCCAGGATAAGGATTTGGTATTCGTTTTAAATCCTGAGCCCCTCATTGCCGCAGGAGTTGATCCTGAAAAGGTGGAAGGCTGGAATTACGCTGTGGTTCACGGTGCCAGTCACGGCGGAAAGAGCACAGATTCCTATAAGTTTTTAAAACCGGTTTCTTTGGATTAATTTCCTTAAAATAATTAATAATCAATCATTTATATCATGGAGGTAATTGAAAATGGCTAAATCAGTTATAAAGGTAGATGGAATGTCTTGTGAGCATTGCGTTAAGGCAGTTTCAGGTGCGGTAGGAGCGATTGCCGGAGTATCCGGTGTGTCCGTGGATTTGGGAGCAGGAACCGTAACGGTTGACCATGATCCTGATGAGGCATCTGTTGAAACCATTAAGTCCGAAATTGAGGATCAGGGCTACGACGTAGTGGAGTAAAAAGAAGACGGGAACCGCCAAAGAGGCGGCTCCCGCTTTTCGCTTTTCTTTCATAGATTCTGGAGGTGGCAAATGCTTAAAAACGTCAAAAATGTGCTGGTGGTGGATGACGAGCCCAAGATTTTAGAGGTAGTCTGTCTGCTTCTGGAAAGCAAGGGTTTTCGCGCTTTTCCTGCTGAGAACGGCCAGAAGGCCCTGGAGATATTTGACTCGGAGAATATCTCTCTTATTATTTTAGATCTGATGATGCCCGGCATTTCCGGCCAGGAGGTGTGCAGGACAATCAGGAAAAAATCCCGTGTTCCCATTATCATGCTGACAGCCAGGGTGGATGAAAGCGATGTGGTGGAGGGATTAGGACTTGGAGCCGATGATTATATTTTAAAGCCCTTCGGCTTAAAGGAGCTGTATGCCAGAGTGGAAGCAGTTCTCAGGCGGACGGAAAGTGACCTGGTACCTTTGATTAAGAGGAACTCCTGGAGGGACGGAGATTTAATGGTAGACTTTGAAAAGAATGAAGTGAGGAAAAAGGGGTTAAGCTTAACATTGACTCCCAGCGAACTGAAAATCTTATCTGTGCTCATTAAATATCCGGGAAAGGTTTTTACCAGGGAGGAACTGATTGAGTCGGCTCTTGACAAAGGCTTTGCAGGTTATGACAGAGCCATTGACAGCCACATCAAGAACATAAGGAAAAAGCTGGAGGATGACCCGAGAAATCCGGTGTATGTGCTGACCATTCCCGGCCTGGGATATAAGTTCGGAGGGGATGGAGGATGAGAAGCTTAAGAAAGCAGTTGTCTTTGTCCATTCTTTTAATCCTTCTGGTCACCATTTCCTTAATCGGCCTGCTTTCCAACTGGTTTATCAACCGGGGATTTGAAGAGTACATTACCAACTTAGGCCAGGAACGGAGGGAAAATATTGTCCATGATTTCAGCAGCCAGTATGACCCCTTTAAACGGAACTGGAGGCCGGAGTACGTCCATGCTCTTGGCATGAATGCCTTGTATGACGGATATATTTTAAAGCTTTACGATGAGGCTGGAACCATTGTCTGGGATGCGGAAAATCATGATATGAGCCTTTGCGGACAAATTATGGAGGAGATATCCGCCCGCATGAAGGATCGTAAGTCTAATGTAAATCTGGTGGAAAATACTTATGACCTTTTTCATGGCGGAAAACGGGTAGGTTCCCTTTCCATCAAGTATTACGGGCCGTTTTTTATGAATGAGGCTGACTTTAATTTTATCAATGTGATGAACAAGATCCTTTTGGTCATCGGCTTGTTTTCCAGCATCTGTTCGGTTTTGGTGGGAAGTCTCATAGCCAGACGGATATCCAGACCTGTGACAAAGACGGCTTACATTGCAACCCAGATATCAAAGGGCAATTATCAGATCAGATTTGAACCCGGAACCAGAATACGGGAGCTTGACGAGCTGGCCGCTGCCATCAATCACTTATCGGGAGCTTTAAGCGATCAGGAAAATCTGCGCAAGCAGATGACAGCAGATGTGGCCCACGAGCTGAGAACCCCTCTGACTGCACTTGGGTCCCATTTGGAGGCTATGGTGGAAGGTCTTTGGGAGCCCACCACAGACCGGCTGAAAAGCTGTCATGAGGAGGTTAAACGGTTGGGAACCCTGGTGGCAGATTTGGAGCAGCTTGAAAAAGTGGAGGGGGAAAACTTAAATCTGAATAAATCCTCCATGGATCTGCTGGAAATGGTACGCACCGTGTCTGATGCAATGAACGGGGAAATCACCAAGAAGGGGCTGACCTTGTCGGTGGATGGGGAGAAGGTTTTCATAGAAGGCGATAAGAACCGGTTAAGCCAGGTGGTTTCAAATCTGATTTCCAATGCCGTTAAATATACGGGGCAAGGAGGTTCCATCAAAATTGCCATATCCCAGACAAAGGACCTTGGAATCATAAAGGTGAGGGATACGGGAATCGGGATTCCAGAAAAGGAACTTCCTCTGGTATTTGAGCGTTTTTACAGGACTGATAAATCCAGGAACCGGAAATCAGGAGGCGCAGGCATTGGACTGGCTATTGTAAAATCCATTGCAACGGCCCATGGAGGCACGGTGACGGTGGAAAGCAAAGAGGAAGAGGGAAGCTGCTTTACCGTAAGCCTTCCCAAAGGGAAAGATGTGAGATGACATTCTGAATTTATAAACAGAGGGTGTCTTGAAATGGACTTGCTGGAAAACAGTACACAAAAAATGCGTCTTGACAAAAAGCTTTAAAAGCTGTTTCAAGGCGCATTTTCGTCCTATTATTTAAGAAAAGAGATAAACCGCATTAAAACGGTCCTTTCTATAAGGGTCATAAAAGCCGTCACTGATATCCCAGCCCTGAAAATCTTCCTTGTTAAACAGCAGATGTTCTGTCCGATGGGAACGCATGGGAATTTCTCCGATCAGGACTCCCTTTTTTGCGACCCGCAGCAGTTCTTTGGTAGCCTTATCCGCATATTCCTTATTATCAAAATAAAGGTAAACGCCGTAGCAGATGACCTTATCAAAGGATTTATCCTTAAAGGGAAGGTCTGCGGCTTCTCCGGTCAGAACTGAATTATGGAGAATTTCAATATGCTTCCGGACCAGGGTAGGGGAGTAATCAATACCAACATAATCACAGTCCAGATATTGAGCCAGAGCTCCGGCTCCGCATCCCACCTCCAGAACTTTGTCGTTTTTTTGAATATCCAGGCGCTTGGCAATCTGGCGGGCAACTTCTTCCATATCCACTTTCGTGGCCTCGTAGCCGTCATATGCCAAAAGATCCGTAACGGAGCTGTCTGCCAGTCCCTTCCGGGTCCATATCTGTTTCCAGGTTTCCAGTGTCGTTTCCTGATTGCTCATAATTTCATCCTCCTTAAGATTAACGTAATATATGTTTTAGCGCATCCGCCAGACGCTGGTTGTCTGCGTTTGTTCTGACTGCAATGCGGATAAATTCCCGTCCTTCCATTCCTGGTTTATGGGATAGATCTTTGACCAGGATATTGTACCGGTTTAACAGCAGTTCTGCTATCTGGGAAGCTGAACAGCCGTCCATGATCTCACACATAATGAAATTGGCCTGGGAAGGGTAAAGTCTTAGCTGCCTGACAGGGCTGAGCATTTGGTATAAGTCTTTTCTTGTTTCCTGAAAGCGTTTCAGCGCTTCCCAATAATCCCGCTGGTATTTTTCAAATATCTGTAAAAAGTATTCTGCCAGGGAGTTGATGTTCCAAAGAGGAAGTTCCTCACGGACCAGGTTTATAATTTGGGGATTGCTGCAGGTGAGAATACCTAACCTCAATCCGGGAACTCCGTATGACTTTGAAATGCTTTTAATCAGAACCAGATTCTCAAATTCATCCAATATTTCCTGGGTCATAAGTGACGGCGATTCTTCAGCAGAAGAAAAGTCAATGAAAGATTCATCCAGGATCAAAACTGTGTTCCTTGCCCTGCAGTATTCTGCAAGGGATAGAACCTCCTGTTTAGGGATATAATTGCCTGTAGGATTATCCGGATTGACAAGAACCAGGGCATCCAGTTCCTTATCCCCATAAAAATCCATAATGTCCTTTGCCCTGTAAGTGAAATCGGAAGAAGGGATATGAAAAAATATTGGGTTTTCCGTACAGTTTCCATACTCTTCAAAAGAAGGGCGCAGGATTCCTACGGCATTTTTAAAGCTTCCAAGCAGGGGCCTGATCAGTTCGGCCGCTCCGTTTCCTGTCAGCACCTTGTCTGGGTCCAGGCCCAGGGATTTTGCAGCCAGCAGGTTGTTAATATCCAGGCCCGAAGGATAACTGGTAACAAGTTCTTCAAAGCTGGCTTTTATTTCTCCCATAAAACGGCTGTTGGGAAAATAAGGATTGACCAGGTAACAAAAATCCAGAAGTCCGGGATAGCGCCAATAGCCTCCGTAACGTCCCGACAGACGGGAAAAGCGGCTCTGGGAATCCGTAAAGATGGACTCCGCAATATCCAGATCCTGTTCATCATCAATTTCATACCAGAATCCGTTTTCCAGTCTGGTAGCTTTTAAATCATGGTCATCCAGAAGGGAAATGACTTTTAAAACCTGTTCATAATATTCGTTGTTTCCTAAGGCTTTGCTGTATGCTTCCAAAAAGGGCACATAGTGGGTGGCAGAAAAATCACGGCTGAATTTATAGATGTTGACAGTCTTATAATAAGAATGAATATCCTCAAACCGGAAATCTTTCCTTGTAAGGAATTTCATAATATTGTCCTGCTCATCCAGCAGAACTACGGTTCCATCCATCCAGCTTTCAAAATGGGCCACAAGAGCCAGATTAGGATAGGGATGGCTTATGATCTGAGTGATCACTTCCTGCTCGAAAATCAGATCGGATTCCAGTAAAATGGTGTCATCCATCAGCAGACATTCCTTTGCCAGATAGAGGGAATAAATATTGTTTGTAGTCTTGTAGACAGGATTGTCAATATAGACAATGGGCGTATGTATGGAAAGGGAGGAGACAAAAGCCTGCAGCTCTTTTCCCTTGTGTCCGGTCACCAGAATGATCCGGTTCAGTTGGTATTGATCAAGCTGTTTTAACATGCGCTCAATCATGGGAATTCCATTTACATGGACCATACATTTAGGCTGGTTTTCAGTTCGCTTTTTCAAACGCCGTCCCATTCCGGCTGCCAGGATAATTGCCTGCATAGAGCCTCCTCTTGTTCAAAAATATTAATTATTGTAAATTAATGAACATAATAGCAACTTATTATGACTTTGTCAAGAGGTTTGTAAAAAAATGGAATGACCTCCATTTGCAGGAGGTCATTCCATCAGGGTAAAACGGTTTTTCTTATAGTTGAGAAGTCCTTCCGCCTGGAGCTTGCTCAGCTCATTTGACAGGGCGCTGCGGTCTATGGAAAGATAGTCTGCAAGCTGCTGTCTGTTAAAGGGGATATCGAAAGAAGAGGCCCCGCTTTTTAAGGATTCGGTGGAAAGGTAGGAGAGCAGCTTTTCTCTGATCGTCTTCTGGGACATGTGCTGCATCTTCTTTGTCAGGGCCATGTTTTTTCCTGCAATGGCCGTCAGGAAATTCTGCACCAGCTTGGTGTGGTAGGTGCATGCCGAGGTGCATACGGTCATGATTTTATTGTAGTCCAGAAATACCACGTCGCATTCTGAATCAGCGACCACGCTCATTTCTATGGGAATAGAAGCCAGGCAGGCGTATGTCTCCGCAAAGATAAAGCCGGGCGTCACTTCGGAAATGATGGTCCGCCTGCCCCAGAAATCCTCCTGGATGATCAGGGCGGTCCCGGAGAGAACCATTCCGATGGAACGGATGTAATCCCCGCTTCTTATAATAAATTCTTCTTTTTTATAATGTTTTGTCCGGGCTGAAAGACATTTCAGCATGCCCTGTATTTCTTCCTGGCTGACTCCGGAAAACAGGCTTGATTTTTTTAATACCGGCAAAAAATGATCCATTTTTATCCATCCTTTCAAATTATTTTTCAAAATGTTGTAATAACAACAGAAAAGATGTAATTATTATATTATAATCTTATCAGAAAGGCAAGTAAGAAAATTTTAAACTTTATAAATAATCTTAATAGAAAACAGGAGGAACATTATATGATAACAAGAGAAATGACCATTGGAGAAATTTTAAGAATCAACCCCGATTCAGCAGAGGTTTTAATGAGCATCGGCATGCATTGTCTTGGCTGCCCGTCTTCCCAGATGGAAACTTTAGCAGAGGCATGTATGGTACACGGAATTGATGCAGAAACAGTTTTGGAAAAATTAAATCAGTAAGATAAGGGGAATAAAATGAGCGCATTTTTAGGACCGATACACAATTGGTTATACAACAAAATACAAATCCAGAACGCAATGGTTGACGTAATTTTAGACCTTGCAGAGGAAAAAGGATACAGCCAGGGTTTGAGAGCCAAGGCAGATGAACAGTACGGAGCATTTCCTGAGGGAAATCTGGAGGACTTAATTGACACAGGAAATATCCACGGCTGGCTTCAGGAAAAGGTCAGCCTTGTGGAAGGCAGAATGGCCTATGCGGTTACAGAACTGGTGAAGGAAAATCCGGACAGGCTGGCTGAGATCGAAGCTGCCATCAGTGAATTCGGAAGAAAGCTTTCTGTAAACGGAGAGCTTACCGTCAAAAGCGCCTATGAATATCTGGAAAATACCTTGTTAAACGGTATGCCTTGTGACAGAGTCAATGCGCTGACAGAGGAAACAGAGGATAAGCTGGTTTGGAGACAGACACAGGATATCCATGGCTCTTACTGGCAGCAGGTAAATGGAGATGTAAGCAACTATTATGCCTTAAGAGAAGCGCTGATCAGAGGAATTTTTGAAGGTACATCTGTGGAGTTTGGACAGGTCCAGGATCAGTCATATGAATTGAGGAGACGCGTATGAATGGAATAGACTTATTGGTAAAAGAGCATGAGAATATTTTGGCTTTCACCGGCTTTATGAGAAAAATCTGTGCCGGGATTTTAGAGGGAGAGCCGGTAGACGGTCCTCTTTTGCGGGAATGTATTGAATTCGGAAGAAATTACGCCGATAAGCACCACCACGGCAAAGAGGAAAAGATTTTATTCCGTGTTATGTTAGAGAACATGGGCCCGGTTGCAGATAAGCTGATCCGCAACGGTATGCTTGTGGAACATGACTTAGGACGGCTTCATCTTTCCGAGCTTGAAAAGGCCATTGATGAATACGAGAAGAATCCGGGAACAGAGCCTAAGCTGGACATCATTTCCAATGCAATAGGCTACGGCGCACTGTTGAAGCGCCATATTGAAAAGGAAGACGGTGTTGCCTATACCTTTGCAGCACGGGAGCTTTCTGAGGATATACTGAAGGCTGTAGATACAGAGACAGAAGCCTTTGAAAAGCAGGCAAGAGAAGACGGCGTGCAGAATAAATATGAAACCTGGATTCGTGAAAAGGTGAAATAACTGAAATAAAACGGTCTGTTTGAAGCAGGCCGTTTTGTCTGTTACATGATTAATACAAAAGAGAGGTCATTGATATGGAATTAAAAAATTATATGGTTCAGCATGACAGGATCAGAGAAGAACTGGAAATCATTAAAACACTGTGCAAAAGCGGAGATCTGGAGCAGACGGCTTCGGAAATCGCCTTACATATCAGCTCTTTGGCTGGAAAGCTGAACATACACTTATCTTCTGAGGATCAGTATCTCTATCCTGCATTTAAAAAGTCCAGCGATCCTTCCCTTGTGACCATGGCCGGTGATTATCAGAAGGAAATGGGAAACCTGCTGGCTTTGTTTACAAATTTCAAGGAGAAATACAATACAAAGTTTAAAATTCTCGGAGAAAAAGGCAGCTTTTTCGGGGACGCAAACAATATCATAAAAGCGATTGAAATGCGCATGCAGAAGGAAGAGCGGGGATTGTATTTAAAGGTAAAATAAGGAAGGCATTTTTCCTGTAAAAATGAATTGCCCAAACAGGCATTTCGAAGTATAATGATTAGTATGCAAGGTTGAAAGAAAAGCTTCTTTCAACCTTAAGTTTGTGAGTCAATTGGATATGCAGGCATATCCCTTTGAGTCATCAGGATACAAATTTGAGAAAGAGGTAGAATTCCATTGTTAAATCAATTTTCAAGAACCCAGATGCTGCTGGGAGAGGAATCCATGGACAGGCTGGCAAATGCCAAAGTGGCTGTCTTTGGCATCGGCGGTGTGGGCGGATATGTAGTGGAGGCCCTGGTAAGAAGCGGTGTGGGCTCCTTTGTTTTGGTAGATGATGATAAGGTGTGCCTGACCAATTTAAACAGGCAGCTTATAGCCACCAGAAAGACCGTAGGCAAGTATAAGGTGGAAGTGATGAAGGACAGGATTCTGGAGATCAATCCCAAGGCAGAAGTAGAGATGCACCAGTGCTTTTATCTGCCGGAAAATGCCGATGATTTTGATTTTAAAAATTATGATTATGTGGTGGACGCAGTGGATACGGTGACTGCAAAGCTGGAGCTGATCATGCGGGCAAAGGAAGCCGGAGTTCCGGTTATAAGCTGCATGGGAGCGGGAAATAAGCTGGACCCTACTAAGTTTCAGGTGGCGGATATTTATAAAACCACCATGTGCCCTCTTGCAAAGGTGATGAGAAGAGAGCTGAAAAAGCGGGGAGTGAAAAAGCTTAAGGTGGTGTATTCTACGGAAAAGCCTGTAAGGCCTTTGGAGGATATGTCCATCAGCTGCAGAACCAACTGCATCTGTCCGCCGGGAGCGCAGCACAAGTGCACGGACCGGAGGGATATTCCCGGAAGCGTGGCCTTTGTGCCTTCGGTGGCAGGGCTTATTATAGCCGGGGAAGTGATTAAGGATTTATCCCGGACAGAACATGAACGGAGGTGATCCTATGTCTGACGGACGCAGGCTCAGTCTGACACTGGAAGAGATGAAGGAAATGGACCCCAAGGATTATATGCTGGTGGATGTAAGAGATCAGTCCTCTTACAGCCATGGATTCATACCAGGGTCTGTTAATATAGAGATGGAAGCGCTGTTAAATAGGGAGAATTCCCTTCCCATGGACAAGAAGATCATCCTGTATTGTTTAAAGGGAATTGTCAGCGAAGAGGCGGCAGAGGCTCTCCTCGAACGGGGCTATGACGTTTATCATTTGGAAGGCGGCTACGGCCAGTGGCTCCTTGGTGCTATGGAGAAAGAGGACCAGGGAAGCGAGAGGCTGGAAAACATTGAAAAGAGCATCCGGAAGAAATTCCACAAGCAGTTATTCAGCCGTTTTACAAAGGCCATCAACCAGTATGAGCTGGTGAAGGAAAACGATAAGATCGCTGTCTGTATATCCGGCGGAAAGGATTCCATGGTGATGGCAAAGCTGTTTCAGGAGCTGAGACGGCATAATAAGTTTTCCTTTGACCTGGTATTCCTTGTTATGGACCCGGGGTATAATGAAACCAACCGTCAGGTGATTGAAAACAATGCAAAGCTGATGAACATCCCAATCACAGTCTTTGAGTCCGATATATTTGAGGCGGTCTATGATGTGGAGAAGTCTCCCTGTTACTTATGCGCCAGAATGAGGCGGGGACATCTATACAATAAGGCTAAGGAGCTGGGGTGCAACAAGATTGCCCTTGGACATCACTATGACGATGTGATTGAAACCATACTTATGGGCATGATGTACGGGGCTCAGATCCAGACCATGATGCCTAAGCTTCACAGCACTAATTTTGAAGGGATGGAGCTGATCCGGCCCATGTACCTGATCCGGGAGGATGATATTAAGAAATGGAGGGATTATAACAGCCTCTATTTCATCCAGTGCGCCTGCCGGTTTACGGATACCTGTACTTCCTGCCGGGTGGACGGAAGTGCTGTTTCCAAAAGGACGGAAATCAAGGATCTGATCAGGCAGTTGAAAGAGGTCAATCCATATATTGAAGGCAATATCTTTAAAAGCGTGGAGAACGTAAATCTGGATACGATCATTGCATATAAGAAAAAGGGAGCCGTCCATCATTTCCTTGACCGGTACGATTTGGAAACATAATAAAATTCTTATATAAGCCGGGTTTTCGGTCTTTTTACTTGTAAATAGTGCTTGATAAACATACTAACCTTGTGGTAAATTATAGGTACGGAGGTTACGTCTTATGAAAATTTCAACAAAAGGCCGCTATGCCATCAGGCTTATGATAGATTTGGCTGAACATAATAACGGGGAATTCATTACCTTGATGGATATTGCGGAGCGTCAGGAAATATCGGAAAAATATTTGGAATCCATTGTGTCCATATTAAGCAAGAATAATCTTCTGATATCCCTGAGGGGAAAGGGCGGCGGCTATAAGCTGGCCAGAGATCCGGAAGATTATACGGTAGGCAGCATTTTAAGGCTTACGGAAGGTTCCCTTGCTCCTGTTTCCTGTCTGGAAGGGGAGGTCAACAACTGTGACAGGGCTTCTTACTGTCAGACATTACAGATGTGGGAAGGCTTGAGCAAGCTGGTCAATGATTATTTTGACGGGATAACCATTGCAGATTTGGCGAAAAAGGACGAATATATTGATAATTATGTCATATAATGTTAGAAGACAGGGCAGAGGGCTTTTGGGACCTCTGCCCTGTTAATTTTGTTTACATAAAAACCAATTGACAAGTATAATTAAGTAGTATAGTATTAATGTAGTTTTTGTCCTATAAAAATGAAGGACAAAAAAGCAAAATTTATGACAGAGAGGAGTATATATGCATTATTTAATTATCGGTATCATCTTAATCCTTGCACTCTTTGCAATCCGTTTTTCCAATAAGCATGGCATACCTGCACTGCTGTTGTTTATTGTTCTGGGCATGGCCTTTGGTATGGGGGGCTTTGAATTTGAAGATTTTGAGTTTGCGGACAGCTTTGCCACTGTTGCGCTTATGGTCATCATGTTTTACGGCGGTTTTGGCACCAGTTGGAAGATGGCTAAGCCGGTAGCAAAGGAAGCGATTATACTCAGCTCCCTGGGGGTTGTTGCCACTGCACTGGTGACCGGCTTATTCTG
Organism: Lacrimispora sp.; assembly: GCF_036758025.1. Classification (GTDB taxonomy): domain Bacteria; phylum Bacillota; class Clostridia; order Lachnospirales; family Lachnospiraceae; genus Lacrimispora. The sequence goes on along the minus strand of NZ_DAIOXM010000013.1, from coordinate 23,567 downwards.
CCATTTTGTTCTGGGGCTGGAATTATTAGAGGGTATGCTCATTGGTTCCGTTGTAGGCTCCACGGACTTTGCCAGTGTTTCAAATATTCTGCGTTCTAAAAATCTGAATTTGAAGTTTAACACGGCGTCACTGCTGGAGCTGGAAAGCGGCTCCAATGACCCGACAGCTTATACCATGACCATGGTGTTTTTGTCCGTAATCATAGGCTCTAAAGTATCCATTCCGATTCTGCTTTTATCCCAGGTGGCCATCGGAATTGCTTTGGGCTTTGCCTTTGCATTCGGTGTTGGGAAACTGCTTAAAAATCTTCAGTTCCAGGCAGACGGCCTTCATGCGGTCTTTATGGCTTCTGCCATGCTTATTACCTATTCCGCAACTGGTATGTTAGGGGGCAACGGTTATCTGGCTCTCTATATCCTGGGCATTTATCTTGGAAATATGGAATTCCGGGGAAAGCGTGACATCGTCTTTTTCTTTGACGGCTTTACGGAAATCATGCAGATCGGTCTGTTTTTCATTCTGGGTCTGCTGTCTGACTTTACAAAATTTATTGAAGCATTTCCATTGGCCCTTGCAATTATGGTGTTTATGACTGTTATTGCCCGTCCGGTGAGTATTTACGGCCTTATGCTTCCGTTTCACTTAAAACGCAATCAGTTAAACATGATTTCGCTGGCAGGGATTCGCGGCGGTGCTGCCATTGCCTTTGCGATTATGGCTGTGAACAGCAAAGCTGCTATTTCAGTCGATATCTATCATATTGTATTTGGTATCTGCGTCCTGTCTTCCCTGATTCAAGGCTCTTTGATGCCGCCTTTGGCAAAACGGTGGGATATGCTTGATCCCAGCGATACGGTTTTACAGACCTTTAACTATTATCAGGACAAAGCGGAAATCGGTTTTCTGGAAACAAAAATTCCTTCCGGCAGCAGTCTGGTCGGCACTCAGGTAAAGGATTTAAATCTTCAATTTAATTTTATTGTGGCAAAGATTGAGCGGGATGGCAAAACCATTGTCCCCAGAGGGCCAATGACCATAGAGGAAAATGACGTAATTATCATAGGCGGTGAAACCCACTTTGATCAAAGCGGACAGGATCTCATTGAATTCACCATTCCAAGGGGGCATCAATGGGGAAACAAGCATGTTAAAGAACTGAAACTGCCCATTGACCGTCTCATCATCATGGTACAGCGGAAGGGAAGCGGAACCATTGTTCCGTCGGGGGATACTTTGCTGTTAGAGGATGATAAAGTCATTATGATTAAGGTTGAACATGATTCTCAAATTCCTGAGACTGACCAAGCCGGTGAAGGGAATAACTCTCATGAGAGGAAGTGAAATGCTGTGCATAGGTTTTATGATCTGACAAAGACGGAAGAGGCGGTCATGGATATTTTTTGGGAATTGGATGAGCCGGCCACATTTAAAGAGATTATGGACTTAATCAATCTGAAATTAGATAAGGAATGGAAAAAGCAGACAGTGGGCACATATCTGGCCAAGTTCCAGGAGTCAGGGTTGATTATGGCTAATAAAAGAAGTATGCGGGCTTATTTATATGCTCCTGCATGTACCAAAGAGGAATATAAGCAAATGTGTGTAAAACGTTTGATTGAAGAAGACTTTCATAATTCTATCGGCGAGTTTGTGGCTGCTTTTACAGGCGGGGAAAAACTGTCTCCCAGTGATGCGGAAGAGGTAAAAAAATTTTTGTGACAAATTTCCACCTTTTTCCACTGGAAAAATGGAAAAAAGAGTGCTATGATATGTCTTGTAACAGAAATGTAACATATTTGTAATAAAGTAAAGGAGACGAAAGAATTGAAAAAATTAACAGCACTCGGAATGATCACACTTACTTTAACAAGCATGATACCGCTTACAGCCAATGCGGCGGTGACTAAGTACTTTGGTCAATGCAACACGGGAAGAAATAGTATTGTAACAATTAACGGAAGCAATGTTGAGGATTTAAAAGCAAAGCTGAAGCAGTTTGGTATTGATGAAAAATATGCAGACCTGCTGGGAAATGGAAATTCCACCAAATCTAATTTCCCAAAGTATAATGGAAACAAGAATGGTTCTGATTGCAACAACGGTTCAGGGAATAACGGTTCCGGAAGCAATAACGGCTCAGGAAATAATGGTTCAGGAAGCAACAACGGTTCAGGAAATAACGGTTCAGGAAATAATGGTTCAGGAAACAACGGTTCAGGAAATAATGGTTCAGGAAACAACGGTTCAGGAAATAACGGTTCCGGAAGCAACGACGGCTCAGGAAATAATGGTTCCGGAAGCAACGACGGCTCAGGAAATAATGGTTCCGGAAGCAATAACGGTTCAGGAGATAACGGTTCCGGAGGCAACAACGGCTCAGGAAACAGTGACACTACAGAGAATAAAACCTACACACAGCAGGTTGTTGATCTCGTAAATGCAGAAAGAGCCAAAGAAGGCCTGGCGCCTCTTACCATTGATCCTAACGTGGAGAAGGCAGCAGACGTAAGAGCCAGAGAAATCCAGTCCAAGTTCGACCACACCCGCCCTAACGGCAGTTCTTTCTCAAGCGCTTTAAAGGAGCAGGGAGCAGACTTTAGGGGAGCAGGAGAAAACATCGCATGGGGACAGCAGACTCCTAAGGAAGTAATGAATGCATGGATGAACAGCCCAGGACACCGGGCAAATATCATGAATAAAAGCTACACCCACATTGGAGTAGGAAACGTTCAGAACGGTTCAGGAACTCAGTACTGGGTACAGTTATTTACATACTAATTATTTAACTTTATAAAATGATCCAAACCTGGCTGTCCGTCAGCCACAGCCGGTTTGGGTCATTTTTATTTTATAATTTTTTCATCTGATACATATAAACATATTGACAAAGTATGTTAATAAAAGTAATATAGGGATATGCAAAAAAGTAAATAGATAATAAGTCATAAGACAAAGGATGGGAGACAGAGATGGAAAGTTTTGGTTTTAATACAGCTCTTTTACATGAAGCAGGAGGCAAAGACCCGTCTACCGGTGCTACCCTGGTTCCTATTTACCAGTCCAGCGCATTCAGTCATGATAGCGCAGAGGAGCTGGAACGGATTTTTGAGAATAAGGCATTTGGTTATTCCTATACAAGAATTAACAATCCCACCATTGAGGCCTTTGAAAAGAAGGTGACGATGCTGGAAGGGGGAATCGGAAGTGTGGCATGTGCTTCCGGTATGGCGGCCTTATCCAATGCTTTCTTAAATATACTGCAGGCCGGAGATGAAATCGTTGCAGCCCCTGGCCTATATGGAGGAACCATTGACCTGTTCCGGGATTTTGAAGCCTTTGGAATCAAAACCCGGTATGCCAGGGAGAATTCTCCTGAGGCTTTTGAGGAGCAGATCAATGAGCGGACCCGCCTGGTCTTTGCAGAAACCATCGGAAATCCCAAGTTGGATGTGACGGATATTTCGGCCCTGGCTCATATGGTCCATAGTCACAATCTGCCTCTGATCATGGATAACACCACGGCAACCCCTTACCTTGTGAAAGTTCTTGGTCTGGGAGCAGATATTGTAGTCAACTCCTCATCCAAATACATAAACGGAAACAGCGACGCCATCAGTGGAATTCTGACAGACGGCGGAACCTACCAGTGGACAAAGGAAATGTATCCGGGGCTGGCGGATTACATTAAGTTTGGAAAGATGGCCTATATTGCAAAGCTGAGAAAGGGGCTGTTCCGCAACATGGGAGCCTGTCTTTCTCCTCAGAACGCTTTTCTTAACTGTCTGGGACTTGAAACCCTGGGTCTTAGAATGGAGCGGCACTGCAAAAATGCTCTGGATCTGGCCCTTTATTTACAGCAGCTTGATCCGGAAATTGAAGTTAATTATCCAGGACTGCCCCAAAGTCCTTATTACCATCTGGCAGAAAAACAGTTCAGCCACGGATACGGAGGCATTATCACCCTGAGGGCAGGTTCCAGGGAACGGGCCTTCCGGATCATGAACCGGCTGACGATTCCTGTTCTGGTATCAAATGTAGGAGACACCAAAACCCTGGTCATTCATCCGGCTTCCACCATCAGCCTTTTCTGTACGCCTCAGGAAAAGGCTGCATCAGGAGTGTTTGATGATCTGATCAGGATCAGCGTAGGTATTGAAGATATTGAAGATTTAAAAGCCGATTTTAAGCAGGCGGTAGAGGGAGAATGATATATGGCTAAAGTGGATTACAGCACCTTAAAAAAGGGCGGATTTATGCGACAGAAACAGAAGAACAACTTTTCTTTGAGAATTCAGGTAGTAGGCGGGCATTTGACCGCTGAGAATCTGAAAGCCATTGCAGAAGCAGCGGAAAAATACGGAGACGGGCACGTCCACCTGACATCACGCCAGAGCGTTGAGATTCCTTTTATTAAACTGGATGATGTGGAGGCAGTGCAGGCAGATTTGGCAGAGGGCGGATGCCGGCCCGGTATCTGCGGCCCCAGAGTCAGAACCATAACTGCCTGCCAGGGAGATCAGGTCTGCCCCAGCGGAAATGTGGATACATATGACATCGCAGTAAAGCTGAATGAAAAGTATTTTGGCAGGGAGCTTCCTCACAAATTTAAGTTCGGCGTTACAGGCTGCCAGAACAACTGTCTTAAAGCAGAGGAAAATGACGTAGGAATCAAAGGCGCCCTTCATGTGGAATGGATTCCGGAGAAGTGTATTTTCTGCGGAGTCTGTGAAAAGGTGTGCCGGGAAAAGGCCATTACCATCAAAGATAAGATTGTTGCTGTGGACTATGACAAGTGCAATGACTGCGGAAGATGCGCCAAGTCATGTCCTACTGATGCATGGGATACGAAGCCTGGCTATATTATCTCCTTTGGAGGGCTTTTCGGCAATCACATCAGCAAGGGATTTTCCCCTCTTCCTCTTGTGACTTCAGAGGAACAGCTTTTCCGGGTGACAGATGCTGCCATCGGATTCTTTGATGAACACGGAAAATCCGGGGAACGGTTTAAATTTACAATAGACCGGATAGGAGAAGAGGAATTTATTAAGAAAATGGAGGAGGCATATTATGGCTGACTATGAGATCCATGACACTGTGGATATTACGGATGTGGTTTGTCCGGTGACCTTTGTAAAAGCCAAGGTTGCACTGGAGGAGCTGGAGGAAGGACAGATTCTTTCCATCCGCTTAAATGACGGGGAAGCGGTTCAGAATGTTCCCAGAAGCATAAAGGAAGAGGGACATAAGATTTTAAAGCTGTCCCCCAATGAGGATGATACTTATACACTGGTGGTTCAAAAGGTTGAGGATTGATTGAGTGAAAGGGAGAATTTGAGATGAATATTACAGTAGCAGGAAATAAAAAGGAATTTGAAGAGGGAATTACAATTGCGGATTTAATCGTTTTGGAGGATGTGGAGAATCCGGAATATGTGACTGTTACTTTAAATGATGATTTTCTGGAAAGAGCACGGTTTGAATTAACGGTCTTAAAAAGCGGTGATGAAGTGGAATTTTTATATTTCATGGGAGGAGGAGCTTTTTAATGGCATTTACCAACGAACAACTGGAGCGGTACTCCCGCCATATCATTTTAAAGGAAGTGGGAGTGAAAGGGCAGAAAAGGCTTTTGGAATCAAAGGTGCTGATCATCGGAGCCGGGGGCCTTGGAGCTCCGGCAGCCATGTATCTGGCGGCAGCAGGTGTGGGGACTATCGGCATTGCTGACGCTGATGAGGTGGATTTATCAAACCTTCAGCGCCAGGTCATCCACACCACCGCAGACATTGGAAAAGCAAAAGTGAAGTCTGCCGCAGAAACCATGGAGGCCATTAATCCGGAGGTTACGGTTCATACATACCGAACCTTTGTTACCTCTGAAAATATCATGGATTTAATAAAGGACTATGACTTTATTATTGATGGAACTGATAATTTTCCAGCCAAGTTTCTGATTAATGACGCCTGTGTCATGGCAAAAAAGCCTTTTTCTCATGCGGGAATTATCCGGTTTCAAGGGCAGCTTATGACTTATGTGCCTGGAGAAGGCCCATGTTACCGCTGTGTATTTAAGAATCCGCCGCCAAAGGATGCGGTTCCCACCTGTAAGCAGGCAGGGGTGATCGGAGCCATGGGTGGGGTCATTGGAAGCCTTCAGGCTATGGAAGCTGTGAAATATATTATCGGAAAAGGTGACCTGCTGACCGGGAGGCTGCTGACTTATGATGCTTTGAAAATGCAGTTCCGGACCGTAAAGCTTCCGGCAGATCAGCACTGCGCCGTGTGCGGGGAAAATCCGGATATCACAGAGCTTATTGATTATGAGCAGGCAGAATGTGAGCTGAAGCTGTAGAAATGGGGGCCATATGCTGATACTGAAAAAAGAAGATTATGAAAAAATGTTAAAGCACTGCCAGGATGGGCTTCCCAATGAGGCCTGCGGTCTGATTGCAGGCCGGGTTGAGGGAGATACCAAGACCGTTGAGAAGGTGTATCTTCTCACTAATGTGGATGAGAGCAGGGAGCATTTTACCATGGACCCGAGAGAGCAGCTTGCTGCGGTAAAGGATGTCCGTAAAAATGGGCTGGAGCTGCTGGGCAATTTCCACTCCCATCCGGAGACCCCTTCCAGGCCGTCAGAGGAAGATAAACGGCTTGCTTATGATTCCGCCGGCGAATATCTGATTCTGTCGCTGATGGAGGAGGAACATCCGGTTCTTAATGCATTTCATATTGACAAGGACAAAAATGTAAGCAGAAATGAAATAAAAATCATAACATAAAATCGAGCGCCAAAAGCAGGAGAAAGACTTTTGGCGCTCGATTTTATGTTAATTCAGTCTTATTTTATTAATTCAATAAAATTGATAATATCGGGATTTAAGTATTTGTTCTGGTGATAGATAATGCTGTATTCCCGTTTGAATTCGATTCCTTTGATTTTTAAAGGAATCAGACTGCCTTTCCCAATGGGTTCTGTCAGCATTCGTTCCGGAAGAATGGAGATTCCCAGGTTAGCCATAACCCCATTGATAATGGCCGTGGTGCTGGTGCTTTCCAGTACCGGCTTTAAGACGAAGTCCCGTACCATGAGGGTGGATTCCGCCAGCTCTCTGGTTCCGCTGTTTTTTTCCCGCAGGAGAAAGGGTTCCTCTCTTAAATCCTCAAGGGTCACCATTCCTTTGGAGGCCAGAGGATGCAGGGGGCTGCACACCAGAACCAGCCGGTCCTTAGTGAAAGGTTCTGCCATAATCTTATCCGAATGGATGGAGCCTTCAATTAAGGCCAGATCCAGATTGTTTTCCAGCAGCATTTTTTCAATGATATCTGAACTGTCGATCTTTATATAGGGCATGGGAGCATGAAAGGTTTCCATGTATTTTTTTATGTATCCGGGCATCAGGCAGGTTCCTATGCTGATGCTGGAGCCGATCCGCAGGGGGGAAGGCCGCTTCTGCTTTTTGAAGTCGCTGTCCATTTCCTGATAAAGGGCTGTTATGTGGGAGGCATATTCATATAAATGATGGGCTTCATTTGTCTTTTGTATGCCCCGTCCCATGCGTTCAAACAGCCTCACATGGTACCGGTTCTCCAGCTCCTTAATAGCTGCACTGACAGCAGGCTGGCTCAATTTCAGCTTTTTGGCAGCGGCAGTGACACTTTCCTCTTTGTATACAGTAACGAAAATAATCAATGATTTAATGGACATAGAAACCTCCTGAGAAGATACATATAAACATATTGGATATATATGATATATAATGAAAAAAATATATATCACTTGAGATATATAAATGAATTCTACCATATACCGTTAGAAAAAACAATAACATACTTTACAAATATGTAAATGGGTATTACAATGCCAGATATCAAAACAATCACTTGGAGGTAAGGAGTATGAAAAATATCATAAGCTTTGTGGCTTTAAAGGATTTGTAAACGGAGCTCTGCTCATCAGCATGAATGGATGTAAGGTGAATCGTTGGGCTGGTCTTGGCGGCTATGTGATGGGAAGTACCGGTGTTCGCGTCAGTAAAAAAGCATAAACCAGGGATTATGGTATTTAGTGTGGAAAAAGTATAACATTGAGGAGCTTGTGAAATGAAAAATGCAACAAAGAAAAGAAAGAAGAAAAGGGTAATACCGGGGTTTGGAATATCACTTGGAATTACAGTTACTATGCTGGGATTTATCGTATTGATTCCGCTTTGCTCTCTGGTGGTTTTTTCTGCAAATTTATCTTTTAAGGAGTTTGTTCAAGTAATTACAAGACCAAGGGTTTTGTCCAGCTATTATGTGAGTTTTAAGACAGCTTTTATTGCAGCAGTGATTGATGCGGTTATGGGAATGATCATGGCGTGGGTACTGGTACGCTATGAGTTCCCGGGCAAAAAGATAATGAATGGAATTATCGAACTTCCATTTGCTCTGCCGACAGCAGTAGCAGGTATTTCCCTTACTCACTTAACGACGGCCAACGGATGGATTGGAAGCTTTTTTGATCAATTTGGCATTAAAATCGCATATACAAGAATCGGGATAACCGTAGCTCTGGTGTTTATTGGTATTCCATTTGTTGTAAGAGCGGTGCAGCCGGTGCTGGAGAAGATTGATATCCAGTATGAGGAGGCTGCTAACATTTTAGGGGCCAATCCAAGGCAGACCATGATGCAGGTGATTTTTCCGGAAATTCTCCCGGCGCTGATTGGCGGCTTTACCTTATCTTTTGCAAGAGGCTTAGGGGAATACGGCAGTGTTGTATTCATTGCAGGAAATCAGCCCTATAAGACTGAAATCGCACCGCTTATGATCATGTCGGAATTACAGGAATATGATTATGCCAGTGCTACATCAATTGCCCTTGTCATGTTGCTTGTAGCCTTTGTCATTCTGTTTGTGAATGCAGTATTGCAGAGCAGAACATCAAAAATTATCAGTGGTATTTCATAAGGTAAGGAGAAGCAATCATGGAAATTAGAAAAAACAGTGGACCAGTCAAATGGTTCTTTATTGGAATCAGTGCCGTATTTCTTGTGACAATGCTGATCCTGCCGCTGATTTACGTAATGACAACGGCATTTAGTGCAGGAATACCGGCATTCAGCAATACGGTAAAAGACAAATATGCCCTTAAAGCAATCGGATTGACTGTCAGAGTAACGCTGATCACTCTGGGTATTAATGTAATATTCGGACTGTTTGCATCATGGTGTATTACACGGTTCCAGTTTCATGGAAAAAAAGTACTTTCCACATTAATTGACCTTCCGCTTACGGTATCTCCGATTATTGCTGGCTTGATCTATGTCCTGACATTTGGGCGGCAGAGCATATTATATCCAATTCTGCAGAAGGCCGATATTGCAATTATATTTGCCGTTCCGGGGATTGTACTGGCAACCATTTTTGTCACATTTCCCTTTGTTTCCAGAGAAATTATTCCGGTCCTGAATTCAATCGGTACGGATGAAGAAGAAGCGGCAGCTTTGATGGGAGCAAATGGCTTTACCATTTTCTTTGGAATTACACTGCCTCATATTAAATGGGCATTACTGTACGGAATTGTTCTCTGCGCAGCAAGAGCCATGGGAGAGTTTGGAGCTGTATCTGTTTTATCCGGACACCTTAGAGGCAAAACAAACACCATGCCTTTATATATCGAACTGCTTTATCAAGGCTATGATTTTACAGGGGCATTTGCGGTATCAGCCATTCTCGTGTTTATGTCCGTTGTTATTTTGATTTTGCGCAGTATATTGGAAGATAAAGGAAAGGGAAGTATTGAAAATGGAAAACCAGAATGAAAATTATATAAAACTAAGAAATATTAACAAGTTTTTCGGAGAATACAAAGCTTCCGATGATGTTAGTTTTGACATAAAAAAAGGCAGATTAGTAGCACTTTTAGGCCCAAGCGGAAGCGGAAAAACCACCATCCTGCGGATGATCGCAGGTCTTGAAACTGCGGATTCCGGAGACATTTACATTGGAGGAAAACTGGTCAACGATGTGGAGGCAAGTAAGCGGGGAATTGGATTTGTGTTCCAAAATTATGCCCTGTTTCGCTATAAGACCGTGTATGACAACATTGCCTTCGGACTTAAGGTGAACAAATGGGAAAAGGAAAAAATTAAGGCCAGGGTAGAAGAATTAATAGAATTAGTTGGTTTAAAGGGGTTAGAAAAAAGATATCCCAATCAATTGTCAGGCGGACAGCGCCAAAGGGTTGCATTTGCAAGAGCCCTTGCTCCCAATCCGGCTGTTTTGCTCCTTGATGAACCTTTTGCAGCCATTGATGCCAAGGTAAGACAGGAGTTACGGAGCTGGCTTCGTGAGATGATTGATAAGGTGGGGATAACCAGCATTTTTGTTACCCATGATCAGGAAGAGGCCATTGAGGTGGCAGATGAAATCATTATAACAAATATGGGAAGGGTGGAGCAGATCGGTTCACCCCAGGAAATATACCGGAATCCAAGAACAGCTTTTGCCGCTGAGTTTATGGGGCAGCCAACGAAAATTGGACAGATCAATCAACTGAAGGGATTTAAACAACTGGCAGACTCCACTCATGCAATCCTTCGTCCGGAAAATGTGGCAGTTACGAAACTTTCGGAACCTGTGAAGTACAGTTCTTCCGTGGAGGGGGGTATCATTGAAAGGATATTATTCAGAGGAAAAGAAATCGAACTGACAGTGAGAGTCAATGGTAATGTACTGAAGGGAACGCGGCAGATCGAAGCGGTTCCGGTGGAGAAAGGAGAAAAAGTGAATGTCTGTGTCTTCCGTGCATTTACATATGAAGATGCTGGTCTTGTCCGGCCTGTCTGGAATGCCAACATTGAGGCAGAGGAATCAGTAGTTATTTAATATCAGCGCAATGCGCAGAAAGAAGGAGAAATTTATGAAAAAAAGTTTGGTGCCAGCTTTATTGATTGGAGCATTGAGTTTCAGCCTTGCAGGATGCGGAGGAACGAAAAATACCCCAGTGGACACAACAACTGCAGCAGGAAGCAGTACAGCGGCGGAGAATAAACAGGAGGCGGTTGAGATTACCAATGTATCTTATGACCCGACCAGAGAACTGTATGTCTCCTATAATGAGCTGTTTGCATCTTACTGGAAAGATAAGACAGGGCAGGAAGTGGATATTGTTCAGTCTCATGGGGGGTCCGGTAAACAGGCCCTTGAGGTTGCCAACGGACTTGCAGCAGATGTGGTCACCTTAGCCCTTGAAGGCGATATAGATGCTATTGCAGATGCAGGATTAATTGAAACCGGTTATACCAGCGAGTTTGAGTTGGATAGTTCACCCTATACATCGACAATTGTTTTTCTGGTCAGAAAAGGAAATCCAAAGAACATTCAGGACTGGGATGATCTGTTGGAGCAGGGAGTCGGAGTCATTACTCCAAACCCGAAAACTTCAGGCGGAGCAAGATGGAACTATCTTGCAGCATGGTATTACTTTGAAAATCAGGGCTTGCCTGAAGACCAGATTGTTGAAAATATCAAGAAGCTGTATGGCAATGTGCTGGTACTGGATTCCGGCGCAAGAGGATCCACAACAACCTTTACGGAAAACGGACAGGGAGATGTACTTCTTGCATGGGAAAATGAGGCGTTTCTGTCCCTGAAGGAAGATCCCGGCTCCTATGAAATTGTTGTTCCCTCCGTATCCATTCTTTGCCAGCCGACAGTTGCAATTGTAGATGAGGTTGTAGATAAGCGGGGAACAAGAGAGGTTGCAGCAGAGTATTTAGGTTACCTGTATTCCGATGAAGCACAGAAGCTTGAAGCAGAAAATTACTACCGTCCGTCCAATCAGGAAATTTTGAACAGCTATAAATATGCGGCAGACAGCAACACAATTACAGAACTTCCTGCTGATGGTAAATGGATTATCACCAATGTTAATTTGACAGATATCAGCCACTTTGGCGGTTGGAGTGAAACCATGGCAAAGCATTTTGTAGATGGCGGGTTATTTGATAGTATTTACGAGGTGAAATAGCATTACAGGGAATGCTCCAGATAGGTCTTATAATAAGGTTTGAAAGGCATAAGGGAGGAAAGCTTTATGAAACTGCGGATACGAAAAAGGTGTTTTTCCTGGAGTCTGGTAAATGAAAACGGCCAAACAGCGGCAAAAATCAGCAATCAGGCGTTCATAGGCGGAGCTAAGAAGATTAGTGATGCCCAAGGCAATGTTATTTTTACCACAGGCATTGTAAACGTTTCTAAAGATAGCCAGGGTGGGAATTATGCTGATTCTAAGAAGTATGTCATCTATCAAGATGCTGTTCCAATAGTAACCGCAACCCTTTCTTTTACGAAGAAACGGGAATCTGAAAAACAGCTTCCTTTTATGTTAAAACTTCCCCAGGTTGAAAAACTGGACGTGGAAACGCCTGGTGGTCTTTGGATTATCCAGCGAAAAAGAAACCACAGTTTCATAATCACGTGCAACGATATCCAGTTGGGGAGCATCACTCCGTTTCTTTCATTGAAACCTGCTTACTTTGAATGTGCGGAAACGTATGAAGCTGTTTTTTGGGCCGGGATCTATGTGCTTATCGAGTATATGATGCATGAAGATGATTTGATTGTTGTTTAGATATTGGGCTCTGACCTATGTTCTGTTTTAAATCCATGGACCGCCATGACGTTTTCGTCATTGGCGGTCCATTTTCGCTCTATAACAATTCTTGAAGAATGTCTGAAAGACTGGTCAAACAGAATAAAAACAGTTTAATCAGATGTCACAGGCCCATAATTCAAAGGCTCTTCTGTAACACAGTCATAGCGGTATGCTGAAAAAATCAGCCCAAGAAGCAGCATGTTGCAAAGACTGCTTAACCTGCCTTCCGAAACCAGGGGCATATTGGGAAAATAGGCATACTGATATCCAAAGTTTCCAAGCAGATAAAAGATTCCCTGCCAAAGCAGGCACTGGCCGCAGGAAAAAGCAAGGGCTGATGCCAAATGCCCATGTATCCGTGTGATGCATGAAAAAAGGAACGTAAAAAACAGACCAATAACACCTAGCAGAGCTAGCCCCGGAAGCCATCCAAAGAGAAAAATACATACAGCAATCAAATAATTATTGTGGTAATGCTGAGGCAGGATATCCCAAAGAGTCACCTGGTCTTCCTGGTAATGGATATACCGGGGGTGGTATCCCTGGTCCCAAAGGGCATCTACCTTTTCCTGAAAATCCTGTTGGGTAACATCTATGCCAATCTGTTTCGGATCGCGGGAAGCAAAATACCAGGCTCCGGTACCGTAGTCCATCATCTCCGGTCCGGAGAGCTCCAGACCGTGGGTCAGAGGGGTCTTTGAAAGCAATTCCTGAACCAGGATTCCGTTGTATGTATCGTCCAAGGTCCTGTAAACGGCAGACTGGGGAAATAGGAAAGCCTTGATGTTTTCACGGCCGGAAGCTGTCAGAAAGAGTGGGCTTCCGAGAAGGACCAGAAGGGACAGCGCACCGGAATAAAGGTATTTCTTTTTACCAGGAAGGATCCTGCGGTGAATCATGAAGCACAGGGTTCCTATTGCACTCAGGAGAAAAATGATGATTGCAGTATCAATGAGGAATAAGCGGGATGAATACATGAAAAGCAACCATGATCCTGCGCTTCCAACGGCAGCTGCCATAAATTTCTTTTTGCTTTTCCGGGAACAGTACAGCAGTATGGTAATGACAGGGATAAGCAGCAGTGTGGCGAAATAAGTAAGGGGTGGACACCAGTATATAATGACACGGCTTGTTGTGATTACTGCCAGAGCCAGATATAAAAGGCAAATGGAGACTGTCAAAATTTTTCTGTACCGGATTAAAAGAGGATATCCCTTGAATACTGTCATTATAAGCAGGATTCCTCCGGGAATGTAGTAAAGAAATCCATTGGCTGCCTGTTCCGGTGTCCACTGTATAAAAGCAGACAGACCAAAGCCTGTCAGAAGCAGAAGGGCAGTAATAAAGGAGAGCCAGGGGGCTTTCTGAATTCTGTGGACTTCATTCAGTTCTGCTCCAATAAGGACCGGATCCCCCATGCTGGAAATAGCTTGGCGGACAGCATCTTCCGGAGAAAACCCCTGGGACTGATACTCTTCCACATGATCCTGTAAATGAGATTCCAGCTCCTGGCGAATAGAAGGGCGGAGCGGTTTGTAGGAAATCTGGTCAGTTACTTCATCAAGGAAGCTGGAAACAGCATTGTCAAATGTGTTTTTATTCAAGAACAGCACCTCCCATCACCTGATTAATAGCAGTCTGATAAGTATTCCATTCTTCTGTTTTTTCTTTCAGAAGTTTTTGTCCATGAGAAGTAATTGCATAATATTTGCGGATACGGCCGTTGTCCGCAGTTTGTTTGTAACTGGTGACAGCCCCTTGCTGTTCCAGAGAATGTAAGATGGGATAGAGCGTGCCTTCCTGAAGCTGAAATACATGATGGCTTTGCTGTTCCAATTCACGAATGATCTGATATCCATACATGCTTTGCTGTTTCAGAAGCTTCAGTACCAGCATGGAAGTACCGAGAGCCATGTAGCGTTTGTCCATAGGATATCCTCCTTACTTCATAATTTTTATTTGGATACCTTGATAATCTAAGTATAATATATACTATACATAGATCATCAAGGTATGTCAAGGTTATAGAATTAAAAATAACTTTTTCTGCATAGGTTCTTCTTTCTGACTTTGCCAAAAGAAAAAGCAGGAAAACGTTTATGTGTTTCCTGCTTGATAGTGGTGCTGTAAGAGTAGCGGATATTTTATTGTTGTAAGTTGGCGATGATTTTCATAAATCGGAAGTTGTTATGCTATTTGGATTTGTTAGCTATTGTTACTTCTTTTCTGATATTTCCCATTAAAATTTCCATATTAGCTCTGTAGTTTTCGAGCCGATCTTCTAATTCTTCGATTTCCGACCCAAGAATAGCTTTTCTTCCATAATATTTTGTGGCAATTTCCCATTCTAATTCACCAATCTTTTTATGAAGAAAATCAAATTCTTCTTTGAGAGATTTTAATTTAGGTGTAAGATTTTTTGCCATGATATTCTCCTTCCTTTCGAATCAGAAAGTACGCGTTTTTATATAATTCAGTGTCCATGGGCAATTGAATAAACATTTGAGGCAGGTTTTGCAGTGATATACATCAACAATCTCATCCCGGCAGACGTTTAATCCCCATGTTTTACCGTGAATAACCTTTACTGGACAGATATCCTTACAAATGGTACACTTGCCGCATTTCGGCATGAGAATTGACTTGTTTTCAGTAGGCAATGGCAGATTTGTCAATACGGTACATATGGATAATGCGCTGCCATATTGTTCTGTTACCAACAAATTGTTCTTTCCAATCCAACCCAAACCTGCTAACAAAGCAATTTTTTTATGTGGAAGCGGAGTTGTTTTTATAGATTCATCATAATTTCCCCGTTGGAGCAAAATATTTTCTGACTGAGCCAAGGCCTTGTAGCCTTTTGCAATGATAAAATCGGCTGTCCATTCAGCCAGTTGATCAGATTGCTTCTCTGTCTTTGAAAATTCAGAATGATCGATTCGATTTTCGATTGCAAGACGATAAATATATTCCTGGCTGAGAGCGATTCCTATTAGCAGTGCAGTATCATAGCCTCGCCTTTCGTTTTCTGAAAGCATGGATATATCAATGACTTTAACAATATCAGCACCCTGATGATGTAATTTAGAAATTAACTCATTCAGCATATGTCTGTCCTTTTCGTCCTTCTGTTCTTCTCAGCATTTATTTTATCATGAAGTACCTGTTTTTCACAGTATTATTTGGCAGAGTCGATTCTGTATTCTGTTTTTAATTAATAAGTCTTTTATAATTCCCTTTATTATTGAAGAAATCTGGATTATGCAGTATAATTTCTTTTAAAACAATGCGGAATAGAGGGAAAGCAATGGAATATTCAACAATAAGACAGAATTTTGAAAAACATGGATTTTCAACACAGCTTTTTTCCACAAAAGAAGAAGCATGTAATTACCTTGTAAATACTCTGGAACACCAGACCATCGGATTTGGAGGAAGCGTAACCCTTAAGGAAATGGGGCTGTTTGAAGAATTACAGCAAAAGAATGCGGTGGTATGGCACAACAAGGTTCCGGGCATGGCGGTGCGGCGCCTGGCTAATTGTGCCGATATTTACATAACCAGTGCCAATGCGGTGACGGAATCAGGGGAGATTGTCAATATTGACGGAACAGGAAACCGGGTTGCCATGACCTCATTTGGCCCTGAAACCTGTTATTATATTGTGGGGAAAAATAAAATCACATCTAATATCAGTGACGCTTATTTCCGATGTAAAAATGTGGCTGCTCCGCAAAATGCCAAAAGGTTGAATGCAAAAACCCCCTGTGCGGTCAAGGGGGATAAGTGTTATGACTGTAACAGCCCTAACAGGATCTGCCGTATTATTTCTGTTATTGAACGCGTTCCTATGGGCATGAAATGTGAAATTATCTTTGTGGATCAGGAATTGGGATTGTAAATTTTAATATGAATAAGAGGCCGGTATTGCCTCTTATTTTTTTGTGATGAAATATCTTTTTGACGAATAACATATAAACATATTGACAAACTATGTTAATGGGGATAAAATAGCAATACACAAAATTAACAGGTTTTGAAAGCAGGGGACTGGATATGAGTAAAAAAATAAATCATGAGATCATCACCGCAGATGTACTCATCATAGGCGGCGGAACAGCAGGCTGCTACGGAGCCCTGACACTCAGCAGGAATTCGGATTTAAAGGTAGTCATTGCTGAGAAGGCCAATATAAAAAGAAGTGGCTGCCTTGCAGCAGGTGTCAACGCCATTAACGCCTATATCGTGGAAGGAAGAACTCCCCAGGATTATGCCAACTATGCGGCAAAGGATGCAGGCGGAATCGTCAGGCATGACCTGCTTTTATCAGCGGCAGAGCGGTTTAACCAGGTAACCGCTGAGATGGAAAAGCTAGGTCTGGTGATATTAAAGGATGAAAAAGGCCGATACGTTGCAAGAGGAAACCGGAACATCAAGATCAACGGTGAAAACTTCAAGCCAATTCTGGCAAAAGCTGTTGACACTGCAAAGAATGTGACGGTTTTAAATAATGTGAACATAACCGATCTGCTGGTTCATAACAATCAGGTGGAAGGTGCAGTAGGATTTCACATGACAGAAGACACAGCCTATGAGATCCACGCCAGAGCAGTTTTAGTTTCCACCGGAGGGGCTGCCGGACTGTATAAGCCCAACAATCCCGGGTTTTCCCGCCATAAGATGTGGTATCCTCCCTTTAATACCGGAGCAGGCTATGCCATGGGAATCCGGGCAGGAGCGGAGATGACCTCCTTTGAAATGCGTTTCATTGCCCTGCGGTGCAAAGATACCATTGCCCCCACCGGAACTATTGCCCAGGGAGTAGGGGCAAAGCAGATCAATTCCAGGGGAGAGGTTTACGAAGAAAAATACGGAATTACCACAAGCGAGAGAGTTTACGGAACCGTAAAGGAAAACCAGCTAGGCAACGGGCCCTGTTACCTGCAAACAAAAGGAATCAGCAGGGAAAAAAATGAAGAGCTTTTAAAAGCCTACTTAAATATGGCCCCCAGCCAGACCTTAAGATGGATCGAAAGCGGAAAAAATCCAGGTGAGGAAGATGTGGAAATCGCAGGAACAGAGCCTTATATCGTAGGCGGGCACACTGCCAGCGGCTACTGGATTAACACTAACCGGGAAACCACCATCAAGGGACTGTATGCAGCAGGTGATGTGGCTGGAGGATGTCCTCAGAAATACGTGACCGGAGCTCTTGCAGAGGGAGAGATCGCCGCCCTGGATATAATCAAAAAGCTGGAAAAAGAAGAGAGAGAAAGAAAAATCCCCGAAGCTGTCAGCCTATATGCAGAGAAAAAGATAAAAGAATATGAAATTATTTTAAACAATCCACTACCCAGGTTTTCTCAGGAAGCCCTGGAAGAAGCCATGCAAAAAGTCATGGATGAATATGCCGGAGGAATATCGACCAATTATCAGTTCAATGAAAATCAGCTGAGGCTGGCTGATGAGAACATTACCCGCCTGTTAAAGCTGGCAGAGGATATGAACGCCGGCCATATGCATGAGCTGATGTTCGTATACGAACTGAGAGAACGGCTGGAAGTATGCCGGTCCGTCATCGCTCATCTGCTTTACAGAAAAGAAACCAGATGGCATTCCTTTAACGAAAACCTGGATTACCAGGAGCCTCGTGAGAAATATTTCGGATACGTGAATTCAAGGCTTGTAGATGGGGAACTTCATCTGAGTTTAAAAAGCATTGTGAAAGGGGCAGAGTATGAGCATCAGAATTGACGAAAACAAATGTGTGGGATGTTTTCAGTGCATATCCGTCTGTCCGGGAAGCCTGATAAAAGAAAGAGACGGCAAAGCCTTTGTGAAATACCCCAGGGACTGCTGGGGCTGCGTCTCCTGCGTTAAGGAATGCAGGGCTGCTGCCATTGAGTTTTATTTAGGGGCCGATATCGGCGGAAACGGCGGAACCATGAACGTTTCTTATGAAGGGGATATTCTTCACTGGAATATCACAAAAAATGACGGTACTGTCATGGTTATTGATGTAAACAGCAAAAATTCAAATAAGTATTAGGAGGATTATTATGAGTGAATTATCCCATCTTGATGAACTTGAAGCAGAGGCCATTTATATTATCAGGGAGGTTGCGGCCCAGTGTGAAAATCCGGTGATGCTGTATTCCATAGGAAAAGACAGCTCTGTTATGCTTCACCTGGCATTAAAGGCATTTTACCCGGAAAAACCGCCCTTTCCCTTTCTTCATGTAAACACCACCTGGAAGTTTAAAGAAATGATTGAATTCCGGGACAGAACGGCAAAAGAACGTGGCATTGACCTTCTGGAGTACATAAACGAAGACGGAGTGGAAAAAGGAATCAATCCCTTTGACCACGGCTCTGCTTACACCGATATTATGAAGACCCAGGCTTTAAAACAGGCCTTGAACAAATACGGCTTTACGGCGGCATTTGGCGGCGGAAGGCGGGATGAGGAAAAGAGCCGGGCAAAGGAACGGATTTTCTCCTTCCGCAATGCCTCCCATGCCTGGGACCCTAAAAACCAGAGGCCGGAAATGTGGAAGCTTTATAATACGGAGATTTACAAGGGGGAGAGCATCCGGGTATTTCCCATTTCCAACTGGACGGAAAAGGACATCTGGCAGTATATCAAGCAGGAGAACATCCCCATTGTCCCCTTATATTTTGCCGCAGAGCGTCCCGTGGTTTACCGGGACAATGACATCATCATGGTGGATGACGACCGCATGAGGTTAAAGCCGGGAGAGGTTCCTCAGCTGAAAAAGGTCCGTTTTCGCACTCTGGGCTGTTACCCCCTTTCCGGAGGCGTGCTGTCAGAGGCGGATACCTTAGATGAAATCATTGAGGAAACCTTAAGCTCCGTGGAATCGGAACGGACCAGCCGGGTCATTGATAAGGATGGCGGTGCAGCCAGTATGGAAAAGAGAAAAAGAGAGGGGTATTTCTAATGAATGGATTGCTGAAGTTTATCACCTGCGGCAGCGTGGATGACGGAAAGTCAACGCTCATCGGACACATTTTGTATGACTCCAAGCTGTTATACGCAGATCAGGAAAAGGCCCTGCTTCTGGACAGTAAGGTGGGCTCCAGAGGCGGAGAAATTGACTACTCCCTTCTTTTAGACGGCCTTATGGCAGAACGGGAACAGGGAATCACCATTGACGTGGCTTACCGCTATTTTACCACAGACAACCGGAGCTTTATTGTTGCCGATACACCGGGCCATGAAGAGTATACCAGAAATATGGCTGTAGGTGCTTCCTTTGCCCAGCTTGCAATCATTCTCATTGATGCGAAGCAGGGAGTTCTGGTTCAGACCAGACGCCATTCCAGAATCTGTTCCTTAATGGGAATCAACCATTTCGTATTTGCGGTCAACAAGATGGACCTGGTTGATTACAGCCAGGAGCGTTTTCAGGAAATAGAAAGAGATATTCTGGCTTTGGCAGAAGAATTATCCCTTAAGAGCGTAAAAATCATTCCCGTCAGTGCAACGGAAGGCGATAATGTGACAAAGAAGTCTGAGAATATTCCCTGGTATCAGGGGGAAGCTTTACTGACTTATTTGGAGCAGGTGGATGTTTCCGAAACAGAAATTGGCACCGGTTTTTATATGCCCGTACAGAGAGTGTGCCGTCCAAGTCATGAGTTTCGGGGCTTTCAGGGGCAGGTGGAGTCCGGGAAAGCCGTTGTAGGGCAGAAGGTGGTTACCCTTCCCAGCAATGAAACCGCGTCCATAAAAAGCATTCTGGTGGGCGATAAGGAGTGGCCGGAAGCCAGTGCAGGCCAGGCCGTCACCCTTCAGCTTGACCGGGAAGTGGATGTGAGCCGGGGCTGTGTCCTTTCCGATACAGGAGAACTTCCGGTGTCCAAGAATATAAAAGCAACGATCCTCTGGATGGATGACGAACCATTGCAGGCGGGAAAAGATTATCTTGTAAAACTTGGAACCAAAATGATACCGGCCGTCATCAGCCAGGTGGAATATAAGGTTGATGTGAATTCCGGAAGCCATTTGGCAGCGGACCAGATCACAAAGAATGAGATTATTTTCTGCGATCTGGAATTTACAGAAAAGATTGTGGTGGATGAGTTTAAGAGAAATAAAACCCTTGGAGAATTGATCCTCATTGACCGGGTCACTCATATGACCTCTGCCTGCGGCGTTGTGGAGCAGGTGGAAACAGAGGGAGAAAAGCCTTATTTTGAAAAGGATGGAATTAAGGCCAAAGGATATATTTTTGAAGAGTTTTACTTTAACCTGGAAAATGCCTTTTTATCCAGGCAAAAGACAAAGGAAACCACCTACCATGTAGGCGATCCGGTTCCAGTGGAAGGAGACAGCTTTCATTATCCCGACTATTTTGATATCATATCCCCTGAGGACTCTGCTGCAATTTTAATCCGCAGCCGTAAAGTCCGGGATATCATAAAACTTGACTCTTATGAATACGGCGGTCTGCCTGTTCTCGATGAAAGAGGATTTGCTTTAAAGATCGGGACAGAAGAGGAGCTTAAGGAATTTTTGGAAGAATATAAAGCAGTGGAAAAGGAGAGCAGGATCGCATTTTACAACAAGTGGTCCAAATTTGAAACCTACCGCAGAATTGTGTGCAATGAGAATTTCTGGGTAATTTAAGATAACAAAAATAACCGTATAAAGAAATGCGTCTTGACAGGCAGGGAGCCATCAAGACGCATTTTGCATTTTTCTCATATGTTCGCAAGCCGTTCAAAGAGATTGTTTACATCCAACTGCCCATATCCCCATACATTATTGGGATAAGTTTGTTCGGGGTTGCGCCTTGCCCCTCTTATGATGAGGCGGTTAATATTATTGCCTGTCATGGAAGGGTAATTGCCTCTGGGAACTGCCCATTCCATTACCATGGCCACAACCCCTGCCGCATGAGCAGAAGCTGCTCCGGTGCCTGTTGCCGTTCCGTAACGGTTTCCCGGGCCGGAAACTGCGCAGGGAATTTGATACCCGGGAGCAGCCACATCGGGTTTTGCAAGGCCGTTTCTCGTGTACCCCCTGCTGGATTCCAGGAGAATGCTGTTGTTAAACTGGTTATAAGCGGTGACTGTAAGCTGCTGGGTGCCGTTTCCGGGAGAGGTTATGGTGGTGTCCGGATTTGGATTTAAGAAAAAGGTCTCATCTGAAATCAAATCCCCATTGGGCAGCCAGCAGTGAAAGGAAATAGGCTCATCTTCCAGGCTCTGGGCCCGCAGATACCAGACTCCGGGTATGGGATTGACAAACCGGATGAGGATGAGCTGGTCCCCTGTCTCCTCTTCAAATACGAAGTTATTGACCCAGATCACGCTTTGGGTGAAAATAAAGCTGAACCTTCGGCATTCACTGATAGAGGGGAAAACTCTCTGGGTGGACTCTCTGTTTGGAGTGGAAATGTCGATGGAGATTCTTCCGGGCGCATAGGGCCAAATTTCCATCCAGAACTGCTTGTCACTTTCCCCGATCCTCAGCTCAAAGTTGTTGTAAAAAGGAGGAACGGAGGTATTGTTAAAGTAATGCCTCCCCTTGTTTCCCTCATTTCCCGCGGATACGGTGACACCGATTCCGGGAAGCTGCACAATGTAGGTTAAGTAACTGCTTAAAAAGCCCCGCCCGTCATGTCCTCCCTGGCTGCTTCCTAAGGTAATGCAGATGACCAGCGGTTTGCCGGCCCGTACAGCTGCGGACATCAGATAGTTCACTGCAAAAACAATATCCGACTCTGCAAAACAGACTGCATCATTTCGTATGGAAAAAATACTTTTTAAGTTTTCCTTTGCTTCCTTCAGCTTAACCACAGCCAACTGAGCCTGGGGAACTACGCCGGAAAAGCCCTGCTCCAGATCAGGGCTTCCTGCCAAAATGCTTGCCATGGCGGTTCCGTGCCCGTTGGTATCTATAGAGGGGACAATGGAAAGGGGGGCCTCCGATGCCAGGGCTTCATTGATCATCTCCATCGTATATTCGCTTCCAAAGGTCAGGCCCTCAGGAATGGTGCCGCTCTGATCCGCCTGGTCCCATATGGAATAGATCCGGGTGGTCCCTCCCAAAGTCTGGAAAGCCCGGTGCCGGTAGTCCACTCCCGTGTCAATAATGCCCACCATAATTCCTGCTCCGTACAGGCTTAAAAAGGGATTTCGCTGGACGGTCCCAATGCCGGAACTTTCAATGCTTATGGTGGATTCCGTGGTATAGAGGGAGGGAAAGTTGTGATAGGGGCGGGCTCCCAGGTCGCACAGATCCGCACCGGTTCCGGGTACATGAAGGAGAGAATGGCGCTCTGTCATGGGTGTGATATTGTCACCAGTGTCATAGGAGGGGATGGAAACGTTGCTGATAATCAGGTCATAATAATTATTGTCCAGTATTTTGCTCAAAATGAAGCCTCCTGTCTGTTCTGCCTGATAAAGTCATGGTACATCTTATGCAGAAAATCAGTTAAATATTGGTAAGCCTCTGGAACAGGCTATTAATATCCAACTGTCCGTATCCCCATATATTATTGGGATAAACAATGGGAGTGGTCCGCCTTGCCCCCCGGATGATGAGGCTGCTGACATCATAGCCTGTCATAGAGGTGTAATTTCCCCTGGGAATGGCCCATTCCAGGATCATGGCAATGCCTCCGGCTGCATGGGCTGCTGCTGCTCCGGTTCCGGTTAAGGTGCCGTACCGGTTTCCTGGCAGAGCGCAGGGAATCTGATAGCCCGGAGCGGCAATGTCGGGCTTTATCAGCCCGTTTCTGGTGTATCCCCTGCTGGACTCCGCAAGAATGCTGTCGTTAAACTGGTTATAGGCAGTGACGGTAAGCTGGTTGACTCCGTTTCCCGGAGAGGTTATGGTAGTATCCGGATTTGGAACCAGGAAAAAGGTTTCATCTGAAAGCAGATCCC
>NZ_DAIOXM010000012.1:0-143168 GCF_036758025.1 Lacrimispora sp. | reverse complement strand
CGGCTCTATTCCAGGGCTGACATCTACCATGGCAGTCGCTCTCTGTCTGCCTATAACTTTTTCCATGACACCATTAAATGGAATTTCCATGTTGATCGCTCTTTATGTTGGAGGAACTTCCGGCGGCCTGATTTCTGCCATATTGCTAAAGATTCCAGGAACCCCTTCTTCCGTGGCAACTACCTTTGACGGTGGTCCTATGGCGGACAGGGGAGAGGGAGGAAAAGCTCTGGGAATCGGCATTTTATATTCTTTCCTGGGAACCATACTTTCCATTCTGGCTTTGATTTTCATTGCTCCTTCCCTGGCAAAAATTGCGTTGAAATTTGGACCTTATGAATTTTTTGCCATCTGCCTGTTTGCGCTGACTATGATTGGTGCTATGGTAGGGGATAATCTGTTAAAGGGATTGATGAGCGGCGTGGCAGGTTTGACATTCTCCCTTTTTGGAATTGCTTCAATCGGAGGAGCAGAGCGTTTTACTTTTGGAATTCGGGATCTGGAAAATGGATTCCAGCAGCTTCCGGTTATGATTGGGCTGTTTGCAGTGGCAGAGGTTTTAAAGGTGGCTGTAGACGGACTTGAATCAAAGGAGCAGAAAATCACGAATTATAAAATTAAAGGCTTTGGAATCTCATTAAAGGAGTTCAAGGATCAGTTTGTCAATTTTATCCGTTCTGCTCTGATTGGTATTGGTATCGGCATTCTGCCGGGAATTGGCGGTGCTACCTCCAATATCGTGGCTTACAGTGTGGCAAAGCAGCAGAGTAAATATCCGGAAAAATTCGGAACCGGTGTGATTGACGGTGTTATCGCAACTGAGACTGCAAACAACGCATCAATTGGCGGAGCCTTAATTCCGCTGCTGACCTTGGGAATACCTGGAGATACGGTAACAGCCATGATCCTGGGCGGTCTGACTCTTCATGGAATTGCTCCTGGACCCTTGTTGTTTAAGAATAGCGGAACTCTTGTTTATGGTATTTTTGCTGCATTCCTTATTGCAACGATCATGATGCTTATTGTGGAATTTGGCGGAATCCGTCTGTTTATAAAAGTATTGGAAGTTCCCAAGTACATTTTGCTTCCGGCAGTTTTGGTTCTGTGTATTGTCGGTACATATGGAACGAATCATAATATGTTCGATGTATGGACATCCCTTCTTTTCGGTGTTATTGGATATTTTATGGCGAAGCACAAGTTTCCTCAGGCACCTATGATTCTGGGATTTGTCCTGGGAACAACGATAGAGGAAAACTTAATCAGAGGTCTGATGTACAGCAACAACAATTTCCTTACATTCTTCACATCACCGATTGCAGCTGCATTTATTCTGTTCTCTATCGGCATGATGATCTGGACTGGTTATAAGCAGATTCTTATTTCCAGACAGTGCAGAATTAACAGTCAGGAATAGGAAAGGAATAATTCAGAATGAATGTGATAGACGGAGGCGGCGTTTCACAGCTTTTAAAAGATGTGGAGATACCCAGAATGTTCCGTGCCCGGCAGAAATTTCCGGCAGACTCTATTAAGCCGGAGAATATTCTCCAGACCGTATGGAAAGAGCTGGAGCAGGAAGAAATTTCTTCTCTTATCAAGCCGGACATGAGCATTGCAATTACTGCTGGAAGCCGGGGCATCCGCAATGTGGACATCATCACCAAGGCCATTGTAGATTTTGTGAAATCCAAAGGTGCAAAGCCTTTTATTGTACCTGCCATGGGAAGCCATGGCGGGGTAACGGCTCAGGGACAGCTTGAGGTGCTGGAAAGCTATAAGATTACGGAGCAGACCATGGGATGTTCGATCCGCTCCTCCATGGAAGTAGTGGAACTGGGGTATACCGAAAGAGGATGCCGTGTGGTCTTGGATAAAAATGCATATGAAGCAGATGGAATTATTATTTCCTGCCGCTTGAAGCCTCATAACGCCTTTCGGGGACCTTATGAAAGCGGTCCCTGTAAGATGATGACAGTGGGACTTGGAAAGCAGATAGGCGCTTCTGTGGTACATAGTGACGGCATGGATGTTATAGCTCAGAACATCCCGGACATGGCAAAGGTGGTGCTGGAAAAGGCCAATATCCTTTTTGCTGTTCCCTGCATAGAAAATGCATACGATGAAACCTGTAAAATCGAAGCCATATTGGCGGAGAACATTCTAAAGAGGGAACCTGAGCTTTTAACTTATGCATTTTCCAACATGCCCAGGCTGATCGTGGGAGAAACTGATGTGCTGGTAGTGGATGAGATCGGAAAAAATTACAGCGGGACTGGAGTGGATCCAAACATAACGGGGACCTTTTCCACACCCTATGCGACGGGAGGCATCAGAACCCAGAGAACCTGTTTTTTAAATTTGAGCCAGGCATCCCACGGTAATGCATTAGGATGCGGATTAGCCAGTGCCATTACCAAAAAGATATTTGATGAAATGGATGTGGAAAAGATGTATCCCAACTGCATTACAAGCACAGTTCTGGCCTCAGCCCGGATACCGTGTGTGATGGCCACTGATAAAGAGGCCATTCAGATCTGCATCCGAACCTGCAACAAGATAAAACCGGGCAGTCTCCGGATGGTGAGAATTGCAAACAGCCTCCATATTGATACCATTTTATTGTCAGAAACCTATTATGAAGACGTAAAGGCAGGTAAGTATGAAGGGCTGGAAGCCGTAGGAGAGCCGCAGGAAATGGAATTTGACCAGGCTGGGAATGTTTTAACGCCTGTTAGAATATAGGGGGTAAAAATACGTGAGCGTACCATTGTATATAAAGATCAAGGAACAGGATAATGTGGCCATTGCAATCAATGAGATCAAGGCCGGCACAGAAGTGATGGACGGAGTGGCTGCCCGCCACAACATTCCCCAGGCTCATAAGATCGCTCTTTGCGATATTCCTGCAGGAGGAGAGATCATCCGCTACGGTGTGGTTTTGGGCTATGCGGTCGATTCCATTGCAAAGGGAGACTGGATCAACGAACATATGCTGGAGCTGCCGGATCCCCCGGATGTGGACAGCATGGAGTTTGGTACTGATCTGGTAACTGATCTGCCTGAACCGCCGGTTACGGTCTGGGAAGGCTATGCTAACCCCTGGGGAGGGCCTGCGGGAACACGCAACCTCTTGGGAATCAGCACCACGGTCCAGTGCGTGACAGGCGTGCTCAATGTGGCAGTGGAGCGGATGAGGCGGGAGTTGCTTCCCAAATATCCCAACGTGGATGGAATCGTACCTGTAAACCATGCCTACGGATGCGGTGTTGCCATCAATGCACCGGAGGCCCATATTCCCATCCGGACTCTCCGAAACCTGTCCAAGCATCCTAACTTCGGAGGACAGATGATGGTAGTAGGCCTTGGCTGCGAAAAGTTCTCTGTGGAAATGCTCTGCGATGCTGCGGATATTACAGAGGAAAATGTCATTATCCTCCAGGAAAAAAAGGGGATGGACGACATGATCGGCTCTCTGATGGAAATGGCTGAAAAGAAGCTGAAGATCTTAAATGAGAGAAAAAGGCAGACTCTCCCCCTTTCTGACCTGCTGATCGGTATGCAATGCGGAGGCAGCGATGCTTTTTCCGGAGTGACCGCCAACCCTTCTGCGGGTTATGCTTCCGATATGCTGGTAAAAGGCGGAGCAACGGTTTTATTTTCCGAAGTTACGGAGGTGCGGGATGGAGTGTATTTACTTGCCCGGCGCTGCATAAATGAAGAAGTGGGGAAGAAGCTGGCAAAAGAAATGAAATGGTATGATAA
This sequence comes from Lacrimispora sp., assembly GCF_036758025.1. Lineage (GTDB taxonomy): Bacteria > Bacillota > Clostridia > Lachnospirales > Lachnospiraceae > Lacrimispora. The sequence goes on along the minus strand of NZ_DAIOXM010000012.1, from coordinate 139,403 downwards.
TTATTTAAAAGAAGGCGAAGTAGACCGGAGCGCCAACCCCACTCCCGGAAATAAAAAAGGCGGATTAGCCAATATTGTGGAAAAGGCCATGGGTTCCATTGCAAAGTCCGGCACCTCTCCCATTGTGGAAGTACTGTCCCCGGCGGAAAAGCCCACAAAAAAAGGACTTATCTATGCGGCAACTCCTGCAAGCGATATTGTCTGCGGGCCGTGCCAGCTTGCAAGCGGTATTGGGCTTCAGGTGTTTATGACAGGAAGGGGAACTCCCTACGGCCTTGCAATGGCTCCGGTGATCAAGGTATGTTCCAGAAATGATATGAAAGACCAGTGGATGGACCTGATCGATGTAAATGCAGGCCCCATTGCAACTGGAGAAGCCACTATAGAGGAAATTGGAACTCTGCTGTTTCATGAAATTATTGATGTTGCCAGCGGGCGCAAGGAGACTTATTCGGAGAAATATAAGCTTTATAATGATTTGTGCATTTTTAATCCGGCTCCCATTACCTGATCAATGACTTAAATAAAAGTTACAATTTTCGTTTTATGCGGCATTGGCCGTAAAAACGGGAATTGTAACTTTATTTTTCAGGCAGAAATTGTTATAGTATGAGATATAGATAAAACAGCAGAGAAGAAGGAGGGCTTCCATATGGAATATCGAAAGTTTGTGCATACATTTGTGGTGCGTCTGGACCGGGGGGATGAGATTCTTCTCAGTTTGATAAGGCTTTGCAGGGAAGAAGGAATAAGGCTTGCATCTGTGACTGGTCTTGGAGCAGTAGACACGGTTCAGCTGGGTGTCTTTGATACAGAAAAGAAGCAGTATTACAGCCGGGAATATCAAGGGCTTTATGAGATTGCCTCGCTGATGGGAAGCATCACCCAAAAGGAAGGAGATCCTTATCTGCATCTTCATATGGTAATCGGAAATCCCCATACAGGAGAATGCCACGGAGGCCATTTGAGCAGGGGAGTGATCAGCGCCACCGGTGAACTGATTATAACGGAAATTCCCGGGACAGTGGAACGGAGAGAAGATGAAGCCATAGGGCTGAATTTATTTCAGTTTCATGAGGAAAACGGCTGATAAAAGAGAATAGATGCAATCAGTCATGACAGGCTGCCGCAGAAGGAAATGTTTCTTTTGCAGCAGTCTGTCATGGCATAAGAAGGAAAAAGGGGATGCAAAAACAGGGGGATGGTGGTATGATAAATAAAGATAGGTTATGAACGGCAAATTGTTTGATCGATAACAGATAAAAGACGGAGAAGAAAATAGAAAGAAGGCAGTGAGGAAATGACTGATACAAAAAATGATTTTTCACAAGGAAGCGTAATGGGAAACATATTGAGACTGGCCCTTCCCATGACCTTGGCCCAGTTTATCAATGTGCTTTATAACATTGTGGATCGGGTCTACATAGGAATGATACCTGAAAATTCCACCCTGGCATTAACGGGCCTGGGCTTGTGCCTTCCCATCATTTCCATGGTCATTGCTTTTGCCAATCTCTTCGGAATGGGCGGCGCCCCCTTGTGTTCTATTGAACGGGGGCGGGGAAATGTAAAGGAAGCGGAACGGATTATGGGCAATTCCTTTGTGCTTTTAATGATTTCCGGAGTCATACTGACAATTTTGGGACTTATATTCAAAAAGCCCATGCTGTATCTGTTTGGGGCCAGTGACTTAACTTATCCCTATGCGGACCAGTATATCACCGTTTATCTGGTAGGAAATATCTTTGTGATGATCGGTCTTGGAATGAACAGTTTCATCAACTCCCAGGGTTTTGGAACCATCGGAATGATGACGGTTCTTCTGGGAGCAGTTTCTAATATTATTTTAGACCCCATATTCATTTTTGTTCTGAACATGGGAGTCAGAGGGGCGGCTTTCGCCACCATCATATCCCAGTTTCTGTCTGCAGTCTGGATTGTTAAGTTTCTGACAGGTAAAAAGGCTATCATAAGACTGAAAACCTCCTGTTTCCGCTTAGAAAAGTACAGAGTGAGAAATATTACAGGCCTTGGCATGTCGGGGTTTACCATGTCCATCACCAACAGCCTGGTTCAGATTTTATATAATTCTTCCCTCCAGCGCTACGGCGGAGATTTGTATGTTGGAATCATGACTGTCGTCAATTCGGTCCGGGAAGTAATTACCATGCCTGTAAACGGGGTTACCAGCGGTGCGCAGCCTGTTATGGGATACAATTATGGAGCGGAAAAATATGACAGAGTAAAGCGGTCTATCGTATTTGTTTCGGTAGTGTCTATCATATATACCACACTTATGTGGGGGCTGATCCACAGCTTTCCTGAATTTTTTATCCGGATATTCAACCGGGATGCAGAGCTTTTAAAAGAAGGCGTTGCAGCCATGCGGATCTATTATTTCGGATTCTTTTTCATGTCCCTGCAATTTGCGGCCCAGTCCGTGTTTGTTGCCTTGGGAAAGGCAAAAAAGGCTGTGTTCTTTTCCGTTTTCCGGAAGGTGGTTATTGTGGCTCCCTTAATCCTGATCCTTCCTGCCATCATGGGAAACGGCCCGGCAGGAATCCTGATGTCAGAGCCCATATCCAACTTAATCGGAGGCTGCGCCTGCTTTATTACCATGCTGGCTACGGTATGGCCGGAGCTTGGCAGAAAAACATCGGATAAAAAACTAACATATAAAGAAACCAGAGGGACTGACCAATGAAAACCATAACCAGAAATTATATTACCAATATTCTCTCAAAGAAAAATCCACCCTGTGACACCATTAAACCGGGAGAGACAGTTGTATTTGAAACTTATGACTGCTTCACCAATCAGTTTCTGCCTGAGCAGGCCACCTTTGAAAACGTGGTGAGAAAGCCGGGAAATCCGGCCACAGGTCCTCTTTATGTGGAAAGCGCAATGCCGGGAGATATGTTAAAGATCAAAATTCTGGACATTGAAATGGGCCCTGTAGGTATTGTTATGCTGGGGCCGGGAAGCGGAAGTGAAAAGGAAGAGTTTCCCCGTAAAGTCTTAAGACGAGTTCCCGTAAAAGACGGATTCGCCCTGTATAACGAAAAACTCCGGATTCCGGTAAAACCTATGATCGGGGTCATTGGCGTGGCTCCTGAAGGAGACGGAGTTTCCACCATCACCCCCATGGACCACGGCGGAAATATGGACTGCACCCAGATCAGAAAAGGCGCCACCCTTTATCTGCCTGTATTTGTGGAAGGAGCTCTTTTATCCATGGGAGATTTCCATGGAGTGATGGGCGACGGAGAGGTGGAGGACTGCGGTCTGGAGATTGAAGGGCGGGCCACAGTTTTAGTAGAGGTGGTCAGGAACAAAAACTGTGTTCCTTATCCCATGATTGAAACCGAAGACCGGCTGATTACCATTGCCTCCAGGGAAAGTGTGGAAGAGGCATGGAGGGCAGCCACCAGACAGATGTTTGACTTTATAAAAGAAAAGGCAGGAATAGACAGTGAGGATGCAGGCATGCTTCTGACCATGGCTGGAGATCTGGTGATTTGCCAGACTGTAAATCCCATGAAGACTGTGAGAATGGAATTTCCTCGATATATAACTCAGAGTTATGGTTTAGATTCCATTTCGGCAGAGTAAAATAGGCTGAAATTTCTTGACACCAGAAGCTTTTTGGACCATAATGATAAACAAATTATAAAAAACTGACAGATATGCCGGTATGGGAAGCACCCTGCGGGTGTACCTTGATACCCAGAGAGTATGGGCAGGGAAGAGGAAGCACCCTGCGGGTATACCACGATGCCCAAAGAGCATGGGCAGGGAAGAGGAAGCACCCTGCGGGTATACCAGATGCCCAGAGATCATGGGCAGGGAAGAGGAAGCACCCTGCGGGTATACCATGATGCCCAAAGAGCATGGGCAGGGAAGAGGAAAGGAAGAGTACAAAATGCAGACAATCAGAATAGAAAAAAACGCTTGTCCCAAGGAAAAACCAGGCAGAGACAATCCATTGGTATTTGGAACCATTTTTACAGATCACATGTTTGAAATGGACTATGAGGAAGGAAAGGGCTGGTTTGATCCCCGCGTCGTGCCTTATCATAAATTGGAGCTGGACCCCTCTGCCATGGTATTTCACTATGGGCAGGAGATGTTTGAGGGCTTAAAGGCTTATAAAGCAGAAGATGGCCGGATTCTACTGTTCCGCCCGGATAAGAACATTGAGCGTGCCAATAAGAGCAACCGCCGTCTTTGTATTCCTGAGATTCCGGAGGATTTGTTTTTGGAGGCATTGAAGACCGTGGTGTCTGTGGATCAGGACTGGATTCCCACAAATCCGGGAACTTCCCTTTATGTCAGACCCTTTGTCATTGCTACAGACCCATACTTAGGAGTCAGAGCTTCCTATACTTATAAATTCATGATTATTTTGTCTCCGGTAGGCGCTTACTACGCCAGCGGCCTTGATCCGGTTAAGATCTGGATTGAGGACGAATACGTCAGAGCAGTAAAGGGCGGAATCGGAGAGGCAAAAACAGGCGGAAATTATGTGGCCTCCCTGGCCTCTCAGGTAAAGGCGCATGAAGAAGGATATTCCCAGGTGTTATGGCTTGACGGAGTTCACCGGAAGTATATTGAAGAAGTGGGAGCTATGAACATCTTCTTTAAGATCAATGGTGTTGTGGTCACACCTGAATTAAACGGAAGCATTCTTCAGGGAGTTACCAGAGATTCTGTCCTCGCCCTTTGCAGGGAATGGGGAGTGGCCGTAGAGGAGCGGAAGGTTTCCGTAGATGAGGTAGTTGCTGCCGCAGAGTCAGGAGCTTTGGAGGAATGTTTTGGAACCGGAACAGCCGCGGTTATTTCCCCGGTAGGAGAGCTTCGGTTTGAGGAAGACAGGATGTCCATCGGAGGCGGAAAAATCGGAGAACTGACCCAGAAGCTTTACGATACCATAACAGGAATCCAGCTTGGCGCGGTAGAAGGTCCGAAGGGCTGGACCGTGGAAGTAAAATAAATATATTGATATCCGGCGGGGCCGATTGCGGCACCGCCGGAACTTTGGTTTGAGCAGACAGTTTACCTAAATAAAATACAAAAAGAAAAGAGAGTGTTCTATGGCAGCAGTATTGGCAAAGGCAGTTGCGTTTGTAGCAATTATTGCAATGGGCTACCTGCTTAAACTGGCAGGATTTTTTCGTGCAAAGGATTTTTACTTATTTTCTAAAGTGGTCATTAAAATCACTCTTCCGGCAGCTATTGTGTCTAATTTCAGCAAGATTACCATGGAGTATTCCCTGCTGATCATGTGTGCAGCCGGGCTTTTATGCAACCTGGTCACCCTTGTCATCGGCTATCTGATGAATCTTACGAAATCAAAGGAAACGAGAGCCTTTGCAATGATCAACATGTCCGGATACAATGTGGGGAACTTTACCATGCCCTTTGTGCAGAGCTTTTTAAGCCCCATGGGATTTGCAGTCACAAGCCTTTTTGATGCGGGAAATGCCGTCATGTGTACCGGAATTAATTATACCGTGGGCAGTATGGTGTTGGGAGAAGAGGAAAAGCCTTCTTTGAAAAATATTTTGCTGAAGCTGTTTTCCTCTGTTCCCTTTGACGCTTATGTGGTCATGACTGTGTTGGCCCTGTTAAAGATCAAGCTTCCCGCGGTGATTCTCAGCTTTGCAGAAACCGCAGGGGCGGCCAATGGATTCATTGCCCTTCTCATGCTGGGTATTGGGTTTGAAATACGGATGGAAAAAGAGAAAATAGCCCAGATCATTAAAATTTTAGCCACCAGGTACGGGCTTGCCCTGCTCATGGCCCTGGGATTTTATTTTCTCACTCCCTTTGGGCTGGAAATGCGCCAGGCTTTAGCTATTGTTTCCTTAGGCCCCATATCTTCGGTGGCTCCAGCCTTTACAGGTGCCTTAAACGGAGATATTGAGATGGCCAGCGCCGTCAATTCCTTGTCAATCATCATAAGCATTGTGGCGATTACCGCTGCTCTTATTATCCTGCTTTGAAAAAATTTACCGCCTACTTGACAAACAATTTCATCGTGTTATAATTTGAGTAGAAATTAATATAAAAAGCGTTGATGAGACCAGTATCATATCAGGAAAGTTCAGAGAGAGGCCCGTTTGGTGAAAGTGCCTTACCGGAATGCTATGAGAAGACCAGCTCGGAGCGTCCCTTAATAGGGAACGGTGATTCCGTTATCATCACAATGAAGTGGTTTGAACATTTTTTGTTCATTCAAGCAAGGGTGGAACCGCGATTCCTATAGTTGAGTCGTCCCTTTCTGTATGGAAGCATATGGAAAGGGACTTTTTTATTTGTCAGAAAAGGAGATTAAAAGATGAAGATTACATTAAAAGACGGCTCAGTCAAAGAATATGAGCATTCAATGTCAGTCATTGACATTGCCTCTGATATAAGCGAAGGCCTGGCAAGAAATGCATGTGCAGGCGAAGTAGACGGAACTGTTGTGGATTTAAGAACTGTTGTGGATAAGGACAGCAGCTTAAGTATTCTGACTGTCAATGATCCGGCAGGTCTTTCTGCTTACCGTCACACTGCCAGCCATATCCTGGCTCAGGCAGTGAAGAGACTGTACCCGGAAGCAAAGCTGGCAATCGGACCTTCCATTGAAAACGGCTTTTATTACGATTTTGATATCCCTTCTTTTTCAAGAGAGGACTTAGACAAAATTGAAGCCGAAATGAAAAAGATCATAAAGGAAGGTGCTAAAATCGAAAGATTTACCCTTCCGAGAGAAGAAGCCATTAAGTTTATGGAGGAAAAGGGAGAGCCCTATAAGGTGGAGCTGATTCAGGATCTGCCGGAGGGTGCGGAGATTTCCTTCTACAGCCAGGGAGATTTTACCGATCTCTGCGCAGGGCCTCATCTGATGAGCACAAAGTCCATCAAAGCATTTAAGCTGACTTCCTCCTCAGGCGCTTACTGGAGAGGCAGCGAGAAAAATGCCATGCTGACACGTGTTTATGGAACAGCTTTTTCCAAAAAGGAAGAATTAAATGAATATCTGGAATACCTTGCAAACATCAAAAACCGGGATCACAACAAGCTGGGCCGGGATTTGGAAATCTTTGCAACGGTTGATGTCATCGGTCAGGGTCTTCCCCTTCTGATGCCAAAGGGTGCCAAGATCGTCCAGACTATGCAGAGATGGATTGAGGATGAGGAAGAGAAGAGAGGCTATATGAGGACAAAAACTCCTCTTATGGCAAAAAAAGATCTCTATATTATTTCCGACCATTGGGATCATTATAAGGAAGGAATGTTTGTGCTGGGAGACGAGGAAAAGGATGATGAAGTATTTGCCCTTCGCCCTATGACCTGCCCATTCCAGTATTACGTTTACAAGCAGAGCCAGAAATCCTACCGTGACTTACCTTGCAGATACGGCGAGACTTCCACTCTGTTCCGGAATGAGGACTCCGGAGAGATGCACGGTTTGACTCGTGTGCGCCAGTTCACCATTTCCGAGGGACATTTAATTGTCCGTCCTGACCAGATAGAAGAAGAGTTTAAGGGCTGCGTGGATTTGGCAAAATACTGTCTGACCACACTTGGCCTGGAAGGCGATGTAACCTATCAGATGTCCAAATGGGATCCTGACAAAGCAGATAAATATCTGGGAACTCCTGAGATGTGGGATGAAGTCCAGGATATGATGAGAAAGATTCTGGATCACATCGGAATCGAATATACGGAAGCAGTAGGAGAAGCGGCTTTCTATGGTCCTAAGCTGGATATTCAGGCTAAAAATGTATACGGCAAGGAAGACACCATGATCACCATTCAGCTTGACATGTTCCTGGCAGAGCGCTTTGACATGAGCTTTGTGGACAGAGACGGAACCAAGAAGCGTCCTTATATCATTCACAGAACCTCCATGGGCTGCTATGAGAGAACTCTGGCATGGCTCATTGAGAAATACGAAGGCGCATTCCCAACCTGGTTATGTCCGGAGCAGGTTCGTGTACTTCCGATTTCTGAAAAGTATCATGAGTATGCGGAGAAGGTAGAAGCCCAGTTAAAGGAAAACGGCATTTTGGCAACGGTTGATGAGAGAGCAGAGAAAATCGGCTATAAGATCCGTGAAGCCCGTCTGTCAAAGATTCCTTACATGCTGGTGGTAGGACAGAAGGAAGAAGAGGAAGGCGTGGTATCAGTCCGCAGCCGCTTTAACGGCGATGAAGGACAGCGTCCTCTGGGAGATTTTATCGATGATATCTGCCGTGAAATCCGTACAAAGGAAATTAAAAAGGTAAATGTAACAGAAGAATCAAAATAAATTTAAATTTAAGATGGTCAGGAAGTATTCGTGAGAATATTTTCCTGACCATTTGCGCACACTACCTCCTGAATCATCAGTTCAATTTCTTCAGAAATCAAAGGAGGTCACAGGTCATGACAAAATTAGACTGTAGTGTTACAAGCTGTATTCATAATTCTGATTACTACTGTTGTAAGTCTGCTATTATAGTAGAAGGAAACCAGGCAAAGGATTCCTATGATACATTTTGCGGAAGCTTTGATGAAAATAAGGACGGTTCCTTCCGGAACGTGTTCAAGACTCCGGAAAGCAGGCTGGAGGTGGACTGCGAGGCAGTCAACTGCGTATACAACGAAGACCGCCACTGTTCAGCGGATCACATTGGAATTGCCGGAGACGGGGCCAGGGAAGCAGGCCACACGGAATGTTCCACATTCAAGACCAGATAAAGATAAGAAAAAGCAAAATGCGCCGGGGGCTGTCCCTGGCGCATTTTGCTTTTTGATAATGACCTTTTATGCGGTAAAATAAGCAGCTTTCCGCCTCCTGGTACTTGGAACAAATCAGATTTATGATAAAATAAATAAAAACAACTTGTGCAGTGGTACATACAAGTTGTAAATTGGTATTAAGAGGATGACCGGATCGCTCTCATGGAAATTCAATAAAACAAATACATAGAAAAGCGAGGGGTAATTAATATGAAAAGTAAAACGTATCAGTTTTGGTTTGCCACGGGTTCACAGGATCTTTATGGGGAAGAGTGTTTGCAGGATGTGGCGGAGCATTCCCGGATCATAGTGGAAAGGCTCAATGCATGCGGCCGCCTTTCTTTTGAAGTGGTTTTAAAGCCGGTACTTATTGACAATATTTCCATCCGCAGCCTGTTCAATCAGGCCAACGGGGACGAGGAATGTGCGGGGGTTATTACCTGGATGCACACCTTTTCTCCGGCAAAGTCCTGGATTTTAGGGCTTCAGGAATACAGAAAGCCCCTGCTTCACCTTCACACCCAGTTTAACCGGGAGATTCCTTATGATGCCATTGACATGGATTTTATGAATGAAAACCAGTCCGCACACGGGGACAGGGAGTTCGGCCATATGGTTACAAGAATGGGAATTGAGAGAAAGGTCATTGCAGGCTTCTGGGATGACGAAAAGGTTCAGGACCGGATAGACTCCTGGATGCGGACCGCAGTAGGAATCATGGAAAGCAGCCATATCCGCGTGCTCCGGGTGGCGGACAATATGAGAAATGTTGCCGTTACCGAGGGAGATAAGGTGGAGGCTCAGATAAAGTTTGGCTGGGAGATCGATGCTTATCCGGTCAATGAAATCGAAGCTTACGTAAAAGATGTGGCAGCAGGGGATATCTCGGCTCTGGTGGAGGAGTATTACAGCAAATATGAAATCCTGCTGGAAGGAAGAGATCCTCAGGAGTTTAAAAACCACGTGGCTGTCCAGGCACAGATTGAGCTGGGTTTTGAACGGTTCTTAAAGGAGAAGAATTACCAGGCCATTGTTACCCATTTCGGAGATTTAGGCGCATTAAAGCAGCTTCCGGGTCTTGCAATCCAGCGTCTGATGGAAAAGGGTTACGGCTTCGGCGGCGAAGGGGACTGGAAGACAGCGGCCATGGTCCGTCTGATGAAAATCATGACAGCCGATTTAAAGGAGGCAAAGGGTACTTCCTTTATGGAAGACTACACCTACAACCTGGTTCCCGGAAAGGAAGGTATTCTTCAGGCTCATATGCTGGAGGTTTGCCCCTCCGTTGCCGACGGGAAAATAGGAATTAAAGTAAATCCTCTGTCCATGGGACAAAGGGAAGATCCTGCCCGCCTTGTATTTACGGCAAAGGAAGGAAGGGGAATCGCAACATCCCTCATTGATCTTGGCAGCCGTTTCCGCCTGATTATCAACACTGTGAACTGCAAAAAGACGGAGCAGTCAATGCCTAAGCTTCCTGTTGCAACCGCTTTCTGGACACCGGAGCCAAACCTGACTACAGGAGCGGAAAGCTGGATTCTGGCCGGCGGAGCCCATCATACAGCATTTTCCTATGATCTGACAGCAGAACAGATGGGAGACTGGGCTGATGCCATGGGCATTGAAGCTGTTTACATCGATGAACATACAACCATCAGAGATTTGAAAAATGAATTGAAGTGGAATTTTGCAGTATACCGTTAAACAGGTCATGAAAGGCAAGAGGAGGGGGTTTCAATGGAGAAAAATATAATTGCGGCGGCTGTACGGGAAGGCAGGACTGCCCTTGGAGTGGAACTGGGCTCTACCAGGATCAAAGCTGTACTGGTGGATGAAAATCATGAACCCATCGCTTCCGGAAGTCATGAGTGGGAAAATCAGTACATAGATGGAATCTGGACCTATTCGATTTCCGATATATGGAAAGGGGTGCAGGACAGCTACCGGAAGATGGCGGAAGCTGTAAAAGAGCAGTACGGAGAAACCCTGACAAATGTAGGCGCTATCTGCTTTTCTGCTATGATGCATGGATATATGGCCTTTGATAAAGCGGGGGAAATTCTGGTTCCTTTCCGTACCTGGAGAAATACCATGACAGAGGACGCTTCAAAAAAGCTGACGGAGTTGTTTTCCTATCAAATTCCCCAGAGATGGAGCATCGCCCATTTATACCAGGCCATTCTCAACAAAGAAGCACATGTGCCGGAGATTGATTATCTCGTCACTCTGGAAGGGTATGTGCACTGGAAGCTGACAGGAAAAAGAGTGCTGGGAATCGGAGACTGCTCAGGTATGTTTCCGGTGGACAGCGGCACAAAGGATTATCATGAACGGATGGTGAGGCAGTTTGACCAGCTGGTTTCCTCTGAAAATCTGCCCTGGAAGCTTCGGGATATTCTGCCTCAGGTGCTGACGGCAGGAGAGGAAGCGGGAACCCTGACGGAAGAGGGAGCAAGGCTCCTCGATCCAAGCGGCAATTTAAAGGCTGGAATACCCTTGTGCCCCCCGGAAGGAGACGCAGGAACCGGAATGACTGCCACCAACAGCGTAGCCAGAAGGACGGGAAACGTATCCGCCGGAACCAGTGTGTTCGCCATGGTGGTGCTGGAAAAAGAGCTTTCAAGGGTTTACCCGGAAATTGATCTGGTGACAACCCCTGCCGGGGATCCGGTTGCCATGGTTCACTGCAACAACTGTACTTCGGATTTAAATGCCTGGGTATCCCTGTTTGCGGAATTTGCGGAAACCATGGGAATAGAAACCGATAAAAACGTCTTGTTTTCCAATCTCTACCGGAAAGCTTTGGAAGGTGACAAGGACGGCGGAGGCCTCCTTTCTTACGGATATCTTTCAGGAGAGCATATCACTCATTTTGAAGAGGGGCGGCCTTTGTTTATCCGTACGCCGGAAAGCCGCTTTAATCTGGCAAACTTTATGAGGGTCCACTTGTATACGGCTCTGGGAGCCTTAAAGATCGGAATGGATATTCTGTACGGCGAAGGGGTTGAACTGGATGCTCTTTTAGGCCATGGCGGTCTCTTTAAGACAAAGGAAGCAGGACAGCGGATCATGGCTGCTGCCATGGGCGTTCCGGTCTCTGTTATGGAGACTGCAGGAGAAGGAGGCGCCTGGGGAGCTGCTCTTCTGGCTTCTTACATGATCCAAAAGGATGAAGAAGAGACTTTGGATCACTATCTGGCAGAAAAAGTATTTCATGGGAAATCGGGAATCAGAATAGAACCGGACCTTGAGGATGAAGCAGGCTTTGCTGTTTTTATGGAGCGGTACAAAAAAGGACTTTCTATTGAGCGGGCTGCAGTGGACAGCTTAAAGTGATTCTGGAAGAAGAAAGGAAGGGTTTGACATGTTGAAGGAATTGAAACGAGAAGTATATGAGGCCAACATGGAGCTTCCCAGAAAAGGACTTATTACTTACACATGGGGCAATGTCAGCGGCATTGACCGCAAAATGGGTCTTTTCGTTATCAAGCCCAGCGGAGTGGATTACGAAAAACTTACGCCGGAGGATATGGTGGTCATAGATATGGAGGGCAATAAGGTAGAGGGGAAATTAAATCCTTCCTCAGATACTGCCACTCATTTAGAGATATACAAGGCATTTGAAGCTGTCGGCGGAATCGTCCACACCCATTCTCCTATGGCAACCTCCTGGGCTCAGGCAGGAAGGGTTCTGCCTTGCTACGGCACCACCCATGCGGATTATTTCTCCGGTGAAATTCCCTGTGCCCGGAATCTCACCAGAGAAGAGATTGAGGAAGGATACGAAAAAAATACGGGTCTGGTCATTATTGAGACGTTCAAAGGAATGGACCCCATGCACGTGCCTGCTGTTCTATGCAAAAACCACGGGCCCTTTACATGGGGAATTGATGCGGCCGATGCGGTTCATAATGCCGTTGTTTTGGAGGAGACCGCTAAGATGAGTCTCATGACTGAGCTGTTAAATCCTCAGGTAACATCGGCTCCCCAGTGCATGCAGGATAAGCATTTTATGCGGAAACATGGGCCCAATGCATATTACGGACAGAATTAATAGTAAGGAGTGCTATATGGCGGAGGACAATGGAAAAACAAAATATTACATGTTGATGGAAGAACTGAAAAAAGACATTATTTCAGGAAAAAGAAAGCCGGGGGACCGTCTGCCCTCGGAAAATGAACTGTCGTCCTCCTGCCATGTCAGCCGTCATACGGTGAGAAAAGCCCTTTCCATTCTGGAGCAGGAGGGATTTATCGAGGCGGAGCATGGCCGGGGAACTTTTGTTTCCAGAAAAAGGTTTGGGAAAAAAGGTTCGGGTAACATTGCGGTAATTACTACCTACTTATCCGATTACATTTTCCCCCGGCTGATCCAGGGGATCGACCGGGTGCTTACTGCGGAGGGTTACAGCATCATACTGAAGAATACGGGAAACAGCAGACGCCGGGAAATCAAGTGCATAGAGGAAATCCTTGAAAAGGATGTTGACGGCCTTATTATAGAGCCAAGCAAAAGCGAGATCATGTGCAGGCATAAGGGGCTGTATGACAAGCTGGATTTTTATGGCATTCCTTATGTATTCATACAGGGATACTATGACCAGATGAAAGATAAGCCCCATATCCTGATGGATGACCGTATGGGTGGTTATCTGGTCACCAAACATCTGCTGGATCTGGGACATAAGCATATTCTGGGAATATTCAAAGCAGATGACAGCCAGGGAAAGGATCGGCACAAGGGCTATGTAAAGGCCATTCAGGAGGCAGAAATCCTTTATGATCCGGATATGGTGATCTGGTTCCATACGGAAGACCGCATGGCGAAGCCATCAAGCATCTTAACGTATATGCTTGAGAAAGGCGCCCCCATAGACGGGATTGTCTGCTACAATGACCAGATTGCATTGGAGATCATAAAAACCATTGAAGAAAGCGGACGGTCGGTGCCGGGAGATATTTCCGTTACAGGCTATGACAATTCCTTTATAGCAGAAAACGGAAAGGTAAAACTGACCACCATTGCCCACCCCCAGGAGCGCTTGGGGGCCGTGGCAGCGGAGCTTCTTTTGGAAAAGATGAATGGCATCTCTGATGAAGATAGCAAAGTGGAACGTATCCTGAAACCAGAGCTGGTGGTCCGGGAATCCTGCAGGGACCGCAGAGAGAAGACCGGATTGCCGAAGGGGGAAGGAAAATGATGAAAGTTTTTCTTGTAGAAGATGAAAAAATAGTCCGGGAGGGTATTAAGAACGGAATTCCATGGGGGAAATACGGGTTTGACTTTGCAGGCGAGGCCTCTGACGGAGAGCTGGCTTATCCGCTGATTTTGAAGTCAAAGCCGGATATTCTGCTGACCGACATTCGGATGCCCTTTATGGATGGGCTGGAACTGGCCGAAATGGTGAAAAAGGAGATTCCAAGCATTCATATCATATTTTTCAGCGGCTATGATGATTTTGAGTACGCAAAGCGGGCCATAAAAATAGGGGCATCGGATTACCTGTTAAAGCCTGTGACCAGTGCCCAGCTTTTGGAGGCCCTGGAGCGCATGAGCGACACCATTATGCAGGAGAGAAGCGAAAGGGGCTACAAGCTGGAGTTTTTAAAGCAGCAGGAAGAACGGAAGCGGATGGAAAGGGACAGGCTGTTTGACACCATTCTGTCGGGAAAAATGGGACTTCAGGAAATTCTTTTAAAAGGACAGGAGCACAGCCTGTCTTTAAGTGCGCCTATGTATAATTTAATCCTGTTCCAGGCAAAGGACTCCGGCGGTCAGGAACAGTATTCGGACGAAGGGGTGATCTTTGACGAAAGGCTAAAGGAGGAGCTGGACAGCAGGGGAGATATAATCGGCTTTAACCGGCTGACGGAAGGCTACGCTTTCCTGGTTATGGGAAATGATCCGGAGGATTTAGAGAGGAAAGTTTTCTCCTGGAAACAGCTTCTGGCAGAGCTGGTGAGGGACTGTCCGGAGCTGGAGTATTTCGGGGGAATCGGAATGCCTGTCTCCAGACTCAGCGAGATTAAGTCTTGCTTTAAGGCGGCAAGCAGGGCTTATGCCTGCCGCTACATGCTGGAGCACAACCAGTTTCTTACGGCAGAGGAGGCGGTCCGGCTTCATGACGATTCCCAAAGAATCAGCGTGGCCGGAATGGATATGAGCAGGCTGAGCAGGGATATTGTTCCCAACTTTCTTAAGAATGGTTCAGCGCCTGAGGTAAAGTATTTTGTGGAAGAATATGTAGACGCCTGCGGCAATAATTTTAAATCCCTGATATTCAGGCAGTATATTTTAATGGACGTATATCTGGCGGCGGTGGGGTTTGTGACCCAGTTAGGCTTTGAACCGGAACAGGTCATAAAGGAGCTTGGAGATGCCCAGACCCTTCAGCCCAGCGCAGGCTCTGAGGAGTCGGCGGTTTCCTATATCCGGTCCATTCTTTCCAAGGCCATTAACTTAAGGAATACCTGCTCCCGGAAAAAGTACCGGCTGGTCCTTGAAAAAGCCAGGGATTATATGGGAGCCCATTACCAGGATGAAGACATTTCCTTAAATGCGGTGGCTTCTGTTGTCAACATCAGTCCCAACCATTTCAGCACTATTTTCAGTCAGGAAATGGGCATCACCTTTGTAGAATGTTTAACAAAACTTCGGATGGATGCGGCAAGGGAACTTCTGTTAAAGACAGATTTAAGAACCTCGGAAATCGGTTACCAGGTGGGCTATAAGGACCCTCATTATTTCAGCTACTTATTTAAGAAGACTCATGGAATCACCCCAAAGGCATTTCGGTCAGGAGGAGAAAATGAAGCGCAAGCGTGATTCAATCAAAGCAAAAATACGGTCTATGCAGGCCATTGTCTTTATCCCAGTCATCATCATGATTGGGATATTGCTGTATGTAATGGCGTGGCAGAATGAACAGTACCGGCAGAGCATCCGGAACTTAACCATGGCTACGGAGTTTAATTTCGATTTTAAATCCAACATTGATTATAAGATGTACCGTATTGCCATAGGGGCGGATTCCTTTGATTCCTTAAATCCTTACGAGGACTTGGAAAGCTACAGAAAGCTGTTTGAACAGCTAAAGGACTCCACCCCTCAGGAGAGCAGCAAAAAGGGGCTGGACGGCATTCTGGTACTCATCGGCATCCTGGAAAAACGGATTGAAGATATCCGCACCAGCAGTGTCATCGGTGATTATGACCGGAATATGGAGCGTCTGGACAAGGACATTTACGTCATTACCGATTTGATTGAGGAAACCATGTCCGACTACATATACAGCGAGACAAATAACCTGGAGGCCATGCGAAAGAAGCTGGATGCCCAGATCCGGCAGGTCATTGCCTTGTGTATTGTGATTTGCGCTTACATCATCGTGTTCCTTATGATTTCCTTCACCACCTTTGGAAAGAAGATCACAAAGCCCATTGAGGAATTGTGCGCCTATACCATGGAGATTGCCAGCGGAAGCTTAAAGGTCAGCGCTCCTAAGAGCAATATTGAGGAAATCCAGACCTTAAGCGACCAGTATGACCATATGGTGTTTCGCATCGGGGAGCTGCTTGACCATGTAAGGCAGGAGCAGGAACTGAAAAGAAAGACGGAGCTGAAGCTTCTCCAGGCTCAGATCAACCCTCATTTTCTTTATAATACCCTGGACACCATTGTCTGGCTGGCAGAGGGAAAACGCCATCAGGAGGTGGTGGAAATGGTAACGGCCCTTTCTTCTTTCCTGCGGATGGGACTTAACAACGGGCGGGATTTTATTGCTATAAGAGGGGAGGCGGAGCACATAAACAGCTACCTCCAGATCCAGCATTTCCGGTATGAGGATATTTTGGATTATGAAATTGACTTTGAAGAGGGAATCATGGATTTTTCCATTATGAAGCTGACCCTTCAGCCCATTGTGGAAAATGCCCTTTATCACGGCATCAAGAACTGCAGGAAAAAGGGTTTTTTAAAGATCAGCGGCTGGCAGGAAGGAAATGACATTTTCTTAAGGGTAGAGGACAATGGAATCGGCATGAAGCCTGAGGCCCTCCTGAAAATGCAGAAGCTGGTGAGCAGGGGCGGAGAGGATGTGGACATGAGGGAAGGCTTTGGCATAGCCAATGTGGCGGAGAGGATCAGGCTTAATTTCGGAGCAGACTACGGACTTTCTGTAGAAAGCCAATACGGGGTGGGGACCTCTGTTACGGTACAGATTCCGGCGGTTCAAAGATCTGCCTAAAAAAATCAACCTTTTTCCGAAAAAATCCAACTTTTTGAAGGAATAGGCCTTAAAAGCGTAAGAAACTCAACTGTTTGCAAAAGATTTTCCATTGAGAAATATGGGGCAAAAAGCTATGATACAGGCAGATACAAAAACAGCAGACACTATATCAAACGGAGGGAAAGATATGAAGAAAAGATTACTCAGCATTATGACGGCTGCAACCATGACCGCAGCCGTGGTTTTATCCGGATGCAGCGGCTCCCAGACAGCAGCCACCACAGCGGCGGCTTCCGCGGAAACCAAGACAGAGGCTCCCGGGGAAACCAAGGCAGCGGAAACTACAAAGGCAGAAGCAGGGGGAACCGCAGGGGAACAGATCGCGGTAGGCTTTTCACAGGTAGGTGCGGAGTCTGACTGGAGAACGGCAAATACCGAATCCATGAAATCCACTTTTACGGAAGCCAACGGCTATAAGCTGATTTTTGACGATGCCCAGCAGAAACAGGAAAACCAGTTAAAGGCAGTCCGCAACTTTATTCAGCAGGATGTGGATTATATCGTAATCGCTCCGGTTACGGAAACCGGATGGGATACTGTGTTACAGGAAGCAAAGGATGCCGGGATACCGGTCATTATCGTTGACCGTATGATCGACGTATCCGACGATTCTTTATATACCGCATGGGTTGGCTCCAACTTCCTTCAGGAAGGCTATGATGCGGTTGCATGGCTTGATGATTACTTAAAGAAAAATAACCGTTCAGACGAGGACATCAATATTGTAACTCTTCAGGGAACCATCGGCTCCTCCGCACAGATCGGACGTACTGACGGCGTGGAAGAAAAGATGAAGGATCACCCCAGCTGGAAGATGTTAGAGCGCCAGACCGGTGAATTCACCCAGGCAAAGGGCCAGGAGGTTATGGAATCCTTCTTAAAGACTTATGATGACATCGATGTTGTAATTGCAGAGAATGACAATATGGCTTTCGGAGCCATTGATGCCATCAAGGCGGCTGGAAAGACCTGCGGACCTGATGGAGACATTATCATCATTTCCTTTGATGCGGTTGCGGCAGCGTTTGACGCCATGATCGCCGGAGACATGAACGTATCCGTAGAATGCAACCCGCTTCACGGTCCCCGGGTATCTGAAATCATTCAGAAGCTGGAAAAGGGCGAAAGCGTTGACAAGATTGCATACGTACAGGAAGGCGTATATCCGGCAGATACTGCAGCAGCAGAGAAACCAAAGCGCGCATATTAATCCCCCGGCCGTCTGCGGCAGAAAGAGGATGAAAGCAGAATAAACAGGTGCAGGGGCAGGGAGGTTTTAGTTCTCCTCCCCGCACCTTTTTTAATCCCAAAGGCTGTCCGCAAGGCAGAGAGCGGGAGGAAAGGAAGAGGTTTCAATGGCGAAGGAAATTGTATTAACCATGCGCAATATATCGAAAACATTTCCAGGCGTCCAGGCCCTGGATCATGTGGATTTTACCTTGAGAGCCGGGGAAATCCATGCTCTCATGGGGGAAAACGGAGCGGGAAAGTCTACCCTCATCAAGGTTCTTACAGGGGTGGAAGAGTTTGAAACAGGAGAAATAACAATTGCCGGAATCGAGGGCAGCATTATAAACCACTCGCCTCAGGAGGCCCAGGCACATGGGATCAGTACTGTGTACCAGGAGGTAAACCTCTGTCCCAATTTATCTGTGGCCGAGAACTTATTTATCGGGAGGGAGCCCAGACATGGGGGGCTGATCGACTGGAAGACCATGAATAAAAAGGCAAAGGAGCTTTTGGAAAGCCTGGATATCCACATCGACGTTACCAGAGCCCTGGAAAATTACTCCATTGCCTTACAGCAGATGTTTGCCATTGCAAGGGCAGTGGATATGTCGGCAAAGGTTCTGATTTTAGATGAACCCACCTCCTCTCTTGACGATAATGAGGTGGAGAAGCTGTTTAAGCTGATGAACCGATTAAAAGGGGAAGGAGTGGGCATTATATTTGTCACTCATTTTCTGGAACAGGTCTATGCGGTCTGCGACAGGATCACCGTCTTAAGAAACGGAGGTCTGGTAGGGGAATATGAAACAGAAAAGCTTCCAAGGGTACAACTGGTGGCAAAAATGATGGGAAAGGATTTCGACGATCTGTCTGCCATAAAGAAGGGCGGGGAGGCAAAAGCGAAATCCCGGGATGTGGTTATTGACGCAAAGGGTGTCGGAAGACAGGGTACTATAAAGCCTTATGACTTACAGGTGCATAAGGGAGAAGTAATCGGCCTTACGGGCCTCTTGGGCTCCGGCCGCTCGGAGCTTGCCAGAAGCTTATACGGTGCGGATAAGCCGGACAGCGGGGAGCTGAAAGTAAATGGAAAGGCGGTTTCGGTCAATACTCCCCTCGATGCCATGATGGCCGGAATGGCTTATCTTCCCGAGAACCGGAAGGAGGAGGGGATTGTGGCGGATTTGTCTGTCAGGGACAATATCATCCTGGCCCTTCAGGCAAAAAGGGGAATGTTTCGTTTAATTGGAAGAAAAGAGCAGGAAGAGCTTGCGGATAAATATATAAAGCTTTTACAGATCAAAACAGCCACCATGGAAACTCCCATCAAGAGCTTAAGCGGAGGAAACCAGCAAAAGGTTATCTTAGGCAGGTGGCTTCTCACAGACCCGGATTTTCTCATCCTGGATGAACCCACCCGGGGAATTGATGTGGGAACCAAGACAGAGATCCAAAAGCTGGTGGTAAAACTGGCCCAGGAGGGGAAGTCAGTGATGTTCATTTCTTCTGAAATAGAGGAGATGCTCCGCACCTGCAGCCGTATGGCAGTGCTCCGGGATGGGCAGAAAGTAGGAGAGCTGGGAGAGGAAGAACTGGGCCAGAACAGCATTATGAAAGCCATTGCAGGAGGTGAGAGAGATGAATAAGATACCGGTAATTATGAAGAGATTAACAGGATACCGCCTGTTTCTGCCTCTGTTCTGCCTCGTTCTTGTGCTGCTTTCAAACCTTATAAAGACTCCCACTTTTTTTGATGTGACCATAAAAAATGGTGTTTTGTATGGCTACATCATTGATGTAATCAACCGGGCCAGCGATCTGGTAATTCTGGCTGTGGGGATGACCCTGGTGGTGGCTGCGTCAGGAGGTACGGATATTTCCGTGGGAGCGGTCATGTCCGTGGCAGGAGCGGTGTGCTGCTTTATTCTGGCAGGGGGCCAGCAGACAGTCAATGAGTTTCAGAATCCTTACCTGCTGGGAGTCCTGGCAGCGGCAGGGGCCGGAATTTTATGCGGCTGTTTTAACGGATTTCTGGTGGCAAGGCTGAGGATTCAGCCTATGGTGGCCACTCTCATATTATTTACGGCAGGCAGGGGGATTGCCCAGCTCATCACAAAGGGACAGATTACCTATATCCGTGTGGAGTCCTATAAGATGCTGGGAGCCAGCATTCCGGGAATTCCAATCCCTACTCCGGTTTTTGTGGCACTGATCGTGGTGGTGCTGACTTATGTCCTGTTAAAAAAGACCACTCTGGGGCTTTATATCCAGACGGTGGGCATTAATTCCAGGGCCTCCAGGCTTATGGGAATTAAGTCTGCCAGGATTATATTCCTTTCTTATGCATTCTGTGGCTTATGTGCCGGCATATCAGGACTGGTGGCCTCTTCCAGGATTTATTCGGCGGATGCCAACAACATCGGTCTGAACCTGGAACTGGATGCCATCCTTGCGGTAGCTCTGGGAGGAAACAGCCTGGGAGGCGGTAAATTTTCCCTGCTGGGAAGCGTTATCGGCGCTTATACCATTCAGGCCTTAAGCACCACCTTATACGCTATGGGAGTTTCTCCGGACCAGATTCCTGTTTACAAGGCTGCGGTGGTGGTCATTATTGTGGCTCTCCAGTCGGCAGAGCTTAAGAGGCTGGTAAAAAAGCTTCAGGCAGGCCGTGAAGCCGGAAGGAAGGTGGCTTAGATGAAGAACAAGGGAAAAATCGACGGAAAAGTATTTCTGCTCATGATTACCATTGCCCTGTTTGCAGTGATGTACATAGCCGGAATGGTTATTTTCAGCGGGAAGGGGTTTGCAAAGCCCCAGGTATTTTTAAACCTTTTTATCTCCAATGCGGGCCTGATCGTCATTGCGGCAGGCATGACCATGGTTATGATCACCGGGGGAATTGATATTTCCGTCGGTTCGGTGGTAGCACTGACCTGTATGATGATGGCCTGGATGATGGAAATAAAGGGAATAGGAGCTGTTCCAGCCCTTCTGGCAGTTCTGGTCATGGGCCTTGTTTTTGGTCTGGCACAAGGGTTTTTCATCGCATATTTAAAGATACAGCCCTTTATCGTGACCCTGGCGGGGATGTTTTTTGCAAGAGGCATGACGGCCATCATCAGCCAGGAAATGATAAGTGTGAAAAATGAGCTGTTTTTGAAGTGGGCAAAAAGCAAGATCAATTTAACCTTTCTGGGGGGCACTGTCAATAAAAAGGGTGTGGTTAACTATCCCTTTATTTATCCCAGCGTAATAATCGCCCTGGCAGTGCTGGTACTGGTGTTTGTGCTGTTAAAATATACAAAATTCGGGCGGGCCGTTTATGCAGTAGGCGGAAATGAACAGTCAGCTCTGATGATGGGACTTAACGTGAGGAAAACAAAGCTTCTGGTGTATGTTATGAACGGTTTTTTATGTGCCCTGGGCGGTTTTCTGTTTGCCTTAAATACCTGTGCCGGGTTTGTAGAGCAGGCCAAAGGATTTGAAATGGAGGCCATTGCCTCTGCGGTCATTGGCGGAACTCTTTTGACCGGCGGTGTGGGAAATGTGTTTGGAAGCCTGTTTGGGGTTTTGATAAAGGGGACGATTGAAACCTTTATCACTTTTCAGGGAACGCTATCCTCCTGGTGGACTAAGATTACCATTGCGGCACTGCTGGCTTTCTTTATTATTTTGCAAAGTTTGTTTGCAAAAGCAAAGGAGAAGTAGAACCGGATAAAGATAAGAAAAAGCAAAATGCGCCAGGGACTGTTCCTGACGCATTTTGCTTTTTGCCCCGCTTATAAGATCATGACGAAGGTTCCTGCTGTAATCAGAAGAATCCCAATGAGCTTTTTTATGGTGATCTGCTCATGGAGAATCAAAAAGGCCAGAAGAACCGTCAGGACAATGCTCAGCTTATCCACAGGGGCTACCTTTGAAGCTTCTCCCATCTGGAGTGCTTTGTAATAACAGATCCAGGATGCTCCGGTGGCAATGCCGGACAGAATGAGAAACATCCAGCTTTTTTTGCTAATTTCAGAAATTCCGCTTTGGGCTCCTGTGAGAAAGACGATCAGCCAGGCCATCAGCACCACAACAATTGTCCGGATTGCCGTAGCCAGATTGGAATTAACTCCTTCGATACCCATTTTAGCCAAAATAGAAGTGAATGCGGCAAAAATGGAGGAAAGAAGAGCGAAAAAGAACCACATAAGCATGCCTCCTGAAAAATGTATTTGACTGCATGGTTTTATTGTAGCTTTGTTTTGGGAAAGCTGCAATATAATTTTTAAAGAAAATTGGTTGACAGATGAAAAGATATGTAGTATCATAATTAGAGTTGTGAGAACAACAGACAGGAAAGTAGGTATCCGCCTCACCACGGCACGAGTAAGTGACCCTGGTTCATAGCCTTTGGTACATAGGTGTACTGTGTAGAGACTTTGGTGGTGGATAGCGTTTGTCTATCTACTTTTTTTATGCCTTCGGGCAACATGTGGATTCCAGCCAACACACACTATATGATGGAGGTGCACGACAATTAGCGATTTAATGATTAATGAACAGATCAGAGACAAGGAAATTCTGTTGATTGGTGAAAACGGTGAAAAATTAGGGATTATGGCTACTAAGGATGCTTTGCAGATGGCAAAGGAAGCAGAATTGGACCTGGTAAAGATTGCCCCTACCGCAAAGCCGCCGGTTTGTAAGATTATCGATTACGGTAAATACCGCTATGAATTGGCAAGAAAAGAAAAAGAAGCTAAAAAGAAACAGAAGGTAATCGAAATAAAAGAAGTTCGCTTATCTCCGAACATTGATAGCAACGATTTAAACACAAAGATGAGCGCCGCAAGGAAGTTCCTCGAAAAGGGAGATAAAGTAAAGGTAACCTTACGTTTCAGAGGTCGTGAGATGGCGCATATGTCAAAGTCAAGATATATTCTGGATGATTTTGCTGAGAAATTATCAGATATTGCAACCATTGACAAGCCATCCAAGGTAGAAGGAAGAAGCATGGTTATGTTTTTAAATGCAAAACGCTGACGAACATTATCAAGGAGGAAAATACAATGCCTAAATTAAAAACAAGCAAAGCAGCTGCAAAACGCTTCAAAGTTACAGGAACAGGAAAGCTTGTAAGAAATAAAGCTTACAAATCTCACATCTTAACTAAGAAATCCGCTAAGAGAAAAAGAAACCTTAGAAAAGATATTGTTACTGATGCAACCAACGCAAAAGTAATGAAGAAGATTTTACCATATTTATAATTTCTTAGATTAAGAAGGAGGAAAAACCGATGGCAAGAATTAAAGGCGGTATGAACGCTAGAAAAAAACATAACAGAGTGTTAAAGATGGCTAAAGGCTACAGAGGCGCTCGTTCTAAACAGTATAGAATTGCAAAGCAGTCCGTAATGAGAGCATTAACAAGCTCCTATGCAGGCAGAAAAGAAAGAAAGAGACAGTTCAGACAGTTATGGATTGCCCGTATCAACGCAGCAGCCCGTATCAATGGATTATCTTACAGCGTATTTATGCACGGCTTAAAGCTGGCAGGCGTTGACTTAAACAGAAAAGTCCTGGCTGACATGGCAGTTAATGATGCAGCAGGCTTTGCTAAGTTGGCAGAAGTAGCTAAGAGCAAAGTAGCTTAAGAGAATATATGAACCCCGGAAACTTCGTGTTTGCGGGGTTTTTTGATGCACTTTTATATTCTAAAATAAAAGAGGTTCCCCTCTGACAGTAAATCAGCCTAGAAACCTCAAATATCATAAAAGGCAGTAAGTTTATTAATCTCTAAATGCTATTGAATAATAAAGGATTATCTGTTTATTACCACAAGGGCATGTACAGCCTAAAAAGACTGTATTCTCTTCGTTGAAACAAAAGCCGAAAAGTTGTCCAAAAAAATTGACTAAAAACAAGAAAAAATTTAATTCCAGCTCTAATTCGGCTGAGCTGCAATAAGTGAAGACTTGAGCATACAAAAATTTACAAGGTCTTGTATAACTGTCACCATATCTAGGAATATCCCAATCAATTTTATATCTTCTTCTCAGTATTTCTATTTTTTCGTCATCCGTTCTTCCTTCTATAGATCTTAATAGTTCGTCTTTTAAGTCTTCTAATGCTTTTCCCTGTATTTTCATAGCAATATTGCGCCCCTTAAATATTTATATGTAATATAATAATATTCGATATAATTCTTTTTGACACAAGCCCTGATTCGTGGCATTTGTATTAGGGGGTTAGTGCATGGATGTGAGGGCACGAAGTTTTTTTGATATTCACACCTCGTCTATGCGTCCCATATCATATAATATAATCCATAGAAGAAAGGTGCTGAGTATATGAGTTGTTGGGGAGGCAGAAATAACTGCTGTGGCAATAACAATTGCAATAATAGCTGTAACAATAGCTGTAATAACAGTTGTAGAGATAAAGAAAAAGAGTGGGAAGAAGCAAGGAACAGAGCTTACTGGGCCGGTTATAAAGATGGATGTAAAAATAACTGCTGCCGTTGGCTTAACGAAGATGACAATTGCCGCTGATCATTAATACTGAAATAAAAAAAGTGCAGATGTTTATCTGCACTTTTTAAGTGGAAAAACTCCCCGAGTAGGACTTGAACCTACGACCCAACGGTTAACAGCCGTTTGCTCTACCGACTGAGCTATCGAGGAATACATGATATATTATACTCAGAAAAAAGAATCTGTCAATAGGAAAAATAGGGAAATAAAAAAAGTGCGGGAGATGGGACTTGAACCCACACGTCTATACAGACACAAGATCCTTAGTCTTGCCTGTCTGCCAATTCCAGCACTCCCGCACAACGATAGTAATTTTACCACTCCCGAAAGAAATTGTCAATATTTTTTGAAAAATATATACAAAAAAATAATTTCGAAAATATGGAAAAATGTTGTTGACATATGGGGGCCTGTATAATATAATAACTATTGTTGCTGCGGAAGCGGTAACAAAATGCAGAAGTGGCGGAATTGGCAGACGCGCACGGTTCAGGTCCGTGTGGTAGCAATACCTTGAGGGTTCGACTCCCTTCTTCTGCATGAAACCTTACAGAAAGTCATGGCTGTTTGGTTTGACATTTAAATGACATGCGGGAGTGCTGGAATTGGCAGACAGGCAAGACTAAGGATCTTGTGGTTGTATGATCGTGTGGGTTCAAGTCCCATCTCCCGCATTATTATTTTTATAGAAAGAGGCCGATTGCTGAAATCGGCCTTTTTTATTTTTATAATAAAATACAGGAATCAAACAAAATTTCAAGAGGGGGTACCTATGGGATATAAAGTACTGGTAGCGGACGATGAGTATATCATCCGCCGGGGGATTATCAGTTTTTTAAAACAATACGGGGATTTTGAGCTGGCGGCAGAGGCTGAGGATGGGGAAATGGCCCTTGAGCTGGCAAAGAGCATTTCTCCGGATGTTTACTTTGTTGATATCAACATGCCGTTTTTAAATGGTCTGCAATTTATAAAGAAATTAAAGGAAACCAATCCCAGGGCAGTGGTGATCATCATCACCGGATATGACAGGTTTGACTATGCCAGAGAAGCTCTGAAGCTGGGGGTTTTTGAGTATCTTCTCAAGCCATTGATGGAAGGTCCCTTTGATGAGATGATGAAACGGGTCAGGGAAAGGCTGCAGAAGGAGGAAAGCGACGACAAGTATCTGGATTGGGCGAGAAGCATGCTGGCGCAGAACCGCACCTATCTTGCCTCCAACTTTTTGCAGAAGGCTTTGGAAGGGCACTATACCAGGGAAGAGATCAGGGAGCGTTCCCAGTACTTAAACTTAATGCTTC
The DNA here is from genome assembly GCF_036758025.1 of Lacrimispora sp. Classification (GTDB taxonomy): domain Bacteria; phylum Bacillota; class Clostridia; order Lachnospirales; family Lachnospiraceae; genus Lacrimispora. Next base: position 113,292 of record NZ_DAIOXM010000012.1, on the reverse strand, counting down.
CGGAACCTTTTACAATCACAGTTGTTTCTCTGGAATATTTGAAAACGGAAGACGTAAAAAGCACCTGGAATGAAGATTTGCTCTTTTTTGTTGCTGAGAATATTGCAAATGAAATGTTCCTCGGCCTTGAAAACCCCTGCAGTTGTCAGGACAGGCATGGAAATCTGGTGGTTATCTCGAAAACTGCGGCTTTAGAAACTGCAGAAGAGCAGGTAGGGACCTATTGTAATATGCTGGAGTCTCATTTGCCGGTGCGCAGCCTTGTCATGCAGGTAAACGGAGATGATTATGGAACTATGGCTGAGACCTATGAAACAGCTGTCAGCCGTTTAAAGGAGCTGGAGACCGGTTCTTCTGTAATTAAAGATGTAAAGCTCTATATTGAGGACAACTATTCCCGGGAGGACTTTTCCTTCCAGGATGCGGCAGGCCATGTGAATCTGTCTGTTCCCCATTTAAGCCGGATGTTCCGCAAAGAGATGGGAGTCACCTTCATTGATTATCTGACCAGCGTCAGAATCCGCAAAGCCATTGAGCTTTTGCACAACAACGAATTGAAGATTTACGAAATTGCGGAGCTGACCGGGTATGCAAACCAGCATTATTTCAGCAACGTGTTTAAAAAGAACTTAGGGGTAAGCCCTGCGGAATACCGCAGATTTATAAAAAATGACAGCCAGCCAACCCCCATGCAATGATTTTATACCTTTTACTCAAATTATTGCAAAGACTTTTACTCCTCCTTCCTGCATAATAAATGCAGAGTTGAAAGAAAAAAAGGAGGATCATGTAAATGAAAAAAAGATTTTTAAGCGTATTGCTTTGCGCTTCCATGGCAGCGGTTTCCTTAGCAGCCTGCGGCGGAGCCAGCACATCAGCGACCACAGCAGCTCCCCAGACTACGGCGGCCCAGAGCGAAACCACAGCAAAGGCAGAGGAAACCACTGCCAAAGCTGAAGACAAAGCAGGGGAAAAACTGGTAGTGGGCTTTGCCCAGATCGGTCAGGAATCCGGATGGCGTGATGCGGAAACCCTTTCTATTCAGACCTATGCATCTGAAAATGCAGATAAGGTAGAGCTTCTTTTTGCCGATGCACAGCAGAAGCAGGAAAACCAGATCAAGGCAATCAAGAACTTCATTGAGCAGGGCGTGGATGTAATCGGTCTTGCACCGGTTGTAGAAACCGGATGGGATCAGGTATTTGCAGAGGCTCAGGAAGCTGGAATTCCAATCATTCTTCTGGATCGCCGTGCAGATGTAAGCGAAGACTTATACGCAACCTTCATCGGTTCCGACTTCATTGAAGAAGGAAAGATGGCAGCTCAGGAAATGGCAAAACTGATCGGAGAAGAAGGCAAGATCGTTGAACTGGAAGGAACTGTAGGTGCTTCTGCAGCAACTGACCGTAAGACCGGATTTGATGATGAAATCAAAGCGAGCTATCCTAAGATTGAAATCGTAGCTTCCCAGACCGGTGATTTCACCAGAGCTTTGGGAAAAGAGGTTATGGAGTCCTTCTTAAAGTCCAATAAGGATATCAAGGGTGTTTATGCACATAACGACGACATGGCTCTTGGAGCAATCGAAGCAATCAAAGAAGCTGGATTAAAGCCAGGTGAAGACATTAAGATCGTTTCCATCGACGGTGTACGCGCAATCTTTGAAGCAATGGCAGCCGGAGAGGCTAACTGTACCGTAGAGTGCAATCCTCTGCTTGGACCGCTTTTATTTGAAACGGCAGCAAAGCTGAAAGCAGGCGAGTCTGTTGAGAAATGGGTAAAATCGGTAGATGGCGTATTTACTGCTGATATGGCAGCTGAAGCGCTTCCAAACCGTAAATATTAAACCGCGGGGCTGCTGCAAAAGTATATCATTATTTTTGCAGCAGCCTTTTTCTATCAGAGGATATGCCCTCTTAATTTGAAAGCGAGGAGGAAACATCATGAGTGCTGGGAACCAGTTGCTAACTGCTAGAAATATATCCAAGTCCTTTGGAAAAGCGGTGATTGCTTTATCTGACGTGCAGTTTGATTTGAACCGGGGAGAAATCCATGCCCTGTTAGGGGAAAATGGTGCAGGAAAGTCAACTCTCATTAAGGTGCTGACAGGAGTCGAAGCCAAGGATCAGGGAGTCATTGAGCTGGAGGGAAAACAGATCAATCCCAGATCCACACAGGAAGCGCAGAATCAAGGAATTTCAACAGTATATCAGGAGGTGAATCTCTGTCCCAACCTTTCCGTGGCGGAAAATATTTATATTGGACGGGAACCGAGAAACCGGTTTGGAACTATTAATTGGAAAAAAATCAATGCCGATGCCAGTGAACTGCTGGAAAAATTTGATTTACATATAAACGTTACAAAAAATCTGGATCATTATTCTGTGGCAATCCAGCAGATGGTAGCGATTGCAAGAGCCAGTGATATTGATGCAAAGGTTCTGATCTTGGATGAACCCACCAGCAGTCTTTCTGCCGCCGAGGTTGAAAAGCTGTTCCAGATCATGAGAAAGCTTCGTGAGGAAGGCATGGGGATTATTTTTGTTACACATTTTCTGGATCAGGTTTATGAGGTCACCGACCGGATCACCGTACTCCGGAACGGAAAATATGTGGGAACCTATCTGACAAAAGAGCTGCCCAGAGTGGAGCTGGTGGGAAAAATGATCGGCAAGGATTACGCCGGGCTTAAGGAAACCATGGGCATAAAGCAGAACGGGGAAGAAGAGGAACAGGAGCAGGAAGCTTTTATTGAACTGGTCAATGTCAGCAGTCCCGGTACGGTTAAAGGATTCGGGCTTAAAGTGAAAAAGGGCGAAGTTCTGGGCCTTTCCGGGCTTTTAGGTTCCGGGCGGTCAGAGACGGCCAAGGTTTTATTTGGAATAGATCCCATCAGTGAAGGGGAAGTAAAGGTAAAAAGTGAGGCGGCTCACCTCCATTCTCCTTTGGATGCAATCCGAAGCGGTATCGCTTTCTGCCCGGAGAACCGGAAGACAGAGGGCATTATCGGCGAGCTTTCCATCTGGGAGAATATCATACTTGCCCTTCAGGTGAAAAAGGGAGTGTTCCATAAGATTTCCAGGAAAGAGGCGGAGGAGCTGGCAGAGGAATATATTGAAAAGCTTCAGATCAAAACCCCGGGAACAGAGCAGTTAATTAAGAATTTAAGCGGCGGAAACCAGCAGAAGGTAATTCTCGCCAGGTGGCTTGCTACGGAGCCGGAGTTTTTGATGCTTGACGAACCCACCAGGGGAATTGATATCGGAACCAAGGCAGAGATTCAGAAAATTGTCATGGAGCTTGCGGGAAGAGGGATGGCAGTGCTCTTTATTTCCTCAGAAATTGACGAAATGCTCCGCTGCTGTACCAGGATGATTGTGCTCCGGGATATGAAGCAGGTGGGAGAGTTAAACGGGAAAGAAATTTCGGAAGAAGCAATTATGCGGATTATGGCGGGAGGTGAAGCATCATGAGAGAAAACTGGAACCGTTTATCAGGAAAACAGTATTTCCGCCCCCTGGTCATTTTTATCATGATCCTGCTTTTTAACGGCATTGTCAGCAAGGGGGATTTTTTCGCCCTTTCCATTGTGGATGGGCATTTATACGGACGTATTATTGATATTATAAGAAATGGAAGCAAGCTCATGATACTGGCTGGAGGCATGACCATGATACTGGCAACAGGCGGAACCGATATTTCCGTTGGCTCTGTTATGGCCATCAGCGGAGCCATTGCCTGCAGTATCGTAAATGGGAATATTTTCCCATCATTAAACGGAAATGTTGGGGCAGCAATTATGATCGCCATTCTCGCAGGTGTTATCAGCGGTATCTGGAATGGACTTTTAGTTGCAAAGGTTAAGATTCAGCCCATTGTGGCTACCATGATTTTAATGGTGGCGGGAAGGGGTATTGCCCAGTTGATCACCAAGGGGAAGATCGTTACAATTACCTCGGAGGCTTATTATTTTATCAATGGCGGTTATGTGTTGGGATTGCCCTTCCCCCTGTTTCTGGTGATCACTCTGGTGGGACTTTTAGTATTATTTACAGGAGGAACGGCCTTTGGCCTGTTTTTGGAATCCGTAGGCTGCAATCCCACTGCCTCTAAGTATGTTGGCATTAAGGTGGACCGGATGCTTTTGGCAATCTATACTCTTTCCGGAGCCTTTGCTGCTGTAGCAGGTTTGATTGAAAGTGCAGGAATCAAAGGAGCAGACTGCAACAATGCAGGACTTGGAATTGAAATGGATGCCATTCTTGCCGTAGCAATCGGCGGAACCAACTTAATGGGCGGGCGTTTTTCCATTCCGGCCAGTGTTATTGGGGCGCTGATTGTGCAGAGCATTACCACAACCGTATTGGCCCTGGGCGTTCCGGCGGCCTATATCCGTGTGTTAAAGGCGCTGCTGATCATCATTATCTGCCTGTCCCAGTCAAAGCAGTTTAAGGACCTGATCATTAAACGCAGAATGGTAAACAGAAAGGTGGTTGATAACTGATGAAGCAGACGGGAAAAAGATTTCAAATTAATAATATTTCACTGGTTATCACGGTTGTGCTGTTTGTCCTGATGTTTATGTTTGGTTCTGTAAAGTACAAAAACTTTTTATCTCTATCAACCTTTTTAAACCTCTTTAATGACAACGCATACTTAATGATCGCAGCAATTGGAGCCACCTTTGTGCTCATAAGCGGAGGGATTGATATTTCCATCGCATCTACCATCGCCTTTACCGGTGTCAGCACCGCTTTCCTGCTGGAACGGGGTGTTCCGGCAGTTCTGGTCATTGTTCTGATGCTTGCTGTGGGAATAATCGTAGGTTGTACCCAGGGGGCCTTGATTCATTATTTTAAGCTTCAGCCCTTTATCGTGACTTTGGCAGGCCAGTTTTTGATGCGGGGGCTCTGCGTTGTAATCAGTGAACGTTCCATTCCCATCAGTGACCCGTTTTTTAAGACCATGGCTCTTGGAAAGGTGGCGGTTCGCCTGGGAGAAGCAAAAGCATTGAATGGGAAAATTTATTATTACGTATTTATCCTTGTAATTGTTTTTGCAGTTGCAGTTTATACGCTGAGATATACCAAGTTTGGAAGGTGTTTGTATGCCCTGGGAGGCGGTGAGACGTCTGCAAGTCTTATGGGATTGAATGTTGCCAAAACGAAAATTGCGGCATATGGGATCAGCGGATTCTGCGCTGCTCTGGGAGGAATTGTGTTCAGTTTTTACACTCTGGCAGGCTTCGGCCTTCAAAATATGGGCCTGGAGCTGGATGCACTTTCTTCGGCGGTTATCGGCGGAACTCTGCTTACGGGAGGTGTAGGCACTGTGGCAGGCACGGTTGTAGGCGTCATGATAGAAGGAATTATCCAGACAATTGTTACTTACCAGAATTTAAATACCTGGTGGACCAAGGTTACCATTGCGGCCCTTCTCTGTTTCTTTATTGTCATTCAGAGAATCATCGCAATCCGTGCGGAAAAATCAAAGGGGAAGAGCGGCCAATAAAGCGGTTGCAGGAAGTGATTAACTTGGGTATACTGGATGGGCAGGATATATGATATGAAAACAGGAGTGAGAGCAATGAAATATTGGAAGACACGGTTCATGAATATGAAAATTCGTGATAAAATGATTAATTCTCATATTTTAATTGCGCTCATTCCTTTTTTCTTTGTAGGAATTTTGGGGGTTATCAGCTCAACCAGGGAGGCGGAGCGGAATGTGACACAGCATACGTCCCTGCTGGTGGGACAGGTGCAGCATACGACGGATATTTATATAAGCAGTATTGAAAAGACTGCCAATATGCTCATCCAGATCATTGAGCCCATGCACCTTGGAAGAATTCCTTCTGCGGAAGATATACGCTGGAATGAATATGAAGCAGCTTTAAAAGACAGCTTTGAGACAGTGGCCGAAACCCACGATGAAATTGCAGGCATTTTTTTTGCTACGGAGCATGATATGTATGTGGGAACCGGAATGTCCAGAATCTCCAGGGACCCCTTTGTCAAAGAGATCTGGTATGAAAAAGCGGCGGCATTTCCCGGTGAAATGCAGATCATGAGCAATGTTGCCGGAAGAAATATTGTTACGGAAGCCGCCTATAGTATTGACGATGTATTTTCCGTGATGAAAGCGGTCGCTGACCCGGATACAGGAGAGAGAATCGGCGTGCTGCTGTTTGATGTGAAGCATGAAATTATTTCTTCCGCCATCCAGGATGCCAATATCGGTGAAAATGGTTTCGTATTTGTTCTGGATGAACAGAATCACTTAGTCTATGCGCCGACCAATAAAATTGTCTACCGCATCCGGCCTGAATGGCTTTGGAATGAAGAAGAGCCTGTAACCGCAGTGATCAATGGTGAAAAGTATCAGATCAGCTATCAGAAATCCGCCTACACGGGCTGGAAAACTGTCAGCGTTTCATCTTACAGAGAAATCATGGGCGGAATCAATACCATGCTTTTCATGTTTGGCTGGGTTCTGGTTTTGACCATTCTCACTGTATTTATTGTGGCGGTAAAGATTTCGGAGACAGTGACAAAGCCTATTGTCAGACTGCGAAACCTGATGAAAGAGACAGAAAAAGGTGACTTATCCGTCCGGTTTGAAGGAAATTATCTGGATGAGGTCAGCGAGCTTGGCCGCCGGTTCAACCAGATGCTGGAGAGGATACAGGAGCTGATGGAAGAGGTGTATAAAGAACAGGAGAACAAGCGGAAGGCGCAGCTTAAGGCAGTTCAGGAGCAGTTTAAACCTCATTTCTTATACAATACCCTGGATACCATCGGCTGGATGGCGAGAGAGCATTCTGCTTATGATATCGTTCATATCGTGGATGCCCTCACCAATGTTTTCCGCATCAGTTTGAGCAAGGGAAAAGATTATATTACCATTGAAGAGGAAATCTGTTACATTTCCAATTATCTGTACATACAAAAAATCCGTTACGGCCCCAAAGTGCAGTACGAAATTCAGGTGGAGGAAGAGTGCAAGAAGGTGATTCTGCCTAAAATGATCCTTCAGCCACTGGTGGAAAATTCCATTTACCACGGAGTAAAGATGAAGAGCGGGGACGGGCATTTAAAGGTCACGGGAAGGGCGGAAGATGACTGGATAAGCCTGGAGGTCTGGGATGACGGAAAGGGAATGGAAGAAGAAAAGGTCTGGGAGCTGTCCAGATTGTTGAATGAGCCGGGAGAAGCCGGGAAAAACAGAAGCTTTGGTTTGTTTTATATTAAGGAACGGCTGCGCATCCGGTATGGAGAGCAGTTCCAGGTGCTGGTGGAAAGCAAAGAGGAGCAGGGAACCCGTATTATGATACGGATTCCGAAAGAAATTCAGGGTAATATTGAAAAAGGGTAAAATGAAAAAAAGAGCGAAATTACTTGCGGTATTATTAATAACCGTATTTGTTTTTCTGGGATACCGGATTTATAACGGGTCAATAACCAAAACGGTTTATGAAAGTGATGTGGAATATGTGATCGGTGTTTCCCAGGCAAACATGAGGGAAGCATGGAGGATTGCGCTGATTCATGAGATTCAGGAAGAGGCGGGAAAGTATCCCAATATCAGGATCGTCACAGCAGATGCCACCTCCAGCGTAGAGAAGCAGGAAAAGGATGTTGACAGGCTTCTGGACTTTGGAATTGACCTTCTGATCATTTCTCCCTGTGATTCCAGCCGTCTGACCAAGAAGGTAGCTGAGGTCTATCAGGAGGGCGTTCCGGTTATTGTTATGGACCGGAGCGTGGAGGGCTTTGATTATAACCTGTTTATTGGCCCGGACAACAACCTCATCGGAAAGCAGGGCGGAGAGTGTGCGGTTCAGCTTTTGGAAAACGGCAAGGGGAAAATTCTGGAGCTTCGTGCCACTGCCGGTTCCCTTCAGAGCGAGGAGCGAAGCGAGGGCTTTGATTCGGTGATAAGGGATTATCCTGATATTGAGAAGACCATCTGTGATTTAAAAAATGATATGAAGGACCCCGCCTATGATGCGGTTTTTGCCATGGAGGAGGAGCTGAAAGGTGTTTCTCTTATATTTGCCAACAATGATTCTGTGGCTTTTGGAGCCTATGAGGCATTAAAGGACAGGAATCTGGCTGATAGAATAAAAGTCATTGGATGTGATGGATTTACCGGAGAAAATGAAGGTGTGGATCTGGTGAGGAAAGGAAAGCTTGCGGCAACGATTTCCTGTCCCACTGGAGGAAAAGAGGCAGTACAATATGCCATTAATATTCTGCGCAGGGAAAGCGGTGTTCCCAAGCAGGTGATTTTAAGAAGCCATACCATCTATCCTCAGAATGCCGGTCAATATCTGGCGTCTCTTGACAGGGAAACTGTGGACGATGGCAGGAGAATTACTGTGGGATATTCTCAGGTGGGACAGGAGAGCCAGTGGAGGCTTGCAAATACCCGCTCGATCCAGGAAGCTGCCAAAGAATTTAACGTGGAGCTTCTTTTTGACAGTGCTGACCAGTCTCAACAGAAGCAGATTGAGGCCATCCGCAGGTTTATTAAGGAAAAGGCGGATGTCATCGTGGTTTCTCCGGTGGTGGAAACGGGCTGGGACGAGGCTTTGAAAGAGGCCAAGGAAGCCGGTATCCCTGTAGTCATGTCTGACCGCAGAATCGAAGCGGGGGATGATTTGACTACAACTTATATTGGAGCTGACTTTTTGGAAGAAGGGCGGAGGGCCATGCGCTGGCTCAAGGCACATGTAAAGCCGGAGCAGAAAAATCTTCATATTTTAGAGATTCAGGGAAGTGAAGGGGCCACACCTACGGAGGAGCGAAAGAAAGGTTTTTTTGAAATATTGGAGGAGAATCCCCAATGCCAGATCGTATATACGGATTATGGAGATTTCACTTATGATGGAGGAAAAAGGGTGGTTGAGGAATACATCAGCAGTCATAATTGGGATGTGGATATTATATTTTCTCACAACGATGACATGGCCCTTGGGGCTATTGAAGCCCTGGAGGCACATGGATTGAATCCGGGAGAGGATATCATTATTGTTTCCGTGGATGCGACAAAGGAAGCATTTCAGGCAATGATAGACGGAAAGCTCAATTGTGCGGTGGAATGCAGTCCCCTTTTGGGACCTCCCCTTATGAAGGCGATCCGGGATATGATGGCAGGAAAGGAAATGCCCCTTCGGATTATAACGGAAGAAAAGGTGTACGATCAGTCCGATGCGGAAACAGTCATAAAAACCAGGGAATATTAAAGGTGTTTTTTTATATTTTGGCTTTATCTTCAGGTTTTGGAACTTGGGAAAGATGAGGCGGTTTGTAAAAATTGCTTGATTATTGGCTGAAAATATAGTATTATAGCCGTGTAAATTGATTTGTCAATTTGCACAATTAAAAGCATTAGCGGGGGAATTGGCAGACGCGCACGGCTTGGTTTCGTGTGGCAGAAATACCTTGAGGGTCTAAGTCCTGTTTTCCGCATTTGGAAAAGACATACTTTCCTGAAAAGGCAAGGTATGTCTTTTTTGTAAACCATTGATATAAAACAGTGTAAAGGCTAATAGGACGAAAAAAGTATTATGTAATTCTGCGAAATTGCGCAAGAGAGGGATCGGTATGATGGGAGAGAAAACCAAAAACAGAATATTGATTGTTGAAGACAGCATATTTAACCAGAAGATATTGGAAAATATTCTGATGGACAGCTATATTCTGGAAACAGCCGCAAGTGCCAGGGAGGCATTTTCTATTTTGGAATCCTTTGACCCCCATCTGATCCTGCTGGATATTATTTTGCCCGATGCAAATGGCTTTGATGTTCTCCGTTCCCTGGGGGAATGTGAACGCACGAAACATATCCCTGTTATTGTCATCAGTGGTCTGGACAGAGAAAAGGATGAGGAAAAGGGCTTTTTGCTGGGAGCAGTGGATTATATAAAGAAGCCTTTTAAGAAGGCCATTGTAAAGGCCCGGATCAGCACTCAGATTCAGATTATCAATCAGATGCGGGCTATTGAAGAGATGAGTCTGAGGGATGGATTAACTGGTGTTTTTAACCGCAGGGCCTTTGACAGGAAGATGCGGACTGAATGGGAGGCCGCTTGTGAGAAGGCCGCTCCTTTAAGCCTTCTGATGATTGATGTGGACTTATTCAAGTGCTACAATGATACATATGGACATCCCCAAGGTGATATGATGCTGCAGGCAGTGGCAATCACCATAAAATCTATGGTGAGGGCGGAAGCGGATATTCTTTGCCGTTATGGCGGAGAAGAATTTGCGGTGATTTTGCCGGAAACCGAATTGACGGAGGCTGTTATCACTGCGGAAAAAATACGTCTCAGCATTAAGGCGCTGCAGATTCCTTCTCCCGATTCCGGTACTGCAACCAGGGCTACAATCAGCATTGGGGTGGCTTCTTTGTATCCGGAGGAGTCGGGAAATCCGATGGAGCTGATTGAGGCGGCAGACAGTATGCTTTACAGAGCAAAGGAGATGGGGCGCAACCAGGTGCAGTATGAAGGGATATAGGGGGTGAAAGGGAGAGAAATAAAATAAAAAAAGTGCTTGATTATTTTGGAAAAGTGTAGTATTATAATTGTACAAATTGATTCGTCAATTTAGACAATTGCAAAAAGCAGAAGTGGCGGAATTGGCAGACGCGCACGGTTCAGGTCCGTGTGGTAGCAATACCTTGAGGGTTCGACTCCCTTCTTCTGCATCGAAGAAAGCGATAAATTTCAATATGAAATTATTGCTTTCTTTTTCTATTTTAATAGCTTATAATTAAAACGAATAATGAGATATATAACAAAACTATATTCGGGATATAAATTATAGAATCCAGAGGAATAAGTATGCTAAGAGCAATGATGCAAGTGTATATTAAAGGAAGTGCTGAAGCAGTTCAATTGTATCAAAAAGCTTTTGATGCAAAACTAATGAACGAACATAAAAATGATGATGGAAGTTACATGCATGCCGAATTAGATATATTTGGACAAATATTAGCATTGTCAGAATCGAGCGAAGAAGAAAGGATAACTGGAAATACCATGCAATTTTGCTTACATTTTGGTGAGACCAATAAGGAGCTTGTTGAAAAAGCGTTTAGGATTCTAGAACAGGATGCACAAATTTTAGTTCCTTTAGGTCCATGTTTTTTTAGTTCTTGTATGGTTGGTTTTATTGACAAATTCGGTGTTAGCTGGTGTCTTTTTGCATAGCTTCTTCTTATGAAAATTTCCAGTAGTAAAAGAATGGTGCGTTAGCTAATCTTATGCATAACGAAATATTCCGTTACGGAGAGTTTGAAAACCTTGATAGGGCAACTTTTGTAGTAGAGCTACAATATCTGATATAACATTATTTTTAATGTCATCTAATAGGTATAGTGCGATATTTCCAAATTTCAATTTGCCAATCAACGATGCAAATCTTATTAAGTTATAAAATCTTTTTTACATCATTACTTCAAAAAATCTACCATCAATTGAATCTGTTAAGTTTGTGGAAAAATTGGGATTCGCTTTTAACGGGCAAATAAAAGATGAAATTTTTTGTGGTGAAAGATACCTACATAAAATTTTAACTCTTGATTGCATCATATAGTATGGTCATAATCGGGAACAGATAAATTCCAATTTGGCGATTAAACCTCGAGTAACGCCGCTTAACACCAAAAATATTTTTCCACTATTACTCCAAATCAAAGGACATAGCTTCCCATGAAGGAAAACTATGTCTTTCTTCATGAGCTTTAGCCTGTTGAATAGGGGGGAGTTGTAAGCGCTTAACAGTTTCTTACAATATTCTTGCCCAAAGATTCTAAGTCTGGGATTTGCTTTGCCAGCTAAAGGGTAAATTTATTCGATGATATCTGAACATACTATAAGTTGATTCGCTTATTATATTTATTATAGATATTTTGTTGAAAGGGAAAATTATGAAATGGAAAAACAATTTACTTTCTTCCGGATTCATTCTGGAATATGAAGCTGCCAAAATTGCAGATGATCTTGGTTTTGAAATTATAATTGATTACACCTATAGCCGTTTTAATGAACAAGGTGTGTGTACGGATTTTTCCATTGATCTTTTTGCCACTAAGTTAATTCAAAAAGATGGGAAGGAGCTATTGTTATGTTTGCCTGTAGAATGCAAACACAGATTTTCAGATGCCATATGGCTATTCCTACCTGATTTTGTGCCGGAAGAAGAATTTGAAACAGGCCACATGATGATTGAAGAGTTTTCTAAAAACCAGAAGCTTCGTTACGGGGACACATACTTATATTTTCGCTATACTGGTAGAACCCGTAAAGGAATTGAAATTAAAGGCGATTCGGTCTATGACAAAGAAATGAAGCATGGATTGCAACAACTTAAATATGCGTTGCCCAAAGCGTCTATTGATGCGCTATGGGGGCAAAGGTTGGAGTATAGTATTAATGACAGATTGTTCCTAATTGTTCCAGTTTTACTCACAACAGCAAAATTACGCCTAGCCAAAAAAGAAATATCTATCCAGGAACTGCAGTCCTTCGATGATATTGGTGACCTCGGTACGGAAGTGGGGCACTTACTCTATGTACCTGGTCATTCGCTTGATTATAATAAGCATTGTTATAATACAATTCATCATTATAAAGATTGTAAAATCCCAAGATATTTTGAAAGTGACCAATATGTTAGGATAAAGGATATCCAGGGTGCTCTGATTAAGTCAGTTAGCAATCCAATAATTAATATTTGCAATTTCAATGACTTCAGGTATTTTCTGAACTCTTTTATAAAAGCATGTTATGAAGATCTCGAACTAAAGTCTTACGAAGTTTAAAAAAAGTATATAAGATCGATTACGGTTCTGAACAAGGGACAAAGTATTAAACCGTTTTGTTGAACTGTCCAGTATTCCGTACCTTTTTCTATGCCCAAAAGTCTGTGTTTATCTGCATTTACACGCTTGCTGTGAAATCAGGTATGGTTATTCAATTTCGCAGATCATCCCCCAAATTTGTAGCCGAAAAACCAAAATCAGCGGCTTTCAAACTCTCTCGTCCAAGTTATATGGCTTTGACTCTCTTCTTTTTACCTTTACCTAATTATGGCATATTTTGCTTAAGCTCAAAATTTTTTTTTCACGGTAATTACAAAAAAGACATGTTTTTCCCTTAGAAGAGATTATGTCTTTTTCTTTATGTCAAAATATGATATTATTTGACTAACCTTTGCGGTGTCACACGGATGAATTGGATTTAGTGAGGAGAATGCCGCGGATAAATAAAACGGTTTATCCAAAATATAATGCAGTGGCCGGGCGTAACAAAAGAACGGCTCCGAATGGAAAATAGTGAGCATCGGTTTCATTCGTTCGAGCAGCCCCAAGCCATGAAAAAGCAGACAATAAAATCGCTCTAAGTTTATAAATGAAAGGAAAGCATATGCCCGAATTACTAAAAAACAGGTATCATTACAAGTCGCTTCACGAGCTGGCTTTGCGTATCAAAGCTGTATATCCTTCGTTTCAGGTTGATAATTTTGTGGGCAGCATTATGGACGAAACATGGGATGGGCTAGAACTGAAGGCACGTATGCGGAAAATTGCTATCAATTTAGGAAGGTATTTGCCAACCGATTATGAACAGGCCCTTGGTGTCATTGACAAGGTCATTGCCGGTTATCCTGCAGGGTTTAACGACTTTACTCTGATGTATTTTCCAGATTTTGTTGAAGTCTTTGGGCAGGATGAGCACCACTGGGATTTGTCGGTAGCTGCCTTAGAAAGGTATACCCCATCCTCATCTTCTGAGTTTGCGGTGAGACCATTTATCATTAACCATGAGAAGCGTATGATGCAGCAGATGGCCGCTTGGGCCAGGCATGACAATGAGCATGTCCGGCGGCTTGCCAGCGAGGGTTGCCGCCCTATGCTGCCATGGGGACAGGCACTGCCCAGCTTTAAAAAAGACCCATCGCCAGTTCTAAGTATCTTGGAGCAGTTAAAAGCCGACCCATCGCTGTATGTCCGCAAAAGTGTGGCCAATAATCTAAACGATATTTCAAAAACACACCCTGATCTGGTTGTAAAAATTGCAAAGGATTGGTACGGTAAAAACAATCATACCGATTGGATCGTAAAACACGGGTGCAGAACACTTCTTAAAAAGGGCAACCAGAATGTGCTGAGCATTTTTGGGTTTGTAGATGCCGATTGTGTGAATGTTAACGGCTTTGGGCTGAGTGCGGCGTCTGTTCTCATTGGAGAGGATATGACCTTTTCGTTTGCAATTTCAGCAAAGGAAACGACAAAGGTAAGACTGGAATATGGCATTGACTACGTAAAAGCCACTGGAAAGTGTAGCCGTAAAATATTTCAAATATCCGAGATTTCGTTAAAAGAAAACCAGGAAAAGGTATACACAAAAACCCATTCCTTCGCAGATTTAAGTTCCAGGAAACATTATCCCGGAATCCATTCGGTTACGCTTATTATCAATGGCGTTGAGCGAGGTACGCTGGATTTTGAGGTTTTGGCTGTTAAATAGTCTGCTTTATAGCAGGGCCATGGGAACTATTTTCTTGAAGTGGGTACGAAGCTCCATGTTTTAGAAGAATCAGGCTTTATTTTTTATTTCTGAATACTTTTGAGAAAAAACAAAATAATATACCTTATGAAATTAATTAAGGTTTTAGCAGTAAATAGTCATATTTTAGAGAGGTTTAAAATGGAAAAATTCACCAGTGGTCTAGAATTACCGGTAGGGCTTGGTTTAGCACTTGAACAATATAATGCAATGGATTATTTTTTCTCCTTACCTGCGGAAGCACAGCATCAGATTGTTGACCATACTTATACCATTCAGTCAAAAAATGAAATGCTTGATTTTGTTCACTCCATCGTTTCAGCAAAATGAACGATTGTGTGCAATCAGTATTGCCGGAAAAACCGGCTGTTTGTTATGCTTCCAGTTTTTTATGGATTGGAATGAAATGCCCCTGCATCTTTTTAGATTTGGCAAAAGAGCAGGGGCATATTGAGAACAGGCAGATAAGGCGGTACCGTGTTAATTGAAGGCTTTCTTAGTATTTTCTCCGCTGCCTATCTGAAAACATCCGGGTCACGCACGTATGGGTAAGCGGCCGATGGCATTCATCCGACCGCTGGGACGGCTGCTTGTGCTAGGTTACATCTAATATTACCCATTCCAGAATACATAAATTTTTTCTTTTATTGTGAATACAAAAATATAAAATACCACCGGTCAATTTATTCTGGCTGGCGCTGCAATATATCCTGTAATATTCTGAAAGATCCTCTGTCTTGGCATTCTCTTCATATTTCGTTGGAGATTTCCTCCCTGATTTCATTATATCTTTCTTCATAAGTCTGTTCACTAAGCTTCTGAAAAAAAGCTTTTTCAACCGATGCGATTTGAGTGTCTATATAGAAAATATGTTCTTACAACATAATCTGCATTGTATGGGGAATCATGGCGGTAAAATGTAACCCTTTACGCTCTGGCTGCATAGAAATACGTAAAACTATTTTTATACAGCTCTTTTAATTTTACCTAAACTATATTGAAACATGCATATGGATTTTACATTGCCTTGTTATAATCATAGTGTAAGAAACAAGTGCATCAACCAGAATTAGCCGATATCAGAAACATGAAGAGGTACACACCTTAGTGGGCAATTAATTTATATTGATTCTTTTTACCAACACTTTTATCCGTACTACATATGAAATTTCAGTAAAAGTAATTTACATGGAAAACCGTAAAAGGAGGTGCTGTAAATATGAAGATACAGAAGATTCTCACATGGTTAGCAACAAGGAAGGGTCCAAAGAAGAGATTACAGGAAAGATGGCTTAGAAAATTTGGAAGAGATAGGCTATTTATCATGGATGTTCTGCGTAGATAAATTTGCTTAATAGTAACCCCTTTTTACCATAATTACTACAAAAAAGATATATCTTTCTCCAAAGGAAGATATGTCTTTTTTTTATCCAAAGAAATGTGATATTATGGATGCAAGTGTATTTGCAGACTTAGTGGATGAAGGATTTCTATTGATATCCATTGTCCCAACTTACTGCTCAGATTATAAGTACTATCCTACCAAACGAAAAGTCTTTTTTATACGGTTTCTTTATTATACTTGATGAGCTATAATAAAAATGTTTTATTGCTGTGACTCAATAACTTGAATTCAGACGCCATCTGAGTTTTATCAATACAACAGAAGGAGTATTCCTATGGAAAAGGTTTACGAGAAGGCAAGAGAATTTATTTACCGTAACGCACGGCCATTAGATTTGGCACGGTGGCAATATCATTTTGAAAGCGGCAGCAAAAAAGCTGTATTAAACGTCTTGTCCTATTTTCAAAATGCAGATGGTGGTTTTGGGCATGGTTTGGAAGCAGATTCATGGAATCCTAATTCATCACCAATACAGACTTGGGCAGCCACGGAAATCCTGCGTGAGATTAATTTTACAGACAATACCCACACAATCTTTCAAGGTATTTTACACTATCTTGAAAGCGGCAAAGACTTCCAAGGGCACTTTTGGTATAACACTGTAAAAAGCAATAATGATTATCCCCATGCACCCTGGTGGCATATGGATAGTGGCAGTATTTGTCACAACAATTATAACCCAACCGCTTGTCTCGCAGGATTTATCATACGTTTCGCAGATAAACAAAGTGAATTATACAAACTGGGTTGCCGTATTACATCGGATGCACTTGATCAGCTTTTTGCTGTACAGAAGCAAAACGATATGCATACACTTTCTTGCTATATTCGGCTCCTGGAGTATTGTGAAGAGACAGATGCTGCGGGTATTTTTAATTTGCGGGAATTCCGGGAAAAGATGATGCAGCAAGTAAAAGGCAGTATCACTCAAAACCTAGCCGATTGGGAATCTTCATATATCTGCAAACCTTCTCAATTCTTCAACTCGAAAGACAGCATATTTTATAATGATAACAAAAATATTGCGGAGTATGAGTGCGAATATATTATTAGAACTCAATTAGCCGACGGCTCCTGGAATATTCCCTGGAGTTGGAATGATTATCCTGATCAGTGGGCTATCAGCAAAAACTGGTGGAAATCAAATAACATTATAGTAAACCTGCTTTATCTAAGAGGCTTGGGAAGGTTATAACATTTCATCAAAAAGGAGTATGTTATGAAAACAATTATTACAATTCAGCATACCCAATCTATTCATCATACAAACGGTATGATAGGTTCATGGACTGATTGGGATTTATCTGAGACGGGAAGGAAACAAGCAGAGTGTATTGGAAAAAAGCTATCAAAAGAATTAGAGGGTAAAAGTTTTGCCATGTATTCATCAGATTTAAAGCGTGCGAAGCAGACAGCAGAGATTGTTGGACAATATTTGGGATTATCCCCTGTTTTGGCAACTGAATTAAGAGAGAGAAATCTTGGTAAGTGTGTTGGAAAATCTGTTCAATGGTTGAGAGAAAATATAGAATGCCAAGAAAAAAACGTAGATGATAGAATGTTTTCTGATGCAGAAAGTCGTAGAGATGAATGGAACAGACTGCTTCCATTTTATCAAAAGATAATGAACAGTACGGATGAAAATATAATAGTTGTCTCACATGGAGACTTACTAAGTGTCTTTAATACGATGTGGCTTGGTTTAGATGTAGAATCACTTAATCAAGCTGAAATGTTTGGTATGGCAGGAGGGGTCAGTTTTATGTTTGAAAATAATGAGGGAAAACATTTTATTAAACGCATGGGTGATATGTCATTCATAACAGAATGATAAATTCCGGCTTATGGATTAGTCTTTATTATTTATTATAAAAATAAGGTGAGGTTGATATAGCCTGGCTTATTGCATCGCCCAGGCAAACAGGAAATTGCCGGCTGCCTTAACTGCTGATTATTTATATAAATATAATGGCTGAAAAACAGGGATTCAATGGGGATGAATTTAGGTGTTAATAGTAAGAATTATTGATGTAAAAGGATTTTGACAGTCAAGTTTCTCCTATGTAAAGGGATTTTGATAGACAACTTCCGTTTACCGCTGCATAATGAAAGGCAAAGGAGGGTCAAATGAATATAGGACAAAAACTTAAAAACACGCGTATGGCTGCGGGATTAACCCAAGAGAGCGTTGCAGAAAAAATAGGAGTAAGCCGTCAAACAATATCAAATTGGGAAAATGATAAATCTTATCCTGATATAATCAACGTTATAGCGTTAAGCAACCTATATTCTATCAGTCTTGATGAATTGCTGAAGGAGGATTTGAAGATGGTTGAATATTTACAGGAAAGCACCGATATAGTCAAAAGCAAACAAAAACTCTCAAGACTGGTTCTGATTATTGCCTATCTTGTGATATGGGCATTATCAATTGTTGTCTTTTGGCTTGGGGGAAATCAAGATGCAATGGGATATTCTCTTGTCATTTTCTATTTCGTTTTACCAATCAGCACGCTAATTATTTCCGTCTTTATTGGAAAAGGTGATGGCTGGACTAATGTTAAGTGGCTCATGCTTCTTTTCTTTGGTATCATGAATACGCTGGCTCCGTATTTTACATTCAGCCTGTGCAACATGATAGCCTTTAAGAAATTCAATATGCCAGATGCCGCAGGCTTCTTGTCAGGTATTATATGTGCTGCAATTGGAATGGCGATTGGGTCAATGATAAAAGCTGCTGCTAAAAAGAAGTTGGATTGCAGTCAAAATTCTACATCAAAATAAAATTTGTCTGTATGGGGATAGTAAGAAGGGACAAAAATTATTTAGGTGATTTAATTGTGGGAACATAAACGCATGTGGTGTATGACGTGCAAAGCAAATGGAAAGCCGAGGAGAAAGAACTCCCCGGCTTTCTTTTGGCAGAGGCATCTATTCACGGCAATCAGATATGGCTGAAAAGTTTTTAAAAAAGTTATTAAGAGCTATTGACATTAACGTAACGTAATAGTTTATACTTCTTTTTGCAGGGAGGTGAGGAAATGGAGTACACCATTAATAAACTGGCTAAATTAGCGGGAGTGAGTACACGGACACTGCGGTATTACGATGAGTTCGGTCTGCTTTCACCGGTACGGATGAGTTCAAATGATTATCGCATTTACGGACAAAAGGAAGTTGATCGGCTGCAGCAAATCCTTTTTTATCGTGAACTTGGCGTATCCCTTGAGGAAATTAAGAAAATTCTCTCTTCTGAAAATTTTGACAGACAGGAAGCTCTGGAAAGCCATTTGTCAGCCCTGCTGGCAAAGCAAAAACAATTAAACACATTGATCGCTAATGTGGAAAAAACCATAAAAGCGGCGAAAGGAGAAACTATTATGAATGATCAGGAAAAATTTGACGGCTTCCTTCAGAAGATGGTTGATGACAATGAGCAGCAGTACGGTGAAGAAATCCGGGAAAAATACGGCGATGATGCTGTTGACCGCTCCAATGCTAAGGTTAAAGGAATGAGCAAGGAACAGTATGCCGAAGTTGAAAAGTTATCGGATGAACTGAACGAGACGCTGAAAGCTGCGTTTGAACAGGGTGATCCCGCAAGCGAACTCGCACAAAAGGCGTGTGAGCTGCATAAAAAATGGCTATGCTTCTTCTGGGATCAGTACAGTAAGGAAGCTCATATCGGTGTAACACAGATGTATGTGGATGATCCGCGTTTTACTGAATATTATGATAAAATCGCGGTTGGATGCGCGGCATTCCTGCGGGATGCAGTATTGATATACTGCAAATAATCCTATACGTTTTGAACATGAAGAAGCCAGCACTTGTTTTTTATAAGTGTTGGCTTTTTCATGTTTAGATTTTAGGAGATAAGCAAGCGTTTTATGCTCATTGATTCTTGCATGTTCCACCAAAGTAGTATAAACTAATACATTATAAAGTTTTTGAAATCTTTTCACATATGTTTTGAATTTTTCTTATTTATAATAGAAAAGCAACTATAAGGAGGCCAAAATGACCATTGGGGAAGTAAGCTTGCTGACAAACGATGTGATTACTCTCGCAGATTTTTATAAAGCCATCTTACAAGTTGATAATGGAAGTGATGACCCTGTGCATCAGTTTATCATTACAGAGGGAACTGCATTAACGATTTATAATGATGGAGCAAATGCAGTAAAACAGAATTCAAATATTGTATTGGCATTTACGGTTGATAATGTTGATGCAGAATATGAGCGTTTAAAGAATTATAAAATTGAGATTATTGAGCCGCCCACCACACGTTCGTGGGGAGCACGCAATATGCATTTTGTTGATCCTGATGGTAATCATATTTACTTTAGAAGCATTCCAGCGGGTGACCAGGAATAATGCGTGTATAATCGTTTCTGAATTCTAAAATTATTTTTCTATAAATACTCCAGAAAAGATACAACTTCTTTCACTGCTGAAAGTTATGTTTTATATAGTAAATTAGGGGGTACTCCAATGGTCATATATTATAGCTCAACCGGCAATTCCAAACATGTTGCTTTAAAATTACATAAAGAATTTAAGGGGAATCTTATCGATGTCTGCGACTTTGAGCAGCCCTCCTCATTTTGCTTGGAAGATGGCGAAGTATTATTTCTGGTGACCTTTAACTGTTTTTGGGGTATCTCCAACAGAATGGAAACGTTTATCCGAAACAGCGAATTTAGGAATGTTAAAGAAATCGTGGTAATCATCACCTGCGGCGGATACTTGGGTGGTGCGGATGATTCCATAGAAAGGCTGCTTTTGGAAAAGGGTCTTCCTAAGCCTATAGTCCATTCACTGGTCATGGTCACAAACTATTCGATATTACATGATGTGCCGTCTTTTGATATACAGAAAAGAAAATTGCTTCGCGCAGAAAAAAAGCTTGGCAAGATTATTGAGGGAGCACAAAAGCCTTATCATAGCAATGGGTTCATTCGCAAAGTAACGCCCAAGATTCACGATCAATATGAAAAAGCACGGAATACTGCACCTTTTCACGTGAATAGCTTCTGCATTGGATGTGAGGTATGCATGAAAAATTGTCCTGTCCATGCAATTGAAATGAAAGGAAGCAGGCCTACTTGGGTGAAGCCTAAATGCGATCATTGTCTGAGGTGTCTGCATCGTTGCCCGGCTAAAGCCATCGACTATGGAAATTCCACCCAGAATCGTTTGAGATACACTTATGAAGCTCATGATTCCAGACATCTATAAGCAATAAGTGTTTAAGTCAATTGCTATTATATTTAATTCATTTGGTTTTATATTGTAAAATATATTTTATTATAAAATTATAAATATTGATGGTGGTGATCTTATGGTTTTAGGGTTAACTCGGCATGGAAACAGGTAAGGATGCGCTGTAAAATGATTTTACCGTGCGTCCTTTATTTGTATGGAAATACATGGTATTATGGATACAAGATTTTTATATTACATAAATAAATAGAAAATTTGCGAGGTGAGGTATATGAAATACGATGCATTGCTTATTATAGATGTACAAACTGCTTTGATAGAAGAGTATCCGTTTGATGAGAAGATGATGACTTCTAATATAAAACGAATCATGAATACTTTTAGGGAAAAGAATATACCCATTATATATGTCCGCCATGATGGAGGAAAAGGCGATGAATTAGAAAAGGGCAGCAGGGGCTGGCAGATTTATGATGAAATAGCACCGGAAGATGATGATAAGATCATTGATAAAAAATATAATAGTGCATTTAGACAAACGGAACTAAATCAATATTTGCAGGCAATCGGTGCAAGAAATATAATAATATGCGGTATGCAGACGGAATACTGTATCGATGCTACATGCAAAGTTGCATTTGAAATGGGCTATCATGTTACGATTCCTAAAAAAGCCACTACAACATATGATAATGATTTTGCGAAAGCAGAGGATTTACTGGAATATTACGAAGAAAAAATATGGAATAACCGGTATGCACAAATTTTATCTGTAGATGAAATTATAATGAGTTTATAACAGAAAGCTTATTTATTCGATAGACAGAAGTGAGATGAATATTTAAGACTTTTTGTTGTGGATATAAATGAACATGCGATAAAACTTTATATAAAAGATGGTTTTAAAAAGGTTGAAGAGTGAATTAAACCCCAGTTAAAGACATGTTATAATGGCTGGGCAGATATTAAGATAGCCCATTTATAAAAATAAGATTTGATAGGGGATTTTGGCTATATGGATAATGAATTTTGGAATAGCATAGATAAACTGATAGCAGAGTCAGAAATTGTTATTGATAGGCCCAAGGGCAGTACACACCCTCGCTATCCTGATTTCTTGTATAAGGTTGATTATGGATATCTAAAAAACACAACATCCATGGATGGCGGCGGTATTGATCTTTGGCTAGGGACGAAACGTGATCAGACAGCAGATGCCATTATATGTATTATCGATTTAATCAAACGTGATTCTGAAATAAAGATATTAATTGGATGCACAGAAGAAGAAAAGGAAGTTGTTTATCAAACCCATAATGAAACTGAGTATATGAAAGGAATCATGATACGGAGATTTTAAATAAAAGTTTGAAAGAAAGGAACAGTAAATATGTGTATCAGTTTTGTGAAAAAAAAGGGGATAATTTCTATATTGCAATAGGTTTTGATAATAACGGAATGAGCAATAGTATTTAAACCGGAAAAAAGATATGATCATTGTATCAATAAGCAGAAATCTGACGAGGTATTGATTATGAATATAAGGAATGCCAGCCTTACCGATTTAGGATTTGTAAAGGACATTGTACATGAAACAATACAAACTATATATTCCCGTTATTATCCAAAGGGAGCAGTTGATTTTTTTCTTTCACATCATTGCAAGGCAAATATAGAAACTGATATTATATCACAAAATATATTCATTCTTGAAATTGAAGCAGTTCCAATTGGAACTGTAACTATTAAAGAATTTGAGATATGCCGTCTTTTTGTTTTGCCTCAATATCAAGGAAAAGGATATGGAGGCGTATTACTGAATTTTGCAGAGCAGATAATAGCAAATAAATATACAAAAATCCGATTAGATGCCTCCCTCCCAGCCAAAGAAATTTATTTAAGGCGTGGTTATAAGGAAATAGAATCTCATTCTATTTTGACTGAAAACGGAGATTACCTGTTTTATGATGTAATGGAAAAAGACATATCCATATCAGATTCCCAAATAAATTACAATGGAAAAGTTTTCAACCCAAAAGTCAACAGCGAAAATGGGGAAGTAGATGAGGAAACAATTTTTCAATATCATCAAAGCAGTAATATTTTATGGGCTGAATATACCGGCGGTGAAGTTATCAGAGGCCATTTGATCGGAACTGTATCTGATAAAGGAATACTGGATTTCCATTATCAGCACATAAATGAAAAGGGGCAAATAAGAATTGGAAAATGCCGCAGTACCCCTCATGTTTTACCAAATGGAAAGTTAGAACTTCACGAAGAATGGCAATGGTTAAACGGTGATAAATCGGTGGGATCATCAATTCTAATTGAGAGATAACCCCCAATTTACCGCCTGACACAATCCAACGAAAGGAGAAGTTTAATTATAAAACATATACCCAACAGTCTTTCTTTAATCCGGCTATTGATTTCTATTGTTTTAACACTCCTGTTTCAGTACCCGGTTTTATTTATAACAGGATATTTTTTGTGCGGTATTAGTGATGTGGCGGATGGATATTTAGCTCGCCGATATAAGCTGGAGACAAGGCTGGGAGAGCGTCTGGACAGTTTGGGAGATGCCGCTTTCTCCGGAGCAGTCTTATATTTGTTGATTGTTTATACCGATATAATTAAAACACATTGGGCAATCATCGGAATAGCCCTTGTCACTATTTTAAGGGTGATTAATTTCATAATCACAAGGGCAAAATTTAAAACATGGGCAGCAATGCATACATGGGGAAATAAAGCCACGGGAATTCTTTTGTATTTATACGCTCCGATTGTGCTTATCTTCAACACAATTTTATTAATCCCAGGACTTGTGCTTTGTTTTATTGCTGCTACTTCTTCTATAGAAGAAATGGCTATTCTCCTGACCTCTAAGCAATATGACGCTAATTGTAAGAGTATTTTTATAAGGTGAATCCAAGAGAATTCAATTGATTATCGAAAGCAAAAGATATGGTTAAATGAACTATACAGATATGGAAAAACGTAGAAAAGGAGTGAAGTAAATATGAATAACAAATTAACATTAAACATGGTTGTAGCGGACGCCATGGAAGCAATGGAATTTTACGAAAAAGTTTTTGATGCCAAGCGGGGCGATGTATTTCACTTCCCGGATAAAAAAGGTGAAAACGAGGCCAATATCACAGTCGGAAATGTTGAATTACGCCTGATTGATGAAAATGCATCTTATAGCTGCTATCCGCCCAAGAAAGGTGAAGTAGATTCCATATGGCTTCAGATCATTGTGGCTGATACGGATGCCGTACTGAAAAAGGCTGTAGAAAACGGTGCAGTGGTTGGACAGGAGCCATCTGAGTTTATGGGCACAAGATATGCAGAGATTACAGACCCATTTGGCTACACATGGACAATCAATCAAATCATCCGGGAAATCTCTTATGAAGAACGTTACCAATTTTATGTAGAGAACCAGGAGAGTAAAGAAGAATAAGCTTTTACAAAAAGGCAGCATGTCGGATTATCATTCATAATCCCGATATGCTGCCTTCCAATAATCATTGATTGGGCATAGACATTCCTGATTCATAGACCGCGTACTGGTTCCTCCCCTGGGATTTGGCATGGTAAAGAGCAATATCAGCCTTTTCATACAACTCCTCAAAGGTAGTTCCATCCTCCGGATATGCGGCTGTTCCCAGGCTGCCGGAAATAAATGCTTCCGGTTCTAAGGAACTGGAGATTAAGCTGCAGAACTTTTCCAGCCTGGAATACAGATCCATGCAATAAGAAACGTCTTTTAAAAGGATGATAAATTCATCCCCTCCCATGCGCCCCAACACATCATCACGCCTTAATGCAGATTTAAGCCTTGAAGCTGCCCGGTGAAGAGCCTTATCCCCGAACATATGCCCATATTTGTCATTGAGCTGCTTAAAACGGTCAATATCCAGCATAATGAGAATGTGGTGGCCCTGGCTGTCTTTTAATATACTGTGTATTGTCCGCAAGGCTGCGGCCCTGTTTAAAAGTCCTGTCAGGGAATCCCGCTCCGACATTTCCTGCAGGCTTAAAGCCTCTTGTTTGGACTTGTCAATATCCTTGATGAATATAAAGGCCTTAATGGTATCTGTATAAGGATCTGAAACAAGCTGAATAAGGCCAAGTCCCCAGTAAACGGTTCCATCCTCCCTTAAGCGGCGGTGTTCCAGACGCAGGGACCGGCTTCCCCGGTAATAGTTGTAGAGAAGCTGATTTTTATTAAAAAATTTTAAATAAATTTCTCTGTCCTCTTCAAAAATGTGATGTTCGGCAATGTAGTTTATCATATCAGAAAAAGAACTGGAAATGCTTTCCGGTACGGTATGGGTCGTTTCCCCTATAATTTCTTCAAACAGATCAAATTTTAAATTATATTCATAACATCCGATACAGTCTTTTTTCTGCTCCTCCATGTATTCCATCCACCGTTGATAGGCCAGCTCTTTTTCATATTGGTCCGTAATATCCTGATAAGATATAATCCCCCTCAGAGGCTTTTGATCCTCCGTATATATCAGAGAATAACGGGCGGAAAACCAGCGGTATTCCCTGGAAGCAGTTTTCAGCCGCAGGATAGATTTTCCGTTTGGAATTCCCTGATCCATTTTTTTATAAAGGTCCCAGGCATCCAGGAGGCTTTCCTTATGTACCATGCCATTTTCTGCGAGAGATTCAGAAGAGAGGGGCTGGGTATAGGGAAATGGAAAGGCTCTGGAAAATTCAGGAGAAGGTGTCAGGGTTTTGGAACTGATGTCATAAATGCTTACAAGGCAGCCGGAGTGCTGGCTTGCCAGCCGGTATTGTTCCTCCCGCACCCTCAGCTGTTCCTGAAGCGTTTTCGGGTATGTGATATCAGAAAGGGAACAGTATAACAGGTCTTCCTCAGGTACAAGACTGACCTGCATGGAACACCACATATAAGGTTTCTGTTTTCTGGCCCTGAATTCCCATTCCGCCGTATCTGTCTGTCCTGACAAATAACTTCGCATTCCTTCTGAAAGCCTGGGATAATCCGCCTCCAATACCATGTCCTTCAGGAGAGCAGGAGTCTGAAACCATGTTTTAATCATTGAATTGCAGTAAAGGACAGTAAAGCTTTGGTCGGTTTTAAGCTTCAGTATGCCGCAAGGAATTCGGTCTAAAAAGTATTCTTCGTTCATTGTTTGGGCTCTCCTATAAATGCTCAAAAGAAAAAAGGTTTTATTTTAATTATATGAGACAAGTTTCCAAAAAATACATGAAAAACCAAGATAAATCGGGAAAAGGCGGATTTGTGACTAAGTTTATAATAAGAAAAGACACAGCAGTTTCCGGCTGCTGTGCCTTCTGGGAAAATAGAAATATTGGAATTACTTCCGGTATAAATATAAGGGTCTGCCGTCTTCGATTTTTCTTTGAACCTCTCCCTGGATTAATGGCAGGGCATATTCCAGAAATTCATCTGACACATCGGTTCCATTGCCGCAGATCCACTGGCTTGGAAAATGCTTTTCCTGGTTGCATACCTGATTGACGTCAACAGCCTTGCATTCCATGGAATAGGGAGAATTTCCCGTGCGCTCAAAGGCGATCATCATTCCAGTCAGGCCGTTTAAGGCGGCTTTTACACCTTCTGAACCGGCTTGTGCAGCTTCTTCAATGTCGGTTGCAGAGGCCAGCATGCCGCTGCAGCGCTGGCTTACATTGAGCTCAACAGAGCGGACCTTTACGCCGAAACGGCTGCGCACGAAGTTTTCCAGCGTTTTTGCGCTTCCTGTCAGCATCTTGTGACCAAAGGCATCCAGACGGATTTCCTCCCCATATTCACAGATAAATGTTCCGCTGCCGTCAGAAAGACCTTCGGAGACACAGATGATAAGAGAGCTGGTCTTAAGAAAAGCGGCCTCCACATCGGAAGCAAACTGCTCAAAGTCAAAGGCTGTTTCAGGAAGATAGATGAGAAGAGGGTTGTCCCCTTTAAACTTTCTGGCCAAAGCGCTGGCAGCAGTGAGCCAGCCTGCGTGGCGTCCCATCAGCTCAATAATGGTAACAGATTTCTGCTGGTAAACAGAAGCATCCAAAACAATTTCCCGGACCGTATCAGCCACGTATTTGGCGGCGCTTCCGTATCCTGGAGTGTGGTCTGTAAGGATCAGATCATTGTCAATGGTTTTGGGAATACCGATAAAGCGGATATCGCTTTCATGATGGGCCGCATACCGGGAAAGCTTGCTTACCGTATCCATGGAATCATTTCCGCCGATGTAAAAAAAGTATCCGATCTCCATAGCCCGGAATTTTTCAAACAGGGCCGGGTAGAAGGGAGAAGATAAGTCGTCAGGAAGTTTATAGCGGCAGGAGCCTAAATAGGCAGCGGGAGTTAATTTTAGGAGCTCCAGCTCTTCTTCTGTCAAATCCTTTGTCAAATCCATATAATTGCCGGACATGAAGCCTTCGATACCGTTGATCATGCCGTAAACCCGGCCGATTTCTTCCCGGGCCATCCCTTCCCTGATGACGCCGTAAAGGCTTGCGTTAATCACAGCGGTGGGTCCGCCGGACTGTCCTACGATTGCATTTTTCTTCATGTAAAATATCCTCCAAGTTTGCATATGCCATAGGCATCTTCTTTATTCTATAATAGAACATGTTTCTTTGCAACGGGCATTGTCAAAATCTTTGTACTTCACAATTTCTTCATAAGACGTACAAATATTATTTACATCTTCTCCAAACTTTTTTCATATCTTGGGTCTATAATGAATTTATAAACAAGAACAACGCCAAGACTTGTTTAATAATTAAAGACTTTTTTTCATAACTCGCCGGTGAAACCCACATTTCACCGGCTCCTCCCATTTTATGGGGATATGAGCCTTGACATTCCTGCTTTAGAACAGTAAAATATGATCATAATATTGTGAAGCTACTTTGAGAGGAGCGGTATTTATGGGAAAAACAAAAGGAATGGTAAGTGAATTCAAGGAATTTGTTTTGCGGGGAAATGTGGTGGATCTGGCTGTCGGTGTGATTATTGGTGCCGCTTTTCAGGGCATTGTCAATTCCCTGGTAAAAGATATTATTTCTCCTTTGATTGGAGCTATTACAGGAGGCGTAGATTTTTCGGGAAAATTCCTTCTTTTATATGAGGCTCCTCAAGGTGCGGATGTTTCCACCTTAGAAGCTGCCCAGGCTCTCGGTCCGGTATTCGGCTATGGTGCGTTTATTACGGCAGTGATTAATTTTTTCATTATGGCTGTGGTTATTTTTGCGATGATCAAGGCAATTAATTCCCTGCACGGCAAAAAGCAGGAAGCAGCACCGGCAGCGGCCAAGGAAAAGAATTGCCCCTATTGCTTTAAGCCGGTGGATATCAATGCCACCCGCTGCCCATACTGCACAAGCCAGTTGGACAACCAGTAAAATATGTTTTTAAATAAAGAAGGAACTGTATGCATTGCAAAACAGTTCCTTTTTAATTTTTTTATATAACCAGAAGAATCCGTTCCAGGGTATTATATAAATCCAGCCTGCCATTTCCCCATATATTGTTAGGATAGGAAAATGCATTGCTGCGCTGTGCGCCTCTTATGAGAAGGCGGCTGGCCTGCTCACCGGCCATATCCGTAAGGTGTCCCGAGGTCTGGGCCCATTGGAAGATGACGGCCACTGCGCCTGCTGCCGAAGCCGCACCGGCTCCTGTGCCGGTTAAAGTCCCATATAGTCCGCCTGGAAGGGCGCAGGGAATCTGGTAACCCGGAGCAGCAATGTTAGGTTTGACCAGATTCTTTCTGGAATAGCCTCTGCTGGATTCATCTAAGATATTTCCGGTCATCTGATTATAAGCTGTCACAGCCATGGCATGCCTGCTGTTGGCAGGGGCGGTTATTGTTGTATCCGGATTGGAACTTAAAAAGAAGGTTCTGTTTGAGATCAGATTTCCGGCGGGAAGCCAGGAGTGGAAGGAAAACGGTTCATTTTCCGTACTCTGGACCAGCAGATGCCAGATTCCCGGAAGCGGATTCCTAAATCTCAGCAAAATCAACTGATCCCCGGTGCTTCGTTCAAACAGCATATTGTTTACTATGACCTGGCTGCTGCTGTTTTGAAACTCATATTGATAGCATTTATCAAAGGAAGGATAGAAAAAGGGAGTGGTTTCCTGATCGGGGGAGGTGATTTCAATGGAAAGCCTTCCCGGAACCTGGGTCCAAATCTCCAGGGCAAACTCTCTGTCTTCCCTTCCTATATTTAACTGGAATTCATGGAGAAATGGAGAGGATAGGGTTTCATTGTAATAATGCCTTCTATTATCTGCTTCATTTCCTGCTGATATAGAAAAACCGGTTTTGGGAAACTGAACAAGAGTGTCTAAGAAAGTGCTTAATACACCCAGGCCGTCATGACTGCCCTGGCTGCTTCCAACAGCAACGCAGATGGCAATAGGCTTTTTTAACTTCTGGGCTACAGTAACTAAATACCGGATTCCAAGCACAATGTCTGACTCCTGAAAACAAAATTTATTCTCTGGAACACAGAATATTTTCTTCAGGCTGTTTTTAGCTTCCTTCAGCTTCACAACAGCCAGATCCGCTTCCGGTACAATGCTGGTAAAGGCGTGTTCCGGGTCAGGGGTGCCGGCGGCAATACTGGCAATGGCAGTTCCGTGGCCCAGAGGATCTGTAGTGGGAACAACGGAAAGAGGATCCTCCTGTCCAAGCGCTTCGTTGATGTTGGCACTGGTGTATTCGGTGCCAAAGGTAAAACCATAGGGAGGAAGACCTTCCTGTATGGTCTGATCCCATATAGAAAGAATCCTGGTGGTCTTATCCATATTTAGAAATGCAGGATGCCGGTAATCAATGCCGGTATCCACGATGCCCAGAATGATATCTTTTCCATATAAAGGCTCGGTTAATGTCGGCTGAGTGGTGCCGATGGTATTGTTGTCGCAGTCAATGGCAGCGGTGGGGACATAAATGGAAGGAAAGAGATGATATGGATAGAGTCCCAAGTCACAGGGCTGCATATTTTCCGCAGAAACATGCACCAGAGAAACACGGTCATTCAGCGGAGTGACATCACTGTTTTCGCTGAAGGAGGAGATCAGCAGATTATTGACAATCAGATCATAATAATTATTATCTAAAATTTTTTCCATGATGAAATCTCCCTGAGCACATTATTAGAACATATGATACAGTTTATGCGGTGGGTTGTGCGATATGAATGAAGAAAGCCGGGAAGTTTTCCGCGCTCATAATAAGGAATCTGGCGCATAAAATATATCATATGTGCCATTTACAGAATACGGGAGGCCTGATCATGGAAAAAATAGTGGATGATAATTACTATGATATCATTATCAGCAACGGTATGATTCCGGCTTATGATACGGGGGATAATATAACGAATATGAATTTTCGCCATTCCCTGGTTCATGTTCCCGTTTCCGATCTGAATCCCTGTGATTTAGGCATATTATATCCTTATAATGCATTTCCCTCTGTGCTGACCCTCAGCTCCACCATCAGCCTTGAAAAATCTGGAGTGGGAACAGTACAGAGAAACCCTTATCTGGCTTTATTCGGACGGGGAATCATTGTGGCAATTCTGGACACTGGAATCGATTACCAGCATCAGGCGTTCCGGTATAATGACGGAACCACCCGCATTCTTTCCATATGGGACCAGACCCAGCAAGATGGCATCCCCCCGGCAGGTTTTACCTATGGCACTGAGTACACAAGGGATGTTATCAATACGGCGTTAAGATCAGAAAATCCCCTGGCCATTGTGCCTTCTGTGGATACCAACGGACACGGAACAGCCATAGCAAGCGTAGCCGCAGGAAAGGCCAACTTAGGGGAGGCCTTCAGCGGTGTTGTTCCTGAGGCTGATTTACTGATCGTAAAACTGAAACCGGCGAAAAACAGTCTTAAAAGAGTATTCTTTGTGCCGGAGGATGCGGAATGCTATCAGGAGTCTGATTTGATTATCGGATTAAATTATGTGACTTCTTATGCCCAGAGCCTGAACCGACCCATTGCAGTCTGTGTTGCAATGGGAACAAACCAGTCCAGCCATGACGGGCGGGGGGCAACCAGCTATTTTACCAATTATCTTTCCCAGCTTCCCCATACAGGAGTCACCATTACCTCAGGAAATGAGGCTAACAAGCGCAGGCATTATTATAACAATACCACAGAAGCCCCTTTCTTTAATGACGTGGAATTTATAGTGGGAGCCAATGACACATTATTCTCCTTAGAGCTGTGGACCTTTGCCCCGGCCAGACTTACCATTGAACTAACGGCCCCTAACAGGGAATCCACCAGCGAAGTGCGTCCCACTTTGGGCGGGTGCAACGAGTTTTCTTTCGGGGAAAATGAAAGCCAGGTCTGGATTAATAATTTTCTCTTTGAAGAGGAAACAGGAGACCCCATGATCCTGATGCGCTTTCAAAATCCCATTCCGGGAACGTGGAGCATCCGGATACGAAATATTGATGAAGAACCTTTTTCTTTTCATATATGGATGCCGTCAGGGAATTTGATATCAGAAGGAACCTTTTTTTTAAGACCCAATACGGACACCACCATAACCGCTCCCGGAACCTCTATGCATCCTTTGGCCGTCACTGCCTACAATCAGTTCAATGACAGCATTTTGCCGGAGTCCGGCAGAGGTTATACGAGAACCGGTTTTGTGAAACCGGATATCGCTGCCCCGGGCTATGAGCTTACCTGTGCCGTCCCCGGAGACCGATACGGTACCATAACAGGAAGCGGATGTGCCGCCTCTCATGCAGCCGGCATTGTTGCTATGGTTTTTGAATGGGCCGTTCCCAGGGGAAATTACACCACCATTACAGGGAATGATGTGAACCGCCTGATTGTGCGGGGAGCTGTGCGCGCACCCACCAACGTCTATCCTAATAATGTATGGGGATATGGTCAGATTGAAATAAACAGCCTGTTTGAAAGGCTTGCAAATATTTAAAAATAATTTTCAAATGACATGAATAAAACATACAGTTAAGGCAATAATAGGATTATACCAAAGAGAAGTGAATACTTATCCTCCCCTTTTTAATGCCCTGTCTGTAACAGTCGTGTTGCCGGCAGGGTATTTTTTGCTCCGGCATAAAAGTTGTCTTTTGGGTAAGTATATGTTATACTTAATAAACTGGGCAAAATTGTCCAATAATAAATGAAAAGGAAGTGATACAATGGACGGCCACCCCCAAAGCCAGATAGATGGCTTTAAAACCCAATGTGGAAATACAGACCGACGTACCGGCGTTTATTGCGGGTTATTGTCCATTGTGCATTTATGCTGATGGGCTGACTTTCCTATGCATTTACCGCCGTCCGTTGGGGCGGCTTTTTTGCTGTGCTGTATTTTTGCTGGGAAATTCTAAAAAAGAAAGGAATGATTCCGGTGAATATCATGAACAGAAAAAATTTTAACAAAGAAATTCAAAGAAACAAACAAAATACCGAGGCAAAGCTCCGTTCCCTTGCCTTTATGGAGGAAAAGGAGTTGCTTGCACGGCTGTCCGTTTCCCAGGCAGGCCTCACAAGTGAAGAAGCTGAGGAACGGCAGGACAAATTTGGAAAGAATGTCATTACTATAGGAAACAAAAATACGGTGATCCATAGGTTAAGGGAAGCCACCATCAACCCCTTTAACATAATTCTGTTTCTCATAGCAGTGATCACATATTTTACGGATGTAATTGCCTCCTCAAAACCCGATTATCTCACTGTATCCATTATTTTAACACTGATATTTCTGTCCGGCCTGGTTGCATTTGTGCAAAGCGAGAGATCCAATGCTGCTGCGGAAAAGCTTTCCAGGATGATCTCCAATAAAGCGGATGTCTGGAGAGACGGGAATCTGGTGCAAATTCCAATTGATGAAGTTGTTCCCGGTGATATGATCCGCCTTTCAGCAGGCGATATGCTTCCTGCTGATGTATATTTTTTAACTACAAAAGATGCCTTTATAGCACAGGCGGCTTTAACAGGTGAATCCAATCCAGTGGAGAAATTCAGTGACATAAGGAATAATCCTGATGACGGACTGACGGATTTGAAAAACATTGGATTTATGGGTTCCAATATGGTAAGCGGAAGCGCTGCAGCCGTGGTGCTGGCAACCGGAAACGATACGTATTTCGGATCAATGGCAAAATCTCTGTCCGGTGACAGGGCAAAAACCAGTTTTGAGCGTGGTGTGGATTCAGTCAGCAAGCTTCTTATACGTATGATGTTAGTGATGGTTCCTGTAGTGTTTCTGATCAATGGGCTGGTAAAGGGAGATTGGTCAGGCGCCTTGCTTTTTTCCATCACCATTGCGGTAGGACTGACTCCGGAAATGCTGCCGGTGATTATGACTTCAACCCTGGCAAAAGGCGCGGTTTCCATGTCCCAGCACAAGGTTATTGTCCGCACTCTTGGTGCCATACAGACCTTTGGAGAAATGGATGTGCTTTGTACCGATAAAACCGGAACTCTGACTGAAGATAAAATCGTTCTGGAAAAATACATGAATCTGCACGGTGAGGATGACACCCGAATCCTGCGTCATGCTTATCTCAACAGCCACTTTCAGACAGGTTTGAAAAACCTGATTGACCTTGCGATTATGAGCCGGGCCGAACAAAATGGACTTGAGGAGATTCTTGATTTCTATACCCGCATCGATGAAATACCCTTTGATTTTTCCCGCCGCAGGATGAGCGTTGTACTATCAGATAAAAATGGAAAATATCAGCTTATTACAAAGGGCGCTGTGGAAGAGATGATTGGCATATCTTCTTTTGTGGAAATGGATGGAAAAGTTTTGCCAATGGATGAAGAAACAGTACGCAAAGCCCTTGAAGTTTACGAAAGGCACAATACTGACGGTCTGCGGATGATTGCCGTTGCACAGAAAAACGAGGTTCCCGGCAGCGGAGCGTTTAGCGTAGAGGATGAAAAGGATATGGTTCTGATTGGCTTTGTAGGCTTTCTTGATCCTCCAAAAGAGAGCGCAAAGGCAGCGGTTACCGCACTTAGGGAGCATGGGGTCAGAACGGTAGTCCTTACCGGAGACAGTGAAGGCGTAGCTGTCAAGGTGTGCAGCAAGGTAGGCGTCAATACCTCCCGCCTTCTGACAGGCCGTGATGTAGAGAAGATGGACGATGCCGCCCTGATGGATGCAGTTAAGACATGTGATTTGTTTGCAAAGCTGTCTCCATCTCAAAAGGAGAGGGTGGTGAAGACATTCCAGGCAGCAGGCCATACGGTTGGATATATGGGAGACGGCATCAACGATGCGCCTCCATTGCGTCAGGCTGATGTAGGAATTTCCGTGGATACTGCCGTGGACATTGCCAAAGAAACTGCTGATATTATTCTGCTGAAAAAGGATTTGATGGTGCTGGAAGAAGGAGTCATAGAAGGCCGCCGCACCTTTGGAAATATTATTAAGTATATTAAGATGGCAGCCAGCGGCAATTTCGGCAATATGATTTCAGTCATTATAGCCAGCATCTTCCTGCCGTTTTTACCGATGCTGCCGGTACAGCTTCTGACTCAAAACCTGTTATGTGACTTTTCCCAAATGGGTATACCATTTGACAGCGTAGACAAGGAATACTTAAAAAAACCGCGCAAATGGGAAACCGGGTCCATTAAGTCCTTCATGGCATTTTTAGGACCGGTCAGCTCTGTTTTTGATATTTTGTGCTTTGCTGTCATGTGGTGGGCTGTCGGAGCAAATAAGGCGGAGTTGTCCCCTTTGTTTCAATGCGGCTGGTTTGTATTCGGAACAGTGTCTCAGGTGCTGGTTATCCATATGATCCGTACAGCAAAGATTCCATTTCTGCAAAGCAAGCCCTCCATCCCTCTTTTGCTGTCCACCTTTATTGTAGCCGTTGCCGCTTTAGTGACCGGTTTTACGGACTTTGCTGTGGGATTTGATATGATGCGTCTGCCGGCATTATTTATTCCTTGGCTGGCAGTGATTCTGGCTGGATATCTTTTTTGCGTACAGTTTATTAAGCGGCTGTATGTGAAGCGGTATGGAGAATGGATGTGATAAATTTTAAAAGCAAAAAAACATTTTGCAAAATTTGATAAAATGTTATATACTGTAAAATGAGCGTTACCAGAAATAACAGACAAAAGGATGGTTTTTAACATGGCTATTTTAGAAAATTGGAGAAATCTGGCATACGGCGACGGGCTGGATGATAAAGCAAGAGAAGAACTTTGGACTGAATATTTTAAGGTGGAAAAGGGAATTTATGAGCATATCCTTTCCAAGCCTGCTGAAGTTGTAGAAGGAACGGTAGAAGAGCTGGCTAAGAGGTATGGTACAGATATTCAGACCATGACTGGATTTTTAGATGGAATCAATGAGAGCTTAAAGGGATATGAAAATCCCATCGAGACCATGGACGAGCAGACTGTGGTGAAAATAGAGATCGACCCGGAAAAGCTGTATTACAACATGGTGGAAGCAAAGGCAGAGTGGCTTTACAGCCTTCCTCAGTGGGATGAAATCCTGACAGAAGAGAAGAAAAAAGAACTCTACAAGAAGCAGAAATCTTCCGGAACCGTTGTAAAAGAAACAAAAATCGGAAGAAATGATCCGTGTCCCTGCGGAAGCGGCAAGAAGTATAAAAAGTGCTGCGGAAGCAACCTGTAATCAAACCGGACCTGGCAGGTATCTCTTAAGGAGCTACCTGCTTTGTTATTCCCACGGCATCAGAGAGGAGAAATAAAATGGAAGCATATACCAGCTTTGCCCAGGTGTATGATCTGTTCATGGATAACATACCCTACAAGGAGTGGTGTGAATATGTAACCGGTCTTTTGCAGGAATATGGAATAAAGGATGGACTTGTTCTGGACTTAGGATGCGGCACCGGAAGCCTGACAGAGCTTTTGGCTGAAAAGGGCTATGACATGATCGGAGTGGACAACTCCGAAGATATGCTGCAGACAGCCATGGAAAAGCGGGGAGAATCCAGCAGGGACATCCTTTATCTTATGCAGGACATGAGAGAGTTTGAATTGTACGGAACCGTAAGAGCAGTGGTGAGCATCTGCGACTGCATGAATTATATTCTGGATTATGAGGATATGGTCCAGGTATTCCGTCTGGTCAACAATTATCTGGACCCCAAGGGCATATTTATATTCGATTTGAATTCCGTTTATAAATATGAATCTGTTTTAGGAGATTCTACCATTGCCGAGGACCGGGAGGACTGCAGCTTTATCTGGGACAATTACTACGATAGAGAAACCGGAATCAATGAATACTGTCTCTCTCTGTTTATCCGCCAGGAAGAGGACTTATACCGGAAGTATACGGAAAATCATTATCAAAGGGCCTATTCCCTTGAACAGGTGAAGGCGGCCATTGAGGCAGCAGGAATGGAATTCATCACCGCTTACGATGCTTTTACCAAAGCTCCGGTAAAGGGTGACAGCGAAAGAATTTATGTGATAGCAAGAGAGCAGGGAAAGGAATGAAAATATGTCTGATTATATCATAAGAGCAACGGCAGGAGATCACCAGATCCGTGCCTTTGCAGCTACAACCAGAGATTTAGTGGAACAAGCAAGACAGGCTCACAATACAAGCCCTGTGGCAACTGCCGCATTGGGCAGGCTTCTGACAGCAGGGGCCATGATGGGAATTATGATGAAGGGAGAGGATGATCTCCTCACCATAAAGATTCAGGGAAGCGGCCCCATTGAAGGGCTTACTGTGACAGCCGATTCCAAAGGCGATGTAAAGGGATACGTTTACAATCCGTCCGTTATGCTGCCTCCAAGCCCGGCTGGAAAGCTGGATGTAGGCGGAGCTGTAGGAGAGGGAGTCTTAACGGTAATCAGTGACATTGGCTTAAAAGAGCCTTATGTAGGACAAACCATATTGGTGGGCGGTGAGATCGCTGAAGACTTAACCTATTATTACGCCACTTCAGAGCAGACTCCTTCCTCAGTGGCCTTGGGAGTGCTGATGAACAAGGACAATACGGTGAAGCAGGCAGGAGGCTTTATTCTCCAGCTTCTTCCTGGCGCATCTGATGAGATGATTGACAAGCTGGAGAAACGGCTCAGTGAGATCACCTCTATTACCTCTCTTTTAGATCAGGGAAATACGCCGGAAATGATCCTGGAGCACATTCTGGGAGATATGGGGCTGGACATGATGGAACAGGTTTCCACCCGCTTTTACTGCAACTGTGATAAGACACGGGTGGAAAAGGCTCTGATCAGCATTGGCCGGAAGGAACTTCAGGAAATGATTGAAGAAGGGGAGCCCATTGAAGTCAACTGCCATTTTTGCAGCAGGAATTATGAATTTACTGCAGAAGATTTGAAAGAGCTGTATGAGAAAGCTCAGGCTTGACTTTATTTAGAAAAGCATATCAAAAAGAGCCATCCATCCGGATGGCTCTGATCGTAATCATGTGAAACAATATAACTTCTTCCTGTATATTGAAAAAGGTACACTGATAAGTCAATGATTATAATTTGATAACGTTGGTAGCCTGAGGGCCTTTGGAACCGTCTACTACATCGAACTCTACGGCAGCGCCTTCTTCTAAGGACTTGAAACCGTCCATGCTAAGACCTGAGTAGTGAACAAATACATCGTTACCCTGTTCGTCGGAAATAAATCCGTAACCTTTTTGGTTGTTAAACCACTTAACTGTACCTTTCATTAATGATACCTCCAAAATGAATAAAAGTGAATAAAAACGCCTCAGTTACAGAAGTTCTGCAACTGCCCTAAGAATAGCATAAAAAGGGAAAGGTGTCAAATATTTTCGCCCAAAAAGAGGAAAAATATCAAAAACTTTATGGAAGAAAAAATCAGTGGCAAAACCGGTGAGAATTGTGGTAGAATGTAGAAAGATTTCTGCAAGGAAAAAGAAGGGAAAGACAATGAAATTTACAAATTTGTGGGGGCATTTTTATACCATTACCATACATAAGCTGAGAGTCATGAAAAACTGTTTTCGTGTGGGCCTTTTCAAACAGGGCCTGCTCCACGATTTGTCAAAATACAGCCGGGAGGAATTCTGGCTGGGAGTTCTTTACTATCAGGGAAACAGAAGTCCCAATGCTGCAGAGCGGGAGGAAAAAGGCTTTTCCAGAGCATGGCTTCATCACAAAGGCCGTAATAAGCATCATCATGAATATTGGATTGATTTTACCACAGACCTTTCCCAAGGGTTGTCAGGCCATAGGATTCCTTTAAATTATGTCATTGAGATGATGATGGACCGGATTGCTGCTTCCAAAACCTACAAGGGAAAGGCCTATACAGACGGCTCTCCCTGGGAATATTATGAATATACCAGTCCTTATATGGTCATCCATCCGGAGACAAAGGCGCTGCTTGAAAAACTCCTGCTCATGTTAAAGAAGGAAGGGGAGAAACGGACCTTCGCCTATATCAGACACCTTTTAAAAAAAGGGAGCTATTAAGGCGAGATCCCCTTCCCCGGCCTTACCGGCACAGGATATCAACCAGATGGCGGGTGTAAAGACGGACATTTTCCTGATTTTCAAAAAGCTGGGCCTCATACGGTATGTAGCTGATTTTATCCTTTAATTCCCTCTGAAAAGAAGGCGTCCACAAGGAAGAAAACTGAGGAATGTAACAGCCGTTCTTGCGGGTATAGCAGGTCTTGGCCGTAGCCTTTATCCTGGCCTCCCGGTCAACGTATTCCGCCACGCTTTTGTGGATGGCATGATCCTCATAGATCAGGTAATAGTAATTTTTATAATCCGGATAAAAATACTTAAGCTCCCCGTCAAAAAGGTCAATGACAGCGGTAAGAACATTTTCTTCCGCCTCTAAAAGCACCAGGGAATTGGACTTGGAAAAGCCTATGGGAATGGAAAGTCCGGTTTTGCAAGTCAGCTTAAGAAGGGGCTGAGGGCGGTCAAAAAGGTCGGTTTGGTACAACATTTCCTGTTTATCCAGTGAAAAATCCTGTTCCAGAAAGTCAGGGTAACTTAAAATGGGAAGTATGAGGGGCATTCCTTTTAAATCATCTTCATTGTGAAGAATCAAAAGATCAAATAAATACCGGTCCCGGGAAATTAAGTAATCTTTATAAACTTCAATTAACTGTCCGCCGGAGTAAAGATCCTTTCGCTCTACCTGCAAAAATTCTTCGATGGCTTTCTGTTTCATACTGGAAAGACCCAGGAGATTGCGGTAAGGGCGTATTTTTTTATAAATGTCCAGACTTTCCACTGCGGAAAAATCATAAGCCAGACAGTGGGCCCGGCACCTCTTTAAAAGATAGGGGATGTCAAAGCCGTCTCCGTTAAAATGTATGACTTTGGTAAACTGCTTTAAAAATTCAAAGAAGGTTTTCAGTACTTCTCCCTCTGAATCCAGTGTATCGGCAAACCACTGGATCAGTTTCCAATTCCCCTCCCTGTAATAGACACATCCGATCAAATAAAGAGTGGAATATTCTCCTGAAAAACCTGTAGTCTCAATATCAAAGAACAAAAGTTCTTCCCGTTTCCCAAGTCTTTCCAGGGGATATGTTTCGCAAAATGAAATGGTTTTCTCCAGAGTGATCATAAATATCTTCGTCCTTTCTCTTCTCCTTCCATATTATATCTTAAGGGAACCGGTTCGTCAATTTCCCAAAACAGAATATTTGTTCGACTATCTGCTTGCATAACAACAGGCAGTATGCTATGATAAATGGCATAGAAATACAGCCAAAAGGAGACAGAACAAGTGATTTCTTTTGTAAAAGGACCGTTGTCCGAGATTTTGGAGGACATGGTTGTAATAGAAAGCGGAAACGTGGGTTATGAACTGTATGTTCCCGTATCAGTGCTTCAGAAGCTGCCGGATATCGGAGCGGAAGTAAAGCTTTATACATATTTTCAGGTGCGGGAGGATGCGATGTGTCTCTATGGCTTTTTAAGCCGCCAGGACCTTCGGATGTTTAAGCAGCTCATCAGTGTAAACGGAATTGGCCCAAAGGTGGCTTTGGGTGTTCTTTCTGCCATGGAGCCTGACGAACTGAGGAGAGCCATTGTCTCAGGTGATGCCAAAGCCTTATCAAAGGCACCGGGCATCGGTGCTAAGACAGCCCAAAGGATGATCTTGGACTTAAAGGACAAGATCGAAACATCAGATATACTGCCCCCGGAATTTTTACAGGAAAAGAAGGGACAAAGTTCCGGCTTAAGCGGAGCCGCAGGGGAAGCAGTGGATGCCCTGACCGCTTTGGGCTATTCTGCCTCCGAGGCAGGACGGGCAGTGGGCCGGGTTGAAGTGACGGATTCCATGACCGCAGAGGATGTGCTTAAGGCTTCCTTGAAACATCTGGCATTTATATAAGTGTAAATAGAAGACTCCCCGGGAAGTAAGGAGAAGCAATGGAGCGTAAGATCATAACCACGGAAATAACAGAAGAGGACAGAAGGATTGAGCCTAATTTACGACCTTCCTGTCTGGCAGAATATATCGGCCAGGAAAAAATCCGGTCCAATTTAAAAGTATATATTGATGCAGCCAGGGCCAGAGGGGAATCCCTGGACCATGTGCTGTTTTACGGCCCTCCGGGACTTGGCAAGACCACCCTTTCAGGAATCATTGCCAACGAGATGGGAGTCAACATAAAGGTCACCTCCGGGCCTGCTATCGAAAAGCCGGGAGAAATGGCAGCTATTTTAAACAACCTCCAGGAAGGCGATGTGCTGTTTGTGGATGAAATTCACAGATTAAACCGTCAGGTGGAGGAGGTTCTTTATCCGGCTATGGAGGACTTTGCCATTGATATCATGCTGGGAAAGGACTCAGGAGCCAGGTCTATAAGGCTGGATCTGCCTAAATTCACCTTGGTAGGAGCCACCACCAGGGCGGGCCTTTTGACCGCACCTTTAAGAGACAGGTTCGGCGTAGTTCAGAAGCTGGAATTTTATACCCCTCAGGAGCTTAAGATCATCGTCTGCCGCTCTGCCAAGGTTTTGGATGTGGAAATAGAAGAAGAAGGGGCCGCAGAGATCGCCAAGCGTTCCAGAGGAACCCCAAGACTGGCAAACCGCCTGTTAAAGCGTGTCCGGGATTTTGCGCAGGTAAAATACAATGGTGTTATCACAAAAGAAGTGGCGGATTTTGCATTGGATATTCTGGATGTGGATAAGTTTGGTCTGGATTACAATGACCGGGCCATTTTAACCACAATGATTGAGAAATTTTCCGGAGGTCCCGTAGGGCTGGATACCCTGGCGGCGGCTCTGGGAGAAGATGCAGGTACCTTGGAGGATGTCTATGAACCCTATCTTCTGATGAACGGATTCTTAAACCGCACCTCCAGAGGCCGTGTGGCTACAGAACGGGCTTACGAACATCTGGGGCTTTCCCTGGAATGATGAACAAGTGTAAACAAGCTGTATTTTAAACTTTCCTATTGGCGGAAAGTGTGGTATATTCATAATTAAAGCACATTTACCATTAACAGGGAGAGAGAAAAACATGAATTCCAAACGCTACACGGAAGTTTTAATAGATGGCAAGATCTACACTTTAGCCGGAAACGAGGATGAAAGTTACATCCACCGCCTTGCCGGATATGTAAATGAGATGATTCTGACTTTAAAGCGGCAGGAAGGCTTTTCCAAGCAGAGCGCAGAATACCAGAATGTTATGATAGAACTGAATATGGCCGATGATTATTTTAAGGCCAGAGAACGGATCAACCTGCTGGAACAGCAGAAGGCGGAGATGGAAAAGGAAACATACAGCTTAAAGCATGAGCTGGTGGCGACCCAGATGAAACTTGAAGCTGCAAAAGAAGCAGCAGAAGGAAAGAAGTCTGCTAAGGCCCATATGACAGAATGAATCAGGAGGGGATGTCCAGGAGCGGCTGAGGCATCCTCTCTTTTCCCATTACCATAAACAGTAAAACAGGAGGCACACGTGAAGAAAAAGGTTGAAATCCTCGCTCCGGCAGGATCATTTGAAAGTATGAAGGCAGCGGTTGCGGCAGGAGCCGACGCAGTCTATATGGGCGGAAGCAAATTTGGGGCGAGGGCCTTTGCAGACAACCCGGACCAGGACAGGCTTTTAGAGGCCATTGATTACGTTCACCTCCATGGGCGCAAACTGTATTTGACAGTCAATACTCTTGTAAAAGAACAGGAGATGAAAGAACTTTACGATTATCTGGCCCCTTATTACGAAAGGGGACTTGATGCGGCCATTGTTCAGGATATGGGAGTTTTATCATTTCTCAAGGAACAGTTTCCCGGCCTTCCCATCCATGCAAGCACTCAGATGACCATTACCGGCGTCTACGGTGCTTCCCTTTTAAAAGA
The DNA here is from genome assembly GCF_036758025.1 of Lacrimispora sp. Lineage (GTDB taxonomy): Bacteria > Bacillota > Clostridia > Lachnospirales > Lachnospiraceae > Lacrimispora. Next base: position 70,703 of record NZ_DAIOXM010000012.1, on the reverse strand, counting down.
TCTGGGAGCAGAGCGTGTGGTTACGGCAAGAGAATTGTCTTTAAAAGAAATTGAACAGATCCATAACAAGGTGGATGTAGAGATTGAGAGCTTTGTTCACGGAGCCTTATGCTACAGCTATTCCGGTCAGTGTTTATTCAGCAGCCTCATCGGAGGGCGAAGCGGAAACCGGGGAAGGTGTGCCCAGACCTGCCGTCTGCCCTATGAGGTGAAGCAGGGAGGACAGAATCTTGGGAAAAAAGGAGAGTCGTACTGTCTCAGCTTAAAAGATTTATCCACCTTGGATTTCATTCCGGACATGATTGAAGCCGGAATCTATTCCATGAAAATCGAAGGAAGGATGAAAAGCCCCAGATATACTGCCGGAGTGACCTCCATTTACCGCAAATATGCGGACCTCTACCTGGAAAAAGGAAGAGAGGGATATGGTGTTGATGAACAGGACCGGAAGACTCTTTTAGATCTCTTTGACCGGGGCGGCCAGACGGATGGATACTATAAGCGGCATAATGGCCGTGATATGGTGGTCTGGAAAGAAAAACCTGCTTTCCGGGAGGGAAATCAGCCTTTATTTGACTATCTGGATCAGAATTTTGTAGAAAAACAGCTTCAGGAGCCGGTTACAGGAACGGCGTTTCTGGAGGAAGGGCAGGAAGCCTGCTTTACATTAGAAGGTATGGGAAAAACCGTCACTGTTTCCGGTGAAACGGTGCAGATGGCCCAGAACCAGCCATTGACAGAAGAAAAGATAAAAAAGCAGCTTGATAAAACCGGAAACACACCCTTTTATTTTGAGGATTTGAATATTCACATAGGGGGAAGCATATTCCTCCCGGTTCAGGTCCTTAATGACCTGCGCAGAAGAGGGCTGGAGGCGTTGGAAAAAGCAATACTGGAGGATTTCATCCGCCCGGCACAGGAGAAAAAAGAACCGGCCCTCCATACTTTGCCGAACAATGAAAAAAGCAACAGCCATCAAGGTGAAAATACAGCTCCCCACAAGGCCCGGCTCACTGTTTCCATAGAGCGCCCGGACTGTCTGGAGGCTGCCGCACAAGCCCCTGATGTGACCAGAATCTATATAGACGGAGGTTCATTTCTTCCCTCAGCCTGGAAATCCTCTGTAGATTTATGCCATGCTAACGGAAAAGAGTGTATGATCACCATGCCTCACATTTTCCGCAGTACGGCAGAGAACTATTTTGACAAGCATTTAAACGAGCTGAGATCAGCCGGATTTGACGGCTTCCTGATCCGTTCCTTAGAGGAACCGGAGTATTTAAAGACTAAGGGAATCAACGGTCCTTTTATCTTTGACTTTGGAGTATATGGAATGAACCGGAAGGCCCAGAAATCCCTTCTTAAGCTGGGAGCAGAGGAACTGACATGGCCGGTGGAATTAAACAGCCGGGAATTGGGAAAACTAAGTGTTCCGGGGGAGCTTCTGGCTTACGGACGCCTGCCCATGATGGTGACGGCCCAGTGCCTTCATCAGGGAACAACGCAATGCGATGGGACTCCTATGGTGCTGACCTTAAAGGACAGGCTGGGAAAGGAATTTCCGGTGAAAAACCATTGTGTTTTCTGTTATAACACCATCTATAATTCAGCTCCCTTATCCCTTTTGGGGCTTGGGGAAGAGGTGGGAAGACTTTCTCCTTCCTCCCTTCGCCTGCAGTTTACCATAGAGAGCAGGGAAGAGACAAAGGCTGTGATCCAATGCTTTGCAAAAGAAATGCTCTATGGGCAGAAGGCAGAGCTTCCATATAAGGAATTTACAAGAGGTCATTTCAAACGAGGCGTAGAGTAGGTATTGTATGATTAATTTGATGATTGATGCATCCAGGTATCTGATGATACTGCTGATCGCATTCTACACATATTTGAATTTCCGTTTTTTTTCATTTCATGATGAGATGAAACAGAAAAAGGTCTGCGGACGTCAGAATAAGGTCATGTTTCTCATTCACGCTTTGGCTTATGTGATTATCTGGCTGGAAACAGGAGATGAGCGAACCTTGGTCTTTTATCTGGCCCAGGCCGTATTTTTCCTTGCCTATTTACTGCTTTATCGGCTGTTTTATCGGAATCTGTCCAGGCTCTTGGTCAACAACATGTGTATGCTTCTTACAGTAGGCTTTATCATGCTCACCAGACTTTCCTTTGAACGGGCCACCAGACAGTTTCTTGTAGTCGTGGCGGCGGCTCTGGTTACATGGATCATACCCTTTATCATTGACCGGGTGTGGCAGCTGAGCAAGATTCCCTGGGTATACGGGGCAGGAGGAATTCTCCTTTTGGGAGCGGTGTGCGTCATCGGGACTAACAGCTACGGCGCCCAGCTTTCCCTTGATATAGGCGGATATTCCTTTCAGCCATCGGAATTTGTGAAAATCAGCTACGTCTTTTTTATTGCCACCATGTTTTACCGCTCTGTCAGCTTTTCCACAGTTATGACGGTTAGTGCAGTTGCCGCCGTTCACGTGCTCATCCTGGTGGCTTCCAGAGACCTTGGAAGCGCCTTTATATTCTTTCTTGTCTATGTTTTTATGTTGTTTGTGGCTACGGGGAAATGGCGGTATCTCATGACAGGGCTGGGAGCCGGTGTGCTGGCTTCTTTGCTGGCTTATCCACTGTTCGGGCATGTGAGAACCAGAGTGCAGGCCTGGAGAAATCCATGGGCTGACATTGCGGGAAAAGGGTATCAGATTACCCAGTCTCTCTTTGCCATTGGAACGGGAGGCTGGTTTGGAATGGGCCTTTATCGGGGAATGCCGGGAAAAATCCCGGTGGTGGAAAAGGATTTTATATTCTCTGCAATATCGGAGGAGCTGGGGGGCATCTTTGCCTTGTGCGTCCTTCTTATCTGCCTGGGATGCTTTTTGCAGTTTATGATGATTGCCAGCCAAATGCAGGCGGTTTTTTATAAGCTGATCGCATTCGGTCTGGGAATGATTTATATTATCCAGGTGTTTTTAACCGTAGGCGGGGTGACTAAGTTCATCCCTTCCACAGGAGTGACCCTTCCCTTTGTCAGTTATGGGGGAAGCTCGATTTTAAGCACGTTTATTATTTTCGCCATACTCCAGGGACTTTATATACTCAAACGCAACGAAGAGGAAGAAGACGAATATGAAGGCTAATCAGAATCCCAAGGCAAACCGCCATATCCTGCTGCTGACCTATGGTGTTGTAGGGCTTTTTATCGGACTGGCAGTGTACTTTGGATATTTTCTTTCAGTCAAAAGCGAGAATGTCATCAACAATTCCTATAATGCCAGACTGGACAGCTTTGCAGAACGGGTGGTGCGGGGAGAAATCCGCAGCAGCGACGGCAGGGTGCTGGCCCGCACAGAAGTGGATGGAGAGGGGAAGGAAACCAGAGTCTATCCCTATGATTCCCTGTTTGCCCATGTGGTAGGATATTCGGCCAATGGAAAGACAGGCCTGGAAGCCTTGTCCAATTTTTACCTTCTCACCAGCCACGTCAATCTGGTGGAGCAGGCGGTCAATGAAGTGTCAGGCATAAAAAACCAGGGAGATCATGTGATCTCTACTCTTGATGTGGATCTCCAGAAGGCAGCTTATGATGCCCTTGGAAACAGAAGAGGGGCAGTGGTTGTCATGGAGCCGGGAACGGGAAAGATCCTTGCCATGGTATCCAAGCCCGATTATAACCCCAATACTTTGCTGGCGGACTGGGCCAGTCTGGTATCTGAGGAAAACACTTCGGGACAGCTTTTAAACCGGGCTGCTCAGGGGCTTTACCCTCCGGGTTCCACCTTTAAGATGGTGACAGCCCTGGAATATATGAGGGAAAATCCGGACAATTACAGGGACTTTACCTTTGACTGTGACGGGATTTACGAAAATGGGGACTATGCCATTAAATGCTACCACGAAACCGCACACGGCCATCAAAACCTGCAGCAGGCATTTGCCAATTCCTGCAACGGAGCTTTTGCAAGTCTGGGCCTTTTGCTGAATCCGTCCAGTTTGAGAACTACGGCGGACCAGCTTCTCTTTAATACAGAGCTGCCATTATCCATTGCTTACAGTAAAAGCTCCTATATCATGGGCCCGGGGGCCGATACGTGGCAGGTTTTGCAGACCTCTATAGGGCAGGGACAGACCCAGATCACTCCTCTTCACAATGCTATGATTACCGCTGCCATTGCCAATGGAGGAACCTTAATGAGGCCTTATTTCGTTGACCATGTGGAAAATTCAGGGGGCAATGTAATTAAAAAATTCATGCCTCATTCTTTCGGAAACCTGATGACTGCCGAAGAATCCTCTGCCCTGACAGAGCTGATGCGGTCTGTGGTAACAGAAGGAACCGGCTCTGCTCTGCGGACGGATGCTTATACTGCGGCAGGTAAAACCGGTTCGGCGGAATTTGACAAAGAAAAAGAAACCCATGCCTGGTTTGTAGGCTTTGCTCCGGCTGAAGCGCCTCAGATCGTGGTCAGCGTGATTGTGGAGGAGGGAGGCTCAGGAGGCCAGACAGCGGCTCCTATTGCCAGAACGCTTTTCGATTTGTATTTGTCCAGATAAGAAAAACTTCTCCCAATAAAAATTATTGATCAGTATCCGTATGCAAGAGCACCGCCGTCTACGGCAAAATCCTGGCCGGTGATGTAGCCAGCACTGGGGCCGCAGAGGAAGCCTGCCATGGCTCCTAAGTCTCTTGTATCACCGTAAGCGTGCAATGGCATGCGGCCGAGAATTTTCTGTTCCCTGACAGGATCAGAAACCTGTTTTAACATTTTACTTTGGAACCAGCCCGGCGCAATACTGTTAACGCAGATATTGTCCTGGGCCCATTCCACGGCAAGGCCTCTGGTCATAGCCAGCACTGCACCCTTGCTGGCACAGTAAGGAACAACTTCAGAAAAACCAAGATGGGCGCTCATGCTTGTGATATTGATGATGCGGCCTTTTCCTGACGCTTTTTTCAGGTGTGGATAGCATATCTTACTCATTTCAAATACATATTTTACATTTACATTCATGATATTTTCAAACTGATCTGCCGGGAAACTTTCTGCCCTGCATTTAAATGTGGCTCCGGCATTGTTAATGAGAAAATCCAGGCAACCGCCGCCTTTTCCTGTAATATCTTCAACCATCTGCCTCATGGCTTCTGTATCGCCAATATCGCCTTTGACGTGAATGACCCCCGCTGCGCTTTCGCCTACGCCTTCTTTTGGGGAACCGGTGCGGCTGACAGCATAAACCAAAGCGCCATTTTCAGCCAATACATTAGCGATCTGAAATCCGATGCCGCTGCTTCCTCCGGTGACAATTCCTATTTTTCCTTGTAATTCTGACATTTTAAAAATCCTCCTGAAGATAAAATTTTATATGCTTCAATCTTTTTTGTATTTGGTGTATAATAGCAGTAATTATTTGTTGAAACAGTGTTTAACACGTTTGAAAGGTGCGGTTTTCGTGAATAAAAAAGTGACAATCAGAGATGTAGCGGCAAAAGCGGGCGTTTCCATCAGCTCGGTTCACTTTGCCTTAAGCGGGAAGGCTGGGGTGAGTGATGAAACCCGTGAGATGATCCGCAGGACTGCTGCGGAAATGGAGTATCAGCCCAATGCCCTTGCTTCAAGCTTAAAGCGCAGTATGCAAAGAGTCGCTATTCTGCTTCCCGGCGAGGAGGGAGATAACCAGTATTACTATCCTCCTATGTGGAGGGGTGTTCATGATTACCTGTCTAAAGTCAATATGAATCTGGAATTCATTGAGATGCCGTTTTTTGAGAAAAATAAAAGCAGTATTTTAGCAGAACTGAAGGTTCTGGCGGATAAGCGGGAAATCAACGGCATTCTTACAGTAGGTCATATTGATGACGTTTCTGCAGCGGAAGACTGGCAGAAGATCTGTGAACAGAATATACCTGTCGTCTGTATCAATTCCGAGAATAAGCTGTGCGATTATTTATGCTGTATCCAGCCGGAATACGATGTGATAGGGCGGACCATGGCGGAGCTTATTACCAGCCGTATTCCGGAATATGGGAGTATTTTTCTCTGCGCCGGCAATCCCAAGTGGGATGCCCATGCACTGATTGTAAAAGGTTTTGAAGATTATTTAAGCGAGAACAACTGTCCCAATTTGGTGTACAGGGATTATTCGTGGACCATGAATAAGCTTAATTACATTAATATTTTTAACAAACTTTCTCATCCGGATGTAGCCGCATGCTGCAGCGTCTATTCCCAGGGGACAATCCTGCTGGGACAGGCTCTGGAAGAAAGCGGAAAGTCCAGCAGGGTATATTCCGTAGGTTCCGACTTGTCAGCTATTACCGCAGACCGGCTCCGGAGGGGCGTGCTGAACCATGTTATACAGAAAAATCCGTATGCACAGGGATATGTAGGCATCCGCACACTTGTAGAATACTTAATCAGCGGAAAAATACCGGAGCAAAAAAGGGTCTATGTGGGAAGCGAGGTCGTGCTGCGAAGCAACCTTGTGATGTACGAGCATGAGAAATACCGCTATCTGTTCCTCTAATTGAATGTTTGACAGATATAGTTGCGGCAGGCTGACTGGATCAGATCCCAGTCAAGCTCCACGCCTGCGCCTGGCTTATTGGGAACATGAATGATGCCGTTTTCATCAATCGGAAGATTTCCCTTCATCGGCAGACGGTAATTGTCTTCCGGGACAAAGTATTCAAAATATTCGCAGTTTTTGATCGCACAGCTGACATGAAGGTTGACGATATCCATATAGTTCATTGTGGTTGTATGGATTTCACAGTTTAGTCCGAAACCTTCTGCCATATGTGCGATTTTTAATGTGCCGGTGATCCCATCCTTCCAGCTGACATCTGCTCTGACGATATCGGCGGCGCGCTGTGCTATGACTTGGGCAACACCCCAGTGACAGCCACGGGTCGTTTCGGTTGCTGCAACAGGAATGTCCAGGGTACGGCAGAGTTCTGTGTATTTGTAAAGTTCAAAGTCCCGGAAGGGCTCTTCGAACCACTTGTAATTGAGTTTTTCTAAGTGTCTGCCGACTCTGATTGCTTCGTCAAGGGTGTATTCGCCTACAGGGTCTGTCATCAGTACAAATTCATCGCCCACTGCCTCCCGGATAGCTGAATGTACCTGCATATCAAATTCAGCAGGCCCGGCTGGATGGGCCTTATAACCTTTTATGCCTCTGCCTTTATAATAAAGCGCTTCATCTACATAATCCTGTACAGAACTTAAAAAGTTGCTGCTTGCATAAACGGGAAGGCTGTCCCGGTAAGCTCCGATATACTTATATAGGGGAAGGTCGGCTTCCTTTGCGCAGATATCCCACAGGGCAACATCTACAGGGCCTGGAAGAAAAACGGGAAAAAATGCCTCGTGCCGGTCAATGATCCAAAGTTCTTGAAAAATCGCTTCCCGATCGTGAGGATCTCTGCCCAGTACAACGGGAGCAATGCTTTCCTGTAAATAGGCTTCGCTGACGGCTCCGCTTCTTGCAGCCATACAGGTTGCAATTCCTTCGATTCCGGTATCAGTGGTGAGCTTAATGACTATTACATCCCAGCCCATTTTGGCGCCTCCCTGACGTTTTTTGTCAAAGAGACATTTTCCTCTTTCTACCCACCAGCTCTCAAATTTCGTTATAATCATGTAAATTCCTCCTGTTTGTATATATTCGTAAAAAACTATGAGAATGTTAAAAAACGTTTTTGTAAATTATAGCAATGAGTAATATGAAAGTAAAGACAAGAGAGTGATTTTAGTTGCAAACTGTCATTATAACAAAATAACCAGCATCTCATTTGTGATATTTTCATAAAAATATTAACTAAACAAACTAAAATCAGTAACTTATTGACAGGAGATTATAAAAGTGATATTCTGAATTATGAAATTATTGCGCGCATTAACAAAAACGTTTTAGTATCATAGGAGGCAGGAATCATGAAAAGAAAAATGTTATTAGCACTTGCAATGACGGCATCTATGGCAGTGTCATTGACAGCCTGCGGTTCGGGAACTCAGGCAACATCCGGCTCATCAGGCGGAGAGGCAAAGACTGAAGCAAAGGCTCCGTCCGGCGGGCAGAGCATGAAGCTCACCTGGAGCGAGGTCAATGGTGAGGATTACGGAGCAACGGTGGGGGCAAAGGAATTTGCGAAAAAGATTGAAGAACTGTCGGGAGGGCAGATTACGGTTGAGCTTTATTTAAACGGTACCCTGGGCAATGAAAAAGAGAGCATGCAGGGAATTCAGATGGGAACCCTGGATATTTTCAGGGGAAATGCATCTTCTCTTTCAAACTATGGAGCTTCAAAAATCAGCTTATCCGGCCTTCCTTTCTTATTTAAGGATATGGATCAGTTTGAAAAAATGGCAAAAAGCAAAATCGGACAGGAGCTGCTTGATTCCGTTGGAGAAGCAGACCCCGGATATGTGGCTCTGGGCTGGCTGACGGAAGGGCCCAGGCATATGTTCATCACAGAGAGTACATATAAGAAGCTTGGAAATCCCAGTGACTTTTCCCTGGATATGATGACAGGTCTGAAAATGAGAGTTCCGGAGACAGACTTAATGGTAAACACCATGACAGCACTGAAGGCTTCCGCAACCCCGATTGCATATTCCGAACTTTATACTTCTCTGCAGTCTGGTGTGGTAGACGGCGCTGAGAACGATGTGATTAACTATATGGCAAACTCCTACAACGAGGTAGCACCTTACTTTATTCCGGATGCCCATACATTTGGCTGCGGTGTTATCCTGATGAATCAGGATAAGTGGAACTCCTTAACTGAGGAGCAGCAGGGCTGGATGAAGGAAGCTTCTGAGGCCGCTGGAAAAGTATGCTATGAGTACAATCAGAAAAAGATACAGGATACCTTTGATTCCTTTGGAGAAAAGGGTGTGACAAAGCTTGAGGTTACTGATCTGGACAAGTGGTCAGAGGCATGTGAGGGAGTTTATGCAACCTATGATGAAGATTCTCAGAAAATTATTGAAAAGCTCAGAAGCGGAGAATATGAATAAAGTACTATTCTGACGGCGATATGACTAGTTGTGAAGGATGCCGCAAAATAATCTGCGGCATTCTTTATCTGAAGGAAAAGGATGACTATGGGAACATTGGAAAAATTCAAAAAAATATGGGAGCCGGTCGATAAAGTCGTATTTGGTATTGTAAAACACATCTGCGTTCTCATGCTTGCCGCATTGGTGGCAGTTGTGTTCTATATATTTGTCGGGCGGTATTTTTTACATAAGTCACCGATGTGGGGAGAACCCCTTTCTCTGTTTTTACTGACCTGGATGAGCATTCTTGGCTCCTCTTTGGTGCTGAGGACAGACGAGCATTTAAAGGTGACCATGTTCGACGAAAAGATGAAACAAGGCCAGATCATTGCTACCGACGTACTTGCAAGTATATGCATCGTTGTCTTTGCTGTTTTTATGGTGGTTTACGGCATACAGCTGATGCAGCAGTCCAGAAGCAATACCATGGCAGGAATTAATATTCCTTATGCCTGGATGTATTTATCGCTTCCGGCAGCTGGAATTATGTATGTGTTTGCATTAATTACACAGTGGATGAGGAGGCTTGAAAATAAATGAGTACAACAGTTATTGCAACACTGATACTGGTCGGTGTATTCCTTGCACTTGTATTCTTGAGAGTGCCGATTGTATATGCCATTGGAATTGCTTCTTTAATCGATTTCTTTTATCTGGGAATTAATCCCATGCAGATGGCCCTTAAATTTGTGGCCAATTTAAATTCTTACACCTTACTGGCCGTTCCTTTCTTTATATTAATGGGAGAGCTGATGAGCGCGGGAGGAATCACGGATACTCTGATTGATTTTTCTAAGGAGCTTGTAGGTTGGTTCAGGGGCGGAGCTGCAATGGTAAATGTGGTTGCTTCCTTCTTCTTCGGAGGAATCTCAGGTTCATCTTCTGCAGACTGTGCTTCCCTTGGCCCTATTGAGATCAAAATGATGGAAGACCAGGGATATGACAGAGATTTCGCCACCTGCCTTACTATGGCCAGCTCTGTTGAAGGCATTCTGGTGCCGCCAAGCCAGAATATGGTTATTTTCACTCTTGCGGCGTCTGGTATTACAAGCGTTTCTATCGGACAGCTGTTTTTGGCAGGCTACGTTCCAGGCGTGATTCTTTCCGTGGTTTTGATGATTTACTCTTACTATGTTTCGGTAAAGAAGGAATATCCGGTAACCGGAAAGTTTAGTCCCATAGCTTGTGTGCGCTCTTTCACCCGTGCGATCTGGGGAATGCTTTCTGTTCTGTTTGTTGTGGTAGGCGTCATTACCGGTGTGTTTACAACGACAGAATCTGCAGCCTGTGCAGTGGTATGGTCACTGGTAGTTGGTCTTTTCATATACAAAGGTTTTAGTCTTAAAGATGTACCTCAGATTTTTCACAATGTTACCATGACTCTCGGAAAGGTTTTGATCCTTCTTGGTGTATCCGGTGCATTTACTTACCTTCTGACCTATTTGAAGGTGCCGGAACAGGTTTCAGGAGCCCTGTTCTCACTGACTGACAACAAGATCTTAATTTTGATCATGCTGAATGTGCTGATGCTGTTTCTTGGCTGCCTGATTGAGATGGCATGCCTGATTCTGATGCTGACTCCGGTAATTCTTCCTATCTGGATAGCACTGGGGCTTTCTCCGATCCACCTTGGTGTGGTAATGGTGCTGAACCTTGGAATCGGTCTTTTGACTCCTCCGGTAGGTTCCACATTGTTTATCGGAAGTGCAATTTCCGGTATCAAAATTGAAAAGCTGTCAAAGTCAATGGTTCCATTTTACCTTGTAATGGGTATCGCTCTGCTGATTCTGACCTATTTCCCGCAGACCTTTATGTGGCTTCCCAATATGGCTTATTAATAATATAGGAGAGAGGTATTTGATATGGCGCAATGGAAAAATGATGAAGAATTATTTGCACTGATGAAAGAAAAGCTTTACACGCCTGTTGTGGGCGATATTCTCGACCAGATGGGCTATAAACATCAGTTCCTTCCGGCCGGAATACGGCCTCTGGAGGCGCTGGTGCCGGCTGATGCGTACATTGACCGCAGCCAGCCGGACAACAGGCTGAAGGTGGCCGGGTATGCCTGTACAGTTTTGGAAAATGATGTATTTGAAAGTCCGAAAAAGCCTTTTGGATATTTAACGGAAGCCCTGGACCAGTTAAAGCCCAATGACGTTTATATCGCCACCGGCGCCCATCACAGTGCGCTCTGGGGCGAGCTGCTTACTGCAACTGCAAAAGCCAGGGGAGCAGTGGGGGCTGTACTGGATGGATACAGCAGAGATACGCCTCAGGTCCTGGAACAGAACTTCCCAGTGTTCTGCACACAGTGCTGGGCTCAGGACTCTTCTGTCCGGACGTATGTGTGTGATTACCGCTGTACAATTGAAATCGGACAGGTGACGATTCATGACGGAGACCTTGTGTTCGGTGACATAGACGGAGTTTTGATCATTCCCAGGGATATCAAAGATGAGGTGATTGAAAAGGCGCTGGTCAAGGCTGCCGGAGAAAAGACGGTACGCAAGGCAATTGAGAGCGGAATGACGGCGACAGAGGCGTTTGAAAAATTCGGCATTCTGTAATTGCCAAAGCAGAGGGTTAATATGAAAACAGAGATAACGGCATTTCAGATTGATTTGCAGGATAATGTGGCGACTGTGCTGGCAGAGGCGAAAGCGGATGAGCCGGTAAAGCTGACCGGCGACTATGAGGAAGAAATGATTGCAGCTGTTACGGATATTCCTGCAGGCCATAAGATCGCTCTGCGGGATATTGTGTCAGGCGAGAAAATCGTAAAATATGGAGTTGCAATCGGACGTGCGACTGCAAATATCCCAAAGGGAAGCTGGGTTCACTTACATGTGATACAGAGTATTTATGACGAGAGATCGGGTCATTTGGATGTGAAAACAGGTGCGCCTAAGGATACAAGATATGAATGAGGAAGACGGGATGAAACAGGCTGATTTATTATGGAAAGGCTACCAGAGGAAAAACGGAGCACCAGGTATCCGCAACAGAGTGCTGGTAATATATACAGTAAAATGTTCGGAGTTTGTTGCCCAGAAAATTGTAGAAAAGTCGGACCACCCAGAAGTGGAGCTGGCAGGCTTTGACGGATGTACTGACAATCAGTATGCTGTGGATATGCTGATCAGCCTGATCCGCCATCCCAATGTGGGTGCTGTTCTGGCTGTCGGGCTGGGATGCGAGTACATACAACCGGAATGGCTGGCAGAGATTGCAGAAAAAGAGGGGAAACCTTCCCATTGGATGTTTATACAGCAGGAGGGCGGAACCAGACCAGCCATAGAAAAAGGTGTGGCCTGGATATCCGGAGCATTAGAAGAGCTGCAGGCAGTTCCCCGTGTGGAAATGGGCATGAAGGACTTAGTCATCGGTGCGGAGTGCGGGGGCAGTGACTATACCAGCGGTCTTGCCGGTAATGTTGTTGTTGGCCGTTTTTTTGATAAGCTGGTAGATTTAGGCGGTACGGCAATTTTTGAGGAAATCGTGGAAGCGATCGGACTTGACCAGCTTCTCATAGGACGCGGAGCAGACAAAAGAGCAGCAGAAGAAATCCGGCTTACCTATGACAAGGCGCTGGATTACTGCAAATCGGTCCGGCAGTATTCGGTCAGTCCGGGTAATTTTGCAGGAGGGCTTTCCACAATTGAAGAAAAGAGCATGGGAGCCGTAATTAAAAGCGGAACCAGGCCGATTCAGGGAGTCATAAAGGTTTCGCAGCCTCCGCTTTACAGTGGTCTATGGCTTTTGGATTCCACCCCCGATCCCCATTGGATGCAGTTTGGGATTACCAATCCCAATGACAATGAAGGTCTGATGGATCTGGTAAGCTGCGGCGCTCACATTGTATTACTTGTAACAGGACGGGGCAGTGTCGTAGGAAGCGCAGTTGCGCCCTGTATAAAGATTACCGGAAACCATGAGACTTTTCAGAGAATGCAGGAAGATATGGATTTCGATGCAGGCCCTGTCTTAAGCGGTGAACAGAGTCAGGATGAGATGGCAGAGAGGCTGGCGGAATATGTTGCGGCAACCGCTTCCGGAATACTGACAAAAAGCGAGGCGCTGGGTCACAGAGAATTCTATATTCCTTATAAATATCAGGAAAAACAGTTATTACGGAAGAAATCGTGTGAAGAAGCCGTATAAACCACAAGTATAACAGGAGAAAAGAGATGGCTGCATTTACGGAAAAAGAAATGAAAAATTTTAATATTAAAAACTGGTATGATCTTTCCGGACAGGTTGCAATCGTAACAGGAGGCGCAACAGGCCTTGGCCTTGCCATTACACGCTGCCTTGTCAGCGCAGGTGCAAAGGTATGTGCTGTGAGCTCAATGCCGCCGGAACAGGCAGAAGAGACCTTAAGGGAATTTGGGGACAGAGCTGTTTTCTATCAGTTTGATATTACGGATACGGCCCATACCCCGGAGCTGGTGGATAAAATTGTGTCTGACCATGGACGCATCGATATCCTGATTAATAATGCAGGCAACCATTGCAAGAAATATATCTGGGACATGACGGTGGAGGACTACAGGAGCGTTCTTGAGGTACACTTAATTGGTTCCTTTGCAATAACAAAGGCCGTTGTTCCTTATCTGAAGGACCAGGGGAGGGGCCGCATTATATTTCAGGCCAGCATGACCAGCTACATCGGTCAGCCTCAGGTAGCAGGCTATGCTACTGCAAAAGCAGGCTTCCTTGGAATGATTCACACATTGACGGCCGAGCTTGCAGAATTTGGAGTAACGGTTAATGCCATTGCGCCAGGCTGGATTGATACGCCCATGTTTCATAAAGCGGTTGACAATGATCCGCCCCGCCTTGCGAAAATTATGGGCAGAATTCCGGCAAAGACTGTGGGAGATCCTATGGATGTGGGCATGTGTGCAGCCTTCCTTTGCAGCGATGCAGCCCGCTATATCAGCGGCAGCTGTATACCGGTAGATGGCGGCGCACTGATTGGATTTTAAAAGAAGGAAAATAAAAATGAATACAACATTTGATGAGGAACTGTATCTTACAAGCAAAACAGGAAGGGAGCTGTATCACAAATATGCAGAGAAACTCCCTATTATAGACTATCACTGCCATTTACAGCCATCTGAAATATATGAAAATAAGGAATTTGAGGATTTAGGCGAAATGTGGCTGAGGGGCGATCACTATAAATGGCGTGCCATGCGTACCTTTGGGATCGATGAAAAATACATAACAGGGGATGCTGATTATCATGATAAATATCTGGCTTTTGCATCCATTCTTCCCAAATTGGCCGGGAACCCGATCTATATATGGTGTGCCCTGGAATTGAAGCGTTATTTCGGAATTGACGAGGCGTTGTCTGAGGAAAATGCAGAAGAAATCTATCAGAAAACAAAAGCGATGATAAGCAGGGAACATATGACCCGGCGCTGGTGCATGGAGCACTCTAATGTAAAGCTGGTCAGTACGACAGAGGATCCGGTTGACGATCTGCGGTATCATATTGCATTAAAGAAAGAAAAGATGTTTTCCAGAGTCGTCACTGCTTTTCGTCCTGATAAAGCCATGTTTCTTTCACAGGATACTTTTTCAGCCTATTTAGACCAGCTCGCAGATGTGTCCGGCGTTTCCGTTATTTCCTTTGAAACCATGCTGGATGCGCTGGAAGCAAGGCTGCGTTTCTTTCAGGAGACAACCGGAACTACGGTCAGCGATGACGGAATTCCCCATTTCACATGGGCGGATTATACGGACACGGAAATTGAAACTATCTTTGAAAAGGCAAGAAAAAATCAGACGGTCAGTGACCATGAGAAAGATCAGTACCAAAGTGCCTTCCTTTATGAAATGGGGCGCAGATACAGCAGAACCGGATATGTCATGCAGCTTCATATCGGCACCTACTTAGATGCCAACACATCCGGCGTGGACCGGACCGGACATTCCACAGGTTTTGACTGCACAGATGACCAATGCTCTGTAACAAGTGTGGGAGAACTGCTGAACCGTTTGACCATGGCAGGTGAGCTTCCTAAGACCATTCTTTACCCTCTTGACGGGAGCAAAATTGAGACGTGGGCTATTCTTGCGGCCGGCTTTTGTGACAATGGAGTCAAAGCAAAGGTGCAGTTGGGCGCACCGTGGTGGTTCAATGATCAGGCATATGGCATTCAGAGGCAGTTTGAGGCGTGTGCAAGTCTGTATCCGGTCAGTTTGTCCGTCGGAATGCTGACAGACAGCCGCAGCTTTATTTCCTATCCGCGTCATGAACTGTACCGCCGGGTATTGTGCAATTACTTAGGAGAGCTTGTGGACAGAGGAGAATATTTCTCCGGTGAGGAAGCCTTGAAACAGGTAATTGAAGATGTGTGTTTTAACAATGCCAATGAATTCTTCGGATTTCACGTAGATAGAAAATAAAGATTGAAAATGGGCTGTTGCATACCAGGTGACTGATGCGGCAGCCGTTTTTTATGAAAAAAGAAAAGGTGAAGGAATTGGAGCAAAGAATCATGTTGGAAGAAATAATCCCGGACATCTGTCTGGCAGAGGAACAGTGGAAAGGAAATATCATTATCTGCCCGGGCGGAGCATATAAATGGCATTCCCCGCGGGAAGCCCTGCCAGTGGCCAAAGCATTTGCCGGGCAAGGATGGAAGCCGTGGATTTTGTATTATTCAGTCTCAGACCACGGAGAGATACTGGGAACCATACCGCTTTGTCAGGCAGCAGGAGCCGTGGAAAGGGTGAGAAAACACTGCCCGCATAAGCCGGTGGTTATTTGCGGTTTTTCTGCCGGAGGCCATGTGGCAGCAAGTCTTGGGGTACACTGGAATGATGATGCTGTATTTGCAAAAAAAGAGCAGGCCCGGATTCGCCCGGACGGGCTGATCTTGTGCTATCCGGTTATTACAGCCGGACAATATGCCAATCAGGAGAGTATAAATGCCCTTGCAAAAGGGGAAAAGTCATCTTATTTCAGCCTGGAAAATTATGTCCATAGGCAGACTCCTCCTGTTTTTCTATGGCATACGGCTGCTGACAGTGAGGTGGCAGTGCAGAATACGCTGATGTTTGCCAACAGTTTGGCTGCAAAAGGGGTTCCTTTTGAACTGCATATCTATCCTTATGGAGTGCATGGGCTGTCGCTTGCAACAAAAGAAGTGGAAGAACCTCAAAAAGAAAGGTATGCAGATGCGCATGTGGCGGGATGGTTCCGGCAATGTACGGAATGGCTTGATATTATATTCTTTCAATTTACACAGGCGGAAACTTAAAAAGAATAATATTGCATATGAGTTCAAAAAGAGGTATACTAAAGCCAGTCTGTGAGACACACCAAAACCGGACTCCCATCAGGGAGAGACGGTTACACTCTGGAGGAATTGCAATGATAGAAGCAACGAGCTGTGGCGGTGTGGTTATTTTTCGAGGTAAAATTCTGGTTTTGTATAAGAATTACAAGAACAAGTATGAAGGTTGGGTTTTGCCGAAGGGAACAGTAGAAGCGGGTGAAGAGTATAAAGAAACGGCACTCCGGGAAGTGAAGGAGGAGACGGGAGTCAGTGCGTCCATTATCAAATACATTGGTAAAAGCCAGTACTCTTTTAATACACCCCAGGATATGGTCGAAAAGGATGTGCACTGGTATCTCATGATGGCCGACAGCTATTACAGTAAACCACAACGGGAAGAATATTTTATTGATTCGGGATACTACAAGTTCCATGAAGCGTATCATCTTTTGAAGTTTTCCAATGAAAAACAGATATTGGAAAAAGCGTACAATGAGTATCTGGATTTAAAGAAGAGCAATTTGTGGGGCAATAAAAAGTATTTCTGAAGCATAAGAAAGGGGCCGGGTCAGGCTCCTTTTGTGCATGGTTGGGAAAAAATCTTAAAACTTCATAAACATGCTAGGAATAACAGGAAATTCAGGTTATAATGAACAGGTAAACGGTACCTGTCCATTGAGACAGACATATTTGGAGGGTGGATTATGCTGAAATATTACAACGGAGATATTTTTACCTCTGATGCGGACATTATCTGCCATCAGGTAAACTGCAAAGGGGTATTTGAAAAGGGCCTTGATGGGCAGATCCGGAAGCTATTTCCGGAGGTGGAAAAGACCTACAAGCTTCTGACAAAGCAGTGGCAGGAGCAGGCGGATGGAAGAACCCGGGATCTTTTAGGGCGTGTTTCCGCACAGCCTGTTCAAAAGGATGGACGGTGGTTTTTGATCGCCAATCTATACGGACAGGACGATTATGGAAAAGATAAGGTTTATACTGATTATAGGGCCCTGGAACAGGCTGTCCAGGAGATCCGTGATTTTGCCGATGCACGGGATAAGCAGGAAAAGATAGCTTTTCCATATATGATTGGCTGCAGCAATGCAGGGGGAGATTGGGAAGTCGTACAGGGAATTTTAGAAAAGGTTTTTAAAGGCTATGAAGGAGAAGTCCAGATTTGGAATAAAAAACGCAGCGCAGACGAAGCCTCGGCTGTTCGGTGAGCCAGAGGCGAAAGGGAGGAATTGACATGGCAAAGGGAAGCTCTTTGAGCCGCAGCATCAATGCGTTTTATGTGGAATGGAGCGCCATCAATCATTATTTATCATCTTATGAATGCGAGAAAAACGGAATTCCCTATGCGGGCTTTGGAGATCCAAGGGTCCAAAAGCTGTGGAAGGGATTGTCCGGTCAGGAAAAAAGAGAAATTATGAAGCGCCTGGGTGCAAAAAATGAGACAGAACTACAGAATTACTTCACTTGAAGAATGGAGAAACACATGTCGGATAGAAAATTCATAATCGTTGACGGTTCTTCCATGCTGTCAACCTGCTATTACGCTGTTTTACCAAGAGAAATCATGTTTGCAAAGACAGAGGAGGAAAAACAGAAGCATTATGACAAAATCCTCCACGCCAAGGATGGCACCTATACCAATGCCATCTTCGGTATGCTGAAAATGGTGGTCTCTTTGATGAAAAAGCAGAAGCCGGAGTATATTGCCTTTGTGTTTGATAAAACCAGAGATACCTTCCGGAGAGAGCTGTATGCGGAATATAAAGGAACCAGAGGAGTGACTCCGGAACCTCTCATCAATCAGTTCATATTAATAGAAGAAATCCTTAAAAGTGCAGGCTTTCAGGTACTTTTAAGCGAGGAGTATGAAGCCGATGATTACGCCGGAAGCCTGGTCATGAAATTCAGGGAAGAGACTTCTATTATTCTGATGACAAAGGACCATGACTATCTCCAGTTGGTGAACGATGAACACAATGTCCGTGCCTGGATGGTTCAGACCAAGCAGGAGAAAGCCGATGACCTTTATAAGAAGTACTATTCTTTTTACGGCGTGAACAAAAAAGATATCAATCTTCCCGAAAAGGTTTTTGAATATACTGCAGCCACTGTGTTTCGGGAGGAAGGTGTCAGACCGGAGCAGATTGCAGATTTAAAAGGAATTCAGGGAGATTCTTCCGATAACATTCCGGGAGTTAAGGGTGTCAGCAGTGCGGCACCTCTTCTTTTGAGAGAATACGGAACTGTGGAAGAGATTTACCGTTCCATTCGAGAGGCAGAAGCGGATAAAAAGTCCTTAAAGGAACTGCAGGATTTCTGGAAAAATGAGCTTGGCATCAGCCGTTCTCCTTATAAAGCCATGACAAAGGAAAGTGAAGAGGAGCTGTGCGGTGAAAAGGCTGCTTTGCTCTCCAAGACTCTGGCAACCATGAAAACAGACATTTCCATTGACATGAGCCTGAAGGATTTTTCCTCAGAATCCTATCAGGAAGAAAAGATCAGGGATTGGCTGAAAAAACTTGATATAAAAGAAGCTTCTATTTTTGGTTCTGAGAAATAAGAGGACTTTCTTCAAAAGTATTTTTTTACCGGGTTTGGGGACACTCTGTATGAGCGTCCCTTTCCGATTGAGAAAAAGGAGAAATAAATTTATGAATCAATCATATGAAACATTGTCAGCTTTGCTGGAAAAAACTATGGCCCTTCAAACAGCTCTCATCATGTTTGAATGGGATAATGAAACCCTTGCGCCGGAAGGAGCCGGGTCCTACACGTCAAGAGTGGTGGGAGTTCTCTCCCAGGAATATTACAACGTCATGACGGGAGATGAGATGGGAGAGGCCATCGCTGCCTGTGAAAAAGAGGATGGACTGACTGACATAGAGCAGGCCATTGTCCGGGAGGCCCGGGAAGCCAGAGAAGAACTGGTGTGCGTTCCTGCAAAAGAATACCGGGAAAATGCCCAGTTGATAGCCGAATCCGCCAGAATCTGGTCAAAGGCAAGAAAGGATGGGAAATTCGAGGACTTTGCCCCCACCCTTGAAAAAGTAATCGGTTTTAAGAAAAAGTTTGCATCTTACCGCAAAAAAGAAGATCAGAACCTGTATGACGTCATGCTGGATGAGAATGAAAAAGGCTTTAATATGGAGCTTCTGGATGAATTTTTCGGTAAGCTGAAAGAAGAAATCGTACCTCTTTTAAAAGAGATTATGGAGAATGGAAGAAAGATTGACGCTTCTTTTTTAAAGGGAGATTATCGGTCAGAAAAGCAGAGAGAACTGGCCAGATATCTTGCGGAGTATGTGGGCTTTGACTTTGAAAAGGGTGTGCTGGCAGAAAGCGCCCATCCCTTTACCACCAACCTTCACAATCACGATGTGAGAATTACCACCCATTATGGAGATCACGTGGACAGTTCAATCTTTTCTGTCATCCATGAAGCAGGTCACGGAATTTATGAGTTGGGAGTTTCCGATGAGCTGACCCAGACCCCGGTAGGACAGGGTTCCTCTATGGGTGTCCATGAATCACAATCCCGTTTTCTGGAAAATATCATCGGGCGAAGTCCGGCCTTTTGGGTGCCTCTTTATGAGAAATTACAGGAGCTTTTTCCAAAACAGCTTGGAAAGGTTTCCAGAGAACAATTTGTGGAGGCAATCAACAAAGTGGAGCCGGGTCTGATCCGGATTGAGGCTGATGAATTGACCTACAGCCTTCACATTATGATTCGCTATGAAATCGAAAAGATGATTGTGGAGGAAGACATTGATTTGGAAAAGCTTCCGGAAATATGGGCCGACAAATATGAGGAATATCTGGGAATTCGTCCGGAAAGTCCTTCCGAAGGAGTGCTTCAGGATATTCACTGGTCACAGGGCCTGTTCGGATATTTTCCATCCTATGCCTTAGGAAATGCCTTTGGAGCCCAGATATACAGCCATATGAAAAAAGAGATGGATTTTGACGAG
Source organism: Lacrimispora sp. (assembly GCF_036758025.1). Taxonomy (GTDB): domain Bacteria; phylum Bacillota; class Clostridia; order Lachnospirales; family Lachnospiraceae; genus Lacrimispora. The sequence continues at coordinate 50,354 of NZ_DAIOXM010000012.1, read as the reverse complement.
CTGCTTAAGAACGGAAAAGTGGAAGTGATATGCCAATATCTTCGGGAAAACATCCACAGGTTCGGAAAGCTGAAAACCAGCCGTCAGATATTAAAGGATATTACAGGGGAAGATTTTACACCGGATTATTTCATTCAGTACCTAAAGGAAAAGTACGGAAAGCTGTATGAATTGTCATAGGAAAATATGTACTCAGAGGAGAGGATAAGTATGGACAACATCAAAAAAAGCGCTCTGGAACTGATTGGCAATACTCCCATGATGGAGCTGGGCAATTACGCAAGAAAGCACGGCCTGTCCGCTTCCATTGTTGCAAAGCTGGAAAGCTTTAATCCCGCTGGAAGTGTAAAGGACAGAGCTGCCCTTTTCATGATTGAGGAAGCGGAAAAAGCCGGAATTTTAAAGCCCGGGGCCACCATCATAGAGCCCACATCCGGAAATACGGGAATTGGAATTGCCAGCATTGCCGCTGTAAAAGGATACCGGGCTATTCTTATTATGCCGGAAACCATGAGCGTGGAACGGCGCAGTCTTTTAAAGGCATATGGTGCGGAAATCGTTTTGACAGAAGGCTTTAAAGGCATGAAAGGCGCTATTGCAAAGGCGGAGGAACTGAACCAGGAAATCGAAGGCTCCGTTATTCTGGGCCAGTTTGACAATATGTCCAATCCTAAGGCCCACCGTGAGACAACAGGACCGGAAATCTGGAGAGATACCGATGGCAATATTGATGTGTTTATTGCAGGCGTGGGAACCGGAGGAACCATAACCGGAGCAGGAGAGTACTTAAAGGAAAAGAATCCTGATATCAGGGTGATTGCTGTGGAGCCGTCAGGTTCCCCCATCCTCTCAGGAGGAAAGCCAGGCCCTCACGGAATACAGGGAATTGGAGCAGGATTTGTTCCTTCTATCCTCAATACCGGTATTTACGATGAAATCATCACCATTGAAAATGGAGAGGCTTACGAAACCGGAAAAGAACTCGCTCAGACAGAAGGCATTCTGGTGGGAATTTCTTCTTCTGCGGCCGTGCGGGCTGCCAGGGAGGTTGCAAAAAGACCGGAATATGCAGGAAAAAGAATTGTGGTTCTGCTTCCTGATACAGGAGACAGGTATTTGTCCACTCCTCTGTTTTCTTAAATTTTATATAAAAAAGCCAGAGGTACAAGGTTCTAAACCCATTTACCCTCTGGCTCTTTTTATGTGTGGTCATGTTCCTTCCAGTCTTCGGAGTAATAATAGTTTATTTCAGCCCCCAAAAAGAGGATACAGATACAGGCATAAAGCCAAAGCATCATCAGCACAATGGCAGTAAGGCTTCCGTACATAACGGAAAAGCTGTTGAAGTGAGTGAAATAAATAGAAAACCCAAAGGAAAAACAAATCCAGCCCAGGGTTGAAAATCCAGCGCCCGGAAGCTGCTTTCGGAAAGACTGTTTCTTTGACGGAACGTAGGTGTAAAGGACAGCAAAGCACATAGTCATGATGAAAATAAACATAGTGCGGAAGGCCAGAACGTACTGGGTGATCTCCGCCAGAATGGGAAAGTGGCGGTTCATAAAGCTTTGAATGGAGCTTCCCAAAACCAGAAGAATCAGTGTCAGGATAGAAATAACCATGAACACAATGGTGTAACCGGCACAGATTACCCGGGTCACAAAGTAATTGCGTCTTTTCTCCTGGCCGAACACTCTGTTTAAACCTCTCTCAATACTTAACATCCCTTTGGAGGCAGACCACAGGGCGGTGATTGCTGTTATAGAAAGCATGGTTACCGGGGAATTGGTATAAAGATTATCAATCACCGTTACAATAATACTGTCCATTTTTAAATTGCTGGGAATGATTGCAATCAGAAGCTGGAGCAGGCTGGCTTTGGTAATATGCGGGGTGAGCTGAATTAAGGTCATTAAAAGCATGATAAAAGGAAATGCTGCAATAATGATAAAAAAAGACGCCTGCGCCGCATATACAGTCATCTCATCCCGGGCAAATTTTTTGATCACCTGCCCGCATTTTAGTAACAACCTGATCATAAAACAACCTTTCTCCTGTCCCGAATATGCACTTCTCAGGACAAGGCCATAAAATGGTGCTAAAAGCAGCTTCTCGTAAGCTATATTATGAAAACAAGTTTTCATAATCGGATGGATGGTGCTAAAAGCAGCACCTTTTATGAGAAGTTAAAAATCAACTTCTCATAAGCTATATTAAGTAGCATATTACCATGGGACAAAAAAAATATCAAGGCATTGCATATCAGGATAAGATTGACAAAACAGGATATAACTTTTAGAATAAATAAAGCGGTCTTATTGTTCGTAATTATATGACTATTCAAAAGCGGAGGAGATTGGAATGAAGAAGCTTCTGAAGCATCTGAAAAACTATAAACTGGAAAGCATACTGGGTCCCCTGTTTAAGCTTTTGGAAGCTGGATTTGAACTGATGGTTCCTCTTGTTATGGCCCAGGTCATTGATGTGGGCATCAGGAGAAATGATATCCCTTTTATTCTGAAAATGGGAGGCTTATTGGTACTGCTTGGCATTATAGGGCTTGTGTGTTCCATTACAGCCCAGTATTTTGCGGCAAAAGCTACGGTCGGGGTTGGAGCTTCCTTAAGAAATGATTTATTTGCCCATATTAACCGGCTTTCTTACCGGGAAATTGACACCATTGGAACAGCAACTTTGATCACCCGCATAACCAGTGATGCCAATCAGGTTCAGTCGGGAGTGAACCTATTCCTGCGTTTGTTTCTCCGTTCTCCCTTCGTTGTCTTTGGCGCAATGATTATGGCTTTTACCATCAACGCCAGGGCGGCTGTGATATTTGCTGTTGTCATACCTGCCCTTTCTGCCGTGGTATTTGGAATTATGCTCATTAGTATGCCTTTATACAAAAAGGTGCAGAAGCAGCTGGAAACGGTTCTCTTGGCAGTCAGGGAAAATTTGGCCGGGGTCCGGGTGATCCGTGCATTTAACCGTCAGAATAATGAAATCCAGAGGTTTGACCAGGAAAACAGCCTTTTAGTAAGGCTGCAGGTTTTTGTGGGAAAGATATCCGCTTTGATGAATCCCATGACTTATGTGATCGTCAACCTGGGGCTTATCGTTCTCATTCAGACTGGGGCGGTTCAGGTGGAAAATGGAATCATCACTCAGGGAGAGGTTGTAGCCCTTGTTAATTATATGTCCCAGATTCTGATCGAACTGATCAAGCTGGCAAACTTAATTATTACGGTTTCCAAGGCATTGGCCTGTGCCAACCGGATCAGCTCTGTGTTAGATGTGGAACCCGGAATTACAGAGAGCGTCCACGTATTGACAGAAGAAAAGCCTGAAGCACCCAAAGTGGAGTTTGACCATATGGACTTCACCTATGAAGGCGCCAAGGCTCCGGCTCTTAAGGGAATTTCCTTCCAGGCCATGAAAGGACAGACCATAGGAATCATAGGCGGAACAGGTTCCGGTAAATCCACTTTGGTGAATTTAATTCCCCGCTTTTATGATGCAACAGCCGGGTCTGTTGAAGTGGGGGGAAATGATGTGAAGAATTATCCCTTTAAGCAGCTTCGCGAGCAGATCGGTGTAGTTCCTCAAAAGGCGGTGCTTTTTAAAGGAAGTATTCGGGAAAACATGCAATGGGGCAAAAAGGATGCCACGGATGAGGAAATATTCCGTGCCCTTGAAATTGCTCAGGCCAGGGATTTTGTAGATGAAAAGGGAGAAGGTCTGGAGCTTATGATCCAGGCGGGCGGAAAGAACCTATCCGGCGGACAGCGGCAAAGGCTGACCATAGCCAGGGCTTTGGTGAGAAATCCTCAGATACTCATTATGGATGACAGCGCTTCTGCCCTGGATTTTGCCACAGATGCCAGATTGAGAAAGGCCATCAGGGAAAGCACCGAAGACATGACGGTATTTCTTGTATCACAAAGGGCTTCTACCATTAAGAATGCCGACTCCATTGTAGTTTTGGAAGACGGACAGATGGCGGGGCTTGGAACCCACAAAGAGCTTTTTGATTCCTGTGAGGTATACCGGGAAATATGCCTTTCCCAGTTGTCAGAAAAGGAGGCCCAGTAGCATGGATATGAAAAAACAAAAATCCACGGTAAAACGAATCCTTGGAGCAATAGGCAGGTACAAATGGGGCGTTTTCGCCTCTTTGGCATGTGCCTTTATTACTGTGCTTTTGAGTCTGTATATCCCTATCCTGACTGGCCGTGCCATTGACTGCATCTTGGGTCCGGGCGAGGTGGATTTTACGGGGATGTGGAAAATCCTGGTGCAGATCGGAGTGATCATCGGGATTACGGCGGCGTCTCAGTGGCTCATGAGCCATATCAACAACCAGATTACCTATCAGGTGGTGAAGGATATCAGAACTCAGGCATTTGGCAAACTGGAGGTGCTTCCCCTTAAATACATCGATTCTCATAGCCATGGGGATATGATCAGCCGGATTATTGCAGATATTGACCAGTTTTCTGACGGAATATTATTGGGCTTTACCCAGCTTTTCACCGGAGTTCTAACCATTGTGGGAACGTTGATTTTTATGTTTTATATCAATCCGGCCATAGCTATCGTGGTGGTTCTTGTGACACCAGTGTCCTTATTTGTAGCCAGCTTTGTGGCGAAAAGAACTTACCGCATGTTTCAGAAGCAGTCTCAGGCAAGAGGAGAGATGACCTCCCTTGTGGATGAAATGCTGGGAAACCAGAAGGTAGTCCAGGCATTTGGTTATGAAGCGGAGGCACAGGAAAAGTTTGGAAGGATCAATGAGGATCTTCGTATATGGGGACTGAAGGCTACCTTTTTTTCCTCCATCACAAATCCTGCCACCCGGTTTGTAAATAGTCTGGTTTATGCCAGCGTAGGTATTGCTGGGGCTGTGGGGGCTGTTTACGGAGTCCTGACTGTGGGCCAGCTTTCCGGATTTTTAAGCTATGCCAACCAGTATACAAAGCCTTTTAATGAGATATCGGGAGTGATCACAGAACTGCAGAATGCTTTGGCTTCTGCGGCCCGTGTGTTTGAACTGATTGATGAAAAAGCCCAGGTCCCCGATGCAGCCGATGCCAGAATTCTGTATGATGCAGAGGGAGAGGTTGTTCTGGAAAATGTGAGCTTTTCCTATGATCCTAAAGTGACGTTGATTGAAAATATGAATCTGAAGGTCCGGCCAGGGCAGAGAGTTGCCATCGTAGGCCCTACGGGATGCGGAAAGAGTACGGTGATCAACCTTCTCATGCGCTTTTATGATGTGGATTCCGGCAGCATCCAGGTAGAAGGAACCGATATCCGCCATATTACAAGGGAAAGCCTGCGGGCCTCTTACGGTATGGTTTTGCAAGAAACATGGCTGAAATCAGGGACCATACGGGAAAATATTGCCTATGGAAAGCCTGATGCTGCGGAAGAAGAAATCATTTTGGCCGCCAAAGGTGCCTATGCCCACAGCTTTATTGAACGTATGCCCAATGGGTATGATACGATTATATCGGAGGACGGCGGAAATTTATCCCAGGGACAGAAGCAGCTTTTATGCATTGCCAGGGTTATGCTCTGTACCCCTCCTATGCTGATTCTTGATGAAGCTACTTCTTCTATTGATACCAGAACTGAAATAAGGATACAGAAGGCATTTACAAAAATGATGGAAGGCCGGACCAGCTTTATTGTGGCTCATCGGCTTTCTACCATCAAGGAAGCCGATGTGATTCTGGTTATGCGTGACGGGAATATTGTTGAACAGGGAACCCATGAAGGTTTGCTTTTAAAGAATGGGTTTTATGCACAGTTATATAACAGCCAGTTTGCTGTTTAAAGTATACTTACTAAAGATAATGCACAAGAGGGCGGTGGATTTATGTTTGAAATTGCTGTTTGCGATGATAACGCACTAGACAGGAAATTATTAATTGAACGAATTGAAAAGAACATGCCGGAGCCGGAATCTATGAGAATCCATGAATACGACTGCGGTAAGAGTCTGCTTAATGCCATTAAAAGTATCAGATTCTCAATTATTTTTCTGGATATTCAGATGGGAGAACTGAGCGGGGAGGAAACTGCAATCCGTATTCGTGAGGTGGATAATAATGTGATTTTGGTGTTCAATACCGGATTTGTAGAACCATCTCCCCGCAGCTTTGAGGTTCAGCCCTATCGGTATATTATGAAGAATATGACGGTTAATGTGATGGACCGCTATATAAATGATGCCTTAAGAAGGATGATAGAATTTAGCCAGGCTCCTCTGATGAAAGCCAGTGTAAACAGGGAAATGCTGTTTTTGAAGGCCGATGATATTGTATATATTGAGAAATATAAGAAGAATACAAGAGTACATATTTCGGATAATGCCATTAAGATTTACGGAATCAAGGCAGATGACAGCGGCCAGCTTCCGGATATACGCATTCAGGAAAAGCTGGAAACCATTTATGAAAAATTGATGGTTTATGGATTCGGCTATCCTCATGACAGCTTTCTAATTAACTTTAAATACCTTGTTTACTGTACGGGCAAGGCTGTAAAGTTAAAAGGCGTGGATTACGTATTCCCCATTACGCGAAGTAAGGCAGTGGAATTTAATAAACTGAAGCAAGAGTTTATGTTATCCAAATACAAGGAAGGCGAATTATAATGGAAAATGATTTGTTGTCAATAAGCCGTATATTCTTTTGTGGAATGGATGTTTATATGCTGTACCGCTTTTTCTCTGCAATGTTTACAAAAAAATTGGAGAAGAAGCATGTTATAATTAGTATAGCTACAACAGGTATTATATTTTTTGAAAACAGTTTAGGAAGTATAGCGTTAAATTTTTTTACAATGCCATTATTATATTATGCATATGTAAGAACGCTGTTCAATATTTCCAAAAGTAATAGTATAGCTTATACTATCATTTATTTTGCATTTGCAGGAAGCAGAGAACTGTCTTTTGAACTTTTATATCGTTTTTTGCTACGTGTTTTACCTGTTTACATTTCGCCATGGTATGCTTCGGGAGGGATATATCTCTTACTGATTCAATATTTTGCAAGTTTTCTTCTCTTGTTGTTTATAGAAAAATATATAAAGAAACTGGAAATCGGTGTTCATAATACTTTCTCATGGTATTTACTCATTGTTCCAATTTTATCCTTAATGGTTTCAGTGAGCTTTTTACATATAGAATTTCCGGAATCCTTAATTACTCAAATAGCTATGTGTGGCGGATCGTTTTCACTTTTCTTTACTAACGTTGTAATCTTTATTATTTTAGCTAGATACACAGATGCAATGAATAAAATAAAGTATGCAGAGCTATCTAATGTGAAAAGACATATGGAGGAGGAACACTTACAAAATATACTGAAACTTAACGAAGATTATCAGCGTTATATGCATGATATCCATACTTATTTTAATAGTTTTCGGATGCTTGCAGCAAGCGGAGAGAACAATAAAATAGTTGAAATTATTGATGAACTTAAGGGGGAAATTCAGGAAAAGACCAGTGGTGTAATATATAGTGGACATCCTGTTCTAAATGCAATTTTATCAGAACGTGTATTAACAGCAAAAGAAAAAGGAATCCAGCTTACGATTTTTGTTGAAAAGTTTTTAAAGGTTGATTTTATTTCGGATGCAGATATGATTTCCATGTTTGGTAATCTTTTAGACAATGCACTTGAAGCTGCAGGGAGATGCAGTCATGAAAACCGAAAAGTAAATATTAAGATTTTTAAAGGAAATAATTATTTTTTGATATTTTATATAGAAAATAGTTATGCTGTAGCAGTTAAGCGTGAAGGAGAACGTTTCCTATCGACAAAAGCAAACTCAAAGGGTCATGGCTTGGGAATAGGAATAGTAGCGAACCTTGCTGAAAAGTATGGTGGTACTTTAAACCTGGAAGAAAAGGAAGACTTTTTTATCACAACACTTGCTATTTCGACATATGCAAGAGAATAAAGTGCAAATTTTGGAAGTTAAAGTGTATAATTTTGGCATCCCTGTTGAAATTTGTCTGATTTAAGTGTATGATGAAAAAAAAGGAGGATGTACTTATGAAACAATTATTAAATAGCTTGAGAGCTAAAGTATCCATGGTAAAGGTTATGAACGCCTGTGCATTATTAATTGCTGCTTACACCATTAATGTAACTTGTGTTTGGATCCAGCATCAGCCAGAAGTTCCTGAAGAAGCAAAAATGCTTAGGAAGTTCTAATGGTTAAACGGCTGTCGCAAAATATTGTTAACTGGCAGATTCAGAAAAGTGTTTTGGATAGCAAGGATCGTGTGTTATATCAATATGCATATGAAAGTTTACTTAATCAGGTTATAAACATTTTTTTTGCAGTCATTATAGCGATTGTAATGCATGAACCAATTGCAGTTTTTGTTTTTCTTGTCAGTTATATTCCTTTGAGGTCTTTTTGTGGTGGACATCATGCAAAGACAAATGGCCGTTGTATGATTATCTCAGCCTTATTAATTATTGCTGTTTGTATCATCGTAAAATTAATGAAGGGGAGTCCGCTTTCCAGTATACTATCACCCATAAGCTTTGTTACTACCGGAATATTGATTATTTGGCTTGCGCCAGTTTCCGCTAAGAATAAGCCCTTGGATGAAAAAGAGACTATTCGATATAGAAAGATGAGTCGATACATATGGTTAATTGAAGCAGTGATTGGCATGATTTTCTGGTTTTCCAATTCAGATATTAGTTTGATTATTGCAATTAGCCATATCATTTTATCTATTGTAATGGTATATGGAGAACTAAAGAACCGTCAAGGAAAAAATAGCAATGCGCACAAAATTGAAGTCAGACAGTAGGGCATCCCTGGGGAAGAGCGGACTAGCTTTTCTCAAGGGGATGCTTTTTAACTGAAATAAAAGTTTTCAAATTTCCGAAAATTTAGTGAAAAATTTCATTGAATCTCGGGGATTTTTTTGTTTTATATTATAAGTCCCAATGGTTTCTCCTATCTGATTTTTGCTGAAATACCAAAAATTCAGATAGTGGATGCAAATTTTGGAACCTAAGATGTACAATTTTGGAACTTGTGTTGAAATTAAATTTGAAAGATGTAGAATGTAATTATAGGTATCAGGGGCAAAATTCGAGTGTGAAAGGATGATAAAAAGTGAAGAGAACGAGACAAAATGAAAGTTATTATCAATACAGGGCCACTTGCAGTATTCGCAGAGAAGATGGCTTTGAGGACATCAGGAATTATGAGATTGACACAGATATTCTTCACAGCAGCCTGCACTTTTGGAATAAATCCCGCTGTCTGCAAAAGTGTCAGGAAATGCTTGGCACCTTGATATTTCGGGAGGATGACAGGGTTGTAAAATACGGGATATTACGGGAAAAACTCGTTCTCGTACCAAGGTTTACCTATGAGCAGGAAAAAAAGCCTCCTGGAAAGCGTATTGTTCTTCCGAAGCTTCTCCTTGCTATAGAAGCACTTATCATCCTTATTATTCAGAGCAGAATGTGAATTAGGTGGAGAGAAAAAACACACGACAACAAGGTTACTTAATTATGAAGCTTATATGAAGCAGGTGAAGGTATGATTAATGATGAAAAGATAATGGGGGCGGAACGTATTGAAAAACTCAATCGTTTTACAAGTATTGAAACAGGCATCTATGTAGAAGGCGAATTAGTACAGTTTCAAGAGGTACTGTTGTTTGATAATCAAGTTGGAATCATGCTTCCTGTTGGATTTGATGACATGGAACCAGAAGAAGCGAGGAAAAAGTATTTTTCTGAGCAGCGTCCAAGCATTATAAAGACCAATAGGGAAGGAACAGTGGACTTTTCATTTAATATGATAGACCAGAAGATTGATGCTGAGGACCTGGAGGCAGTCATCAATGATTTTCACCATGTTTTAAAGCGTTTCCAGCCTATGAGTGTTTGTCTGGAAATAGGTTCTGAGCCTCAGGCTCCCATTCCTTTCGCGTGGCTGGAATTTATAAGCAGTGCCTTGGATGAAAACCTGTATAATGTGCTTACCATTTATCTTGTTGGAGACAAACTGCTGATGCTTATGTTCAACTGTCCGTTTCAAAGGCGGATGGACTGGCTCAACTGCCTGACGCATATCAGAAAGACTGTAGTTTTGTTCGGAAAAGGAGAAGCAAAAACCAGATCAGTATATGACAGAGGAAAGGAGATTTGTTGATGATGAATAAAGAAAAAGAAGACAAGTCGTTTCCTGATTTATACAGATATTTTTGCGGAATGCTTACCAAAGGAAAGATGGACGAGCTTTACGGCCAGATGATGGGAGCAATTCCGGATTTATCTGACGCAAAAGGAACTATCACTTTGGCGGAAAAATAAAATTTACATAGCACTATAAATGCAAGGTTTTTTAATATGGCACTGTTAAAGTTCCGTCGTTTGACGGAGCTTTTTAGTTGTCGGCATGACATTATGGATACAAGAGTTACTTGAAACCCCTAAGTAATTATAGTATAATATAATTGATTCAGGAAGGGAGGAAAAGGGAACTGCCCAGGCACAGTACCGGACAAATTATGAGAACATGCCCACACTGCGGGAAACAGATTTCCGAAGGTAATAACACTATTTATTGTCCTAGTTGTAATCAGATAGTAGACGAAGAAGTTCTTCTTCGTATGAGAATTGAAAAGAAGCTGCAAAAATCAGACGACCAGCCTTTTAGAGGCGGAAAGATAACAAAAGAAGAGACGGAAAAGCAGAAACGGCGCTATAATGATGATGATTACAGATATGTAAAAGTCCAGAACAATGAGAAATCCCATACCTCCACCATTGTCTCTATTATTGTACTTGTAGTGGTTATTGCAGCAGTTTATTTCCTTTTAAAATGAGATCAGGTAAATTAACCCTTGACATTTTGGGTTTCCATTATTACAATGATAACGAATATTACAATAAAAAACATGAAATGCGATGAAGGTGTAAGTAGATCCTTATTTTCTTCCAGAGAGAAGGGGCCGCCGGCTGTAAGCCCTTTTAAGTTCAGTTAAGAGATTGAATTTCCCACCGAAGCAGCATGGTTGAAACCGGTAAAGCCCGTTTGGCATTTTCCGGCGTGTAGATCATGACGTCCATACACGTTACGTATACCGAGTGCCTGTGTATTACACAGGAATCAGGGTGGTACCGCGAATATAGCTTCGTCCCTTTTTGGGGCGGAGCTTTTTTTGTGAAAACAGAAATGTAAGAAAAAGAAGGAGAGCATGATGAAAGACCAATTAGAGAAAATCAAACAGGAAGCATTAAGCAGAATTGAAGCTTCAGATGCCTTGGAAAAACTCAACGACATCAAGGTTGCTTATCTTGGAAAAAAAGGTGAGCTGACCACTGTATTAAAGAGCCTTAAAGATGTCAGCCCGGAGGATAGGCCGAAGATCGGACAGATGGTAAATGATGTCCGTACCCTTTTGGAAGAAAAATTAGAAGAGACTATGACCTCCCTCATGAGAAAAGCCAGAGAAGAGCAAATGAAAAAAGAGGTTATTGACGTAACTCTTCCGGCTAAAAGAAATCATGCGGGCCATACCCATCCAAATACCATTGCCTTGGAAGAGGTAGAGCGGATTTTCGTGGGAATGGGCTATGAAGTAATGGAAGGCCCGGAAGTGGAGTACGATGCCTACAACTTTGAGCGTTTGAATATTCCTAAGAATCATCCTGCAAGAGATGAGCAGGATACATTTTACATCAGTGAAAATATCGTTTTAAGAAGCCAGACCTCTCCGGTTCAGATCAGAGCCATGGAAAAGGGAAATCTGCCTATCAGAATGCTGGCCCCGGGCCGTGTGTTCCGTTCTGATGAAGTGGATGCGACCCATTCCCCTTCTTTCCATCAGATCGAGGGACTGGTCATTGACAAGAACATTACTTTTGCAGATTTAAAGGGAACCCTGGCTGAGTTTGCTAAAGAACTGTTCGGACCGGAAACAAAGGTAAAATTCCGTCCTCATCATTTCCCATTTACAGAGCCAAGTGCAGAGGTGGATGTGACCTGCTTTAAATGCGGCGGAAGCGGATGCCGTTTCTGTAAGGGATCTGGCTGGATTGAGATTTTAGGCTGCGGAATGGTTCATCCTAACGTGCTGGCTATGAGTGGAATTGATCCCAATGAATACTCCGGCTTTGCTTTCGGTGTTGGACTGGAGCGAATTGCCTTGTTGAAATATGAGATTGATGACATGAGATTGTTATACGAAAATGACATCAGATTCTTAAAGCAGTTCTAAGAACAGAAAGGGAGAGAAATCAATGAACACACCATTATCATGGATTAAAGCGTACGTTCCGGAGTTGGACGTAACAGCACAGGAATATACAGATGCCATGACTCTTGCCGGGTCAAAGGTTGAGGGTTATGAATGCCTGGATAAAAATTTAGAGAAAATCGTAGTTGGACATATTCTGTCTATTGAAGGTCATCCGGATGCAGATAAGCTGATCGTATGTCAGGTTGATGTAGGTACCGAGACTGTACAGATCGTAACAGGTGCTCCCAATGTAAAAGTTGGAGATAAGGTTCCTGTTGTTTTAGACGGAGGAAAGGTAGCTGGCGGTCATGACGGCGGTCCCCTTCCGGAAAATGGAATTAAGATCAAAAAAGGCAAATTAAGAGGAATTGAGTCCTTCGGTATGATGTGTTCTATCGAAGAACTGGGCTGCTCCGCAGAGATGTATCCTGATGCTCCGGAAAACGGAATTTACATTCTGCCTGAGAATGCACCGGTTGGAGCTGATGCTGTTGAGCTGCTGGGTCTTCGTGACACAGTTTTTGAATACGAGATTACTTCTAACCGTGTGGACTGCTACAGCGTTATCGGGCTGGCAAGGGAAGCTGCAGCAACCTTCCGCAAGCCATTTATTCCTCCTGTTGTGACTGCTACAGGCAATGGAGAAAGTGTTGACGATTATTTAAAGGTAACAGTAGAAGATAACGATCTTTGCCCACGTTACTGTGCCAGAATGGTAAAGAATATTAAGATTGCTCCTTCTCCTGTATGGATGCAGAGACGTCTTGCTGCCTGCGGAATCCGTCCGATTAATAACATCGTGGATATTACCAACTACGTGATGGAAGAGTACGGACAGCCTATGCATGCCTTTGACTATGATTTACTGGCTAATCATGAAATCGTTGTAAAACGGGCTAAAGATGGAGATGTTTTCCAGACTCTGGATGGACAGGAAAGAAAGCTGGACAGCACCATTCTCATGATCAATGACGGAGAAAAAGCGGTGGGAATCGCTGGAATCATGGGCGGAGAAAACTCCAAGATCACAGATGATGTGAAGACTATGGTATTTGAAAGCGCCTGCTTTGAAGGAACCAATATCCGTCTTTCCGCAAAAAAGGTCGGTTTGAGAACAGATGCTTCCGGTAAGTTTGAAAAGGGCCTCGATCCTAACAATGCAGAGGCAGCTATCAACCGTGCCTGCCAGTTAATTGAAGAACTGGGTGCAGGTGAAGTGGTAGGCGGCATCGTTGACGTTTATCCAGAGAAGAGAGAAGAAAAAAGAGTTCCTTTTGAGCCGGAGAAAATGAACCGCCTTCTTGGAACTGACATAGCACCTGAAACTATGCTGGAGTACTTTAAGGTATTGGAACTGAGATACGATCAGACTTCTGGTGATCTTATTATTCCAACCTTCCGTCAGGATTTGGAGTGTATGGCTGATATAGCGGAAGAAGTCGCCAGATTCTACGGCTATGATAAGATTCCTGTATCTCTTCCAGCTGGAGAGGCAACTACAGGAAAACTATCTTATAAGCTGAGAGTAGAGCAGCTGGCCAGAAGAGTTGCAGAATTCTGCGGATTTTCACAGGGAATGACGTATTCCTTTGAAAGCCCTAAGGTATTTGACCGCCTTCTCCTTCCTGAGGACAGCCCCCTTCGTGTGACTGTGAACATTTTAAATCCCCTTGGAGAAGATTTCAGCGTGATGAGGACTTCACCTCTTCATGGAATGCTCACCTCCTTGTCCACCAACTATAACCGCCGGAATAAGAACACCCGCCTTTATGAGCTGGCAAATATTTATTTGCCAAAGTCTCTTCCTTTGACAGAGCTTCCTGATGAGAGGATGCAGTTTACTCTGGGAATGCACGGAGAAGGTGATTTCTTCGACATGAAGGGTGTAGTGGAAGAGTTCTTTAGTCAGGCAGGAATGAATAAAAAGGCAAAATACGATCCAGATAGTAAAAAGCCTTTCCTTCATCCGGGAAGACAGGCAGATATTATATATGATGGTGTAACCGTAGGATATTTGGGTGAGGTTCATCCGGATGTGGCTGATAATTATAAGATCGGTGAGAAGACTTATGTGGCAGTGATTGATATGCCATCTATGATTCCATTCACCAGCTTTGACCGGAAATATAGTGGAATTGCCAAGTATCCGGCTGTTACCAGAGATATCAGTATGGTGGTTCCAAAGAATATTCTGGCTGGACAGATTGAGGAAGTTATTGAACAGAGAGGCGGAAAGCTTCTGGAAAGCTATCAGCTGTTCGATATTTATGAAGGTTCCCAGATTGTGGCAGGATATAAGTCAGTGGCTTATTCTATTATCTTCCGTGCATCTGATCATACCCTGGAAGAGCAGGAGGTTGCTGCAGTGATGAAGAAGATTCTGGACGGATTGCAGAAGCTTGGAATTGAATTGAGAGCATAATTTTTTAAGCCAGGAAAGCAGAGGTTGTATCAAGACCTCTGCTTTCTTGTCTGTAACTTACCTAACCTGCATATTTTTGCGGTTCTTCTGCATGAACCGTACATTTCTCGTCAATCCTTAAAGCAGAAATGTTTGAAATAACAGGGAGGCAAAAAATGTTTGGCGAACATGATATTATAAAAGTAACGGGCAGAATGGTATGGGATTCACAGGCTAATCCGGCAATTGAAGCGGAAGTTATATTGGAAAACGGCGCCCACGGAAAGGCAATGGTTTCACTGGGAAACCAGGGAGATGCGCAATGGGAGTCGGAATATATCAATGACCGGCTTTCAGAGGCTGTTTTGTTTGAAGAGGCT
The DNA here is from genome assembly GCF_036758025.1 of Lacrimispora sp. Classification (GTDB taxonomy): domain Bacteria; phylum Bacillota; class Clostridia; order Lachnospirales; family Lachnospiraceae; genus Lacrimispora. The sequence continues at coordinate 35,275 of NZ_DAIOXM010000012.1, read as the reverse complement.
CTGGACCAGGAGCGGATTGACAGAATTCTTTTGCAGGCTTTAGAGGATGAAAACAGGGGAAAGAAGAGTGTTCAGGCCGTATCCATGGCTGCGGCAAGGGCTGCCGGTGCAGGCCTTGGACTTCCGCTTTACCGCTATCTGGGTGGAACTTCTGTGCCGGTCATGCCGGTTCCTGTTATGACTATGATAAGCGGAAGCGATGGAGAAATGGAGGCCGATTTTCCTGAACTGATGATCGTCCCTCATGGAGCAGAAAGTTATTCCCGGGGATTGCGCATGGGAGCGGAAATTTATCATTGCTTAAAACGGCTTTTGGCTATAAGCGGATACAGCACTTCGGTGGGAAAAGAGGGCGGCTTTGTGCCGGATATGAAAGATGCCGAAGAAGGACTGGGGTACTTAATGGATGCATTTCAATTAAGCGGCCATAAGCCGGGAGTTGATGTATCAGTTATGATTTCTATAAATAAAGAACAAAAAGATATGATCTCTCATTATCTAACGCTGACCGACAGATTTCCCATCTGCGGGATTTTTAACGGGTTATGGAAGGAAGATTCGGAAGGACAGTGCCAAATGATAAAAATGCTGAAGGACAGGTTCTTAATGGCCTCCCATGACTATTCCCATGCCAATGGGGCCGTGATCAGCCTGGAAGAAGCCGGAACGGTTTCCAATGCCCTTAACATGGTGGAAGAGGCCATAAAGGCTGGATGTAAGGTGATCATTTCCGGTGACCGCGGGGAAACAGAAGAGGACTTTCTTGCGGATATGGCGGTTGCGGTTGGAGCTGACTATGTGAAATTCGGCGCTCCCTGCAGAGGGGAGTGGACGTCAAAATATAATGAAATGCTTCGGATAGAAGAATTTTATAATAAGAGAAAGAGATAAGAATAGAATGGTATCGTATTGATTATTGGTGTATTCTGACTTTTTTCTATTATTACTGGCCCTGTGATTTTTCACAGGGCTATATTTATTAGAAAATACAATGATTTTAAAAATACAAATTATTTTTAATTATATTGAATTTTAAAAATATAAATGGTATTATTTAATTGAGGTGATAATAATTACATAATTGATACGGCATATGTAATGTGTCCTGCACATTTACCGCTGGCGCGGGAGAGGCTTATCCGGATACATAAAATTTAGAGAACTACACAGATAGATAATCAAATGGCCGTATAGGTTTCTTTTCCTGATGCGGTCATTTGATTATCATATACTAAAACAAATGAACAATTATAAATAGAGAGTAGGGAGCAGTAATGAAAAAGAAGATTCTAATGGTAATAATTTTAATATTTATAATTTCTATTTCCCTTAAATTGCTGGTAACTAAAAAAGATTTTAATGAGTCAACAGAGGCAGTTACAGAGGCGGTTTCTACTGAGTGCATTGAAAATCAAACATCAATTTTTGAATCGACAACCAATGATTTAGTATATCGTTATTACCCTTCCTCTGTTGTTACTACAGGGGCTGCAGAATTAAATGTTTCTTTTCCTATAGATATGTTCAATGATAATAAAATAAAAGTGGTAATTGATGATATAGTAAAAAATGAGGAAGTAACTTCTGCAGATATTGATTTAGATATTACAACAGTTTTTACATATGAAGTTGATAAAGAGGGATTGTATTCAATATATGCAGTGTCTGGCAATGGTAAACAGCCGGATAAAATAGATTTATCTGAGTATGTAATTGTCATTTATAGTAGTAAGGACGTAGAAGAAGGTGGTAAAGCGGTTCCATTACAATAAACTTTCCTGGGAGTATTGATTGTTTCTATATAAAACGGAACTTGTTACCACAGTTTAAAATAACTGCTTCTAGTACTGATTCAAGTAAATCAGTTTATATTGATATTTATGTATATAAGGTATCAGCCACTAAAATGTCGTCTGGAGGAACTGAAAATAACTTTTCTATTGGAAAATGTGAGGGCTGATGTAAGGGAGGCAGAGTGTTTGAAAAATAAAATTAAGATTTTTTCTTTTGCATTTTTTGTTCTGATATTAACTATAATTACAGTCTATAATCATATTAAGGCGGATATATTATCAAAAGAAGGTATTCATAAGGATGACTTTATTGTAAGGATTCATTCGCCAGAAACACGTATTATGATTTCAGTACAATATCCACAGAATATATTAATTTTTAATTCTCCTGAATTTATATATTTGGTTAATACGAGAACTGGTGAAAAAGTGCTTCCATCGGAACCCTATACTAAAACAAGAGAAGACTTCTTTTGGTTTAATGCTGATAAAAGTATATTAAAAGAAGATTATGAGTTGGTAATCAATAAAATTGCCATAAATGTTGAGGAAAATGTTGGATTTAATCTTCCTGCTTTTCCTTTAGGAGAAACTATTGATTTTGATTTAACTAATAAATTGAAATATGGCACGATAAAGTTTAATAATGTACAAATTACTATAGATGAAAATAATAACTTGCTTGCTATTACAGAAATAGAGTTAATTCCTTTGTCAAGAGGTATAGAAATCAATAGTATTTATGGAAAAGATCATGTGATTTTATTATCTCGCAGAGGAAGAGATGAAGATAATGATAAAGGTGCTGGTCTGGGAATTTTTCTTGATAAATCATTACAGGGAGAAGAACAAGATATTGTTTACGAGAAGGTTGAATATATTACAAGTACGGATTTTCGTTATAAAATCAATAGAAGCTGGAAAGACGACACAAATGAATAGGCTAAAAGCATTCCTTTACGGAACATGATGAACATTCTACTGACCACAAGAAAAGGCTTCTAAGATTTTATACAAAAATATAAAAAATTGGTTGTATTTGCTGAAAATTTATGGTACAATCATCTTTGTTTGACTATAGGAGGTGGAAACGTGATCAGGATTATTTTATCAATCATATTTGTTATTATATGCATTGCTTTATCAGCAATTGTTCTGCTGCAGGAAGGAAAGAGCCAGGGACTAGGTTCTATTGGCGGTATGGCAGATACCTACTGGGGCAAAAACAAGGGCCGTTCCATGGAAGGAAATCTGGAAAAGTTTACAAAATACGGAGCAGTTCTGTTTTTCATTCTGGCATTGGTACTGAATCTGAATATACTGTAAAGATTAAACACTCTTGTGGGATGACAACAAGGGTGTTTTTTGCTTTATAGGAAATTGCGTCCTATAAAGCAAAACCCTCCGGGAGGATGCGCACTCCGCGCTGAGGAAGTTAGTTGCTAAAGCAACTGCGCTCCGGCGCGGGAGTCTGCAAAGCAGACTCTTTCTTGCATTATGGGAAAGTTTTGTAATACATGACAGGAAAATGAAGATAATAGAAGAAAAGATGATAAGAGAGGGAAGCCATGACAGACGAACAGTTAATACAGCGAAAAACTATGCTTCTTGCATTGTTTGAGGACCCGGCCTATGTTCCTATGAAATTAAAGGAACTGGCTATGTTTCTTAACACTCCAAAGGAGCAGAGAGAAGATTTAAAAAAGGTTCTGGATATCCTTCTGGCCGAGGGAAAAATCGGTGTTTCACAAAAAGGAAAATATGGAAAGCAGGACATTGGCTCCATAGTCGGAGTATTTTTCGGGCATGCCAAAGGTTTTGGCTTTGTGTCCGTAGAAGGAGTGGATGAGGATTTCTTTATTCCGGAAGAAAAAACAGGCGGAGCTCTCCATGGAGATACAGTGCTCATCTCTGCGGAATCAAAGCCGGAGAATGGAAGACGGGCAGAAGGCCGTGTGATTAAGGTACTGGATCATGCCAATAAGGAAATCATAGGATATTACCAGAAAAATAAGAATTTTGGATTTGTTATTCCCGACAACCAGAAAATCGCAAAGGACGTGTTCGTGCCTCAGGGTAAGGACATGGGAGCGGTGACAGGCCACAAGGTAGTTGTACGGGTAACGGATTTTGGCGGCCCGGAAAAAAAGCCGGAGGGAATTATTACGGAGATCATCGGACACGTCAATGATCCTGGTACAGACATTCTTTCTATTGTAAGGGCCTACGGACTTCCGGAGGAATTTCCGGACAGTGTGATGAAGCAGGTGGAAGCAGTTTCCGACCGGGTTTCAGATGAGGAAAGACAGGGCCGTGTGGATTTGAGGGATTTGCAGACTGTTACCATTGACGGCGAGGATGCCAAGGATTTGGATGATGCCATTACTATATCGAAAAAGGATGGGGTTTACACCCTTGGAGTTCATATTGCTGATGTGACCAATTATGTGACGGAATACAGCCCCCTGGATGAAGAGGCTTTAAGAAGGGGAACCAGCGTTTACCTTGTTGACCGGGTAATTCCCATGCTGCCTCATAAGCTGTCCAATGGAATATGCTCCTTGAATCAGGGAGAGGACCGGCTGGCCTTAAGCTGTATGATGGAAATTGACGGAACCGGCAATGTTATGGGTCACAGGATTGCGGAAACCGTTATCAATGTGGACCGCCGAATGACTTATACAGCTGTTAATGCCATCGTTACCGATCATGACGAGGCGGTTATGAAGGAATATGAAGATTTTATCCCCATGTTTGAGCAGATGAAGGAGCTTGCCGACATTCTCAGGGAGAAAAGGAAAAAAAGAGGTTCCATTGACTTTGATTTCCCTGAAACAAAGGTGATTCTGGATGAGCGGGGAAAGCCTTTGGAAATCAAGCCTTATGAGCGGAATGCGGCCACAAAGATCATTGAAGATTTTATGCTGATGGCAAATGAAACCGTTGCAGAGGATTATTTCTGGCAGGAGATTCCTTTCCTTTACCGGACCCATGAAAATCCGGATCCGGAACGGATGAAGAGCCTTGCCACCCTGATCAACAACTTTGGGTATTCCATCCGTTTTCACAACGGAGAAGTTTACCCTAAAGAGGTGCAGAAGCTTCTTGCCAATGCAGAGGATACGCCGGAAGAGGCCCTGATCAGCCGTCTGGCCCTGCGTTCTATGAAACAGGCCAGGTATACGGCAGCCAATACAGGGCATTTCGGTCTGGCGGCCAAGTATTACACTCATTTCACTTCCCCCATCAGGCGGTATCCTGATCTCCAGATTCACCGGATCATTAAGGAGAACTTGAGGGCAGGGTTAAGTGAAAAGAGAATCACACATTATGATAAGATTCTTTCTCAGGTAGCTGCCCAGTCTTCCGCCATGGAGCGGAGAGCGGACGAAGCGGAGAGAGAGACCATCAAGCTTAAGAAATGTGAGTATATGGAAAAACACATTGGTGAGGCATTTGACGGCGTTATTTCCGGTGTGACAAACTGGGGGCTTTATGTGGAGCTTCCCAATACAGTGGAAGGATTGATTCATGTCAATCAGCTTCAGGATGATTATTATCATTTTGATGAGGAGCATTATGAGCTGGTAGGAGAAAGGTCCAAAAGAGTCTATAAGCTGGGTCAGCCTATCAGGGTCATAGTAGCAGGTACGGATAAGCTTTTGCGTACCATCGACTTTATTCCCGCAAGAGAATTTGACGAGGAATAACAGGAGGAAAGAAAATGGGGAAAGAAAGTTTTCGCTTGATTGCCAATAATAAAAAGGCATATCATGATTATTTTATTGATGAAAAATACGAGGCAGGCATTGAATTGGCAGGGACAGAGGTAAAGTCCCTGCGCATGGGAAAATGCAGCATTAAGGAATCTTTTGTAAAGATTGAAAAGGGTGAGATTTTCGTCTATGGTATGAACATCAGCCCTTATGAAAAGGGAAATATTTTTAATAAGGACCCTTTAAGGGTGAGAAAGCTGCTGCTTCATAAGATTGAGATCAAAAAGCTGGAGGCCAAGATCACTCAGAAGGGATATACCCTGGTCCCCCTTCAGGTTTATTTTAAAGGCAGTCTGGTAAAGGTGGAAATCGGCCTTGCCAGAGGTAAGAAGCTTTATGATAAGCGGGAAGACATTGCTAAAAAGGATCAAAAGAGAGAGCTGGAGAGAGACTTTAAGGTCAAAAATCTTTAGAAGGGGGCAATCCTATGGCACTTTATGATTATGCAGGGGCATTGAGGCGGGGACGCAGGCAGTATCAGGCTTCGGTTCTAAAGGGAGAATATCCCTATCTGCCGGTTCTTGATAAGATATTGTCCCATACAGATATTGTTTCAGAGGTAGGTCTGGGAATCCGGGACATACCTCTGGATAAGATTGTGGGTACCAAAACAGAAGGCCGGACCACGGCTTTTGCCAGCAATTTCATGCCTCTTTTATCGGAAAAATCAGAATTCGGGGCAAAATGGGCTTTTCTCTATGATCATCAGATCAAGGATGGAATCAGAGATCCCATTGTTGTCTATGAATTCATGAACCAGTATTACGTGGAGGAGGGAAATAAACGGGTCAGTGTTTTAAAGTACGTGGGAGCGTTCAGTATTTCGGCTTCCGTGACTCGTCTGATTCCCAAGAGAACCGATGATCTGGATAACAGGCTTTATTATGAATTCCTGGACTTTTATCAGGTGTCCTTTAACTGCGATGTATGGTTCAGCAAGGAAGGCAGCTATGACAAGCTCGTAAGGGCTATGGATAAGGTGCCTGGGGACGTCTGGAGCGAGGATGAGAGGGCCATTTTCAAATCCTCCTATGATCGCTTTTCCAAAGCATTCCACGTTTTCCGGGGCGATGACTATGATATGACCTGTTCGGACGCATTTCTCGTCTATGTAGAGCTGTTCGGATATGAAACGGTGAAGAACCGGCTGGAAAGCGAGATACGCAAGGATCTGGTGAAAATCAAGGATGAGCTTCTTCTGGCTTCGGGCGGCAATAAGATCGCTCTGGTGGAACAGCCGGAGGAGGTGGAGAGCCAGGCAGAGAGCAGTCCTCTTAAACTGATTAACTGGCTCCTTCCATTCAAGTCCAATGAGCCTCAGACTTTAAAAATTGCGTTTATCCATGCAAAGGCAGCAGAAAGTTCAAGCTGGACTTACGGGCATGAGCTGGGGAGGATGTACTTAGAGCAGGTGTTTGGCGATGCTGTTCAGACCATGTCCTATTTCCATGCGGATACGGAGCTTGACATATCCCAATCCCTTGAACAGGCCATTGCTGCCGGATGTGATGTAATATTTACCACTGCTTCCCAGATGATCAGTTTAGGCGTCAAGGCGGCCATTGAGCATCCGGAGGTAAAAGTATTCAACTGTTCCGTCAATATGTCTTATTCCTCTGTCTGTACTTATTATGGAAGAATGTATGAATCCAAGTTTCTCATGGGAGCCCTGGCAGCGTCCATGGCCCGGGAGGATAAGCTTGGATATGTGGCGGATTATCCCATTTACGGGACGGTTGCCAATATCAACGCATTTGCTTTGGGAGCCAGGATGATCAATCCTTATGCAAAGGTATATCTGGAATGGAGCAGGGTAAATGACAGAGATGCCCATGCAGAGCTGGAAAAGGAGGGGATTTCCTTTATTTCGGGAGACGATATGATCACCCCTCAGACTCCTACCAGGGAATACGGGCTTTACCAGAAGCTTGCAGACGGAAGCCTAAAGAATCTGGCAACCCCCATCTGGCACTGGGGAAAGTTTTACGAAAAGATCATCAACAACATGTTCCGGGGAGGTTCGGGGAAAAAGGAATTAAAGGGAAAACAGGCCATCAATTACTGGTGGGGCATGTCTGCGGATGTGATCGACGTGATCTGTTCCCAGAACCTGCCTCACAGCACCAACCGGCTTATGGGCTTTTTAAAGAGTTCCATCCGGTCGGGAAGCTTTCTGCCTTTTTCCAACATCATCTATTCCCAGGATGGGCATTTGCGGTGCCAAGAGGATATGAGCCTGACCTCTGAGGAGATCACCACCATGAACTGGCTGGCGGAAAATGTGGTGGGACACATCCCTTCCTTTGACCAGCTTACAGAAGAAGCCAGGTCGCTGGTGCGCCTTCAGGGGCAGACAATATACGAAACAACGGATACGGAGGAAGAGCAGCGTGAAGATCCTGGTACTATCTGACCATGAGTCAAAATCCCTCTATGATTATTATACACCGGAAAAGCTGAAAGATATTGACCTGATTATTTCCTGCGGAGATTTAAAGGCCAGCTATCTCACCTTTTTTGCCACGTTTTCCAAGGCTCCGGTGTTTTATGTCATGGGAAATCACGATGTTCGCTACTTAGATAATCCCCCTGAGGGCTGTACCTGCATTGAAGATGACATTGTGACCTTCCGGGGAGTCCGCATACTGGGACTCGGGGGTTCCATGGAATACATACCTGATTCCCGGAATCAGTATACAGAAAAAAAGATGGCCAGGAGAATCCGCCGTTTGTGGTGGAAGCTTTGGAGGTACAAGGGTTTTGACATCCTGGTTACCCATGCGCCGGCCCGTGAAATCAACGATCTTCCGGATCTGCCTCACCAGGGCTTTTCCTGTTTTCGGGATTTGTTGGACAAGTATTCCCCGAAATACTTTTTTCACGGACACATTCATTCCAATTATGGAAATGCATTTAAAAGAGAGGATAAGTACGGCAATACGGTGGTTGTTAATGGATATGAATACTGTATTATTGACTATCCGGAAATACCGTAGAACCTTAAATGGGTTCAGACATAACCTCAGATTATGATACACATTCCTATTATTTAGTTGACAAATAGAAGTTAGGTTGCTATCATTTAAATTACTATACAAAAAGGCAGGGATATGGATGGAAAGAATCGTATTATCATTGCTGGTTGATAACACCGCCGGTGTATTGAGCCGTGTGGCCGGATTGTTCAGCCGCCGCGGCTATAATATTGAAAGTCTTACGGTAGGCGTGACTGCGGACGATAGATATTCCAGAATGACAGTGGTGTCTACCGGCGAACCGGAGATTTTAGACCAGATTGAAAAACAGCTTAGAAAACTTGAAGATGTAAGAGACATCAAGGAGTTAAAACCGGGAAGTTCGGTATACAGAGAGCTTATTCTGGTTAAGGTCCGGGCTAATGCCAGTGAACGCCAGGCGGTCAGCGCCATAGCAGACATTTTCCGGGCCACCGTTGTAGATGTAGGAAAAGATTCTTTGACAGTCATGCTGACCGGTGACCAGTCAAAGCTTGACGCACTGATCAATTTGCTTGAAGATTATGACATTTTAGAGCTTGCGAGAACAGGTGTGACCGGGCTTTCCAGAGGTGCGGAGGATGTCCGCCACCTTCCCTAGGCAGAGGGTGTTTATGAGCTGAAGGAATTGCCTGTACTATGAACCAATTATGAGGAGGAAATAAAAAATGGCAAAGATTTACTATCAGGAGGACTGTAACTTATCTTTATTGGAAGGTAAGACTATTGCAGTCATTGGATACGGAAGCCAGGGCCATGCCCATGCGCTGAACTTAAAGGAATCAGGATGTGACGTTATTGTAGGTCTTTATGAAGGAAGCAAATCCTGGGCAAAGGCTGAGTCACAGGGATTAACAGTTTATACAGCAGCAGAGGCAACAAAGAGAGCTGATGTCATCATGATTCTGATCAATGATGAGACTCAGGGCATTATGTACAAAGAATCCATAGAGCCAAACTTAAAAGAAGGCGCTATGCTGATGTTCGCTCACGGCTTTGCAATCCATTTCGGACAGATCGTTCCTCCGAAGAATGTAGATGTTACCATGATCGCACCAAAGGCTCCAGGCCATACTGTAAGAAACGAATATCTGTTAGGCAGAGGAACCCCATGTCTCGTAGCTGTACATCAGGATTATACAGGTAAGGCAAAGGACAAGGCATTGGCTTACGCACAGGCTTTAGGCGGCGCAAGAGCAGGTGTTTTAGAGACAACCTTCCGTGTTGAGACTGAGACAGACCTTTTCGGTGAGCAGGCAGTTCTTTGCGGCGGTGTAACTGCACTGATGAAGGCAGGCTTTGAAACTCTGGTTGAAGCAGGATACGCTCCTGAGAATGCATACTTTGAATGTATTCATGAGATGAAGCTGATCGTAGACTTGATTTTCGAAAGCGGTTTTGCAGGTATGAGATATTCCATCTCCAACACTGCTGAATACGGCGATTACATCACAGGACCGAAGATCATCACTGATGAGACTAAGAAGGCCATGAAGAAGGTACTTTCTGATATCCAGGACGGTACCTTTGCAAAAGACTGGCTGTTAGAGAACAAGGTAGGAGGCACACACTTCCATGCCATGAGAAATCATGAAGCAGAACATGATTTAGAGAAAGTGGGCGCTAACCTTCGTAAGCTCTATAGCTGGAATGACGGCGGAAAAATGATCGACAACTAAACATACAAAGGCGGTTGGAATAGTGACATATTCCAACCGCCTTTTACATTATTCGTCAACTGATACGGTCTTCATGACCTCGAAAAAGCTTTCCATGGCAGTTGATACGCTGCCTGAGTTATAGGCAAAGCCTACAGTCCTCATTTTAATATTGGTTTCTAAGGGAATGTGGATCAAATCACCCCGGTCCAGTTCTTCCTGGACAAACTCCTTGATGACACAGCCGATACCCAAGCCGATTTTGGCAAATTCAATGATCAGATCCATTGTGGTGACTTCCAAAAGCTGGTTGGGAACAATGTGGTTTTCACTCATATACTCGTCGATATATCTTCTGGTCATGTTATTCTTGTCCAGAAGCAGGATGTTTCCCGTCTGGAATAAATCTGCCTCTGTTCCTTCTCTTAAATAGAGGTTATTCAGATAGGACTTGGTCGTCACGAATATATCCTGAATATCCATAACCGGCTGAAACAGAAGGGGCCTGCGGTTGGAAGGCTCTGCGATCAATCCCAAATCGATCTGGTGCTGTTCCAGCATGCTGACCGTGTGAGAGGTAGACTGGCTTTCTATGGTGATCTTAATATGAGGATATTTTTCAATGAACTTTTTTAAATAAGGAAGAAGGATGTATTTGCAAAGGGTGTTGCTGACTCCGATTTTCAGATGTCCGATGTGAAAATCCTTGACCCGCTTCAGTTCCTGTTCCCCCCGTCCCAATTCCTCAAAAGCGGCCTTGGTGTGGTGGAACAGAAGCCGTCCCTCCTCCGTAAGCTGTACGCCTCTGGAATTTCTGGTAAACAAGGCCACATCTAAACTGTCCTCCAGCTTGCTGATGGATTTGCTGATAGCCGGCTGGCTGATATAAAGCTCCTTTGCGGCCTTGGAAATATTTCCCGCCTTTGCCACTTCATAAAATATTTTATACTGAGAAAGATTCTGCTCCATACTGTCCCCCATTTCTTCCATAACTAACTATTATATTAAATATTCATATTATGTATATCTATTATATCAAGAAGTATGGTAAAATGTAAAGCAAGTTTTGACAGCAGAAGAGTTGTTTCCTTATATATAAGAAAAAATAAATTTCCTTAAGATGAGTCCGTAAGCGCCGGAGATTGAACCTGGCATTTGCGGGCTTTTATCTCACGGAATTATGGGATGAAGGAAACAGCAGAAGGGATGAGGTGATTCATATGATAAAGACAAATGCAATGCGAATGCTTGATAAAGCGAAAATTGAATATGAGGTCAGGGAATATGAGGTGGATGAACAGGACCTTTCCGGCAGCCATGCTGCGGATGTAATGGGCGTAAATCATGACAGCGTTTTTAAAACTCTTGTATTAAAAGGGGAGAAAATGGGGTATCTGGTCTGCTGCATACCCGTGGATAAGGAGCTGGATCTGAAAAAAACGGCGAAAGCTGCCGGAGATAAGAAGGTTGAGATGATTCCTATGAAGGATTTACAGGGAATTACGGGCTACATCAGAGGCGGCTGTTCCCCTGTCGGCATGAAAAAACAATATCCGACTTTTGTGGAAGAATCCGCTGTTTTACAGGAAAAAATTGCCGTCAGCGGCGGTCTGAGAGGAGTGCAGATTCTCATTTCACCCCAGGTATTGGTTGACTTTATAAGGGGGAAATTTGCTTCACTTGTGTGATGTTAGTTTACATAACACAAAAAACTTTTGGACAGGCTGTTTTTTGGGAGTAGAATAATTAACAGAAATGTAACAATATTGTAAAAAGTAAATGGGCGAATAATACAAAAGAAAGAGGTAAAATAGGGTATAAATAGTGGAATACATACAAAAGGCGAAAAACAATAAAAAGATTCGGGTTAAAATATCACAAAAATGTTAAATAACCATTGACTTTTTTAACAACCTTCTTCTATAATTACCAGCGTCACATGGAAACGGCTGTGAAATATGCTTGCAGCCCAGAAAGTGGAATTAGAGAAAAAGGAGTATGTATGCTTAGACTACGCTCAATCCTTCGGCAGATTTGTCAGTTTTTTGAAGGTATATACCGGTCCTTTGCTGTGTTTATGGCCGGGGTAGCTGTCATTACCATTGCCACCTTTCTTTCAGCAGGCTTTGGAAGCGGCAGCAGAAATATGCTGACAGTATTTGCGGAGACACCGGCACTGGAGGAATTAACATCCGAAGATGCTGTGAAAAAAGAGGGAATCGTTACGCAGGCAAAGGTACAGATTAAAATATCTGAGGCCAGAATGCAGGCCCAGCAGTTGGCCGGCAATCTTCTGGAAAAAGAGGTAATACAGAAACAGGAACTGGCGGAGGAATCCCAGGCCCATATTGAACAGATTAACCAGCAGATCGCCACAGAGGAAGAGGCAAAGCGGCAGGCTGAGGAAGCGGCCAGAATAGCGGCGGAAGAAGCCAGAAGGGCAGAAGAGGAAAAAGCCAGCCGTGCCATGTCGGTATCGCCAGAGGATTATCAGGTCCTGCTGAAAATCGTACAGGCGGAAGCGGGAATCTGCGATGACAAGGGAAAAATTCTTGTAGCTAATGTAATTTTAAACAGAGTAAAAAGCGGAAAGTTTCCCGGCACCGTCAAAGGAGTGGTCTATGAGCGTTCCCAGTTTTCGCCGGTATCCAACGGAAGCATTAATTCCGTAAAGGTGACCAGTGAAACGGTGGCTTGTGTGGACCGAGCCCTGGCAGGAGAGGATTATTCCAATGGAGCGCTGTACTTCATGTACCGGAGAGGTTCCAGAAGCAGAGCAGTCAGTTGGTTTGACTCTCACCTGACGTATTTGTTCAAGCACGAAAACCATGAATTTTTTAAATAAGATATTGTGAAAAGCTCTGCTTTCGGTGTATACTATAGGGGTCTGAAAACTATATTATACATAAAAGGAGAGTACGAATATGATATTTGACTCAGCAAAACACCTTGATTTTTACAGAAACCTTGGAGTGGAAGGAAGATATGCAAAGGCAGTCGACTTCCTTAAAAATAATGATCTGGAAAACCTGGCGCCAGGAAAATATGAAATTGACGGCAAGAATGTATTTGCCAATGTGACCGAATATACTACAATTCCGTGGGAAGAAGCGAAATACGAGGCTCATCATAATTATACCGATATCCAATATATGATATCCGGTTCTGAGACCATGACTTACGCACCGATTGAAGAGTTGGCAGAAAAAGTACCTTATAACGCAGAAAAAGATGTTGTATTTTACGACAATGAGAATCCTGGCCTGAAGGTGGTTGTAAAGGCAGGAGAATATATGATTTTTAATCCATGGGATGGGCATAAGCCAAAGGCTGCTGCCGGAGAACCGGCCCCCATCAAGAAAGTAATTGTTAAAATCAAAGAAAACTGAAAAAATGGATTCGGCCCCTTTTAGATGAGCCGAATCCATTTCCGCTTATGGCCGCCAGTTATCTGTGCCGCCTAAGACTGCTTCTTTTTCATACCGGGGCAGGTCGTTTTCTGTCAGGCGGTGAATCCAGTCCGGCCGCATTTCCATGCTTGCACCGGGGCCAAAGCTTCCGTATTCCCCGTAAAAGGAGTGGTCATGGGCAGATTCTTTTCCCCAATCATTCCAGCCCTCTTTGCAGATGTGGCTGTCCATATAGCAGTTGATCAGAACAGTCTTTGCGTATTCCCTCCAGGGGCGTCCCAGATAGGCATTTTCAGGGGGACAGTTGCTTTCGAAGCGGCAGTCCTTCATCACATAGCCGTATTCCTGGCCCTCCGGGGTGGAGGCGGCAGTCACATAGCTGCTGATTTCCCTTCCGGTGTATTTGGAAAAAAAGGTACAGTTTTCAAAATAAGCCGTGGCACTTCCGAAGATGAAATCAATGTCACCCTCCAGGTAACAGCCTTTATAAAAGTGGCGTCCGTTGATTCTCGGGGCAAACTGCTTTGGACCTGTAAAGCCTCCCGGCTCCACTTCCTTTGGAGGTAGAGGTCCTGTAAAAAGCGTATCCTGTCCGCCTAAGAAACGGCAGTTTTCAAACAAGAGCCTGTCTCCGTCAGCGTAAAGGGCAAGGGCCTGGCTTACATCAGTTCCCTTTCCGGCACAGTTTTTAAAGGTGATATTTTTAGCGGTAAAATCATGGGTGTCCACCAGGCAGGTGTAAGTGCGGAAGGTTCCCCTTTTGCTGCCATCCTCCATCTTCATGGAGGCGTAAAGACTGCCGGAGATAATGGTGTTTTCTGCGTCTTCCCCAATAAAGGCCACATAGGGAGCTGTTACGGAAATTCGTTCCCGATAAATGCCTTTTCGGATGTAAAAAATCTGCTGGGAGGAGTTGTCTTTTGGAAGGGCAGCCAGAGCCTCTGTAATGGTTCTGAAATCTCCCTTTCCGTCCTGTGAAATATAAATCATGTCAAATCTTCTTTCTGTGTTTTGTATACATAATCGGCAACATATCCTAAATATATCTATTTTATCCGGAATTTGCAAGAGAAATTTACTGCAATTGCTGATTGAAAAATCTATATTGACAATTTTTTTATGTTGTGGTATATTCATAACACTATATGAGGGAGTAATTGGCGCTGTAGAAAGCGTGGTAAGTCAACATCCCTGGTTGTCAATCAGCCTGGCTTATCTTAAAGTATGAGACTCATGTACAGATAACACTGTACTTGGGTCTTTTTTTGTTATGAAAAGGTCAAGTACAGACTTGACTTTTTTTATTTTAAGGAGGGTACTTATGAAGGAGTATCTACAAGCATCAGAAGAGATTCTGGAAGGTCTGAGGACAAACAAAGAAGGTCTTTCAGAAGCAGAAGCCGCCTCCAGGCTGGAGAAAAACGGCAAGAACAAACTGCAGGAGGCGCAAAAGGACTCTTTGCTGATTCGGTTTTTAAATCAGCTTAAGGATCCTATGGTCCTGATCCTGATTGCGGCGGCTGCCATTTCCGGCGTCACTGCGGTGTATGCCCATGAGTCTTTTGCAGACGTCATCATTATCCTGGCAGTGGTTGTGATCAACTCTATCCTTGGAGTCTATCAGGAGAGCAAGGCGGAAAAGGCCATTGAAGCCCTGCAGGCCATTTCTGCGGCCACATCAAGAGTGAGACGTGGCGGAAAGATTCAGACTGTAAAAAGCGAGGATCTGGTAGTCGGAGATATCATTCTTTTGGAGGCCGGCGATTCCATTCCCGCAGATGCCAGGCTGCTGGACAGCGCAAGCCTTAAGGTGGAGGAAGCTGCCCTGACCGGAGAGAGCGTTCCGGTGGATAAAATCATCAGCGTCTTAAACCTTGGCAGCCAGAAGGATGTTCCTTTAGGGGACCGTAAAAACATGGTGTATATGGGCAGTGCGGTTGTGTACGGAAGAGGAAGTGCAGTTGTTACTGCAACGGGTATGGATACGGAAATGGGCAAAATTGCCGATGCCATTACCCAGGCTCAGGAAAATGCCACACCTTTGCAGATGAGGCTGAATCAGCTGAGCAAAACCTTAAGCACACTGGTTCTGGGAATCAGCGTTTTCATCTTTTTGTTTGACTTGCTTCGCCTTTATCCCAATATTACGGGAGATGGAATTCTGGAAACCTTTATGATTGCCGTATCTCTGGCCGTAGCAGCCATTCCCGAGGGTCTGGCAGCGGTGGTTACCATCGTGCTTTCCATCGGCGTTACCAACATGTCCAAAAGAAATGCGGTAATCCGGAAGCTGACTGCTGTTGAAACCTTAGGATGTACCAATGTGATCTGTTCTGATAAAACAGGAACCCTGACCCAGAACAAGATGACTGTAGTAGAGAGTTTTTGTAAGGATGAGCGGCTTTTGGGACGCACCATGGCTCTTTGTAATGACGCTCATTTAAATGATTCCAATGCAGCAGAAGGAGAGCCGACTGAGGCCGCCCTTGTCAATTACGCCTACAAAATGGGTATTGCGAAAAATGCTGCTGAGGCCCTGACTCCCCGTGTGGGAGAAGCTCCCTTTGATTCAGGAAGAAAGCTTATGAGTACCATACACCGGATGGAAGATGGAAGCTTTGAGCAGTACACAAAAGGAGCTCCTGATGTGCTTCTTTCACGCTGCAGCTTTTACTGGGATGGAACTGTCCAGCAGCCTATGACAGAGGCTTTGCGGGAAGAAATCACAAAGGCTAATAAAAATCTTGCCGACCAGGCCCTGCGTGTTTTGGCAGGTGCGCGGAAGCGTCTGGAAAAGCTGCCCCAGGATATGAGTCCTGAAGCCCTGGAAAAAGACCTTTGCTTTGTGGGTCTGACAGGAATGATCGACCCTATCCGCCCGGAGGTTAAGCCGGCCATTGCAGAATGCAAGTCCGCAGGAATCCGCACCGTTATGATCACCGGAGACCATAAGGACACTGCCGTTGCCATTGCAAAACAGCTTGGAATCATCAAAGACGGGGCAGAGGCTTTAACAGGAGCAGAGTTAAACGAATTGAGCGATGAGCAGCTGGATGAGCAGATTGTAAAGTATTCCGTTTATGCCCGGGTTCAGCCGGAGCATAAGGTGCGTATTGTAAAGGCATGGCAGAACAAAGGCATGATCGCCGCTATGACAGGAGACGGAGTCAACGATGCTCCTTCCATCAAGACCGCTAACATCGGAATCGGCATGGGAATTACAGGCACTGACGTAACTAAGAATGTGGCCGATATGGTTCTGGCTGATGACAACTTTGCCACCATCGTCAATGCGGTGGGAGAGGGAAGGAGAATTTATGACAACATACGTAAGGCCATTCAGTTTTTACTGTCCTCCAACCTTTCAGAGGTGCTTTCCATCTTTATCTCCACTGTTTTGGGCTTTACCATTTTAAAGCCGGTTCATTTGCTTTGGATCAACCTGATTACAGACACCTTCCCGGCTGTTGCACTTGGCATGGAGCGTGAGGAGTCTGACACCATGAGCTGCCCGCCAAGAAGTTCCAAAGAAGGAATTTTCTCCAAAGGTCTGGGCTTTGACGTGATCTGGCAGGGTGTAATGATTACCGGAGTGACTGTTCTTGCTTATTTTGTGGGACATTACATTGAGTCCGGAGTATTTGAGGTAGCAGAAAGCCCCGACGGAATGACTATGGCCTTCTTAACCCTTTCCATGTCGGAGATGTTCCATTCCCTGAACATGAGAAGCAGAAGGCATTCCATTTTCCAGGTAAAACACCACAATAAATATTTATACGGAGCAATGATCGCTTCCTTCCTGCTGACGACTGCGGTCATATTCATTCCCCCTATGGCCCGGGCGTTCCAGTTTGAACATATTTCCTTAACGGAATATTTCGTTTCCATGGGTCTGGGTGCCATTGTGATTCCAATTGTGGAGATCATCAAATTTTTCCAGAGGCTTTCAGACAGGAGATCCCAGGTTTCCTGATTGAAAATACTGCATTAAAAAATATCCGGTATGAGGACAAAAAACTCATGCCGGATATTTTTTTGTGCAAAATGTAGAGGCAATGGAATTGGAGCAATGGAAAATATGATACAAATTCACGAGAAGAAAGTGTATATTATTTGGAAGTTATGAATAAGAATTATTGACATTTCATTGCCATGATGAGATAATGACTAAAAAGTCAGATGTCGCATAAGGAGGGTTTTATATGTCAACAAAAGCTTATTACCCAATTCATGAAATTGGAAAGGACAAACCGGGATTTTCGGCAGCCAGATCAATTATTGAAACGTCTTTTTACGGGAATAATGTGGTTAAAATCAATACGCTTAGAGAGGCATATGAATTAGCCCTGAATTCGCCGGGAACCGTTGTCACGGACATGCCTGTTTACAGAGGCGAGGAATTCGGCCTCGACCGGGATGCAAAGGTTCTCTTATTCAATGACGGAGCAATTTCCGGGCGGTATGCTGCCGCAAGAAGGATTGCAGGAGAGCCGGGAGTCAACTGCGGTGCTCTTGACAAGGTTATTATGGATGCTGTTTACGAAACCCGCTGGAAAACCATGTACCATGCAGAGGTTTATGTGGGGCTTGATTCTGAATTCATGGCAAAGGCCCATATGCTCATTCCGGAGGGAGAAGAAAATATTCTTTATAACTGGATGCTGAATTTCCAGTATATGTCTGATGAATACGTCAGGATGTACCAGGGCTCCAAGCCTGTTGGAGAGGGGAAAGAACCGGATATTTACCTGTTTTCTGATCCTCAGTGGAACGGCTCTGACCGTCCCGGTGTTGACTTATCCTGCCTGAGCGATCCGAAATGCCTGTGCTATTTCAATACAGAGCAAAACTGCGCTGCAATCCTGGGCATGAGATACTTTGGAGAACATAAAAAGGGAACTCTTACTATGGCCTGGGCTCTTGCCAACCGAAACGGATACGCTTCCTGCCATGGAGGACAGAAGAAATACACCTTAAAAGATGGAACCCATTATGTTGCCTCTGTATTCGGATTATCCGGATCAGGAAAGTCCACCCTCACCCATGCAAAGCACGGCGGAAAATATGATGTTACAGTGCTTCACGACGATGCGTTTGTCATCAACACAGATACCTGTGCGTCGGTTGCGCTGGAGCCTACATATTTTGACAAGACCCAGGACTATCCCACGGGATGTGAAGATAATAAATATCTTTTGACTGTCCAGAACTGCGCCTGCACGTTAGATGAGAATGGAAAAATCCAGCTGGTGACAGAGGATATCAGAAATGGAAACGGACGTGCCATCAAGTCTAAATTATGGTCTCCTAACCGTGTGGATAAGATCGGTGAGCCGGTTAATGCTATTTTCTGGATTATGAAGGACCCAACCCTTCCTCCGGTGGTAAAATTAAAAGGGGCTTCCCTGGCTTCTGTTATGGGTGCGACCCTTGCGACCAAGAGAAGTTCTGCAGAACGGCTTGCGGCGGGAGTAGATCCCAATGCCCTGGTGGTGGTGCCTTATGCCAATTCTTTCAGAACCTATCCTCTGGCAAATGATTATGAGAAATTTAAGAAATTAGTGGAAGAAAAGAACGTAGACTGTTATATCGTCAACACCGGTGAGTTCATGGGCAAAAAGGTTCAGCCAAAGGACACCCTGGGCATTCTGGAGGCCATTGTGGATAAGACAGGGGAATTTAAGCAGTGGGGACCTTTCTCTGATATTGAAATTCTGGAGTGGGAAGGCTTTATTCCTGATCTTGAAGATGAGTATTACAGAGAGCAGTTAAAAGCCCGCATGAAAGAGAGAGTCAGCTTTGTCGAAAAAACTGCCACTTTAAAAGAGGGGTATGACAAGCTTCCTGAGGACGCTTTGGCGGCCATTCAGAAGGTTGTTGACGAATTAAAATAATAAGACCTGCAAGGCTGAAAGGGAATTTTTTTACATGAAAAAGGAATATCTGCTGTTTGATTTAGACGGAACTCTTACGGATTCCAA
This sequence comes from Lacrimispora sp., assembly GCF_036758025.1. Taxonomy (GTDB): domain Bacteria; phylum Bacillota; class Clostridia; order Lachnospirales; family Lachnospiraceae; genus Lacrimispora. Next base: position 15,643 of record NZ_DAIOXM010000012.1, on the reverse strand, counting down.
GGAGGGGATCACCAAATCGGTTCAATATGCTCTTAAGGCTTTTGGAGTTGAGGAGGAGGAATTGGACCGGCTCTGCTGCTTTATCGGTCCGCCGTTAAAGGACAGCTTTATGAAATACTACGGTTTCAGTGAGGAGGATGCGAAAAAAGCAGTAACCGTTTACCGGGAATATTTTTCAGCCAGAGGCCTGTACGAAAACAAGGTTTATGAAGGTGCGGAAAAGGTGCTGCAGTCTCTTCTGGATTCCGGAAAAAAGCTGTATGTGGCTTCTTCCAAGCCAGAGTATTTTGTCCGTAAGATTTTAACGCATTTTCATATGGACTCTTATTTCCGGTTTATGGGAGGTTCAGATATGGAGGAAGTGAGAGGACAGAAGGCTGATGTGATCCGTTATGTGCTGGAGGAATGCGGCATCACCGACCGGGACAAGGCGGTTATGATCGGGGACAGGGAGCACGATATTCTGGGAGCAAAGGAAGTGGGAATTGACTCTGTGGGAGTGCTTTACGGCTTTGGAAGCAGACAGGAGCTGGAGCAGGCCGGAGCAGGGGCAATTGCCGAAACCATCTTCGATTTACCCGCACTTTTCTGATAGGAGAATTTTTTTGAAATCAAAAAAATAAAAACTGACAGGAAAAGGAACTTGAAAAATAGGCTGAAGTGTTGTATACTAAAAACCATAGAAATAGCTTGAATGTAATTCCTGGAATGTACGACACTCTTACCTTTTTGAACCTACATTATGACATCAGGGATTCCAATATTTTCAGGTGGATGTCAGGCCTCCGTAGCAGTGGAAGGCAAATACCTGAGTGAGGTTACCCACCTAGCAAAGCTAGGCGTCAATAAGTAAGAACCGGCATTTTGGGGTTACAAAAGAAAAAAGCAGCGAGAAATCGCTGCTTTAACTTTTCTGCACAAAATATAACTAAAATTAAGAGGGTCCATGAACAGAAAAAAATTTATTGGATTTGTGGCCGGAATTCCTCTTCTGGTGATCATTCTCATTATCATCATTTTGATCAGTGAACGGGAACCGGAGGGAATATCAAGAGGTGCTGCTTATAAGTCGGCTGCGCTTCTTCTTTCTGACAGGGAAAGCTGCGAAAAGCTGCTGGCTGATCAGGAACTGGAATACTTTTCGGAAAAGGAAAAGAGTCACTGGTATGTAAAATATATGAATTATCTCTATGCAGGAGGTTATCTGGATATAGAGAAGACGCCTGCGGCAAAGGAGACTGCCGAAGGCTTTTTGACGTATGAGGATGCAGAGAATCTGGCGGAAGCCCTGGTTCCCGGATCAGGAGAAGCTGTACATAAGGGCGGTAAAAAGCAAAAGGAGCAGATTCCCTCCGGCCAATGGTGGGATTTATATGAGGAGCTGAGAAAAGAGCTGGATGAAGAGGGCAAGATTAAGGAAGTTGAAGTTCTGCTTTACGGAACTCCTGCCAATATAAAAACAGCACCGGCCTGGACGGCTTATACAAGCGGAGGAAGCTTTGGATTTGAGGGCATCAGCCTGGATTCTTACATAGACTGGGAGGTGAAGCTTCTGGTAAAGGGCGGTGAGATTATTGCCTTAAAAGAAGGGGTAACTGATTCTGTTACATATAAAAACGTGTGGCTGACTTCGGGAGAAGGAGATACCTTCCGCATTTACGTAGGATCAGTTATGCGTAGCTTTCCTTTGGAGGCTTCTTTGGGACAGGAGTCGGAATATGCCAACAACATAGCTGATGTCAGTTTAAAAAGAGGACGCCTTCAGAAGGTCACCTTGAAGAAAAAGAAGGTAACTGGAAAGGTGCTGGCTGTTAAGGAGGACTCCATCGAGGTGGAGGGCTACGGCAGCTTAAAGCTGGATAAGGATTTTAAGGTTTACCGGCTGTACGGCCAGCTTGAGGAAAAATCCATATCAGACATTCTGGTAGGATACGACATCCAGGAATTTGTGGTGGCCCACGGCAGAATAAGCGCAGCCCTTTTAGTAAGGGAATTTGACGCAAAGAGCCTGAGGGTTCTTTTGATGAATACCAACTATCAGTCCATTTTTCATCCGGAGGTGACCTTGTCCGCACAGAGCGGACTCTCTCTGAGTTATGGGGAGGAGAGGGTTGAGATTCCTCCTGGGGCAGAGGTGATTATCAATGCTTCTGATGAGCGGTTAAAGGATGGAAGAATCGTGGTGTCGCCTTTAGAAGCCAGTGATTCTGTATCCGTCAACTCCATAAACCGGTCTAACGGAACGCCGTATTACGATGGGACTATTGAGATCAGAAAGGAGCCTGAGGGCCTGCTTCTGATTAATGAGCTTTATCTGGAAAGCTATCTGACAAAGGTGGTTCCCAGTGAAATGCCCGACAATTATGAAAAGGAAGCTTTAAAAGCCCAGGCAGTCTGTGCCAGGACCTATGCTTACCGCCAGATTCAGGGCAACACCTACAGCCAGTACGGCGCCCATGTAGATGACAGTACCAGATTCCAGGTTTACAACAATTTAAAACCAGGGGTAAAGACCGAGGAAGCTGTGCGTGAGACTTATGGAAAACTTTTGTTTTATCAGGAAACACCTATTGAAGCTTTTTATTTTTCCACCTCCTGCGGACATACCACGGACGGAAGCCTGTGGGGAAGCGACCCTGCCCTGTACCCTTACCTGGATGGAAGTCTGCTTCAGGAGAGCAGGGGAGTTTTGAATCTGTCCACCAATTCAGACTTTGATGAATTTATAAAAAACAAGGATTATCCCTCCTATGATTCCTCCTTCCCCATGTACCGGTGGGAAACCACGGTGACCAACCGCCAGCTGGAGGAGGAGATTACAGAAGTAGGCTCCATCTTAAATATTACAGTGACGGAACGGGGTGTGGGAGGAATTGTCAAAAAGCTGAGAGTGGAAGGCTCTGACGGGGTTATGACCATTAACGGCGAAAGCCAGGCCAGGGCAAAACTGGGAAATAAATACATGACCATAACGAAAAAGGATGGGGGCCTGATGAAGAACTTTGATTCACTTCCCAGCGCCTATATATCCATTGAAAATACAGGAGTGGATGACAACAATATCACCACCTTCCGCATATACGGCGGGGGCTACGGCCACGGAGCGGGTATGAGCCAGAACGGGGCCCAGGCCATGGCAAAAGAAGGAAAGGGATACGAGGATATCTTAAAATTCTTCTACCATGGGTCAGAAGTGCGGGAAGCTGAAGCCAGTAAGGAATGAGAATGGCTTTTTCTGCGTAAGATGGTAAAAAATGCAGGAGCAGCATATGCAGGATCAAAAACTGGAAAATCTGCTCAATCTGGCTCTCAGCGCGACTCCCGAAGAGAGAGAACGGTCCCTGAACTTAAATGTGGGCTACAATCCGGAGGAAAATTCCTGGGTCGTAATCGTCAAGTATTCCGGGGATATCAGCAATCTTTCCCTGGTTGGAATACAGGTGGAGCCAATGGTAAACGAATACGCCATTTTAACAGTCCCGGAGTCCCTCATTGACTCTTTAAGCGAACTGCCGCAAATTGAATATGTGGAGAAACCAAAGAGGCTGTTTTTTGCTGTTAATCAGGCAAAGGCGGCCTCTTGCGTCAATCTTGTCCAGCAGGGAAGCAGCATTCTCACAGGGCGGGGGGTTTTGGTGGCTGTCATTGACTCGGGAATTGACTATTATCATGAAGATTTCCGCAATCCCGACGGAACCACCAGAATACTATCCCTGTGGGACCAGACCCTGGAACGGGTCTTCACAAAGGAAGAGATTGACCAGGCCCTGAGCACTGGAAGCAGGGCGGAGGCCAGGCGTCTGGTTCCTTCGGTGGATAACAGCGGACACGGTACTGCTGTGGCTTCTATAGCCGCAGGAAACGGAAGGGAAAACCGGGGGCAGTACAGAGGGGTTGCTTATGAAAGTCCTCTTTTGGTGGTAAAGCTTGGAGTCCCTCAGGAAGCGGGATTTCCGAGAACAACGGAGCTGATGCGGGCAGTGAATTTTGTTGTCAGGGAGGCTGTGGCCCTTCAGATGCCCATTGTCATAAACTTAAGCTTTGGGAATACCTACGGCTCTCATGACGGAACCAGCCTTTTGGAAACATTTTTGGACGATATCTCCAATTACGGAAAGACTGTGATTGTGGTTGGAACGGGAAATGAAGGAGTCAGCGGCGGCCACTTATCCGGAGTTTTGACCATGGCAAGGCCTCAGGAGATAGAGTTGAGTGTTGGAGGCTATCAGACCGGGTTCAGCGTCCAGCTTTGGAAATCCTATGCGGATTTGTTTGATATCAGTATTATAACGCCTTCCGGTGAAACCATAGGTCCTATAAGCAGCAGTCTTGGACCTCAGACCATTAACTTAGGAAATACCCAGATTCTGCTTTACTACGGAAAGCCGGGGCCATACAGCGTGGCTCAGGAGATATATCTGGAGTTTCTTCCTGCAACCACATTTATTGACAGCGGAATCTGGAGGTTTCGCCTTACTCCAAGGCAGATCGTGGAAGGCAAATATGATTTCTGGCTTCCCTCTGCAGGGGTTCTGAACCAGTCCACCAGATTTTTAAGGCCAACGCCGGAAACCACCCTGACCATTCCTTCCACGGCTACCAAGGTCATATCTGTGGGAGCTTATGATGACACTTATCAGTCCTATGCGGATTTTTCCGGGAGGGGATTTACAAGAAGAACCAACCAGGTGAAGCCGGATATAGCGGCTCCGGGAGTGGGAATCATTGCGGCCAGGACGGGAGGAGGCTATGAGCCTGTGACTGGAACCTCTTTTGCAACTCCTTTCGTAACCGGAGGCGCAGCCCTTTTGATGCAATGGGGAATTGTGGATGGAAGAGATCCTTTCCTGTTCGGGGAAAAGGTGAAAGCGTATCTGATCCGGGGGGCAAGACATCTTCCCGGCATTACTTCATACCCCAACCCTGAAGTGGGATATGGGGCCCTGTGTGTAAGTGACAGCCTGCCTGTTTAATGTCTGATGGGGTGTGTCCTGTTTGTCTCTGGCTTTCCGTATTTCTGTTTTTTTTTCGGTCCGGAAATGCGGAAAAAGCCCGGAAACAGGGCGTCGATGGAAAATGCTAATATTTCGATAGGGGGTGTTATAATTACTGAAAATATGGTATAATGTACATTAACTTTGGGCAAAGGATGTGATCGTATGAATATCAGAGAATCCACGGAACAATGGGAAGAAGAATATTTAAGCCCCTATGCTTCTTTCAGTAAGAACAGCAGGGGGAGAGAACGTGAAGAAACTCCCTGCGATATCAGGACTGCTTATCAGCGGGACAGGGACCGGATTATCCACTGTAAGGCATTTCGCAGGCTGAAGCATAAGACTCAGGTTTTTCTGGCTCCTGAGGGAGATCACTACCGAACCAGGCTGACACACACCCTGGAGGTATCTCAGATTGCCAGAACCATAGCCAAATCCCTGCGCATGAATGAGGATCTGACTGAAGCCATTGCACTGAGCCATGATCTGGGCCATACCCCTTTCGGCCATTCGGGGGAAGCTGTTTTAGACAAGATTTGTTCTGAGGGTTTTGCCCATTATAAGCAAAGCGTTCGGGTAGTAGAGGTTTTGGAAAAGGAGGGCAAGGGTTTAAATCTCACCTGGGAGGTGAGAGACGGCATATTAAATCACCGTACCAGCGGCCATCCTTCTACATTGGAGGGCTGCATCGTCCGCCTTTCGGATAAGATTGCTTATATCAACCATGATATTGATGATGCCATCAGGGCTAAGATGTTTGTGGAGGAAGACCTTCCGGAATGCTATACGGGTATTCTTGGACACAGTGTCCGGGAAAGGCTTAACAACATGATTCACGATATCATAGATAACAGCTACGAAAAAAAGGAAATCGTCATGTCTCCGGGCATGGAGGAGGCCATGAAGGGGCTGCGCACCTGGATGTTTGAGCATGTGTATAAAAGCGATATTCCAAAGGCAGAAGAAGGAAAAGCCCAGCACTTGATCGTCATGCTGTTCCGTTATTACATGGAAAACCCGGACATGCTTCCGGAGGAATACCGGCTGCTGACAGAAGGGCGGGAAGAAAGCCTGGAACGGGCGGTGTGCGATTATATTGCGGGCATGAGCGACAGCTATGCCATTGATAAATTTGAAGAACTGTTCGTCCCGAAAGCGTGGAAAAGTGTTTAGGGATATGAAAATATAAGGAAGGAGGAGTGAGGCTTCATGCGGTACTCAGAAGAAGTGATTGAAGAGGTCCGGAACAGAAACGATATTGTGGACATGGTTTCGGGATATGTAAAGCTTCAGAAAAAAGGGAACAATTATTTTGGCCTATGCCCTTTTCACAATGAAAAATCGCCTTCCTTTTCCGTATCCCCATCCAAGCAGATGTATTACTGCTTTGGCTGCGGAGCGGGCGGCAATGTGATCACCTTTGTTATGGAATATGAAAATTATTCTTTTTCTGAGGCTCTTAAGGTGCTGGCTGACCGGGCGGGAGTGACCCTTCCTGCGGCAGAATACAGCAAAGAGGCCAGAGAGCAGGAGGATCTTAAGTCTTCTCTTCTGGAGATCAATAAACTGGCGGCCAGTTACTTTTACTATCAGCTGAAAAATCCCCAGGGTGAGGCTGGTTACCAGTATTTAAGGGAACGTCAGCTAAGCGATGAAACCATCACTCATTTCGGCCTTGGATATTCCAATAAGACCAGCGATGATCTTTACAGGTACTTAAGGGGCAAAGGCTATGATGATGAGCTTTTAAAGCAGACCGGCCTTGTGACTGTAGAGGAGCGGGGGAGCCGGGATAAATTCTGGAACAGGGTCATGTTTCCCATTATGGATGTAAACAACCGAGTTATCGGATTCGGAGGCCGGGTCATGGGAGCAGGAGAACCGAAATACTTAAATTCCCCGGAAACGAAATTGTTCGATAAGAGCAGGCATTTGTACGGTCTTAACTATGCCAGGCTTTCCAGAGAAAAGTACATATTGATCTGCGAGGGATACATAGATGTGATTTCCCTTCATCAGGCCGGATTCACCAATGCGGTGGCGTCTTTAGGAACAGCCTTTACTTCCCAGCAGGGACAGCTGTTAAAGCGTTATACGGATAAGGTGGTGCTCACCTACGACAGTGACGGGGCTGGTGTAAAAGCCGCTCTCCGGGCCATTCCCATTCTTAAAGAAGCAGGGGTGTCCATTCAGGTCCTTAACATGGAACCTTACAAGGACCCGGATGACTTTATCAAAAATATGGGAGCAGAGGCATTCCGTGAGAGAATCAAGGAAGCACGGAACAGCTTTTTATTTGAAATTGATGTGCTGAAAAAGGATTATAAAATGGATGACCCGGAGCAGAAAACCGCATTTTATAACCAGGCAGCCAGAAAGCTTCTGGAATTTCCGGAGGCTCTGGAACGGGATAATTATTTAGAGGCAGTCTCCAGAGAATACTTTATCAATTATGAGGATTTAAGGAATCTGGTTAACCGGCTGGGAGCTTCTTTAGGACCGGCAAGAACCGGGACTTCGCGGGAACAGGGGGAGCATGGGAAAGGGCAGCGTAAAAAGGAAAAGGAAGACGGCGTAAAACAGTCTCAAAGGCTGCTTCTCACCTGGCTGATTGAAAATCCTGGTTTATTTGATAAGATCAAGGGAGTGATCACTCCTGATGACTTTATAGAAGAACTGTATCACAAGGCGGCAGAAATGGTTTTTGAGGGACATGCTGCAGGAAATTTAAATCCAGCCGAGATTTTAAATCATTTTATCAATGATGAAGATCAATACCGGGCAGTCGCGGGTCTTTTCCATGCGAGTCTCAATGAGTCCCTGAGCAATGAAGAACAGAAAAAAGCGTTTTCGGAAACCATTATGAAAGTGAAAAAAAACAGTCTGGATTATGCCAGCCGCCATGCGTCAGGAATCGAAGAACTGCAAAAAATCATAAAGGAACAGGCTGGACTGAAGGATCTGCATATTTCGCTGGATTAGGGTATACACTATAGGCAGGCTGTGGAAGGATGGAAGAACATGGACGAGAATGTGAAGAAGACGGCAGATAAGATGGCGGGGTCAAAAAAGACAGAGGTGGAGCTGGCTGAGGAGTTGAAGACAGAGGAGACAGCTGCATTTGAGGAAAAGTTAAACCAGCTTTTCCTTTTAGCGAAAAAGAAGCGGAATGTGCTGGAGAATCAGGAAATTCTGGATTTCTTTGCCGGAGAGGAACTGAACTCAGATAAACTGGACCATATCTTTGACTTTCTGGAGAACAACAAGGTGGATGTACTTCAGATTGACGGCCCGGAGATAGAGCTGGATGAAGATCTTTTTATAGAAGAGGACATTGAGGAAGAGGAAGAAATCGATGTGGAAAACATTGATTTGTCCGTTCCCGAGGGAGTCAGCGTAGAGGACCCTGTCCGGATGTATTTAAAAGAAATCGGAAAGGTTCCCCTTCTTTCCAGTGAAGATGAAATCGAATTTGCCAAGAACATTGAGCTGGGAGATGAGAATGCAAAACAGAGCCTGACTGAGGCCAATCTCCGTCTTGTAGTCAGCATTGCCAAACGCTACGTAGGCCGGGGAATGCAGTTTTTAGACTTGATCCAGGAGGGGAATTTAGGTCTTATTAAGGCTGTTGAAAAGTTTGACTACAGAAAAGGGTATAAATTCAGTACCTATGCCACCTGGTGGATCAGACAGGCCATTACAAGGGCAATTGCCGATCAGGCCAGGACTATACGTATTCCGGTTCATATGGTGGAAACCATCAACCGCCTGGTCCGCGTATCCAGACAGCTTTTACAGGAGCTGGGAAGGGAACCAGTGCCGGAGGAAATCGCTGCAAGGGCCAATATGCCGGTGGAGCGGGTCCGGGAGATCATGAAGGTATCTCAGGAGCCGGTATCCTTAGAAACCCCTATTGGTGAGGAAGAGGACAGCCATTTAGGAGACTTTATTCAGGATGAGCAGGTTATGGTTCCGGCTGACGCAGCCACCTTTACCATGCTTCATGAGCAGCTTATGGAGGTTTTGGATACCCTGACAGAGAGGGAGCAGAAGGTATTGAAGCTTCGGTTCGGCCTTGATGACGGGCGTCCGAGAACCTTGGAGGAAGTGGGCAAGGAATTTAATGTTACAAGAGAACGAATCAGGCAGATTGAAGCCAAGGCTCTGCGTAAACTGCGCCATCCCAGCAGAAGCAAGAAGCTGAAGGACTATCTGGATGATTGATGCTGCAGAAGGTCGTATAAGATGAAATTATCAAAACGTTTGGATACAATCGCTTCCTTTGTACCTGAGGGAAGCAGGGTTGCTGATATAGGAACAGACCATGGATATATCCCTATCCACCTGGTTCAGGAAGGGAAAGCAAAACATGCCATTGCCATGGATGTGAGGGAGGGCCCTCTTTTACGGGCCCATGCCCATATCCGGGAGGCAGGTCTGGAGGGCAGGATTGAAGTCCGTCTCAGTGACGGGCTTTTAAAATTAGAGGAACAGGAAGCCGACTGCGTGGTTATAGCAGGCATGGGCGGAGAATTGATGATACATATTCTGGAAGAGGGAAAAAGGCTGTGGAACCAGATTCCCTACTGGGTCCTTTCTCCCCATTCAGAAATTGACAAAGTACGCAAATTCCTGCTTGAGCAGGAATTTTTCCCGGAACAGGAGACTATGATAGAGGAAGAAGGGAAGTACTACACTGTCATGGGAGTTTCGAGAAGGGGCACAGACAGGGAAGACTATGACCGGGAAATCTTTTACCGTTACGGAAAACAACTGTTGGAATCCAAGTCCCCTGTTTTACTGGAATATTTGACAAAAGAAGAAGAACAGCTTCAGAAAATCCTTGACGGCCTGTCGGAAAGCAGAACCCAGGCAGGAGAAAAGCGCGTCGGGGAACTGAAACAGGAACTGATCTGGAATAAGGAGGCACAAGATGAAATGCGAGGAACTGACGGTCAAGCTGGAACGGCTGGCGCCCCTTAGCTGCGCCTGTGACTGGGATAATGTAGGACTTTTAGCAGGCCGTAGTGATAAAGAGGTCAAAAAGGTTTTTATTGCCCTGGATGCCACGGATGAAGTGATAGAAGAGGCGGTTTTGTGGGGAGCAGATATGCTGGTCACCCACCATCCTCTGATCTTTAAGCCGTTAAAGCAGATTAATGATAAGGATTTTATCGGCCGGAGACTGATTAAGCTGATCCGGCATGACATTGCCTATTACGCCATGCATACCAACTTTGATGCTGCGCCGGGCTGTATGGCGGATGCGGCTGCCATAAGGCTTGGGCTCACAGATATGGGAATACTGGAGCAGGAAGGCCTGATGGATGGCGGAGAAACGCCTTATGGAATCGGAAAGACCGGATATCTAAAAGAGGAAATGACGGTCAGAGAGGTGGCTGGCCTTGTAAAAGAGCGGTTTAAACTGCCCTTTTTGACTTTGTACGGAGAGGAAGCTATGGACGGCCCTCTGCGGTTTATAGGAATCAGTCCCGGTTCCGGAGGAAGCATGATAAAGTCTGCTTTAAAAGCCGGGGTAAAAGTCCTGGTGACCGGAGATATCGGACATCACAATGGAATTGATGCGGCTGCAAACGGAATGGCAGTTATTGATGCAGGACATTACGGACTGGAGTATCTGTTCCTGGATTTTGTGGAAGATTACTTAAGGAAAGAAGCGGGAGAGGCTTTTGAAATACGCAAGGCAGAAGTGGTATTCCCCGAAACGCTGATATAAGGAGGAACAGAATGGCTTTTATAACGATCAACGGAGTAAAAAAGGAGTATCCTTTAGGGACTTCCTATCAGGAAATTGCCAGAGAACACCAGGATCAGTACGAGGATGAGATTTTGCTGGTCAGCATCAACGGAAAGTTAAGAGAGCTTCATAAATCAGTCCAGTTTGACTGCACCATGGAATTTTTGACGGGAAGAGACCAGCCCGGAATTCAGACTTATCACAGAAGCGCCATCTTTCTCACTATGAGGGCCTTTTATGACGTGGTGGGTGCGGAGCAAATCGAGAAGGTAACTGTGGACTTTTCCCTGGGAAAAGGATATTATATTGAGCCTCATGGAAACTTTGAGCTGACAGATGATTTAATCAGCCGGGTCAGAGACCGTATGCATGAATATGTAAAACAGGAAATTCCTATTATGAAACGTCATGTGAGCACTGATGATGCCATTGAACTGTTTCACAAGCACCGCATGTATGACAAGGAAAGACTGTTCCGGTACCGCCGGGTTTCCCATGTGAATATATACAGCATCGGCGGGTTTGAGGATTATTACTATGGATATATGGTCCAGAATACGGGATACATCAAGTATTTTGACCTGGCTTTATATGACGAAGGCTTTGTGCTCATGCTTCCCCAGAAGGATGATCCGAAAGAAGTTCCGGTATTTGATGCTGAGAAAAAGAAAAAGCTGTTTTCCGTATTAAAGGAAAGTGTAAAATGGGGAGAGCGGCTTAATGTGTCCCATGTAGGAGCTCTTAATGAAGAAATTTCCAAAGGAAATATTAATCAGTTGATTATGATTCAGGAGGCTCTTCAGGAAAAGAAAATCGCTGAAATCGCCGAACGGATTGTCAGTGACCGCACCAAGAAATTTGTCATGGTTGCCGGGCCTTCCTCTTCGGGTAAAACCACTTTTTCCCACCGCTTGTCCATACAGTTGAGAGCCCAGGGAATGACTCCCCATCCCATTGCGGTAGATGATTATTTTGTAAACCGGGTGAATAGTCCCAGAAATCCCGATGGAAGCTATAATTACGAGTCGCTGGAATGTCTGGATATCGAACAGTTTAACAAGGATATGACGGCTCTTCTGGCCGGAGAGACGGTGGAAATGCCCCGGTATCAGTTTAAGACAGGAGAAAGGGAGTACAAGGGAGATTATTTGAAATTGGGAGCAGAAGATATTCTGGTTATTGAGGGAATCCACTGCTTAAATGACAAACTGTCTTATTCTCTTCCCAAAGAAAGCAAGTTCCGGGTGTATGTAAGCGCTTTGACCCAGTTAAACATTGACGAGCACAACCGGATTCCCACGACTGACTGCCGTCTGATCCGCCGGATGGTCCGGGATGCCAGAACCAGAGGCGCCTCAGCCCAGGATACGTTCCGCATGTGGCCGTCGGTGAGACGGGGAGAAGAGGAGTATATTTTCCCCTTCCAGGAATCCGCGGATATGATGTTTAACTCTGCCACAGTCTATGAGCTGGCGGTGCTGAAGCAGCATGCAGAGCCGTTGCTCTTTGGTATTCCAAGAGATTCTGCGGAATATGTGGAGGCAAAAAGGGTACTGAAATTCCTGGATTATTTTCTGGGAGTTAACAGCGAAGATATTCCTCATAATTCCATTGTCCGGGAATTTATCGGAGGAAGCTGCTTTAAGGTTTGATGATTGCTTTACAAATGAAAGAATTTATGATAGACTAGTATAGTTTTGAGTAAGACAAATGGCCGCAGCTGCAAAGCCGAAAGGCTGCAGGTGAGGAAAGTCCGGGCTTCGCAGGGCAGGATGCCAGATAACGTCTGGCGGAGGCGACTCCAGGGAAAGTGCAACAGAAATATACCGCCGCATTGCGGTAAGGGTGGAAAGGTGGTGTAAGAGACCACCGCCCTTCTGGTAACAGGAGGGGTCCATGTAAACCCCATCCGAAGCAAGACCGAACAGGAGGCATAAGGCGGCCCGTCTGCCTCCGGGTAGGTCGCTTGAGCCTGTCGGTGACGGCAGGCCTAGATAGATGGCCATTCAATGACATAACCCGGCTTATCGTCTTGCTCAAAACTTTAAAAATAACCGGCCTTAAGAGAAATCAGGCCGAAAGCAGAAGCTGCAAAGACCATGGAAGATAATTCCAGAGGTCTTTTTTTGTGAGATTAAAAGCGCAGGCCATACAGCTCCAGACTTGATATTGCCGCTCTTCTCAACTGCAATATCAAGTTCATGGGTCTGCATTTACCGTGGCTGGCAGGTGCTTTGCATGGATTTATTAATTATTCAATGATATATGCCCGAAGAATCTCTCCATAATAAGCGGTATGGTAATCTTTGTTTGCTCCGTGGAATGAGCTGTCCACATCCTGAGGATAGCACTTTTCCCTGTTTTCTTCTGTGATTGCATCGGGGTCCTGCTTTTGTTTATATATGACTCTGCATTCCAGGGTCAGAGGAAGTTCTTTGATGGCCGGTACGGAAATAGTATCAGAGTTTTCCAGGGTCAGATTCAGCTCTTTGACCTTATCAACCTGGCTGCCGGATTTCGTTCCGCAGAAGCCAAGAATTTTTTTGTCAAATTCTCCGTAAGGTATGTTGACCGTAAACTCCGGGTTTTTATCTAACTGGTGCTTTGTGAAACGGTTTTCTCGTACGAAGGTGGTAAAAATCGGCTTTCCCCATTCAATTCCCAGGGTTCCCCAGGAAATGGTCATGGAATTCACCTTATCTCCATCCTTTGTGGTCAGCAAAACTCCTTTTTGCAGTTCCTTCATAATATGATTGGTATAATCAAACAGTTCAATTTCCGTTTTCATTGGGTTAGCCTCCTGATGTTTTTATTTTTTATATACCTACTATATTAGTATTAAAAGTAATTTATTGCAAGAATGCATTTTCATCAAAATATTTCTGTGCTTAGCAGGAACTTCAGCAATAATTTCCGGAACATAAGGTTTTGTGATTCTCCCCGGAAAAGTCCAGGAAAGACACGCTGTAGGAGGAATCCTCTTCTTCCGCATGGATTGCCCGGTTGTATATTCTCAGTGCATGTTCAACAGTGATCTCAACACCGTGATAATAATATAAAGTAGCCTGCGTATGGGAAACTACGCTTTCTATCAGCAGCCTTGCATCATGGTTTTCAAATAATATTTCATTTAAGTTATTTCTTGTGATCATCATACGCCGGTCTCCTTTCGCTTAAGAACAAATGTTCGTTTGATGGTTAAAAATTAAAACCACAGCCAGTGGTTCTAATTGGATATTCTATTGGTATTATATCATAGAATTACTGCAAATGCAAACATATGTTCTGATTTTTGAAAAAAATATTTTCCTGCAACTTTTTGATTTCCTGAAGCATCTATAATAATAGAAAGGGAAAAGCATCTGTTAAAGAACGGATACAGAAAGGGTAACAAATGAGACAAGAGGTTTACGATCAGATGACAAGATATATCATTGAAAATCAAAACAGCTTTTACCGGCTGGCTTTCAGTTACGCCCGCAATAAGGAGGATGCCCTGGATATTGTTCAGAATGCGGTCTGCAAAGCCCTGGATCACTGTGAATCCTTAAGGAATGCGGATGCCGTTAAAACCTGGTTCTATAGGATATTGGTAAATGAAAGCAATTATTTTCTCAGAAAGAGCAAAAGGGAAATTCCGGTGGAAGAAGAGGTTTATATGGAGATTCCCTACTATGAACGAAAGTATGAGCCTGCAGATGATCTTTATGATGAGATCAGCCATTTGGAGCCGGAGATGCAAAACGTCATTAAGCTGCGTTTTTTTGAAGAACTTTCATTGAAGGAAATTGCAGAAGTCACGGACACCAATTTAAACACGGTAAAAGCCAGATTATACCGGGGGTTAAAATTACTTAGGGAGAATATTGAGGAGGTAAATCTATGAGCCGTTTGGAGGATGCCAAGAAAAGATATGACGAAATCCCTGTTCCTGAGGAATTGGGGGTTCGTATACAAAACCTTATTGAACAGTCGGAAAAGAGAGAGGAGAAAAACATGAGAGATACCAGAAGAAAAGGAAAGCACAGCTTTTATAAATGGGGGCTGGGGACAGCCGCTGCAGTCCTGGTCGTATTTACCGGGGCTTTAAACGGAAGTACAGCCTTTGCAGAAGAAGCACAGCAGCTTCCGGTTATAGGCTCTATTGCCCGGATTCTGACGGTAAGTTCTTATACAAAGGAACAGGGGCGGGAAAAGATTTCGGTGGAAGTGCCGGGAATTGAATTTATTACAGAGAATAATTCCGGGCTTTCCCAGAGGGTGAATGAAGAAATCCAGAACATATGCAGCGAGTATGCCCAGGAGGCGGTGAACCGGGCGGAGGAATATAAGCAGGCATTTTTAGATACAGGCGGTACAGAGGAGGAATGGGAAAAACGGGAAATCCAGATCAAGGTCTGGTATGAAATCCTTTCCCAGAACAGCAATTATCTGTCCTTTGTAGTGAGAGGCTCCGAAAGCTGGACTTCAGCCTACAGCGAGGAACGGTATTATAACATAGATTTAAACACCCAGGAGCTGCTGACTCTGAAAGATGTTTTGGGAGAAAATTATATCCAGAAGGCAAACGAAAGCATCAAAAGCCAGATGGATGAAAAATCCCGTGAGCTGGGAATTGAGTTCTGGGGCCCGGAAGAAGGGGGCTTTGAGACTATTTCCGATGATACCAGGTTTTATATGAAGGAAAATGGAAACCCAGTGGTCGTATTTGAAAAATACGAAATAGCTCCGGGAGCAGCCGGAGCAGTGGAGTTTGAAATCACTCCGTGAGAAAAAAAGCAGACAGGCCGGCGCGCTGGTGATATGCTCCCTTCTAGGTAGACAAGTGAAATAAAAAAACTTGTCATCTGGGAGGGAGCATATTTTATGGGAAGAAAAGCTAAATTTT
>NZ_DAIOXM010000011.1:0-144995 GCF_036758025.1 Lacrimispora sp. | reverse complement strand
ATAAAGTGGGGAATTTTCTCCGCCATTTTTGGGACTTTTTTATTGACAATCACACTTAAAGAAATAATACCCGCTCTGAGTCATATAGCTTGAAAAATCGTAGCTGGTATAGGTGGTTGTGAACGTAGAAGTTATCGTGCTGCTTCCCCTGTAAAGACGCACCTCATATTTATTGGCATCTTCGCATTCATCCCAGAAAGCTGTTCCGTTCTCCTCATCCCACTCCAGGTTATCCACAGTCAGATCATAGTCACCTTCTTCATCCTCCAAAGCATCCAGCGTTATATACACGATCAGTTCACTGCTGCTCCTGCTGACAGAACTGACTGTCCCATCAGAACCACTGAGGTTTACACTGCTTTTGGAAAAGCCTGAAGCAAAGTAATAATCATCTTCTGCTTCTAAAATAACCTTTAATTTAGGCTTGGCTCCATTCTCCCATTCGTCATCCGGTTCATTTGTGACCATAACATCACTGACACTGAATTTGCTGGAACTGGAATTGACCGTTACATCGCCACCGCTTTCTCCAGCCTCAATCTCTGACGATATGGAAAGGGAAACACTGCTGATCGCTGTTCCTGTTGCCGCCAGTGCCGTAATTGGAGTTACTGACAAAACTGCTGCTGTGATAAATACTGTACATCTTTTTAGCATATCCATATAAATTCCTCCTCATTTCAGCTTAAATTTATCCACTGCTTCATAAATCTACCATGTGAACCTAAAACAAACCTTAATTTTTCATCATAAGTCTGTGATTATTTTGTACACACAGCTCTTTAAGATGTATCTGGCAAATAGGAAATCAACCTATGGGGAAACCTGTAGGTTGTTTTTTAGTATTCCCGGCCACAATGGACAGGTAGAAGTATATCAGCCTGCATGGATTGAAACCACCGGTGCAGGCTGTCTTTATCTTACAATTGCAAAAGCTCTTGAATATCTTTTTCCAACTGCTCCGGCTTGTAGGCTGGGGAATAACGTGCTTTAACATTTCCGTTTTTATCAATCAGAAACTTACCGAAGTTCCATTTGATATCTCCCGGTTTGGCAAAGGGCTTGATCACTTTAATCTTTTTTTCAAAAGACTTTGCCTCTTCATCTGCAAGATCCTGGGGTGCCTGCTCTTTCAGCCAGACAAAGAGTGGGTCAGCATCCTTTCCGTTGACATTCACCTTGGTAAAGCGAGGAAAAGTCGTATTATAATTGAGCGTACAGAACTCTTCGATCTTTTCATCACTTCCCGGAGCCTGAGCCAAAAACTGATTGCATGGAAAGTCCAGAATCTCCAGACCCTCTGTCTGGAATTTTTGGTACAATGCCTCCAAGGCTTCGTATTGAGGTGTCAATCCACATTTGGTTGCAGTATTGACAATCAGCAGTACCTTACCGCTGTATTTGGAAAGTGATACCAGCTCTCCTTTGTTGTTTTTCACTTGAAAATCGTACACATTCATTTTAATTCTCCTTTGCTGTTCATTTATTTTTACCCTACCAATGCTTTTATAATATAAGGCATAATCTTTAAATTGCGCAAAATCTCCTTTTAAATGGTATTCTTTTAATTTATCTCTTATCTTACGCTGAACCAAACCATTCTGTTTAGAACGGCATATGTTCTCTGGTAATCATGTATAACATTATATAATACTCTATCTTATAAGAAAACCCCCTCCCTCACTTTCTAACTGGAAAGCAGCCCCCATGGATTGTCCATAGAATCTCGCTGGTTTTTACTAACCGTTAGGGGAATACCTTGTTATTCTGCATAAATTGCCTCATTGTCATTTTTATCACTAATTTTTATTGTATCGGCGTTCTGAAATAATGTTAAGGTGAGATGAAAAAGCCATACCAATTGTTCACAAAGCCTTTTCTTTGTGGTAAAATAAATCATAATAAAAGAGGACGGGGGCTGAATATGGCAGAAAACCCTAACAAAAATGATAAAACAAAATACCGGCTGGCTGACTCCATAAAGGAATGTATGAAGACCAAGAATGTGGATAAAATCACGGTCCAGAACATTGTAGATGGCTGCGGGATGACGAGACAAACCTTTTACCGGAATTTTAAAGATAAGTATGATTTGATCAACTGGTATTTTGACAAGCTGGTACTGGAATCCTTTGCTCAGATTGGAGTGGATAAAACCGTATGTCAAAGTTTATGTGAGAAATTTAATTTTATAAAAAAGGAAAAGATATTTTTTGCAGAAGCGTTCCGCTCTGATGATTATAATTCTTTAAAAGAACATGATTTTGAACTGATTATAGGATTCTATACGGATCTTTTGACCCGTAAGAAGCATGGTCCTTTACCCGATGATATCCAGTTTCTATTGGAGATGTATTGTAGAGGTTCCGTTTATATGACAGTCAAATGGGTCTTATCCGGAATGAAGCAAAGTCCCGAAGAAATGGCACTAAGTTTAACAGAAGCCATGCCTCCGGGTTTAGCCGCCGTATTTACAGAAGTAGGACTGATATGATTTATAGTAGATATACCCATAATAAAAGTTACAATCCAACATTTATGTAACATTTGTTACAAAACAAAAGGATTGTAACTTTCTTTTTTATAAGCATTTTGTTAAAATAATAACATATCAGACATGTCAGTACATTGATTGGAAGGAAAAGAAAAGGAGAGATTATCATGGCAAACAGAATCGTATTAAATGAAACGTCATATCACGGCGCAGGTGCCATTCAGGAGATTCCTGGCGAGGTTAAAAAAAGAGGATTTAAGAAAGCGTTTGTTACCTCTGATCCGGACTTGATTAAATTTGACATTACATCCAAGGTTACAAAAATCCTGGAAGAAAACGGATTGACTTATGAGATATATTCTGATATCAAACCAAATCCTACTATTGAAAATGTCCAAAATGGCGTGGAAGCCTTTAAGAAGTCAGAAGCTGATTATATCATTGCCATTGGCGGAGGGTCTTCTATTGATACGTCAAAGGCCATTGGTATTATTATTACAAACCCGGAATTTTCTGACGTAAGAAGCCTGGAAGGTGTGGCACCGACCAAAAATCCAAGTGTTCCCATCATTGCTGTTCCAACCACAGCCGGTACCGCAGCAGAAGTAACCATTAACTATGTAATTACTGATGTGGAGAAAAAACGTAAATTTGTTTGCGTGGATCCTCATGACATTCCAGTGGTTGCAGTGGTCGATCCGGATATGATGGCAAGTATGCCAAAAGGTCTGACAGCAGCTACCGGTATGGATGCTCTGACTCACGCAATTGAAGGTTATATTACAAAAGGTGCCAATCCTATTACAGACATGTTTAACATTAAGGCAGTAGAGCTTATTGCAAAGAGCCTGAGAGGTGCTGTGGATAATACTCCGGAAGGCCGGGAAGGTATGGCACTGGGCCAGTATATTACCGGTATGGGATTCTCAAACTGCGGTCTTGGTATCGTTCATTCTATGGCTCATGCACTGGGAGCTGTATATGACACCCCTCATGGTGTAGGCAATGCCATTCTTCTTCCTACCATTATGGAGTTCAATGCCAATGAAACCGGTGATAAATTCCGCGATATCGCAAAAGCAATGGGAGTAGAAAATACAGAAAAAATGACCAGTGAAGAATACCGCAAAGCAGCTGTGGAAGCAGTAAAGAAGCTTTCTGCAGACGTTGGAATTCCTGCTGATTTAAAAGAGATTGTAAAAGAAGAAGATATACAGTTTTTAGCAGAGTCTGCAGTGGCAGATGCCTGTGCACCAGGAAATCCAAAAGAAGCCAGCCTGGAAGATATTATCAGTCTTTACAGATCCCTTCTTTAATTAGTGCCGAATAGTAGCGGGAAGCTTCTATTGTCTGTTTCATGTAATATAAAAAGCAGATGGACTGTCCACCTGCTTTTTATATGCGCGTTCCACAAAACATGGATTACTGTCTGAATTATTATGGTATAGCTTATCCTCTCTCTGCATTTCCCTAATTCACCATATTGAATCATATCATTTCGTATCCACAGCTCTTTAAGATGGATCTGGTGGTGATTAGTATTGTGATTCTTTGTATTGTATCGGCAATTTTGTATCAGGGGATTTCTTTGCAGCTTTCCTGCAGTTTCCCTGCTGACACCTTCATCCCTGATCCCTCATGATCTTCGAAGAACGTGCTCCAATACCCAGGCCACCCCCTCCTGATCATTGGTTTTAGTTACAAAATCCGCTGCATTTTTCACCTTTTCCGGCGCATTTTCCATGGCTACACCGATTCCGGCGCAGGCAAGCATCTCCACATCATTTTCACTGTCTCCAATGGCCATCACCTGGTCCTGTTTTATTCCAATGGTATGGCACAGGTATTTCAGAGCCTCTCCTTTGGATGTTCCCTTCCGGTTAAACTCCAGGCACAGCGGTCCTGTTTTCAAAATACAGAAGTCCGGGAAACGTCTGCCGCATGCCGCCACCCTTTTTTCCGTCTCCTCATCAAAAGCCATAAATCCAATCTTCTGGATATCTTCCCCCTTATCTTTCAAAAAGCCAAGGGGATCCATAAGCTTTCCTTTCCTGGAAAAGCCCACTGATGCCATATAAGGATGTATCTTCTCCATCTCTTCTGAGCGGTTGCCGTCTTCATAATACTGATCCTTCTGCTGAAAATAGCACTGGCCGTTTTCAGTCAGCAGATAACTCAGCAGATCCATGCCCTCTTTAAGCTTTATTTTGCTTTCATACATATACTCCCCAGTTCCCGTATCAATGACTGAAGCCCCGTTTCCGGATATTACATAAGGAACTCCCAGCCCCAGAATCTCTTCAGGAATCCAGCTATAAGTCCTTCCTGAGGCAGGTACCACCACCACACCTTCTTTTATCCACTCATTTAGTGCTTCTATGGTGCCCGGCGACACCTGCCCGTCAGACTTAAGGGCTGTTCCGTCCATATCCACAGCCACCAAGCGGATCTTTGCTCCGCAAGCTTTATCTGACATATGCTTTTATCAAACCGATCTTTTCATTCTCCTTTAACGGCCTCACCCGGTATGGGCCCACACTGGCCGGCACAATAAATGTCTCCGCATAATGTACCTCATACGGCTCAAAATCTCCCGACGGACTTTCCACGACTGCAGACGTTCCTTCTACCAGATTTAGCATGTGGACGGTGTCCATGGTATGGAACTCTGCCGGCCGGTCCAGCCAGTAACGTCTTGTCTCAATAAACTCCAGTTCATGAAGCCCTGTGTGCTCCTCCCTGTATCCTTCCTCCTCCTTCACCGTATAGCAGGCGTTTACCAGGTTTTCCTCCACCCATTTCGTGGTTCTGTCCCACTGGATTACGTTCAGTCCATGGTCGATATGAATGGGTCTGGGCTTTCCATCCAGCCCCAAACGTCCCCAGTCCCACAGCTTGAAGGTGAATATATAAGGTGTCGCGCTGATTTCCAATACCATGACGTTGCTTCCCGAGCAGTGACAGGTTCCCGCAGGAATCAGGAAATGGTCATGCTTTTTCGCCGGAAAACGGCTGATGTATTTTTCCGCATCAAAGGCACATTTGCCTTCCTGTGCACCCTTGAGCGCTCCTATCATTTCCTCTCTGTCAATCCCCTCCTTTAGTCCCAGATATACCACTGCGTCCTCTTTTGCGTCCAGAATATAATAGCTCTCATCCTGAGTATACTGCATACCGAATTGCTTTTTTATGTAATCGGTCAGGGGATGTACCTGCAGGCTCAGATGCTGGCCGCCCATGGTATCCAGGAAATCGAACCGGATTGGGAATTCCGCTCCGAAACGGGCGTAAACCTGCTCTCCTAAAAGCTGCTTTGGCTGATACAGCACCAGATCCATGGCAGGAACCTCCACCAGCACCCCGTCAAAATTAAACAGCAGGCTATTTTCCTCCGGCACCCCATCAAAGCTCCAGGCATAATTTTCCTCGGAAGCATCCAGTCCGCAAACCTCCTTCATCCACTGTCCTCCCCATACCCCGGGGTCAAAATAGGGCACCGTACGGAACGGCCGTCTGGCAGTCTTCTCAAGAGCCGTCAAAAAGGCCCGGCCGCTTATCATCTTCGGAGCTCCAGCCTTGTTGGTGTCCATCAGATAATCCATGCGTTCAAACAGCTGCGCCTTGTGTTTGTCGGCAATTCTCCATTCCACAAAAAAGCCTCTTTTATACTTCTTTAAGATATCTTCATCCCCGTTATCCGCCTGGTAATTTCCCATCCCCCTGCGGTAACGAAGCTGAATCTCCCACCTGGCCATATCCAGATAAACCAGCATATCTCCACGGGCCACCAGGGAGGCTCCAAATCCATAAACAATCGTAAATCCTTTTGCCTCCGCCACCTCTTCCCTGGCCTTTGACAATTTTACCGTGTCCATGAAATCCAGAATCTCTCCTGCATACATCTTTCCGAAAACACGGTCGTCGGTCAGCTGGTATTTTAACTGTTCCCGGATCGTCTTTTCATCCTTAAAAACCTCTGCTGTCCGCACCAGGCGGTCTGCCCCCAGGCTTGAAATCATATCAAGCACTTCATTATCATCGACCCCGGGATAACAATCCAAAACCATAACGTAGGGTGTTTTTTTTACCCCGGATTTTAATTCCTCTAAAATTTCCCCATACCCGTCAAATACCTCACGGCCAAACCCCGGGACTCTAATCTCCGGGTGCTTGTTATATCGGGATTTCCTTTCTATATACATACGATTTCTCCATTCTTTTTATAAACTCTCACCGGAAACGGATGCTTTTCCACCCATTCATAGTTATGGCCGGCGCAGGACGGCCAGCAGGCTCCCACCTTCAGCACCTGATCCCCGGTATTTACCAGACGATGAGCCAGTTTCCCCCTGACATAATGAAGGGAATTGGGATAAACCCTCTCCGCCCATGCATTTCCTTCCAAATCCATCAAAAGAAGAAGTCCTTCTCCTGCCAGGCCAAAATAAAACTCTCCGCAAGAGGTATCTTCATGCATGTGTCCTCTGGTGAAATTGCACTCCCCATTGACACGCTCCGGATACATGACCGTAAGTCCCCAGCTCAAGCTTCCGGGCCCAATGCTGTCCTCATCCTCATAGCAATAAACCTCATACATCACCCGCTGGGGATCCTCTGCATGATTCTGATCCTTATACGCCGTCAGGATATCCTTTAACAGCTTCCGGCTTTTCATCACCGGCTTTCCTTCAATCACTCCATTATAAAAATTATGAATTGCTTTAGGCTCTGTGATCTTCATGGCTGAAATTCCTCCCATATCTTTTTATAATCCTGGGACTTTGTCACAAAGGAAAACTTTTCTTTATTTTGCTGAAACTGAGTATAAACAGGAATCCCCCTGCTGATCCCAAACTCCGTATACTCTCTTGGCGCCTGCTCGATCAGACATCCTCCCTGGTACGCAGGGTTTTTTCTCCACAAAATATCATTTTTCTCCACGTATGGGAAATAGGCAATTCCCCCATGGCTCCTGACCGCCCCATATTCAAATCCATAATCCCTGACACACCATGCACCGAAGCACATGTTTCTCGACACGTCAGCGTTTACCGTTGCATGAACCCAGCCAGGCGGAACAATCACCACGTCCCCGGCTTTTGCGCGGACCGCATAGCAATTACCCGGATTGTCTTCCCCTGACTCCTGCATATAGATGATGGCCTCGCCGTCCCAGATCTCATAGACCTCAGGTGTGGAGTATCCGCAGGAAGGGCTGATTCCATGGATATGGCCCTGGGAGCGGACCGGCTCCCTGCCAATGACTCCTGCCGCGTAAACGACTGCTCCGTAGAGAAGGTTGCGTCTTTCCATATCTTCCCTGTCTTCTTCACATCCCACATCCATGGAGATGGCATAAAGTTCCTCCGGTCCACCGCAGGCCGGATCCGCCAGGGATGTTCGGATGTCATCCAGCCGCCGGATCTCCGGCACAGGGCCGAATACTCCCTCCCCATATGTGAATCCCATGGGATGTGACTGTGGTATAATTTTAAAGCCCGGATAAAAATCCATTTTGTCCTCTCCTTTCATTTTTGTCTCCTGATGAATCAAGCCGATAGGCTTACATATCCAGTTGATTCACAAATTTGTTCCCCCCATATGTACCGGAATGAAATGCAGCTGTCGGAACAGCCTTACCGGTTTTAAAAATGGGAGTGCAACAGTATTCACTGCCGCACTCCCATTCCTTATTTTTCGCCGGTCTATTTCTTGATTTCAACAGAGTAGGAATACCGGTCTCCTCTGTACAGGCTGACGGTATACTCCACCACCTCGTCGTTCCTGTCATAGGAGGTTCGAATCCTCAGCAGAACCGGTATAGTTTTTTTCATATTCAACAGCTTCTGGGTACGGCTGTCCGGCATGGTGCAGCTAAGCTTCTCCACGATCTTGACCGGTCTGATATCCATTGACTCCAGCATGGCGTACAGGCTCCCATAATACAGTTCATCGTCCATAGGAAGCTGCCTGTTCATATGAAAATAGGACTGGAAAATAACGATCGGCTCTCCGTCCCCGGTCCTCACCCGCTCCAGACGGTATATGGGAACCCCCGGTTCGATGTGAAACACGCCGGCCAGCTTTGCATCTGCCTTGATCACCTCAATATGAGCGTAACTGGTTCCGGGTTCAATACCCTTCTCCTTCATTTCGTCCGTAAAGCTGTAGATTCTCGTAAGGAACTCCTCAATGATATTCTGATAAATAACTACCGTTCCTTTTCCTCTTGCCCGCTTTACCAGCCCCTCCTTCTCCAACTCCTGGATCGCCTGCCTGGCCGTGATCCGGCTCACCTGATACATGCCCTGCAGCTCCGTCTCACTGGGGATGATGCTGTCAAACTCATACTCTTTCTTCAGAATCTTATTGCGCAGAATATCACTGATCTGTATATATAAGGGTGGTGCGCTTTTTGAAGTATTTAATTTTTCCATTCCTGCAATCTGCCTTTCCGCGTCTAAAGTGCTTTTATGCGGATCTCACTTATTAATACGCTATAACATTATAATAAGTAATCCCTTTTCACTTGTCAACGTTCACTTGGCAGACTGCCATAAGTTTGCAGTATTTAGAAGAATCCGACGGTCACTCCCACAACGGAAATAACAACCAGTACGCCCATAACCTTCAGTGCTGACATTTTCTTCTTTGACATCAGCCACCAGCATAAAAGAATTGTCATTAAAGGCAGCAGTCTGGGGAAAATGCCGTTTAACACGTCATTTACCACGACCGTTGACTCCGAGTTTCCGGTCTGAATGTTCATGATTGAATTGATGCTTACATAGGATGCCCCAACTCCGCCGACCACAATGGCGCCTAATAAGTTAAAAGCCTCACGGATTCTCTGGGAAGCTTCCCCTACAATCAGATTCACCGATCTGGTGCCCATCTGGTAGCCCTTCATAAAGAGATAATAGCTTGCCGCCGTCACGGAAGTTATAAAGGTAACTATGTAAAAAAGCGGTCCCAAAGCGTTTCCTCCCTGGGAAAGGCCGATAGCAATGGATAACAGCAAAGGTACGAACATGCCTGGAACCATGGCATCACCGATACCTGCCAAAGGTCCCATGAGGCCTAACTTGATGCTGTTGATTACCTCATCGTCAATATCCGCTCCGTTAGCCCGTTCCTCCTCCAGACCGCAGGCGATGCCGTTGACAATGCTGCCGATCTGAGGCTCCGTATTATAAAATGCACAGTGACGTTTTAAAGCTGCTTTTTCCTCTTCCTTGTCATTACCGTACAATTCCCTGATAACCGGCGCCATGGAATCGGCAAATCCAAAAGCCTCCAGCCATTGAAAAGACATGGAAGACAAATTTCCGCACAGCCAACGCAGCCAACTTTTCCTTAATGTGCTCTTGCTGATTTTTTTCATATTACAATTCCTCCTCCATATCATCTGATGCCGCGGAAACTTTGACCGTATTGTCTTTCTGGGTATACAAGTAATAGCTGTATGCGAAAAATGCGCCAAAAATAGCAATAGTAATCATATTGATCCCCAGAGCCGCAACCAATGCAAATCCAAACAGGAATCTGACAATTTCGATATTTTTCTTGGTAACCTGCTTTAAAAGAATGGCAACTCCCACTGCCGGCAGCATACCGCCGATAGCCGTCAGCGCTCTCATGACAAAAGAATCCACCGGAAACATGGCAGTAACTTCCAGGGCCAGCCCCTGGCCGAAATACAGAATAGCCACGGTAGGTATCACGCGATAGCAAAACTGCAGGACCTGAGGACCCACCCAATGATTGAAGGCCAGCCCTTTATAATCTCCATTCTCCGCACATTTCATGGCTCTTGCGTTCCAGAAGGAATTGGTCATCATCATGAAATTATGGAAGATGGTTCCGATTGCTCCTACCGCCGTTGCAATGGCCACCGCTGATTCCACGGTCGCATTGGATCTGACCGCCATGATTCCCAGGCCGACACCGATATAAGCCGCCGCATTCAAATCCTGGGGCATCTGACCGCCGGGTGTGACAAGCGCAATATATACCACCTGTACCGCGACTCCAACGATGATACCTGTCTGAACATCCCCCATGATCAGCCCGATTAAAAAGCCGGAAATCAACGGTCTGGAAAGGGTGTACCAGCCACCGGTCAATCCCAGTGCCCAAGGACACGACAAGGAACCCAGATACGATAAAATACCGATTAAAACTGCTTGTATAATGTTTATCTGCATAATAATATCCCCCTAAATGTTCAAATAATTAAAGTAGTTTTTGCCTGACATCTCTCCACCTCACCTTTGTGAAATCAGGAACCAACTGGAACTCTATCTCATAGCCGGCCTGATGAATCCGCTCATAGCTGGCCATATCTTCCCTGGTGATATCCGCATTTTTATTGACCCGAACGGTATTCTGCCTGGCACTTTGGGGACCCACATTTAAAATACCGGTGTTTACCTTCAAACCGTAATCCACCAGCAGCTCCGCCATAGTATCAGGTGTTTTAGTAATAACAAAATAATTCTTGCTGCTTGCCACCGCCTCATCCATCTTTGTACGGAACTTTTCACGGCTCCAGATAAAAGTCTTCTTTGTAGATGCCGCCAGCAGCGCATTTTTAATCACATCATTAGATGCCGCCTTATCATCCACTGCAATGATCCCGTCGCAGGGATATTCCGTGGACCAGCGGATGATAATCTGTCCATGAATGATTCTGTCGTCAATTCTTATAAAACTGATTGCCACCCTCAATACCTCCTTTTTATTTTTCTTCCGGCGTATGCCAGGAGAACCATCTGCTATAGTTCTTCATCATCGCCTCCGCACTGCATCTCAAATAAATGCAGACTGCCCTGTGCTTCTTTTGCACAGCGCTTCACCGTTTCCCGGCTGCTGTCTCCTGCTGCCAGGACAAGCAGCAGAAGCGGCAGGTTCATGCCGGAAACAACACTGGCTCTGTCCAGGTCCCCCATTTTACCCAGCAGCTCCAGTATGGTGTTATAGGGAGATCCGCCGGAAATGTCGCAAAGAACGGTCACCGGCTCTTCCCTGTCCAACCCTTCCAGCAGTATTCCCAATTCTCCCCGAAATGTCTCAATATCTTTCTCCTCTGTCAGGCAAAGATACGAAACATCCGGCAGATTTCCAAAAACCATCTTTGCGGCATTGTACATTCCCTCCGCCATTGTGCCATGACTTACCAAAACAACTTGATTAATGATTTTTCCTCCTTTCTTCTTCGCTACAAGTTATTATATTGTTATAACAATATAATATTGTATTTTCTTCTGAATGTCAAGATTTTTTATTATTGAGATTAGCTTAAATATATTAGGAATTATTCTTCCATTCTTTATAAAAAATACCCTGGCAGAACTTCACATTCTGCCAGGGCTTGATTGATTATTCATTATATAAACCTTCTGTTCCCTCAATCTCTTTCTCAATAATCCGGTATCTACATCCCCAAGTTCCAAAGCCCCGCCTTCCTTCACTCCAAGGGCTGCCGCAGTCCCTGCTGCCTGACCGGTTGCAAAGCAGGCAGACATAATCCGTACAGACGCCATCATTGCCCGGTCCGCACTGATGGACCGTCCTGCAACAGCCAGGTTTTTCATGCCTTCAGGAATCAGACAACGGTAAGGAATTCCATAGCATTCCCCATTTTTATATTTGGAATCCCGATATAGTTCCTCATTTTCTCTGCTTTCCTCAGGCACCGCTGCATGGAGATCGATAGGATAGGAGTAGTAAGCAATCGCATCCGGAAAATCAGCCCGGTTTCTATAATCTTCCTTTGTCAGTGTATAGCCGCCCTTAATTCTTCTTGATTCCCTTATTCCCAGATAAGGGCCGCTGGACGCTAACACACAATGCTCCATACCCGGAACGTATTCCCTTAAAAACTGAATCATTTCCGGCAGTTTTCTTCTGGCTTCCATTTCTGCCTGACTTAAATTCCATGGGTCCAGAGGTTTTAAATCATACACATGGCCAAAATTCAGACCAGCCATTCCATCCGCCTGAAGAGCCATGCCGCAGAGTTTCGTCTCACCTGCGGGAAAGCGTCCGTCTCTTTTGGCTTTCTCCGAGGCAACAGACAGGTTTCCATTTTCCCCTTCTCTGCGGACATAGTCCATAAACCGTTCCACATCAATACCTGCTGCACGAAAACAGAGAGTTCCTGCCTGCACTCTGCCCTGAGCATCTCCATATTCCCAGGAAGCGCCTGCCATAGCGGCCAGATCCCCATCACCTGTGCAATCTATAAAATATTTGGCTTCCAGCCACTGAAACCCGCCTTTGCCGAATACCTGAACTGCTTCTATTGTTCCATCATGGGATTTTACATCTGTCACTGCTGTGTGGAATAACACCTCGCAGCCGCTGTCTGTTACCAGATGATCCAGAATGGGTTTCAAACGCTCAGGATCAATGGGATACCAGTCAATGCCCTCCATCCGGTCAGGCTTTCTGTCATAAAACGGGCTTTCATATCCTCCCTTTTTCAGCTCTTCCAGAATTTCCCGTCCAATTCCTCCAATGAGATCCTGTACTCCGTTGGTATAAGGTCCAAAGGCAGGTACACAGGCCAGAGTCGCCATACCGCCAAAATATGCCTCCTGTTCAATAATCAGAGTGTTACAGCCGTTTCTGGCCGCTGCTATAGCTGCAGCAACACCGGAAGGACCTCCTCCTGCCACGATTACATCATATTGATTCTGCATTTTTTCCACTCCCTTTATAATAAAATCTTTCTTTCTTCTCCATTTGCTTCCGTTACATGAATATTCATACTTCCACCTGATTCTTCAAATGATACTGCTTTCACCCTGCACTCCCCATCACTGCTGGTAATCACATGGGCAAACACGGCCTCCCCCCCAAAGCTGCGCTCAATTCTGTAGTTAATATCAGATACAGACGGGTTATCAGGCCCTCTTCCGTTGAATACAGTCTGGCCAAAGCCAAAACCATAGATATGGGTGGTGACATCCCCATCTTTATAAGCAGTCACAATCTGGTTGTCAGCTTTTGTCTGTACCATGGAATGAAGCTGCTTATAAGGCTTTTTTTCAGAAAACACGTCCACAGGCTGACCTTCCGGTGCCAAAACCGTCTCTCCTGAAACATGCATCACCCAGTCAATGGACAGGTCGGGGGCAGCCCCTTTTACAATAAATACTTCTGCAAAGTAATCATCTGTCCAGGCAATTTTCCTTGTCATCTTAACAGGTCTGTAATTTTCTTCCTTCCACTGAACAATGGTAAAACTGTCGGGCATTTCGTAAGGAGCTGTCCAGTCTGCCTCTGCCTCCACATAAACCACACCCTCCAATTCCTCATACCGCTTCAGAATACCGTTTACAGGAGCCTGATTTTCTTCTCCAATGGTAACTGTATTGTGAGAACCAGTATTTTTATAGAAATTATAATGCATGAATGCACCGTAGCCGGTTGTTCCAAGATCAGGAGAAATCCGTTTTCCATAAGCGAGATAGCTGATACCCAGACGGTCGTAATGATCGTGCTCTCCTCCGTAGCTGTCATGCTTAAACAGGAGATAACGGTTATCAGCTCCCCTTAAAATGGTGTTTCCATAAAGTCCTTCTTCTACATGGTAATTTTTAAATGAATAGCTGCACTCCTTCAGTTCATCCGCACCGTAAATAAATGCTTCCAGGTTATCCCGCTTCTCTTTTTTATATAACTCATTTAAAATATAAAGCAGCTTATCTCCTCCTATTTCCCTATAGGCAAACTCATAGAGATGAAGGCTGGAAGACGTGTGCCCATAGTTTGTGTCATTTAACATAGGGATCCCAAATCCCGGCTCCAGATAATCCGCTAACAGCTCCATCATTGCCTTATAATTAGGATGGCTGATATGGCTGTGAGGTGTATGTAACGCAAACTTTTCATATGCAAAAAAGCTGGTTAACGCATAAAAATGGTAACCAAAAGCTCCCTCAAACCACATATGATTCTTAAGCATTCCATGCTCTAACTGATAAAGGAGGCCGTATGGCTCATAAACTGCAAACTTCACATAAGAATCCACATCAAAAATCAACCCGATCACAGCAATGGCTGAATTAATGATCACCTCATGATTATGTAATTGATTATGGCGGTGCCCGATTAAAAACTCTGCGCCGGGAAGCAGCATTCCATCGCGAATGGAAGCCCTCTCTTCCTCTGTCATGAGATCTGACAAGAGATCATAGGTCATGGCAAAGCTGCGCAGAAAATTGGCCTCATCAAGAGTCTGGGCTCCTGATTTGCCGGGGCCATTGTAAGGAATATCTCCATGTACCTCATAATCTTTGTAATACTTGGAATACTCTGTCATGATGGAAATGGCCTTTTTCCCATAAGACTCTTCGCCGGTCACCAGATAAAACAGTGCCATATGGAAAGAGGATATATAGTTTTGGGAGTTAATAAGACCCCACCATGTGCTGTCATAAGGTTCCCCTGAAAATTCCTGACCACAGGCAGGGCATTTATGGCGGTGTTGATCCTTGCGGTTAAATTCCAGAAAAACCGAACATTTGGGGCAATAATAATAGAGAGCCCAGTTGGCAATTCCCTTTTTCGGAACCAGAATTGGTTCTTCCATGACTTCGCTTACTTGCTGTCTCAGCCGTTCTATGGATTCCGGCCAAAACTTTCCTTTTTCCTGTAAATATCTGACTTCTGCTTCTGTAAACTGTATCATGTTATGCCCTCCCTCAATATAATCGCTCTTTTTCCACTACCTTTTTAAATTCTGTTGGGGTACAACCGTAAAACTTCTTAAAACTGCTGGCAAAATACCTCTGATTATCATAACCGCACTCCTCTGCCACTTCCTGTATCCTCAGGCCGGTTTTCTGAAGCAGTATGCCTGCATGTTCCATCCGCTTCCTTATTAAATACTCACCAAAACCTTCCCCGGTATGCTGCTTGAAAATCTGGCGTACATAACTGGAACTGAAATGTACCTGTGCGGCAACCCATTCCAGGTCTATATCGCTGTTTTTCAGATTATTTTCCAGTAAAAGCTTGATCTGCTTCACGACCGCACTTGCTTTTGTTTCCTCAGAATGCTCAGAAACAACAAGACAGCACCTTTCTATGTAGTCCCCCAGCATTTTCTTCATATCCATAAGACTGCCGTAATGAATCCTGTCCTGCATATAAGCAATGGGTTCCATTTCATCTCTGCCATAGCCTGCTTGTTCCATATCACTTTGGATTGCATACACCAATTCTCTCACCGATACACTGATATAATCACTTTTCTTATTGGCTAAGGAGGCATAGCTCTTCATCAGGTCATGAAGCTGTGCAGCGGCTTCCTCTTTCTGCCCGGTCCGTATAGAAAGGCGGATCTGGTTTTTCCTGTCTCTGATCTGGGAACTGCTGCTTTTCTCCTGTGTATCATTTTCTTCTCCATAGAACATAATGGGTTTTTCTGCATCCAGAGTTCCTTTCCAGACAGCCATAGACTCCTGATAGGATACACTTAAATCCTTTAAACTCTTATAAGGACGCCCCAGAGCACAGCTAAGCTGTATCTGATAGTACTTTTTTAAGCTGGCCTGGATTTTCTTCATTCCTGCCCTGACTTTCCCTGAAAATACAGCTTCACTGTCTCCTGTTCCGCACCAGATTACAGCCAGATGAGTTCCATCAAAACTGACAGCATAGATTCTGATTCCAGGAGGAAGATACCCTTCCCGTACCAGCAGTAAAAACTCCTCTACCCGTTCCTGGCTTCCAAAATCCCAGGTTCCTCCTGTAAGGTGTATCACTCCTGCCAGATAGTAATCTCCTGATAATTCCACACCAAGCTGCTGATAGCCGGTATCCTTCCAGTCCCGTCCCTCCAGTAAATCCTTAAATGCCTTTTCCCTTGCAAGACCTTCTCTGATAAAAGCCTGCTCCCGAAGCAGACTCATATTCTGCTGGAGCGCTTTCTGACTGTCCAGCTCCTGTATCATCTTCTGAAGAACTTCCGTCAGTTCCTGAGGCAGAAATGGTTTTAAAAGATAATCCTTTACCCCCAGAGAAATTGCCTGTCTGGCATAATCGAATTCATCATATCCGCTGATTACTACATTTTTACTGAATAGCCCTGCCTTCTGCATCTCCTTGATCAATTCCAGCCCGTTCATAAAAGGCATGGATATATCTGTAATTAAGATATCCGGCTTTAAAAGAATTGCCGATTCTAAAGCCTCTCTTCCATCCCCTGCTGCTGCAACCACTTCAACGGGCAAAGAAGAGCTGCGAATATTTTTCACCAGCAGATCTCTTACATAATCCTCATCATCCACAATCATAATCCGATACATCAATCAATCCCCCAATCTCTTACCGGAAGAGTAAGAATTGCCTTGGTCCATTGACCTTTTACACTTTCAAACTGAAGTCCGTAATCCTCCCCGAAATACAGGCGGAGCCTTTCATTTACATTATAGATCCCATAGCCTTCTGAACGGTCCGTCTCACCTTTTCTCAGGGCTTCGTTGAGAACCTTCAGCTTATCTTCCGGAATTCCTGCTCCATCATCCCATACAATCAGCTTTAATATCTGCTCCTTTCCTGCGCAGCACTGTTCTTCGTATATCCGTATCAGCCCTGTCCCCTGCCTCTCTTTAATTCCGTGATAAATGGAATTTTCAGTCAGAGGCTGTAAAATCAATTTAATTACTCTGCAGTCCAGCCACTGCTCTCCTACGTCAATCTGGTAATTCAGCCTTGAGTGATAGCGGATTCTCTGAATGTCCAGATAACTGGTTACGTGTTCAAGCTCCTCCCTTAAGGTGATTACTTCAGCTCCTTTACTCAGTGAAATGCGAAAGAACTTACCCAGAGAATTGGAAAGAATGCTGATTTCCTCTGCTCCCTGGTCCGCTGCCTGCCATGTTATGGCATTTAAGGTGTTATAGAGAAAGTGCGGATTAATCTGGGCCTGCAAAGCCCTTAGTTCAGCCTTTCGCTTCTGTTTCTGCACTTCGGCCGCATAATCCCTCTCCCGCTTTAACTCCTCAATGGTCTCTTCCTGCTTTACCACCAGGCTTTGAATTTCCCCGATCATATAGTTAAAGCTCTTTGCCAGACTTCCTACTTCATCTTTATAAGGATAGAAAAACCGTGTATTGAAATTGCCTTTTTCAACCAGACTCATGCGCTTTTCCAGTTTTCTGAGAGAACTGGTCAGTTGATGGGACAGCAGCCAGATAGTTGCCACACCAATGAGGAATATAACTCCCATAGTTTCAAAAATTACATTTCTTAAGCTCTGCAGGCTTCCAAGAAGGGTTTCCCTGGATTTCAGCCCCCAAATTTGCCAGCCATTTTCTGAAAGAACAGCACTGGTTACCAGATAGGTGTTGCCCCCATACTGATAATCACCGGTAATCACAGTTTCTTTTCCCTTCCATTCTTCTGCCATCTTTATAAGCTCCGCAGAGTCAAGGCCCTCTGAGCCTATAATCGTATTCCCGTTCTGATCCAGAATCAGAATCTTGTCAAAAAACCCATACTTTCCTTCTAACAGATATTCCAGTTGCTTTACCTTTAACTGAAGCACCAGATACAAGCTGCCTGCATACCCCTGAACACTGAACTGTCTTACACAAGGAATGATTTGATCAGTATCCTGGAATATCTGATCTCTCTGGGGCGGAAACCACCGGATCGCTTTTCCTGATTCTTCCATATAGGATTTATAATACTCAGATTCTTTAAAATCAAACTGCCAGTTTCTTATTCTGACAAAATTATCGAACTCACCTTTATCTGTATAAATATAGGACGAATGCAGGAGATTTTCTCCTATCTCCAAATCTTTTAAAAAAGAAGAAACTGTTCCCATGGCTTTTACCACATTGATATCATTGGGATTATTTAAATAGTCGGAAACGCTTACGACAAAGGTAAAATTAGTCAGCATTCCCTGGGACCTCTGCCTGATCACTCCAAGGCGCATATCGAGAGTATCCACGATTTGTACAAGCACACTTTCTGCACTGACCCTGAAATTCTCTTCAATATCATGAGAGGTATATTTATAATAGGAAACCCCGCTGATTGCCGTACTAAAAAAGAACATAATCCCAAATATCCAGATAATCTTGCTTCGGAACTGCAGGTTGTTAAAGAATTTTTTCATAATCACTTTCCTTGTCTTAAAGCCTTATTCAGCCTCTGCGTTATCATTCTTTTTTATCATATCATCCGAAAGGAAAAATAGCCAGAACATGGATATGTTCCGGCCATTGGGCTTTATATGACTAACCCTTTACCGCACCGGCCGTAAGCCCTGCAATAAACTGTTTATTAGCAAATAAGTACACAATCAGGATGGGTATGATGGCAATGGAAGCACCTGCAAGCATAATATGCCACTCTGCCGCTGCATTGACTGAGTATTTCAACTGAACAACCGCAACAGTCAAGGTCTGAAGCTTTGGCATGGAGATCGTCATAATAAGGCTGGTAATATAATCATTCCAGGCATTTC
This sequence comes from Lacrimispora sp., assembly GCF_036758025.1. Classification (GTDB taxonomy): domain Bacteria; phylum Bacillota; class Clostridia; order Lachnospirales; family Lachnospiraceae; genus Lacrimispora. Next base: position 126,006 of record NZ_DAIOXM010000011.1, on the reverse strand, counting down.
GGAAAGAAAACAAGGCCACAACTGCAAGAATTGGTTTGCTTAAAGGAAGAATGATGCGGGTATACACACCGTAGATACTGCAGCCATCAATAATAGCGGCCTCATCCAATTCCCTTGGAATCCCTTTTGTAAAGCCCATAACCAGAAACACATTAGTGGCCTGGCCTCCGGTCAAAGCGATCACCAGCGCCAACATGGTCTTGTTGATTTTCAAAGCTCTCAGCAATTCATAAATAGGATATAAAGTAACAGATCCCAGAGATACAAACATCATGGACATATAAAGGGCAAGCAGAATCTTTTTACCTGCAAAATCCCTTCTTGCCATAACAAATCCTGCAAGGGAAGTGGTCGCTGTTGCAAGAAGTGTCACCGATACGCTGACAATCACACTGTTTAATGTATATTTGGTAAAATCCGCCTGTATAAAGGCTTTGTAATAATTTTCAAAATGCCATACCTCCGGGAAAAAACCGCCTCCCTGAGTCAGCTCTGCATTTGTCTTTAAAGATCCCAAAACCGTATAGATAACCGGATACAATGTAAAAACAATCATAACCCCTAAAAAAATCCATTTTGCAATCAAGGCTGCCCAGGCTTTTTTAGACAGATGTACCTGATTCATTTTTATTTCCTGTACTTTTGCTTCTGCCATAATCCGCCTCCTTAATAAATATCATCCAGTTTCTTGGAAACCTTTAAGTAAATCACTGTAACCGTACCTGCAATCACTGCTGAAACCACGCTGACTGCTGCACCATAGCCGTACTGCGGAACCGTCGCCTCGGCTGCGGAGATGGGGAAGAAATACCGGTAGCCGTACAGGGACATTACCATAGTTGCATTATTGGGACCGCCCTCAGTCAGCACCATCACATTGGTAATGTCGTGGAATGCCGATGTAATAGCCAGCATCATGATAATCTTTAAAATCGGTCCCAGCATGGGAATAATGATATACCATATCGTCTGCAGTTTTCCAGCGCCGTCGATTCTGGCACTTTCAATGGCATCCGTGGATACCTGCTGAATACCGGCAATAAAATATACCATATAATTTCCTACCCCGCCCCAGACGGCAGTAATAATCAAAGTCTTCATTGCATGGCCTTTTCCAAGCCAGTTTATGGGACGGCTGATCAACCCTGCCTCCAGAAGGTATTTATTGACCTCACCGTTATAGGCATTAAATAACAGGTAAAATACAAGACCCATAACAGCAGAACTCATAATAGTAGGAAGGAACATAATACTCTGGGCTGCTCCATTTCCCCGTTTCTGCTGATTCAAAAGAAATGCCAGGAAAAAGGCCAGAGGTATAATAAAAATAACTTTTCCGAATCCATAAGTAAACGTATGAAGTACACTTTCCCAGTAAACTTTATCACGGAACACTCTTGCCAGATTGGCAAGGCCCACAAACCTTGGCGCACCTGTCCCATAACCGCCATACTGATAGAATACATACTTTAACGTCCAAACAACCGGATACAGAGAACAGGCTGTAAAAAGAATCAGATTAGGCAGCAAAAACGAATATGCCTGCAGGTTGTTTTTTATGGTCTTGTTCTGAAGAGGACTCCTCTTTTTCCTTGCTTCCATCTGTGTACTCCCTTCTTAACAAAAGAGGGGCTGCCTCTTTCCCAAAGTGGCCCCTCTTTTTCTTTCCCTTACTGATTACTGTAATGTTGGATTCATCGGGTCATAACCGGCGATCTTAATTTCATGGCCTGTGCCATTTTTAACCGCTTCCTCATAAGCCTTGTTATAACGCTCTGTTAAATCCTTTAATGTTGCCTCTATATCTGCATTACCGTAGTAAACAGATTCACAGGTCTTATACATATCCTCACCTTCCACTACCATGCCGGAAGCAAACGCAGTGTGAGGAGGCTTTGGAAGAAGAGAGTCAATATCAGTGATCAGCAGCCATTCCTTATTCTGAAAATCTTCGCTTGGCTTTGCTTTTTCAAGTACGCTCGGAAGAATGCTGACACCAAATCCACCTTCATAATATCCTATTAAATAATCTTCGTTTGCAAAAATATCTTTGTATACCTTAAATGCCTTTTCTACGTTAGGGCTCTTTGCATTAAGAACATATCCGCCTGTTCCTGTAAAGTACTGTTTTCCTGCTGTCTTGCCTGCCACCGTGGGAATCGGCACACAATCCCATTTATCGGAATCCATTGGGAACTGATTCTGGTAAACACCTGGTTCTGCATGACTGTAAGACATATACATGCCGATCTTTCCTGCCGCAAACTGTGTTCTTAAGGGGTCAATGTCAAGAGACTCGCAGCCTGGGAAAGCACTTTCCTCAGAAAGAAGTTCTTTCCATAATTTCAGTGAATCTGTCCAAGGTGTAAAATCGTATTCACCCTTTGTAAAATCATAGCCGCGGACAAGACCTGTTTCACGCTCCAGGCCAATCATTAAAGAACGCTGCAATCCGGAACTTGCACTCTTCATATTTTCAGCAAATCCATAAATACCTTCACTGGATAACTGGGATGTAATGAGTTTTGAATATTCTACTACCTCTTCCAGAGTTTTTGGCGGCTCTGCAATACCTGCACGCTCAAAGATTTCTTTGTTGTAGAAGAGACGGCAGGTGGTACCGTTGGTAGGGATAAAGTAAAGCTTTCCATCCAGTTCATTATATCCCGAGAAATATACTCCCTTAAAATACTCCTTCATTTCGTCATCCATAAAGTCATAAAGGTTTGCCCACTGGCCTTCATTCACGTATTTATCAAACATCTGATCCTGCTGTACCAGAAGATCAGGAAGCTCTCCGCTCTGCACTGCCATATCAATGGCCTGAACATAGTTGTCAGTATAAAGCTGGTAGTTAACCTGGATATTATCTGTATTGGCTGCGTTGTATGCGTCAACCTTTTCCTGAACATAAGTAGCATCATGGCGATCCTTAGACCAGATATTAATTACTGTTTTTTCACCGCCGGACTGAGCTGCAGTCGTTTCCCCCGCTGCAGTTGACTGGGCTGATGTTGTGTTATTATTTCCTGCTCCGCCTGAACAACCTGCCAGCACACCGGTTGTCATAAGTGCAGCCATCATAATTGCGCCAATTTGTTTTAATCTCATAAGATGATTACCTCCCGTTTATTATTTATGGGTACATTATACGAAATAAACCTATGACCGTAAATGCAATTTCCGTCAATCCCATGTTCGAAATTCGATGTTCCAGTTCACACTTTGGACACATTTATGTCAGAAACAAACAAGAAAGAATCCCGCTTGCGGGATTCTCCGCCTGCGGCGGGTCGCCTCGGCGACATCCAACCCTACCGCCGCAGTGCGATCCTCCCGGAGGGTTTTTATCGTATAGGACGAACTTTCCTATACGATAAAAAAACTACCAATGTAATATTGGTAGTCAGTTGTTTGACCTTCCCTCTACTGTCGGGGAACCAGCACCCCGACAGCTTCACTGGCCTTTCATCAATGTTTATAGAAAATCTTCCCGCATAGGCGTAAAGAAATCCACTAAAATTCCTTTATCAAGACAAACGCATCCATGGACAACACCATCCTGCTTTAAAAGAGTATCCCCTGCTTTCACAGTCTTTGTCTCATCTCCTATGGTGAACTCAAAAGCTCCGCTTGCCACATAGGTGATCTGGGTATGAGGATGGCTGTGCATGTTTCCCACAGCACCTTTTTCAAAATGGTTTTCCACACACATCATGCTGTCGCAGTATGCCAGGATCTTTCTGACAACTCCTTCTGCCGCCTGTTCTCCGTCTATGTCTTTGTTAAACACCCATTTCTGATTTTTTTCTGTCTTTTTCATTCTGATCTCTCCTATCTCCTTTTTAAATGCCTGCTCCTCTAATACTTAATCTGACCTGATTATACTTTGAATCACCATAAAATACAAGTTTTTCAAAGAATGCAGATGTCCAACACCTTCTCTTACACTTTTCACACAGAAGAGCAGCTGAAAAAGCAGATATTCCTTCTGCTTTCCCAGCCGCCCTTTATTATGCAGGCCTTTTATTCACTTTCTATTCTCCGGCTGCCCCATCAGCCACTTCTCTGGCATCACCGTTTTCTTCCTTCTCTTCTTCCTGCTCTTCTCCCTGGCTCTCAAAAGTGTCCTCCCCGGTTCCCGTTTCTTCCCCAGGTTCCCCGGTCTTGTCTTCTGCGTTTTCTTTCCCGTCTTCTCCCTCGGTTTCTACCGTTTCGTCCTTACCGTTTTCTTGCTGGTTTTCTTCTGCTTCCCCGGTTTCTTCTTCAGGTTCTTCGGGCTTATCTTCCTCGGTGTCTGTTATTTCTTCCTCAGGGGCTATGGGGTTCTCTTCTTTGACTTCCGCTGCCGAAGCAGTCCTTCCCTGAATATCATTTTCAGGGTCAAACAGTTCAACCGTAAAAGTCAAAGTCTCGTAGCCATCTACTTCAATAACCACTGTATTTTCGTCTTCTGTAAAGGCAGTTGCTGTAAAATCAAGGTATTTCACTACTCCATTGACCGAATATGTCTTATATAGATTTTCTGTGGAAACAGGCCAAGGCCAAGATGAAACCTTCTTATAAGAAATTCCGTTAACCGTAACCGTCTTTTCTGCATTGAGATAGTCCTTTGTCGCCTTTTCATCTGTCACATCAAAGGTCACCCGATAATATGCCGGATCCCAAATAGATCCTTCCATATATTCTGTCTTCTCTACCTCAGGCGCCAGCTTGTTATCTTCAACCGGGCCCGCAGCAGCTTCCATGATTTCAAAGGTCAGAGTCTTTGCCGTATACCCTTCCGCAGTCACCAGAACAGTATACTGGCCGGCCTTCTTAAACAGATTCTTCTGAAGTGCGAAAGAATACTCTTGCTTTTCATAATTATCTTCGCTATACAGGCCGCCCTGCCCCTGGAGAGTCACATTTTTTGACATTTCATCCGGATCAGTCAAGGTCACACCTGTCAGGTTCTTCATAAAATCACCGCGAAGCTTCGTCTGGCTTGCATCGGCCTCATCAGCCGCAGCATTGATGTAAACCTTCTGCCCCATATGGTAGATTGTTGCATCCTCAGAATCTTCTTTTTCAGGATTGTCAGCAAGAGAAAGGTCAAGCCTCTCCAATTCCCTAACCACATTCAGGACAACGGTCTGATCCTTATACCCTTCTGCCACAATTCGCAGCTTGTGTTCCCCTTCTGTAAGCTGGAGCCTGCCGCCGCCTGTTCCCTCTGTTTTTGACAGGATGATAATACTCTCCTTTTCCTCTCCGAACTTATACTCTGTAATATAAGAATCACTCCTCAGAGCAATTGCAGAATCATTAAGATAAAGGGCTGTAATTTTGGAAATGTATTCCCCATCTTTATCAGAAGTCAGTACCAGGTCCTCCCCCAGATTTCCTTCCATTCCTTTAAGAGCCGATCCCGGCTTTCCTATTATGGAAAGAAGCCTTTCAACTGCTCCCAGCTTTCCGTCTTCCAAAACCCGCTTGATCTGATACGGACGGTTTGCAGTCTCTCCTCCGGTCTGAATCTCCTTATATTTCTCAAAGGAAAGATATTCTCCGGTCTCCAGCTTTGCATCCTTCACTGAATTTAAGTAATGAGTGAAATCATAGAAAGTCTCAGCATTTTCATCCATAACAGACTGTGCCTTCTGATTATACCACCATTGTACAACTGCTTCGCTTTCCTCGCTGACATGATTGATCTCATGTAAAATCAATGCATTTGCCAGCAGGTCATGGTCAAATATCAGGTATCCGTTCATCTGGGAGCCGCCGGAAGAGCCGGAACCGCCCTCATCAGGTATAACAACGGAAGCGCTGGCCATGGCATCAATGGTGTAATTTCCTGCCATCGCCTGAATGCTGTAGCCCCCTGCTCCGCTTTGGGAGCTGCTGCCGACTTCCACCTTCTTCGTCATCGTCTGGTAACCGGTTGCATATACAGTAATCGTGTATATACCGCTTTCAGTGGTGATTACATTGTCATCCGGGTCCGTTCCGCAAATATGAAGCATGGAGCCAATCTCATAATACTCTTCCGGCCATGCGAGAGATTTGACTTTTCCTGACGGCATAGTCATATCCACCCTGTAAATAGGAGACAATATTTCTGTACCAAAGTTTTCTCCAGCCGGTCCCACAATCTCAAACGCAAAATCCTCTCCCTGCTTGGGACTTGGATTGAGGTTATTTAAGTTCATCACAAACAGCCTGTTGTCCACAAGGTGAAGGGGTACGTTCTTGGTTGCCTTGCTGTATCCGGAAGACAAATTTAACTGATAACGTCCCCGGGCAAAAAGGTTGGTTTGGGGAAGCCCAATTGTAATCACACCTGTCTTTCCAAATTCTGTTTCAATTGAGGTGGTAAAAGTAAGGTTTTTGTTCAGAACATTGTTTTCTGTACTCAGAGCCTTAATGGTTTTCAACTGGGCAAACCAACTCTCCTGTGCCTGGGTCTTTAACGCCAGCTTGAGCTGGATTTTGCCTTTTCCATCCGGATCAATTAAGGTATCCGGCAAGTAATAATCAGAAGGAACTTCCGGAAAAGCTTCCTGAAGCTCTCCGCTTAAATAAAAGGTGGTTTTCTCTGGATGTATGCGCACATTGCCATCCCGGTCATAATTATCCAGGTGATAGTCAAATACAGATATGGGACCGTTTGTCAGAATAGCACTGGGAGCCGAATCAAGATTTCCCATATCTGAAACACCTGATGCAGAACCATTTCCGATCTTTACTTTCTGTTCTTTTCCATCAGAATCTCTGGTAACCGTAAGGGTTCCGGGCTTCCATAAGGTGGTCTGCCACTTCACAACAGTTCCGTCATCATCTACATTGGCGCAGACATCTGTAATGTCCATCCCATCCACACTGACGGTATAATCATCTATGCTTCCTTCCTGGAAAACAATGACTGCATATTGTATCCAGCCTAAATCAACCAGTTTTGTCTTTTTTTCATTTACAAAAGCAGACTTTTCTTCCTGATGGTTGTTTTCTCCATTCTGATTATTTCCATTATCAGTAGAACTGCCGCCGCCCGATGAGCCGCTTCCCCCTGAGGAGACTCTTCCAGTACCAGAGGCTGCTACTCTTTTGGCGCTTTCTGCTTCAGGTGTTGAAGCCAGGCCCTTTCCTGCCTCATAATGAACAGTGCCGTCAGAATCTGCCCAGCGGCCATCTCCATTTACAAAAAATCCATCCGGGGTTGTCTCGCCTATATACAACCTTCCCATGTCTGCTCCGTCACCGGCATGAAAATAATAACAGTATCCGTCAATCCACTGCCAGCCTGTCTTCAGTCCTCCAAGGGTTCCGTCATCAGCCGTATTAAAAAAGTACCATGTTCCGTTGCCATCCTGATACCAGCCGGAACGCATCTGCCCCTCCGTACCATCGGCGGAAGTGTTCATATAGTATTTTGTTCCCTTTTCATCCTGGAACCAGCCTGTCATCATGGTTCCATCTTCCGGATTGAGATAATACCAGCCCGATTCCTTCTTAATCCAGCCAAAGCTTAAGGCTCCTGAGCCGTCGTAATGCTTCCAGCTTTCATTCTCATATTTCCATACACCCTGCGTGTATGCGCCCCCCTGATTTCCTGCAACTCCCGCCCAAACTGTACCAATCTGTGAAAGTACACAAGCGGCTGTTAACAGTGACACTGCCGTTTTTTGAATCAATTTCTTCCTGGCCATACCATCCTCCTGTTATATAGTTAGTCATGTCTAACCGATGCCTTCACATTATATTAAGGGGATGAAGTATTGTCAATGAAGACGCTTGGGACAGAATGAGTCTTTTTCTCAACAACTCCCTTTTGAGAATTTTAATACCATAAGGCCCGAACTAAGCCGGGCCTCCTTTGAAAAGATTAATCCGCCTGAGGTGCTTCATCTTTTGCAACGTCATATTTTAAAACCATTGCCAGCGTAAATGCAGTCAAAAATCCAACCATGCAGCTTATCACATACAACCCAAACCCGTTCCCAAGAAACACAGGCAATGTAACCAGACTTGGAAATGCAAATGCCATGGCCTGGGCTCCGGAAAGTCCTGCTACAGCACCGCCCACTCCGCCGCCGATGCATACCGCAATCATAGGCTTTTTTAAGGGCAGATTCACCCCAAACATGGCCGGTTCCGTGACGCCGAAGCAGGCTGACAGTACGGCTGATAAACAAATGGATCGGAAATTTTTATCCTTGCTTTTTAAGCATACTGCAAGTGCTGCACCCGCTTGGGCAAATACCGCCGGCCCGATTAAGGCCAATATAGTATCAGAACCCTTCACGGAAACATTATTCATTGCAACCAGCACAAGGCTCCAGTGAAATCCAAAAATAACCATGGGCTGGATCACTGCTCCTAAAATCCCTCCGGCAATCATGGGACTGATCCCGTATAAAAATTCATAGGCTGCTGCCATCCCATCCCCTATAACATTTCCAATTGGCCCAAACACAAACAATGTAACCAGTCCCACCACTATGATACAGATTAAGGGTGCTAAAAAGCCTTTGATCATATCAGGCAATATTTTGTATGCCAGCCGTTCCACATAGGAAAGCAAGCCTGCTGCAAGAATGATGGGGATTACGCTGGAATGATAGATAACGGCCTTCATGGGAATTCCGGCAAAAAAAATGCTGGTGCCTGCCTCAAATAAATCCGTTAAGGCGGGATACAAAAGTACCCCACCGATGACCATTGCTATAAATGGGTCAGAACCAAACTTCTTTGCCGCTGTAAATGCCAATATAATGGGAAGAAAATAAAACAAACTGTCTGCCATGGCATTTAACACCACGTAGGTTTCCCCCGCCCCCGACAGAATATTTGCCGCGGTCAGAATAGCCAACACCCCTTTTAATATTCCCGCCGCGCTTAACAGATTGATAATCGGGAGAAAAATCCCCGAAACGCCGTCAATGACAACACTTATTACAGACTTTTTTTCTTTCATAAACACCTTCTCCTGTAGTGAAATTTTTTATATAAAACTCACTCGGCCATGAAACGCTGCAGGGCGGCCATAACCCCTCTATGATACCTGGTATTATGATACCTCTTAACTTCGCCAATGTAAACACAAGATGCATCACAGAATAAAATATCTATATATACAACGCTCATTGTTAATGTCTTTCTTTCCTATAACCGGACAATCAAAAGAATTTAAATTTTCATATTTACACAATTGGTTCATTGTTTTATAATGTCATGAGTAAGGTGTCTTTTCCCATATTAAATCTTATTTTAATCTTTATAATTTATTTTTAAATCTTTTTATTTTTCTTATTTTTCCAATAAATCATTTTTAAATTACATATCATAAATTACTTCCAAAAACATCATTTCTATATTCCATTCTTGAAACCATCTATCTGAAATGTTATAATTCTCATATAGTATTTCATTTGCAAACGGTAAAACCTGAGCCTTATATGACTTCACAGATGATGTTCTGCGGAAACTATATTTCATCCGGATATCATCAATGATACCCCCTGCTATTGATATGGATTTAAAAGCTGTAAGGGAGGTTTTATTATGTGGAGGAAAGTCTCAAAAGAACAATATACTCATCCGATATGGAGTCAGAATACGACGAACATGCCAAAAGGCTGCTGTCTCATAAAATTATTCTGGCTCATAGAATATTTTATCAGAAGAATTTAAAATACCAATGGATACAGATATGGAAAGGAGGATCAGTTTTATGTGTAATTTAGGTGAAGGAATTGCAGAGGATGCAATGGAACGTGGTTGGAGAAAAGGGTTGGAAAAAGGTATCGAACAGGGTATAGAACAGGGTATGGAAAAACTAATTGTCAACTTCCTGAAGAATAACAACCATGTAAGCGTAGCTGCAAAAATGCTGGATATACCTGAAACTATGATTCTCTATGTCGCTCAAAAAGAAGGCATTGAAACCCTGAATTAAATCTACAACACCATATTCACCGGCTCTCCATACAAAAGTACAAGCTGCGGTGCATCAGATAATCCATCACCTGATGCACCGCAGCCTGTTTTCATTCTGTATTCTATTATCTAAAAATCCATCTCATCGGATTCCTCTCCCATTTCAAAATCAGCCATGACAAAGCTTCCAGACATTTCGTCAAGATAATTTTCCCATAAGTCCAGACTGAAATCCATCAAAATCATACCATCGCCATCTATCTCTTTTTTCAAAATATCATTGATTAGATCAGATTCAAAGTAATGGATCTTTTCAGACTCATATTTACTGTCAATCATATAAATCAAGCTGAATCCCTTGGAGCAAAGGACTGCCGCTTTGGGAAGTTCACTGTTTACCACTCTTATCTTGTCAGAACTTTGTTCATTAATGGAAACATTAAACCGGGTCAAGTACGAAATTCGTTCTTTAGACGGAAAATCAATAGCACCCACAAGTGGAACAATGGCCTTTCCGGTGGCGCAAAAGCCAAGCATGGCATCAATAGTCACGTAGAAAATAGTATCCTTGTCCAGAATATTTCGAAAAAGAGACAAAAGGCTTTTTTTCACATACTCCTCACTTCTGGCACGTTCCAGTTCTTGTTCTGTAATCAAATATCCTATGGATATAAAATTGTATACAGCATCAATCTTCCTGTCAATCAGCTTGGAAAGAAGATCCGGATCTGCTTTCAGGGCTTTTCTTGCTTCTATCCCATTATAGCTGACCTTCTTAGCTTCTCTCTTCATAAGAGAATTGTAAAATGAAGTCAGATATCCTCTGTGAGTGATAAATGTCATAAGAGGGGTTCCATCAATCTGGAAGCTGAAAAGCATGAGGAACCGGCCCCTCAAAAGGAAAAAGGTGCTGTTTATCTCTTTCTTGACCTGCCATAAATTTAAATCAACGCTCTTCTGGCAGTTGACAATGGTGGAAACGACATCGATATCATAATTCTTATCCGCCTCATCAATAGAATGAGGTTCAACGAACTGATTAAGCAGAATATCCTTCTGCCTCTTAGATGTCAAAAGTTTAATTCTGGATAAAATATCACCATAAATCTTATCAAACCAGGGAAGGGTACTGTAAAGTTCCATAGGAACCCCTTCCTCTCTGGTTAGGTAGTCTGAAACCAGCACACAGAACATATTCAATATGGTCTTTTTTCCAAGAAAGCTGGCTTCTCTGTCAGAATATCCCAGGCTACCGTTATTTTCCTCGTCAAAATCTTTGTCAAACGCATATTCAATAGCATTGGACAAAAACATTTCCAATTCATATTTAGAACTAAAATCATATAATACCGGAAAAATACGTTCAAATTTCAAATAACAAAAGTCATCGTATAAAATCTCAGCAAAATAACCAGCAGCCATCTTACTGAAGGCTCTTTTCTCTTTTAAAAAAGGGAGCCTTCCTCCTTTTAAGATTTTACTTAATCCGCTTGGAGTCATATTCATGCTGAGTGCAAAATCTGTCTTTGATGCATGAGAAATATAAATAAGTTCCTCCAATAATACACCCGTTTTCATTGCCATTCTCCGTTCTTTCTCTTTATGGAAATTATTGTAACATTAATTTTTATTTTTGTCTATTTTGTTGTAACTTTTTTCAACCAATTTCAAGCATTAAAAATAGTAATCCTATATAATTCATATAGAATTCTTTTACATAGGTAAAATATCTTATGATTAAGAAAGAATTACTTCACTATAAAGCAAAGTTCACGACTGGAAATGAGATTCAAGATCCGGCAAAAAGGCTTTGTAAAAAGGAGGAATGAGATTTGAAAAGAAAGAAACAAAAGAGATTTATAAGCTGGCTGCTGGCTATGCTGCTGGTGCTGAATGTGTTTCTGCCTGCTGTCAATGTACAGGCTGATGAACCAGGTGCACCGGCTGAAAACGTAATTACAATCAGCTCTGACGGCGATGTTGCCAGCCCTAGCGACGCGACGAAACCAGAGACTCCAGAGGAAGAAGAAGATGGCGATACTGATGTTCCCCTGGGAACTCCTTCGGAAGGAACAAAGAAAGACCCTGTTTCAGCATCTCCCCCGCCAGTTGCGGCACCGCTTAATATCGAACCACTGGCTAGTGTTTTAAGCTTACTCACATACGAAGCAACCGTGAAAGTAGATGGAAACACATTTCAGCCTGATGCAGAGATGACTTTCCCGGATGGGAAAGATATTAGCATTGAGTTTGAGTTTGATCCTTTTCCAGTATCTGTTGACGGAGGAACCGGTGTTGTAAATCCAGGTGATACTGCAATAATTAATATGGGCAAGGGGTTAAGAATCCCTATAGAACCACTTTCCATTCCTTTGCTGGCACCTGGCAATATTCCAGTTGGTACTGCAGTCTTATCCACTAACGGTTCCGGCGAAGTCGTAGCCAACATATCATTCCAATGGGATTGGGGAAACCAGGCTGGTCAAGTTAACGAAAACACTCCAGCAATCAGCGTCGGTTTTAACGCAAATCTGAAATATGATGAAAGCAAAGCGGACGAGGAAGATGGCAAAAAATTCATTACAGTTTTGGACAAAAAATTTTATGTCAAAGAACCGGTTGCTCCAACTACATACGAGATAAATAAAAAGGACGGCGAGATCAACTGGGTTACTAAGACCATTGAATGGGAAGTTGAAGTCACTGCAGAGAAATCGGGTCAGCCTGTGAATCTGGATGGAGTGACCTTCTCGGATAATTTGACCAATGTCGGAGAATATCTAACCGGCTCCTTTAAAGTCGGTGCTACCGGCGGCACGCTTACGGGTACAACGCCTGACCAAACAGCTCCGCTGATTTATAATTTCCCGAATAATACAATGTCTCCGCAAACTATCAAATTTGAGACGAAGATCAAAGATGAAGACTTTTATTTGAATACCTCTAAAACCATTACCAATACGGCGCAGGTTCTTAAGGACAGTAAAGTAGAGCACAGCGACTCCGGTACAGCCACTTTGATCGCAAAACGCTGGATTATTAAGTCGGGGAAACCAAATACACCGCAGAGTGGGGAGATATACGATCCCACCAACCGTACAATTACATGGACTATCATTGCCAACACGGCGGGAGTAGGGCTTAACAATGTCAAGATTACAGATTCCATTCCAAGCGGTCTGACTGTTACATCTGCCACATGGTATAAGGGCGATACAAGTGATACTTCCGAGGAATCTTCACTTTGGACAGACCCACAAGGTATTACCGCTGTAAATAATATTTATGACCTCGGTAACATTACTACTCCGGTTAAGCTGGTGATCGTAACCTCCGTACCAGATGACTCCAGCACAACTGAGTCTAAACCCTACAACAACACAGCCTCGATCACATGGGATGGTTTGGGAACACATGGACCGATTGACTCAGAAACAGTAGGTATTGGCATTGGATATAACCCTATCACCAAAAGCGGTCAACGAATTGGTTCCAATACAGACCGTAACATCAAATGGACCGTGACCATTGATCCAAAAGGACAGAACTTTGGTTCAGATATTAAGGTGTATGATTTACTCGTCTATGGAGGTAACGATATTACAGGAACCGTAGATGGCTTACCTGCAGGCATTGCTCTCAATAACCTCACTCAGAGACGTAACCAAAAATTTGTTACAGGTTCTTTTGATGCAACGCTGGGAAATCCGAATTTCGTTACGGTACACACTCTTTCTCAAGGAGGTGTGGCAGTTGCCGATTTGATAGAGTTTTCAGTCGAATCCGACAAGAAGAATACATTTACATTTAATTCACAAGTGGTTAATCCGGCAGTCTTTGCTAAAAATGGCAGCGAAACAGTCACTAACACCGCATCTTTGTTCCGAGGTACAACAAAGCTCAATTCTGCTAGCGCAAATGTACCCTACAATACCAAGCTTTTGAACAAAGAGATCCTTAATGGAAATGAAGCAAACAAGCAGGGCCCTGATGCAAATAACATCGGTACTGCAGCCAACGGCTTCGACCACGTGAACAAGACTGCTATTTTCCGCATCAGTGTCAACTCTGACAGTCTGAATCTTACGGGAGGCAATATTGACAGCGGCCCTGTTAAAGTAACAGATACTCTGCCTTCAGGCTGGGTATTCGATACAAGCTTTAATAACAAAGGATACAAGATTATTGAGGGCACAGGCGGCAATGATTCTATAATAGCCACTTCGACGGAAGTTACCGGGAATGATCCGGTTGCAGTATTTTCCCCTGATCCCGCTATGGCGAGCGAGGTAACCTTTACTTTCACTACACTGGATAAACCTTATGTTATTCTGGTGAAGGCAAATCTGACAGAAGAGAAATACAAGGAACTTCTGACAGCAAATAATCCCAATACTCCGCATCTTAACACCGCAACTCTGAGAGTTGATAAGTGGGATTTAACTAAAACCGACACACAGAATGTTACAGTGAATACCAAGGTACTAGATAAAAAGTTTGTGTTTAATGATACTAACGCAACTTTGACCTGGACAGTAGAGTACAATCCTTTCGGGCTGGATATCTCAGAAAATATGACACCAGTATTCATCGAAGACACCTTATCTGAAGGCATTGAACTGCGTATTAATTCTGACGGAAAGCCTCTATGGCAAAGCGGAGTTCAGACAAACTTTACACTTACTGAATTGACTGTGGGGGCAGATGGCAGTATACCGGCAAATGGTACTCCTGTTCCACTGTCAGACGATATCATCACATATAACGCAGCTACACGCACACTGAAATTCAAGGTTCCTGATATTACTAAAGCATACCGCCTGACTTATATAACTGATATTACCCTTGAATCAAATGGCCCTGTCAACAATTCAGTTAAACTGACAGGAAGCGAAGTAGATGGAGACGCAACAAATGTATCACACCCAGTTATTTATAAAGATGGATGGGCCAACCTTCAAAAAGGCGGCAGCGTGGAAATCACCAAAGTGGATGGTTCCAGCACTGCTATCCTCCCGGGTGCTCAGTTTACCCTGTATAACGGCACGACAGTAATCCGCCAGGGCGTAACAGGTTCTGACGGCAAGCTCAAACTACGGGCTGTACCAATAGGCACTTACACCCTGAAAGAGACGGAAGCACCTGACAACTATAAACCTGATGTTAAAACCTACCAAGTGGTAGTCCGTGAGGAAGGCAGTACAGTTGTCACTTCTATTGACGGAGGAAGCAACACCATCACAGTTGAAAACTTCCAATCAAATACAGTAGGAGATCTGACTATCAGAAAAACTATTGCAGGTAATGGTGCAAAGATCGAAGATTCATTTGTTTTCACAGTGACCTTTAATGTTGCCGGCCGCTATCCTTACATGGGAGACGGTATTCCAAGCGGAACCATTGCAAGCGGTGAAACAATTTCCTTAAAGGGCGGTCAAAGCGTCACCATTTACAATATTCCAAATACTGCAACCTATTCCGTAACTGAAGCGGATTATAGCGGTAATGGATACGATAAACCTGCTATTACAGGTGACGGAGCAACAGGCACTATAGGAGCAGGTAAAACTGTTACTTTCACCAATACAAAAATTCTTCCGGGAAGCCTGGTAATCAGCAAGACTGTTCTCGGAAGCGGCGCTGACAAAACAAAGAAATTTAATTTTACAGTAACATTCAATGCAGAAGGAAGTTATTCTTACAGCGGAGCCGGAGTTCCAAACGGCACAATTAAAAGCGGAGACACCATCGCTCTCGCAGACGGAGAAAGCATCACCATAATCGGACTGGCGCCTGGAACTACATATAAGGTAACAGAGGCAGATTATACTTCTCAAAGATACAGTACCGCCAGTACCAATGCAGAAGGTACCATAATCTCCGACTCAGGTATAACTGCTGCATTTACCAACACCTATCGAAGACCCTCAAGTGGAGGCGGCGGTGGCAACGGTGGCGGAAATCCAAAACCACCAACAAACCCAACTCCCACACCACCCACGCCAACTCCAACACCGGAACCAGTAAATCCCGGTGAAGTACCACAAGGCTACCTGCAAGGCCCTGACGGCAATTACTACACGCCTCAGCAGTTATATGATATCTTCGGACAGATACCTCTTGGCTTTATGGTAGGTCCCAATGGAATGCTTGTTCCTCTTGGCGGCCTTCCAAAGACCAGTGATGACGTATCACGCAGCGTAGTTGTTTTCGGACTGCTTTCCATCTCAGCACTTTTGGGTATGGCAGTTTCCGTCAATAATCTTCGGAAAAAGCACTCCGACGAATAAGCCCTGAATAACATTTGTTATATGAACATAGAAGGAGGAAAACCATTTATTGGTTTTCCTCCTTCTATATTAATGTACCTACTCTTTATCCCATATCTTCTAGTTTTTTCTATCTCTGGAAATTTTGGTGACATATTTTTATTTTTCCACCAATTTTCTCGTAACTTTTCTTCTAACTTTTCAAGTGCAATACATATAATTCCTATATAATTAGTATAAATTTGATTTTGCATAGATTAAACCTTATGCCAAAGTATTATTTCATATAGAAAACAAAGTCTGAACCTTAAGGCTGAAGTAAAGTACATAAGCCGCTTTGTTTAAAAAGGAGGAATTAACATGAAAAGGAGAAAACAAAAGCATAAACGATTTATGAGCTGGTTATTGGCCATGCTGCTGGTATTGAATGTGCTTCTTCCTGCTACTACGGTCCGTGCAAATGAACCCGAAACTTCGCAGGAAGTGACATCTATCATTAATGATGAAAGCGACACCACACACACCGATGAAACAAATCAAGAAACGGCCTCCGAATCAGAAAATACCGGAGACCAACAGGAAAGTTTAAACGAAGAAACTCAAACTCCTTCAGAAGATGAAAATGAACAAGGCTCGGAAGAGTCTGAAGCTGCAAATGAGAACGGCGAACAAGGCTCTGAAGAATCTGAAGCTTCAAACGAGGGCAGCGAACAAGGTTCTGAAGAATCTGAATCTTCAAACGAAGGCAGCGAACAAGGTTCTGAAGAATCTGGAACCACAGACGAGGACAACGAACAGAGCTCAGAAGAATCTGAGGCTGAAAACGAGAACAACGAAAATACCACTGGGGAAACGGATGGTCAGCAGGCAGTTGATCCTGTAAGCCCAGCCCCTCAAATTTCACAGTTGCAATTTGAATTACTGGCAGATGAAAATGTAGAAGAAAAACTTGATTATGAAGCATCTGTAACAGTAGACGGAACTGTTTTTGAACCTGATACAACACTGGAAATCAATGACGGAGAAATTATCGACATTGAATTTCATTTTACGAAGATCCCGGTATCGTTTGATGGAATCGGTGATATTGTAAAACCTGGAGACAAAGCTGAAATCTTAATAGGAACAGGCTTAAAAGCAGTAAGCGGAAAAATCCCACTAATAGTAGAAGGTACTTCCATCAAAATCGGTGACGCAGAACTGAAGGAAGAAAACGGCCAGGTAATTGCCTATATCGAATTTGACTGGGACTGGGATGAAATCAATAAAAACGCCTATAACCTTGAAGCAGGTTTCAAAGTAGGTTTGAAATATGATAAAGACAATGCCGGCTCCGGCAATAATGATGAAAAGATCATCACCATTTTAGACAGAGATTATTTTGTTAAAGAACCGATTGAATTCAAGCTGACGAAAAAAGGAACCCCCAGCATAGCCGAAAAGGCGGTCATATGGGAGGTTACCATTGAATCAACCCCGGATGGATCAGATTTAGGCGGGTTTAAGTTTTCAGATGATTTATCAACTGTAGGAAAATACCTCGCCGATTCATTCAAGGTCGGAGGACAGGATATGACACCCGATGGGGAATCAACAGAGTACTCTCTGGTTTATACCTTCCCGGAGGGCCAGACGGCACCCCAGACCATTCAGTTTTCCACTGAAATTCCCGAACATCAATTTAACTCAAATGCTGAAGAAACCATCGCAAACCAGGCCGGCCTTCGGGCAACAGCCAGCGAAGCAACAAAATCAAACAAAGCAGAAGTGAAACTTCCGGGAAAAAGATGGATTACAAAGAACGGAGTTCCCAATAAAGATTTCGGAAGCTATGACCCTGATGACCGGGTAGGCCGTGAAATCACATGGACTATCGTTGCCAATGAAGAAGGTTTTCCTTTAGAAAATGTCACGATTAAAGATGTATTGGGGCCCAGCTCCGGAAGCAAAGTGCAGACAGTTAAGTCCGTAATCTATACAATCGGAAACACCACTGTTGAACTCGATGCCGCACAGCTTGCCAAATTTAACTCTGCCGGAGGCTCATTATCTTATAAAGAAAATGACCCGAACAGCGTATACGTTGAGGAATTTAAAAACCTTAATGACAAAGTTACAGTAACCATCGTAACCAGCATTCCGGATGATCCGGATGGAGTTTTCGAAGTAACAAATTACACCAACAAGGCTACCATCACATGGAAAGGCAACGGTACAGGAGCCGGTACCGGTAATGTCACCGTAGGAATCGGTTATCCGTCTCTCCAAAAAAGCGGCACACAGAAAAGTGACCGCAAGATTGAATGGACTGTAAACTTCAATCCCAGGAATCAAGGCTCTGGTTTTACCGGTGATCTCAAGATTTACGACTTGCTGGTTCACGGCAATACTGAAATCGATGATCTTACCCAACTGGACGGTTGGCCCAGCGGTTCTCCTGCCACTATTCCACAACGGATGAATCAGAAGTTTGCAGGCTGGATCACTCCTGCTCCCATAAGTTCCTATAATCATATCGAACTTAAAAACTCAAACGGAGAAACATTGGCTGATTTATTGATCGTATCAGTGAAGCACGATGAAAATACTACTTTTAAATTCCAGTCACAGGTAACAAATCACGAAATATATGCCGGCAATGGTACAGAGGATGTTCTTAATACCGCCGCATTATACAACGGAACCACCAGGCTGGCCGCGGCAACAGGTACAGTGAAGTATAACAGCAACATCTTAAGAAAAGGGATTCTCTCATTTGATTCAAATGAAGATCCAAGCAAGGCAGGTAACAGCTCTAACGGTTTCAATCACGAAACAAGAACAGCAATCTTCCGCTTAGATATCAATAACGATGTTTTGGATTTCGCACAACTGAGCGGAGGCAATATCACAGTAACAGATACTCTTCCTGCCGGATGGGTATTTGACAGAACCTTCAACAACAATAAAGGATATAAAATATTTGAAGGCATTGACCTTAATACGGAAGCTGCACCCGATATGACAGCAGCTTTTGATCCGGACAGCGATTCTGCTTCAAAAGCTTTATTCACCTTTGCGAACCTCAATAAGCATTATGTCATTCTCGTGCAGGCGAAGCTGACCGAGGAAGCCTATGAGAATCTTTTAAAGAGCAATGCAGGTACGGTTACTGTCGATAATCAGGTAAAATTATTTATTGAAAACTGGAACCTCACTACTTCTACAGTCAAACAATCCGTCACAGTCAAAACCAGGCTGCTGGATAAAAATATAATAACCTATCCCAGCGACTCAAGCCGGTCCCTGACATGGCAGGTCAAATACCAGCCTTTTGACATCAAGCTGAAAGAGCTGGAGGATTATAAAGATGTGGAAATCATAGATACATTCCAGGAAGGCCTTGAATTACCGATCAGCAATACGGGCCAGCCCATTTGGGAAAACATTACCATTACCAAAATGGAAATGGGGGCCAATGGCGTATATCAGGATCAAACAGGAGAAAATGCAACCCTTAATCCTCAAGATCATATCACCTATGATGCTGCAACACGTACCTTAACATTTAAGGTTCCTGACAGCAACCAGGCCTACCGTTTCACTTATGTAACATACATTACCATAGATAAAGGCAAGGTCAAGAACTCCGTCACGCTGAAGGGAAGCAAGGAAAACTTAACGGATACAGAGGTTGAGTATGGAGTCGAATATAAACATGGCTGGGCCAATATCCATTTGGGCGGACACATAAAAATCACCAAGATAGACGGTTTCTCCCAGGAAACCCTTAAAGGTGCAGAATTCTCCCTGATTTCAGAAGAAAACGGAAACGTAATCCGGCTGGGTGAAACAGACGAAAGCGGTATCTACACAATATCCGCAATCCCCCCAGGCACCTACACACTGACGGAAACAAATCCACCTGCAGGCGGCTATGCACCTGCTCTCAAGACTTACCGTGTGGTGGTAACGAAAAACGGCAATAGTGTCACCACGGTTATTGACGGCAGCGAGACCAATGAAATCACAGTTGAAAACTTCAAATCAGACGATTTTGGAAAACTGACCTTTAAAAAGACCGTAGCCGGTAAGGATGGAGAAACAGACAGGGCATTTAATTTTAAAGTGACCTTAAGTGCAGAAGGCACATACAACTACATCGGAACAGGTATTCCAAACGGAACCATCGCAAACGGAGACATCATTTCTCTGAAGCATGGTCAGGGAATTACCATTTACGGGCTTCCAAAAGATACGGAATATTCAATTACTGAGGAAGACTACAGCAGTTTCGGATATACAAAAACCGTTACTGGTAATCCAAATGGTAAGATTATAGCAGACAGCAGTACAGAAGGCGAAACTTATGAAGTAGTCTTTACCAATACAAGAACGCTTCCGGGAAGCCTGGTAATCAGCAAGACCGTTCTCGGAACCGGAGCTGACAGAACAAAGAAATTTGAGTTTACAGTAACCTTTAACGCAGATGGCAGATATCCTTACAGCGGACCTGGTGTTCCTGAGGGAGCAACCATTGCCAGCGGCGAGAAGATCACCCTCGCAGACGGAGAAAGTGCCACCATAACAGGCTTGCCAGACGGCACTGCATACAAGGTAACAGAGGCTGATTATTCGTCACAAAGGTACACCACTGTAAGCACCAATGCAGAAGGCACCATAGAAACCAAATCAAGTGTAACCGCAGCGTTTACCAACACATATAGAAGACGCTCAAGCGGAGGCGGTGGCGGCGGCAATCCATCAGGACCCAGACCTGGAAATCCATTGGTTACTATAGAAGGAAATGTACCAACCGGAAACATAGGCGGAACCCAGGAAGAGCCGGAAGAACTGGTTAACATCGAAGGAGATATTCCATTGGCAGGCTTGCCAAAGACCGGTGACAGCATGTTCGGCGTCCACGCAGCTTTAATATTATTCATCTTCTCTGCCGGTATGGGAATATTTGCTTTCTCAATCCTGCTCCGGAAACAGGAAGAAGAATAACATATAACAAAAATACACCTTCTCAGGCGAAAGGATTCTCCCTTTCGCCTGAATTTTTGCGATCTGCATGTACATATATAAACTTTTTATAAAAATTTTTGTTATAATCTCCCTTATATATTAAACTTTTTGTGAACATTATAAAATTTCTATTGAAGAAAACCGACAAAACATGTATAATTAGAACATATTAAAAGGTGGCCATCTTTTAAAATAAAATGTTAAAGGAGTTACGACATGGAGAAGTTTTTCAAACTTAGGGAAAATGGGACGAATGTGCCCACGGAAATCATGGCGGGGATTACCACGTTTTTCGCAATGGGGTACATTATCATTGTAAACCCCAACACTCTCAGTCAGGCAGGCATGGAATGGGGAGCCGTGTTCTTAGCCACTATCATCTCGGCAATCATTGGTACTTTAATTATGGCGCTTGTAGCTAACGTTCCTTATGCACAGGCACCGGGTATGGGACTGAACGCATTTTTCGTTTACACAGTTTGTTTTACTTTGAAATTTACATGGCAACAGGCTTTATCAATGGTTTTCATCTGCGGTATGTTGAACATCCTGATTACTGTAACCAAGATTCGTAAGCATATCATTAAAGCGATTCCATCCAGTCTGCAGAACGCAATCAGCGGCGGTATCGGTATCTTTATTGCTTACATAGGTTTCCTTAATGTAGGAGCAATTAATTTCGGTGCAGGAGTTCCTGCCATGACCGATATTACAACAAAATCTCTGGTAGTATTCATTATAGGTCTTGCATTGATTATTGTAATGACTGTAAAGAATGTAAAGGGAAGTATTCTGCTCAGTATTATTATTACAACAATTATCGGAATTCCTATGGGAGTTACCCAGGTAGGTGACAGCGTAAGCTTTACAGAAGCTCTGTCTTCCCTTCCGACTACCTTTGGTGTTATCTTTACCTCTGAAGGACTGGTTTCTTTATTTAACGATATGGGAAAACTTCCTCTCGTATTAATCACTGTTTTCTCTTTCAGCTTGTCTGATACCTTCGATACCATCGGTACCTTTATCGGAACAGGCAGAAGAAGCGGAATCTTCAGTGCAGAAGACGAAGCAGCATTGGAGAATGGAAAAGGATTCTCTTCCAAGATGGATAAGGCATTATTTGCCGATGCAACAGCAACTTCCATCGGAGCTATTATCGGTACTTCCAACACAACCACTTACGTGGAGAGTGCTGCCGGAATCGAGGCAGGCGGACGTACAGGACTTACCTCCGTTGTTACAGCAATTTGTTTTGCTCTCAGTGCATTCCTGGCCGGTTTTGTAAGCGCCATTCCTTCTGTAGCCACAGCACCTGCTCTGATCATTGTAGGATGTATGATGATCTCTTCATTTGCAGAAATTGAGTGGACCAACTTAGAAGAAGCAATTCCAGCATTCTTTGCAGGAATATTTATGGCTCTTTGCTACAGCATTTCCTACGGTATTGCAACTTCCTTCATCTTCTACTGTGTTGTTAAGATTGCAAAGAAGAAAACAAAAGATTTAAGCCCGATTCTTATTGGTTCCAGTATCTTATTTGTACTGAACTTCTTATTACAAGCTATACTTCCTAAATAAAAACCGGATATTGTTATGCAGCAAAAAGGGGCGCTTCGGCGCCCCTTTTCATAAACTGTTTTCATATCCCGTTTTCCACATCATACCATTCCAAACACAGCTCATGCCACTGCTTCCAAGCCCTCTCCCATTCCTCTTTAAGTCTCTCATGCTCCCCTGCCTTTTCCCAAACCGTGATGCCATTCCAAAAGTCCTCTGACTCTCTCCATTCTGCCTCCATGGCTTCCAGCCGCTCCCACAGATCCCCGGTCCTTTCCCTTGCAGGCAGAAGCCGTTCCATCACCAGCCTCAGCTTCCAGTCCAAATAAGCTTCCTCTTCCGGAATCTCCCGCAGCCTGTGGCGTTCTGCCTTTGGAACAGCCCTCATTCCCGCAATCAAAGCCTGCTCCTCTGCCTTGATCTGGGCCGCTATGCTCTCTCCGCTTTCGGCCTTCCTCATCCGTTCCAGATAGTGCTCATACCCAAAGGGATAATAATAAACGGACTGCCCTTCAAAGATCAGCACTGATTCAGCCACACGGCTTAAAAAGTAACGGTCATGGGATACAAACAGCATGGTTCCCTGATAAGCCTTAAATGCGGACTCCAGGGTCTCCTTAGCCCTGATATCCATGTGATTGGTGGGCTCATCCAAAACCAGAAAGTTGGGCTTGCTCTGCAAAAGCTCTGCCAGAACCAGCCTGGACTTCTCCCCTCCTGACAGGGAATCCACCTTTTTCCCCGCATCCTTTCCTCCAAAGAGATAGGCTCCCAGAATGCTTCTCAGCTCCTTTTCCGGCAGAGACGGAAAGAGCTCCCTAAAATGCTCCGCCACACTTTTATCCGAGTGAATCTCTGCGGAGTGCTGGTCAAAATAACCTATGGTGATCTGATTTCCTATGGAATATTCCCCGGAAACAGGCGGAATCAGCCCTGCCACTGTTTTCAAAAATGTGCTCTTTCCCGCTCCATTTGCCCCAAGGATTCCTATTTTCTGTCCTCTCCTGACTCTCATGGTCATTTCCAGAAGAGGCGTGTCATAGCCTATTTTTAAATGCTCTGACTCAAACACCCATTTGCTGCCGGGAAAGGCCGGTTCCAAAGGCAGGTTAAACCGGCTGATATCGTCTTCCTCCGGCTTTGGAATCAATTCAAACCGCTCAATGGCCTTCTTCTTAGACCTGGCAAAAGAAGCCTTGCTGGGCTTGTGCTTAAAGCGCTCAATCACCTCATTTAGCCGTCTGATCTCCTCCTGCTGCCTTTCATAAGCCTTTGTCCTGATCTTAAAAAGCTTCTCCTTCTCCTCCCTATAATGACTGTAATTGCCCGGATACCGGGTCAGCTTCCCTCCTGACAATTCATACACCACGGTCGCGGTCTGATCCAGAAAAAAGCGGTCATGAGACACCATGACCACTGCTTTTTCATATCGCTTCATATATTGCTCCAGCCACTCTGCCGCTTCAATGTCCAGGTGGTTGGTAGGTTCATCAAGGAGCAAAATGTCCGGTTTTAAAAGGAGGTGGCGGATAAGGGCAATCTTCGTCTGCTCTCCTCCGGAAAATTCAGAAATCCTCTTCCTTTTATCCTCTTTGGAAAAGCCCAGACCTGTAAAAAGCCTGTCATATTCCCGTTCATATTCAAACCGCTCCACAGCATAGGGGTCCGGACAGGGGCAGGCTGACAAAATCTCCTCCTCCACAGTCCTGTCCTTATTTAAAAATGCCTGCTGCTCCAAATATCCCACTGTCAGCTTTCTGGAACATACAATTCCCGGGCCTACTCTCTTATCATCCCGGTCCAAATCCAGCTCTCCGGCAATCAGCCTTAAAAGAGTAGTTTTTCCGGCTCCGTTTTTGCCTGTTACCGCAATTTTTTCGCTGCCGTGTATTTCAAAATCAATATGTGACAGAATTAAGTTCCCGCCTGCGGTCACTGTTCCGTCTTTAATCTGATATAGCATGTTCTGTCCTCTGTCTGATTATAATGAGTCGTGAACCTTGGCCCTGGCCTGTCTGTCCCGAATGGATTGGAGCACCGGCACCATAAAGGTTGCAATCAACCCTCCTGCAAATCCGTTGTTGTAAAGATTCATTCCCCCATAGACAATGCCTACATTTAAGGCGGCAGAAGAATGAAGAAATCCGGCTATGATTCCGGCTATAATCCCAAACTCACCGGCAACCGGGGCAAGGGTGGTGGAAAGCAAAAGAGCCAGGATAGCACTGGGGTCCGTAATGGTCCAGTTCTTCACAAGGCCGCCCAGAATCACTCCCACCATGATGGGAAGAATGTTGCGGATGTGTTTACCCGTTGCGCTGAAGCCGACGATGGTTAATATCCCGCCTATGGTAGGCCCGTTTAAATCCCCGCCCACTGCCAAAAGTATGAGGGTGGAAGCAATTCCGTTAACTCCCATATTGAGAAGAGTGGGGGCAAAGCCTTCGCTTTTTACATAGTCAGTTCCGCCGATTCCATAGGTTTTTAGTATCTCCAGATATTTCTTTCCCACATCCTTTGAAATGCAAAAGGAAAACACTGCCATGCCAAAAAACAACAGAAGAAGAAGTATTGCAAAGGCCTTATTCTGCCCTGTATACCAGATCAGCCTGGCTTCTGTTGAGAGGCCAAAAGATTTCATCAGGGATACCACAATGGTAGCAATAATTCCTGAGGAAAATCCCACATTGTAAAGGGAATATCCCTTATGGGCATAATGAGTATGTGTGGACAAGGGAGGGAGAACAAAGCCGATAAACAGCCCCGCAACCAGGCTCAGAAGCAGTCTGATCCCCAAAGGCAAACTGACCACATGCATGATCTGGGTGATGATGGGTGATAAGCAAGTCCCATAAAAACCCACATAAATGTAGCGTGACAAGGAAGTTTTATGATAATAAGAATACAAACAGACGCCCATCATGATGGACCATATATTCAGAATATTCTTTCCGAATAATGAAAATCCAAACATGAGAAAGCATGAAGTTATAGTATGGCCGCTTATCTCCATACCAAGAAAATACACAATTGCAATGCTCAATAAAGTAAGTACACCTGCGTTGATAAATGCGGCTCCTACACCGCCAATGGCAAAATAATCTGTAATCAGGAAATCCGGCTCCCTGACGATCGTAATGATACCCTTCCAGATTCCATCAAACGGCTGCAGCAAGAAGCCTGCAACAATAAAATAAACCGGCACCAGGGCAAGAATCTGAAATTGTGCGCGTCTTGACAGCGTTTCGCAATTTCTGATTTTTAATAAGAGTTGTCCTGTCATGTCGTTCCTCTCTTCTATTTAATTTTTTCTACCAGGATATTTTATCATTTTTAAAAAAGAGGT
Source organism: Lacrimispora sp. (assembly GCF_036758025.1). Taxonomy (GTDB): domain Bacteria; phylum Bacillota; class Clostridia; order Lachnospirales; family Lachnospiraceae; genus Lacrimispora. The sequence goes on along the minus strand of NZ_DAIOXM010000011.1, from coordinate 99,903 downwards.
TCAACACTTTTTTATTGGTTAAACCTCTTTTTTTCTTTGTCAGCCTCCTAAATATGCCTTTCTGATCTCATCGGAATCCATCAGGGTCCTGCTTTCCCCGCTGGCGGCCAGATTGCCCACTTCCAGAACATAAGTCCGGTTTGATATGGACATAGCCATAAAAGCGTTCTGTTCCACAATGGCAATGGGAATGCCCCTTTCCTTATTGATCCGTACAATTACGTCAAACATATCATCTACAATCACCGGCGCAAGGCCAAGACTTGGCTCATCAAGCATTAAAAGCTCAGGATCTGACATCAGCCCTCTTGCAATGGCTAACATCTGCTGCTCCCCTCCTGACATGGAACCGGCCTTTTGTTTCGCCCGTTCCTTTAACCTGGGGAAAATGCCGTACTGTTCTTCCAGACGGCGCTCCATTTCAGCCTTTGACAAGGTTACGGAGTAAGCGCCCATTTCCAGATTTTCCTGAACAGTCATATTAGGAAATATCTCACGGCCCTCCGGCACATAAATGATCTTTTTCCCCACCACCTTATGAGGCGCAAGGCCGATGATGGTCTGCCCGTTGTACTCGATGGTTCCCTTTTTGGGCTTGTTAATGCCCATGATGGTTTTCATCAGGGTGGTCTTTCCCGCTCCGTTGGCTCCGATGATGGACACAATTTCCTTGTCCCCCACCTCCATGGATATGTCAAACAGAGCCTGAACCTTGCCGTAATATACATCAATGCCGTTTACCTTAAGCATTTGCAGCCCCCCTTGCCATGTTCTGCTTATACCGGTCACCCAGATAAGCTTTGATTACCACCGGGTCCTGCTGTATTTGCTCCGGCGTGCCCTCGGCAATCTTAGCGCCGAAATTGATTACCGTAATGTAGTTGCTGATGTTCATAATCACATCCATATTGTGCTCAATGAGGAAAATGTCGATGCCCGAATCAAATACCTTCATCATGATGTTGACAAACTCCACCCGTTCCGAGGGGTTCAGTCCGGCTGCCGGCTCATCCAGAAACAGCAGCTTGGGATCAGACATCAAAGACCTTGCAAGTTCCGTCAGCTTCTGCTTTCCGTAAGGCATGTTGGCCGGATATTCTCCTGCCAGCTCCTTAAGGCCTATGAACTCCAGAACCTCATCGGCTTTTTCATTCATCATCTTTTCTTCCATTGCAGCGGTCTTCATATCAAACAGAAAGGGCAGAAATCCCTGCTTCCGGTCAGCCATATTTCCCATCATCAGGTTTTCCTTTACCGTCATGGACCGGTAAAGCTTTAAGTTCTGAAAGGTCCTGCTGCATCTGGTTCTGGCAATCTCATGGGCGCTCATACCGCTGATCTTTACGCCGTCATGGTAAATCTCACCCTCTGTAAGGGAAAGAAGTCCGGTAATCATGTTGATGGCCGTAGATTTTCCCGCTCCATTGGGGCCGATCAGGGCATGAATGGTCCGCTCCTTCATATCCAGGGACAGATCATTTACAGCAACCAGTCCGGAAAAGCGTTTTGTTACGTGATTCAATGTCAAAATGGATTTTCCTTCCCTGTTATCAGCCATGTTCCTTACCTCCCTTCCTGATCTTAAAGAGTGATACCATTCCGTTAGGCAAAAATACCACAAATAAAAGGGTGATAACTGAAAATACCAACCAATAATAATTTTCCATAAACCGTAAAAATTCCGGCACAAGGGTCACAACAATGGCTCCCAGAACATTTCCCGGCACAGAGCCGATTCCTCCGATTACCAGCATCACAACGTAGTTGATGGAGTATTCCAGGTTATAGGCGCTGGGATTGATAAACCCCACATAATGGGCATAGAGGCTGCCTGCAACAGTAGAATAGACGGCTGCAAGGGTAAATGCCAGTATCTTCACGGAAGAAATGCTGATTCCTCCGGCTTCCACCGCATCAGGATTGTCCTTCACTGCCAGAAACGCCCGCCCCCACTTGGAATGCACGATTCTGTATGCATTGAAAATAAGGATTACCGCCATAACCAGATAGAGATAGTAAATCTCCTTATTGGTCTGGAATTTGTGGCCCAGAATGGAAAATACAGGGATTCCAGTCACTCCCAGGGCGCCTCCCGTAATTCCGGTTAAGTTGGTCATCAGAATTCGGACAATTTCTGAAAAGCCGATGGTGGTGAGAGCCAGGTACACGCCTGATACCCGAAGGGAAGGATATCCAAGTCCCATTCCGATGAGAATTCCCATACAGACTGCTGCAATCATACATATCCAGGGATTGATACCAAGTCTGGTGGCCAGAAGGGAGGAGGTATAGGCTCCCATGGAGAAAATCCCAGCCGTTCCTAAGTTCATCTGTCCTGTAAGGCCCGTAATAAAGTTAAGCCCCACCACAATGATAATATTGATGAGAACCTGTATCATCAGATTCAAGTGATAATTGTTGGAAACAAACATGGGAAGAATGGCCGCCAGAATAATGGCTCCCACTGCAATAACGGCTGAATTTTTATTTATTTTCATACTCCTACCTCCTGTTTCCCAAAATCCCTGACGGACGGATCAGCAGGAATATAATCAGCAGCACAAAGGACAGACAGTCTTTATAGACAGAAGGAATCATCATGCTTCCGAAAATCTCCACAAGTCCCAGAAGAATTCCGCCTACAATGGCTCCCGGAAGATATCCGAAGCCTCCGATAACACCGGAAGCAAATCCCTTTAAGCCGATCATGGAGGACATCTGCAGCTCTACATTGAAAATCGGAATAACCAAAATTCCGATGGTTGCACAGACAATGGCTGAAAGGCCGATGGTAAAAGCAATATTTCTGGACACATTGATCCCCATTAAAGCTGCTGCCGTCTTGTTTTCCGATACACAGCGCATGGCTTTCCCGGTCTTTGTCATCTTGAAAAACAACTGGAGCCCGGCTGTAATCAGGGAACACACTAAGATAATAACCAGATGAGACTTAGAAACCACCACAGAACCAATATGTATAGACCCCCTTAAAAAATTATCCAGAGTAAAGGGAAGAGGTCCCCAGATCAGACGGACAGACTCAATCATGATCCTGCCCAGAATAACGGTTCCGATGACGGCGAACAAATTAGTGGAAAGCCTGCTCAGTGGATTGAAGATCACCAATGCGCTGACAATGCCGAAAAGAAACATGGTAAGTATGGTAAATAAAATTGCCAGTACAGGCGGAAGCCCCAGCCCCAGCACATAAGTACCGGCAAACATATAAGCGCCGAACAGGATAAATTTATCATGGCTGAAATTTAAAAGTCCTGTTGCATTCCAGATAAGGGTATACTCAATACCAACCAGAGCATAAATAAATCCCATGGCAATGCCGGTAATGAGAAGCTGTACAAATACTTGCATAAGCAATGCCTCCTTGTTTCTACACCCGGAAGCAAAGGCCTCCGGGTGTATTCCATGCTTCTTATTATTTATCTAAGGAAACCTTTTTGGATACGGACATATTCTTTTCCCCGTCAAATTCCAGGATGTAAAGGTTGGTATTCATCTCTCCCTGTTCCGAGCAGTTAAGGGTTCCGAATACAGCGGCAAAATCCTTTGTTTCAGAAAGAGCCTTGCGGATATCTTCCGGCTTATCGGAACCGGCGCGTTCAATGGCATCTGCAGCCAGATAAGCTGCGGTATAATACATAGCTGCATAGCGTTCTACTTCTTCTCCCCATCTGGCCTTAAAGTCATCTAAGAATTTCTTCATAACTTCACTGGTCTCATCTGCGTAGAAATCGGTGGAAGCAAAGGTACCTTCCAACTGCTTTGCATCACATAAATCATAAGTCTGAGCCTGGGCCAAAGCATTGGGCCCAACGTGAGGAAGATCTCCCATTCCCAGTTCATCAAGCTGGCGCACAACCAGTGCAGCTTCTGCGTCATGAGAAAAATCAAAGATCACATCCGGTCCCCATCCCTTTAACTTGGAAAGCTGGGAAGTCAAATCCTTATCTCCTGATGTAAAGCCTTCGGAGTAATACTCAACGCCATTTTCCTGGCAATACTGCTTGGTAGCGTTGTCCGCTGCTACGCCATAGTCGTCAGTATCGTAAAGAGCGCCGATTTTCTTTGCGCCGAACTGTTCTTTTGCAAATTCCACCATAGCCGGTCCAACGGAGCCGTCTGATACGGAAATGCGGAAAAGGTATGGGTTCTTTGCATCCAGAAGCTTCGGTGAAGTTGCTGCTGTGATAAAGGGAACTCCTGCTTTGCGGTATAATTCCTGGGTTGCGGAGGCCATAGGTGAGGTGTGAGGCCCAATGGACAGGGAAACGTTATCTCCCAGAATCTTATTCACTGCGTTAACGGCTCCTGTCGGATTTCCCGTATCATCCACCAGCACCATTTCGAGAGGTCTGCCGCCTAAGACTCCCCCGTTTGCATTGATTTCCTCAAATGCCATGGTGATGGCCTGCTTCATGCGAAGGCCGCCTGCTGCCATAGGGCCTGTCACCATGTTGGATACACCTACCTTGATAGGCGCTCCGGTTGCTCCGGACCCTTCCGGGGCCTTTGTCTCTGTTCCCGATGCTGCGGCTGTGCTTGTCCCACCTGCTGCCGCAGCGCCTGTCCCTGATGTGCTGCTGGTCTGGCAGGCTGTCAGAGATGAAACTGCCATGCCCAATGCCAATACCCCGCATAAAACTTTTTTCAACTTCCTCATAATTGAGTCCTCCTTGTAATACATTTTTATAAATATATTGATGCAGCTTTAATATATTTTATCTTAAAATGTATATGCGGGACGAGCCTTATATATGATATGATGAAGACCATTATGTCCCATTTCGGCAGACAAAGTCCGCCATATCTCCGCCGTTCCTGCAGACAAGAGCATATGGAAGAAGAAATTTGCAGATTATACTCCCAGGCAAATACGGAGCACCACATAAAACAGCCGCAAAGCAGAATCTGTTTTGCGGCTGTTAATATTATGCACATATTTAACCTTCATTGGCTGAGACTTCTTTTGTCACGATCACATCAGAATCATAGCCCAGTATATTTTTTATAACAACAGTTCCTGAAGCCACCGGAGCCGTCAGGCTGTATTTCTTTATCTCTGCCACAGCATCTAAAATCCGGTCTTTTGGTATGGGGTTTGTGAGGCGGACGCTGGCAAGGGGCAGAACTCCTCCTTTTACCAGAACCGAAGTGGCGATGCTGCGTCTTGGATCTGTCAGCTCCTGTTTTACATAAATCGCTCCCCTGGAACAGAGAGCGCCGTCTATGGAGCAAATCTCATACTTCCCGTCCTCCCCGGCTTTTATTTCCGTTCTTATCTCACAGCCATTGGGACAGACGATACAGGTAAATTCCCTTGTCATTTTACACACACCTCCAGATCATAACCAGGCAGCAGCTTTTCAGAAGAAACCGTCAAACGGATCATCTCCGCCGGTATGGCTTTTTTCATTTTCTTTGCAGCAATTTCCACTCCGTTTTGCATCACTGCAATCCGACAGTCTTTAAAGGGCTTTCTCACCCTCAGGGACAGGGTAACGTCTCTCTTTCCGCTGATCCTTTGAGGAACTGTGTAGCCGATATTCCGATCCGTACTGATTTGTATTTCCGCCCGTTCCAGACTGCCTTTTTTCAAATATTCTGCCGCTGATTCAGCCAGACGTTCCGCTTCCATTGACACAAAATCCACCAGGTCGTGAACGTGAAGAACATTTCCCGCTGCAAAAATCCCTTCCACACCGGTCTGGAAATGTTCGTCTACCAAAGCTCCTCTGGTTCTTCCATCCAAAGAAACTCCTGCATCCAGGGACAATTCATTTTCCGGAATCAGTCCCACCGAAAGGATGAGGGTATCACAGGAATATTCTTTTTCTGTGCCTGGAATGGGAACCATATTTTCATCCACCTGGGAAACCGTAACTCCCGTAAGCCGTTCTTTTCCATGAATGGCAGTTACAGAATGGCTTAAATACAGGGGGATATGGTAATCATTCAGACACTGCTCCAAATTTCTCGGCAAACCGCTGGGATATGACTGGATTTCAATCACTGCCTGAACATGGGCTCCTTCCAGAGTCAGGCGGCGGGCCATAATCATTCCGATATCACCGGAGCCCAGTATGACCACTTCTTTGGCAGGCATGATGTTATACAGGTTCATGTAAGCCTGGGCAACTCCTGCCGTAAACACTCCGGCAGGCCGCTCACCGGGAATTCCAATGGCCCCTCTGGTCCGCTCCCGGCATCCCATAGTCAGGATGACCGCTTTTGCACGCCACTGTCTCATCCCTTCTCTTGTGGCTGCCGTCACCAGTTTGTCGTTGGTAATGTCAAGGACTGCGGCATCTGTTATGTAAGGAATTTGAAGCTCTTTGATCTCATCTATAAAACGCTGGGCATATTCCGGGCCGCTTAAAGCTTCTTTAAAACGGGTCAAACCGAATCCATCGTGAATGCACTGGCGCAGAATGCCTCCAAGGTGCTTTTCCCGCTCAATAATCAAAAGCTTTGTGATCCCTTTCCTGTAAAGCTCTGCCGCTGCTGCTAATCCGGCAGGCCCTCCGCCTACGATGATAACATCCATTTCCTCTGCCTGAATCCCTCTCACCTCTGTTCCCATCATTCCACCTCCTGACGCACTTTTCCATAAAACATAAACGAACCTTTTCTGGAATACTGGATCTGGCTTTCTTTCTTACCCAGCTCCTCTTCCAATAACTGGGCAATGCGCATCTGGCAATAGCCGCCCTGGCACCGCCCCATCATAGAACGGGTTCTGTATTTGATTCCGGTCATGGTATCAACTCCCAGGGGATTGTGGATTGCCTGGAGAATTTCCGCTTTGGTCACCTTTTCACAGCGGCAGATCACCTCGCCGTAATCAGGGTTTTCCAAAATTTTACTGTTCTGCTCTTCCATACTCAGTTCTGCAAAACGGTCAATTCCCTTGCGGATAGGATTAAAGGAGGGATTCTCTGTCAGCTTTTCTCTCTCTGCCATCAGGCTGATGGCGTAACGGGCGATGGGAACTGCCGCTGTTAAGCCGGGAGATTCAATCCCTATTAAATTAATGGCACAGGGAGCGATTTCATCCTGAATCTCTATCTTAAAATCCTGAATGGTTCCGTTTTCATCCACCCATTTGGGAAGAATTCCGGAATAATTGCGGATGTAATCACTCTTGTGAATGCAGGGCCATAAGTCAGACGCACTCTCTGCCAGATAGTCCATATTTTCCGATGAAACGCCGTAATATGTAAAATTATCCGTAAGATCCGCATTGGGCCCTACAATTACATTGCCGTGTGTGGTGTTGGTCACATGAATTCCCATGTAAGTATTGCTGGGAACCGGATATACGGGCATGGGAAGCAGGGGGCCGGTCCTCTTATCCAGAATAATGTAATCTCCCTTGGAACCTATGATCTTATATCCCTTCAGCCCTAAAAGCTCTGATATCTTCCCGCAGCCCAAACCTGCGCTGTTTACCACCCAGCGGGTGTGAAACTCTTTTCTCGAAGCAGTTATGACGTAATGGCCTTCTTCATCCCGCTTGATATCCGTAACTTCATGATCGAAAAAATAATCCACTCCATTGGCGCAGGCATTTTCAGCCAGGGCAATGGTATAATGAAAGGGATCCACAATACCGCTGTCAGGCGAATACATGGCAAATTCCCCATTTACTGCAGGCACAAGCTCATGAAGCCGCTTTTTGTCCACCAGCTCCAGAGTTGTTACGCCGTTGGCAGCTCCCTGCTTCATGGTTCTTTCAAGGGTTTCCATATCTTCCGGTGTATTTCCCACCAGCACCTTGCCGCAGCGGTCAAAAGCAAAATCCAGTTCACTGGCAAGTCGTCCCATGATTTTATTTCCTTCCAGGCACAGCTTTGCTTTCAGAGAACCGGTATCATAGGCAAATCCTCCGTGTACCACCCCCGAATTGCGTCCGCTGGTTTCGCAACATACATCCAGATTCTTTTCTAAAACGCCTATTTTCAAGCTGTATCTGGACATTTCTCTGGCAATGGCGCTTCCTACCACTCCGCCGCCCACAATTAATACATCATATAATTGTTTCAATTTCTTTAACCTCCTGAAAAAAATATACACTAGACAGATTGTATTCGTCCTATAAATATATTTTATTTTTACCATATTCACCGTTGTAAGTCAAGAAAAATTACAAAAACAGGCTTTATTCATCCTACGAATAAAGCCTGTTTTCATTTCCCGCATAATTTCACATCTTTTCCTGCAGCGGTGCCAAATCTTTTTTTTCTTCTTTAAAACGATTTTCATTATACATTAAGTGAAAATACATGGCCTGCTGCGCTTCTACTGGCTTCCGGTCCCGGATGGCTTCATAAATCCTCCGGTGGGACAAAAGGGTCTGATCATATTCCGTTTCACGGACCGCCCCGGCAAATACCTCTACTCCGCCGGTGATAACAGGAATTAAATTAGTCATCACCAGGTTACCGCTGCACTGGGCGATTCTGACGTGGAACCTGGAATCCGCTTCCGCATAATCTTCCCGCCTTCCCATCACTTCCTCCAGTTCAAGAAGGATTTCTTCCAGGGACCGGATGTCCTCTTCCGAAGCATTCTGGGCGGCCAGAGCCGCAATAGGAGGCTCCAGCATAACCCTCACCTGGATTAAATCCTCTGTCAGCTTTCTTCTGTCTTCTATCATGAAAAAACCAAGGGGATCGTCAGCTACCCCGTTCTTTTCGGAAATAAAGGTTCCGGACCCCTGACGGATAGTCACAATATTCCGGGACATGAGAATTCTCAAGGCTTCCCTGACCGTATTCCGCCCCACTCCCAGAACCTCCGACAGCTCTGCTTCCGTAGGCAGCTTATCTCCCGGCCCATATGATTTTTCCTGTATCATATTCATCAGCTTCTGGGATGCAATCTCTGCCAATGTGAGTTTTTCCATTCTAATCTCCCTCCCTGTTCCCATACTTACCAAAAGGATACAACTGTTCCTGTGAAAAATCAAGGGCAGCTTCCATCAAACACGCAGATTCCATCCACAAAGGTCTGGTACACCTTCACGTCCTTAATCCTTCCCGGCCCGCAGTACCGCAAATCCTCTGCCAAAACAGTAAAATCAGCCGTCATGCCGGGCAGCAGCCTGCCCTTTTCCTCCTCTTCAAAGCTGGCTCTGGCTCCTATGGACGAATAAGTTTCCAGCGCCTCCTCCACCGAAAGGGCCTGATCAGGAAGAAATATCTTGCTTCCATTGAGAGTGGTTCTTGTTACCGCACACTGAATTCCTGCCAGCACATGGGGGTTTTCTACCGGGGCATCAGAGCCATTGGAAACGTCCACTCCCATATCCAGAAGAGTCTTAAACTGATAGGTGTCTGCCGCCCTCTCCTTCCCAAGCCTGTCCTCCACAATGTGATTGTCATAATCCAGAAAAATAGACTGGACATAAGCGTGCAAATCCAACTCCTGAAATTTCTTCAACAGTTCCTTTGTGGTAATCTGGCAGTGGACAATTCCATGGCGCAGCCTGTTTCCCCCTTTTGCCGTTCCAGCCTTTTCAAAAGCCCGGACCGTCATATCCATAGCCTGATCCCCAATGGCGTGGACAGCCACCTGCAGCCCGTGTTCAGAAGCAAAGCAAATCTTTTCATCAAGCTCTTCCTGGCTGTAAATGGAGATTCCACAGTTGTCCGGATTTTCAGCATCATCGGCATAAGGCCTGCTTAACAAGGCAGTCCTGGCCCCCAGGGAGCCGTCTGTAAAGACTTTTAAGGGACCGATGGTAAAAAAGCGGCTTCCCGCCCCTGTCCTATATCCCTTGGAAACAAAATCCCTTAAGGTATCCATGCCGGATAGAAGGCACTGTTCATACACCTTTACCGTCATCAGTCCTTGTGATTCCAGCTCCCGGTAAGCATCTAATACTGCTTCATAAGAAACACCTGGAAATGCCTCTAAATCATCACTCTGAACCGAAGTAATTCCATAGGCGTTTAATTTCTTCATAGCAGTCAGTATGTATTCCTTAATCTCCTCTTTCCCCGGAGAAGGAATAATCCGGCTCACCATGTTGATCCCATATTCCCGGAGCACTCCCGTAGGCTCTCCCTTCCCGTCAACATCAAAGCAGCCTCCCTCGGGCTGGGGGCTGCCCCCTGTGATGCCCGCCGCAGCAAGGGCCGCTGAATTGGCACAGGCCACATGGCCGCAGGCGCGAAACAAAATCCCAGGCCGGTCTCCAGTGACCCGGTCTAAATCATACCGGTTGGGAAACCGTTTTACATCCTGAAAATAATCGTGGTTCCAGCCCCGTCCCACGATCCAGCCGCCCCTGGCTTCCTCATGAGCTGCCATATACTCAGATACCCGGTCCAGTACAGAAGCCATGGAAGAAGTTGCAGAAGCCAGATCCACCGTTGTCAGACCGTAACCGTATTCCAGAAGGTGCATATGGGAATCCACAAAACCGGGAACCACAAAGCGTTCTTCCAGGTCGTGCCAGACCGCCGGGTCTTTCTTCACCCAGGCTTCCATGTCCGCCCGGTCTCCCAGGGCCCCAATCCGGCCGTTTTCGACTCCAATAGCTGACACATACATGCCTCTTTTGACATAAATCACTGCATTATAATAAATATCTTTCATAATACCTCCTGGATTCCAATGATCCAACGCAAAAACAGGCAGCAGACAGAGATGGTTCTGTCCACTGCCTGCCATAGGCACAGCCTGATTATTGGGATTCTTTTGCTGTTTCTGCTTTAGGATTTAAGTCGCTGGGCTTCATGCTCAAATTGATTCTGCCCATTTTGTCAACTTCCATTACCTTAACAGTTACTTCATCGCCGATATTTACCACATCTTCCACCTTAGCCACTCTCTTATCAGAAAGCTTGGAAATGTGGACCATTCCGTCCTTATTTGGAGCCAGTTCAACGAAAGCGCCGAAGTTCATGATTCTCACTACCTTGCCTGTGAAGATCTGGCCTGCTTCTATCTCAGTTACAATGCTCTTGATGATCTGGATTGCCCGGTCAATCATCTCACGGTCAGTTCCGCATACAGCTACGTTGCCGTCGTCGGAAATATCGATCTTGACACCGGTTTCATCAATGATCTTGTTGATCACCTTGCCCTGCTTTCCTACCACATCACCGATCTTCTGAGGATCAATGGAAACCTGCTCAATCTTCGGAGCATACTTGCCCACTTCCTTGCGAGGCTCTGCAATGGCCTTTGCCATAACTTCATCCAGGATGTAAAGCCTTGCCTCTCTGGTGGTGCGGATCGCCTCCTCAATGATGGGTCTGGTGAGGCCGTGAATCTTAATATCCATCTGAATGGCAGTGATTCCCTTATGGGTACCGCCAACCTTAAAGTCCATATCGCCGAAGAAATCTTCCAGTCCCTGGATATCGGTTAAAACGATATAATCATCATCGCTGTCTCCTGTAACCAGACCGCAGGAAATTCCTGCAACAGCAGCTTTAATAGGAACGCCTGCTGCCATCAAAGCCATGGAGGAGGAACAGATGCTGGCCTGAGAGGTAGAACCGTTGGATTCCATTGTCTCAGATACGGTACGGATAGCATATGGGAATTCCTCTTCTGAAGGAAGAACCGGAATCAAGGCCTTCTCTGCCAAAGCTCCATGACCAATCTCCCGGCGTCCAGGTCCTCTGGAGGGCCTTGTTTCTCCTACGGAGAAGGATGGGAAATTGTAATGGTGCATATATCTCTTAGAGGTTTCCATATCGTCAATGCCGTCTAATTTCTGACGCTCTGACATAGGAGCCAGAGTACAGATATTTAAAATCTGGGTCTGACCGCGGGTGAACATGGCAGAACCGTGAACTCTTGGAAGCATGTCGATCTCTGCTGCCAGGTGACGAATCTGATTCATGGCACGTCCATCAGGACGCTTGTGATCCTTTAAGATCATCTTGCGGACAGTCTTTTTCTGATACTGGTAAACAGCCTCTCCCAGCACTGCCAGCCACTCTTCTTTATCGGCAAAAGCTTCTTCCAGCTTCTTTGTGATGTTTCTCAAGTTTTCTTCTCTTACCTGCTTTTCATCGGTAAATACGGCAGCTTCCATTTCTTCGGGAGTGACGATTTCCTTAATGGCTGCAAATAATTCTTCCGGAACAGCACAGCTAGTGTAGGTATGCTTTGGTTTTCCGTATTCTGCCACAATGGTATCGATGAACTTGATGATCTCCTGGTTTACCTCATGAGCCTTGAAAATAGCCTCGATCATGGTATCTTCGGCAACCTCATTGGCTCCTGCTTCGATCATGATGACCTTTTCTCTTGTGGAAGCAACCGTAAGAGCCAGATCAGAAGCCTGCTTCTGAGCCTGGGTCGGGTTGATAACCAGTTGTCCATCCACCAGACCAACCTGAGTGGAAGCACATGGGCCGTCAAATGGGATGTCAGAGATGCAGGTTGCGATGGCAGAGCCTAACATAGCTGTCAGCTCCGGGCTGCAGTCCTGGTCTACGGACATAACGATGTTATCCAGGGTTACGTCGTTGCGGTAATCCTTTGGAAACAGAGGTCTCATAGGACGGTCAATGACACGGGAAGTTAAGATGGCATTTTCAGATGCCTTTCCCTCTCTTTTGTTAAAGCCGCCTGGGATCTTTCCAACGGCATATAATTTCTCTTCATATTCCACGCTCAAAGGGAAGAAATCAATGCCATCCCTTGGCTTGTCGGAAGCAGTTGCAGTGGCTAATACCACTGTGTCTCCATAGTGCATAAGTACTGCACCGCTGGCCTGCTTTGCTACTCTGCCGACATCAACAGTCAATGTTCTGCCAGCCAGTTCCATACTGAAACTCTTGTACATAATTTAGGTATCTCCTTTTACATTTACATTATTTTTATCATTAACAGCAGAAGGTCCGAAACTACTGATCTGGATACAATTTATTATACCCACATCAGCGGTCTCGGTAAATGCTTCTGCTTTTAATATTCTTTCTTCATATAGACAGATAGGGTGGAGAAGTTCTCCACCCTAAATGGTTTATTATTTTCTGATTCCCAGCTTCTCGATCAAGGAACGATATCCTTCCAGATCTGTCTTCTTTAAGTAATCAAGAAGACCTCTTCTCTGACCAACCATCATCAGAAGACCTCTTCTGGAATGGTGATCTTTTGGATTCTGCTGAAGGTGACCAGTTAATTCTGTAATTCTCTCTGTCAGAATTGCGATCTGAACTTCCGGTGAACCTGTGTCTCCAGGCTTTCTGCCGTATTCTGCAATAATAGCTGCTTTCTTTTCCTTTGAAATCATAGCGATTTCCTCCTTGTTCTTTTCTTCTCACCTCATACCAAGCATTGGTTGGAGTATCCAAAATACCGGGCAACGGCGCATATTTACACCAACATATTTTATCACAATCTTAATTCTATGTCAATGAGTTAATAATCGAAAAAGTTTCTTTATGAAACCTGGGTTTTGTGTCAAATCCTGTTGATTTTCGTCGTATTATGTGTTAGATTATATGAAATTCCTGGAAGTTTAAGAAAAGCTTTCAATTATTTTAATTACAATCCGAGAATTTATACAATTTTTTCCAACTAATTGAAACCCAGCCTGGGGCAATGCAGAGAAGGAGTGTTAATCTATGCCAAAACGAAAAGAAGACAGACGCCATCATTCAAGGGGACGAGGCTTTAAAACCCTGTTTTCCAAAATTCTTGTATTTGTGGGAGTACCCATAATTTTTACTTATGTAATTGTAGGAACAATCATCACAAGCCTGGTGGGATCCACTGTTACCCGCCTGACAAATAATGAACTGCGTTCCGAGTCTCTGGCAGCCTCCAACGAAATCCAGAAATACCTGGAGAAATTTTATGAAATAACCCTTCAGATGTCCATGAACAGTCAATTGGTGGGATTATTTGAATACGTTAATAAGGAACATAGTCTCAGCCAGGCCAAAGACTTCCAGCAGATAAAGCAGACTATGGAAAATATTCAGAAGGCAGATTCGGACTCCATATTAGCTGCCTGGATCGTGGATCTGGATTCCAGCCAGCTTTTACTGTCAGACGGATATCTGGCTGAAACCGGCTGGGAAGTAACGACACGGCCCTGGTATCAGCCTCTTATTGATAAGAAGGATACCATTATCACAGAGCCTTATGAGGACAGCGTTACAAAATCCCAGGTAGTCAGCATTATTTCCCCTGTATTCAGGCCCGGCAGCCAGGAAATCATAGGAATAGCAGGTCTGGATTTCATGTTGGATGGTCTGTCGGCCACCATACAATCCTATACCTTAAGGGATACCGGTTTCTACATTTTATCCACTGGGGCTGGCCAGCTTATCTACCATCCTTCTTCCGAATTCATTAATAAGAATATATCAGAAGCAGATATGTCTGACAGCATTAAAAATGCAATTCTGGAAAAAAGAGAGGGAGCTCTGGAATATACCTCTCACGGAGTACCCAGTCACGGCTATGTCCAGTCCATCGGAGACACAGGCTGGGTGGTCGCCACCGGCCTTCCTGACGGAGAGTTTTATCAGGAATACAACGGAGTTCGGATCACTCTGCTGATTGTCTTTGCCGCAGCTGCAGCACTCATCCTCTTCATGCTTTTGCTTATATCCAGGCAGATCGTTCTGCCCATCAAGGCCCTGACCCAGACTGCCAACCTGATTGCAGACGGAAACTTGGATGTGGAAGCCAAGGCCCATTCCCAGGACGAAACGGGACAGATGGCAGAAGCCATCAATCGGACCGTGGTGCATCTTCGCAGATATATTGCATACATAAAAGAAATTACAGACACTCTTGGAAATATGGCCGATGGAGATATGCGCATTCACTTGCAGCAGGATTATTCCGGTGAATTCGCTTCTATACGGTCAGCCTTTGAAAACATTTCCGTTTCTCTCAACGATTCTCTGACGAAAATCAACATCGCGGCAGAGGAAGTGAGCATTGGCGCTGACCAGGTTTCAAGCGGAGCCCAGGCCCTTGCATCAGGAGCCACGGAACAGGCCGCTTCTGTAGAAGAATTAAACGCTTCTGTAGCGGAAACCGCCAGACAGGCAGAAGAAAACTCTGCAGCCGTCAAAACTGCGGCTCACTATGTGGAGCAGACCGTAGCCGGTGTCAATTCCGGAAATGAGCATATGAAACAGCTGACAGACGCAATGGCTGATATCAGCTCCGCTTCCGGTCAGATTGCAAATATTACCAAGGTGATCGAAGACATTGCATTCCAGACCAATATCCTGGCCCTCAATGCTGCCATTGAAGCAGCAAGGGCAGGGGAAGCCGGAAAGGGCTTTGCCGTAGTGGCCGATGAGGTCCGCAACCTGGCTGCCAAATCCGCAGAAGCAGCCCATCAGACTGCCTCCTTAATCCAGACCTCTGTAGAAACTGTAGAAAGGGGCCTGATCTTCACTTCAGACACTGCAAAGATTCTCCAGGAGGTGGAGGTTATGGGAAAAGCCATCAATGAAAGCTTTACGAAGATTGAGCAGGCTTCCGCAGACCAGGCCATTGCCATTGAACAGATCACCATGGGCCTGTCTCATATTTCCGCAGTGGTTCAGACTAATGCTGCCACCGCAGAAGAAAACTCTGCCACAAGCGAAGAAATGTCAGCCCAGGCCTCCACTCTGCGCAATGAAGTGGGCAAATTCAAGTTAACTTCCAGTGAAGGCAACAGCTCTTCCCCTTCCATCGAAAGGATTCTTCCCGAAACAGATGAATGGGCCTTTGAGCCTTCATCCGGTCCCGGAAAATATTTTTAAATCCCAAATCGGGCCTCAAGGCATCAAACAGATGCCTGGGGCCCGATTTATGTCGTTTTTAAGCGGAATCTTCATTGAATATTTGTTGAAATCCCTTCTTTAATGTGGTAAATTAAAAAGAACATATAATAGGTAAATACTGGAAACTACATTTAGTTCATATAACCGTTTTTACAGGGGGGACAAATGATTTTGTGTGAACATGATATACAGCAGAAAAAAAGCATCATGTCTTTTGGCATCGGATATGTAAGGCTTTTGATGGATGAACGAAACGAGCCGGAGGACTTTATATTTGAGGAAATCAATCCAGCATTTGAAAAACTGACAGGCTGGAACAAGGAAGAGGTAACAGGAACCCCGGCTTCCGGCTTCACCCGGCTGTCAAAAGCCGGCATGTTATATTGGCTCTCTCTTTATTTAACTGTCAGAAATTCCAATAAAACCCAGGAAACCACCCAGTGGATCGATGAGTTACAGAAATACATCACAATTACGGCCATCCCCGCCGAAGGAGAGTCTCTTATGATTGTAATAAGGGAGTCGGCCGAAGAGGCTGTTTCCCTGGCTCAGGATAAAGAAACTGCCCACATTCTGGAAGTTCTGGACCCTCTGTTCAGCAATTCCCGGGACGCTGTCAGCCTTCTGGAATACAGCAGCGGCAAATACTTCTATGTACAAAACAACTCCATCCATCAAAGGCTCACCGGCGTCTCAAACGTCAGAGGAATGGAACTTTCCAAACTGGTGGGGAGGTATACGGGAAAGCAGCTTCAAAGATATTATGAGCAGTGCATGATTACCGGACGTCCCGTCAGCTATGAGCAGGAATTTAACTTTGCTCCGGGAAAACGGATCTGGCAGACAGAGGTATCCCCCATATTCGGCTCCGACGGCATCCGCTATCTCCTGCTTCTCAGCAAGGACGTGTCAGAGCTGAAACAGATGCAAAAGGACAATGAACTTCTTTCCCGAAGGCTTAAGTCCATGTTCACCCAGCACAGTGCCATTAAGCTGATTTATGATCCTGATTCCGGACATATCTTAGACGCTAACCCTTCTGCCTGCCGTTTTTACGGCTATAGAAAGGACGAGCTCTGCGGCATGATGGTCCAGGATATCAACATGCTTCCTGCCGATAAGCTGAGAGAGCGATTTCGAAGCGAGCTGGCGGGAGGAAACTATTTTTCCGCCGTTCCATACCGGCTGAAAAATGGGGAAATCCGGCTGTTGGATGTATATTCCTGTCCCATCTCCGACGGAGACCGTAAACTGATCTATTCCATTATCTTTGATGCCACAGACCGGGAAATCTACCGAAGCGCTTTATTAAAGGAAAAAGAGCTTTTAAAAACCACCCTCCAGTCCATCGGAGACGGAGTTGTCACCACGGATAAAAGCGGCAGGATTACCAGCCTGAACAACGTGGCCCAGGAATTGACTGGCTGGGATAATTCCTCAGCCATTGGCAGACCTTTTACCGAGGTGTTTGTTTTAAAGAACGAAGAAACCGGAGAAACGGTGGAGAATCCCATTCAGAAGGTTCTTGACACCGGCAGGATCATAGGCCTGGCCAATCATACGGAACTGGTTCGGATTGACGGACAAGCCATTCCCATTGCCGACAGTGCCGCGCCCATCAGGACAGAAGACGGACAGACCGCAGGAGTGGTCATGGTATTCCGGGATGTGAGTGATGAGAAAAAGCACAACAGGCAGATTGAATATTTAAGCTTCCATGATTCCCTGACCGGTCTTTACAACCGCTATTATATTGAGAGAATTTTAAACAAGCTGGATACGCCGGAAAATCTTCCTATTTCTGTCATCATGGGAGATGTCAACGGCCTTAAGATCGCAAATGATGTGTTCGGACACAATGCAGGAGACATTATGCTCCAAGGCGTAGCCCGGCTCCTGGAAAAAAACTGCGGGGAAAATGGTTTGATTGCCCGCTGGGGAGGAGATGAATTCGTAGTCTTCCTGCCCCAGACCAGTGCAAAGACAGCAGAACGAATTATCCGGAACATCAAAAATGCTCATATCGCCATCAATGAAAGCGGGCTGTTCTTAAGCCTGTCCCTTGGCTGCGCCAGCAAAGAATCCATGAGAAAGGATATTCAGTCTGTCATGAGGCAGGCGGAAGAATATATGTATCATCAGAAGCTTTTAGACAGCCAAAGCTACCGGAATTCCATCATCAACACTCTTCTTGCCACTCTTTATGAGAAGAGCAATGAAACCGAGGAGCATTCCAAACGCCTGGAAAAATACTGTCACTGCGTAGGAAGAGAGCTTCAGCTTTCCTCAAAGGAAATGGATGAGCTTTCCCTCCTCTCCCTGCTCCACGATATTGGAAAGGTGAGCATTGACCCGGCTGTTCTGCAAAAAACAGGCCCTCTCACCCCGTCGGAATGGGAAGAAATGAAACACCATCCGGAAATAGGCTACCGGATTGCCCAGGCCACTCCTGAGCTTGCCACTGTCTCCCACTTCATTCTTTCCCACCATGAACGCTGGGATGGCAAGGGCTATCCCCAGGGACTGAAACAGAAAGAAATCCCTCTCATCTGCCGCATCCTTGCCCCGGTAGACGCCTTTGACGCCATGACCAATGACCGGGTATACAGAAAGGCCATGAGCACAGAGGAAGCCCTTTTGGAGCTGGAAAGAAATTCAGGCATTCAATTTGATCCCATCATTACAAAGATTTTAATAAAAGCAATTGAAACGGAAAAAGAAGCTGGCAGGATTTTATAAATTCTGCCGGCTTCTTCTATTTGCCGTAACGCTTCATATAGGACACAAATTCTGTTTTTTTCATTTTATCGGAAAGCTCTTCCCTGATTTTTTTCATATCTGCCTTTAAAAGCTTTTTATCCCTGACGAGACACTCTCCCGCCACATACACGGTTTCCACATTGGAAGGGCCGGCACTGTAAACCAGGGCGGAATAAGGATCGTAAACCGGAAACATGTTGGGGGAGTCTGTTTCTACCAGAACCAGATCCGCCTGCTTTCCAGGCTCTAAAGAACCGGTTTTATGGTCAAGTCCCAGGGCTTTTGCACCTTCTATGGTAGCCATTGCCACAATGGTTTCCGCTGGAAATGCACTCCTGTTCCTGGTCTCATTCTTATGAAAATCTGCAAAAAGCTTCATCTGTGTAAACATATCCAAAGTGTTTCCGCTGGCCGGTCCATCGGTGCCAAGTCCTACGGTTATTCCGGAAGCCGCCATACTGCTGACCGGAGCCACTCCCTTTGCTGCCTTTGTATTGGAACCGATGCAGTGGGCCACTCTGGCCTTCCTGTCCTTTAAAAGAGAAATATCCTTTTGATCCAGGTGGATGCAGTGAGCTGCCAGGGTCTCTTGGCCCATGACCCCGATGCTGTCTAAATACTGTACCGGAGTCATGCCGTATTCCTCCCGGAAATAATCCATTTCATAGTCCATTTCCGCTGTGTGAAGAGTAAATGGAACCCCAAAGGAAGAATCCAGAAGATAAGCTTTCTGAAGCAGCTCCCTGGAGCAGGTATTGGTTCCGTGAGGAGCCACGCAGGCTGAGATCCGGGGATGGGATTCATATTTCTTTATCAGCCTCTCCCCATATTGAAGAGCTTCCTGCGGATCAGTAAAATCACAGGCCCCCTCTTCCATAATAGTCTGCCCTGCAAATCCCCTCATCCCCATTTCATCCATGCCCCTTGCAGCTTCCTCTTCGTAGTAGTACATGTCAAGAACCGTAGTCACTCCGCTAAGAAGCATTTCTCCGGCTGCATAGCGGGTGGATAAATAAACCAGCTCCTCATCTACTGCCTTCTGTTCCATGGGAAGAAGAAATACCCTCAGCCGGTCCTTGCAGTCATCTCCAAGCCCCCGAAACGGAATCATTCCCATATGAGTGTGAAGATTGACCATGCCGGGCATGAGGATGCCACCTCTGCCGTCAATCTGTTTTGTATCCGGGAATCCGGCTTCCTCAGGAAGTTCCTCCATAGGGCCTGCCGCTGTAATCATATCATCTTCAAACATCACAAAGCCCGGATCGTGGATTTCTCTTTTTTCATTCATGGTTACTGCTGCCACATTTACAATTATCGTTCTCACACTGCTCTACCTTTTTTTACTCTCATATCGTTCTACAAGAGGAACTTTCTGCTTTGTCTTTACGTCAAATAACCCTTTGTCGCTCAGTTTCAATTCCGGGGAGACCAGAAGGGTCAAGGTGGAAATGGACATGATCTCATTGCTGTTTTCATATCCCATGGCCTGAACCTCTTCTCTCACCCCGGCCATTTCAGCAGCCAGATCGGAAAGGCTTTTATCTGACAGAATCCCGCCTACCGGTAGGGCTGCAGAAGCCGTCACCCTGCCATCTCTGACAGTCACATATCCGCCCTGCATGTGAACCACCTGGTTTTGGGCCAGCACCATATCTTCTATAGAGCTTCCCACCACCAGCAGATTATGGCTGTCATGGCTCCAGGTGGTTGCCACTGCACCGCCCGCCTTAAAACCGTGTTCCACAAACCCATAGGAAATATCACCGGTCTTTCCGTAGCGCTCAAATACAGCCGCCAGACAAAGCCCTGCCTCCTGCCAGCAAAGGCATTTGTTACGGACCGGAATTTCTCTCTTTACATGCTTTGCCTTTGTTCCAAAGCTCTGGATCTGCATCACATTGACCACTGCCGTTCCCTCGGTGATTTCACACCGGTCCAGATTAAAATCAGACGCCAGGGCAAGGCGGCATTTGACAGACTGGTAAAAATGATCGGGAAAGACTGCTTTGGGAGCATCAGAAGCCTTTTCATATTTCTTTCCGCTTTTATAGACTGCCAGGGGGACAAAGTCCTTTAAATCCTCCAGGATAACGAAGTCTGCCAGCTTTCCGGGAGCGATCATCCCCCTGTCAAAAAGACCCATTCTGCGGGCAGGAGTCAAAGTAGCACAGTAAACTGCCTGTTCAGCCGGCATTCCCTTCTCCACTGCAAGAGAAATGATTTTATTCAAATGGCCTTCTGCCAGATGATCCGGCATGGTGTCATCAGTCACAAGGGCAATGTTTTCGTAAAGATTGTGGGATACCACGGTTTTTACCACATCATGGGTCAGGGATTTGGCCTGTAATTCCAGGAACATGCCCATATCCGTTTTTTCCAGAACAGAGTCCGGAGTCTGCTGGGTATGATCCGCATCAACGCCTCCCCGGATAAAAGCCGCCAGTTCCGGGCCTGACAGGGCCGGGCAATGGCCTTCTATCTTTAAAGGCCGCTCTGCATTTTGGCACATTCTGACGATCCGCTTGATCAGGGTGTCTTCCCCGGAAACCAGATCCAGATCATTCATCACTTCTCCCAGGCAAATGACCCTGCTGTCCTTTAACAGTTCCTTCACTTCCTCTTCCCCGATCTCTCCGCCTGAAGTCTCCAGACTGCTGCTGGTAGACGGAACACAGGAAGGGATTCCATAGTAAATATCCAGGTCTGTTTCCTGTTCCATAAAGCTTTTGATTCCTTCCAACCCGCATACATTGGCGATTTCATGGGGGTCTGCCACAACGCAGGTGACCCCCCAGGGCAGAACTGCCCTGGAGAATTCCGCCGGGTGGGTCATGGAGCTCTCAATATGCATATGGATGTCGATCAGTCCTGGTATGATATATTTTCCTGTACCGTCCACCACAAGGTCTGCCTCATTATATGAGGAAGGGGAAATGTCGTAAAACCTTTCCCCAACCACCGCAATGTCCATTTTTTCAAAACACTGCCTGTATGTCCGGTAGACCCATCCATTTTGAATTAATAAGTCAACCTTCATGTTTTTCTTTCCTTAGCTGTTGATAATACGGTTCCACTGGTCGATCCAGTCACTTAAAATAGGATTTACAAAGGAATAATCCAGAACCTTTGCATTTTCTGCAGTAGGACCGTAAGTCATATTTGCTGCCTGATCTTCTGCAATCTCAACCTGATTGTTGGTAGGAGCTTCGTTTAAAGCCTTGCTTGTTTTTTCCTGAAGTTCCTTGCTTAAGCGGTAATTAATATACTCATATGCCAGTTCTTTATCCGCGCAATTCTTGGTAATGCTGATGGTGTTAAAGTTGGCATAAGTCACTTCCGGAGTTGCAAATACCAGATTGGGGTTTGCTTCCTTAATAGTAGGAACGCCGAAATCACCTACAATTGCTGCTTTGATTTCTCCGGAGGTGAACATATTGATCAAGTCAGAAGACTTTGCATAGGTCTTTACAAGGTTAGGCTTTAATTCCTCCAGGGCTTCAAATGCAGCCTTTCCGCTGTCACTGGTTATATCAACACCCTTGTAATCACTTGCCATATATACCATGGCAGGGCCAAAGGTGGTGGTGATATCCGGAATGGCAATGCTTCCTTCTAATTCTGCCTTCCATAAATCGTTAAAGCTTGTGATCTCAAATCCAACTGCCTCAGGATCATACATAATACCAATGCTGTTGATGGTGTAGGCAACGCCCTGTCCGGCTTCTGCCATGGTCTTTGCTGCTCCGATCAGGTACTGGCTGTTTTCAATCTTGCTTAAATCCAGAGGCTCAAACAGGCCCTCTTCAATTCCCTTGGCAGTCATGGCCTGGGATAATTCAATGACATCAATGGTGCTTTCAGCGTCTGCAGAAAGCTTTGTATAGCGCTCATTGGTGCTTCCTGTTTCCGTTACAATCTTGGCGTTAAACTGGTCCTCAAAGGGCTTGTACACCTCTTCTTCAGAAATATCCTCACTTAAGCCATAGGTGGATAATACCAGTTTCTTTTCTTCGCTCCCGCCCTTGCTTTCCTCCGGGGCTTTTGCAGCGCCGCATCCTGATAACAGGAGAGCTGCACACAGGGATAATGCCATCACTTTTTTCATAATTTTAATCCTCTCTTTATTTATAATTGCCCGGCTTTATCAGCCGATGTTACCTGTTTTTAAGATACAAGGATCAGCTTCTGCTCCGGCAGATAAAGACGGATTTTGCTGCCTTCCTCATAAGTTTCCTCTGCCGGTCTGTTTACCAGGAACTTCCCTGCATCGGTTAACACCTCATACTGATAGCTCTTTCCAAGGAATGTCCGGACACCTACGGTTCCTTCCAGAATATTTTTATTCTGCCCCTCTTCTGCCACCCGGATATCCTCAGGACGGATGGTTCCCATGCAGGCCCCTTCCCTGTCTCCGGTCTCCACCGTAAATACTGCTCCGGACTCGGTTCTGTATCCATCCCCCTGCTTTTTTAAAGGAAGGAAGTTTTCAAACCCGATAAATCTGGCTACAAATTCCGTTTCAGGTCTTTGGTAAATATTTTCCGGGGTATCAAACTGCTCAATCACACCCTGGTTCATAACCGCCACCTTATCGGATATGGAAAAGCATTCCTCCTGGTCATGGGTTACAAATAAAGTGGTAATGCCTAACTGCTTCTGGATTCTCTTGATCTCCATCCGCATGTTGATTCGAAGCTTTGCGTCTAAGTTACTGAGAGGCTCGTCCAGAAGAAGAAGCTTTGGCTCGATTACCAGGGCTCTGGCGAGGGCTACCCTCTGTCTCTGTCCTCCTGACATCTGCTGGGGAAACCGTCCCCCGAACTCTGTAAGATCACAGACTTCCAGAATCCTTTTTACTTTTTGATCGATCTCCGCCTTATCCATTTTCCTCATCTTAAGGCCAAAGGCCACATTGTCGTAAACCGTGAGATGGGGAAACAGGGCATAGCTTTGAAATACGATTCCAAAATTTCTTTTATGGACCGGAACCTTGGTCAAATCCTCCCCATCCAGAGAGAAAACGCCGTTCTGAGGTTCAATAAATCCAGCCACCACCCGGAGTGTGGTCGTCTTTCCACATCCGCTTGGCCCCAAAAGGGAAACCAGTTCCCCTTCCTGAACTTCTAAATGAAGTCCCTTTAAAACCTGTTTTTTCTTATCATAACGGACATCAATATCCTTAAGGCTCATATATGCCATGGTTCTCTCCTCCTATTTTGCCAAAGCGGCTATTCCCAGGGTCTTATCTACAACTACCATGATCAGAACGGTAATAGCCATTAAGATCACAGAAACAGCTGACACGGTAGGGTTATAATTATATTCAATGTAATTCATCAGAGTCGCCGGAAATGTGGATATACCGGGACCTGACAAAAACATGGAAACCGGAATATTATTAAAGGAGTTAATGAACGCAAGCATAAATGCGGCGGAAATTCCTGATGTAATATTGGGAAGCACCACCCGGAAAAATGCACCTGTCTTGGAACATCCCAGGCTCCAGGCCGCTTCTTCCATGGAAAAATCAAACTGGTCCAGACTGGAGCCCACAACCCGGATCACATAAGGAAGAGTCACCATAAAATGGCCTGCCAGAAGTCCGAAAAACACAGGAATCCTTAAAGATAATACTAAAAACTGATAGAGTACGAAGCCGATAACAATTCCCGGCACAATCGTAGGGGAAAGAAATATGGATTTCAGCATCTCTTTTCCTTTCATACCGGACCGTGCCAGGGCATAGGCAGCCGGAATTCCTGCAACAAGAGCCAGTACCGTGGCAAGGAGGGCAATCTGCAAACTGGTTAAAAATGAATTCCGGAAGGATTTTGTTGCAAATACGTTGACAAACCATTTCACGGAAAAGGATTCTATGGGAAAGGTAATGGCGCTGCCCTCTCCAAAGGCAGTGACCGTAATAATAATCAGCGGAATAACCAAAAATGCAAAAACCAGCACAACAAAGGCAGTGAGCATTTTACTTTTACGCATGGCTTCCTCCTCTTCTGTCCAGTCTGGCAGCCAGGGCGTTGAAGCCTTTGATCACAGCCAGAGTCACAACAATCATGATAAGGGAAATAACAGCAGCCCCATCCCAGTCGCCTACAGTCATGGCCCTCTGGTAGATAAATGTAGCCAGAACCATGTTTTTATTGCCTCCCAGAAGCTGGGGCGTGGTATAAGCCGTCAAGGTTCCGGTAAATACCAGAATGCCTCCTACAATAATGCCCGGCAGACTCATGGGAAAGACCACCTTCATAAAGCCTTTCAGCCTGTCCGCTCCCAGACTGAGAGCAGCTTCCATCATATCATCCCCGATGTTTTCCATAATGCCGGCCACTGTAACGATCATAAGAGGAAGAAACAAATATACGGAACCAATGATAATGGCAAAATCCGTATACAAAAGCTTCACAGGTTTTTCCGCAAACCCGGCTGCTATGAGAAATTTGTTTATGACTCCATTGCTTCCTAAAATATTGATCCAGGCAAAGCTTCTGATTACAGAGTTGGTCATCATAGGAAAAATGGAAACCGACAAAAGGAGACCCCTCCATTTTTTACTGCACCGGCTGATAAAATAAGCAGCCGGAACCCCTGTTACCATACAGACAACCGTAGTCAGGACGGCAACCTTTACGGTTCTTGCAAAAATCTTCCGGTAATACTCATCCTGGAAAAACTCCACATAAGCGCTGAATGGATAGCTTCCCGTTTGAAAAGACGGAATCAATACCCTTAACAGCGGAAGGAACAGACACACTGCCAGGATCACAAGCCCTGGCACAACCATTGCAAATGCGCTACTTTTTTTCATCTCGACCTCTCCCTGATTTCCTTTTTTCCTGCCCTCACTTTGGGGGCATCATGGTATACCTGTATTTCACTGTTTTTCTTATAACCACTTATAAGTACAATTAATTTATATCTATACTTTTATTATAATTTATGATATAATGTACGTCAAATACATATAATCTATATTTTCTATGCAGTAAAGTTATAATAGCAAATGAATGTCTGTACAAAGGAGGTATCTTTATGGAATTAAAAGAAGCAAAATACATTCTGGCAATTGCCAGACATAAAAGCATCAGCAAGGCTGCGGAAACCCTGTTCATTTCCCAGCCCTCCTTAAGCAAGTATTTAAAAAACCTGGAGCAGCAACTTGGAACCCGCCTTTTTGACCGGGTGGGAAACGGCTATTATCCCACCTACCTGGGGGAACGTTACATCCACTATGCAGAAAAAATAGTGGAATTCGGCACGGAATGGGATATTGAATTTGATGACATCATGCATCAGGACCATGGCCGTTTAAACATTGCCATTCCCATTATGCTGGGAAATAGTTTAATTGGGCCCACGTTGATGAGATTTCATCAACTATATCCCCATGTGACAGTCAATATGATGGAGGAGGTCAGTTTTGTGGCCGAACACACCTTGACTGACCACACCATAGATTTGACCTTTTATAATGTTCGTCAATTTCCCAATGACTTAGACTACCAGATTATAGGAAGGGAGGAAACCATACTGGTCCTGTCCGCTTCCAACCCTCTGGTCAAAAAATCCGTGCCTAAGAAAGGATTTCAATATCCCTGGATTGATTTAAGCCTTCTGGCTGAAGAGCCTTTTATCCTTCTCTATCCTGACCAGAATACCGGAGGCCTGGCCTTAAAGCTCTTTCAGGATTATGAAATGGAGCCAGATGTCCTTCTTCACACGCGCAACAGCGAAATGTCTATCCGCCTTGCCAGGGAGGGCCTGGGGGCTGCATTTGCTCCTGAAAGCTATTACCATTATCTCAAAAACCGGGAGCCTGGGGACTCCGTCTGTCTCTCCATTGGAAAGGAAAAAATAGAAAACACCCTCATAGCTGCCTACCGGAAAAACCGTTATCTTCCTAAATACGCCAAAGCTTTTCTGGATATTCTGGCAGAACATTATAGAAATAACCGGAGCAAAGGGGGAACCGTAATTCTACCGTAACCGTGCAGATGTTTCAGTGCTTTCCTATTCTGTTAATTTATGTTAATATAGAAGGCAGAGAATTTTTAACATAAAATCAACAGATAAAGAGGTGATACCATGAGAAATATCCGAAATACCTTATTTCTCTTATTCCTGCTCCTTCTTACCCTCACCGGATGCCAAAGCCAGGAAAAAACTGTTTCCAAAAAAACGCCCGGCATTGAAATTGATGTAGAAAAGGCAGAATCCGTCTCCATCTACTACCGCCCTATCTGCTATTCATTTTTCAGTGAAGACAAAGATACCATCGCTGAGACAGCAGGTCTTTTCCAGGATTTTTCGCTGGAAGAGGTTTCTGAAGGGGACTTGGATCAGGATACTGTTTATGAAATCTATTTTGCCAGCGCAAAAGAGCAGGTTGCCGCCATTAACGTAGATGGAAACGGCACTTTCTATCTTCCGGAAACCGGGAAATATTACCGGGTTTCTGACGGCACTTTTCATTTGGAAACATTGGAGAAGCTTTACGAGGACAGTATGAAGGCTGATAATTTTGATAATATACAGAAGCTGGTTCCATAAAGCTTGGTTGAAAGGGGAGAATCGATATGAATAAAGATACAAAAAAGACTGTTATTGTAGGGCTTGGCGCCCTTGGAATGCTCTATGCCGGACAGATCAGCCGGTCCCTTGGCCCGGAGGCTGTTTCTTTTCTTGCAGATAAGGAAAGAATGGAGCGTTACCGCCAAATGCCTTTTACCATAAACGGAGAGCCTTGTTCATTTTTGATCGAAGACTGTGAGGAGGTTAAACCGGCAGATTTTGTCATCGTGGCAGTTAAATACAACGGGCTCACCTCCGCCCTGGAAACCATGAAAAACAGCATAGGCCCGGATACTACCATAATATCGGTTATGAATGGGATTGAAAGTGAGTCTGTCATTGGAGAACGGTTTGGACATGAAAAGGTTCTGTACTGCATTGCACAGGGTATGGATGCCATGAAATTCGGCCCGACATTTACTTTTAACCATTTCGGGGAGCTTTGCCTTGGTGTGAGAATGGAAGGACAGGAAGAACGGCTGAATGCCCTGGCCGTTTATTTGGATCAGGCAGGGGTGCCCTACCGGATTGAAAAGAATATTGAGAAACGGTTATGGGGAAAATTTATGGTGAACGTGGGGATCAATCAGACCTGCATGGCATATGAGACTGATTATGCAGGAATCCTGGCTCCTGGTGAAGCCAATGATACCTTACTGGGAGCCATGAGGGAAGTGATTTCTCTTTCTCAGAAAGAGGGAATTCATTTGTCGGAAGAAGATTTAAATGATTACATTGATCTGATAAAAAGCCTTCCCCCGGAAAGTGCCCCTTCCATGCGCCAGGATGGAATTGCCCGCCGTTATTCGGAAGTGGAAATGTTTGCCGGTACGGTGCGCCGGATGGCAGCAAAGCATGGGTTAGAGGTTCCGGTTAATGACAGGCTTTATGGGAGGATTAAGGAGATGGAGGCTGCTTATTAAAGGCAGTTTCCTGATCAGGGTGTTTTAGTACCCTCATTTCGATCTCTCCGGTAAGAAAATCAATGCTAATCTTGAATTATCCTTTTTACCATGATATAATATAATCACAAACGGAACAACCGCCCACAAGTGGTTTGGCCTATATTGAAGCAGAAGATACCACCTCGATACCGGTCAAAGTTTCAGGGGTGGTTTTTCTGCGTGACTAATGACTAATCAAATGAATGAATGTCAGTAGCGCAATCAAAAATAATCCGAACTGCATCAAGTCACTAAAACTGAATTTGTTCTTCATAAGCACCACCTCCACCCTATGTAGAATGAAGGCCAAGCCACCCTGCAACGCGATTGTTCCTTAATAGAATTTTATCATATTCCCTTACTTCTGACAACTTATGCAGTCATTATATGCAATTAAAATATATCCCTTCATGGGCAAAAACAGATTCTTTTCTTATAGAACAGACTTTATCCCGATATCCATACTTCCGGACCGGAACCCTTCCAAGTCCATGGTAATATAAGAAAATCCCAGCTCCTTTAAGAAAGAAATGATCTTGTCCCTATTTTTAATCAGCGCGTCCATTGCATCTAAATCCACTTCGATCCGTACAATATCCTTGTGAAGCCTTAAACGCACATTTCCCTTGATCAGAGTTCTCAAAAATTCTTCCCCCTGCCCGATGCGGTCAAGGATATCATAATCGATTTCCGTATTATATGGAAGGCGGGTTGCCATACACGGAGCAGAGGGTCTGGAGGCCACGGAGATTCCGTATTCTGCAGCCAATTCCTTTACCTGAGCCTTTGTGATGTGAAGCTGGGCTAAAAGGCTTACGATCCCCAGCTCTTTTAATGCCTGGATTCCCGGCCTGTAAACATGAAGGTCATCTTCATTGGTTCCATCCATAACGCAGGAAATCCCCATTTCTTGTGCAAAGTCCTTGAGGGTCTGAAAAAGCTTTTTCTTGCACAGATAGCACCTGTTTACAGGATTAAAACGAATTTCTTCCTGTTCCAGTTCATCCACAGAAACCACCTTATGAATACCTCCCAGCTCCTTTGCTACTCTGGCAGCAATCTCCAAATCGCAGGAAGGATGGAGGCGGCTGTCAAAGGTTACTGCATATACCTTTTTTCCTGTCTTTTTTGCCGCATCTGACGCTGCTTTCAGCAAAAGACTGGAGTCCACTCCCCCTGAAAAAGCCAGGCAAATGTCCTCCTTGGCATATTCATCCATGGCCTGTTCCAGCCGCTTTTTTATAGCATTTAATTGTTCTTCCATAATCTTTCAGCCTCTTCTCTGATTTTACAGTAAACAGTCTGGTAATCCAACCCCTTTTGTCTGCATATGGTTCTTATACTCTCATATTCCGGATAAAAGAAGACCTTTTCTCCGTGAGTGCAGATTTTCACTTCGGCTTCACCCAATTCTGTACTGATCTTTCTTTTTTCCCGGTTTAAAATAGTTCTGGATACCGGATGCCTTCTCACGCCTATGGTTGTGGCCTGGGTAAACAGGATATCTTCCAATCCGTTTATCTCCTCTTCCCGGCAGATCAGGGACAGCATGTAGGCTGGCCGGTTCTTTTTCATATAAATGGGCGTATACCATACGTCGGCTGCTCCTGCTTCCAGCAAAGACTCCATAACAAGTCCAAGAGCTTCTCCGCTGGAATCATCAATGTTGGCTTCCAACACCCACATCTGTTCTCCCGGTTTCTCCAAACGCTCTTCACTCCCCAGGGGGGCCTCTCTTTGCCCTACAGGCAAAATTACCTCATGGGAAGTATCCTCAAGAATCATAGCCCGCAGGACATTGGCCTGTTTAAAGTCCTTTTTTCCGGCTCCAAGGCCTGTTTTTAATATGCGGCAGGAAGCTGGCAGGCTTTCTCTGGTTTTAAGGGCTGCTGCTATAGCCGCTCCCGTAGGGGTCACCATTTCTCCCATATTGTCTGTAAAGCGGAGTTTTAAGCCATGAGCTGATGTTATATTGGCAGTTGCAGGCACTGGAACCGGGATCACTCCATGCTGACAGCGGACACTTCCAAAGCCTTCAGCCAATGGGGATACCACAATTTCCTCAATTCCCAGATTGTCCACGCAGACTGCAACACCAATGATATCTACAATGGAATCAATAGCTCCAACCTCATGAAAATGAACCTCTTCCACTGGAATACCATGAGCTTTTGATTCTGCTACTGCTACAATATCAAACATCCGTTTTGCCATTTCTTTTACCCGACTGTTTGTATCCAGACGTTCAATAATGGCGTAAATATCATGGATGTTTCTGTGAATATGATCATAATTATGTTCGTGGTTGTGATGATGGCCATGGTCGTGATGATGTCCGTGATCATGCTTATGATCATGGTCATGATGATGCTCGTGATCGTGCTCATGATGATGGTCATAGTCGTGATGATGCTTGCAATTGTGCTCATGATGATGGTCATGGTCGTGATGATGCTCGTGATCGTGGTCATGATGATGCTCATGGTCGTGATGATGCTCATGATCATGGTGATGCTTGTGATCGTGCTCATGGTGATGGTCATGCTCATGATGACCATTCTCATGTTCGTGATCATGCCCTTCCCCTTCTTCTAAATGAACATCAAAATCATAAGCATCTAATCCGCATTTTACCGTCCTCCCAAAATTAAGACGATAGCCGCCCACTCCTAAACTATCAAGAGCCTTCGTCAAAACCTCTTTATCAGCCCCTAAATCCAGCAATGCCCCTACGGTCATATCCCCGCTGATTCCGGAATTACATTCCAAATACAGTATTTTTCCCATTTCATTTCACCGCCAATCGATTTATTTGTGTTGCCAGATAACCGGCTCCATAACCATTATCAATATTCACCACCGAAATTCCGTTTGCACAGGAATTCAGCATGGTAAGAAGAGCTGACAGTCCGTGAAAGCTGGCTCCATACCCTACAGAAGTAGGAACCGCAATGACCGGGCATTCCGCCAGTCCTGCGATCACAGTTCCCAGGGCTCCTTCCATTCCCGCCACTGCAACAATGCAGTTGGCTCTGCTGATCCGTTCTCTCTGGGACAGCAGACGGTGAATGCCAGCTACTCCCACATCATAAATCCGGTCCACATAGCAGCCAAAATATTCGGCTGTCTGGGCCGCTTCCTCTGCTACCGGGATATCGGCTGTCCCTCCGGTACAAACCGCAACACATCCCTTTTTCTCTTTTTCCGGTCTCTCAACCTTTAAAATTCTGGATATGGGATCATATTGCACCTCAGGCACAACAGCCCTTACCAGTTCAAACTGTTCCTTGGAGGCCCTGGTTCCCAAAACCTCTCCATCCCTTTCATAAAACTTCTTATAAATCTCCACCAGATAGGGGTCCGGCTTTCCCTGACAGAAAACAGTCTCTCCAAAACCGGAGCGAAGGGCCCGGTGATGATCCAGTTTTGCATACCCCAGGTCTTCATAGGGAAGATCCTTTAACAGCTTTTCCGCCTCTAAAATCTCCATTTCCCCGGATTTCACCATATTTAACATTTCTCTTATATCCATAATCTTTCTTCCCTCCTTTTACTTCAACCTGTCCAAGTCCATTCTTCTTGTGCACACCCGCTTTAAAAGCCCTTCCGAATGGCTCACAACCATTAACCCAATCCCCCGCTTCTCAGTTTCTTCTATAAGAAAATTCCATATCTGACTCTGGGTAATTAAGTCCAGCATGGTGCTGATCTCATCTGCCAGTAAAAACCTTGTTTCCTGCCCAAGAGCTCTGGCAATGCAAAACCGCTGTAATTCCCCTCCCGAAACCTCAGAAGGATAACGGTTCAGCCAGTCCGGTTCAATGCCCAAACCTTCTATCACCCGTTTTTCCACTCTGTCCCCTTCCTTTAAAACCTCTTTTAACCGGAGTCTGGGATTTACGGAAAATTCCGGGTGCTGCCATACCATCTGAACCGGACAATATCCTTTATAGGAAGAAAGAGGCTTTCCATCTAAAAGCACCTGCCCGGAATCCGACTTTTCATAGCCCGCCAAGATCTTACAAAAGGTGGTTTTTCCAAAACCGCTGGGAGCAGCAAGCCCAAGGCGTTCCTTTTGATCCATACACATGCTTAAATTGTTTAGTATTTGTCTGTTTCCATTATCATATCGGAATGAAATATCAATCGCTTCCAGCTTCATACCGCTTCTCCACCTGCCTTTATGCAACGTACCATTCCGCCCCGAAAGCTGTGATACCCCACTTCCTTTAAACATTGTTCCTGCACATCACCGCACCTGGGAGCATAAGGACAGCCGGCAGGCCGGTTCCCCGCATAAGGCTGAGTTCCCCGTTCCGCAAAAAATCCATGCTCCGGCATTGCCCGGTAAAGAGCTCTCGTATAAGGATGACGAAGACGGCTCTCTTCCTGAAAATCAGAAACCAGGGCTTCCTCCACATTTGTTCCCGCATAAAATACAACAATCCGGTCCGCAGCTTCAAGAGCCAGCTCCAGATCATGGGTAATGAGAAGCACTCCTGCTCCTTCATCGGCCATTTCACGAAAATGGGACAGTACCCGTTTTGCAATATCAATGTGAAGCCCGGGAGTGGGTTCATCCGCAATTACCAGTTTTGGCTGTTCCATGATTGCAGTGGAAATCAAAATCCTTCTTGTCATTCCGCCGGACAGCTCAAAGGGATATAAATGTTCCGTGGACGGATCAAGCCCATACCGATTCAGCACCTCCAGGCTCTTTTTCCTGCTTTTCTCATCCTTTTTTCCTTTACGGATCTGGGGTCCGGTTTTCATCAAAGGGTCCAGATAAGAAACGCTCTGAGGCACCAAAATCATTTCTTTTCCCCGCAGATCTTTCATCCTCTTTTCCGTAAGAACTTCCCCGTAATAGGAAATCTCTCCGGTCCATGTCCCATTATAAGGCAGAATCCCCAGAACGCTGTGAGCCAGCAGACTTTTTCCCGAACCGCTGGAACCCACCACTGCCACCATTTCCCCTTCCTTTACCTCCAGGCTTAAGTCCTTGATAGCAAGTAAATTTTTCTGGTGAAATCCCCGTTCATACTGGGAAAATGATACGGATAAATTCCTGATTGATAAAACCGTTTTCCTCTCTTCCAACTTAAGCTCCTCCTACTGATGTATCCGTCCCGGGTCTAAAAGCCTTCCTAATATATCTCCTGTCAGGTGAAACAGCAATACTACGGCTGCCAGAAACAAGCCTGGAAACAACGCCAGCCACCAGCTTCCCATTGCCAGGTATTTCATGCTTTCCGACAAAATAATTCCTATAGCAGGCTGTTCGGGAGAAAGCCCAAACCCCAGAAAGGTAATTCCAGCCTCATGTAAAATAGCATGGGGAAATAACAGAACCAGACCCACCAGAAGCTGAGGCATTAAATGAGGCATCATATGCCTGACTGCTATGTTAAGCTTCCCTTGTCCAAGCTTCTCCGCTATTTTAATATACTGGCTTTCCTTTAGCTGTAAAACCTCTCCCCGGATCAACCGGGCCAGAGAAGTCCAGTGAGTCAGCGATATGCCTATCACCACCCCTTTAAAGCCTTTTCCCAAGGCAAAGGATATGAGGACCAGCAAAAGAATATGGGGAATTCCCATAACCACATCAATGAGTCCGGTAACAAAGCCGTCTGCAATCCTGCCCATAACAGCGCCCAAAACTCCAAGAAGAAAAGCCAGGCCCGCACTGACCACAGCAGCCAAAAGCCCCACCCTGATACTCATGGAAAGGCCTGTCATGGTCCGGGCAAACATATCACGGCCCAGCCAGTCCGTACCAAAGGGGTAAGAAAAACAAGGCGGCAGGTTCTTCCGGGAAAAATCCGTGACCAGTGCCTTTTCCCTGAACAAATATCCGGCAGCAGTCACTGCCCCCAGAAATGCGACGGAAAGAACAAAAAAGCAGACCATGGTCTTACGGCTGTTCCACTGTCTCATCCTTTCTTCCTCCCTCTCCTTATTCTTGGGTCCACAATTTCATATAGAACATTGGCGGTAAAATTACCGGCAAATACAATGGCAGCACTGATTACCGCAATCCCCAAAAGCAGGGGCACGTCACCGCCAAGCCCTGCCGTAACCGCTGCCTGACCCAGGCCCGGATAGGAAAACACCTGCTCCACAAGCACCGATCCCCCGATAATCTCGCTTACTGACGCAAATTGAAGGGTTATTGCAGGCAAAAGAACGTTGCGGACACAGTGTCCAAGAACGATTTGGCTGACTTTTTCTCCTCTTGCTCTTGCAAAAAGTACATAATCACTTTCCATAATATCCAGCATCTTCTCCCTTGTATGGAGAATCATGGAAGATATTCCTGTTATAGAAAGAGTAAGAACGGGTAGGATTCCATGAAGAATCCTGTCCTTAAAAGTGACCTCTGCCGCTTCCATTCCAATGGGAACACTTAGACCGATGGGCAGAACTTTCAGCCAGACCCCAAAAACCATTAAAAATACCAGGGCCAGCCAAAAAGCCGGAGTGCTGGCAGTGACCAGCGCATAAGCCAAGATTCCCTTGTCCAGCCTTTTTCCCCGGTTTACCCCTGCAACTACTCCAAGAACAAAACCAACGATCCCGGAAATCAGCCATGAAACTCCCATCATCAAGAGGGAATTTGACAGCTTCATACCAATGACCTGGGCAACTGGCTGGCGGTATAACAGGGAAATCCCCATGTCTCCCCGCAGGAAGTCACCTGCCCAGGAAAGATAGCGCCTGACAGGCGGAATGGAGGTTCCCCAGTACTGGGAAAGCTTTGCAATCTGCTCCTGGCTCATAGATCCCAAGGCCGTCTGTCCCACATTGACCTTTAAGGGGTCTATGGGGGAAATGGACACCAGAAAAAATGCCACAATACTGACCAGAGAGAGAAGAACCGCCATCCGTATGAAATTTTTCAGCAGAAAAAAAAGTTCCTTTGTCATTTCCAGCTCCATTGATCCACATTATTGACAATTGACCACCCATGACCATGGGGGTGAAGCTTCTGGTCTGCAACCTGGAGTTCTTCTCTCGACCAATATAAGTGGTCGATATTCACCAGCCAGACCCACGGAATATCGCCATCCTGGGTAACTCCGGTTTCTCCATCCCACTGGGCTTTTCTCCAAAGTTCATTGGCTTTTTCTGAATCCTTTTCTGCCAGAGCTTCATCCATGTATTGATCCACTTTGGAATTGGCATAAGGAGAGTAAGCAGCAAGCCCAGTGTCTTTCATTGTGTGATAAATATTGTAAAGCTCCATGGGCGTATGAGCGCCCCAGCCCCAGAGCAGGGGATTGGACTGGGCTAAATCATAGGCAGTATCCCAACCGGCCCCCTCCATCTGTCCGTCAATTCCAAGTTCTTTCAACTGATTCACCGTATCCGCCGCAAGGGCCTGACGAACGGAATCATTGGCAGGATAAATAAAATGAAGCTCCGCCCGTTTTCCATCCTTTTCACGGATTCCATCTGTTCCTTTCAGCCAGCCGGCCTCGTCAAGTAGGGAATTTGCCTCTTCGGGGTCAAATTCTATCTTGGAAGAGGGCTCATACCAGGGCATTTTATCACAAACGCTGTAGGCAGGGCTGCCGTAGCCGTTTAGCACGTGTTCAATCATTTCCTCCCGGTTAATGCCCAAGTTAATGGCTTTTCTTACTCTCACATCACTGGTGAGGTCATTTCCAATGGGTACACCGTCTTTTGAAATGCTTCCTGCCGGAATGGCCGGAAGGTTAAATCCGCGGTTATCCACTGTCTGAAAAGATAAAAGCTCATAGCCGGGTATGGTCAGGCTTGAATAGGGAGCTGCAGTATAAGCCAGGTCCGCCTGTCCGGACCTTACGGCTGCCAAAGCTCCGTCTTCTTCCATAAAGAGTACGGTGACCTTTTTCATTTTTGGAGCCTCCCCATAATAGTCCGGATTGGATTCCAGAATCACCTGCTGGCCTCTGTCCCATTGTTTTAATATATACCGGCCGGAACCAATGGGATGCTCACCGTAGTCCGGACCATAACTGTGTTCCGGAACAATTCCCACATTAGCCATGGTATAGGGCCAGATGGAATAAGGCCGGCTCATATGAAATACTACGGTAGAGTTATCCACTGCCTCCGCACGGTCCAGCATGGTAAAATCATTGACCGAGCTGGTATCCCTTAAAGTATTGTAAGTAAATTCCACATCCTCTGCTGTCAGCTTTTCTCCGTCAGTAAAAGAAACATCTTCCCGTACTTTCACAGTCCATGTCAGTCCGTCGTCGCTGACCTCCATAGCTGTTGCCAGGTCATAACCGATTGTTAAATCCTTATCAGTGACTGTAAGTGTACTCTGAATCAGAGGCTCATGGACATGCTCTCCTGCCCCCCAGCCATATGCAGGGTCAAACCCTGCCTCTGGCTCTGAGGTAACTCCCATTACCACCACCACGCTGTCCTCTGTTCTTGCAGAAATATCTGCAGCTTGGGGCTTTTCCTTTTTACAGCCAGTTACAGCCATGGCAGCCAGAACCACCATAACAGCAACCTTCCATTTTTGTCTTATCATGACTTCCATCTCCCTATTTTATCCCTCTATTTCTCGTTTCCGCCACAAAAAAAGATACCGGAAACAGTCTATGCGTTCATTAAGAACACCTATACCTTCCTGGCATCTGTTTTCATCAAATCTATTTCTGTGATTCCTGTAATTCTTTTTCAGTGGTGACTTCTGTCAGCCGTTATAAAAAGTATACAAAAAAATCGGCTCTTCGTCAATGGATTTCATGATTTCTATAGTCTTTTTAACAAAATATCCCTCACATATCCGCCGTACTTTTCTTTGGTCAGAACAACTTTGTAGCCCTGCATGACCGCATTCTTTTTACTATAGATATTTTCCGGATGAATCGTACACATCAGGTACTTATATCCCTGATTTTTCAGTTCTTCCTCTGCAGCCTGCATCATCGTATGCTGAAGACCGTTTCCCCTGTACTGAGGAAGAATGGCAATGGTATCCATATGAGCCACCTTCTCCAGTTCTTCGCCGGCAAGTCCTATGTCCCGCCCCAGATTTTCTTCTCCGTTTCCGGGAAGCACTCCAAGAAAAACTCCGGCCAAGGCCCCAGACTCCTTTTCAAAAGCCTTATATCCCAGGCCCCTGCCCTCTTCCAGTATCCGGCAGATTGTTTCTGAATCATCTGCCGCAAACCATTCTTTTTGTTCCATCTGAAGCCAAACCTCCCGGATCACAAAGGCCAAAGTTTCATAATCGCCGGGAGCAGCCTTTTCAATCAAAAACTCCATAACCCCCAGGGGGCTCTCTCTTTGCCCAAAGGGCATATTCACCTTATCAGACATTTCTCGTAAAACGGCATTTGGGGTAATTGGAGCAGCCATAAAATTCTCCAAACTTTCCGCTTCTGCGTCTTAACAAACTTCCGCACTGAGGGCACACCTCTGTTTCAACTGTTTTTAACAGCTTGCCCATGTGCTCATAACACTGCTGGTTCATGATGCAATCATTTAACGCTCTGTGAGCGCCTTCTGTCTCTATCTGAAAATGAGCTGAAATATCGGTCAGACGGTAACGCCTAAGCTGAGGCAGGCATGCCTTTGCCATGTATAGGGTATCCACATAATCATTGACCACATCCTTTTTAAGCAGCTCTTCTGCCGCACGGTAAAGGAAAAGCAGATCAAAGGACTGGATATTGTGCCCGACTAAAATCTCTCCTTCTATAAAGGACATAAAATCCGGCAAAACCTCCTCCAGCCGCGGGGCTTCCCTGACCATCTCATCGGTAATGCCGTTTACATTGGTGGCGCCGGCGGGAATATGAGTGCCAGGGTTTACCAGAGTTGAGAATTCTTCCACCGGCTTATGCCCTTTCACCTTAATAGCGGAAATCTCAATAATGGAATCTTCCTCCGCACTGATGCCCGTTGTTTCTAAATCAAAAACCACATAATCTTCTATGTATTGGTCCAGACGTCTGCCTGTTAAATCTCTGACAGCCATAGTTTCCTCCATTCTGTATATGAAAATTGATTACAATGTTACAACAAAATTTTAACATAACTTCGCGGAACTGACAAGAAAAAGCGGCACCACACCCAATGTGCAATACCGCTTCCATACCATTATTGAACAGCTACCATCTGGGCTGCCACTGTCTCCGCCTCTTCCCGGGAAAAATACCCGCAGGCTTCCATTCTCTGAAGTACCTTTTTCTGCCTTTTTTCTGCCAGTTCAGGATTCTTTGTAGGGGCATATTTGGAAGGTGCATTGGGGATTCCTGCCAAAAGGGTGCTTTCATATTCTGTCATATCCTCCGGTGCCTTTTGAAAATAGCCCTTGCTGGCTTCACCCACCGTATAATATCCTTCTCCAAAATAAATTCCGTTTACATACAGCTCAAAAATCTCTTCCTTCGAATAGTTTCTTTCTATATCAAAGGCCATAAATACCTCAGCCGCCTTTCTGGAAAAATCTTTATCCTGACTGAAATACATATTCTTAGCCAACTGCTGAGTGATGGTACTTCCACCCTCCACAAGACTCATAGCTCTGATATCATTTATAGCCGCACGGGTAATTGCAATAAGATCAATTCCGCCGTGACTGTAAAAACGGTGATCCTCCACCGACAGCACTGCATTTACATAAACCTGGGGCAGGTCTTCAAATTCCGTGAAACCTTCCTTTGCCTGAATGGCCTCCACCTGTTCCTTAAGCCCCGTCTCCTCCAGGGCCTCCCGGTACAGTTGATAGCCTTGATATGATATGGTGAATCCAGTCAAAAGAAAGACTGCCAGCAGTAAAAATACTATTCGTTTGAGCAATATTCCAATTTTCATAATTTCACTGCCTCCTTTTCTAAAATCATGTCTTTTGCTTCTGAATTCATTGTATCATAGACTTCTATTAAAAATAGTAATAATTCCTTATATTTTTCTGAAAGTTACTGGTAGATTCTGTCAAAAGTATTACCATTTCTTACAAACTTATGAAACAGCAGGAACACTTATCCCTCTATTTAAAATGTCTCATGGTAAATTACTTCAGGAAGCTGTAAATGGCCGCCCTGAAACTTATAAACCCCTTGCAGAGGCTGAAAATAAAATGGCCAAAGCCTGAAATAAATAGGAAAGGGGTGCAGCCGCACCCCTTTCCTATTTTATCTTCATCATTGAATCTCTTCAATCCGATTTATAATATCTATATAATCCTTCCCAAACTTCTGATAAATAGTCATCGCCATAGCCCGGAACCTGATCTGTTCTATGTGTGACAGTTCGGTCACGATACAGCCCTTTTTCAGAAGCCTTTCCTCTGCCTCTTTCTCCCCCTTGGCCCAAAGTTCTCTTTCATAAACAGAAGATTTCTTTGCACATTCCATGATGATTTTCCGGTCTTCCTCCCCCAGCTTATTCCAGGTAGCCTCAGACACAAGCTGAAGCTCAGGGATGCGGTTATGGCCGTCTACCGTCATGTATTTCGCCACTTCAAAATGCCCCATGGATTCATAAGAAGGCCAGTTGTTTTCTGCTCCGTCTATTCTTCCTGTTTCCAGGGCTGCATAGACTTCGGAATAGGCCATAGGAACAGGCTTTGCCCCCATAGCTTCAACCATCTTGCTCATCAGATCCGACTCTGCAACCCGGATTTTCATCCCCCGGATATCCTCCAGCCGTTCTATGGGTTTTACAGAATTATAAAAATGCCTTGCTCCGGCGTCATACCAGGACATTCCTACCACTCCGCTGCCTTTTAGGCCTTCCATGAACTCCTGTCCGATATCTCCATCCAGGGTCTTCCACATATGGTTTCCGTCTCTATACAAATAAGGAAGCTGAAGCACATTTAACATGGGCACCGCAGTACCCATAGTCATGACGGAAACTCGGGCAAAGTCCACGCCTCCAAACTGAAGCTGCTCTAAGACAGATATTTCATCTCCCAGCTCTCCTCCGAAAAATACGTTTATCTTAATCCGTCCCTTTGTCTCCTCATATACCAGATCTGCAAACTTCATGGCTCCTCTGGTAGTCGGATAATCCTGAGGCTGGTTTTCCGCATAGGTAAAGATAAATTCCGGACTTATTCCATTTTTCTCCTTTAGCCAAGGGAAGCTGCCTCCGCTTTTTCCCACTGCCAGAGCCATGGTGCCTGCTGCCAGAACTCCGCATAATCCAATGAACAAAACAACTGCCTTCTTCATTATGAACCTCCAAAGGAGCTGCTGCTCAGGCAGATGAATCATCTACCTTTGCAACAGCCCCTGCTGACTTTTTTATGGATTTACAATACCCTGGATTTCTTCAGTATCTACATTGTTGATGTCTACTAAAGCTACACCGGTATCAATAGCTTTTTCTGCTACTGTTTCGCCGTTTGCTAAATCAAGAGCAGTCTTAACTCCGTCATAACCCATGAAATACTGACGCTGTACTACAGAAGCAACATCATATTCACCGGAACGGATCATAGTTTCAATCTCTGCGGAGAAGTCAAAGCCGACCATAGTAACATCGGTACGTTTTGCTTCTGTAAGGCCTGTTACGAATCCAACAGTAGAACCGTTGTTAGGACCGAATACACCCTTGATGTCAGGATATGTGGTAAGAAGATCCTGGCAGAAACCTACTGCCTTGCTGATATCGCCTTCATTTACCTTAATATCATCATTCAGTACTACCCATTTTTCAGGAGCATTTTCTTCCCAATACTCGTTAAAGCCCTTTACACGGTCAATGATGGTCTGAGAACCTGTAGAACCAACCTGAATACCGATCTGAGCAACTTCATCTTCAGAAATTCCTCTGTCTTTCAATCTGCGGATCATTTCATCAGCTGCTGTCTTTCCTGCCTCTACGTTGTCGGTCAGAAGAGCTGCGCTGTAGTTTTCACTTTTAATAACAGTATCAACCAGGACTACCGGTATACCAGAGTTGAATGCCTCTGTAATCGGTGCATCCAGAGAAACGCTGTCAAGTGGTGCAATAACAATTCCTGATGCCTGAGCTGAAACTGCGTTCTGAAGAAGAGTAAGCTGTCCTTCGATGTCAGATTCCAGGGCAGTTCCTACTACTACTACCTTGCAGCCCAAGTTCTTTCCTGCCTGCTCAGCACCTGCCTGGAGCACGCTCCAATACTGGTTGCCCAGAACCTTAACGATTACATAAATCGTCTTGTCACTGTTGTCCACTGCTGCTACACTTCCTGCCTCAGTCTCTGCTGCTGCCTTTGTTGTTTCCTGAGGAGCTGCTGTTGTAGGTGCCTCTTTGCTGCCGCCTGCACAGCCTGTCAGTGCTGACATTGCCAATGCTCCTGCAAGTAAAACTGCTGTTAATTTTCTCATTTCTTCCTCCTTTTATCTGCTCACGGTTTATTTAGACATACCGAAAAAGCGCTTGATTGAATTTAAGTTTCCACCCCTGTTGGCAGTCTGAGAAGCAACCGCAATTAACAGGATAAAACCTACAATTACCTGCTGCCAGAAAGAGTTCACTCCATTTAAGTTTAACCCATTTCTGATTACACCCATCATCAATGCTCCAATTACTGTATTGAGGATTGTACCTTCACCACCAAGAATGGAGATACCACCCAGAACGGAAGCTGCAATTGCCTCCATTTCATATCCGTTTCCTGCTGTAGGCTGTGCACTGGAAAGGCGGGAAGCCACCAGGATACCGCAGATTGCAGCGGACAAACCGGAGATACAGTAAGCGAACATACGGGTTTTTACGGCATTGATACCGGAAAGCTTGGCTGCCTCTAAGTTAGAACCGCAGGCATAAATCTGACGTCCGATTCTCATTTTGGAAAGCACAATGCCTAAGATAATAGCATAAACCAAGGTAATAATAACGCTGTAAGGAAGGCCGTTGCCTCCGATTCTTCCTCCGCCCAGTACATAAAACTGCTTCTGTACTGCTTCTGAAGGAATGTTTGTGGTATAAAGAGGAGCGCCGTTTACCAAAACGTTAGCCA
The DNA here is from genome assembly GCF_036758025.1 of Lacrimispora sp. Lineage (GTDB taxonomy): Bacteria > Bacillota > Clostridia > Lachnospirales > Lachnospiraceae > Lacrimispora. Next base: position 57,865 of record NZ_DAIOXM010000011.1, on the reverse strand, counting down.
TACCTCTATATACCCATTGGGTCGCCAGCGTCGCCACAAAGGGCACAACTCCAAGGATTTCAATGAAAAATCCATTCATAACACCTGTCAGTATACCCATTGCCAGACAGAATATGATACATACCCACAAGGGAAGTCCCTGAGTCAGAAGGCTTACCATGATAATACCTGATAAAGCCATGGAAGCTCCGGCAGATAAATCGTTTCCGCCGCAGACAAGACAGAAGGTCAATCCGCATCCGATGATGGTATAAGTAACAATCTGCTGCAGAAGGTTCTGCAAGTTGGCAGCCGCCAGAAATTTATCCGGTTTGAGAAGGGAAAACAGGACAAACAGTCCAATGAGAATTCCCATGGAATAAATCGCTCTTCTGGTAGCGGCATCTAATTTTCCAAAAGAACTGCCGCTCTTTGCTTTCTTTTCTATTTTTGTATTTAACTCAGCCATTATTCTTCTTTTCCTTTCATGCTCTTAGTTCAACTGAAGCTTGGGAGCCGGTTTTCCCTCCAGCTTGTTATAGCCTGCCGCCAGATAGAGAATCTGTTCCTGAGTGGCTGTCTTCGCATCCAGCTCTCCGTTGATCTCTCCCTGATGGATTACCAGAATCCTGTCACTCATTCCAAGTACCTCAGGAAGCTCTGAGGAAATCATGATAATGGCTACTCCCTGGTCACTCAGCTTGTTAAAAAGCTCGTACACTTCAAACTTCGCTCCTACGTCAATTCCGCGGGTGGGTTCATCGACTATGAGGACTTTTACATCATTGCAGAGCCATTTTGCCAGTACCACCTTCTGCTGGTTTCCTCCTGATAAGTTTCTGCAAAGCTGATGAATGCTGGGAGTCTTGGTGCGGAGAAGATCTACATACTTCTGGGCATTTTCCGCTCCCGCCTTGTCATCAAGGAATCCAAAATGGGTGAGGTTTGGCAAGTGAGCCATGTTAGTGTTATATTTAATATCAAGACCTAAAGCCAGACCGTCTCTCTTACGATCCTCCGTAGCATAGCCGATACCGTGACTGATGGCCTGAATAACGGAATTGATTTTCACCTGTTTTCCGTCAATCCAAAGGTCCATGGTGTCCGGTCTGTCTGCACCAAAGATACAGCGCATAAGCTCTGTCCGTCCCGCTCCTACCAGACCGGCAATTCCAAGGATTTCTCCTTTTCTTACAAAGAAATGGTCTGCGTTTACCTTATTGCCGCGGCGTACATTCTTCGCCTCTAAAACCACTTCTTTTATGGTTCTTTTATGCTTTGGATATTTATCTTCAAGGGATCGTCCTACAATCATATTTACCAGCTCATCCATGGAGATTTCGGACAAGTTCCTGGTTCCTATATACTGGCCGTCACGGATAACAGTAACGCGCTGGCATATCTGGTTTAACTCGGCCATACGGTGAGAGATATAAACCATTCCCACGCCTTTTTCCTTCAGCCTGCGGATAATTCCAAAGAGCTGCTCCACTTCCCTCTCTGTCAGGGTAGCCGACGGCTCGTCTAAAACCAGGATTTTAGAATTAAAACTGATTGCTTTTGCAATTTCCACCATCTGCTGCTGGGCAATGCTTAAGCTTCCCACACGGGAATAAGTATTCAGCTCGATTCCCAGGTCGTCCAGTATTTTCTTCGCTTCTTCATGCATGAACTTATCATCAATGAAAATACCTTTTGTATGGGCTCTTCCAATAAATATATTATCAGCCACACTCAAATGGCCGCACATGTTCAGCTCCTGCATGATAATGCTGATACCCAGGTCATGGGCCTTGGCAACGGAATCGATGGTCACCTTTTCCCCTTCAATGAATATCTCACCCTCATCTGCACGGTGTACTCCTGACAGGATCTTCATAAGTGTGGACTTTCCTGCGCCGTTCTCTCCAACAAGCCCAAGAACTTCCCCTTTATTTACAGTAAGGGAGACTTTATCGAGAGCCTTTACTCCGGGAAAGCTTTTGCTGATCCCTTCCATTCGAAACAGCTCCTGTTCCATATCCCGTCCTCCTTCCTTTTTCACGATCATGTCTTGGGGACATGATTACTGACTTATTGACTTTACTATCTGATTATATCTGTTATGGGAATGGAATTCTATCGTAACATTTTATCATTCCTAGTAAATTCTTAGCTTTTTGTATTGTAAAAAAAACTTGGTATAAAAAGACAGTATGTGTAGGATTGGAGATGAATTTTACTGCAAATCGCAGACGGAAACAGCGGCTGCACAAGATAAATCCTGTACTGCCGCCGCATATTATATATTTTTTATTCTCTCATTACATTGGTGCATACCTTCTCTTTTTCCCGCCAATATCCGCAAAAACAAATAAATCATTCAAATTCTCCCTCGTCATCCTCTAAGCCTTCTGCCAATTCACGCAGTTCACGCAGTTTATTTTCCAACAATGACTTCTGTGGCAGATGGGTTTGATATTCTGCAATCAATGCCGGTGACATACTGCGGCTTAAAGCATACTCCACAACCTCATCGTCCTTTCTGGCACAGAGTATCAGCCCAACACTTGGATTTTCATTCGGTTTCCTCACATCCCGATCAAGGGCTTCCAGATAAAATTCAAGCTGCCCAAGATGTTCCGGTTTAAAGCGGCCAATTTTTAATTCAATTGCAACCAAGCAGGAAAGTTCACGGTTATAGAAAAGCAGGTCTATGTTAAAGTCTGTGTTACCAACTTGCACTCGGTATTCCTCACCAACAAACGTAAAGTCCCGGCCAAATTCAAGAATAAAATCACGCAGATTGGAAATGATGGCTTTTCGCAATTCCTTTTCTTTATGATGTTCCGGAACATCAAGAAATTCAAGCACATAACTATCACGCAATGCAGTCAATCCGGTATTACGCGACAGAAACATCTGATTCTTCTCTACAGAAATCATCGTCCGCTCATATAGGCCGCTGTCAATTTGCCGTTCCAATTCCCGTTTGGAGTAATTGTTTTTTGATGAGAGAAGTAAATAAAACTCTCGTTCCTCATCACTTTTTGCAGCCATCATTATCAAGATATTATTCGTCCAGCTAATTTCTCTCACCAGTGGTGAGAGTTTTTCATTTCCCTCATATGTTTCATAAAACTGCTTCATACGCCAGATATTTTGCGGTGAAAATCCCTTGATTCCTTCAAAGTGTGACTGAACAAATCTGGAAAATTCCTGAACCACTGATTTCCCCCAACTGCCAGAAGTTACCTTTTCGCTGATATAATGACCGATTTCCCAGTACATTGAGATTAGCTCCCTGTTTACTGCCCGGAAAGCATTTTCACGAGCATGCTTGATGATAGAAACAATCTCCTCAAAAGCGAATGTGTTATCTGGAACCTGTTTTTTAACATCGGATTTCATGTTTAAGCCCCCCATCCCTTTGTTGATTTCTAATACTATTTCATTATTTTCCAATAATTATAGCATGTCTATCATAGAAAAACATGTTTAATCAGAATTTAATCTGCTTTAGCAAAAGAAGTTAATGTATCAGGTGATTTTATTCAGCACATCCATCCGGTACTCCGAAGGATTCATCCCCGTAAGCCTCCGGAACACCTTAGTAAAATAATTGGAATCAGGATAGCCTACTCTGGTTCCCACATCCTTCACGTTCACATTTGGCTGGCAGAGGAGTTTTTTCGCCTCATTGATCCGGTACTCCGCCAGATAGGAGGTAAAGCTCTGTCCGAACTGCAGCTTGAACATCTTACAAAAATAAGGCTCTGAATAGCCCACTGCCCTGGCGGCATCGTGCATAGATATTTCCTGCATGTAGTGACTGCGCACATACTCTTCCACCATAGAGGTCATGACCGACAGACGGGTATTGGTTCCATCTTCTTCCCTTTCCTCCAGGACCTCCTCCTGCCAAACCTTTTCCTCTTCAAGAAAAAACCGGAAATTCCTCTTTATGATTTCTTCATCCACAGCAGCCCCTGACCGCCACTTCCGGTATTGTTCCGCCAGCCTTAAGGCCTCCCCCGCCACATTGATGATCTCCATTCTGGAGTAAGGCTTCAAAAGATATTCCATGGCACCTACAGAAATGGCCTTCTTAGCATAATCAAACCGGTCATATGCCGTGAGAAAGATGATACAGCACTCCGGACTTTCTTTCCGTATGGCCTCTGCAGCCTGAATTCCATTGAGCCCAGGCATCCCGATATCCAAAATAACGATCTGGATATCCTCTTTTAAAAACACCTCCACAGCTTCATTTCCATTCTCCGCTTCCCATATCACGCACTGGCCCTCAAATTTCTTTTGAAGTGTTTTTTTCAGGACCTGCCTCTCAATCAATTCATCTTCTGCAATGAGCAAACCAAACATCTGCCGCACCCTATCCCTTCCTCTTCCCAAATTCCATCTGAACTACAGTTCCGCACCCTTTTCTGCTGTCCAGCAGCACATTTCCATTCTCGTAATAGGCCATAATCCTCCTGTAAATATTTCCCAGACCGATTCCAAGCCCCTTCCCCCTTGCCGTCAGAGCCTTTTGTATTTCCTTAAGATGCTCCTCATCCATTCCCTGTCCCGTATCAGCAACCGAAATCCACATTCCCTCATCCTTCTTTTTGATACGGATATAGATAGCCCCGCCCTTTTCCTTCTCTGAAATTCCGTGGATCACCGCATTCTCAACTAAAGGCTGGAGAATAAACACCGGAACCTCTTCCTCCCACAGTTCAGGGTCACAGTCCACATGCCACCGGATTCTGGCTCCAAAACGCATTCGCTGGAGATACATATAATCCTCCACCACCTTAAGCTCCTGCCCAAGAGGGGTAAATGCATTGGAGGTCCGGATGCTGTACCGCAATAGATTGCTCATGGACACCAGCATCTCCTCTGTCACAGGTGCCTCTTCTGCCTGAGCCATGCGGGTTATCATATTCAAGGTATTAAACAGGAAATGAGGATTTAACTGGCTTTTGATCAACTGAAGCTGAGCCATGGAAAACCTCTGCTCCAGTTCAGAGCGCTCCAGCTCCTGCCGGTGCAGGCGGTCTTCCATGATCCGCTTCTCCTCCGCTGCCGCCAGATAATCTTCCGTGGCATGTCTCATTTTATTAAATGCGCTGACCAGGTGTCCAATCTCATCCTTGCCATCCCATTTTACATCAGCACCGGTAAAATCATTTTTTTCAATCCTCCGGGAGGATACTGCCAGCTCCATCAGAACCTTTACAATGCTTCCGGTAATAAACCGCAGCTCTACCACCAGGAGGAAAAAAGCTGCTACGCTGATTACAAACAGCAGATAGGGCATCCGCCTAAGGCCGGGAACCTGGGATTCATAATAATCATTGCCTTCTGTAAGGACTGCCCTGGTCAGGCGGGCGGCATAGGTATCCAAATATTCCTGCATGCTGTAGGCCTTGTAAAGCTCCCTGATATAGCCGTCGTCTCCCGCTCTCATGGAAAGAATCTTTTCCTTCTGCTTTTCATATTCCCCATAGGAGTTAAATATATTCCAGGTGATGCCGTACCGCACCTCTCCCACTTGGTCATAGTCATAAGGCAGCTTTTTTAAATGCCCCTCCACCTCTTTGCGGGAACTCTCATAAGCCGCTTCATTTTCCGGAGTCCTGTTCATGGCAAATTTGGCAAATTGATCGGCCTCACTTCCCAGGGAATCCTGGAATTTATAACAGGATAAATTATCATCCATGATCATCTGCACATTATCAATAAAGAAATAAACCACCTGTAAATTAATATAAATAGAAGCTGCCATCATAAGCGCCACGCTGCCGATTATGACATACAGCTTTTTTCTAAGTGTCATGTGATACCAGATATCAAGTATTCTTTTCTTCGCCTTCTCCACTGTATTCCCCTTTCTTAAAATCTGGTCCTGCTGGGGTTACTATAAGAAAAAGGGAAATAGGTGTCAAGAAAGGAAATTAAATATTAAGAAAATCTTAATATTTGCAGCAGCAGAACCGGCTGATTTCTGCTGCCTGCCCCGAACTTTACAGAATAAAAGATGTGATTTCAGATATGCTCTGCCGACAATTCAAAAATATTTCACTTTTCGGGCAGATACAACCATATCACCGGATTGAAACAACGACAATCCCCGTTGCCTATTTTAACTGTATTATTGCACTTTTTCATCTTTTTTCTACAATATCATACTATTTTCCTCAATAAACTTCCCGTAATTCCGTTCAAACATCTTCCTTCGTCCATCATTTATGTATAAAACTTCTCCATTTACCATTTCAACCGTCTCTCCCTCCACGTTCCTGATATGCTGCATATTTATGATGTTATGGCGGTTGATCCGGATAAAAAGATTCTTCGGAAGCTTTCCCTCTTCCTCATCAAGCCTTGCCTTGATCCGCAGTCTGCCTCTTCCCACCACAATGCTGGTTTTCCGCTGATAGGACTCCAGATAAAAAATGTCCCTGGTATCGAAAACCCGTATTTTCCCGTTAAAGAATGCAGTATATTTTATTACGCTGCGGCTGACCACTCTCCTTCTCACAGCACTTTCCCGTCTGGTGATTTCCCTCCAGGAAACAGCCTTTTTCTTCCGGTAAATCACGATCACATCATATGGCGTGTCCTCCATGGCCGCAAAAGGCTCCTCCGTTGAAAAACAGTCAATTTTAAAAAAACTGTTGTCATTATCACGGCAATACCTCATCACCAGGTCCTGCAGTTTTTCCTGATCCGTACAAAAAGCAATTTTCATCTCATCATTTCTCCCATAGCCATATCATTTTTGTAAACCTCAAAATACCCCTTTAAAATAACGTTTTTAAGGTTCTTTTGTAACGCAAAAAAGTTGACTGCAGACAGCGAATAGATTGCTTTGTTTTTTCTCACACTAAGAATGAAAGGAGGATTCGAAATGAAACAGGAAAAAAAGAAGCAAGAAAATAAAAAGCAGGAAACAATATATTCCAAGGATGATTATGAAATCGACATCCAGGCATGCTCTACTACAGACTGTACCGGCCTGATCCCCGCAGCACCGGAAACAGAAGCTGAACTGGAGGCATATGAAGACCTTTACCCATACATTCCCCGGGTAAAGTCCATAAAGGACTGATAAAAAACAGACAACCATCCGCCAATGAATGGTTGTCTGTTTTTATTCTATAATCCCAAATTTTTATCTGGTTTTGAACGTGCTCATAGACTGACGCAGTCCCTCAGCCTGGCTGGAAAGCTCTTCGCTGGCTGCGGCGCTTTGCTCTGCAGTAGCGGAGTTACTCTGAACCACAGAAGATATCTGCTCAATTCCCATGGTCACCTCAGTAACTTTTTCACTTTGCTGCTTTAATTCCTCTGCTGACTGTTCAATAGCCAAAACCATGGTTCTGGTCTCTGAAAGAACTCCGCTTAAGGTATCTCCCGTAGAAGCTGCAATCTGGGTTCCCTTTTTAACAGCCTCAATGGTGTCAGCCACTAAGCTGGAGGTATCCTTGGCTGCATTAGCACTCTTTCCTGCTAAGTTGCGGACTTCGTCAGCAACAACAGCAAAGCCTTTGCCTGCCTCCCCTGCTCTGGCTGCTTCAACAGCCGCATTCAGCGCCAGAATATTGGTCTGGAATGCAATGTCCTCGATAAGCTTGTTCACCTTTTCGATTTCCTTGGATTTCCGGTTAATCCGCTCCATGGATTCCATCATTTCCTGCATCTTCTGGTTGCCGTTTTCCATAGCAGTGCCAACACGTCCAGCCTGTTCATTGACTCCTTCGACAGTCTTTACGGTGCTCATAATGCTGTTTGATATCTCATTGACTGAAGAGGAAAGCTCCTCAATGGAGGCAGCCTGCTCCACAGCTCCCTGACTTAAATTCTGGGCTCCCTGGGATACCTGATAGCTGCTCTTTGCCACTTCCTCAGCAGACCTGTTTATGGATTGCACGGTCTTGGAAAGCAGATCCTCAGTCCTATCAATGGAATCCTGAATCACCTTGAAATCTCCCTGAAATTCCATGGAAACTGATTTGCTGAAATCTCCGGAAGCCACATTTCCCAAAACAGAAGAAATCTCGTCGATATAGGAGCGGACGCTGTGGACGGAATTGGTGATCTCCTGTGCCAGCATACCGATCTCATCCTTATGTTTGATCACTGGAACCTCACTGGATAAATCTCCTTCCGCAAACAATCCCATCCGCTTTGCAATGGCTGATAAAGGACTTGCGATAGAGCCTGCAAACCAGAAAGCAAGGAAACAGCCCACTACAACGGAAACTACTGCAAACAGAGTCATAGCAAAGATTACCGTTTGAATAGAAGTGGTGGTTTCATTAATGGGAGCTACCACGGCCAAAGCCCAGCCATCGCTGCCTTCTACCGGACTATAATAGCAGAACCGGCTTACATCCTTATAATCATACTGTCCGATGCCGCTTCCGCCTCCGATGATTGTCTGATACATACGTCCGGCTGAAGCATAGGATTTATCCGTTTTTGCAAATTCAATAAAATTCTGGCGTTGGGAAACCAGCTCCGGTGTCATATTGGCAATGATGGTTCCTGTATAATCAACCAGGATTGCATTGCCGGTTTTTCCGATTCTGAGATCCTTAATCAACTCGCTTAACGTATATCCGTCATAGGTTGCAAGAAGAATTCCATATTCATAAGGAGTCGCCACCCGGATCACCAGCTCATTGTTGCTGTCAAACTCCGTAGTGGAAATAATGGTCTCTCCGTTTAAGGCTTTAGTTATATATTCTTTATCTATGTAGCTTTCCCCCACGCCTTCTCCGGATGCACTCCGGATCACAGCGCCCTCCCGGTTGAGCACTTCAAGGTTCTTATAACCGTAAAGCTTACACTGATTGGCAAGATACTCAGTCACAACCCTGGAGTTAATGGACTTCAAACTCCCTCCCTGTGCACTGGCTTCAATGCTTGTTTTCATCTGGGTCAGATGATTCTCCACCAGGCTGCTGACCAGGATACCTGTGGATTTTAAGTCACTCTTTACAACATCTGTAATCCCTTTGTAGCTGACAGAAATACTGATTGCCATATTAGCCGCAGCTAATACCAAAATGATAGAAATAATGAACATGGTCATCTTCAGTTTCAATGACTTTAGTTCGAACAGCGCTTTAAATTTTCTCTTTGTCCCCTTTGCTGCTTTTAATGCCTTTCGCTTCTGCTTCTTGTCCACCAATGCTTTCATTGTGCTCTACTCCTAACTTCGTCTTTTGTAAGCAAAAAATATTACATTTTCAAATGATGTTATCTATTATACGACATCTTGTAACTATTTGTCAAGATTGGCAAAAGATGTAAAAATATTTTCTTTAATTTTCAAACAAAAAAAAAATTATAGTAAATTCTAAAAACAAATACAAAAAGAACCCCCTCATATCCGCATCTAAAAAGCAAATAAGAAGGGGCTGAAATTTAAACACCTGAATAGGCTGAAAATCCTCCGTCTACAGGCAATACCACACCCGTAATGAAGCCTGCTGCCTGGTTGTTCAAGAGAAACAGCAGCGCACCGTTAAGCTCATGTGCCTCTCCGAACCGTTCCATAGGAGTCGCAGCCAGGATTTTGTTTGTTCTCGGCGTAGGAGAACCGTCCTCATGAAACAGAAGTTTTTCATTCTGTTTTGTCACAAAGAATCCCGGAGCAATGGCATTTACCCGAATGCCAGCCTTGGAAAAATGAACTGCCAGCCACTGGGTAAAATTACTGATAGCTGCTTTTGCCCCGCTGTAAGCCGGAATCTTGGTCAATGGGGTAAAAGCATTCATGGAAGAGATGTTTAAAATGCTGCATCCCTCCCTGCCGATCATGTCCTTTGCAAAAATCTGGCATGGAAGCAGGGTTCCAAGGAAGTTTAAATTAAAGACAAATTCCACACCGGACTGGTCCAGGTCAAAAAAGGACTTGGTTTCTGCCTCAATGTCTCCCATTTCAAAATATTCCTTATCCGTGTTGGCCTTGGGACTATTTCCCCCTGCCCCGTTTATGAGAATGCTGCAGGGACCCAGCTCTGAAAGAATCCTGGCGTGAACCTCCTCTAAACTTTCCCGCTGCAGCACATTGGCCTTATAGGCAGCTGCCGTATAGCCTGCTTCTGTAATGGAGGAAGCCACCTTCTGTGCAGCCTCTTCATTTAAATCCAGTACTGCCACCTTTGCTCCTGCCTCTGCGAGAGTCTGGGCAAACATGCCGCAGAGAATTCCGCCCGCTCCGGTAACTACTGCCACTTTGCCGCTTAAATCCGTTCCAAATGTCAATGCCATGGCCATAATCCTTCTTTCTTATTTGCTGGTTTTTTCAATAGCTTCCCAAAGACCGTTTAAGTAAGTAGCTCCAAGAGCACGGTCATAAAGTCCGTAGCCTGCACGTCCTGTTTCGCCCCAGATCATACGGCCGTGGTCAGGACGCATATAGCCGGTAAAGCCATTGTCGTGAAGGGCCTTTAAAATGGCAAACATGTCCAAAGAGCCGCAGGAGGATAAATGAGCTCTTTCCTCAAAGCCCTTGTTGTCCTCAAGAACTGCCACATTTCTTGCATGTACAAAGTGAATGCGTCCCATAGCAGCGTATTTTGCAGCCATCTTCACCACGTCATTCTGGTTGGAACAGCCTAAGGAACCGGTGCAGAGAGTAATACCGTTATGCTTGTCATCCACCAGCTTTAAGAAACGGTCTAAGTTCTCCTCGCAGGTAATGATTCTGGGAAGTCCAAAAATGCTCCAGCATGGATCGTCCTCGTGGATTGCCATGTTGACATCGTATTCTGCCGCCACCGGAATAATGGCTTCCAGGAAATATTTTATGTTGTCCCAGAGATTATCTTCTGATAAAGCGTTATATTCACTTACGATCTGCTTTAATTCATCTCTGGTATAGCTGGAATCCCAGCCGGGAAGAGTCAAATCGCTTTCACTTTCCAGAGGATTTACCTGATCCACCTGATCCTGATAGTAAACCAGAGTGGTTGAACCATCCTCTAACACGTGGTCTAACTGGGTTCTGGTCCAGTCAAATACAGGCATGAAATTGTAGCAGATGCATTTTACTCCTGCTTCCGCCACCCGTCTGATATTTTCGCAGTAATTGGCAATATACTTGTCTCTGGTGGGCTTTCCAAGCTTAATGTCCTCATGAACCGGAATGCTCTCGATCACATCAAAGCCAAGACCTGCGTCTTCCACTTCTTTTTTTAGGTGGGCAATGGTTTCCCTGCTCCAAATCTCTCCAACCGGAACATCATAAACTGCTGTTACGATGGAGCTCATGCCGGGAATCTGGCGGATGTTCTGCAGTGTAACCTTGTCGTCGTCTCCGTACCATCTGAATGATAATTTCATAGAAATACCTCCTTGTTTTGGAATTAAAATTAATAATCACATTCCTGTCTTATGGATTCAGTATATACAAAGCGGGGCATCATTACCATGGTTTTATTTGCCGTTAACATTGCAAAACTTGCGGTTTTATTTTATAATCTTAGGGAAGCTGAAAAAGAAAATTTCTAACATGAAAGAGGAATTTCCATTGAAAAAAGAATTGTCCACCGGCTTTAATGAACGGCAATATATGAATTCAGGAGAATTTGAAGTGTTTTTCTATAAAGATATGGATTTAAGCCGGATCGTAAATCACAGCCATCCTTATTATGAAATGTTTTTTTTCATGAGCGGGGATGTGAGCTATGAGGTGGAGGGCATTCAGTACGACTTGCAGTACGGCGATTATCTGCTGATTCCTCCCGGAGTAAAGCACCATCCCATCTTCCGTTCCAACAGGGAAACGTACCAGCGCTTCGTGCTTTGGATCAGTGACCCGTATTATCAGTCCATGTGCTCCTGGTCTGAGGACTTTTCCTATGGTTTCAATTATGCCTTGGAACATAAGCATTACCATTTCAGCATGGATTTTGTGGTATTTCAGGATATACAGAGCCGCCTTCTGGACTTATTGGAAGAAATACACGGAAACAAGCCTTTTCAAAGGCTGAGTGCAGAGCTTCAGGTTCATTCCTTCCTGCTGTTTTTAAACCGGATTACCTATGAAAATCTTCACCGGATTCCCGCTGTTTATGAAAATGTGCTTTATTTAAACCTCTGCGATTACATCAACAACCACCTGGGAGAGGATTTATCCCTAGACCGTCTGGCCGCCTTTTTCTATGCCAGCAAGTACCATATTTCTCATGTGTTTAAAGATAACATGGGAATTTCCCTCCACCAGTACATCATAAAAAAGCGGCTTCAAGCCAGCAAAAATGCCATTTTATCCGGAATTCCCTTGGGAGAGCTGTGCCACCAGTACGGTTTTTCCGATTACACCAGCTTTTACCGGGCCTTTAAAAAGGAATTCGGCCTCTCTCCAAAGGAATTCAAGGAACAGAAATTCCTGCCTGAAGGATATGAGAACTATTCAGGAAACTAACGGAATACGGTCTGGGTCAGCACCATATAAAGGGCTGTACCGGCTCCAATGCTTAACAGGGAATTTCCTTTATAAAGGTGAAGGGCCGTAATGACAAGGATGGAGATAATCTCAGGAAGCCCGTAAGGAAAGGCAAAAACATCCATTCCCCTTAAGCAGTAAACCACCAAAAGTCCGATGGTGGCATAAGGAAGGGTAAGACTTAGATAATGAATGTACCTTGGAGTCTTTTTCCCCGCGGGAAACAGGAAAAAGGGAAGAAAACGGGTGATAACCGTAGCCAGCATCATAACTGCCGCAATCATAAGATATTTTATAGTATCCTGGTTCATAGCCGCTTCTCCTCTCTCTTTTCCTTAAAATACCAGGCCGTAATAATGGTCAGAATCAAAATCATGGCAGGTATAATAAAAACACTTTGACCAAAGACTGCCACACACAAGGCCGAGGCACCCACTCCTGCAAGAGCCGCCTTATGCCCCTGTCCCGACTTCCATTGATCTACAAAGATTACCACAAAAAGAGCGGTCAGGGCAAAATCCATTCCTGCAGTATCAAAACGGATCAGCCCGCCTGCCAGGCTGCCGATGAGGGCCCCCGTCACCCAATATAAATGATCCAAAAGAGAGGCAAAAAAGTAGACATGATACTTATTAATGCCCTCGGGAACCTCTTCATTACAGAGAACGGAAAATGTTTCATCGGTCAGGGCAAATATCAGATATGGCTTTAACTTTCCCCCATCCTTATACTTATCCAGCATGGAAAGGCCGTAAAACAAATGTCTGGCATTTAGCATTAAGGACATAAAAAAAGCGTACCAGGGATTGACCACTGCCGCAAAAAATGTGATTCCAAGATACTGGAGGCTTCCGGCGTATACAAATATGCTGATCAAAACAGCCCACCAGATTCCGTACCCATTGACATTCATCAAAATTCCATAGGCCGTTCCCAGAACCAGGTAACCGGCCATGACCGGAACCGTCTTTGGAAACGCATAACGCAAAGCAGCCATTGATTTCGTTTCTCCCATTTTTATCACTCACCTGTACTTAATATTTTGCATGAACCTAAAAAACGTTTTCCCACTATATTAATGCACAAATTTCACTTTGTCAATATCAGGAGATATTTCATGAACCGAAAAAAACCATACCAGTCCTGCAGCTTATGTCCCAGAAGCTGCAAGGCAGACCGCCGGGTGACCACCGGCTTCTGCGGCTGCAAGGACACCGTAAAGGCGGCCAGGGCCGCACTCCACCACTGGGAAGAGCCCTGCATCAGCGGAAGTCAGGGAAGCGGAACCGTGTTTTTTTCCGGCTGTACCTTAGGATGCTGCTTCTGCCAGAACCACTCTATCAGTCAGGAGCATTTCGGAAAAGAGCTGACAGTCCCCCAGCTGGCCCGGATCTTCCTGGACCTTCAGGAAAAAGGAGCCCATAACCTAAATCTGGTCACCGGAACCCAGTACATTCCTTCTATTATGGAAGCCTTAGATCTCATCAAACCCAGGCTTTCTATCCCAGTGGTTTATAACTGCGGAGGGTATGAATCAACAGAACTCATCAGGGAGCTGGAGGAATATGTGGATATCTGGCTTCCCGACTTAAAATATTACAGCTCCAGCCTTTCCTCACGCTACAGCAAGGCAGCCGATTACTTTGATATAGCTTCTAAGGCCATTAAGCAGATGATCAGCCAGACCGGAGCCCCGGAATTCGATGCCTCTGAAACCCTGATGAAAAAAGGTGTTATCATACGCCATATGGTTCTTCCCGGCGCAAGAGAGGATTCCATCCGCCTCCTTCACTGGCTGAAGGAAGAGCTTCCCCAGGGAATGTATTACATCAGCCTTTTAAGCCAGTACACCCCATTTTACCGCAGCAAGGACTTTCCGGAAATCAACCGCAGGATCACTTCTTATGAATACAATAAGGTTCTGGAGGAGGCAATCCGCCTCGGCCTGACCCAGGGCTTTATGCAGGAAAAAAGCAGCGCAAAAGAAGAATACACGCCGCCCTTTGATCTGGAAGGAATCCAGCCATATATATAAACGCAAATAGAAACGGATAACGACTGCCAATATTCCAAGCATTCGTTATCCGTTCTTCGTCATTATGTCATCCAATGGTCTTGATACCTCTTTTCCTTCTCATGTTTCTCTGTATTGGTATACATTAACATGATCTATATTAAATTTTTTTCCGCTCCCCGTCGTTATACACCAGCTTCATGGATTATCGTTTCTTCTCCTTCTATATTCATTCGCACATACAACAAATTATATGATATCTTTCGTTTTCGTCCAAAATCTTATACGGTTTCTCCATGAATTCTATCTTTTTAATCAATGATTTTATACTGCAAAGATTGGCTTTTAACATCGGTAGATTGGGATTTTCCTATTGTTCCATTTATAAAATTATAAATGAAACGAAGCTAAACTTTTTGGTGGACTGTACCTCCTTCCATAAATTTTCACTTCTTACTTCCTATAACTGTGGGGTCCCCTTTGTTATGGCTTTATTATATCGTACAAGTTTCTATTTGTCAATACTATTTTAAAATTATTTTTATATAATTTGTTAAATTTCAAATTGTATATAACTTTTTAGATATTATATTCAATTTATTCAGATAAATAAAAAACATATTTTTGCTTTTATTTGAACATTTCAGGTTTTTCTATCATGTATATACAAAAGAAACAGTGTCAAATGTTTCTGCACCTGGCACTGCTTCTTTTCTTTCTATAAATAAAATATCACTTATTTAAAGAATCATGATTCTGCATTTATTATTTCCTTTGCCATATTCACCAAAACATCAGATTCTAAATGATCAAAGGTAGACAGCAGATAATCCACGCCGTTCTCATTCCAGCCCACCCATTTGAAAGTCTTGCGCTCCACTTTGCTGCTGCCATAGCTGATCATCAACTTTCCTTCTTCTTCAAGTTTTAAATCTTCCTCAGATGGTTCTGCGTCAGGAGGTAAAAACAGATAATTACTCTCAGAAATATTCAGACTGATATCCTGATAAATCTCTTGTACTCCTTTTGGTTCCTCTAAAATCCAGCTCTGCTGCTCATGGATGCTAAGTGATACACTGCCATTTTCCCCTTCATACATGGCATAGATTTCAGGAAACGCAGACAATGGATTGCCGTTTTCATCCATTCCTGTCACCTCTGTCATATTCCCCTCTTTGAAGATCATTCCATTAGAAAATTCCGCCACCATCTTAGGAGAAGCCTTTATTTGCTTTTTTGCTGACTGAAGCAGCGCTTCTTTGGAATAAACGATTTGATTTCTATCTGATACGCTCAGTGTTCCTGTAATCTTGCCTGCCGCCACTGCCGTAACCGTTCCGATTACCATGACTGCTGCCACTGCAGCTGCCGTTGCCACTGCATTTTTCCTTTTAAATTTCATAACACCACTCCTCTGCCTTATTTTTTGATGGATTTCTGCAAGACATTGACCGCCTTTTCCTGTCTCCGGATTTATCCCATCTATTTCAGCTTTTATAATATGCCTTAATTGATCATCCAAAATCCTGTCCATGGTAAAATCCCCTTTCCTTTTCCCTGATTTTTTCCGTCTCCAATAAACCTTTTAACAGCTTTCTCGCCTTATATAGGCGGGATTTTACTGTTCCTTCCAAGGTTCCGGTAATGTCTGCAATCTCTCTGATACTCAATTCATTGTAATAATAAAGAAGAATAACCGTACGGTATTTGATGTCCAGACGTCCCAGGGCCATCCTGATTTCTTCGGCTGTCTCTGATTTCAAAACAGTTTCCAGGGGTCCGGCAGCCTTTCCATCTATACGGATGCCTTCCGCACTCCCGGTACCTTTTTCATAATCCAGTATACCTTCAAACGAGACCTCTGACCTCCCCCTTTTTCTTCGTTCAAACCGCCAGGCTGTTCTGACCATAATCTGATACAGCCAAGGCTCAAACCGCTCCGCCTGTTTCAGCTTTGACCTGTAAAGAAAGCATTTCACAAATGTTTCCTGTAAAATATCTTCGCTGTCGTTCCGGTTGCCGGTGATAAAATATGCCATACGGTACAGCTTTGGAGAACAGGAACGGTACAATTGGTCAAACGCCTCTTCACTTCCGCTTATCATACTTTCTACCAAAGCTTTGTTTTGTTCATCCATGGCCTGTGTCCTTTCATTTTATAGATGCGCATCTGTTTATTAGAGCCACCCAGTTCCCATTTGGTTCATATTTTCCCGAAATTATTTTAATTCCAGCATTTTAATACACAAAAAAATCGGAGACAGAAACCTCTTCCGTTTCTGTCTCCGATCCTTTTCAATAAAATCCGGGCAGTGTTTCTTCCAGCTTTCATTAAAAATAAATGTTATATCTCTTCTCTCTTAAATATTTCCATAAATTCCTCTCCGGTAATAGTCTCCCGCTCCAGTAAATACTCTGCGATTTCATGAAGCTTCTTCTCATTATCCTTCAATATCTTAAGAGCCTTCTGATGCTGTTCCCTGATAATCCGGATCACCTCATCATCGATCTTTTTAGCTGTTTTGGAAGAACAGGAAAGAGAAGTATCCCCGCCTAAATATTGGTTGGTCACTGTTTCCAAAGCCACCATATCAAATTCATCACTCATGCCGTAACGGGTTACCATGGCCCTGGCAATTCTGGTTGCCTGCTCAATGTCATTGGCAGCTCCGCTGGTAACGGTGTTAAAAACCAGTTCCTCAGCGGCTCTTCCGCCCGTAAAGGTGGCGATCTTGCTCAGCGCCGCATCCTTTGTCAACAGATGGCGTTCCTCTTCATCTACCTGCATGGTGTAGCCTAAAGCTCCAGAAGTTCTTGGGATAATGGTGATCTTATGGACCGGAGCCGAATCGTTCTGGGAAGCTGCAACGAGAGCATGGCCCACCTCATGATAGGCGATGATCTTTCTCTCACTGACATTGATGGAAGCATCCTTTCTCTGATATCCGGCGATGACCACTTCCACACTTTCCTCTAAATCTCTCTGACCCACCGTATGTCTGCCCAGCCGGACTGCCCTTAGAGCAGCTTCGTTGACAATATTGGCAAGCTCTGCTCCGCTGGCTCCTGCTGTTGCCAGAGCAATTCCGCGGAAGTCCACATCATCAGACAGCTTCACATTTTTGCCGTGAACCTTTAAGATGGCTTCCCTGCCGTTTAAATCCGGCAGCTCCACCGGAATCCGGCGGTCAAAACGGCCTGGCCTTAAGAGGGCCTTGTCCAGAGAATCAGGACGGTTGGTAGCCGCCAATATAACAACGCCTTTTTTGCCGTCAAATCCATCCATTTCAGCTAAAAGCTGATTTAAGGTCTGTTCTCTCTCATCGTTTCCTGAAAATCCGTGACCGTCACGCTTCTTTCCGATGGTGTCGATCTCGTCAATGAACACGATACAGGGAGCCTTGTCAGTGGCCTGCTTAAATAAATCCCGGACCTTTGCAGCTCCCATTCCCACAAACATTTCCACAAATTCAGAACCTGAAATGGAGAAAAACGGCACGTGGGCCTCTCCTGCCACTGCCCTTGCAAGCAAGGTCTTACCCGTTCCCGGAGGCCCTACCAAAAGGGCTCCCTTGGGAAGAGTGGCTCCGATGTCGGCATATTTTTTAGGATTGTGAAGGAAATCCACGATTTCCTTTAAAGCCTCCTTGGCTTCCTCCTGACCGGCCACGTCCCGGAAGGTCTTTCCGGTTTCAGATTCCGCATAAATTTTAGCATTGGACTTTCCAAAGGTCATGGCGTTGCCGCCGCCCATCCTCTTTTGCATCTGCCCCGATAAGAAATTTCCCAAAAACACAAAAATCAGAATAGGAAAAATCCAGGTCAGCAAAAAGGAAATCATGGGAGACATCTGTTTGACAATGGTCTTTTCAAACTGGACATTTTTTTCACGCAACAGCCCCGTCAGCTCTTCATCAGGCCATGGCCCCGTTTTATAAACCTCATACTCCGGCTTACCCTCCCAGTCCGTTTTTCCCGTATCCGATTTAAACTGGATTTCCGTATCAGTCCTTGCAACAGACTGAACCTTTCCCTGCTCCACCATTTCTAAAAACGTGCTGTAAGGCACCTCTGTCACGGATTTAGACTGAAGCCAGGGCACTGCCATGGAATTGAATATAATCATCAGTATGAGAACAATGCTGTAATAAAATATAAATGGTTTTCTTGGACCTTTCTTCAAACCACCATCATCTTTTAATCCCATAAAACCCACCTCCTTTTTCTTCCGTCATTTTTTCAGAACCCCTTCTGCAAACTCACAGGCATTTTGAAAATCCTGTTCATCGGGATGAAGCATGGCATCCTCGTATGCGGCAATCAGATTTCTGATCTGAGGGGTATCGCATACCGCCTGCATCTGTCTGTATTTTTCTAAAACTCTGGGCGCCATCTTTCCTCCGCAGAGAAAACAGCCCAGATATTCATTGTCATCAGGGATAAAAACAGAAACCTGTTTTTCCACCTGCTTAAAATACTCTTTATTTCCGGAAAGCCCGCAGGTGCCGAATAATGCCACCCGCTTACCGTGCAGTCCTGAGAGAAAATCGATTACTTCTGTCGTACAGATTCCCCGGTTGTTCCAGAACCCTACAAAATAAGTATCTGCTTCCTCTCCTCCCAATTCCTCCAGACTGACAATGTCCTTGGATTTTCCCGGGAGCGCTTCAAAAATCTTTACGGCTACTTTCTGAGTGTTTCCGGTTTTACTCGTATACACAACCAAATAATCCATATATTCAGCCTCCTCTATTCAATAAAGTATACCAAATTGGCTTATTTATCAATAGAAAACCGGAAATGTTAATACAATTTATGTAACTTTTAGAATTTATGATGCAAAATTCATAACTATAAATAATAAAATTATGAGTCTTTTCTCCCCTCGTTCCAATTCCGGCATATGGCCTCTGAAAGCCCCAAAGCAGTGTAAACATCAGCGACCACATCGGCCTTTTTCCCGTATTCCATAAGTGCCCTTGCAGTCATATCCCCGATGCAGGCCACTTTCTTTCCCTCCAGAACTTGCCTTCCTGCCTGCTCTGACCCCTGGAAAAATGCTTCCACACCAGAAGCGCTGGCAAAGGCAACATAGTCCAAATCCTTCAAAGCTTCTCTTCTCTTTTCCTCCCCGGTTCCATCCCATTCCACATCATATAAAACCACGTCCTCATAAAAAATTCCGGCCACATCAAGAACCTGATTCAGCTCCTTGGAACCGCCCGAAGACCTGGGAATCAAAATCCTGTCCTTTTCCGATATCAGACTTTTAAGCCCGTCTGCCAGATCCTTCACCTGATATCTGTCTGGAATGTAATCTGCAATAAAGCCATGATTTCGCAGTTCTTCCGCTGTTCCCTTTCCCACAGCGGCAAATTTCACATGACCCACTGATCGGAAGTCATAACCCTGTTCCAAAAGACCCAGGAAAAATTCCTTCACCCCGTTGGCACTGGTAAATACAATCCAGCTATAGGAAGAAAGCTGCTCATATGCTTTTTTCATGGCTTCCTCCCCCCGCCGGGATTTCAAAGAAAGCCTTAAAATATAAGCCCCCGTCCCTCCAAGAGATTCCAAAGCCTTCAAAAGCCTGAGTCCAAAGCTTTCCGTTCCGGTCACTCCGATCCGGCACCCTTCTAAAGGCTGACGGTAGGTAGAAGAAAAATCAAGGGCGGCCGTTTCTCCCACCACAATGATGGCAGGACTTCCAATCCCTGCCTCTTTTACCTTTTCTCTGATATTCTTTAAGGTTCCCCGGACCACTTTCTGCTCCAAAAGGGTTCCATTCTGGATGACCGCAGCGGGCGTTTCCTCTGATTTCCCCTGCTTTAAAAGACCATCTGCAATGAGAGGTAAATTTCCAAGGCCCATAAGAAATACAAGAGTTCCATTTAGCCTGGCAAATGCTTCAAAATCTTCAGGCAATGTGCCCTCTTCGGAAAGAGTATGTCCTGTCATCACATGAAAGCTTCTGCTTACGGCCCGGTGTGTGACCGGAATCCCCGCAGAGGCCAGGGCTGCAACAGCAGAGGTGACTCCTGAAACCACTTCATAAAGTATTTTCGCCCGGGAAAGAGCTAGAATTTCCTCTCCGCCCCGGCCAAACACAAAGGGATCTCCTCCTTTTAACCGAACCACGGAAAGACCTTCTTCCGCCAGCTCCACCAACAGCCTGTTGATCTCCTCCTGTTTCATGGAATGGGCTCCAGCCCTTTTTCCCACATAGATTTTCCTGCACTCCGGCCGCACCTCGTCAAGAAGTCGCTCCGAGGCGAGAGAATCGTAAACCACTGCATCGCATATCCGCAGTTTCCACAAACCTTTTTCTGTAATGAGGCCAGGATCTCCGGGACCGGCTCCCACCAGATAGACCACTCCTGTTTTCTTCATCACATTCTCCTTTATGAAAGCCCTTTGGCCGCCTGCCATGCCAGCCTGTCCAGGTCATCAAGTTCTCCCCACAGGTGAATCCGTTTTGTCTGTTCTCCTCTTCTGCTTATGCCAAGAACTTCCATCTTTCCCTCCCTCAGCCGGGAATAGATTCCAATGGGTTCATGACATCCTGCATCAAGAAACTTCAATATTCGGCGTTCCAGAGCCAGGCACATCCTGGCCTCCTCATTTTCAATGGGTTTTATGATTTCACCTATTCCGGAATCCAGCCTGCCTTCTACGGCAAGAATCCCTTGTCCTCCGGCTGGAATAAAGGTTTCGCTGTCAAAGTAATGGTATTGATACTGGCTGTCCTCTGTCATTCCCAGCCTTTTTAATCCGGCTGCTGCCAGAAGGATGCCGTCATAAGACCCTTCCATCAGCTTTGCAAGTCTGGTCTGTACATTGCCCCTTAAATTCTCACACCGCACTAGGGAATCCGGCCACATTGTTTTTCCAATTTCTTCTATCTGAAGCTTTCTTCTCAAACTGGAGGTGCCGATGACAATTTCCTTTTTACAGGAAATGTCACTGGAAGCAGGAGTTACCAGCACATCTCTGGGGTCCTCCCGTTCAGGAACCGCCACGATTCCAAGCCCTTCCTCCAGCTCCATGGGAAGGTCCTTTGCACTGTGTACGGCAATATCGATCTCTCCCTTTAGAATAGCCTGCTCAAATTCCGTTACAAATACTCCCTTTCCTCCAAATTCCAAAAGAGGCTTGTGGAGATTTCTATCCCCTTCCGTCTGCTTTAAGACCAGCTCTGTGGACAGTCCAGCCCCGGTCTTTTCCAAAGCCTCTGCCACCAGCTTTGCCTGAGCCACGGCCAGAGCGCTCCTTCTCGTTCCAATCCGAATGGTTTTACTTCTCATTCTCAGCCAGCTTCCTTTCTATCAGCTCTTTTGCCTGTTCTCTGGTAAAGATTCCGCCCTGACGGATTCCTTCTTCTGCCATCTCCTTAAAAATAGACATCCGAAGAGCAGAGGAGTCCACCTCTTCCTTTACCATGCTCCGGTAAGAGCCAAGCTGCCGGGCCAGTTCTCCAAGCCCGGAGGGAATGACCTCCTTCAGTTTCTGTTTTAAATACTGCGCAATAGACGGCGCACTGCCTGCCGTAGAAATTCCCACAGTAATATCTCCTTCTTTGATCAGCGCAGGAAAGATAAAGCTGCATTTTTCCTGATCATCCACCACGTTTACGGGAATCTTTCTTTCCTTGCATAAAAGGGAAATCCTTTTGTTTAGCAGCTCATCAGAGGTTCCTGCCACCACAAAATCCGCCTGATCCAGGTCTGATTCCTCAAAATCACGGCACATCCATATCAGTTTTTCTCCCTCTTCCTCCATAAGCTGTCTCAGTTCAGGAATCACCTGGGGAGCCGCCACATAAATGACAGGACCGTAATCCTTTAACACCAGAACCTTCCGGTAAGCCACATTTCCTCCGCCCACAATGAGACAGTGTTTCCCTTCAATATCCACAAAAAACGGAAAATATGCCATGGTTATCCCCCTCCCTTAAAAACTCTTTCTATTCTATCACCACATAGAAGAAAGGGCAATGAAAAATGCCCCCCCGGAAATAAGTCCTCACCGGGAGAGCGTTAATTTTATAATACCTTGCTTAAAAATAACTTTAATCTGTCATTTTTCGGGTTTGCAAAGAATTCCTTCGGTTCATTTTCCTCCAGGAAATAGCCGCCATCCATGAACATAACCCTGGTTGCCACCTCTCTGGCAAAGCCCATTTCATGAGTGACCACCACCATGGTCATCTTTTCCTCGGCCAGCTCCCGCATAACGTTTAACACCTCTCCCACCATCTCAGGATCAAGAGCGGAGGTTGGCTCGTCAAACAGCATCACATCCGGATTCATGCACAAGGCCCGGACAATGGCAATTCTCTGCTTCTGTCCGCCGGATAACTGGCTGGGATAAGACTCTGCCCTGTCTCCAAGCCCTACCTTATGAAGAAGCTTAAAAGCCTGCTCCTCTGCTTCTTCTTTACTGCGTCCCTGCAATTTCATAGGCGCAATGGTCAGATTTTTTAAAATTGTCATATGAGGAAATAAATTAAACTGCTGGAATACCATTCCCATTTTCTGGCGGTGTCTGTCAATGTCCGTCTTCTTATCTACAATGTCCACGCCTTCAAACAGGATGTGGCCGCCCGTAGGCTCCTCCAAACGGTTTAAACAGCGCAGAAATGTGCTCTTTCCTGAACCTGACGGCCCGATGACGCAAACCACATCGCCTTTATAAATATCCACTGAAATGTCCTTAAGGACTTCTGTATCGCCGAATTTCTTACCCAGATTCCTTACCTGAATCAGAGGTTCGTTCCTATTGTCAATGCTCACTCTTATGCAGCCTCCTCTCCAGTAATTTTACAAGGTAGGAAAACACCGTAACCATGATCAGATAGATAATGGCAACTGCTACCAGGGGCATAAATGCAGAGTAGGTGCGGCTCTTAATAATATCCCCGCCCTTTGTCAGATCCTGCAGGCCGATATAACCGGCTACAGAGGTTTCCTTTAAAAGAACGATGAACTCATTTGCAAGAGTGGGAATTACGTTCTTAAAAGCCTGAGGCATGATGATGAACCACATCGTCTGGAAGTAGTTAAAGCCCAGGCTTCGTCCGGCCTCAAACTGCCCCTTTTCAATGGCACTGATGCCGCTTCGGAAGATTTCCGCCACATAGGCGCCGGAGTTGATTCCAAACGCAAGAACCGCCGTAAACACCTGACCCGGATTGGTAGTAGAAAAAATAACAAAATACATGATCAGGAGCTGAACAACAACCGGCGTTCCCCGGATTACCGCAAGATAAAGGCTGCAAATGGCGTTCAAAACCTTCAGCTTACCGGTATTTTCATAGGTAGAACGAATGATTGCAACCAGAAATCCCAGTACAATACCGATCAGTACTGCAAAAAATGTAATGATCAGCGTGTTCTGCAATCCATCGGTGATGTATTTCCAACGGTCGTCTGCGATAAAATTCTGATAGAAATCATCTCTTAGTTTTTCCCACATGGCACTCTTCCTTTTTCTTATTCTGCAGTAATATACTTATCTACGATCTTCTGGAATTCACCGGATTCCTTTAATTCCTTGATAGCAGTGTTAAACTTATCCACTAATTCCGTATTGCCCTTCTTGATGGCAATGGCGTATTCTTCTTCTGTAAATGCCTCATCTAAAATCTTTAAGCCTTCATTTTCTTTTACAAATACCTTTGCCGGTTCACGGTCAATGATAACTGCGTCGATTTTTCCCTGAGTGAGGGACATAACAGCTTCCATTCCCTTGTTAAAACGCTGAATGTCTCCATTTTCAATATCGTCTGCATAAATATCTCCGGTAGTTCCTGTCTGAACACCGATCTTCTTGCCTGTTAAATCATCAGGAGAAGCGATATCGCTGTCTTCTTTTACGATGATAACCTGAGCAGCTTCTGCATAAGTATCAGTAAAATCCACATTTTTCTTACGGTCTTCATTAACGGTCATGCCTGCTGCTGCAAAGTCAGCCTTGCCGGACTGGATAGCCGGAATCAGGGAATCAAAAGCCATGTCCTGAATCTCCAGTTCCATACCTAATTTTTCTGCAATAGCTCTTGCAATATCTGCGTCAATTCCTACGATATCATTGTTTTCACGGAATTCATATGGCGGGAACTCTGCATTGGTTACCATAACCAGCTTTCCGCCGGCTGCTTCTGTAGCTGCTTCTGAACCTTCTGCTGAAGTTTCTCCTGAGGCTGCCTCTGTTCCTGCTTTTTCCGTAGCTGCTGCAGTTGTCTCTGTCTTTGTCTTTGTCTGGGAACCGCCGCAGGCAGTCAGCACTGCTGCCATACAAACAGCCGCTGCGATTGTAATAATACTCTTTTTCATAATGTTTCCTCCTCGATATATGCACAAACTTGCATAATTATAAAACTTGCGTCAGTTATACATTATATAGTATTTTCAAAATTAATCAAGTACCTGTGCAAATAAGATTCTTATTTTTTAGGAGATTTGTATTTATATTGCATGTTTTCAGGCAATCCTATATACTATGGTTTAACCGGATATAAAGCGGAAATGAAGGTAATGGTTTATGAAAGATATTCTTGAAAAAATGGCATGGCCCATGGTGGCCCCGTCACCTTATTCTCTTTTTCATATTTTGTTCCTTGTAACAGGGCTTTTGTTTGTGGTTTTTCTGGCTCATTATATAGCAGGAAGAATAAAAAATGACAAGCTTCCCAGCCTGCTTTTTTTCTGCGGTCTTTTTCTGACAGCCTTCGAGATCTGGAAGCAGCTCTTTTTGTTTTACGTGGTAAATAACCAGACCTATAACTGGTGGTACTTTCCATTTCAGCTATGCAGTCTTCCCATGTACTTCTGCCTGGCTCTCCCCGCCTTCTCTTCTCCCCGAAACAGGAAAGTCCTTTATACATTTATGCAGGACTTTAACCTTTTGGGAGGTGTCATGGCGCTTGCTGAGCCGTCGGGACTGTTTCACGACTACTGGCTTTTGACCCTTCACGGGCTGATCTGGCATTTACTGCTGATCTTTATCGGGCTTGTCATCGCATTTTCCCGCGTTGCCGATTCTTCTCTTATGGGCTTTGTCAAAATACTGCCTTTGTTTGCTGCCTGCTGTATCATCGCTTCTATTATAAATGTAACTGCAAGACCCTTGGGACAGGCGGATATGTTCTATATATCCCCCTACTATCCCTCTGCCCAGATTGTTTTTCATGAAATTGCGCTGAAATACGGCATCCTTGTTGGAAATGCCGTTTATCTGCTTGCCACCTGCCTGGGCGGCTTTTTATTTCATTTTCTGTTCAGCCGTTCAAAAACATGACGGAAAGAAACCGGCAATGTTACTCCTGCTGTTTTCTTTCCGTCTTCACATCTTTTAAAAACTGCTTCCACTCATCCTCATGAGCTACGTAATACCGAGGGCAGTCCTTTCCTGTTGCATCGTAATGGCGGATGACATCCTTTTCCGTTAATCCCAGATTATTGCAAAGCCAGGAAGTCAGCTTTACCAGGGAATCATAGGTTTCATCATTGAACTTTCCTGTTTCATCAGGATGGCAGCATTCAATGGAAACTGTATTGGTGTTCTTTTCCTTTGATGTGGAGTAGGCCACCTCATAGATGGGAATTCCCTGAAGAATCTCTCCTTCTAAGCCGATGATAAAATGACTGCTGGCTGAGATTTTCTTAATCCCGGTCTGGGCTTTTAGATTGTTGAAATAGTTCATGTTCTGCTTGGCCGTAGTTCCCGGATTGGCTACATAGTGAATGACAATTTCATTGACCTTGTCCATTTCTTCACCGGGTCTTGAGTAGGGATTGATCTGGATAAAATCCGCTTCTATCCACTCCGGCATCTGGATTTCTTTTAAATATATG
The DNA here is from genome assembly GCF_036758025.1 of Lacrimispora sp. Lineage (GTDB taxonomy): Bacteria > Bacillota > Clostridia > Lachnospirales > Lachnospiraceae > Lacrimispora. Next base: position 31,569 of record NZ_DAIOXM010000011.1, on the reverse strand, counting down.
TAATTCCTGTTAAATAACAGGCTCATAAGCCACAATACCCCCGCCAATACGGCAGCCAGTATAAGAATTGCGGCTCCTATGAAAAGTACGCGCTTCTTTTTCTGTTTTCTTTTATTCTTCTTCCGCCGGATTCTGGCCCGGCGGCGGCGTTCCAGCTCATCCAAGCTTTCTTTTCTCCTCTGGTCCATACCCAAAACTCCTGGTTTTCCCTTTTCTTCCGTTTATACTGTTTCTTTCAGACTGTCTCCCGTTTGCTCCATCTTAAGCCGCATGGCTTACCAGCTTTTCAGGGAGGGCATCTGCACTGTGACACACGATCTTTACCTGTTTTCCAATTCCAATGCTCATAACGCCCATCAGTGACTTTCCGTCAATCACCGTTTGCCCGCAAATAACCTCAATGCTGAAATCACACTTTTCTGCCCTTACAACAAATTCCACCAGCTCCTCTACTGTGGAAAATGTATGTTCCATATGTCTCATTCCTACCCCTCCTTTTCCCCCTTATTTGATTATTTTATCTCTTTTTTCAACGAAAAGATATAGATTTTTTCTTACAAATATAGGTATTTTATAGATATTTCTATTGTTTACAATATTTTGGAGGTATAAACAGGAAAAAAACAAAATTTTTATAAACTACTACACAAAATTGGGTTTATCATGTATAATCTTATTGCTGTGTAATGGAGACGTATCGAAGTGGTCATAACGAGCCTGACTCGAAATCAGGTTGTCGAGCAATCGGCACGTGGGTTCGAATCCCACCGTCTCCGGTAAAAAAAAGAAAAGACAAAGCTTTAGCAGTCCTCCAATAAGGATGTTTACGAAAATCATAGTTGTTTGGCACACAGCCAAACGATTACCGATGAATTGTAAATAATCTTTATTGGAGGATTTGCTTATGGCAAGGTTTGAAATTGAATACACAGAGATTGATGGGTTATTATATCCCAACATTGAAATCGACGGAAAAGCCAAACTTGATCATTTAGGGAAGTACGTACGGGTCCGTCTGAACTACTTACATGGACAAAAGCCGGGGAAGTACCGTGAACTGCTCCTTACAGGCCAGCTGACAGAGCATTGCACTGCGATGGACAAAACAGCCCTTGAGATGGCGAAGCGTATTTGAGCCGACTATCAGAAAGTGCACTCCATGTGAAACATTGCAGGCTGAAGTTATGGATTTGGAGAAACTCACCTCTTTTTTATTATCTTATTTTGTTTTTCTCACACCGTTTTCATCGACCTCGCAACCGTCGATTTTCGTATTTTGGGCAAGAGTACCGTCGGCGTTCAAGTAATACCACTTGCCATCAATCTCCAGCCATTTTCCGGCTACCATAATGCCGTCTTTATTGAAGTAGTAGGTCTTGTTATCACCATTTGCACCTAAAGTCGAAAAGCCTACCAACATGGTCTTGCCGGAATAAAAACGCCAGTTTTCATCATTGTCCTTCACCCAACCGGTCTGTAAAACGCCGGTAGAGTAGAAGTGGTATTTTACGCCGTCGATGGTCTGCCAGCCGGTCACGGCAGCTCCGCCTCTGTAATATAGATACTGGCCGTCATCATTCAGCGTCCAGTCCTGCGCAGTGGCGGGGTCCATGGCCAGCTTGATATAGCGGTGGAGCATGGCACTGGCTTCCGCACGGGTGGCATTGGATTTCGGATTGAACTTGTTGCCTGTGCCGCCCATCATGATGCCTGCCTGCTGCATAGCTGTTACCGCCGTTTCGTAGCCACTACCGATACTGGAAGCGTCCGTAAAACTAACCGCATTGCGTGTTACGGGCAGGGTGTATCCGGTGGCCTTAGCGTAATTTTGCAGGATTACCGCAATTTCCTCACGGGTGATGGGGCGGTCAGGAGCAAACCGGCTGCCGCTAATGCCCTGAATGATGCCTTTCTTGTATGTCCATTCAATATAAGGCATAGAATAGGCGTCCGCTTTTACATCCGTGAAGCTGCTGCTGGTGTAGCCGCTCGTATTCGCCCCAGAAAGCCTGCCGAGGGCTGTTACGAAATCTCCCCGTGTAATTGCGGTATCCGGCTGGAATTTCTCACTCGTGCCACCGCCAAACAGTCCACGGCCTACCACATAATCAATGCTGTCCTTTGCCCAATGGCTGCCGATGTCAGCCAGCTTGTCGCTGGGAGCCGTATAGCCTACACCATACACGGAAAAGTGGTTGGTAGAGAAAATCATGCGTCTGCTGTTTGAATCATAGGCAGAATTGGCAATGCGGTTGATTTTTTTGTCTGCTCCTACATAGGCACCGTAGAGGTAGCCGCCAAATTCATTCTCGCCGGGTTCTGCAGAAATATTGAGTGTGGAAGTACCGTTTCCCAGCGAGGTGATATTGACTACCTTACCGTCCTTTGTTGAGTTGAGGGTAATATCAAAAGCATTCCGCAGGCCGGTTACTGTCGTCGGTTTTACGGTGATGGCAAGGTTGCCGCCGCTCTGTGACTGAATCTGTTTCAGTGCCAACCTATCAAAGCTCATATTCACCGGCAGGCTGGAAATGCTGAAGGATGTTACACCCGCTTCAAGCAGACGGTTCAAGGCGGAGCGTTCCAGATTGATGGAAAACCCGGCAGCACCGATGGCAGTCACCGAAATATTCACACTGATACCGTTTGCGGTGTTGCCTTTGGCTTTGGCGTCCTCCAGCGCTTTATCAATCGCCACCTTTACCATGCTGTCGGTGATGGTCGTATCCCTTGAATCGCTTCTGTCATTGTCGTTGCTTTCGTCGTTAGAGTAGTTGACAGCATTAAAAGTAACATTGATCCCGGACACCTGTGCGTAAAGGATGCTATCCTCCGGCACAAATCGAACTTCAAAGGTATTGGAACCATATGTGGCGGTTGCCGATGGGTTTACCCATTCAAAGTATCCGCTGACAGTAGCCACACCACCTGTCAGTGAGATTTGTGACAAGGCTGTTCCGGTGTAAACCGTACCGCTGACGGATGGGGGGGTAGTAATACCCGGAACACTCCCACCGATGGTAAAGGTTGTGTAACCGGTACTTCCAGCATAGGAGCCGATACCAATGATATTGATTGTTGCATTAACTCCCCCATCGATATTGTTGCTGTAAGAGTAGTTGAAATGCACACCTTCGGTCAGAACCGTGGTGCCGTCCTTTACTTCCGGTGTGGGAGTGACGGGGTTGCCCGTATGGGCCTGCGTTCCGACCGTAGCCACCATGAAAGTGATTGCACGTGGATTGACTGTCACCTTAAAGGCGGCAGACTTGACATTGTAATCATGATCTGCCGCTTTTGCCACGATGATATTCACATCGCCTGCACCGGTGGGCGTCAGTGTCGCACCGCCTATTTCACCGGGGCCGTCGATTTTACTGAAACTGAGAGCACCTGTGCCGGAGCCGCCGCTGACAAGAGTAGATAAATCCAGCGTTTCGCCGTAGTTCACCGAACCGTCCGAGACAATTACATTCGCCTGTTCGGACTTTATAAAGCTGTATTCCAGCGTTGTGCTGATTTTGCTCTCGTAGTTGCTATCCCCGCTGTATTCCACGGTAAAGCTATATGAATTTTCCGCACCTACCGGGGTAAAGGTTGCGGTATTGACCGGCAGGGTTACAACCGCTATTGTGCTTGCCCCAGCCTTAAAAGTTAGGGTTCCAGTCGCATCGGCAGGAAGTGTAGCTGTCAGCTCCACACTGCCGGGGCGGGACTGTGTGTTTGTAGGGTTGGCCCCCAGCGTCAGGGATGGCGTTACTTTTGCCACATTCACCGTGATATTACCGTTAGCGGGTTCGTAGTTGCCGCTGGGGTCGGTGTAGGTAGCGGGGAAAGTCTGTCCGCTGCCTGCCGATGTGATTGATGTTGACGAATTCGTCCACGCATAGTTTGCGGGCAGAGTAACCTCCGCAAGGGTCAGCGTGTTTGTGTAGGTGATATTCAGCGCAGACGGACTACCAAAACTCCCGGCCGCCTTGAGCACCGTTACCGCCACGTTTGCTGTAAGCGTTACGCTTGTATAATCGTAATTCGCCGGGTCGGTCGGCGTGTAGGTTACTTCAAAGGGGCTTCCGCTCTGTGCAACGGTAGGTGCGGTGGACGGAGCAGTCCATGCGAATGTGCCGTTTACATCCGAGGTACTATTGAGTGTTGCGCTCGCCAGCGTCTGCCCATAGGTAATCGCCGTTGCCGAGGTCGGGAACGTGATAGATGGAGCCACCGCCTTTGTGATAATCACACCGCCGGAGGATAATTCTCCGTCATAATTCGTCGCTGTAATGCTTACGGTGATTGTGTGCCCGATGTCGGCGGTCGTTAATGTATATGTGCTGTCCGTGCCTATAATGGTTGTGCCGTTGCGTTTCCATTGATACGCAAACGCTCCCGGCTCGGATGAGGTTATACCGCCTGTGTTTGCCGTCAGCATTGCGCCGTAGACAGGTGTGCCTGTGATTGATACCGAGCCTGCTAATGATGGGAGCACTGCATCTGCTCCGCTGATTGTTCCTGTAATCGTACCTTTTTTTACGATTGTATTATTATTGATGAGTGTACCGCTGATAGTAAGCACGCCGCCGCTTTCAACAAGGATCGTACCGCTGTTTGTCAGCGTTTTTCCATCAGGTATGGTCAATTCTGCGCCATCCGATATCGTCAGCTTGACACCGCTTGGAATCTCCGCATCATCAGTGAGAGTAACCATGCCATAGACCGCTCCGATATTTCCCTCAATAACCACGCCGCTCCAATTGGTTTGGTCGTTCTTTGCGATTCCGCCATACGCTGTGCTGGTACATACAACAAACGCATTTCCGCTTATGGTTATGGACGCAGATGCGTCATAGCCACCCGTGCCGATTCCGTTAGCTGTGACTGTACCGCCGGAGATTTCGATAGTGCCTCCTGACCTTTCTGCACCGCTGCCAATTCCTTTTTGACTTCCGTTTGCGATTACAGTCCCGCCGGTAATTTTAATTGTTCCCGCATTACCATATCCGCCCCCGCCAATACCGGCGGGGTCACCCAATGAAGGGGAAGCTGTGGCTGTAACTATGCCTCCGTTGATCGTGATGGTACCTCCATCTCCGCCATAAGGGTAATTCCCACCTCCGCCAATACCCGCAGCGCAGGGGCCGCCAGTGGCTGTGACTGTGCCGCCGTTAATTGTGATGGTACCGCCTGTCTGTTTTGTCTTTCCGCCGATACCCGCACAGTCATGGCTACCGCTTATCACTGTCAGCGCACCCATATCATTTCCTGTGGACTGTGCATAGATGGTAAGGCTATTGCTGCCTGAAACATTGATACCGGCATCGACATTGCCACCATTCACCGTCAGGTCACAGTCATCCGTCAGGATAATATTTACATCGCCGTTAATGGTGAGAGAGTTATTGATGATCAGCGAACCTTCCGCATAATACCAGCCGTCTGACAGCGATGCAGCGGTTCCCTCAATCAGCGTTGCCGTTACAGGGTCTTGTGCCACACCATTTTCATCCGCATAATCAATCGTTGAAGTGCTCATTAGCCCCATCATCAACTTTGCGGGAGCCTCTACCCAAACTGTAACCGAAATCTCCGGCAGGCTCACGCCATCGGCCAGAGCATAGCCCTCAGGCAATGTCGGGGTGAAAATGTAAGTATCCTCCTCTTCCGGGTCATAGAACCGTTCGGAAGTCCATATGACGGAAAGTTCCTCCGATACGGTATCCTCCACATCCTTCGAGAATGTTTCTTCCGGATCATCAACGGGTTTGCTGTCGGACGGGGTAGCTTCGGACAGTACTCCCTCTGTTTCCGGCGCTTCCATTTCTTCCTCTGATTGTTCCTCTATGTCGGAAACATCACCCGAATCCAGCTCGACCGTCAGAGTTGATTCGGTCATTACCGTGACACAGAGCGTTTCCGGCAGATTTAATTTCTCCTGAGGCGTGCCGAGCTCTACCGTCTGTGATGTGACATCCTCCGGCAGTTCTTCAAAACTGGTAATGGTATTACTGCTTGTCCCCACCGATACGGTTTCTGCGGAAGCCGGTATTGTCATACCGCCAAATGCTACTGCCGTAGACAGCAACAGTGCCAGCACCCGCTTGCCAAATACTTTGTTGCTTTGTGACTGTATCATTGTCATTCCTCCTTGTATTCTGCCCGGAAACGACTGTTCCGTAATTGATAAAGCAATGTTCCACCATTTACTTTATCCTCCATTGCCCTCTATAACAAGATAGGATACAAAACTGGTAAAAAAAACGACGTAACTTGCAAGAAAAAAGCCTGACGCGGGAATGGCCGCTCCGTCAAGCTGATTTTTTGTCTATTTATCCTTTAGCGCCACTGTAATGGTAAAGGTGCCTTCATCATAATCCATGTCAACCAGCCCATCGTAGGTGTCTGCGATACGCCGGATTGTCCATAAACCGTAGCCGTGTCCGTCACCGCCTTTGGTGGTTTGAAGCTCACCGTTCTCGCTCTGGATATCTCCCGCCCTGCTGTTGACACAGGTGATGCTCAGGTATGGCTCCCGCCGAACCATTGACAAACGGATAAAGCGTTTTTCTTCATCGGGAATTGCTTCGCATGCTTCCAGTGAATTGTCTATCAGATTGGAAAGCAGACTGTACAAATCCGGATCAGCGATGTGCAAAGGCCCTGCTTTCAGGCTAAGTTCTACCGTTATGCCAAGGGCCTTCGCCCTTTGCATCAAGTTCCCTATCACTGCGTTTACAAGGAAATGATTATGGAAAACCGCTTGGGATACCGTCTCCGCCTGCCCGGAACAGCGTTCCAGATACCGCATCGCTTCCTCGTGACGCCCATCCGTCAGATAAGTGTGCAGGGCGGCAAGGTGATTTCCTATCTCATGCTTCAATCCTCCCACCTCTTTCAGATGGGATTTGATCTGCTCGTAGCTGTCCTTTGCCAGCCGGTTCTGCAAGGTCAGCATGGCGCTTTCCCGCTGTACTCGGTAGTATATTCTGAAAAACTGCCGGACATTGTAAACCAGCACGCATAGAATCAACAGGAAATAGGTGTCCCTGTAGGTGTACGGCACAACGCCATGCCGTGTGTAGAACACGGTAAAATTATACAGCATCGAGCCGTAGGCTACCATCAAAAAGGGCGCTGCCAGCAGCATCATACGATTATTCTTCAACGCCTCCAGCACCGCCAGTACGATGGTGTAGACAAGACCGGCCAGAAAAATATTGTTCACAGTAACCAGCTGCGGCAAGTTTACAATACCGGTAAGCTGGAGCAGGATTGCCGCCGCCGCGAATCCGTTGTGAAGAATGACGGCGGGCAGCATCCACTTTTTGTAATGTTCAAAGGAAAAATAAAAGTAGAGTGACAGCGGCGCCTGAAAGGTGAAGTAAAGCCCCAGGCTGAGTGTGGACACCCAAAATGGTGCAAAGAACTGGTATACAATGTATTCGGTACAGACGTAGTACAATGCCCAAATGACTGCGAACACACCGATGGCCAAATTCTGCGGCTGGGGAGAGCTGCCGTGAAGTGTCTGCACCAGCGTCAGTGCAATGATGCCAAGCCCAATCAGCAGGCACATCGCCATGAGAATGACCGAGCGCATCGAAAGGGAGAGCGCATAGGCTTCTAAAGATGGAATCGTCCCCATAAGGATGGGGCTGGTGCGCCCGGAATAAAGGGTGTAGGGAGATGTCAGTTCGATTTCCAGCATCTTATTCAAATAATCCTCCGGCAGCAGGAGCAGATGCAACGCCATACCAGGATTCTTTCCCGGCTCAAATGCCGAGTCGGTATGAAGCGGGCTGCCGTCCAGATACACATTGACGGCCTGATGGTTCGTGCGGATGAGGATGGCGGCTTCCTGCACCTCTTTGTCAAGCACCCGTCGCAAGGTCATGGTTTCATTGGGAGCAAGCAGGGGGCCGGTGCGCAACGTGGCAAGCTCCGCCTGATTAATCCCCTCCACAGAATACTGCCAGCTCTCGGATAGGTCAATGACCTCTTTCATCCGATACGGCTGGCGGTACCCTTTGAAATAGAAGCTTAAAAAAACAATAACAGCTGCGGCACTGAGCAGAAGCAGTGCGGTAAATACCACGCTGTCACGCTCCACCAATTGTGCTCTTTTCATAAAACCCTTTACAGGTGAATTCTTCATAGCCATAGCTCCTTCCCACAGCACTCATAACAGTAACATTCGTTATTCATCCATTATAATGCAAGTCTCTCAAATGTGAAGCGCAGATACAAAACTGGTTAAAAAAACAGCGTAGCCCGCGGCTTTTGACAAACAGGCTTCCGTAATCGGTCAAAAAATGGTATCATAATCATAGGAAAGGCGGTGAACCCCTATGTACGAAGTTGCCTTATGCGAAGATGAGAACGTCTTTTTTGAAGCACATAAAAAAATCTGCCAGAATATACTTGACAGGCTAAATATAGAATACCATATTTCCGGGTTCCGAAACAGCAATGATTTTCTGAAAGCCTTTATGGAAGAGGGAAAACGCTACGATCTGCTCCTTTTAGACATCCTCATGAACGGGACGGATGGCATGGCTCTGGCCCACAGGATAAGAAAATCAGATAGAGAGGCGACAATTATTTTCATCACCTCCAGCCCGGATTTTGCCCTGCAAGGCTATGATGTGGGTGCCCTGCACTATTTAATGAAGCCCCTTGACGGTAAAAAGCTGGAGCAGCTTATTCATGCGGATTACCATAGTCGATTTTCAAATCAGTTCTTTCTTTTTGAAACCCACGAAGGGAAGCGGCGCATAGCAATCAAGGATATCATCTGCCTTGAAACCGCAGGACGTCGTGTGGAGGTCACCGTGCGGGAGGGTTCCATCTATGTATCAGGCAAGCTCACCGACTTATTGAATGAACTCCCGAAGGAGCAGTTTACCCGCTGCCATCAGGCGTATGCCGTCAATATCCAAAGCATCCGAGAGCTTACAAAGCAGGATGCTATCGCCGTAAACGGGAAAGAAATCCCTGTTAGCCGCACCTATATGAAAGATGTACAGAGGGCATTTGTACGGCAGATGCGGAGTAATTGAAGTGGTTTGTCTCTGTTTGCATAAACCGCCTCTATAGCCCTGTTTTCCGCTATTTATACCAGTTAATCTGAGTAGTTCCAGGGGGCTGCAAAAAAAATTTTCCTTATTACTTTTTTAACATATATAAGTGCAAGATAACAACTTTCTGCTTTTGATATTCACGCACCAGCTTGACAACCCTCACCAGGCCTGCTGAAAAGCAGGAGTTACTTACCCTGTCCGGCAAGCTGGAGTAGGAAATCTCCGCTGGGAAGGACACCATTCTGAATACTGACCGCTTCACGGCTGTTGTGGATAGGTGCACCGATATTCAGGAATTGACTCCTGAAATTGTGCGGGAGTTTATCGAGAAGATTGGTGGTGCATGAGAAAACATCCTTATTAGCAGGAGGCATTATGCTTCCTCTTTTCTTTTTTAATTATATAGAGATTCTAACCCGAAAGGACGAAAGCAGCCGCTAAAAGGAGCAGATGTATAAATTCCACCGTTTCCGCACCTGAATATACAGCTTGTTTTCTTAATTTATCGCAATAAAATAATAAGGGCTATCGCTTGTCTCCCGCTTTCAGCCATACCGTACAACTGCAGCCGCCTTCCAGTATATTTCGAAAGCAGATTTGCCCCCCATGAACCTCCACAATGCGTTTCACGATGCGAAGGCCCAGCCCGCTGCCCGAAGATGTTTCATGCTTTGTGCCCTTGCGCAGCAGGGTCAGCTGTTCGTCCGTAAAGCCTGCCCCATTATCTTGAATAGTTAAATGGAACAGTTTTCTTTCAGCCCCCAGTTCTATTCGAATGGAACAGCCCTGTGGGTTATGGCGAATGCTGTTGCCAATCAGATTGCCTAACATACGAACCAGCAGTGCCCGGTCACCGTATGTCTGTAAAGCTGCGGCAGTTGGATGGATTTCCACCTCAATGGGATATTTTTCGTCAAGGTCTGCATTGAGAAAATTCGCCGCTGTTTCACGGACAAGGGCTGCCATTGATAAGCTTTCTTTTTTCAGGGGTTCCATTGCATATTCCAGCCGATTCACAAGATTTAAATCAGCAACCAGGGACCGCATTTCTTCACCTTTCTGACGGATAACCCCAGCCTGCTGCCGTTTCTTTTCCGGTATTTCACCATCATTTTCCAGGCTTGCAGCATAGCCAAGGACCATGGAGAGAGGTGTACGGATATCGTGAGAAACCCCTGCTATCCATTCAATCCGTGCGGCGTCCCGCTCTTTATAGCGGCGTCCGGACATCCATACGGATACGCCGAAAATAACAAGAAAATTGCACACCAGCGCAACCACAATCCAAACAGGCCAAAAATTAAGTTGATCCATGGACATTTCAACAGGGTTTTTCCATATCGAATCCTTGGGCGCACCCAGCACAAATAATCCATCCTCCACAGTCCACACCTTGACAGGATAATCGGTCAAATACCAGCGTGAGAACGCAGCAATATCAGAAAAGTTATACTGTTCCGGTACTTCCGGAGGTTTGTCATATGACCACAGGACCTCTCCGTTTGTATCAGAAATGAGCATGGCCCAATAATGATTTTCTGTTAGCTTGTCCGCTGCTTCTGCGGGAAGCAGATAGCCGCTGTTTGTATGCTCCAGCATCTCAGCGTACATGGAAACCTTTGGCTCTCTGCCCTTTCCCGAAAAGGAAATCACCGCATAAAAAAATAACCCAAGATTCACGATTATCCCCACTGCAAAAATGACTGCCAACAAGGCAGACAGCCACAGTGCACTGTATCTGATACCTTTGGATTTCACAGTTTCGCCTCCTTGAGCAGCCGATATCCCAGCCCCCGCACCGTAATGAGCCAGCAGGGATGGGAAGGATCGATCTCAATCTTTTCCCGCAGACGGCGCATATGTACCATCAGCGTGTTATCATATCCTATATTCTCCTCATTCCACGCCGCCATACACAGGCTGTCCACCGTTACGATGCGGCCCCGGTTTTCATTCAGCTTGGAAAGCAGTGCGTATTCCTTTGCGGTCAGCATCTTTTCACCGCCGTTTCCCATCACCGTGCCGCTGCCCATATCCACGGTCATCTCTCCAAGAAAGATTTTCTCCGTCACAGCAGGCTCCTCCACAGAATAGGTGCGGCGTAAAACAGCGCACAAGCGAAGTGTCAGTTCCTGAGGCAGAAATGGTTTTGTAATGTAATCATCTGCGCCAAGGCCCAGCCCCCGCAGACGAGCCTCATCCTCATCCCGGGCAGAAAGGAACAGCACCGGAATGTCTGCCTGCCGCCGCAGTTGAGAGAAGAGTGTAAAGCCGTCACCGTCCGGCAGCATCACATCCAGCAGCACCGCTTGGGGCATAAAATCCCGAGCAGTCCTTAGAGCTTCTGCCGCAGTGGAGGCCGTCCTGATCTGCACAAACCCTTCCTGCCGCAGCAAGATTTCCACCATGGCCAGAAGTTCCGGCTCGTCGTCCACCAAAAGCAGCCGTGTCTCGTGGATATTTTGCATTGCACCATCTCCTTTCCGTTTTTGTTCTTCTATTATAACCCTTTGTTGCCATAACATCTCGAAAAATTGAAAAATTTAAGGTAAAAGTAAGGCTGACGTCAGCGGCGTGTAAGGCGTGTACGGTATCCTGTGGGAGAAATAGAAAGGAGATCCGCTATGGACTATTGTATTACCACCGAGAATCTTACCAAGCGCTACGGGCAGGAAATTTCCGTAAACCATATCCATCTTAACGTTCCCACTGGGGCAGTATACGGTTTTCTTGGACCAAATGGCGCCGGAAAAACCACGACAATGAAAATGCTGCTAGGGCTTGTACATCCCACTGAAGGGAGTATTTCTGTACTGGGGCAGAAACTAAATGATAAAAACCGTTTGTCCATCCTGCGAAAGGTTGGTTCTCTCATCGAATCACCCAGCTATTACGGTCATCTTACGGCCCGGGAAAACCTGGAGATTGTGCGTTCACTGCGCAGCCTTCCCAAAGGAGAGATCGATGCGGCGCTGGACGCAGTGCGATTGACTGGAACAGGCAATAAACAGGTTGGGAAGTTTTCTCTTGGGATGAAGCAGCGTCTTGGGATTGCAGCCGCCTTGATGGGCAGGCCAAAGCTGATGATTCTGGATGAACCCACCAACGGTCTTGACCCTGCAGGGATACAGGAAATGAGAAAACTGGTTAAATCCTTGCCTGCCCAATACGGGATGACGGTGATGGTATCGAGTCATCTCCTATCTGAGATTGATCAAATTGCTGATCATGTAGGTGTCATCCGAAAGGGCAAACTCGTATTTCAAGATACACTTGCTGCCTTGCACGCCAAAAGCAGCTGCCACCTGGCGCTGCGCACCAGCAATAATGAAAAAGCCGCTGCACTTCTGCCAAAGGCAAAACATGCCGATGGATGGCTGATGCTGCCGCAGCCTACAGATGAAAAGGCCGCTGCGGTAAGCCTTTTGCTGGCACAGAATGAGATTGGAATTGTGCGTATGGAAGGGCGCGAAAAAAGCCTTGAAGATATCTTTTTGGAGATGACCGGAACGGAGGCTGTATTATGAACGTGTTGAAGCTTGAATTCTATAAGGCCCGGCGTAAGCGTTACTGGCTTATTGTTGGAGCTATCAGTGCTGTGCAGGCGCTGTGGCTGATCTGGGGCCTCAGAAACATGGATGCTTCCAAGCTTGCCGGAGGGTATCTGAACAGCTTGTATCAATTTGCTGTTTTAAATTCCATTGTGCTGCCCGTGATGATTTCAGTACTTGTCTCCAGAATGTGTGACATCGAACATAAGGGCAGCAATCTGAAAACATTGTTTACGATGCAGCCCCCCGGCAGTTTGTTCGATGCAAAATTTTTCTGTGCGGGCATTCACATTGCGGCAGTGGTTGGGCTGCAGATTGGGGTCATTTTGTTAGTGGGGCAGATCAAAGGCTTTGTTCCTCCCAGGCCGGATTCAGCCCTGATCTGGTATTTTGGCTCGCAGCTGCTATGCAGTCTGTTTCTGGTGCTGTTTCTGCAAATAATCGCATTGAGGCATATCAATCAGTTTATTCCAATGTCTGTAGGACTTATCACAGGTTTTCTCGGCTTGATGGCCATGTTCTTCCCGGAATGGGTCATGCGTCTGGTGCCCAGCGCTTATTATGGGCTGCTCTCTCCGGTGCATATGGACTGGAATCGGGCTGCCAGGACCGTGTCATACTATCAGGCTCCATTTCCGGTTATTGACGGTGCATTGCTCACCGCTGCCCTTGTGATTTTATATTGGTTTGGTCGAAAACAGTTTGTGAAAAGGGAGGTGTAAGCTATGTTGTTTGCTGTTGTAAAAACGGAAATCATAAAACTGCGCCGTGCACCGGTGTGGATAGCCTTTTTCACATTGCCGCTGCTGGCGTCTGTTATGGGAACATTCAACTATCTTCAGAACATCGGTATTCTTACGAAAGAATGGTATAGCCTGTGGACACAGCACACCATTTTTTCCAGCTTCTTCTTCCTGCCGTCGCTGATTGGTGTACTGTGCGCCTATCAATGGCGGCTGGAACATCGGGAAAACAATTGGAACAGCCTGCTGACTTTCCCGATTTCAGCTCAGACAATCTTCGATGGGAAGCTTATTGTTTCAGCAGGGCTGGTCATTTTGACGCAGCTGCTAACGGGCGTGCTCTTCATGATCTGCGGGAAATATGCCGGATTATCAGGGGAGGTGCCTTCCGACTTGCCCCACTGGCTTCTTCTTGGCGCGTTTGCGGGCATCTCCATCGCGTCAGTGCAATTGACTTTCTCTATGACCATTAAGAGCTTTGCCATCCCCGTGGGGATCTCGCTCATTGGCGGCATCATAGGACTTGCCATGGTAAATTCGGGTCGGGGACTTTTCTTTCCCTATTCCTTGCTGGCTCTTGGAATGGACGCCAATGGCATGGGATATCTAACCGTCCAGGACACTCTTCCATTTTTGGCTTCCTGTGTTGTGTTTACAGGATTGCCCATGGTCTTCGCCGTGCAGTGGCTGAAGAAGAAAGATGTCGCATAATTTTGCGCCAACATCTGAAAAAATAGAAGTATTTCGAAAAGAGTTTGATGAAACACGCCTGCCTTAGTGCAGTTGATTTGATTGCTGAAATCTTTTTTCCACCATTGCTTATAAAGAAACACATGGCTTCCACAAAGGAAAAGCTATGTGTTTCTTTATGAGCAATAGTCTGGTTGAAACTTTCATACAAAGGAAAACATGTGAAAAGAATCAGCCATATTCGATTTGTGGGAGTTCCATAAGTTCTAATTATTTTCTATATTTTTTCTCCATGGTTTCCAGTATCGAATGAAATCTGCTATATTCCTCCATAACCTTATTACGGTCAGCAGCCTTCCGTCCTAATCGGTCACAACGCCCTAATAAGGCTATATCATTCATATTAACACTTGAAACCAACCCTTTTTTATCGCTAAACGGGAGATCTTTTAAAATATAAAGCATATGCATATGATATTTAACCAACATACTTACCTTTACAATAAAATCTTGTTCAGATGTAACCGCCTCCAGAAATTCTTTTGCTAAGTCAGCTCCTACACTATCGTGATTGTAGGCAGTAATCTTTTCTCCTTTTATTCTGGTGGTATCTGGTTTCCCTATATCATGCAGCAAAGCCGCCCACATGAATGCCTTTGGATCACTGCTTTTTTCTCTCACTGCGGCAGCTTCATCCAATACCAGCATCGTATGATTCCAGACATTTCCCTCGGGATGGTGGATTTTTGATTGCTCTGTGGCCTTTAACCTCCCTAACATGGAAAAAGGCCTTTGCTTGAAACTCTCTAAATTAGATAACCAATTTAGATAATCAGAAGGTTTTTCGTTAAGCATCAAGTGTTCCGTTATTGTATTAAATAATTCACTTTCCATTTCCATAATTTCTTGTCCTCATTTTTTATTTTTAACACATTCTTCTATAATAAGTGATCGATATAGCTTCCTTGGTGCAATGCAGTATATATATTTATAAAAATATAAAGCATGTTCCTGCCATTATAAGTAATGCCCCAAATACCCTATTCTTACTTATTCTCCATAAGAAAACGTCAATATTAATACAATATTGGCGAACTGAAAAACCCGTGTTTACTGGGTTTTGGCATTTTAGGAGAAAAAATGGGCGGGCTTGATATTATTCATTTGAGCACATATAATAATGTCAGCAATGGAGGGATCTATATGGACTATATCATGCCTAAAAAGCTGCAAAAAATCGAGGTATTTCCCTGCCCGATAACCCCTCCGACGAACAAATAAAATCTGAACGAAAAAACTCTTAAAACTACAGGAAAAATACAGATTACTGTGTTATCATTTTTTGCGGAGGGAAGTATTTATGTCTATACGAATCTTGCTTGTCGATGATGACGAGCACATATGCAATACCGTCAAAACCTTTTTGTCCGAAGCAGGATATAAAGTAGATGCCTGCTTAGATGGGAACGAAGCCCATAGGAAATTCTACGAAAATATATATCAGCTTGTCATTCTCGATATTATGCTGCCCGGCATGGATGGGCATGAACTTTTGCGGGAATTTCGCAAGCTGAATAATACGCCTGTTCTGATGATGACTGCGCTTTCTGATGACAAAAATCAAGTCATGGCGTTTGACGCAGAAGCGGATGACTATGTGACGAAACCGTTTAAAATTCAGCTTTTGCTCAAACGTGTGGAGGCCCTGCTCCGGCGCAGCGGTGCACTGGCAAAAGAAGTCCGCTATGGTAATCTGACGCTCCTGCCGGAGAATTTTGCGGCAAGTTATAATGGTAAAGAACTTCCATTGACACGGAAAGAATTTGAACTTCTGTTGCTGCTGGTTCAAAGCAAAGGCCGGACGCTGTCTCACGAAATCATATTATCCCGGGTGTGGGGATATGACTTTGATGGCGACGGCAGTACCGTGCATACCCACATCAAAAATCTGCGGGCAAAGCTGCCGGAGAATATTATTAAGACAGTTCGTGGCGTGGGCTACCGGTTAGAGGGGAAATTTGAATGAAAAAACATGGAATTTTCATTAAGGTATTTACCTACACTGTAATTGCCATATTGCTGCTTGTCAGCGTGATGGCGGTATTGTTTTCGGGGCAATTTATGTTGTTCTACAGAACATTGCAGAACCGGGAAATAGTAGCTTCTTACCAACCTTTAATACGGCGGATTCAGACCAGCAAAAACAATGACATTGCTTCAATAGCACAACGCTTTCATGAAAACAACCAGTCGTTTGAGTTCCTCGTTGTGGATAATAACAGAAAACCCATATATACCACACCCAACGCAACTACATCAGACAATTTCAACGGTGACTTTTTCTATGTTGTGCATAATGATATGGACTTCTCCATTATTGCCCAAAACAGGACAGGGTTAGAATCTCTTTATCGTGATTTAGCTATTAGGGTATTTGCTGTATTCTCTGCAATGCTTGCGCTCAGCCTTTTTTGCGCATACATTTTTGCAAAGCAAATAACAAAACCAATCAAGCAGCTTGTAAATAGTGCCGGGAGAATGGCAAATCTCAAAGAGGTCCCTCCGCCGGAAGAACGTAAAGACGAGCTTGGTGTATTGGCTCATGACATTTATTTCATGTACGAAAAACTGAAAGAAACCATATCCCAATTGGAAGATGAAATCTTACGTGTGCGTGAGTTGGAAGAAACCCAGCGGTATTTCTTTTCAGCAGTCTCCCATGAGCTAAAAACGCCTATCGCGGCTACAAGTGTTTTGTTAGAAGGGATGCTTGAAAATATAGGTGATTACAAAGACCACCCTAAATATCTACGCGAATGTGTAAGAATGATGGACGTACAGGGCAAAACCATTTCTGAAATACTTGAAATCGTAAGCCTGAACAATGGGAAAATTACGCCTGTTCCTGAAAAACTAGACATCGGAGATATGGTTTTGGGTATGCTGCCTGATTATCAGCTTTTAGCGGAAGCAAACGACTTGCACATTATTACGGATATTCCTGCTGGGCTTAATTGCCTTATAGATCCAAAAATGTTCCAAAAGGCACTTTCCAATATCATATTAAATGCGGTTCAGAATACGCCTAAAGGGGGCCAGGTTCGGATATGGAGTGAACCGGCAGCAGAGCAATTTCGCCTTTGCATATTGAATACGGGAGCGAGGATTGACGATGGGGTTCTGCCGAAGCTGTTTGACCCATTCTACCGCACAGACCGGGCACGGAAAAGAGAAGGCGGCCGGAGCGGCTTAGGGCTGACCATCGTGCGGAAAACCCTGGAAGCCATGAACATCAATTTTGCTTTAGAAAATACTCCGGAGGGAATTCTATTTTGGATAGACTTGCCAAGAACATGAGCCACTATAAGGATAAAATGAATTAAAACGATCCACCGCTTTGACCGACAGGGTTATTCCTGCCGGTCTTTTTTATTTCTTGCCGCTACAGACAAACTACAGTTTCACTACAGGGGAAATACAGACTGCTCTGCCATAATAGCACCGTCGGTAAATAAATCAGGAGGACTGCCATAATGAAAGAATATTGGAATGACAATGATTTCAGCAGAAATACGAGGCATAAAAAGCGGAAGCGTCACACGCCCCACGGGTTTACTTTAATATTGTGCTGCTGCCTTACTGCGGTAATATTGGCTTTTGGCCTGACTGTGAACCATATTCCGCCTGCCGCAGATACGCAGCCTGATGCCCATCTTTCCGAGAATATTGTAACCAATACTGATTTTGACACCAGTTTAGCCGCTGATGAACAAAGCATTACTGATGAAACAGCTTGGTGTTTGATTTTAGTAAATAAATGGAATCACATTCCGGAGGATTATGAAGCGGACTTTACAGAATTGGCAAACGGACAGTTGGTAGATACGCGAATATACCCTGCGCTCCAGGAAATGTTGGATGCCGCAAGGAGCGATAACGTTTATCCTGTTGTTGTTTCCGGATATAGAACTGTGGAAAAGCAACAGAGCCTGATGTCCGAAAAAATTGCTGCTTATAAAGCAGAGGGCTACTCCGACGCAGCAGCGGTATTCAAAGCTGAAACATGGGTAGCTGTTCCCGGAACAAGTGAACACCAATTGGGGATTGCTGTTGACATCAACGCTGACGGTATCCGCTCCACCGGGGAAGAAGTTTATAAATGGCTCGATCAAAACAGTTATAAGTTTGGATTCATCCGCCGTTATCCAGCCGACAAAACAGAAATAACAGGAGTCATTGACGAGCCGTGGCATTACCGCTATGTAGGTATTGACGCAGCTACCGAAATTTATAATCAGGGCATTTGCCTTGAAGAATATCTCAACAAAATAAACTGAGGGGAAATTGATATGAATAGAAAAAGAGTAACGCAGCTATTCCCTTTTCTGATTTTAAAAGTAAGAATTTAACCTTTGTGTGGATAAACTATATGCGAGTTGCTTCTACTGTTTTTTCATTTGCAAACCGCTACTGCTGCCGGGATCTCCTTAAATTTAATAGGATCTTTATAGAACCTTACGGAACCTGCTCTGTTCATTTAATGGTTTTCCTGCCTCCTTTAAAGCAGGAAATAATATGTGTCATGGTTATTTGTGTTCATTACATTCTAAATCCAGGTTAAAGCCGCTTTTAAGTTCTCCATTTCTGTGATATTCTATCAGCAAAGGAGGGATGAAAAATGGAAACTTTCAAAGCAATTGTAGTAGAAGAAAAAAATGATAATATTGAGTTTTCCCTCAAAGAGACGGCCCTGGATCAATTGTCTGAAGGGGAAGTAGTCATCAAGGTACACTATTCATCTGTAAATTATAAGGATATGTTAGCTGTACAGAAAAAAGGGGGAGTTATTCGCAATTATCCCATGATTCCAGGGATTGATCTTAGCGGAACGGTGATTTCTTCTGCAGATAAACGGTTCAAAGAAGGCGATGAAGTCATTGTGACAGGATTTGATATGGGAATGACCCATACGGGTGGTTTCTCTGAAGTAGCACGAGTTAAGGCAGATTGGATTGTTAAGCTTCCTCATAATTTATCATTGAAAGAGGCAATGATTTTTGGAACTGCCGGATTCACTGCTGCCTTGTCCATTGCTGAGTTAGAGAAAAATGGGATGAAGCCTGAAAACAACCCTAGGCTGCTGGTCACTGGGGCAACGGGCGGAGTAGGGAGCATAGCCCTTCAGATTCTCAAGAAAACAGGATATAATAATATCACTGCTCTGATTAGAAAAGACTATCAGCACCATATTGCACTGGAACTTGGGGCAACAAAAACCTTTCATGTTGATGAACTCGGTGATGGGGCAAAACCTCTGGCGAAGCAAAACTTCGACTATGTTTTAGATACTGTTGGCGGTGATGTGGCTTCTAAACTTATTTCGCAAATCTCTTATCGAGGGTGTATGAGTTTATGCGGCAATGCCGGTGGGATAAAAATCGATACCACTGTGTTACCGCTTATCTTAAGAGGCGTTAAACTGCTTGGCATTGATTCGGTGAATGTACCTCCATTAGAAAGACCTGAACTTTGGGAGAAAATGGCTAAGGAGTGGAATGTTACTCAATCTGTACGAATGAATGAAATCACCTTAGAACAATTGCCTGAAATCATCAGCAAACTTAAAGAAGGCACTCACATAGGCCGGACTATTATTAAAATAGCTTAGACAATATAAAACCAAAGTTAATCACAAGCCTATGACTTCAGGGTAGATTCCATTATTGCCACTGTATTAAAGTGAAAAGACATATATCCATTTCTTGCTTGCACATTCCTTAATCTTCATGGATAGAGCCTTTATTACTTTGACTTTTAGATTGTGCAAATAAATTTTTAAAGTTATTTTTAAACTTCTTTAAATCTTCCAAAAGTTTGGATATATTTTCAGCTTCTGCTGCCCAACTGGTACAAAATCCTGAACAATGTAGTTATGGCCTCTTTTTTCCGGAATATCGTAACTATACTGTTTGCTGATTTTTCCAATATGTCATTACGAAACAACACAAATAACTGGTTAATAGAGGAGGTAATAAAAGAGCCATAGTCTCATTGGATTCCGGGACTATGGCTTTTAAGGCTATGATATTAGGTTACATTTGCAAGGTCTCTTCTGCCAGGCATCTTTTCTTCTATAAATATATACTCCTTCCTGCTTCTCTCTATTAAATATTCTCCCCTATTTAAAGAAACAGGCCCTTGAATAAAGACATTATTTCTATAAGAACTACTGTTTATTAACCATTGCCTCTATTTTATTAAGTATGGCATCTGTTTTCTTAATTGCATCGCTGATAGCGACTCTGGCAATCAGCTTCCCCTGAAACCGTTCTTCATTTTTAATGGGCATGTCCTTTGTGAGAATAACTGCATTGGCATCTTTAATATCATCTGCCGTAATGGCATTTTCTACTCCAATGGATCCCTGTGTTTCTACTTTTACTTCCCAGCCGCGGTCTTTGCACTTTTTAGCAATTGCTTCTGCAGACATATAAGTATGGGCAACTCCTGACGGACACGCTGTTACTGCTAAAATTTTCATGAAACTTTTCTCCTTTATTCAAATGAAATATCTACATCGTCATCATCGGCTGTCTGGGCAGCCTCTGAGGCGTTTTTCTTAAATACCGCACATAAAGCCACATAAACGCCAACCCCTGCTGCCATAGAGATTACATATCCAATCCGATTTCCAACCACCGGAAGAACAATGAGTCCTCCCCACGCTGCTTTGCTGCTTACGTTGATGGCATATGCAAGAGCAGAAGCAATGGCACTGCTTACCATATTAATAGGAATCATATGAATGGGGTCAGCACTGGTATAGGAAATCGCTCCCTCGGAAATACCCACAGCTCCCATGGCTATGGCACCGATTCCGGCTTCCCTTTCTTCTTTTGTGAATTTCTTCTTTAAGATCAAGGAAGCTGTTCCTGCTCCCAGAGGGGGTACTGCGATGGCGATGGCGCAAGGACCGGCATAAGTATAAATTCCCATACCAATGGTCGCCACCATAAAGCCGAATGCAACTTTGTTAACCGGTCCTCCAAGATCAAAGGCAATCATGGCCCCAACAATCAGGCCCAGAAGGATCTTATTGCCTTCATTCATGGTTGTAAGAAATACTGTCATGGTATCCATAAGGCCTGCAATAGGAGTTCCGATGACATACAGCATCATAACACCTGTCAGGAAAACTCCGGCAACCGGTATAATGATAATGGATTTTAATGACTGCACTGCTTTTGGTAAGGGTATTTTCTTTAAATAGTAGCAGAGAATTCCGGCAAATAACCCGGATACAATACCGCCCAGGAAACCTGCACCAACTGCATTGGCGAGGACACCTCCTGCAAGTCCGGGAGCAATTCCCGGCCTGTCGCAAATAGATACCGCTATAAATGCGGATAGTACGGGTACCATAAGCCCCAGGGCGCTTACACCGATCTGCCACAATTCTGCTGTAAAGCCTGTTTCAGGTACAGCTCCCTCTCCTGCCAGCATGACGGCCAGTGCCATCAGAATTCCTCCCCCTACAACCACCGGAAGCATGTAAGATACACCGTTCATTAAATGAGTTCTCGTATTCTTTAATATTCCTGCTAATTCTTTCATCTTCTCCTCCTTATAGCTCTCCTATCAGCACTGAAATCTCTTCCTTCGTATCCGCATTCAACAGCTCTTCCCGGAATTCATCATAAATCAATTTACGAAACAGACCGGCCAGAATCTCCAGATGGCGGTCCCCCTGCCCCTCCAACGGAACAGCCACCTGAAATACCAGGCTTACCTCTTCTTCAGTACCATCCCATTTAATTGGCTGGCACAGCCTTGCAAATGCCAGGGAAGGGCACTTTACATGAGCTGACTTTGCGTGAGGCGTGGCCGTCAGGAAACCTACGGATGTAGATGCCTGTCCTTCCCTTATCAATACATCCTGCTCATACCCATTTCTGTCCAACAGGCGCTCGTCTGCCTCCAGAAGACAGGACATCTGGGAGATCACCTCCTCCTTCGTTTTTGCGGCCATGTCAAACATAATTAATGCCGGTGACATTAATTCTTTTTCCATGAAAATCCTCCTTGTTATTTTTCTTTATTTATTGACACTATTTTATTCCAACTTTTTATTATTTTCAATATAGCGATCATTGTGTTTTTGCATTAGGACAACTGCATTTTTTTAAACAAACAGAAAAAAGAGATAACCTTGGGATTTCCTCCTTAGTTTATCTCTTTTAATTCCTGTCATTGGAGTATGGAAAGAACCTTTTCCTTCGTTTTAGCAGTTCTGATTAGTTCCACGGTTTCCTCATTTCCTGCTTTTTCATAAAACAAATTAAAAAACTTCCTGGTAACACCAATATCGTTGAAATTCAACGCCAAAATAAAAATAATATCCACCAGACCATTTCCCCAATCCATTTTGTTCTTGAGGCGTATAATAAAAACCGCCGGCTTACGGATTGTATTTTCTATTCCATGGGGAATGGCGACTCCATTGCCTATTTCTGTTGAACTGATCGATTCCCGGCGCAGGACCTCCTTGCAGTATTCGCTAGTGACGTAATGTTCTCGTTCCAGAATGCTGCACCCCATTTGGATCAGCCGCTCCTTAGGGGCAGATTCCACATCCAACAGGATGAATTCAGGCTTAAAATAATCTGCTAAAGAAAAGGGATCTGTATGCCCCAGTCTGTCCGCATAAAGCTGGTTGACCGCCTTTTGCAGTTTCAGCACGTCCCGGTCACTGATGACCGGTGTCGCATAGACCGTAGGCAGTTCCAGTTCATAACCAGGTATGGTAGTAATAACCAGATTGCAGTCCAACTGTTTCACCTGGCAGGCACAGTCCATGGGGAGAACAGCAATAACGCTGATCCAGGGCACCCTCTGCTCAATTTTCTTTGCGGTCATTTCTGCTAAAAGAAGACTTCCTGCCCCAATGAGTACAGCCCTTGTCTTTTTATCCATTCGTATGATAGATCCGCCGATTAAGAGCGTTAAAAATGCGATTTCATGTTCTGACGGCATGTTCCCTGCATCTTCCCGGATATAGCTCCCCAGGCTGAAGCAGGTTGTAAAAATTGCACTGTAACTTTTCTTGATCTCTTCTAAAAATGGATTGCATATTTCCAATCCGAATTTTGTCCGTATCATACAGCGGTGAACAAAAAATTCCAGGCCGCTGCACAAGCATTCATCCTGGTATAGTTTTAATCCTGATACACCTGATAAATACATCAAAATGCGCCCGCTTATCTCATGTACACTTTGACGGGAAACCAGTAGAAATTCCCGCTTTTTCTCCTCCTCATCCTGTTGAAATTCTGCTCCTGCCAGAAGAATATACAAGTAATCACGTTCTCCTGAACCAAGGGTCACTCCCAAGGCTGATTCCAAATTACTTATGAGTATTCCCATGTGGCCGGAGGCAGATTCCCCAGGATAGGAACCCCCTAATTCCTGATCCGATATATGCTTTCCAGTGCGAATTCGTTCATATTGGACACACAAATATTCTACCAACATTATAAAGCTGTAATCTACAAAGCGGCCCCCCGCCTTATCTTCAAACCCTCCGATTGCCTGGCAGATACGTTTGCATATCTCTGATCCGCAATAATTTTCCAGCATTGCAGCACTTAAACCATCCAATCGTTTGTCATATTCGGTTTGACTCACCGCTTTGATCCTATTCTTTTTTGAACGTTCATTGCTTATGATGGCACGACGGCGGTTCCATTCATTTCCTTCAATAGAAAGTTTCCTTTTTGACTTTCTTATAAAGGTCAGACCATACTCTTTAAACCAGGCTTCCGCTAAATCCAGATCGCTTCCTATTATATATTTAGAAGTAAACAGTTCCTCCGATAATAGAGAAATAGTGTAATTCTCCCATCCTTCCAGAAGAATCTGTTTGATGTAGCTGATCCGGTATTCCGCATCATAGTAGGAGGGTTCCGAAAAATTTCTTAATGCGCAGGACTCTGCCTCCGAAAGTTCCAGGTAAACGCCGCTTCCTCGTTTACTGACATAAGTGATATGATGCTTTTCGCAAAAATCACTAACCTCTTTTAAGTACGTACTTACAGAGCGTTCTGACATATCCAGGCAAATCCCCAGCATTTTTACTGTAATCGGCTCATTATTATTTAAAACCAGAATTTTTAAAATGCGGTTCGCCTTATCAGATAACATGAGAACCTCCTATCTGCAATTCTTCATAGTCACTCCGGGCCCGCACAAGTTTTCAAAGTCTTTTGTGAAAGCGGTCACAGCCATGGTAACGGAATCATTTTTAATCAATCCCTCTATTACATCAGGTGAAATGGTGGATGCCCCGATTCCATATTCACAGAGTTCCAGCACCTGCTGGGAATTTTTGAAACTTGCGGCCAATACTTCTGTCATTAAGCCGTTTTTCTTAAAAATGTCATGAATGCTCTTCGCTGTTTTCACACCGTTTGCCCCCAAATTATCAATCCGGTTTACATATGGGGCCGCATAATGGGCTCCAGCCTTACCTGCCAGAAAAGCCTGCATCTGAGTATAAATTGCAGTTGCTGTAATATTGGCTCCTTCTGCACTTAAAACCTTCATTGCCTTTAATCCTTCTGTTGTAGCGGGTACTTTTACATAAGTATTCTTCCCCAGCTCCTCCTGGATTCTGTGAGCATCCTCCAGCATCTCT
Organism: Lacrimispora sp.; assembly: GCF_036758025.1. Lineage (GTDB taxonomy): Bacteria > Bacillota > Clostridia > Lachnospirales > Lachnospiraceae > Lacrimispora. Next base: position 6,818 of record NZ_DAIOXM010000011.1, on the reverse strand, counting down.
TCTGCAGTCTCAGCCGTCACCTGGACATGAAGCTCTGCCTCCGCTCCTATAAATTCGCGGATTTCCCGTAAGGTTTCAAATGGCTGTTTTCCATTTTTGGCCAGTATAGACGGATTGGTAGTCACCCCGTCTATAGCAAATATGCTGTAAAGTTCCTTGATTTTTTTGATATCCGCATCGTCAATAATAAGTTTCATAATTCATATCCTTTCCATTATTCCCTGATTATATTTTTCACTCCATTTAAAAAGGCAATTTCAGTAAATACTTTCATTTCTTCATCAGAATACCGTTTGGGGTTTTCTTTAAAATAATATTCTTTGTCGATTAAGTGGTATTTGGATTCTGCCAGAGGGTTGTAATTTAAAAGTTCATAGGAAACCTGAGGGTAGATTCCAGATATGTAGCAGCTAATAGAAGCAATATTTCCGGGGCTGTCTGTCAATCCTGGTATCATAGGCGTTCTTATGATTACAGATTCCTTTTTATCAGATTCCAACAAAAAACGGATGTTACTTTTTATTAATTCATTGGATACGCCCGTATATCTTTGATGTTCTCCCGGATCAGAAATTTTATAATCCGCATAAATCAAATCCAAAAATGGAAGCGTTTTTTCTATAATCTCCTGCTTCACATGAAGGGCAGTTTCAATGGCAGTATGGATTTCCCGTGATTTCAACTCCTCAAGAAGGGCTGCTGCAAATTCAGCCTGTAAAAGAGGTTCTCCACCTGATAATGTAACACCTCCGCCATGCTTAAAAAAAGGCTCATCCCGCATCAGTTCCTCTACCGCTTCACGGACTGTCACCTGCCTGGAGTCCCATGCCAAGGCCCCTGAAGGACAGGCATCGATAATCTGATGCCAGTCCTCGTCTTTTTCTGGATGAAGCTTCACCCCATCTTCTTTCATTACTACACCGCCAATTTGAGACAGACCGGCACATATTCCGCACCGGATACATTTATTAGGGAAATAGAGGGGCCTTGGCCTTACCGATATTCCTTCCGGATTATGACACCACACGCAAGAGAGAGGGCATCCCTTTAAAAAAACCGTAGTCCGTATTCCACTGCCGTCATGGGTAGAAAATCTTCTGATGTCAAATATAGTTCCCTGTATGTTTTTACGATCCATGTGCCGTCTCCCGTTCCTTATATATCCCCATAGCTGGTTCTTTCAATAATCTCATTCTGCAGTTCACCTGCCAGCTCTGTAAAGTAGGCCGTGTATCCTGCCACACGGATTGTCAGACTCCTGTATTGCTCCGGATCGTTCTTCGCTGCAATCAGGTCTTCCTTTCGTACAACATTGAACTGGATGTGGGGAATTTCCAGGTCCACAAATGCCCTCAAAAACTTTGCAAATTTGTCGATTCCCGTATCAGTCCTAAAGAATTCCGGCAAAAACTTCATGTTTAACAGCCCGCCGTTGGTGGTTAAATTCTTATCTAACTTTGATACGGATTTCAATACGGCCGTTGGTCCTGCAATGTCTCTTCCGTATACTGGTGACATACCGCCATCAGCCAGGGGCTGCCCTGCGCGGCGTCCATCGGGGGAAGCTCCTATATTCTCTCCCATAGGAACATGGGCTGATACCGTGTACATTCCCGTGTGATATTTTCCGCCCCTGTAATTGGTATAATGGGACAGGCGGTTTTTGAAATACTCCGCCCACTTGGCTCCTAACTCATCTACCCAATCCACATCATTGCCGTATTTAGGACTTTTGTTCAAAAGCATGGTTCTCTGTATCTCGTATCCCTTAAAATCAGATCGAAGAGCATCTAAAAGCTCCTGCTTTCCAATCTTTCCTTCCTCAAACACCAGCTTTTTCACTGCTGCCATGCTGTCAGCCAGGTTAGCTATCTGAATCATCTGAATTCCGGAAAAGTTATAGTGAGCACCCCCGGCAGTCACATCTGTTCCCTTTACCATGCAGTTATCAATGACTGCTGATAAGAATGGAGACGGGAGCAGATCAATATGAGCCTTTTCTACCTCTTCACAGGCTCTTATCATCTTATCCATGTATTCTTCCAGGTATCTCCGGAAAACAGCTTCCAGCTCTTCAAAGGTCTGATATGTAGTAATATCCCCATAATCTTCCGCCAGCTGCTCACCGGTAATCAGACATTTTCCCCCGTTTAAGGTCAGCTCCAGAACCTTATTAAAGTTAAACATGGCCGCATCGCTCCAGCCTAAGTTATTTCCCTGAGTAGTCAATTCCACGCAGCCTACAATAGCATAATCCCTGGCATCTGCTTTGGAAATCCCCAGCTTCTCCATAGAGGGAACCACTGCATTGTCATTAAAGAACTGAGGCATACCGCTTCCCTTTGCCACAACACGGATTGCCTGTTTTAACAGTTCATCACTGGTATGTTCATGAAGACGGACAGATAAGTTGGGCTGAGGAAGGCCAAGATGCTCCTGGGCTTTTAAAAGAAGGAATGATAAATCATTGACAAAATCATTTCCGTCTTTATCCTGCCCTCCTATGGCTATATTAAAGCCAATGGGAAATCCTGCGAAAAACTTGGCGCTGTGGGCATTTCTCAAATATATGATCTGGTTAAATTTCAACCATAAGCATTCTAAAATCTCCAATGCACCCTGCTGGTCTAAAACACCTTTTTGCAGATCTCTTTCGTAATACTCCCATAAGTAATCATCCATACGTCCAGGAGAAAAAGAGGAAGCATTGGATTCCATGTGAAGAATGACGAATAAAAACCAAAGAGACTGGACTGCCTCATGAAAAGTCTCCGGAGCCTGTTCTGACAGCTTATGGCAGATTTTTGAAACATGGATCATACTGCTTTTCTTGTCTTCATCTGACTCCTGTTCTGCCATTTCAGTCAAAAGCCTTGCATACCGGACCATAAAATCCTGAGTGCCTGACATGACGATTGACACGCTTTCATAAAAGTCTTTCTTTTCCCCATAGGTCAGCCTCATCTTAGCCTCTGCTTCTGCTCTGATGGCTGCCGGTCCTTTGTGAAGCCATTCCGCACAATTAGGACAAATATGTCCTTGAGCGTGATCTTTCTGGTTGATCTTCACCACCTTTGCAATTTCATCAATCTCTTTTCCATACCGGCTTCGAAGTACATCTTCCAGGGATTTTCCCTGCCAGTATGGCTTGATTTCTTTACGGAAATAGAAAATATCTTCCTCTTTGATCTGAAACTTATCTTGTGGGCGTGTTGGGAGGGTCTCAAACTCCTTATCCACCCATGTGCTGCCGCTCTCAGGAAATACCACTCCATACCGGACGCCTGCAGTACGGTTCCCTACAATCAATTCCTCCGGTTCCGCACTGATTTCCAGTTTTTTCAATGAAGCCTTTAGAGCCAGAGCCCTCTGAATAATCCTGGGTTTTGTTTCATTGGCCTTATAGGCATCTGTAATAATTTTTGCCTGCTCAATGGATGCATAGCGGGGTTCGGAAAGCATTTTTTCTTTTAACCGTACAATTTTATCAGTCATAATCAGGTTCATTTACATTCCTCCTTTTTATTAATATGTATTACTATTTATTATTTACCCTTGTTTATTACCATTATAATATTATTATTTATTCTCATTGTCAATATATTTATTATTTATTGTTATCATTTTATCCATATTTCCATTTTGTTACAAGAATAAAAAAGGATAATCCTATGTCTGGCCTTAGCCAGTACTTAAGATTATCCATTCTGCATCCATATGCTGATACATTAAGGTTGAAAGACATTTTCCTTTCAAGATTATATCATATCATCAATAAATCCACTCCAGGTCATATTCTTTCATCTGCTCCTCAATGTCTTCCTGAGGCTTTTCATCCATAACCGCCCCAGTAAAACTGTCTACCTTAGCGTATTTGTATGTTCCATCCATATTAAACTTTCTGGTCTCCAGCATCATATATGCCTTTTTACTGGCCTCAATGACTGCACTTTTGGTTAAGCCATCCTCAACCATATAGGTGGCAACACTATTATCAATCAGATCCACACCCACTACCCCTATAAAGGCGATGTCAAACCGGTAATTAACGATCTGGTTAATGGTAATACTGCCTACAAACCCATAATTTCCCCGGATAAAGGTCCCGCCTAAGAATATCACTTTTACTGTTACTGCCTCAGCCAGTACCTGCATCACATCAATCATATTAGTAACAACCGTGATTGGAATCATAGATTTTGCCAACAGCTTGGCCAGCTCTAAATTTGCAGTTGATATATCCAAAAAAACCATATCTCCGTTTTTGATCAGCTCCATAGCTTTTTTAGCTATTTTCTGTTTCATATCAATATTTTTGTCTTTCCTCTGAGCTACATCCAAGTCATGGACATTGATCCTGATTTTCATAGCCCCGCCGTAGGTTTTCTTTAACAGCCCTCTCTTCTCCAACTGGGTCAAATCCTTTCGGATGCTGTCTTCTGTTACGTCATATTTTTCGCTTAACTCCTTTACGCGGACTGATCCATTTTTATTCACTAACGAAACAATGTCATTCTGGCGTTCTTCTGCAAACATTGTATTTCCTCCTATTATTCAGCTATGAACCAATGTGATAGCTATGATCTAATAACTTGATTTTTTATTATTATATCATATTCATTATTGTTTTTCATTAAATTCATATAAAATGAACTCCTCTGTCGCTCATTAATGAAAGAAAAACAGCTGATTAATAAGAAAAAAGCTTGACTCTTTCTGTTAAGTATTTTATTTATCAGGTTTTAACACTGCTCTGGCAGATAAGTAATCTTTTATTACTCCCACAACCAAATCATGATCCTCATTTTCCGCCAGCCCCGATACAGTAACAGCCCCTACCACTCCACTATTTTTTAATATCAAAGGTACTGCCCCTCCTGCGGCTGCATACTCAGCACAATCAAGCCCGTACCTTCGGCCAATTTCATCTTGTTTCAACTGCATATACAGAGACATTTCGTAAGAACTCTTGTGGAATTTGTATACTGTATTTTCTTTTCTCCTAATCCAGTCATCGTTAATAGGAGCTGTTCCAGGCATAGAACAATAAAATAAGCGCCTCCGGCCCAAGGTTATACTGATCGTAACCGGATAATTCTTTTCTACTGCTTGTTCCCGAATCCTGGAACCAATCACCCAGGCAGTCTCTTCTTGAAAATCCTGAAATACCAATTGTTCCTGCTGCTTTTTTAAATCTTCAATTTTTTCTAGTATTTCTTCCATTGTTCCTCCTCATCCGCCGGAAAATTTATAGAAAGCTGCCTCCTGACTTCATCCATAACTTGAAGTTCCATGAGTGAGGCTTTCATCGGTTCATGCCAGTCCTGGTGGCCCTTAATCTGCTCAATCCATTCCTGAATTTCATAAATCAGATTTAACTCTGGCTCATGAGAGACCAGAACTTCACATTCTCCATTCCTTCCATAAAAGGTTACGTTCCGGGGATTCGGTATATCTTCAATAACAAGGGTTCCTTCTTCCCCTTGAATCTGACTGGGAATATGGCTGTCTGATATTTTAGAGTAGATGAGTTCTGCCTGCATTTCCTCATATCTGGCTAAAATAGTTCCTGCTCCATCCACTCCGTTATGCAGTAAGATGGCATCAGATATGATTTTCTGCGGCAGGCCAAAAAGCTTAACCAGGGGATGGATACAGTACACCCCAATATCCATCAAAGCCCCATTGGAAAAAGAGGGATCAAACGCATTCTCAATAATACCATTTTTAAATTTATCATATCTGGAAGAATACTGACAATACTGGAAGCTGACTCTGCGAATTTTTCCCAATCGTTTCAGATTTTCTTGTATCACAGCAAATCCAGGGTCAAAAATGGAACGCATGGCTTCTAACAGGACCACGTGGTTTCTGTCAGCAGCCTCTATCAGCTTATGGAGTTCCTGACTGTTGGATGTAATTGTTTTTTCACACATCACATGCTTTCCGTGAGAAAGCATTAAAATTGACTGCTCAAAATGCAGGCTGTTGGGACTGGCAATGTATACCGCATCCACATCCTTTGACTCCGCAAGTTCCTGTAAATCGGTACAATATCTGGCTGCACCATATTCCGCTGCAAATGCTTTTGCTTTCTCCTCTTCTCTTGAATACGAAGCTGCATATAAGAGTTCATTGCTCATGGCTGCGGCTTCAAGAAACCATCTGACAATAAAATTTGTTCCTATTGTGGCAAAACGAATCATTATTTTCCCAATATCATGTATTTGGAAACAAATACATGATATTTCTCCTTTTTAGATTTGTATTTTGGTTCATTCAGGCTCTCCTGAAATTAGCCATATAATATCACTACTTTCAAACTCTTACAATAGGTCACTGATTTAAATTTTGCAGAAACACAAGTGCAATTTGATAGAAATATATTTTCCTAAAACCGGATTTCATGGTATTAATAAACCATAGTCCGCCGCTTTTCATTGAAGGAAGATGACTCTTTTTGCTATCCTTTCCTTCATAACATTTGTCCATAAACAGCAATATCAAATGATGATACATGGGGAAGGATTATGAATGGTGAATAAACTCCTTCATATAATCTTCCACTTCTTTGGTTGTAGCAAAGGACATGGCCTTGTCAGCCACTGCCTGAAGTTCTCTGGTGCTGTAGCCGGTGATCAGCTTTCTGGCATTTAAAATGGCGGAGGCACTCATGCTGAATTCATTTAGGCCAAAGGCCAGCAGCAAAGGAATAAGCAGCGGATCGCTTGCCGCTTCCCCGCACATGCCTACCATGATGCCTTCCTTGCGTCCGCATTCGATCACGTGGCGGATGCTTCTTAATACTGCCGGATTGA